>CAWJQW010000006.1:0-258181 GCA_963845135.1 uncultured Gammaproteobacteria bacterium | reverse complement strand
TTAATGGACGGTTGCGGGGACATATCGAAGCAGGTGTGGCGCCACAATCGTACCAAGCACTACCTTGTATTTAAGGCTGTTGCAACAATTACTCAGCTAGAAATGGAGAATGGGCGCCCACCTTTTCAAGTCACCACCTACGAAGACCCTGCCTTTATTAGTTAGATTTCTACTTGAAACAGAAGTTGTAAAATTGTATGTCCTTGTTGAATGTTGTAGCTGCACCGCTAAATGCAAGTGAGCATCAACGCAATGATCATTGTGAACTCCTTAAGTAAGCCTTTGATACATGCGAAATTAAGCGGCTTTGAAGCGTTCTTGAAGAAAACACTTGGTATGTAGTGTATCTATTTCTTTATGCAACGGTGTCTAACTACTGCCCCTATCTAAGCTGAAATAGCTGATATGATCAAGATTTAAGGGTGTTTGACCTGTCAGCGCTGGCTGATAATTCGATGTACGATTCGCAACGAGGCGAGCATTTCTAGCCATCGTAAACTGACCTGCCCGTTCCCTTGCGGATTCAGCCATTCGCTTTCTCAGTTCAGAATCATTCCAGAAGCCTTGTTATTGCATCTGCAGCTTCGAACGGGTTCAAACCCTTTACTAATAACCCATCGACACCATCTCTGACAATCTCGCTCACCGCAGATCTTTCATCCATGGCGACCACAGGAACTCCCGCGGCTAACGATTCAACTATCACCAGACCAAACCCTTCATACCTTGATGTAAACAGACAAAGGTCGAAGCACTTCGCAACTTCCCGGGCATCTTTGCGATAACCAAGGAAATGTATTGTGTCTTAAGGCCATCTACGTCTTTCACAAGAGCTGCCTGTCTTCCTTGCGGGGCCATCGCCCACTACAACAAAAGCTGCATCTGGATGTGTTTGGTTAACCAGTCGAGCGGTTTCAATGAAAAGATCTATACCCTTATCCAGAGTCAGTCTTCCTGTAAAGCCAATTTTCATTCCCTGAGGCAAACCTTCGACACCTGGGATGGCAGCCCAGGGAGACTCAGGATGTGATCGTAGTCCACTCCGTTATGAATCACCTTTACACGATCGCTCAGCTCGATTTATTTGCATGCATACAGCCATGAACTGCGAAATGGCGATGAAACAATCGACATCAGAGCTGAGATCCTCTTCTCCGGGCGGGAGTATTCCGCCGATCTCTGTTGATCAAGCGCCCACCGTGTTCAGTAAAGACAACAGGCCTAGATTGCAACTTTAGTCCCAGGCCAAGAACAATGTTGTTGACATGCCAGTGTATAACATCATGATCACCAGACCATAATAATCTCAAAATGCGATGCAGAGCAGTCACGTCGAAACCATTATTCATGCCGACATAATCTACTGTGTGCGCATCGGTGTTCTGCTTCATCTGAAAGCGCACCGCGTTCACTAAGCACAAGCACTCGACTTGACAGTTCATGCTGATGCAATGCGGCCAGATCCACCAGGTAGCGCTGAATCCCACCCTGACCAAGGTCCCAGCAGACATGCAATATCTTCACAGAATCAATCGCTCTTTACTTATAATCGACATCCCGCCCCGAACCACTCCACGTTGACCTTCCCTAGCACTCCACCAGGGCGTCAGATCAACATCAAATTCTTCTTTGTCAAGTCTGTGATCAGCATTGATAAAGCGCTTGGCGAGTTCCGCCACCTCCGCCCTTTCAGACTCCACCGTCGCCGCCGCTGGTGGCGAAACGTTAACTTTCGATATAGCCAGCTAAGGTGGCGTCGCAAACTTTCACTAGCCTATATATGGACTAACCAAACTCTTCAGGCGGTGTATCCCTGTAGCTTACATTGAAAGACTGGTTCTTAACTTCAAAGTTGTAATAGGTGAGAAAGAAGGATCCACGCCAAGATAGTCGGCTACCTCCATCATGAAGTTTCGTTGATCTGTCGAAAGTTCTTAAATAGGAATATAGCGAATATTCTCAGGCGCCAACTTGACCCTCCACTTCAAGAGGTAATCCACGTAACAGCTTTGCTCAAACGCGTGAGACAAAATATATCTTTCCGCAAATGGGCTATCCTCCGTACCCGCCAGAGAGAGGTACTCAGCAAAAGAAATCTTTTTATCAAGAATTGCCAGGTTATTCTGGGCAAATCTGTAAAGCGAATAAACGCGCTCCTCTGGTCGCCTCAAAACAAAGAACACCTTTGGCTTGGTGGGCCAGTCGGGAATACTTAAAAGCGGGTTGTCTGGTACAAATAATCCGGCGTAGCCTCAAGCCTGATGCCGTTTGTACTGCCGTCAGATTGTGGGAAAAACTCCTCATATCCACTCCACCCTCTGGAATGAATATTTCTCTCAGGGCGAAAAAGTGGATACCCCTTGTCTATCAGGAAGTATGTTTCCTTTACCAGGGAACTGCATACCCCGGGGTGATCACTTAGATGATCAAAGACCGACGTGGTACCGCATTTCGGCGCACCAGCGAGTATGGCCTGTGGCAGGAATCCTGTTTCGCTGGCGAAGCTCATATTTTCACTGTTTTCTTCAAACGCAACATAAAATTGACCTGATAGCGAGCCATAGGGTGTTTTGTGGGCGCATTAAGGTTTCTGATTTTCGCTTTCTCGGCCGCACCATTGAATGCATATCCAGATACGCTCGCTTCACAGTTCCAAAACCAAGGAGCAAACAACAAGCAAAACATAAGAAGTAAAATATAAAACACAGCGAATCGCCAACTCCGCAAAGGAGCTTTCTACAAAACCAGAAAAGTAAGGCTCAGCGGCATTCACAACCAGCCAGCCGCCTACCAGCGCCAACAGCGGACCGGTGTACTGTTTTAGAATATTGCTAATTGGATAATCGAGAACACTGGATATGTAGTAGAAACAGATAGAAAGCTAAATATCAGGGAACCGCTGACCCACCCAGCGGTGAAGGCGTTCATACCATAGGCTGCCAGTATCGACGCTAAAGACTACGCTCACCACGATCTGTACTGCCGTTGCTCTCAACAAGCTACCGGGATGTCCCTTGGCCTTTAACAATGGCTGCGCGAAAAAACTTGACGTCCGGGCTAGTCCACCGACGGCAATTATTTGACATATCACCCCGGCATCACGCCATTTTTCACCGAAAACAACAGCTGTGATAGTCTCGCCGTAAAATATAAAGAGACCCATGACTGGAAAGCCGAACAGTGCAATAATTCGGGCGACTGCGGCGCTACTTTCAAACAATCGTTCCGTATCAGTCTGTATGTCTGGAGAAATGCGGACATTGCGACTTTTAGTATTACCACTTTGGTAATGCCCAGAATCACCTCTACGAAACGTCGATCCGATAACGTAAATGCCTAGTGCACCAACACCGAAAAATTGACCGATCGAAAAAACGATCTATGTTTCCACCGGCAAACTTGAGAATATTCATCGCCAATGATGCGAGAAGCATAAGACCACATTTCCTGGAAAGCGTCCAACGAAAATCTCAGTTTGGGGAACCAACGCGTCACCCAAAACAGTGTTATGAACTCTGCAAATCGCTCAACCAATTGCTGCGCAACAAGGCTCCAGACACCATAGCCGTTCAATGCCATCGTAATACCTACCGCGGCGCCACTAAACATCGACACCCAGCCACTGATCGCCAAACTACGAAAAGACAAGTCTCGCATAAGCAAACCCTGCTGCACTCGTGACAGAGACAGAGGAATAATCCCAATGGCGAGGCAGTAGATAATCGGCTTGAGGGCTTCCTCGCCACTCCAAGCAGCTGCCAGAGGAGCGAGAAATATGGATAAGACTATCGCAGCGGCACCAAGGATGACCGTTGCCCAGTAGGCAGTATCCTTATGCAGATCAGACAAATCCTCTCGCTGAACGATCACGTCCGTTATCCCCATCCTCACGACAAGCTGAAGAAAAGCCACGTAAACTGATGCCAGGGCTACCAGTCCAAAATCTTCGCGGCTAAGAATTCTTGCCAGAATCAGAAAACTTGCAAATTGGACCAGTCTGACGCCGACCGTCTCACAGATGCCCATAGCACGCCAGAGACTACTTTTTCCCTCATATTCGGCACAAGAGACCACCAGTTTTCAATAAATGCATTTGAAAAGGGCCTATGCGCCGGCAAGTATATTTGCTCGGGGCGCTAAGAAAGAGATTCCACGGCCATGCTGAGTTGCTATCGAACACGTGAAATCAGGCTCAAGCAACTACCCGCGATCATAAATTAATACCGGTCAGCAGTAGGGCGAATGCAGAGGCCAGAGTAAGGCTCTCTATAGCCCTGTCACCACGAGCAAGCAAATATTCACAGGCATAAAGCAAAATACAAATTCGAAATGGCGCACTAATGGCGGTAGAACCATGCCCAAACTCAAGAAGAGCAGAGGAGTCAAGCGTTACGATAAAAAGAGCGACCAATAGATCTTCGGTAGTCAAACCAAAGTAAACCCTACGGGTAATGCGCATTGCCAAAAGCAGTAACACCGCGATTAGGGCTAACGTTATGTCGACGAATTGATTGAGTTGTTCGCTCGCGACTGACTGGGTCATGCCCCAAACGAGGAGAATGGTGGCGCTATATGACACGAGCCTACCAACGCCCTTTGCCCACTTCTGGCGCCACAGGAGCTTCGCGAGAAAAACGATAGACGCAAGTAGAAGCGCGAGATATATCAAGACAGGGGGCAACGACGATGACACCAAGGCGGCAAAAGCAAAAAACACAGCCAGAAATGCACCAAAGAAAGTGCCGGTGTAGGGATGCAAGACTCCGAGCCGCCTGAAAAAATCGTTTCTGTTGTTGCGACCTTTGGTCGCATTTATTGGCCTGACTTTCCAGCCGCTAACGTTTGCCGCATAGAGGATACCGAGCACCATCGCTGCAAAAGCCACGAAGAGAGCGAAGACAAGGTAATCGCTTTGGTGGCGCAGTAGGTAAGCTCCAACCAGAAGCAATGCCTGCAGCACGTAGATCAGCGCCACCACCTCGTACTGGCTAAACCCTAATTTTGCAATCTGGTGATGAAAATGCTCCTTATCTGGCCCGGGCAGGGGGAGCTTCTTCTTGATTCTGACGGGCACCACCTGAATGATATCCATGACAGGCAGCCCGAGTATTAACAGCGGCATAAGCGTTGTCACCTCGCTCCCGCCACTTTGGCTGAGTGTGATTGCCAACCAAGCCACCGTAAAGCCTAGGAACTGGCTGCCAGCATCGCCCATGAATATTGCGCGCGGGATGTGTATTGAATCGCAAGAACCCCAAAAGCGCCGCTGATACAGCCAGTGAGATAACAGCAACTGTAATATCTGCCGATTCCAAAGCCAGAATAAAAATCAAAGCCAGTGCAAGCAGTGTAACCCCGGCAGCCAGGCCATCCATTCCATCGGAGAAGTTGACGCCGTTTATCACTCCTAAAACAAAAAGAAAAGTCACCAGGTTGGCAATCCAGGCTGGAATGCCCGCGAACAGAGGGAAATCAGAGACGACCATGCCGCCGGCCATGGCGATCAGTACTCCAAGGGCCTGACCACCCAACTTCTGCAGGGCTTCAATTCAACCAGGTCATCCAAAAGGCCAAATCCAGTAATGACCAGACAAGCCAGAACAAAACTAATAATTGACTGATCCGCTGGGAACACGATCAATACCGATAGAGCCGCTGCGAGAATAATGCCAAGCCCGCCGCTGCGCGGGATAACGGTGCTATGTAACTTGCGTGCACTGCCGGTAGGATCGTCTACCAAACCCCAGCGAACTGAATTGCGAATAAGGAAGGGAATGAATACCAGGGACAGAATCAGCGCAAAGAGGAAACTGTAAAGGTACAGAATGTTCATGCCTCAGCCGACCGCGTCTAACAAGTCTACCGACTTCAAATTCTTCACCTCGGCGCGCACGGTTTCTCTTGCAGGGTCGGTACCGATGCCGGGGCGATGTATTCCGCCTATTTGCTTGGCTTTAACGACATTGAGGACCGTGTCCAGATTGACCGTATCCTTACCCAATCCAAAAGCAAGCACGAGAGCGCCGTCACAGAGAGTATTGATGATCCGGGGTATGCCTCCACTATAGTAATAAATGGCCATGAGTGAAGTGGGATCAAACAGGTCCTGAGAACCGCCGACTGCCTCTATGCGGTAACGTACATAGCTCATGCTTTCGAGAAGATTCAATGGCGCACAGGCGATATTCCGCCGAAACCCTCTGCGCCAATTGCGACATGGATGGATCATAAAACTTGTCCAACAACTCCGGCTGCCCCACGAGTATAACTTGCAGTAATTGGTTCTTGTCGGCGTTGATGTTAGTGAGCAAACGGAGCGACTCCAGATCTCCCTTGGACATATTCTGGGCTTCATCAACAATCACCAATGTGCGTTTTCCAATGGCAGACTGTTCGATCAGGAAATCTTGCAGGGTTTGTAACAGCACACCCTCGTCATTACTCGACGTGGGAATCCGAAAAGCATTGATTATCCACTTAAGTAAAGTGCCGTAGGAGTCGTGTGGTGTACTGATTAGGCCCAGCGTTATTTCTTCATAGTCAGTGCGACTCAGGAGGTGCCTGATCAATGTCGTTTTCCCTGCCCCGACCTCTCCTGTGATAACTGTTATGCCCACCTGTTCAAGCAGACCGAATTCAAGCATATTGTAAGCTGCAAGGTGAACACTGGAGAAAAAAATTGACTCTGAATCGGGTATCAGGGAAAAAGGCTTTTCCCGCAGACCAAAAAAACTTGTATACATCGACTGGTACCGTTCCCGCTAACGGGCCTTATTAAGCACAGTACCCAGCAACTGAGAACTCTTTAGCAACTGCAGTGAACGTAGCAGTTCATCAGAACTGGTTCCTCCGTCCTCCACGACTAACAAACACGCTTCCGTGCTTGGCACAAAAACCATTGCGTCGTCATTTCGCAAAAGCGGGGGAAGGTCAAAGATTACTATACGATTTGGATAACGGGAGGTGATATCAGAAAGGAAAGACTTCATTTCCGGTGAGGTCAGTAGTTCTGAGACATGATGCCCCTGAGGCAAACCGGGGACAATCACCAGCCGCGGAATTCCGGGGTTTACCATTATATTTTCAATTGGCTCACCGTGCAGTAAGTGGTCAACAATTCCCTTGTCGACTTCAATGCCCAGCGTCTCGCTAACACTGGGTTCACGCAAATCCAAATCTACCAGGAGTACCGTCTGGTTCCCTTCCTGGGCAATGCTTATCGCAAGGTTCACAGCAGTCAACGTCTTGCCAACGTTCTCCATGGGCCCCGTCACCGCCAAGGTATTCCATCCATTCACGTTCATGCTACTGAGCACCTGGCTCCTTAGCTGGCGATAAGACTCTACCCGTGGGTCGTCCCGGTCACTTGCAATGACCCGGTTTTTCAGGAGGGTTTCCTCGTCAGGTTTTGCCGTTCGAGTGATCTTGTAGTCGATCTGTTTCGGTACGGCCTGAACCCGCCTGTTCGCAACCCTGTATCGGTCCCGACCTACGTCTCTGGCGCCATGTCCGTTGCTGGAGGCCTGGCCCTCAGCTCCCACGGCTTTCTCGCCAGGCGATGGAGTTTTACCAATCGCCCCCTCGCGCTGTAGGCGCGCCTTTTCTATTGCTTCCTGCAGGTAATCCATTAATGCACTTCCCGGAGATCAAATTTCAAAACAAACGACAACCAATCATTGGATAACTGAATAAGTGACATAAAACGAAATCAACGCGACTACAGCCAACGAGGCTAGGCCCAAAGCCCAGTTACGGCGCCTGCCGATTATATCCACATCATTTTCGATATAGGGAATTGATACCAAGGGTGCTTCCCCCATTATTGCTGTCAGTTCACGCACACCATGAATGGCTTTGTCCAACACCTCTCTCAGCACGACAAGACCAACGCCCAGACCGATCGCCAGCACAGAGCCGAGGAAAATAATAGCTGGTCGATTGGGGCTTACTGGGTCCGCAGGCAGGGCTGGAGGCTCGATGAGAGCAAAGCTCTCTCCTTTCTGTTCCTGCTCCAGGTTTCTTGCTACGATGGCTTCTCGCTGCTTGGTCTTAATCTCTCTGTACTCTTCCGTGGCGTTGTCGTAGTCGCGCAATAAAGCCTTGTATTCCTTCTCCACTTCGGGCGCACTGGCAATCATTGACTCGTACTGATCAACAACCCTGCGCAATTCTTGCCCTCGTCCGGTTAACGTTCTCAATTCTGATTCCGTAGAAAACAGCTCACCTTGCAGCAATATATAGGCAGGGTTATCCGCTACCGGCTCCTGGGTATCTATGACCCGGTTACTTGAACGCGCAATACTTTCTTCCAGCTGCCCGATAACGCGGCGAGTACTGACAACTTCCTGGTGGTTTTCATTGTAACGAGTTTGAAGTTCAGCTAAGTGTTGCTTCTGTTCACTCAACTGCACCCGCAAGTCCTCAGTATCAGGCCCAACGCCTAATTCACTTTGCAGAGTTTGAATTTCACGGTCCAACCGGATCAAGTCCGGGTGATTATCCCTGTAAAGTGCAACTTTTCGTCTGTATTCCGCCTGCAGCGCTTTCAGTCGATCCACGTCACTCATAACAACGTCACCAGTAGATGTGTATACCGGCGCAGACGGGCTCACCTGGGACATCTTGGACGTTAGCTCGAATTTACGTTTTTGCAGTTCTTGTGCCCGAAACTCAACTTCGATCAGTTCTCGCCTGGCACTTTCCAGATTAACCAGGTTCCGTTGGTAAAACTCGGGTAGATTACCCTCGTTAATGACTTGAAATCAGCCAGACTCTGCTCCAAAGCAAGGAGCTCCTCATTCATCCGCTGAGCCTCCGAAGCCAAAAAGTCTGCGGTACCCTCGGCCTGCTGAGTTCGCTCCCGCTTGTTCTCTGTCAAGAAACAAAGTCACCAACTCATCAGTCATCTTCTGAGCCATAAGGGGACTCGGGTCTTTGAAAGCCAGGGTAAAGGCGATAGTGGCCTGGGTAGGGCGACCGCTTCGAGGATCAATTACTTCCGCACTGACGAGATCCAAATCACGTTTTGCCGAAACCTGCTCGCCATCCTGGTATCCGGACCCTCGGCCGATCCGTTTGGGGGTAGAGCTCGAACTTCTTTATGATTTCGGTAATATTGCTCTAACGTGAGCACACGTTGACTTGTGACCTGAACGCGCTGTGCCGCGTAACTGGTGATAGTAGATCGAACAAAATCCCTGGGAACTTCCTGCTCCTGAATCAGTATTGTGGCCTGAGACTGGTAAGTAGCTGGCAGTAAAAACGCAACAATAGACAACCAGCGGAATAATCGTGAATGACCGGCAGAAGCAGCCAATACTTTCGTCGCTTCAGTACTTCAAAATATTCTGAAGCGGTCTCAAATAGGATTGATCTTCAATCATTTCTCTACGGATGCTCCGTTCAACGCGACCAAACAGTCTTTTCTGGCCTGAAAATAACGCTCAAATTAACGGCATTGGAGTCAGCACTGTCCAGTCGCGCGCTCTTGGTCCTGCCAGGAATACTCGTAGCTGCCTGACACATACCAGGACCCGGAAAAACGATAATCCAGACCAAAGCGAACACGAGCAAAGTCACGATCAATATCGATTCGGTCATCGACCGCTACTCGCTGGCCTACATCGAATCTGAGATCAAAGTTGCTGCGCTCTGACACTTGATAGCGATAATCCAACCCGATAATATGATTTACACCATAGTGCCGCTGCCGCTGGGGCGGGGCACGCTATCGATGGATGCTCTGACCCTATGACGCTCAGCTCGATAAGTCCAGTGACCCCTGCCAGAAGTAACACGTCCGATTCGTCATCCTCAGGAGGGTCACCGGGTAATCCCGTGAGTACTCCGTATCTACATTTGCCCAGCCTACAAGCAGCGAGGACGATAATGGTCTCCGAGAATGTAGAGTCGAAGCCAACTTGAGCCCCGAGTATTTCCGTCTCCACTTCGATGTCAGCGTCAAAGTTGGCATCATTGTCAAAGGCGCTGGCATAGGCTTGAAGCGTCAAGCGGGTACGCTCACTCCACTGATTTAGCCACCCCGATATCCAGACAGAAACTGATAATCCTGCAATGCAAATGGAATCGTAATCCACGTCTTCGTAAGTCAAGCCCGCCGATTAGACCATTCTTTTCGGTGAACATATGAATCCCAGACCGCCAAGCTGCGGTCTCTCGTCGCGATCGCCTCAACACCTGTCAAACCAGTATCAAGAAATTCGCCCGTACGCGTCGTGTCACGCCGATAACCTGCATAGCCATCCATTCACCACGCTCCAGCGTATAGGTAGCCTCCCCTCGGAATTCTGATCATCACTGTCCCAGGCATCTTCGTCGAAGCGGGAAAACAGCAACTCCCCTATGAGCTGAGCGTTCAGACGCTCACTTCGCGATGTCAGTGTTGCTGGGATGGCAAGCCGACCACCCGATATGTCCAATTCATCTTCAGGCGTCAATCGCACGTTATCGTTGTACTCGTAGCCAGCCTCGACTCCGTACTCAAACGAATACTCATTGGCCTGGGCACTTAGCAGCACAAAGCCCAAGCAAAATGAGCGCCGAAGGACGCCGCCGCTTAAAGAACAACGATATGACATGACTCGATCTCCTGAATTGATCATGGCACAACCACCACATCCCTACTTTGCAAAACAATATTAGAGTCCAGTGCCTCGCCAGCTCTTACCCTGGCGTAACGGAAAGGAATTGCGACTTGCTTGCCGTCGGCCTGCCTTCGCAATATGCGAATATCGTTCTCTGCAGCAAACGCATTCAAACCACCGGCCAGTGCCAGCGCCTGCATCACGTCTGTATCACTGGTCACGACATACTCCCCAGGCCTTCAACTTTCCCGATCACGTAGATTTTGTTGCCATTGACATTGGCCAACGAAACAACGACCCTCGGCTTGTCTTTCATGTACTTGCTAAGCGCTTGGGCTATTTTGTCTGCGACGACTGAAGGCGTGGTATTACTGGTAGCAATCTCACCCGCCATCGGCAGACTGATGATGCCGTCAGGCCGCACAAGGACCTCCCTACTGAGACTCTCCTCGTTCCACACATCAATGCGAAGCAGATCACCCGGATTAACCTTGTAGGAATCGGAAAATGCGGAGAGAGAACAAACCAAACCCCCTACCAAAAAAAAGACTCGCAGAACTGCATTACCTGTCATTGAACTAGCCCCCTGTCTACGCCGGCCACTATTTATGATCTTGCAAACGCCTTCATTCACAAATTATATATAACAAATCACAAAATAAACGCTTCTATCTGAACGCACTTGCGATTTTAGTGAGCGACTTCACATCAATCATATGGCGATGAAAGTTAGTTAGCCGCCGAATAGAACGAGGCACTTCAATGCGCTCTTGAAGGTGACGAGGCGGATTGCAAGCTGAACGGGCGTTCAGGCAGCCTGATCAGGTGAACGGCGACGTGCTACGACACCAAAACCCAGTACTGCGGCAAGCACGAGCCACAACATATTGCTCGGCTGAGGGGAGGTCTTGGTCTTCGCTGTCTCCTTGCCGACTGCGCTCTCAAACTGCAGAAATCGCGACTCCCCGCGCCTTGCCCTGCTCGAGATCTTCGGGGAGTTTCAGCTCTAGCTCCATTAGCAACACTGACATCGTCGGTAAATGCTACAGCCAACAGCATCTTATCATTCTGGGGAGGCGACCCATCCATAGCAAATACTGACCACTTGCGCCGAGCAGGCAAACCAAAGCCGCTCGCTTCAGCAGGATTCGGAGGGTTTTTTGAACCTTTTGACAACCAAACATTTGAACACGCACCTATTGCATCCAGACCGACCCCAGCGATGGTTTGTAGAATCACAAACCCACGCTCAAGAGCAATTAGTTTTAGGTATAGCATAGAGCCCAGAATCTTCACGGGCAGGAGCATTCTACTCTAGTATTCATTTCAATTTCGTGAACCAGGTCACAGTTCTTGATGTTGTCACCCAATGCTTGATTGCGCACGGTACAAGACGGGGTTGAAACCCATCTATAGGAGAACCTCTTAATTTCAGCCCTCACCCCTATGTTCGCCAGATAACGGCAAGGTTATACCTGGCGGCGACAGCAGACCCCGCTTGCAAACCAGCCCCCTACTCCTCCCCGCCCTGATGCCCCCCCGGCATCCCGCCGATAGGGAACCTCGCCACATTCCCCGCGCCAGCAGGCACCTCGGAAATGCGGGCACTGCCCTCTTTGTCGACCTCGTCAATGCGGATAATGGCCTGCAAGGGGATGTAGGAGCGGGTCACGCCGCTGAATTCGTTCTTCAGCTTTTCTTCGCTGGGGTCGACCAGTATCTGCGAGCGCTCACCAAATACGAACTCCTCCACTTCGATGAAGCCCCACATGTCACTCTGGTAAATGGCCCGGGCAAACACCTCAAAAACCTGGTTACCATTCTGGAAGATCACTTTGTAGACGGGTTGTGCTGGCATGAATTCCTCGTGGGGTGGCCTGCTGCTTAGCCCCTGACCGGCCACCTGGTTTCAAGGGGCCGCAATATTACCAGCATCTGTAGGAAATACCAGCCCGAAAGCCGCGCCAGCCCTAGGTTTCAGCAGCATGAGTGGGTATACTCCCCCACCCTTTTTCCAAGCTGATCCAATCCGGGGTGCGATGCCCCGAATCCGAGGACCTGTGAGCAAGAAACTGTACATCAAGACGCACGGCTGCCAGATGAACGAATACGACTCAGCGCGTATGCGTGACCTGCTGGAAGAAAGCCACGACCTGGTTCAGACGGATGACCCGGAGGAGGCCGATGTACTGCTGTTAAATACCTGTTCTATAAGGGAAAAAGCACAAGAGAAGGTATTCCACCAGCTCGGTCGATGGAAGCACCTTAAGCAGAAAAACCCCAACCTGATTATCGGCGTAGGCGGCTGCGTAGCGAGCCAGGAAGGCGCGGAGATCGGCAAACGCGCGCCCTATGTGGACCTGGTTTTCGGGCCGCAGACCCTGCACCGGCTGCCGGAAATGATGGCCCAGCGCACTGCCCACAAGGGGCCAGGCGGCACCCTGGTGGTGGACGTCAGCTTCCCGGAGATCGAAAAATTTGATCGCCTGCCCGAACCCAAAGTAGAGGGCCCTACGGCATTTGTCTCTATCATGGAGGGTTGCTCCAAGTATTGCACCTTCTGCGTGGTCCCCTATACCCGGGGAGAGGAAGTCTCCCGACCGCTGGACGACGTGATCGCAGAGGTCGCGCACCTGGCCGCCGGGGGCGTGCGCGAGGTCAATCTGCTGGGCCAGAACGTGAATGCCTATCGCGGTGAGAGCCATGAAGGCGAAATCGTCGATTTCGCCGAGCTGTTGCACTACGTGTCCCGCATCCCCGGTATCGAGCGCATTCGCTACACCACCTCGCACCCGGTTGAATTCTCCGATGCGCTGATAGAAGCCTACGCCGACATCCCGCAGTTGGTTGACCACCTTCACCTGCCGGTTCAGAGCGGCTCAGACAAGGTTTTGGCCGCCATGAAGCGGGGGCACACGGCACTGGAGTACAAATCCAAGATTCGCCGCCTGCGCAAGATACGGCCTGATATCAGTATCTCCTCTGATTTCATCATCGGCTTCCCCGGGGAAACCGAGCGCGACTTTGCGGACACCATGAAGCTGATAGAAGACATCGGCTTCGATGTGTCTTTCAGCTTCATCTATAGCGCTCGCCCGGGTACGCCGGCCGCTGACCTGCCGGACGACACCCCGGAGGAGACCAAAAAGCAGCGCTTGCAGATCTTGCAGGCCCGCATCAACCAGAACGCACAGGCAATCAGCCGGCAGATGGTCGGCAGTGAGCAGCGCATCCTGGTCACGGGCGTGTCCAAAAAAGACCCCGGCCAACTGCAGGGGCGCACTGAAAACAACCGTGCGGTCAACTTCTCCTGCACTGATCACGGCCTGATCGGCCAATTCGCCACGGTAACAATCGTCGAAGCGCTGCCCAACTCCCTGCGTGGAGCGCTCAGCGACCATTGACGGCGGCCAAATCCCGTATATCCTTTACTTTCAATGCAGCCGCCCAGGTGGGCCCAGAAATCTATTGAATATTGAAGCCTCAGCGTCGCCCCAGCCGACGTCCCAAGACACGCTTTCTCTCGAACCCAATGACGCCCGTCATCTGGCCATGCTATGCGGCCAGCTGGACGGCCATTTGCGGCAGATTGAGCAGCGCCTGGGTATCCATATCACCAACCGCGGCAACCAGTTCCAGCTGACCGGCCCGGCCGTGAACATTGCTGCGGGCAAGGACCTGCTCATTCACCTCTACGCCGAGGTCTGCCAGGGTGTTGGGCTCAGCCCGGAGTCACTGCACCTGCAACTGCAGCAGTCAGGCCTGGAACAATTGGCCCAGGTCAGCCAGGGGAACGCCCCGGTTGAGGCGATTCAGGTAATCCGCACCAAGCGCGCCTCGGTCAAGCCCCGCGGTAACAACCAGCAGGGTTATGTGCGCGCGATCAAGCTAAATGACATTAACTTCGGCATAGGCCCGGCGGGCACCGGCAAAACTTTCCTGGCGGTAGCCTGCGCCGTAGAGGCATTGCTGGAAGAACGGGTAAGGCGCATTCTGCTGGTGCGCCCGGCGGTGGAAGCGGGCGAAAAACTGGGCTTCCTGCCCGGCGACCTCAGCCAGAAGATCGATCCCTATCTGCGCCCGCTTTACGATGCTCTGTACGAGATGCTCGGTTTCGAAACGGTCAACAAGTATATAGAGCGCAATATTATCGAGGTCGCCCCACTGGCGTTTATGCGTGGGCGCACCCTCAACAATGCCTTTATTATTCTCGACGAGGCGCAAAACACCACGCGCGAGCAGATGAAAATGTTTCTCACCCGCATTGGCTTTGGCTCTACCGCGGTCATTACCGGTGACGCGACGCAAATAGACCTGCCCCGCGGAACCCAGTCCGGGCTGACCCATGCCAGCAGTATTCTCGAGGGCGTAGAGGGCATAGGCTTCACCTTTTTCGCCAACAAGGACGTGGTGCGTCATCCGCTGGTGCAGCGCATCGTGACGGCCTACGATGCCCACGAAGAAAACACGACCTCCCTGGACAAGAGCAAACCGTGAACCTGCAAGTGGATGTGCAGTCAGCCACGGCTGAGCCAGCCCCCGATGAGGAAGACCTACGGGGCTGGATAAACGCCGCCCTGTCTGGGCGCCGCGACGCGGACACGGAAATAACTGTGCGCCTGGTAGATGTGGACGAAATGACCGCACTGAACCAGGACTACCGTGGCAAACACGGGCCCACCAACGTACTCAGCTTTACCTCAGACCTGCCCGCAGAACTGGACCTGCCACTGCTGGGTGACATTGTTATCTGTGTGCCGGTAGTGCGCGCTGAAGCCGAGCAGCAGGGCAAGCCACTGCGGGCGCATTGGGCTCACATGACCATACACGGCACCTTGCATCTGCTTGGCTATGACCATATCGCGGACGGGGAAGCCCGGATAATGGAAGCTCTGGAAACAGAGATCCTCGCCTCTCTCAACTTTCCCTGTCCGTACGCGGACGATACCACCAAGGAGCATGCGCGAGCGTGAACGACGACCAATCCGGCAATGACGCGGGCGAAAAGTCCTGGCTGGACAAAATAAGCCAGCTTTTTTCCAGCGAACCGCGCAATCGCGACGACCTGTTGGACGTGCTCACGGTTGCGGCTGAAAACGAGGTAATAGACGAGGACGCGCGCAGCATCATGGAAGGCGCCATGGAGGTAGCCGACATGCAGGCCAGGGACATCATGATCCCGCGTGCACAAATGGTGGTGATCAAGGAAGAGTGTTCGTTGGAGGAAATCCTGCCGCAGATCACTCGCTCGGCCCACTCCCGTTATCCGGTAGTCGGTGAGAACCCGGACGACATACTCGGCATACTGCTCGCCAAGGACCTGTTGCCGCAGATCCTCAACAAGGACCATAGCGCTTTTAAAATCGCCTCACTACTGCGCCCGACGGTAGTGGTGCCAGAGAGCAAGCGCCTGAACGTGCTGCTGCGGGAGTTCAGGGAAAACCGCAATCACATGGCCATCGTTATCGACGAGTACGGCGGTGTTGCCGGACTGGTCACCATTGAGGACGTGCTGGAAGAGATTGTGGGTGAGATTGAGGATGAAACCGATGCGGAAGCAGACCGATTCATCCGCCGCATCTCCGACGAGGACTACTTCATCAAGGCGCTCACACCCATTGACGACTTCAATGAGTACTTCAAAACGGAATTCTCCGACGAGGAATTCGACACCATCGGCGGCCTGGTCATGCAGGCGCTGGGCCATATGCCCACGCGCAATGAGGTGGCCGTCATCGACACTTTTGAGTTCAAGGTAATCAACGCCGACCAGCGCAAAATCTATAGCCTGCGCATGCGCCCTCTGCAGAGACTGAGTCGCCACTATGGCCACCAGCCAGCACGAATGGAGACTGTCTTTCCTGCAGGTGCTGGTACTGTCGCCCTTCTGTGGCGCGCTGGTCACGCTGTCACTGGCACCCTTCGATTTCTGGCCCGCCGGCATTTTCAGCTGTGCGCTGTTCGCCTGGCTGTTAAGCACTTGTGAAGCGCGACAGGCCTTCTGGCGGGGCTGGCTATTTGGCCTGGGGCTGTTTGGCAGCGGGGTGTCCTGGGTTTATGTCAGCATCCATGTGCATGGCTACGCCCCTGTGCCACTGGCCGTTTTTCTCACCCTTCTCTTCTGTGCCGGACTGGCTATTTTCACGGCACTTTTCGCCTGGTGCTACGTGCGCCTGGCCCGTCCCCTGCCCGGCGGAATGTTGATGGGTTTCCCTTTGCTGTGGGTACTCTTCGAGTGGCTGCGCAGTTGGGTGTTCACCGGCTTCCCCTGGCTATTGCTGGGTTATGCCCACCTGGATACCTGGATCGCTGGCTGGGCCCCAGTGCTGGGCGTATACGGTCTTTCTTTCATCTGTGCGCTCAGCGGTAGCTGCCTGTTTCTCGCCTGGCGCAGCAGACAACCGGCTGCCATCACCACTTATGCCGTGGTCATCGGCATACTGTGGATAGGCGGCAGCGTTCTCAAACCCATACAGTGGGTGGCCCCCGCCAGTGATCAGCCTCTCAGCGTTGCCCTGTATCAGCCTAACGTTCCCCAGGAACAGAAGTGGGACAGACGCTACTACTACCCGATACTCGAACAACTGGAGACGGCGAGCGCACCCCTTATGGGAACCGACATCCTGGTCTGGCCGGAGGCTGCCGTGCCCAACTACTACCAGAGTGCACGTCGCTTTATCGACCCGATTGCGGCGCAAGCCAACCTCACCGGCACCACACTCATTACCGGCGTACCGTTCCGTGCAGAGGGAGGCGAGCAATACCACAACAGTATTGTCGCCCTGGGCCAGGGCTCGGGCGTCTATCACAAGCAACGCCTGGTACCGTTTGGAGAGTACGTACCGCTGGAGGGACTACTGCGCGGCGTCATTGCCTTTTTCGACCTGCCAATGTCCGCCTTTACCCGCGGCCAGGCCGACCAGCCACCACTTGCAGGCGGAGCTTTCCGCCTGGCACCTTTCATCTGCTACGAGATTGTCTACCCTGACCTGGTGGCAAGCGGTGCGCAAAATGCCGACCTGCTGATCACTATCAGCAACGACAGCTGGTTCGGTGACTCCATTGGCCCCCTGCAACACCTGCAGATGGCGCAAATGCGGGCACTGGAGAACGGCCGCTACCTGATTCGCGGAACCAATAACGGGGTATCGGCAATCATCGACCACCGGGGTCAAATCGTTGTCGCCAGCGAGCGATTCGTCGAAACCGCTCTGCAGGGCGAGGTGGAAACCATGCTCGGCAATACGCCGTTCAGCAGCTTTGGCTCTACGCCCATTATTGCCGGCTGCGCTGCTGGCCTGGCCCTGATGTATCTCATGTACCTGGGATTCTGGAGGGAGGAATAACCGACAGGCATGGGTAGATATGGAGAAATTTTCGACTTTGCCTGAAAGCACCCATCAGTTAATGACACATCTGACGGACAGGCTGCACTCGTTCAAGGGCATGGTGCAGAGATTTCCGCCGAATCATTACGTTCAACTCTGCAAACACCATGACACTGCACAGTATTGCGCTGAACTCCCTAAACCCCAGGTCAGGTACCTGGAGCGAATTAGCAGCGAATACGGTCAGGAAGCGGCCTGTATCTACAATCAATTCGCTCTGGTGCACTTGTCCACACGATTCTGGGACAAGGACAGTACCGGGAATTTGCCGGCACCATTGGTCGAGCTCGTCACGGAGTGGTTTGAACGGATTTACAGGGATGTCAGTGAGAAAAGCCTCGAACTACTACGACTTACTGAGTCCTGAAGGTCGATATCTTGATGATCTCAAAATGGATTTCGCTGTTTGCACAGGAAGGGCAACCCCCGTTGGTGGCGCCTGGATTGTTGAACATCGCCGTCTCGTCAGGGAAAAATTATTCAATGACACTGTCCACCGTGGCGTGGCCGGGGCAGAGAAAAAGTCCAGTTTCTATGAAAGCGTGAAGCAGCTTGCAAGCCGCCTGGGTATGCTCGATAGCCTTATTAATCTGCGCGGTAAGTGGTATTCGCTGACCGGGCGGTATGGTGATTATCTGGTCATTCACACTGCCAATCGTTATCGGCGTTACTTTTCCGATAAACACCTGGATAGCGCCTACCGGAATATTGCCCTCCTTCTGCGGCAGGACAGCAAACTGCTGGGACTGTATCGAAGTAGCTGGTTTCTGGATCCAAAAGTGGTGGAGATGGAGCCCAAGCTGTCATTCCTTGCGCGCACCCCGATTCAACAGGGCGCAATTTATGGACCCGTGAAAGCCATCGAGGACAGGGACATCGAGGCTGTGCTGCGTCGTTCACCGGTTCGAACTGCTGCATATGACAGAGGCGACTATCATCCCTGGAAATGGGGATATTTATGGGGCCGTGAAGAGCTCTTGGCCTGGTCAGGCCAAGACGCCCAGTCAACACCGAAGCGCTAGTTCGAATGACCCCCGCAGCACAGCATACAGCACTCCAGCGGCGACTCACTTTGCGCTGAGCAGGTTACGCAGCTCTTCAAGAATAACGTCAAGTGTATCCGCCGACAGAAACACGTCGAGATCTACCTCAACACCAAATTCATTACTGGATTCCTCCAGCAACGCCACCGCGGATAGCGAATCGCCGCCGAGATCTACAAAATTGTCCGTACGATTCACCGATTCCAGCTCCAACTCACTGGCCACCGCGGCCAGGAACCAATCCTCAAGACCTGAAGCCTGACCCTCCCGGGCAGCCGGATTCCCGCTTTGCGCCGCTTCCGGGGAGACATCGGTCAAGGGGCTCATGTTCTGGCAATCCGAGTACATAACCGGACTCCAACCAGGACCCGGGGTCCGCCATGGCAGCAAAAACCTGGCGCTCACCCGAGAACGCTTCCCTGCCATGGGCATACAGCAGATTGTCCAGCATCAGCACATCGCCTGCCCGCCAGTCAAACCAGGTGGTTGCCCTGCAGTAAGCCTCATTTATGATGCCAATAGTGCCATCATCGATGGGCTCGCCATTCCCATAGTAGGTATTGTGCGGAAGGTTCTCCTCACCGTGCTGGCGCAGCAGTGTCGCTCTGAGAGTTTCATCCAGGGAACTGGCGTGCAGGGCCATTGCATGATTAAACCAGACCCTGGCGCCCGTTAAGGGATGGCTGATGATAGCCGGGCGCGTCTGCACAGTGCGCAATCGATCGTCATCATGCCAGGTGCACTTAATGGCCGAGTCAGCGCAGTAATGCTCCAATTCCTCTCTGGTCGAGACCTGGAATACATCTCGCCAATCCATGCCGACACCGGGGCCAAAGTTGCGAACGTACATCACACCATGTTTTTCGAACGGAGCTCGCAGTTCGGGTGACAGCGCCTGATACACCAGGCGCGAATCGGCTATCGGCGTACGACCGCCTTCAGCGGCGGGTTTACGACAGTAGAAGAATATTTTTCCTGGCCATCGCGAGGTAAAGGAGCTCTCACTGTGAAGACGAATCGTGAACCCACGCGGTGTGTCAGTAGACGTGTACACATTGCCATCAACAACGCTGCGCTTGCTGGCCCGGTCCCGGTAACCCATCCAGCTATCGACCAGTCTTCCGGCAAAGTCTTCAAAGCCCTGAGCGCCGCTGACGTCGAAACCCCTGAACAGAATAGCGCCGTGAATCGACAGAGATTCCAGCAGGTCTCCACGTTGGTCCAGGAGCCAGCCTCGCCAGTCTGCAACTGATACATTACTTATTTGCAAAGGCCCGAGTGGTTTATCCGGGTCAAGCGGACACCTTGTCACGTCTACCATCAAAAATGCCTCCGTGAATCCTGAGTCGTCCTATTGCTGAATATAAGTCTGATGACCGGGTCTGAGTCTAACAAAGCAAAGTGCATGCAGGCCGCGCTATCGGCTGAAACGACGACTCAGTCACAGTTTGAACGCTCCGGCACCCTGCGCTTGAAGTATGCTTTCCTGTGTTGTCCTGGACGCCCTGTGTATCCGGGGTAAGCCCCGGAATATACACGGAAAATCGTGGCATAGTCATTGGGTCACGACCCCTGAAGACATCTTCCCGGATGTCCCGACTGCGGCTCTGCTCCCGTTCCAGCGAAACTGGTTGCACCCTTCGCTCCGCCTTGTATTTACTGGTAGAATCCGCGCTTCATTTTCCCACTCCCAACAGGACCGAGCCGAGCCGCAATGGACCAGCAATACGACCCCAAAACACTGGAGCAGGATGCCCAGGCCCACTGGCTGGCTAACAACAGCTTCGCTGTGAAGCAGGATGACAGCCGGGAGAAATTCTATTGCCTGGCCATGTTCCCCTACCCCAGCGGCAAGCTGCATATGGGGCACGTGCGCAACTACACCATCGCCGATGTCATCGCCCGTTATCAGCGCATGCAGGGCAAGAATGTCCTGCAGCCCATGGGTTGGGATGCCTTTGGCCTGCCGGCAGAAAACGCGGCCATCAAGAACAATGTCCCGCCTGCGCAGTGGACGGCACAGAACATCGACTACATGCGTGAGCAGCTGCAGCAACTGGGCTTTGCCTATGACTGGGACCGGGAGATCGCCACCTGCGACCCCGACTACTACCGCTGGGAGCAATGGTTTTTCACCCGCCTGTTCGAAAAGGGCCTGGCCTACAAGAAAAAAGCCGAGGTGAACTGGTGTGAAACAGACCAGACCGTGCTCGCCAACGAACAGGTCGTCGACGGCTGCTGCTGGCGCTGTGACAACCCGGTAGAACGCCGCGAAATCGACCAGTGGTTCATCAAGATCACCGACTATGCCGAGCAGCTGTTAAACGACCTGGACGGCCTGGACCAGTGGCCGGAGCAGGTGCGCACCATGCAGCGTAACTGGATTGGCCGCTCCGAAGGCGTCGAACTGGACTTCGACTACGACGGCCAGCCATTGAGCGTCTATACCACGCGACCCGACACGCTGATGGGAGCCACCTATTTGGCGGTTGCACCGCAGCACCCCCTGGCACAGGCGGCCGCTGAGAATATGCCCGAGCTGGCCACGTTCATAGAAGCGCAGAGTAATATCAAGGTCGCCGAAGCCGACATGGCCACCATGGAGAAACTGGGCATGGCCACGGGCTTGTCTGCCACCCACCCACTGACCGGTGAGCAGGTACCTATCTGGGTCGCCAACTTTGTGCTGATGAGTTACGGCTCCGGTGCGGTCATGTCAGTGCCGGCTCACGATGAGCGCGACCATGCCTTTGCTACCAAATACGGCCTGCCCATTGTCCAGGTGGTCGCCAAGACCGGCGATGACTATGTCTACAGCAGCCATACCTGGCAGGACTGGTATGCGGACAAGACTGCAACCGTGACGATTAATTCCGGCGAGTTCGACGGCCTGGATTTCGAGGCCGCCTTCAACGCCATTGCCGACAAGCTGGAGAGCCAGGGCAAGGGCATGCGCAAGGTCAATTATCGGCTGCGCGACTGGGGTGTTTCACGCCAGCGCTACTGGGGCGCACCGATTCCTATCATCAACTGCAATAGCTGCGGTGCAGTGCCGGTGCCCGCGGAGGACTTGCCGGTGGTACTGCCCACAGACGTGGCATTCGAGGGTGTGGGGTCACCGATCAAGCAAATGCCCGAGTTCTACCAGACCAGTTGCCCCAGCTGTGGCGCGGATGCGGAGCGTGAAACCGACACTTTCGACACGTTTATGGAGTCTTCCTGGTACTACGCCCGTTACGGCTGTGCCAATAATAGCGAGGCCATGCTGGACGGCGAAGCGGATTACTGGACGCCCGTCGATCAGTATGTCGGCGGTATCGAACACGCCATTCTTCACCTGCTTTACTCCCGCTTCTTCCACAAGCTGATGCGCGACGAGGGCCTGATCAACTCCGACGAGCCCTTCACCCGCCTGCTCACCCAGGGCATGGTACTGAAGGATGGCGCCAAGATGTCCAAGTCCAAGGGTAATACCGTGGACCCGCAGTCACTGATCGACCGCTACGGTGCCGACACCGTGCGCTTGTTCTCCATGTTCGCGGCGCCGCCAGAGCAATCCCTGGAATGGTCAGACTCCGGTGTAGAAGGCGCCAACCGCTTCCTCCGGCGTTTGTGGAAACTGGTCGCAGAGCATCTGGCCGCCCCTGCAGCCCCGGCCCTGGACATCGACGCCCTGGACGACCAGCAAAAGAGTGCCCGGCGCAAAACCCATGAAACCATTGCCAAGGTCGGTGACGACTACGGGCGTCGGCAGACCTTCAATACCGCCATCGCTGCGGTGATGGAACTGTGCAACGAACTGGGTAAGCTGGACGACAGCGCACAGAGTCGTGCGGTCATGGAGGAAGCGTTGCGTGCGGTGGTACTCATGCTGAACCCCATCGTACCCCATGCCTGCCATGCGCTTTGGGCTGCACTGGGGGGCGACGGTGACGTGCTCAATGCCGCCTGGCCCAGCGTTGACGAAAGCGCGCTGGTGCGAGACAGCATCGAGATGGTCGTGCAGGTGAACGGTAAGGTGCGCGCCAAAATGCAGGTCGATGCCAATGCCGACAAGGCAAGTATAGAAGCCGTGGCACTGGAGCAGGAAAATGTGCAGCGCTTCCTCGACGACGTTACCGTGCGCAAGGTGATTGTAGTGCCGGGTAAATTGGTTAATATTGTTGCCAACTAAGCTCCCCGGGATATTTACCATGCAGCGGCGCCTCGCCCACATTTTCTGCCTTTTCAGCGTGACCCTGCTGCTTGGGGCCTGCGGCTTCCAGCTGCGTGGCACCGGCGACGTTTCTGTTTCAGACCAGTGGCGCTCCATGTACCTGGTCAGCAGTAACCCCAACAGCGAATTCAGCCAGGAAGTCAAAACCCGCTTCGCGGCCAATGGCGTCGAATGGCAGGATGACAAGACCGAGGCCAACTTTCACCTGGTGCTGGGCCCCGAACGTTTCAGCCAGCGCAACCTCTCGCTCAATTCCGAGGCCCGTGCGGCGGAATTCGAACTGACCATGCGCTCCACCTTCTCCGTGCGGGAGATGTCCGGCAAGGAAATCATGACCAACACCACTGGCTCCGTGGTCAAGCAAATGGAAAACGACCCTCGCAACGTGGTGGGTAAGGCCGAGGAGATTCGCATACTCAAGTCGGAAATGCGTATCGAGCTTGCTCAGCAGATCTTGCGTCGTATTGCCTTTTTTGCCGCCAGCCAGGAAGGCTGATGCGCCTCTATCCGGAGAAGCTGGCCGGACAGCTGCAAAAGCAGATACTGCCGGTCTACCTGGTCAGTGGCGACGAACCGCTCCTGGTGCAGGAATGCTGCGACCAGATACGGCGTGCCGCGCGTGATGCCGGCTGCACTGATCGGGAGATAATCGATGCCGGCGCGCCCGGCTTCAAATGGGCGGACATTGTCGCCAGCGCCGCCAGCATGTCGCTGTTCGCCGAACGCAAACTGGTCGAATTGCGCATTCCCAGTGGCAAACCCGGTGCTGAAGGCAGCAAGGCCCTGGCGGAATACCTCTCGGTGAGCGACGGTGGCGATGACACCCTGCTGATCGTTTCCGGCAAAATCGACAAACAGTCAACCAACAGCAAGTGGTACAAGGCACTGGATGCCGCCGGTGCGACCCTGCAAGTCTGGCCGGTTGAAGCAAAAGACCTGCCTCGCTGGCTGCAACAGCGGGTAAGTAACGCCGGCATGAGTATCGACGGGGATGCCCTGCAACTACTCTGTGATCGCGTGGAGGGCAACCTGTTGGCGGCAGTACAGGAGGTCGAAAAGCTGAAACTACTGGCCGCTGATGGACAGATCAATGCCGAGACCGTGACCCGCTCCGTATCCAATAATGCCCGCTACAACCTGTTCAGTATGACTGACAATGCGCTGCGCGGTGATGCCGCCACGAGCCTGAAAATGCTGCATGGCCTGCGCAGTGAAGGCACCGAGCCCACCGTTGCGTTGTGGGCGTTGTTGCGAGAGATCCGCACCTTACACCAGGCAAGAACAGCCGTTGACAGCGGACAGAGTGCCCAGCAGGCCCTGGGCGCCTTGCGCGTATGGAAAAACCGTATGGGTTTGATGCAGGCGGCGCTGGCCAGGCACAGTGCGGGCTCTCTGGTTAACTTGCTGGATCAGGCCATGCACGTGGACGGCAGCATCAAGGGCTATGCCGGCGGCAAGCCCTGGGACAGCCTGGACGCCCTGGTAGTCACCCTGGCGCAGGCACCGGGTCAAACGTCGCGCTAGCGCTGGCGACTGCCAGGCACCTGTCGCCTTTCAAAACACATCCCGTTTTTGTCAATTAATACCTCCGTCCGATACCTTGCATTCTGCCCATTACGCAACTACTGTATATATCAACAGTGTATGGATATACAGATAACGGGTGGCAGATATGAACGAAGCACTACAGCAGGTCATCAACCGCAACGACACCTGGCAGGGGCCCTTTTCCCATAGCCGCCCCTGCTCCAATAGCGACCGGCACGGGCAGGACGACATACTGCATAGCGGCTACAGCACCCTTGATGCCCAGTTGCAGAACGGGGGCTGGCCTCGTGGCAGCGGCATCGAGATGCTCAGCGACGGCTGTGGCCTGGGCTCAATGGGCCTGTTCCTGCCCGCCATGGAAAAACTCAGCGCAGAGGGGCGCTGGCAGGTATTCATCGCCCCGCCCTTCACTCCCTATGCTCCGCTGCTCAAGGCGCGGGGCATAGACACCGAGCAAGTGCTGCTGGTGCACCCGAAAAACCGTCAGGACCTGCTCTGGGCTACCGAACAGGCGCTGCGCAGCACTACTTCCAGTGCCGTATTCAGCTGGCTGGGCGCGCACAATTACAGCTATACCGAGCTACGCAAGCTGCAATTGGCCGCCAGCGGCAGTGACAGCCTGTCAGTCTTGTTCCGTCCACTGGACGCCGCCCACAACCATGCACCCGCCAGCCTGCGCCTGCAGATGCGTGAGTACCGCAGGGTGCATATTCTCAAACAGCGCGGTGGCAACCAGGGCCTGGATGTGGACCTGCCGCCCGCCGAAGACGTACCGGAACAACCCCAGTTATGGGAAGTCCCTGTATGGCAGGAGAGCCCGCGAGCCCAGTCGACGTTTTCCTTCGCCTGAGCCGGAGTCCCGACCCGCCCTCGATCATGCCATCAGCCCGGGAGCCGCGTTAAATTAGTGACCGGCTTCACGTCTGCGCGCGAAGAATTTGTGGCCGCGCTGTGCATTCCTTTGTAAAGCTGTGCGATCCTTTGTAAAATCGCGCCGCCGCGCGACTCAATCATAGATGCATGTGTACTAGCGTACTGCCGGGAATACTCGGTATCATCCACTGACCGGCGAGCCATTATCTCGAATCCGGAGCCAGTAAACATTCCCGACCATGGACATTACCATTTACGGTTTTAGCCACAACCCATTCGCAACAAGCCCGGGGCCACACTCCGTGTTCGCCCATGATGAATACCGCCGGGCGCGTGGCGCGCTGGAATATGCCTTGATGGACGGCACCGGCATGGTGGTCATTGCCGGAGAGAGCGGCACAGGAAAGCACACACTGGTCCAGGACCTGTTGTCCCGGTACCCCCTCAATGACCTTGAAGTGGGGCAATGCTCGGCCAATGACACCAGCCAGGGCGGGCTATTAAGCCAGGTGGCATCTGCATTTGGTCTTGCTTTGGCCACGCAAGACGATGAACACGCAACATCAGCACTGCAGCAATTCCTCGAAGAAAAGCAAACTCAAAACAAGAAGACGCTGCTGGTCATTCATGACGCGGACCGCCTGGACGTCGAAAGCCTGGAAAAACTCAGGGCGTTCATATCCATAGACGGCCATACTGCCAGTGCCTTGCACATTTATCTCGTGGGCCACCCCGATATCCAGAAACTGATCAACGACTTCACCGACAAACACCCCCTGGGGGATGCCGTAACCCATATCCGCCTGGGCCCCATGCTGATGGCAGAAGAAACACGCGCATACATAGCGCATCACCTTGATAAGGCGGGCGGGGATGGTCGTCCTGAGCTGGACGACGACGCGGTGTCATTACTACACAGCTGCAGCGGCGGCGTTCCAGGCAAACTCAACCTTATCTGTTTTCAACTGCTGGAGAACGGCAGCAGGGCAGGCAAAAACCAGCTGGACAGTGGGGATGTAGAAAAAGCGGCAAAACAGGCCAACTGCGACGACACCATTAGCACCAGCGGAACAGGGGTTGAGCACGTCGCAGCAAGCGGCGAGGAAGAGAATACTGCGGCCACGGAGGTCAAACCACCGCCTGCACCCGCACCCCGCCGACGCAAACGCCGGCGAAAAACACCCAGGCGAGCCGCCGAGATTGCCCTGGATGATGACGCCGCCAATACAGTAAACATTCGAGCAGGCACCGCAGGCCAGGCCACGGACACCCGAGTGGAGCCGGTGTTCGATAGCGCGCCTCCCCAGGATGTGCCCGAAATGACTGCCCCGGCACAGGCGCCCGACCAGCAGGGGACACGCTGGGGCGGAATGTTACTGGTGGTGCTATTTATCGTTCTTGTGCTGGGCGCCGGGGCTTATTGGGACCTCAGCAACGCGCGCCGATTGATGCAAATAGAACCTGTTGCCCAGGTCCTGCAGTCGCTCGGCATCGCCTCCCTGTTCCCCGCAGCAGGCGAGCAGCCCCTGGCAACGCAAACCGATACGCAACCCCCTGAAAGTCAACTGCGCGCCGCTAATAACGTCGCCAGCTACTGATATGGACGAGACCTACACTGAGGCTGACGAGACTTTTGATATAGACGAGACCTACACCGAGGCTGACGAGACGTTTGATATAGACGAGACCTACGCTGAGGCTGACGAGACTTTATCTGAGGGCGCAACTGACCCGGGACGGCATCTTCCTTTACGGAGCCGGACCAGGATACGTTCCCGGCCAGCCCCATAGACGAAATAGACCCGCTATCGGCAGGCACAGAAGCGCCCATGGCGGATAATGAGACCGTGCCTCCCTCCTCACCAGCGATTACAGCGCTGCCTGATGAAGCAACAACGGTAGCAGACCTGGCAGACGCCGCTCCGGACATTGAAGTACAGGTTGCCGAAGAACCCACCGCGCTGGACGGCGCTGATGCTGTGTCACCTGCTTCAGACGAGGTCGTTACACCCGCTGGCAGTACCACGGGGCAAACAGCACCGGACACTGATGCAGTAGTAGAGACCGATGTACAGGCTGAAGCGCCTGCAGGGCCGCGGAAGGCGCTACTACTGCCCACCGGGCCCGACCAACGCTACATTGACCTGGCACTCACCAACAGGGGTAGCGGGTTAATCATCAGCCCTGAGTTGGGCCGGGCGCTGCAGCCCTATGCCGACAGGCTGCTTTGGCAGCGGGACGGTACACTCCAGGTTATACCCAAGGGTCTCAATACCCTGACGAGCGACTATGACCCACTCATATTGCAGGAATCTGTAGATAGCATTGCCTTCGTGGTCAGGAATTTCCGCGGTGTTGGCCTGCTGATCCGCCAGGCAGTCGATGACGAGGAACCATTTGGCTCGACTCAGGAAGCAGTCGAGCTGGTGGAGTCTCGCCTGCGCAACAGGGAATTTGCCCCGCGTGAGGTAACACTGGTCAGGGCGATCACGGCGAGCACCACTAGCGCAGATGAATCGCCCCCCCTATACCTCCTGGTGGTACCGCACCGCTAACCCCTGGCACAGCATCATCAAGCCTGCCTATCAGCGCCTTATGAAAGCACCTTGCCACGTGCAACTGGTATAATTACCGCCCCCTGAGCAATGGCCGGAGCCGGCCACGGAGAGCAATGTGGACGCGTGGCTGACCGAGTACGGCGTTACTATCGGTGTCGGTGCACTGATCCTGTTTATGATATTTATCGTCTGGGACCTGGCCAGGCGCAGCAACGCCGGTAAGTTCGGCACCCTCATTCTCTACATCGGCCTGGCCATGGGGATATTTGGCTTTGTCATAAAATTTGTCATCACCTATCTCCTGGAAAACGCAGCCGGCGTAGGCTAGTCAACTGTGCACGCCACCGGTATGTCCGCTTAGGCGACATAAGGCATTTACTCCGATAGACATTTGTCTACGCATCAACAATACTGTATATATGTACAGTATTGTTGATTTTAAACTGGCCCAATTATCCCCTGGGCATTTCGGGCCGCTGGCAAGGTGGGCGTTATGAGCCTCTGGCTTTGTCTGCGCTTTCATCAGCTACCTCTACAGTGCCTGAACCGCTCGGAAGAACTGGCGGTGGCGGTACTGGTAAAACAGCGGGTACTGCGCGCCAATGACTATGCCGCTGGCCTGGGAATCCGCGAGGGAATGGGGGCCGGGACAGTGCGCGCCCTGCTCGACGACGAAGCGGCGCAGCTACTGGAGCGCGACACGGCGGCCGAGGCTCAATGCCTGCAACAGTTGTGCTGCTGGGCATACAGTATTACTCCATCACTGCAGCTATACAGGGAAGATTGCCTGCAGCTGGAAATCGGTAGTTGCCTGACCCTGTTTCGAGGACTGCACAAGCTGTTGGCAGAAGTACATGCCGGCATCAGCGGTCGCGGTTTTCATGTGGAGTATGGACTGGCGGAGACGCCGGGAGCCGCCTGGCTGCTTTCTTTCAGCGACGCTGACCAGGCAACTGACTACCAGAACCCACTTAAGGACCGCCTGGCGACGCTGCCACTGAGCCTGCTGACTGATCACGCAACTGCGGTTGATTCACTGCGCCGGGCCGGGCTGCATACTTTCGGCTGCCTGTTTGCCCTCCCGGTGACTGCCCTGGCAAGACGTTGCGGGGCTGGATTTACGACGTTTTTACAACAGGTGCTCGGGCAACAGGCTGACATCTGCCCGGATTACCAGCCGCCGGCCAGCTTCAGTGATGAACACTGGTTTGGCTACGAAGTGCGGGTTAACGACGAGCTGCTGCCAGCGGTGCAGCTCTTATTACAATCAATGTGCCGGTTCCTGCGTAACACCCAGCTACAAACAACGGAAATTCACTGGCAGCTGGTAGGCATCGACCACTCCTTGCGCGAAATCTGTGTGCGCAGCACATCTGGCCACAGCCATTGGGAAAACTGGTACCAGCTGACGCTTATCCGCCTTGAACAGCTGGAGCTGAATACAGGGGTGGAGGGCCTCAACCTCGTCTGCCGCCAGTTGCAGGGTGGCCAACTGGAAAATATAGATTTGTTCAGCCCCCGTACCCAGCGCGAGCCGCTTTCCGGATTACTGGACAGACTGCGCAATCGCCTGGGTTTACAGGCTGTAGAAAAAGTAGGTGCTCGCAGTGAGCACTTGCCAGAACTGGCCCTGCATGTATGCCAGGACAACCCGGCTAATGAGCACGGTGAACCGCTGTGCAAGCAGCGCCCATTCTGGCTGATGCCGCGGCCCCAGGCCCTTGAAAGAGACCAGCACCGGTTACGCTGGCAGGGAAAACTGGAACTGGTTTATGGCCCGGAGCGCATAGAAGATAACTGGTGGCGGCAGGCTGTCAGTCGGGACTATTACATCGCCAGGAATGATAGCGGACAGCATTACTGGATATTTCGCGACAGGCTTGGCACTGGTTGGTACATTCACGGTGTTTTTGCATGACCACAACCTACCCTGGAGCGGCGGCCAAAGGCCCCCATTGAAGCGCTGAGGACGCCCATGCCACTTCGCGTATGAATTAAAGTTCCGCCCTGGGGATCACGCTTTCTTTACAAACCGGGACTTCAGTTTCATCGCGCCAATACCGTCGATCTTGCAGTCAATATCGTGGTCTCCCTCGACCAGGCGAATATTTTTCACCTTGGTGCCCACCTTCACCACGGACGATGAGCCTTTCACCTTGAGGTCCTTGATCACGGTAACAGTATCTCCATCGACCAGTGGATTACCGTTGGCATCGGTTATCACTGCCTCCTGGACAAGCTCTTGCGGATGCTGGGGCCACTCATGGCCGCATTCGGGGCAGACATACTGGTCGCGATCTTCATAAGTGTACGCCGATGCGCACTCTGGGCAGTTGGGTAATTCACTCATGTATTCGTCTCTGTTTGGTCTTTCTATTCGGTTGACGCGGCCGGCGGACGATCTTCACGACATTGCCAGCAAAAATCAAAGGCTGCGTCGTTCGCCTCACCGCAGCTGCTGCAATGCCAGGGCGGCGCGTCCTTGTCGCTCAGGGCTGACTCCAGCGCCGCGCAGGCAGGCGCATAGTCTTCATCCTGCAACACCCAGACCTGAGGCCAGGCCTCAAACGCCGGCAGTTCACCCACAGCGCTAACAGCGTGCTCGTTGCGCATAATGACGTCAAAACCCTGGGCCTGGAGAAGGTTTCGCGCATTACCAACCAGAAAGCGGTTATCGCTGGTGTAGACCAACTTCATACATGGATACCCCGAACGGCGGCCTGCAATACTCACCGGCACAGGCTGCATGCCGGGATAACCACTTTAAGTACAGCAGTACCGTTACTTCAACTCACGGCGGTAATAATGACAGCCTTGAGCACGAAACGCTTTCTCCAATTCACGCCTGGATCGCTTCCAACTGTCCATCTGCGCGCCTTTTCCACCCTTGCGGCGCAACTGGTCATAACCCTCAATCTTGTCTTTCAGCTTTTGGCATTGCTGCAAGGCCGGCTCCGGCGCCGACCAGGAAGATGCGCCATAAAGCAGTATCGCGACACCCAAAATCCATGCTCTTGTTACTTTCAATGCCATCCATGCATCACTCATACCCGCACCTCCTTTGTGCCTGGTACAAGTCTAGCGACAGCATAGCGCCGCGTTAAAGATCATATGTGATCGTTATCTGCCTTTATCGGTTACCACTTGCCCGCGCAGCTCCTTTTGCACAGTCCGGAAACGAAAGGTACCGAGCACCAGTATCACAAAACCGAGGACTGCCAGCACCCAGGCCACGGCGAGATAAGAGTGTACAGCGGAGAAAAACTGGAAAAGCACCGCTGCCCCGGCGATAAGCGAGAGCGATGTCCGCACATAGGCGAGGAAAGTGCGCTCATTGGCCAGCCGCGTTCGCTCCAGGGCCAGCTTGTCGCGTAGGGTTTCCATTGGCACTCTCCTTCTATTCGGACAAAAAATCTTTGTGACTGGCGCTACCGCTGTGCCGGCGGAATCGCCGCCAGGGACCGCACCAGGGTCTCAATTTCTGAAGCAGGTGGCAGGTCCCTGTCACAGAGTTCGCAGTTAGGTCTTAGTTCGAGCATATATCGAGTACCTGTGAATAAGCGGCGGTAAAACGAGAACCCAGAGCAGAAACAGTGACCAGACACGCCCCTCGGTGAGATTATAGTCTGCCAGCAGGCGCTCCCAACTGTGGCCAGCAACAAAGTGCCCGAAGCCAAACTCGAATGCGACCGTCATCAGCAACCAGGCTACACCCACAACCCAGGCGTGGCGCGCAGAAGGGAATGGCCAGACACGATTCAGGTAAAAGACAAAAATCGCGCAAAGCAACATACCGGATAGTGTCGAAAGCTGATGGGCAACCAGCTCGGACAGGGCCTGCCCATAGGTCGCTTCGCGCAGGATGCCGTTGAAAACAGCAATTACCGCCAGCGCAAGCCAGGCAAGAAGGTATCGCCAACAACCGGTAAACATCTTCTGGGCCTCATCGAAAACAGCCGGGCAAAGGGCGCGACATAAGCCGATATCTTCCCAGAATAGCAAAAAAAAGGCTCTTCGCGCATTAGCGGGGAGGAGCAAGTGAATGCTCCAGGTTGTCAAGCGGACATCACGAATGGGGTAAGCCTTCCCTGGTTGGAAACAAACCCCCACGCCCTTGGAAGGTTTACCCCATTCGTGCTGTCCTCCCCTCATTTCGACTCGACTATCCATTACCTGGACTCTCCGTGACGCGCCAAAGCCGTCGCTGAAGTGCCTGAACAGCCCGTCTTGTACACGCGTCCCTCCGGGATTCCCTCGCTCGGTCACGAGCCTTAAAGCGCTTCGCTGTCTCGTGCCTCTCCCTCGGCGCGCACTTGCAACGGACAGTTCAGCCGCTTCACCGACTCCTCCCAGAGCGCGCTAATGGTGGCTATATGATCGATCCTGTGGCTTCACCGCTGGTGAGGCGGGAGAGAGGCTGAAATCATCGTTGCAAATCACCCGCCGAAGGAAGAGGCGAGACAGTGCTTTTCTGGCTCGCAACTGAGTGAGGGAACCCCAGCGGGGCGAGGTGATAAGACGGTGATTTCAGGCACTCTCCCGGCGACTTGGAACATCACAGGGAGTATAGGTAATGGATAGTCGAGTCGAAATGGAAGAAGGCCGCTGTGATCGTGGGTTACCCCCGGAAGAGAGTCAAAAGGGGGTTCGATCTACCGGGGGTAACCCACGATTACAGTGGCCGCATTTCAAGGTGGAACATTCTCTGGCTGCTCCACGCTAATGCGCGAAGAACCAAAAAAAAGGCAGGCCCGATAAGGCCTGCCTTTTTAGCTGAACTGCAGGGTTTACACCGCTACAATGTTCTCAGCTTGAGGACCTTTCTGGCCCTGAGTCACAGTGAACTCCACTGCCTGGCCTTCGGCCAGAGTCTTGAAGCCAGAGCCAGAGATGGCGCTGAAGTGAGCGAAAACGTCCGGACCGGACTCCTGCTCAATAAAACCAAAACCTTTTGACTCGTTGAACCACTTAACGGTTCCTTTTACTGTATTAGACATCATCATTTCCTGTGTATTGATAAGTATAACTTGGCCCCAAGGGACCGGCATTGCTTTGAAATATAGACTTAAACTTAAAAACTACAGGACGACGTATTACGAGTAAAACAGCGAACGGGTTTGAAAAGATTAGGCTTTCTTTCTAGCAGATCGGGACTTTATCCGGCTTTTGCCCTCTTGTCGAGCAATAGTTTCCCGGCATTAATATCGCGATCCGTCCATTTTTGCAGCAAACCTGCCACCGGAACTGCGGCGTGGCAGCAAAGACGACTACCGTGATTCGTTATGGTCAACATAGATAAGCGCCCCGGTATCAAACCCGGCCTCCGCTGCCTGCTGCAAAAATCGCGTCATGACTGCCTCTTCTACGGTCGGCTCTCGCGACAGCAACCAGAGGTAGGAATTATCCGGGCCAGAGACAAACGCATATTGGTAGTCCGCTTTGTCGAGATCAAATACCACATAGGAACCATAAAACGGACCAAAGAAAGAGACTTTCAGGTAGGCCGTATCGGGCTGCTCCACGAAATACGCCTTACCCACCGCCTCCTTCCATTCGCCCTCTTCCGCCAGATAACCCCGGTTGACCACGGACACACCGCCATCGTCCTGCAGCGCATACTCGGCGGTCACATTGCTCATGCCGCGCTCAAAGCGATGGTCCAGCCTGGCGACCTCATACCACTTACCCATATATCGATCGGCGTCAAAGCCGGTCACAGGCTGGATTTGCTCGGGCATGCCAAGACAGCCGGTTAGCAATACCATCGGCAGCAGCAACGCTAAACTTCTCATCACTTCACTCCCTTGATCTGCCTGGGCAGAATTGAATACGTCCATTGGCAACGGTGCTACCCGTGCAATCAAATTGCCGCCATCTTAACAAAGTAACACCAATTTTGTGCCCAACGCTCACGCCTGGTATCGGCTGGCTGGTCACGAAACTCCATAGCGATGGGCGCGGGAAACCGACCGGCATTATCCAGGCAATTCACGTTGAGCGCGCCATAGGCCTGATCGCTGATATTCACCGTGACAAACACGAGTTGGTTGCAGTTTGCGCACTCGTGAAATTCGGCTTGCCGGCTCCCGTGCCTGTTAATCCTGTGGAGACTTTCCCGGATAATTTTGACAGAAAAAAACGAGCCTGATTTGGATACATAGGCAGCACCCATGGCGGTGCAGTGCTCGCACTGGCACTCCCTTGGCACCAGGCTATAGTCAATATTCCTCCAGGAAACGGTGATGTTCTTGCAGCCACAACCGCCCCGCATAATCATCAGCGCGTCACTCCATTACCCGCAATTCGGCTGCCGCGGCGAAAGTATCCGGGGTCAACCGAAGGACCCAAAGCAGAAACGCCAGCAAACGCATCGCTGGAAAAGTCAAAACCGGTCATTACCGGCAGACCCCAGGTTATTGACCCTGGAGCGACCAAGAAAATGCAGAAACAGGTTGCGGCACGACCTAAGGAGGGGATACAGCGCTCTTGCTGCAACAGCAGACCTGAACACCCAGTAATTGAGACGGTTGAACCAGCCAGAACGCGTACCCAGTAATGCCAGTGTATGGATGGCATCGGCACCATAGTAAAGCTGGTCACCCACCTTGAGCACCATGCCCTGGTCAATATCCAGGCCCTTTTCAGTGATCTCCTGCATCACGTCACTGGGCACACGGGCATCCACGAGTCTTAACTGCCCCACTGACTCGCGCAGTCTCACCAGCGAGCAATAGTAATCACAGAAAGGGCACTGCTTGTCATAAACCAGCAGCACCTCCCCTACCGTCATCGACGCTTCCCGCGACGAAGTTTGGAGATGCGTTCATTACCATGCTTGAAGTGGCCCGTAATTTTTGCCATTTCAAGCTGCGCCGCATCTGTATCCATCGCGCCAATGCGCGCAATAAAACGACTGGACTTCGACCCGCGCAAGGTCGTCACCAGCTTACCCCTGCAATAAATCTGCACCAGGCCGTCCCTGCTCGCGCTAAATGAAAACGGCGACTCTGCATACAGGTTTTCACGCGACACGTTGACGACTCCCGCCGCGGTACCGTGGCTCCCAGGCAAAAGCATTCATGGTGTCACCCTCATCAGTGGCCAACGCGTCATTTCAACCGATACCTTCTGGCCGAGAGAATTCAGAGGCCAGTAAACCATATACATTTACGCTGTAGGGACCGCTAGCGGACAACCAACGCTCCCTGCGTAAACCTTCCAGCGTGAACCCCAGCGATACCAATAGCGCGCTTGAAGCGAGGTTCTCCGGATTAACTTCAGCTTCCACCCTGCGGATAGCTGACTCACCCATCAGTTGTAATAATAGCGCGCCAAGGGCCTCTCTCGCATAGCCTTCCCGCCAATAAGCCCTGCCGAGCACATAACCGATCTCCAGGCGCCTGCTTTCCTGGTCGAAGTTGAACAACAGGACAGTACCGATAACCTTATCCTGTGCCAGATGATGAATCACGAGTTGCCTGGCTGCGCCGGTAGAGGTTCGCTGCTCCATCCGCTCCCACCAGGCCTCGGCATCCGCTTCTGTGTTCCACATTGGGTAAGGCAAAAAACGGGTTACCTCAGCATCACCATTCACCTCCATCAAATCAGTAAGGTCTGCTTTTTTGACTTGTCGCAAAGCCAGGCGCTGGGAACGAAGTGGTTCAAATGGGATGGACGTGGTCACGCTCCTGCTCCACCAAAAACACACCGGTTGAAATCAATAAACAGGTGTTCAGAAGCGTGCAAAGCCAGGGCTGCCCTCACCCTTTAGACCTATGGATTGATAACATTGAAGACCCCGCTTGCCCTGGCAATTCGCTTTTGATCCACCAGAAAATAACAGTTGGCAAAGGCCATCCTGCGACCGACTTTTTGTACATCTACTTCGATTTCAATCCAGTCACCGGGTTTCGCAGAGCCCGCGTAGTCTATGGTCAGGCTGGCGGTCACCATAGGGACGGGCTCTTCGCCAATAAACGCAGCATTGTATCCAAGGGCAACATCCGCAAGGCTGCTAAATACGCCACCATGGACCAGACCCCGGGCATTACAGTGCTTGCTCTCTGCCCTGAGGCCAATGTTCAGGCCATGCTGAGTGAGCTTATTGTAAATCGGCCCAAGCAGGTCGAGATAGGGGCTGCTTCTGAAGATGGGTTCAAACCCTTCCGGCGTATCGTTCATCTTTTTCTCGTTGTTATAGGTGTCCACATGGATATACGCCTATGCCGGGATGGCACGAGCTAAAATGAACATGGCTTATTGCAGTCTACGGGGAATGTCCCTCACCAGACCGAAAGATGGATCAGACTCATCGCGCGACGACGCAGCACTGACATAACCGCGATTAAGGTCGTGAACGGTCTGCATATCCAGGATGTGCTCACGGTGATCGATAGCCCAGTTTCCATCCTGCTTTGACCATTGATCAAGATACCTGCCTCTTCCGACTATCTCCTGTTGCTGCTGATCTGCATCGGGAAGCGTCCATAATGTAACTGTGACATAAGTTTCACTCCTGGCACGCTCACCATCAACCATGATCAGGTGGTTGCCCAGTTGATGAGAATGCCTCTCCATCACGGCGTGTGCGCCCCACACCCAGTCTACAAAGCCTCGCCCGCTGCCCTCATACATATCGTGATACAGCGCCGTTCCGCCCTCGTGCCAGACGGCGTAGGACATTTCTTTGTCCATGCGATCCAGTCCGCGACAGTATTTACAGAGCACGTCATAGATCAGCGCTCTATCTTGCGCATCATTCATACTCTTCGCCAGCTCTGACCATGATTAACGCGAGGATATCACCCAAAGCGCGAGCCGCACAGTGTGCCGAGTGCGGCTCGCGGCCACGCATCGACTGCTGCGGCCGTATCAGCCGACGCGGCAGCATATCCTGCTTAGCCAACAGAGAATCCTTCGGGGGAGGGGTGTGGTGTAGCCGCGTGCTCACGTCCCGACGACGGCGATTTTCAGATCTTTCAGGAGAACGCACTAATCAGGACATTTCCCGAGCCGAACCGCGCCAGGGCAACGCCGAGAACCAGGCCGACCGGCAGGCTGAGACGCCGTGGTAAGGGCGTGCGCTTCGCTGGCCGGGTCTTACGCGCAGGCCGCACACCGCGGGGAAAGACCTTCTCAACCAAGCCATCGATCAGTCCGTCGAACAACAATATGGCAAAAAACAGTAGCGGAATAATCACGACCACTGGCCAGAACGCAGTCGTTACCAGCTGAGCCAGGCCATCAATTACCAACCCCAAAAGCACACCAAGAACGAGGTTGACGGCAGCGTTGAACCAGTCGCCGGGTTTCATACGGTGGCGATCTTGCGTGCGTTAGTGACAGAAAAAGTGCGCAGTGGGTCAGCTGCCACCCGCAGCGATTTGTTATGTTTCAACACGATCAAACTCCCGGACTCCCTTGCGCCAATAGGCATACGCGAAACCTGCCACCACCAGGGGTAGTGCAAGCCCAAACTCATCTGCAAACCACACTGTATCAGGCATTTCTTCGGTCAGTGGCGAAAAGAACTTTTGCAGGAATACATTATGGCTCATGTGAAAAACCACGGCAGGCCACAAGCTGTTGGTTTTATAGCGGAAGTACGTCATCACAAATGACATCGATACAAGGCACGCCGTAAATAACACCAGTTGATAAACCAACGGTACCTGGGAATTGCCGTAGAAGCCCAGGAACATCAGCGGCCAGTGCCACATTGACCACAGCAGCCCGCTCAGTAAGGCCACATGCGTAAAGCGGAGGTTTTTCGACAACGCCGGCACCAACAGCCCCCGCCAGCCAATCTCTTCCCCCATTACACCAGGCAGAAGCAGCACAAAGCTTACAGTAGCAGTGAGCATAAACCGTAACGCGATGATGGATTCATCGGACCACGATTCCAGCATATACCCCGCTCGTATTTCCTCGACGAAGCCGTGGTCATACCAGCCGCCGATGCCCAAAAACCACAGCCCGCCATACGCAATAGCCATATAGGCGAGTGGAATCAGGTAACTGCGATACTGATACTGCCACTCGCCCCAGTGCCAGCCAAGCGAACCAATACTTCGACCGCAAACCAGACATGCCACGACAGCGGCCAAACCTACGGTTAACATCAGCGGGCTAGCACTTTGGAACCGCAACAGCAGCCAGAGGCCAAGCGGATACAGGCACACCACCAGCACAAGGAAAGTCAGCAGTAATCCGCCACGAGTTATTCAAAGCACTGGCTCCGCGCCGTAGCTGGGCCATAAAACATAAGGTTTCAGGCTGAGGCGGCGGTAACACCGCCCTGGACCCCGACTTGTCGATGGCGCGCAGAATCCACCACGAGTGGCGCGCTCGCAACGAGAGCCTGCCCCATACACCGGGCCAAAAATTGACATCAATTTCAACCGAAATCTCCGCGGAGACGTTTTTAGGCTACAAGCAGACAACAACAGAACCGCTGTCTATAGCGCTCGTGTAGTGGCCCCATGACCATAACGTGTACTTTATCTCATCCTGGTTGAGTGGAAACCCGTTCACTGATAATTCTTCGAGCGCGCATGTTCAGCGGCAGCCAAAGCACATAGTGGTTTGGCTGTCCGGCAGAGGCCGCAGGCAGGAGCGAACTGGAACATCTTCTTATGCGACTTTTCGGCCCGCAAGGCTATATTTGCCACGCGCTTGCTGCAAAAAAGTTACGACCTGCGAAGCATTCAGAAGCTGCTGGGCCATGCCGACGTCAAAGCAGCCTCGTTTATACGCATGCACTGTGCCGGGGCGCCATGGGTGTGGTCAGCCCGGTAGACGACTGACTGCGCGCTGGTATTTGACGAAACCGGAATACTGTATAAATATACAGTATATGTCCATCTACGCTGAACTCCATTGCCTGAGCTGCTACAGCTTCCTGCGCGCTGCATCCCACCCCCACGAACTGGTGGAGCGGGCGGCACAGCTGGGCTATGCCGCGCTGGCTATTACTGACGAGTGCTCGCTGGCGGGCATCGTCAAGGCCCACGTGGCGGCGAAGACGGCGGGCTTGCAACTGATTGTGGGCAGCGAGTTTCGCCTGGAAGAAGGTATACGCCTGGTGGCGCTGGTGCCGTCGCGGGCGGCCTACAGTGAGCTGTCCGGACTGATCAGCATGGCCCGGCGACGCAGTCCCAAGGGTGAATACCGCGCCAGCCTGCGCGACGTGATTTTCCACCTCAAACGCTGCCTGCTGATATGGCTACCCCGGGGCACCGATGACCACGACCTGGCCTATGGCAGGCAACTGGCGCGCTTATGCAAGGGCAGGGTCTGGCTGGGTGTGAGTCACCTGCTGGGCAACGACGAGGCCAATCACTTCCAGCGCGCCTGCGAGCTGGCCGGCAAGTTGGGCATACCCATGGTGGCCTGCGGCGATGTGCGTATGCACCTTGCAACACGCAAGCCCTTGCACGATGTATTCACTGCCTTGCACCACAATACCAGTATCAGCCAGCTGGGCCGGCGGCGCCTGGGCAACAGCCAGCAGCACCTGCGCAGCCAGGACAAAATCCACTGCCTGTATCCCCCGGAGCTGCTGACAGAAACCCTGCGTATAGCCGCGCTGTGTGACTTCAGCCTGGATGAGCTGCGTTATGAATACCCCGAGGAAGTGGTTCCCGAAGGGCACGATGCCAGCTCTTACCTGCAACAACTGGTCGTGGCCGGCAGCGCCCGTCGCTGGCCGGATGGTACACCTGAGGTGGTGCAGCAGCGTATTGATCACGAACTGGCACTGATTCGCGAACTCAACTACGAATATTACTTTCTCACGGTGTATGACATCGTCGACTTCGCCCGTTCGCGGGGCATTCTCTGCCAGGGCCGTGGCTCCGCCGCCAACTCGGTGGTGTGCTACTGCCTGGGCATTACCGAGGTATCCCCGGAGCAGATATCCCTGCTCTTCGAACGCTTTATCTCCAAAGAACGCGACGAGCCGCCGGATATCGACGTGGACTTCGAGCACGAGCGCCGGGAAGAGGTCATTCAGTACATCTATCGTAAATACAGCCGCCGCCGCGCTGCCCTGGCCGCCACACTAATCACCTACCGCGCACGCAGTGCGGTACGCGATGTAGGTAAAGCCCTGGGACTGGACTCAGCGTTCGTCGACGACCTGGCCAAATCCATGGCCTGGTGGGACCGCACCGCCGACCTGGCCAAACGCTTCGAGGAACAGGGCGTGGCCGGGCACAGCCGCCAGGCCGAACTGTTCTTTTCAATGGTGCAGCAAATCCTCGGCTTTCCCCGCCACTTGTCCCAGCATGTGGGCGGTTTTGTGATTACCCGCAGCCCCATCTCGACCCTGGTACCGGTAGAAAATGCCAGCATGGCCGAGCGCACCGTCATTCAATGGGACAAGGAAGACATCGAATCCCTGGGACTGCTGAAAGTAGACATTCTCGCGCTGGGCATGCTCTCCGCAATCCGCAAGAGCCTGCAAATGATCAACCGCTATGACCCCGCCATTGCCACCATCAGTGATGTGCCCCGGGAAGACGCCGCCACCTACCAAATGCTGCAAAAAGCAGACACGGTCGGTATTTTCCAGATCGAATCGCGGGCGCAGATGACCATGCTGCCGCGACTCAAGCCCGACTGCTTTTATGATCTGGTGATCGAAATCGCTATCGTTCGGCCCGGACCCATCCAGGGCGACATGGTGCACCCCTATCTGCGCCGCAAACAGGGCAAGGAAGCCATCACCTACCCCAGCGAGGAGATCAGGGGCGTGCTGGAAAGTACGCTGGGTGTCCCCATTTTCCAGGAGCAAGTCATCAAACTTGCCATGGTGGCGGCTGGGTTCTCCGGTGGCGAGGCGGACCAATTGCGCCGGGCCATCGCCAACTGGGGACGCCACAGCAGGCTACTGGAGTTCGAGCAAAAATTGACTCGCGGCATGATTGAGCGCGGCTATGACGAGGACTTTGCCCGCCGCCTGTTCAACCAGATCAAGGGCTTTGCCGGCTACGGTTTTCCCGAATCACACTCGGCCAGTTTCGCCCTGCTTGCCTATGTTTCGGCCTGGCTCAAGCGCCACCACCCGGCAGCTTTTTTTGCCGGCCTGCTCAATAGCCAGCCCATGGGCTTTTACAGCCCTTCGCAGTTGCTGCAGGACGCCAGGCGCCACGGCGTCACGGCACTGCCCATAGACGTTAACCAGAGCGATTGGGATCACCGACTGATGGACTGCGCCGACACGACCCGCCACCCAATCTTACTCGGCTTGCGGCTGGTAAAGGGGCTTAGCCGGGAGGGTGCCCAGCGCCTGGTGGAGGCTCGCCAGCAGGCGCCCTTCCGGCAAATCAGTGACCTTCGCCGGCGCGCACAACTGGATAAACGGGACATGGAGGCACTGGCCGACGCCGACGCGCTGGCCTCACTGGCCGGGCATCGCCACCAGTCCCAGTGGCAGATCATGGCACTGGAAGAAGCCCGACCCCTGCTACAGGACGAACAATTCCAGAGCGCGCGCCATTTCGACGACGGGGTCGCACTGCCGGCACCGGCTGTTGCGGAGGAAGTGCTCTCGGACTACCGCGCCACAGGGCTGACCCTGCGCGCCCACCCGATGAGCCTGCTGCGCGACAGGGAACCCTTCAATCGCTGTGTGCGCCAGGCCGAACTGGCCAGCATCAGCAATAACCGTTTTGTGCGCATCGCCGGCCTGATCACCTGCCGCCAGCGCCCTGGCACCGCCTCGGGCGTACTCTTCCTTACCCTGGAAGACGAGACCGGGAGCAGTAATATTGTGGTGTGGAAGAGCACCCAGGCGCACTTCCGCCAGGCGCTGATGTCCGCAAAGCTGCTGCTGGTCACCGGCACCGTGGAGACAGTGGACAACGTGACCCATGTGGTCGCCGGGGCACTGCAGGACTGTACTCATGCGCTGGAGAACCTGCAGCTGACATCGCGGGATTTTCACTGAGCCCTGACCACGCCATTCGCCCTCTCGCAATTGATCTAGACTGTTTAGGCACAGGAACAAGTTCGGGAGCAGGTCCTGCCACTCCTGACACGGGAGCACAACTTATGATTGCAACAAACAAGGACAGCGCACGTCAGCAGATGCTGAGGGCCATCCGTCAATCGGTTCGCGAGTCGGCACACTACACCGGGCGCCAGGATTTGAGTGAACGGGTAATGAATGCCATGGGCAAGGTGCCCAGGGAAGCCTTCGTACTGCCCGAGTACCAACACCTTGCCTACCAGAATACACCCCTGGCTATTGCTGCAGGGCAGACTATTTCGCAACCGCTGATCGTCGCCCTGATGACCGACCTGCTGGACCCCGACACCGATGATGTCATCCTCGAGGTCGGCACCGGTTCGGGCTACCAGGCCGCGGTACTCGCGGAACTGGTACGCACCGTCTACTCCGTGGAAATTATCGAGGAGCTGGCCGATTCCGCAGCGGCAGCGCTTGGCAGGCTGGGCTATGAGAATGTGCAGGTTCGCGCCGGGGACGGTTACGCCGGCTGGCCGGAACACGCCCCCTACGACGGCGTCATCGTCACCGCGGCCGCACCGCATATCCCCCAGCCGCTGCTGGACCAGTTGAAACCGGGAGGCAAACTGGTGATACCGGTGGGCGAAGAGCGCGGTTTACAGGAGCTGTTGCTACTGCAGGTCGGCGAGAATGGCGATATTGCGCAGCGCTCAGTGCTGCCAGTGCGTTTCGTGCCTCTCACCGGCGACCACTGAGCCGGGCAGCGGCGCCGGGTTGCGGTATTACAATGCTGACCGCGGATAGCATTCCGTCATGCTTTGCACGCCAAGAGCACAAGCCCCGGCAAAACTGGTCTAAGCTTGCGCTCTACAGGAAACCAACCCGCAGGAGTTTATCTTGGAAAAATACGACGGTCTCAACCAGGCCATGGTCGAGCGTTTTGCACCACGCCCGGGTGCCCGCCCACTACTGCCGGCGCTGACACCGCAGGCCCAGGTCGCACTGATGTGCCGCATGCTCTCGCGAGAGGGCTGGAATGAACACATCGCTGGCCATATCACCTACCGCCTAGAGGACGGCAACATCCTCACCAACCCCTGGGAACTGGCCTGGGACGAGTTGACCGCATCAGACATTATGACGCTGAACGCAAAGGGCGAGGTGATTGCGGGTGAGTGGAACATTACCCCCGCTATTGGCCTGCATATCCAGCTACATGAACTGCGCCCGGAACTGAATGTAGCGATTCACAACCACGCGCACTGGAGCGGCATCTGGGCCAACCTGCACAGGGTGCCGCCAGTCTACGACCAGACCGGCGCCCACTGTGGCTCATACCTGCCGCTTTACAACGAATACGCCGGCACCTTTGAGGATGAGGCAACCAGCCTGTCTGCTGCGGAGGCGCTGGGCCAGGAAAAATGGGCGCTGCTGGCCGGGCATGGTGCGCTGGTGGTCGGCGAGAACCTGCGCCAGGCACATTTGCGAGTGATCACCCTTGAATGGCGCTGCAAGCGTGCCTATGAAGTGGAGAGCATGGGTGGTGGTGTGCCCCTGCCAGAAGATGAAATTGAGAAAGTAAGCATCACCGACGCCAACGGCTTTCCCTTCCTCTGGGAAGCCATGGCCAGACGTGAACTACGCGCCGACCCCTCGGTGCTGGACTAGAAGGAAAACATCATGTCTCTTAGCGTTACTGCCCTGGAAAACGTCGGCGCGGAAGTCGGCGGCTTCGATATCAACGAACCGATTTCAGAGGAACTGGCGTCTGAGCTGAAGTCAATCTGGTACGAGCATGGCATCCTGCTGTTTCGCGACCAGGACATCACGCCAGACAAGCAAATAGAGTTCAGCCGTATTTTTGGTCCACTGGAAAGCCACCCGCTGAAAGTTGCCACCTCGGATGAGCACCCGGAACTCTTCGTACTGGAAAATGGTGGCGAAAACGACCGTTTCATGACCGCTACCTACAACGGCGAGCAGGTCGTTGGCCGCCTGGACTGGCACATAGACCTGCACTATACGGGCAGGCCAAACCACGGTGCCCTGCTGCGGGCTGTCACCGTACCTGGCACCGATGGCCTGACCGGCTTTGGCGATCTGGCCAAGGCCTATGACGCCCTGGATGACGACACCAAAGCCCTGTTGCAGAAAATTGAAGTCGCCTACGCATTCTGTATGCAACGCCGGCACATGCGCTATGTGGACCTGGAAGGTTACGAACCCGGCGCCTACAGTCCACGCAAACCGTCGGACATGAAGTTCCCGGACTTCCCTGATACCGCCTACCCCGGCGTTGTTACGCACCCGGTCACCGGACGCAAAGTACTGGGCGTTGTCGAACAGTTTCTCGACCGGGTGGTGACCCCGCACCAGGCGGGCCTGTCCAACGACGAGGCTATTGAACTACTGGAACGCCTGGTCGCCCATACGCGCAAGCCGGAATTTCACTACTTCCACCAGTGGCGTGAAGGCGACATGGTGCTCTGGGATAACTGGCGCGCCATGCACTGCGCCACGGGCACACCACCCGGGGTGAAGCGTGTCATCAATCGCACCACCATTGAGGGGGATGTCACCCTGGGAAGAGTGCTGGAGCAGGGTTAAATTGGGTGAAATAAAGTTGCGATGAGCCCAGAGCGGTTGCAACAAACCGACCCGGGTTAACCCGGGCCGGCACAGGGGCTACAGGAAGCTACGGCCCTTATTGGCGGCAATGCGCATGCGCAGGGCGTTAAGCTTGATAAAGCCCTCCGCGTCTTTCTGGTCGTAAGCACCGGCATCATCTTCAAAGGTGGCGATGCTTTCATCGAACAGGCTGTCCTCGGACTTACGCCCGGCCACCATGACGTTACCCTTGTACAGCTTCAGCCTGACTACCCCATTGACCACCTGCTGCGAGTCATCAATCGCTGCCTGCAACATCTTGCGCTCCGGACTCCACCAGTAGCCGTTGTAAATCAGCTTGGCGTAGCGCGGCATGAGCTCATCCTTGAGGTGCGTCGCCTCGCGATCCAGGGTCAGGGACTCAATCGCGCGGTGCGCTTTAAGCAAAATAGTGCCGCCTGGTGTTTCGTAGCAGCCGCGCGATTTCATACCCACATAGCGATTCTCGACGATGTCATCACGACCTATACCGTTGGCACCGCCGACCTTGTTCAGTGTTTCCAGTACCGTAGCCGGGCTCATTGCCTCCCCGTCGATGGCGACCACGTCGCCCTTTGCGAAGGTCAGTTCAATGTACGTCGCCTGATCGGGCGCAGCTTCGGGGCTCACACTCCAGCGCCACATGTCTTCCTCTGCCTCCGCCCAGGGATCCTCCAGCAGGTCGCCCTCATAGGAAATATGCAGCAGGTTGGCATCCATGGAGTACGGTGACTTTTTCTTGGCATTGGCAAAATCGACCGGAATATCGCGCTCGGCGCAGTAATTCATCAGCGACTCACGGGAGCCCAGGTCCCACTCGCGCCATGGGGCGATAACCTGGATACCCGGCTTGAGGGCATAGGCGCCCAGCTCAAACCGCACCTGGTCATTACCTTTGCCGGTGGCGCCATGGGAAATCGCGTCGGCACCGGTCTCATTGGCAATTTCGATCAGCCGCTTGGCGATCAGCGGACGGGCAATAGACGTCCCCAGCAGGTATTCGCCCTCGTAGACCGTATTGGCACGAAACATGGGAAAGACAAAGTCGCGGACAAACTCTTCGCGCAGGTCGTCAATGTAGATTTCCTTGACGCCCATGGCTTCTGCCTTGGCTCTGGCTGGCTCGACCTCTTCACCCTGGCCGATATCTGCGGTGAAGGTCACCACCTCGCAATTGTAGGTATCCTGCAACCAACGCACGATGACCGAAGTATCGAGACCACCGGAATAGGCCAGTACGACTTTATTCACGTCTGACATGTCTTGCTCCATTGAATCCTGCACAAAAAGGGCGGCCATTCTACTGGAAGCGAGCGAGGAATTCACCGCCCCATATCAACATCAATCCGTGCGCCAGACCTGACCCGCAGCCCGTTTTACGGTAGCATGCCACTTTCTTCACCCCGCTACAGGCTCCTCGTGAACGAACTGACTATCACCCGCCCTGACGACTGGCACGTGCACCTGCGCGACGGCAGTGCACTGGCCCAGACCTGCGCCGACATGGCCCGCTATTTCAATCGCGTCATTGTCATGCCCAACCTGACGCCCCCGGTGGTTTCCGTCGCTGACGCCGCTGCGTACCGGGAACGCATTCTTGCCGCCATGGCCGGGCTGCCCCGCCAGTTTGAACCGCTGATGACGCTATACCTGACCGACCGTACCGATGCAGCGGAGATCCAGCTTGCTGCAGCGTCTGACTTTGTGCATGCGGTCAAGCTTTACCCCGCAGGCGCCACCACCAATTCCGACGCCGGTGTGGCGGAACTGGAGGGCTTGTATCCGGTACTGGCGGCCATGGAGGAAGTTGATCTGCCGCTGTTGATTCACGGCGAGGTCACAGACCATGAGATAGACATATTTGACCGCGAAAAAGTATTTATTGATCGGCACCTGGCCCCTATTGCCGAGCGCTTTCCGGGCCTGCGGATTGTGCTGGAGCACATTACCACTCGCGACGCGGTGCAATTTGTCAGCGAGGCCAGCAGCAAAGTCGCGGCTACTATCACCGCCCACCACCTGATGTTCAATCGTAACGATATGCTGGTGGGTGGCATCCGGCCGCACTACTACTGCCTGCCCATTCTCAAGCGCAACGTCCACCAGAACGAGTTGATGGAAGCGGCCACCTCGGGTAGCCCGAAGTTTTTCCTGGGCACAGACTCCGCCCCCCACACCACGGGCAGCAAGGAGGCCGACTGCGGTTGCGCCGGCGTTTACACAGGCCACGCCGCGATCGAGTTTTATACCGAGGTATTCGAACAACTGGATGCGCTGGACAAACTGGAGGGCTTTGCATCGCACTTTGGGCCGGACTTCTATGGCCTCCCCCGCAACCAGGACAGCATCACCCTGGTCAAGGAAAGCTGGGACGTACCGCCGCAGCTACCCCTGGGTGAAGACACCCTGACACCGCTGGCCGCCGGCGAGTCCATCAGTTGGCGGGTCAGCAACTAAGTGACTGAATCGATGCAGGGCAATAACCACCAGATCAGTGATCGCTTCCGCGGCTTCCTCCCGGTGGTCATCGATGTGGAGACGGGCGGGTTCAACGCGTCCACTGATGCCGTGCTGGAGATTGCCGCCAGCCTGGTGCGCATGGATACCGACGGCATGCTATCGGTTCATCGCACACTGGACTTTCACGTCAAACCTTTCGAGGGGGCCAACATCGAGCAGTCGGCCCTGGACTTTACCGGTATCGACCCCTGGCATCCGTTTCGCGAGGCCGTCAGCGAAGAGGACGCACTGGGGGAACTGTTTCGATCAGTGCGCAAGGAAATACGCGAGCAGGGCTGCAGCCGCGCGATCCTGGTCGGGCACAACGCCCACTTCGACGCAGGCTTTATCAATGCTGCCGTGGAACGCTGCGACATCAAGCGTAACCCCTTTCACCCGTTTTCATTCTTCGATACGGCAACGCTGTCGGGGCTCGCCTATGGACAAACGGTACTGGCGAAAGCCTGCGCAGAAGCTGGCATTGCCTTTAATAACGACGAGGCACACAGCGCGGCGTACGATGCCGAAAGGACGGCGGAGTTATTCTGCGACATTGTCAATCGATGGAAAGAGTCCGGGGGCTGGATGCCCGATTTTTCCTAATCTTCACCACTGATCTGATTGAGGATCAGGTCCAGCTCGGCCATCACTTCCTCAATTGCATTCAGGCCCAGCAGTTCATACTTGATATATTCGTCAAGCGGCAGCAACTGAATCAGTGTCCAGGCAACCTGCCAGGCGTCCGTGTAATCAACCTGCAGTTGCATGCCCTGCACATGGGGGTGGGTTTCCAGGCTCTGTAACACGTCAGTCATGGATTGCCACTGGGGCAACATCCCGGCAGCGACAGGGGGATCCCGGTACTCTACCTGCCCCAGCACCAGGCCATTGCTTTGCACCTGGGTCTCGAACAGGTCAAAGCGCCCCTCGCCCTGAATCGTGATGCCCAGCAAACCATTGGGCAACTGGTCCCAGTCGACAATGCGCGCCAGGGTTCCCCAGTCACCCAGTTCCGCCGAGGCGCGCCCCTGTTGGGGCACCTCCGAGCCGCGGCGAATCCAGACGTTGCCAAAGGGCTGTTCACTTTTCATGCTGCTGCGCACCAGGTCAAGGTAGCGCTGCTCAAAAATCTGCAGTGGCATCCGGCCATAAGGCAACAACACACCAGACAATGGGAATAAGGCGATGGTATCCATTACTGCGGGCCAGAATCCGGATTACTGAATACTTCCAACTCACTGATGATCAGCAGTGCCTGGTCCCTGTTCTCACCGCAGATCTCTCGCTCTGCCATAAACGCAGCACATAAGGCAGGCCGGCGCGGATCGCCGAATAAACCGCAAGCCTGGTCACCATCAAGGTGCACACAGCGCACCCCCGCCGCTTTGCCCTGCGGCATACCGAAGAAGGGCTGACGGATAGAAGGCGCGATGCAACAGGCACCGCAGGACGGTCGACAGCGCATTTCAATCCGCCTCGGGGCCCAGTGGCTTGAACATGATGATGAGTTGCGGCAGCAATAACAGCGCACCGAGAACGGCCGCCACCATGGCCAGCACCGTGAGCAGCCCGAAATAAATGCTGGGATTGAAATTGGATAGCGTCAGCGTACAAAAGCCGACCACTATCGTCAGCGTTGTATAGTACATGGCGCGGCCGATACTGCTGTGGCAGCGGTACATGGCAGCGCGATAATCGCGGTCCTTGGGAAACTCCCGCAGGTAACGATGCACATAGTGAATACAGTCATCCACACCAATACCCACCACAATCGCGGCAATGGTGATGGTCATGATGTCCAGCGGGATACCCACCAGACCCATCACCCCCAGCACCAGCCCGGCGGCAAGGATATTGGGCGCCAGGGCAATAAATGCCAGCGGCAGTGAACGGAACAGGATCAGGAACATCACCAAAATCGCCAGGAACACCGCACCCAGGGTCAGAATTTGTGACCTGAACAGGCTTTGCAGAACGTTGTTGTAGAGAACCAGCATGCCCGTGAACTGCACCCGCTCTTCGGCAAAACCCATTTCATCGACCAGGTGACTGCGCAGATCAGTCAAAAATTGATCGCGGCGCAGGTTGCGACTGGTCTCTTTTACCCGCACATTGATTCGAGCTTCCCCGTTTGCCGCTGAGAAATAGGGGTCCACCATCATGCCCTTGATACTCTCGGGAAGGCTTTTCTGCACCAGCGCCAGTTCAACGCTGCCAATATCCTCGCCCATCAGGTTTTTTACTACCTCAAACACGGTGGAAAGGGACAGTACTTTGCCGGTTTGCGGCAATGAATCTACATGCCCGTGCACGGCGTCCAGCTCGCGCATACCGGCCAGGCTGAACCAGTAACTGGGCTCGAAGTCCTCTTCACCGGACTGGCTGAAACCGCCAAAACCGGTGTCAAAATCATCGCCCCACTCACCATCAGCAAACCCATCGTCAGCAAACTCGTTATCAGCAAATGGGTCATCGTCGGCTAACGGGGCGGCCTGGGCAACCGAGGGCGCTGACTGCTCGAGCCCGGGCAGCGGCGCATCCTCGTCGGGCGCGCTGATGATGATATCCAGCGGAATCGTGCCGCCCAACTTGGAATCAAGCAGTTCCATGCCCTGGTATATTTCTGTCGATTCATGGAAGTAGTCAATGAAACGGTTTTCTACCTGCAACCTGCTGACACCAAACACAATCACCACAATGGCGACCAGCGTAACGGCAATAATGGTACCGCCATTGCGATCGGTAACCCGCGCAAACCACGCCGTCAGCGTGGGGTCTGCACCGCTGTGCCGATGGGACCTTCCCTCGGGCCAGACCAACATCAGGCACGGCACCAACACAAAGGAAAACAGCAGTGCGACGCCGATACCCACGGTCATCATCCAGCCGAAATCAATCACCGGCTGAATACCCGGATACCACCAGTGACATGAAGGCGACAATAGTGGTGATGCCCGTGTAGAAGCAGGGCACGGCCATTAACCGCACCGTCTCGGATACCCGATCAAACAGGTCACCGTCAGGTTCCAGGGCATGCAATTCCCGGTACCGCACTATCAGGTGGATGCAGATTGCCAGGGTGATAATCAATAGCACGGCAACAAAGTTGGACGAGATCACGGTCATTCGCCAGTCCAGTGCACCCAGCAGGCCCAGCATCACGGTAACGGTGGCGCTACAGGTGACCAGGGGAATGACCACCCAACGTACCCGCCTAAAAATAAGCGCCAGAATCACCATCATCACACCAAGAATGGCGCTGCCGAATGTGACCAGGTCGCTGCGCACAAAACTCACCATGTCCGCGGCGATCATCGGCACGCCACCGACAAACAGTTTGGCATGTTGCTGGTAGGACGCGGCGATCTCTCGCACCTCGCTCACCAGCCTGCCCTGGTGCTCCAACGTGACCGCGGTGTGACCCTTGAAAGCCTGCTCTACCCGCTTCAGCTGCGCAGATTCCTCGGCTATCAAGACCCCTGCTGCTTGCGCTTGATGCGCAGGGTCTCACGCTGCTCCAGTAAATCAAAATAGACCTCATCCCGCTTCAGGTTGATCTGTACGGCGGTAACGGAGCCGTCGCGCCCGGCCAGGAGGTCCGCATAGATAGGACTGCTGGTGAACTCTCGCAGCGCCAGCGCCCGATCGATACCGGGCTGCTCCAGGCTGGGCAGCGCATCGCCCGAGGTGATGTCAGAAAGACTCAACGGCGGGCTCTCCAGTAACGGCACATCCCATACCGTCACCACCGAGGACACCCCGTTTAGCTGACGCAGTTCCTCGGCCATGGCCTTGAGGGGCTCCAGGGAGGCATCACCCAGCAAATCCCCAGGGGGCTCCCAGGTGATCAACAGAAAATCCTCCGAGGCGTATCGGCTGCTCACTTCCCGAAAGAAGTCCAGTGCCGGGTCGCCCTGCAGCATTAAAGAGTCAGCCGAAGCATCCAGCTTTATTTTATCGAGCTGGGTCGCAAAGCCGGCTACCACCAGCGTAGCCAGGAATAACGAAAACCACGGTGCCTTCAATACCAGGCGCTGGTACAGGGGCAATAACATCTTAGTCACCTGCCGTCTCCAGCGCTTGCAGCAATTTGTCGTGAATGCCGCCGAAACCACCATTACTCATGATCACCACCTGGTCTCCCGCGTCGACCTCATGCCTGACCGCCTCGACCAGACTATCGATATCCCTGATGACGCTCGCCGGCACAGGACTTGTTGCGGCCACATCCTCCAGCGACCAATCCATATTCGGTGGCTGGAACCAATACACGCGGTCGGCGTTCTCGCATGACGCAGCAAGCCGATCACGATGTTGCCCCTGGCGCATGGTATTGGATCGCGGCTCGATAAGCGCCAACAGTCGGCCCTTGCCAGCTCGTGCACGCAAACCCTGCAGTGTCGCAGCAATCGCTGTAGGGTGATGCGCAAAATCGTCGTAAACCGACACACCATGCACCGTACCCAACAGCTCCAGGCGACGTTTTACACCGCGAAAGGTGCTCAATGCCTCGGCGGCAACCTGGGGCAGCACACCCACATGGCGTGCCGCGGCCATAGCGGCGACCGCATTGGCCACGTTGTGGCCTCCACAGTGATGCCAGTGCACTGTCGCAGGCACCTCACCGGCCAGCGTCACCGCAAACGCGGATCCATCGGGCTGCAGCATACGGGCTGACCAGTCCGCCGGTGAATCAACGCCCGTAGTAGCCAATGGGGTCCAACACCCCTGATCCAGGGTTTCGTTTATAGCCGGTACCGACGCGGGGCAGACGATCAGGCCCTCGGCGGGAACGGTGCGCACCAGATGATGAAACTGGCGCTGTATCGCCGCCAGGTCAGGAAAGATATCAGCGTGGTCAAATTCGAGATTATTGATGACCAGGGTTCGCGGCCGGTAGTGCAGGAACTTGGAGCGCTTGTCAAAAAAAGCAGTGTCATACTCATCCGCCTCGACGACAAAAAAATCGGTTTCACCGACGCGTGCGGACACGCCGAAATCCGCAGGCACGCCACCGATCAGAAACCCCGGTGCCATACCCGCGTATTCAAGAATCCATGCGAGCATGGAACTGGTCGTCGTTTTGCCATGCGTACCGGATGCGGCCAGAACCCATTTGCCAGTGAGCACATGCTCGGCCAGCCACTGTGGTCCCGACGTATAAGTAAGCCCCGCATTGAGCATGTACTCAACCGCCGGATTACCCCGGCTCATGGCATTGCCCACAACCACGCAATCGGGGGCCGGCTGCAGGTGCTCGGGGGCATAGCCCTCCATAAGTTCGATACCCGCAGACGTCAGCTGGGTGCTCATGGGAGGATAGACGTTGGCGTCGGAGCCGGTGACCTTGAAGCCCAGCTCTCTGGCGAGCAGCGCGATCCCGCCCATAAAGGTTCCGCAGACCCCCAGGATATGAATATGGCCTTTCAAAAAGTGTCTCCTCAAATCAGCGGCCAATGGTATCACGGCCAACTATCGCTACCAGCGTTGATCCGCATCATCCCATGCACTTAGAACCCGAAGGCAATATGCCGTATCATTTACTTTTGGAGGCGCTCGAACAGCGCCTGTTTACTTTCGCCAAACGGGAAACCAGGTGCCAATGCCAAAGAAGAATGCCTTTTATGCACAGTCAGGAGGCGTGACCGCCGTCATCAACGCATCCGCCTGTGGTGTGATCGAAACTGCGCGTAAGCACAAGTCATCCATCGGCAAGGTCTACGCCGGTCGCAATGGCATTATCGGCGCGCTGCGTGAGGAACTGATCGATACCAGCAAGGAGAGTCGCAGCGCCATCCATGGACTGCTGACCACACCCTCCGGTGCCTTCGGCTCCTGTCGTCACAAGATGAAGAGCATCGAGGAGAACCGCGCCGAGTACGAACGTCTGATTGAAGTCTTCAAGGCACACAATATTGGCTACTTTTTCTACAATGGCGGCGGCGATTCGGCGGACACCTGTCTCAAGGTTTCACAGCTAAGCGAATCCATGGGCTACCCGCTGCAGGCAATTCATGTCCCCAAAACAATTGATAATGACCTGCCGCTTACGGATAACTGCCCCGGCTTTGGCTCCGTCGCCAAGTACATCGCCATTTCCACACGCGAGGCGGCGCTTGATGTCGCCTCCATGTGCGAAACCTCGACCAAGGTATTCATCCTGGAAGTAATGGGCCGCCACGCCGGCTGGATCGCCGCCGCCGGAGGCCTTGCCGCCGAGAAGGAAGGCGACGCACCGCACATCATTCTGTTCCCGGAAATCGCCTTCAACCGCGAGAAGTTTCTTGCCAAGGTCAAGCGTACGGTCAAGAAACAGGGCTACTGCGTAATTGTTGCCTCCGAGGGCACGCAATATAAAGACGGCACCTTCCTGGCAGAATCGGGACTCAAGGACGCTTTTGGTCACAGCCAGCTGGGCGGCCTTGCCCCCACACTGGCGCAGATGGTCAAGGATGAACTGGGCCACAAGTACCACTGGGCGGTGGCGGACTACCTGCAGCGCTCGGCGCGCCATATCGCATCACAAACTGACGTTGACCAGGCCTATGCACTGGGTGAAGCAGCCGTTGAGATGGCCCTGCAAGGCAAGAATTCAGTCATGCCCTGTATTGTGCGCGGCAAAGGCAAGCGTTACCGCTGGAGCATTGGTGAGGCGCCGCTGGATCAGGTGGCCAACGTTGAAAAGATGATGCCGCGCAACTTTATTACCCGCGATGGCTTCAATATTACCGACGCTGCGCGGGAATATCTCGAGCCCCTGATTCAGGGGGAGGCCTACCCGGATTACAAGAACGGTATGCCGCAGTATGTGACACTCAAGAACCAGCTGGTGCCGAAGAAGCTCAAGAAGTCGTTTCAAGTCTGAGTTTAGTGCTTTATTTGGTGGGTTTTTGCTGTGGCGCCGTTGTCCGGCCCGAAGGGTAAATCTCCCCTTCCGAAAAACGCCAAAAAGCGTCGTCCCTGACAGGCTTGGGCTGCGCCATCCATGGCTTCGCACATTTTCGGAAGGGGAGATTTACCCTCCGGGCCTCTCATCGTCAATACATAGCAAGCGTGTTTCACGTAATAGCCGAAGGAGGCCGGGTGGTGCTATCCCCTGAGCTAGCCATGGATGGCCGAGCCGGCTGCTAGGCGCCTACGCGGTCCCTGGCACAGGGGATAGCACCAGCTGGCCGGTTAGCCAAACAGCGCCCCCGCCCCGTCTGAAAAACCAAACTCACCCGAGACATGCATCACGATTTCGACCCTGGAAGGAAGATTCCATCGGTCAATCCCTGTACAATGCGCGCCTCTCACGTGAAGCAACCCCATTAAAGAGGATCAAGCATGTACAGTAATCGCGACTTCAATCGCTGGCGCCGCCATCCCTGGCACGGACTCCACATCAAGGCCGACGATGCAGCCGAGGACATCTACCAGGTTTATATCGAAATGACCCCCGACGACGTGGTCAAGTATGAACTGGATAAGGCCTCGGGTTTCCTGATGGTTGACCGACCCCAGCGCACCACTTCAAGCCCCCCGGCGCTGTATGGGTTCCTGCCGCGCACGTATTGTGCAGAGGAAGTCGCCAAACTTTGCCCCGACGTCGATGTCGCTGACGGTGACCCACTGGACATCTGCGTGTTTTCCGAACGCCACATTACACGTGCCGATATCGTACTCAAAGCCCGTGTTGTAGGTGGCATACAGATGATTGATGGCGGCGAAGCCGACGATAAGATCATCGCTGTGCTTGAGGGTGATAATATCTGGGGTGGCGTGCACGATATCGCCGACCTCCCGAACATCAAAACCGAGCGTCTGCAACACTACTTCTCCACCTACAAACTGGTCCCTGGCAAAGAAATCGACATCAAGGTCGACCACGTCTACGGGCGCGATGAAGCCCTGCGCGTGATCGCCGCCGCCGAGAAGGACTACTGGCACCACTACGGCCACCTGCACGAGCAGGCTAAAGCCGCCGAGTAATCCCTGTATCCCGGCGCGCCGGCGCCGGGACCTCTCCTACCCCGTCATCGAGGGCACCATCCCTCAGCAACCCGCACATAGCGTGCGAGAATGTCCTCGACACTATTTGCAACCTGCCGACCCAAAACCAGGTCCCCAGCCCAAAGGTCCAGCAAATCTGCTGCGTTTATGCGCCCATCACATGAAACCGAGAGCGGCGCATAACTCAAGTGCCAGCGCTCGGGCGCCACGCCCCCATGATCCTCCTGGTAGGGACGGTAAAAACCATAGCGTCTCGCCAGCGGCCATGCGCTCATCAAGCCAGTCGTGCAGCGCGCAGAAAGGCCCGCCCGCGTTCACCTCTTCGGGCGTCAATTGAATGCGATAGTCTGCCGGGACTGCCGCAGCGTCGAAGACATCAAGGTCGGTACCCCAGTGGTGTCGCGATGTGCCCGGCAGTGCCGAGAAACGCAATATAGCTGCCAGCTTGTCGGCATCAGGCAACGCCTGCAGATCTACCGGCGCGCCGGCATCATCGTGGACCGGCCTTTCGCCGCGGGCTTTGGCATTGAATATGGCCAGCTGGCGCTGATAGGAACGAAAACTGCTGGCAATAGCCAGTTCAAACCCGGCCAGCCGCGCCTCTGCCTGCAGGCGCAGAAATGCCCCTGCAGCCTCCGGCTGCAAGCGATGGCCATTGGTTACGGCAACCAGATGGGACTCATCCTGTCCGGTGAGCTGCGCCAGGGTAAATTCAGCTGGCATCAGCTGGCTCCGGGGGATCAACGGAAAAGGGCAGTGGCCGCGCCAGTGCAATGCTCTCGGTGGAGATGTCAGCCCCCCAGGCAAGCACCTCCACGCCCTGGCCAACCACCTGCGCCAACGTATCGCGATAGCGCGGATCGATAAGGGCGGCAGCACTCACACGTTGCACCCCCTCGTGGAACGCGCAGTAGAACATAAGTGCCCGGGTTTGCGCGTCCAGGACCGCCGCCAGCTCCAGCAAGTGTTTTCGCCCCCGGTCACTGACCGCATCGGGAAACAGCCCCTGGCCCTTCCCGGTACACAAAGTTACGCACTTTACCTCCACGAATACGCGGCCAGCGGGGCCTTCCAACAGCAGGTCCGCGCGACTGTTGTGACCATATTTTACTTCACTGCGAATGTCAGGATAGGCCTCAAACCCCGGTATCACCCCGGCTTCGAAGGCACTGCGAACCACTTTGTTGGCGCGAGCCGAGTGAATGCAGGCCATACCTTTAGCCGTCTCCACCAGCTCCCAGGTATGCGGATACTTGCGTGTCTTCGACGCGGAGACAGACAGCCAGACCCGCGCACCCGGGTCCGCACAACCGGTCATGGCCCCGGTGTTGGGGCAATGAACAGTGATCTGGCTACCGTCAGCCAACTCGACATCTGCCAGGAAACGCTTGTACCGTCGAATCAGGCGGCCCTCTATCAAGTCGCTCACGCGCCAAGCACCCCGGCCAGGCGATCTATCGCAACTTGCAGCCGCTGCATGGACGTGGTGAAGGAGAAACGCACATGCTCATTCGCCAGGTGGTGGCCAAAGTCCACTCCGGGCGTCAGTGCAACACCCTGCTCCTCGAGCAGGCGCAGGCAGAAGGCCTGGCTGTCCCGGGTGAAACGGCTGGCGTCTGCGTAGATGTAAAAAGCACCCTCGGGCTCGGCGCGCACGTTAAACCCCAGTTCCCTCACTGCGGGCAGCAGATAATCCCGACGCTGGCGAAACAGCTCCCGGCGCTGTTCCAGAATCTCACGGGTTGCCGGCTCAAACCCTGCCAGTGCCGCATGCTGCGCCATGGTGGACATGGAAATAAACAGATTCTGGGCCAGCTTCTCCATCTCCGCGACCGCTGCCTCGGGGGCCACCAGCCAACCCAGCCGCCAACCGGTCATGCCGAAATACTTGGAGAAGCTGTTGATGACGAAGGCATCGGGATCTATCTCGAGGATAGAAGGCGTGTCAGTGCCATAACTGAGGCCGTGGTAGATTTCATCGACCACCAGGTACCCATTGCGCGCGCGAACGGCCCGGGACAATCCTTGCAGCTCATCTCGCGATAGCACCGAGCCCGTGGGGTTAGCGGGCGATGCGACCAGCACACCGATGGTGTTATCCCGCCAGTGCTGCGCTACCAATGCCTCGTTGAGCTGATAGCGCGTATCTGCTCCCACGGCTACCAGCTGCCCTTCACCCTCCACCAGCCGCAGGAAATGGCGATTGCAGGGATAACCGGGATCCGTCATCAACATGCCCTCCCCTGGATTGACCAGCAGCGCGCTGATCAATAGCAAGGCACCAGAAGCACCCGGCGTTATCATGATCCGCGAGGGCGCTATGTCCATGCCATACTCTGCCGCGTAATGTGCCGACAGTGCCTCACGCAAGGCGGGAATGCCCGCGGCCCCGGAGTAAGAGGTTTCGCCACGCCCCAGGGACGCCTGCCCGGCGGCGATAATCGGTGCCGCGGTGGCGAAGTCGGGCTCACCTGCAGCGAGGTGGACAATGTCTCGCCCTGCTGCCTCCAGCGCCATCGCACGCTGCAGCACTTCAACCACGTGGAAGGGCTCTATTTCCGCCACTCGCCGGGCGAATCGCATCTGCTGCTGACCGACTGTCATGTTCAATATGCTCAAGGGTGCAAGGCGCCCATTCTAGCAACTGCCGGTCGACGGGGAGAAGTCAGCTAAAAGAGTGGCATCGCGCGAATGAATCTGGTAGTTTCTCCGCCCTTGGTTGCAGGCCACCTTTGCCTCCAGCCAGGAAACTGTGAGTATTGTGTCGTTTGTTTTACCGTATGGAACCAAACCATGCCTAGAGCAGCAAAAAAACCAGCCAATAAAGCAGCTACTGAATTCAAGAACTTCGAGCCCTATAAACCCAAGCGGGGCGAAGAGTACATGAATGAGAAGCAGCGAGAGCACTTCAAATCCATTCTGCGAAACTGGAAGTCCGAGTTGATGCAGGAAGTGGACCGCACCGTCAGTCATATGAAAGACGAGGCAGCCAACTTCCCCGACCCGGCCGACAGGGCAACGCAGGAGGAAGAGTTCAGCCTTGAGCTGCGAACACGTGATCGTGAACGCAAGCTGATCAAGAAGATTGACTCAACCATGGAGCGTATAGAGCAGGATGACTACGGCTTCTGCGACGCCTGTGGCGTTGAGATTGGCATCAAGCGCCTGGAAGCCCGCCCCACTGCGAACCTTTGCATCGACTGTAAAACGCTCGATGAAATCAAGGAAAGACAGGAACTGGGCTAGCATTCCCTCGGCCCGGGGCGTAGCAACGCCTGTCGGGCCTTTCAATGCGACGCCCGGACCGTACGTGTCATACCAGCGCTCCAGACCCGCACTCGTCATATGCCCGCCAAACCTTTCCTGATCACGCTTGTAGCCACTCCCCATGGCAACTGACGCCGCCTACCGTGGCAGGTTCGCTCCCTCCCCTACCGGGGACTTGCACATGGGATCACTGATTGCAGCACTGGCCAGCTACCTCGATGCTCGTGCCAACAACGGCCAGTGGCTGTTGCGCATGGAGGACCTCGACCCACCCCGTGAAGAACCCGGCGCTGCCCGGCGGATAATGTCCAGCCTCGTTGACCACGGCCTGCATTGGGACGGGGACGTACTATGGCAGAGCCATCGTTCACATGCTTACCAACAGGCCCTTGAAAAGCTGGCAGCGCAAGACAGGCTGTTTCGCTGCGACTGCACACGGGCGATGCTGGGTCCGGGCGGCGCTTGCGCCGGGCGCTGCCTGCCCCGCCAAGCCGACATTACCGAACCCTGCGCTCTGCGCGTGCGGGTTCCAGTCGATTGCCACATCACCTTCAATGATGGCATCCAGGGCAGGCAGTCCGAGGCTCTGGGGCAACACTTTCCCGACTTTATCCTGCGACGCAAAGACGGCCTCTACGCTTACCAGTTGGCGGTCGTCGTCGACGACGCCTTCCAGGAAATCGACCATGTTTTACGCGGCTCCGACCTGCTGGACTCAACTGGCAGGCAAATTTACCTGCAGCAATTACTTGAGTTTGACCAGCCGAGCTACAGCCACTTCCCAGTGATTACCAACACACAGGGCCAGAAATACAGTAAACAAAACCACGCCCCCGCCCTGCTCGCTGCCGACGCATCTGAGAACCTGCGCGAGGCACTGGCTTTCCTGCAACAACCACAGGTACCAAAGAGCCTTCGGGGCTGCCCTCAAATACTGGCACGAGCAGTAGAAAACTGGTCAAAAGACACGATACCCGGACAAATGGCCATCGTAGCGGCAGATCCGTGAACGCCGTGGGTCCTTTACCCGTCAACAACCCTTAAGTACTATCCATCCAAGCCCCACGGACCTCCGCCCCATGTATATCAACCGTACTCTGGTGCTGGGCATCGTACTCGCGCTCATCGCTTTTCCCATGCTCAGGGACTGGCTTACCAGCGACTACAGCGCCTGGTATCGCCCCTATATAATCTGGTGCGCCATCATCGGCTTCACCTGGTGGGGGCATCGCTCGAGGCACCCCGATGAGCTTTAGCCTGGCGGAGATACTGCTATCTGTCTCGGGTTACCTCTTTGTTTTATTTACCGTGGCCTACCTGGCAGACAGGGAAATCATCCCACGACGGGTGACACACCACCCGGCTGTTTATGTGCTCTCGCTGGGCGTTTTCGCCGGGGCGATGGCCAGCAACGGTGTCATCGATATCGCCTATCGCTATGGTTACAACTTCCTGCTTTATTACGCTGGAGCATGCCTGTTATTTGTGCTGGCATCCATGTTGCTCATGCCATTGCTGCGTCTTTCCCGCGTGTACCAGTTGACCTCAGTCGCCGACATGCTTACGTTCCGCTTTCGTAGTCCACGTGTGGGGGCGGCAACAACCATTGCCATGTGCCTGGCGCTGCTACCCATGCTGGCTCTGCAAATTCAAGCGGTGGGTGACAGCGTACACATTCTGGCCGGCCACGATCATGTCATGGAGGAAGAAGGCTTTCACCATCAGGGGGTGGCCCTGCTCACCTGCCTGGTTATCACCTTTTTCGCTATTTCCTTCGGCACTCGCCACCTGTCCTCCCAGGACCGCAATACCGGACTGGTGACGGCGATGGCGTTTGAGTCCCTGGTCAAACTGGGCGCCCTGTTGGTACTTATGCTGATCGCTGTCTATGGCGTCTTCGACGGTCCGGGCGACCTGCAACGCTGGCTGCAAAGCGACTCGTCCGCACGCGAACAAATGACCCAGAAACTGTCTTTTGACAAAGTGCATACACTGCTGATGGTGTTCTTTGCCGGTGCCGTATGCATGCCGCATGTTTTTCATATGCTGTTTGCCGAAAACACAGACAGCAAGGACTTGCGCAGCGCAGCCTGGGGAATGCCCTTGTACATGATGCTGCTGAGCCTGCCCGTATTACCCCTGGCATGGGCCGGTATGCGCCTGGATCACAGCCTGCCCATGGAATTCAGCGGCCTGGCCATGGGGGTGGATCTGGCCTCACCTGTCACCAGTGCCATTGCTTTTGTCGCCACGCTTTCAGCCTCCAGCGCAACGATTGTGGTGGCAACACTGGCCCTGGCCAATATGTGCCTGAACCACCTGGTACTGCCTTCCCGGCAGCTCAGCCTGGGCCAGGACGAAAACATCTACCGCAACCTCAAGTGGTTGCGTAGAGCCTTGATCGCTATTCTGATTCTGGCTGGCTACCTCTTCTACCTGGGTCTCAACGGGCGCCAGAGTCTGGTGGAACTGGGCCTGGTCGCCTTCTCGGGAACACTGCAGTTCTTACCCGGACTGGTAGCAACCCCGCACTGGCCAGGCGCCAACCGCTACGGCTTGTTGGCCGGGCTCTGGGGGGGACTGGCGTTCTGGTTTTTCACCATCATGCTACCCACGACCCGCGGTTACGTTCCCGAAATAGGACAGCTGTTCACCTCCCTGGTGGGTGACCCGGACAGCATCTGGACTATCGCGACCATGCTCGCGCTGGTGATAAATGCAGGCCTGTTTATCGTGGTTTCAATGCTCACACGCACCAGCGAAGAAGAGCGCGTGGCCGCAGAGATTTGCTCTATGGATGACCTCGCCAGGCCCATCAGGCAAAGACTGCCGCTGAACAGCGCCGCCGAGTTTGCAGAGAAACTCGAAGCTGCCCTGGGTAAAAACACGGCCCAGGCAGAAGTCCAGCGAGCGCTGCAACAACTGCAATTCACAACCAGCGAAACACGCCCCTATGCACTGCGCCGTTTGCGCAGGCGAGTGGAAGCCAACCTCTCCGGCCTGCTGGGGCCGGCAGTAGCCCACAACATTATTGAACGCTGCATTCCCTTCCAGGCCGGAGGCACCGAGGACATCAATCTCATCGAACGCAGTCTGGACGCACCGCACATGCAATTCACGGGCCTCGCCGCAGACCTGGACGCACTGCGCAGGCGCTACCGCGAAACGCTGGATACGTTGCCGGTAGGCATCTGTTCACTGGGCACAGATGGTGAGCTGCTGATGTGGAATCGCAGCATGGAGGATATTACTGGCGTCGCGCAAACGATATATTGGGCTCACTGCTTTCGGCGCAGGCAGGACCCTGGCAGGACCTGCTGGACGCGTTCCGCACCAGTGACAGCAATACCGTACTGAAGACGGAAATCCTGGCAGGCCAATGACGAGTCGAGCTGGGTCAGCCTGCACAAGACCAGGTCAACGCTGGCTGCAGGGCGACATACATCATACTGGTGGAGGACATCACCGCTTACGAGCGAATGGAGGAAGAGTTGCTGCACAATGAGCGCCTGGCCTCCATTGGCAGTCTGGCGGCAGGCGTTGCCCATGAGATCGGCAACCCCGTCACCGGCATCGCGTGCCTGGCGCAGAACCTGGAGTACGCCGAGGAAAAAGACGAAATCCGCGACTGCCAAAGACATTCTCAAGCAGACCGAGCGCGTTACTCGCATCGTCGAATCGCTGGTAAACTTCTCCCATGTGGGCTCCAGTGCCGAGAACTGGAACTGACCCCCTGCAATCTGGCGGACTGCGTCGACGAAGCCATACACCTGCTCAACCTGGACAGGGAGGCCAGACAGATACGGTTCAGTAATCACTGTGACCGGGAACTGCTGGTGCTGGCGGACAGCCAGCGACTGCTGCAGGTCTTTGTCAATCTGCTGGGCAATGCGCGGGATGCCTGCGACGAGGATGGCATGTACAGGTTCAGGCCGTACAGCCAATGACAACGCATACTGATCGATGTCGATGACAATGGCTGCGGCATACCCGCAGGCCTGCGCAGCCAGGTTTTTGAGCCCTTCTTGACCACCAAAGACCCCGGTGCCGGCACCGGCCTGGGGCTGGCCATGGTTTACAGCATCATGGAAGACCTGGGTGGCTCAGTGCAGCTAACCAGCCCCCTGCACGTCCGGACCCAACCCCGGGACCCGTTTTACGCTTGGAGTTGGCCGCAGCGAGCTACGGCCAGACATTTGACGTATAACCCTGAGCACCCGCTTGAGTACTCAAACTGGAATAATCCACGCAGTAACGGTATGTTGTGTAGTAAATACACACCGGGCGGAAACACATGCAAAAAATTCTCGTCGTCGAAGATGAATCCGTGATTCGCACCGCCTTGCGGCGCCTGCTGGAACGCAACGGTTACGAGGTGAGCGAAGCTGGCTCCGTACAACAGGCGGAAGCCGACTTTAATTTTGTAGACTTTGACCTGATTATCTCCGACCTGCGGCTTCCCGGCGCGCCCGGCACCGACCTGATTCAGCAAAGCAGGCGATGTGCCAGTACTGATCATGACCAGTTATGCCAGCCTGCGCTCCGCTGTCGATTCCATGCGCATGGGCGCCGTCGACTATATCGCCAAGCCATTTGACCACGGTGACATGGTCAGTGCTGTAGAGCGCATCATTGCCGACCACCCCACAGCCAAAGCACAGGAGCGCAAGACCAGTTTATCGTCCGGGTCGACCGGACGGCGGCGAACGCGGCATTGATCGGCAACTGCCCGGCCATGCAGACCCTGTCCAGCCACATCCAACGTATGGCACCCACCGAATCGACGGTACTGGTGCTGGGTGAGACCGGCACCGGCAAGGAGCTGGTTGCACGCAGCGTTCACCAGCACAGCCGGCGGGCAGACAAGACGCTAATCTCCGTAAACTGCGCAGCTATTCCCGACACACTGATCGAGTCCGAACTGTTCGGCTATGAAAAAGGCGCTTTCACCGGGGCCAACGCCAGTCGCATGGGGCTGATTGAGGCCGCTGACGGCGGCACCCTGTTTCTGGATGAAATTGGCGAGCTACCCATGGAAGCGCAGGCCAGACTGCTGCGTTTTATCCAGGAGGGCGAGATACGGCGCATCGGCTCAGTGCACTCCCGCAAAGTCGATGTTCGCCTGATCTGCGCCACCCACCGCAACTTGCAAAAACTCTCAGCCGAGGGCCAATTTCGCCAGGATCTGTTCTACCGCATCAACGTGCTGTGCCTGTCATTGCCCGCCTCTGCGCGAGCGCGGCAAGGACATCCTTCATCTGGCAGAAAGCATGCTCAGCAACAGGCCGAAAAGCTGGGCAAACAGGCCATGCACCTGTCACCCAGAGCCATCCAGGCCATCACCACCTACCAGTGGCCGGGCAATGTGCGCGAACTGGAGCACGCCATTGAACGGGCGGTGATACTGTCCGATACCGATGAAATCGATAACGAATGCCTGGGCATCGACCTGGAGCTGGTGAACATCAACCGCATCCGCGGTCAGGACGGCATATCAGCCGCCAGCACGCATCCAGCGCGCGGCAACAACGACCCACAGGAAGACCTGTCCCTGGAGGACTATTTCCAGCGCTTTGTGCTGGAGCACCAGGACTCCATGAGCGAAACCGAACTGGCGCAAAAACTGGGCGTCAGCCGCAAATGCCTGTGGGAAAGACGGCAGCGTTTTGGCATCCCGCGCAGCAAATCCAGTGCCAGCGGACGCCGCGGCAAGAGCCAGTCACGAGCAGGATAGACGTTACTCTGGCCGAGCACGGGTTACTCAGAGCAGGGGTAATAAGGTAACAACAGCTTAATAAGTCACTAGCAATAGCTCTAAAAAACCTTAACTATATTGATTTATATAGATTAAATTATTAATCTGGCACAGCGCCTGCATTTATCTACGCAGTGCACCAATAAAAATAACAGCACGGCAATAAAAATAATATTTTTCACTATGGACCTGGATGGGGAAGTTCTCTTCCCCTTCAATTTCCTACTGTAACAGTAAGGCTTGGCCGGATCACTTCTAACCGCACTACCTGCCCGAAGATGTAACTTTTTACGGTTTAACGCTTTGGGCAGCAAAATAAAACTATGTTTTGATATGCCTATAACAATAATAGCACTCTAGAAATAACAATAACTCCTGAAGTGAGACCTGGATGGGGAAGACATTGTCTTCCCCGTCATTCACTGACTCCTGCCATTACTCGACCCGATACTACGGCGACTGTGTTAAACTTCCGCTTTGCTTTTACGGCCACAATACAGGCGCACCGCTTCTTGAACGTCATTCCCAGGGACCAGCACTGCATCTCCCGTAAAAATATCAGCGACAGCGCCCTGAAGGTGATGTCCCGCCTGCGCGGGCAGGGTCACCAGGCCTATCTGGTCGGCGGTGCCGTCAGAGACCTGCTGCTGGGTGGCCACCCAAAAGACTTCGATATTGCAACGGATGCGACCCCGGAAGACATGCATGGCCTGTTTCGCAATTCACGCATCATCGGCCGCCGCTTCCGCATCGTGCATGTGCGCTTCGGCCGAGAAATCATCGAAGTCACCACCTTTCGCGGGCACCACGAAAATGGCGATGAGGCCAGCCCGGATAAAGGCGGCAATCACTCCCGCCAGTCCGACAAGGGTCTGCTGCTGAGGGACAATGTCTACGGCACCCTGGAAGAAGACGCTGTACGCCGCGACCTCACCGTCAACGCCCTGTATTACGACTCGGGTAAATTCGAAGTATTCGATCAGGTGGACGGCCTGCAGGATCTGGAGGACGCCTGATTCGCATCATTGGCGACCCCGCCCAACGCTACCGTGAAGACCCGGTGCGCATGCTTCGGGTGGTGCGCTTTGCCGCCAAGCTGGGTTTTGACATCGAGCAGCAACGGCAAATGCAATACCCGGCCTGCGCGCCGCTACTGGGAGAAATCCCACCGGCAAGACTGTTTGATGAATTTCTTAAACTGTTCCTGTCCGGCTATGCCAGCCGCCACCCTGGAAGAGCTGCTGCGTCACGACCTGCTGCCCTACCTCTTCGACGAAACCAGCCACATACTGCACGGCGATGACCACGCCCTGGCGCTGTTGCGCGCCGCCATGGCCAACACCGACCAGCGTATCGCCCAGGACAAGCCCGTCACCCCGGCTTTTCTCCTGGCGGCGCTGCTATGGCCGGTGGTCAAGCGCGCGGCCACTCACCTGGAAAACCAGGGCGAGCCGCCCATGGTGGCCATGCACAACGCAGCGCAGCAGACTATTGGCGAGGCCTGCCAGCAAATCTCCATACCCAAGCGCTTCAGCCAGCCCATGCGCGAGATTTGGGAGTTTCAGTTGCGCCTGCAGCGCACGGCAGGGCAAGAAAGCGGCGGAGTTGGTCGATCACCGCCGTTTTCGCGCCGCCTACGACTTCCTGCTGCTGCGCGAGCAGGCGGGTGAAGAAACCGGCGGTCTTGGGGAGTGGTGGACCGAATACCAGGACTTGCCCATGGAGCAACGCCTGCAGCACCGGCAGCCTGCCGGTGATGAAGCCAAAGGTGGCCGCAGGCGACGACGCCCACGCACCCGGCGCAGTAACGCAGAAAATGACAACTGTGTTTATTTCCCTGGGCAGTAACCTGGGGGAACCTTTGGCGCAACTTCGCAGTGCATTGCAGACGATAAGCAACCATCCTGCACTCTCCGTTACAGCTGTCTCCAGCGCCTGGCGCAGTGCAGCAATAGGACCAGGAGAGCAGCCTGATTACCTCAACGCGGCAGCAAAGCTGGAAGCGACGCTGACACCTCATGCCCTACTGGATGCACTGCAAAATATCGAGGACGAGCATGGACGCAAGCGGTCTGTGCGCTGGGGAGCACGCACACTGGATCTGGACATTCTGCTCTACGGGCAAGAGAAACTGGCAGACCAGCGGCTGGTTATCCCCCATCCGACGGATGACGCAACGCAACTTTGTGCTCTACCCGTTGCTGGAGATAGCCCCGGCAAATTTGATGCTGCCCGGCGGCAAGGAACTTGGTACATTAGTCGACGGCTGTCCGCCAGTAAACCTGGAAAAGACGCCACTTCAGCTTGCCCCCGGCCATACTGGCCGCGGATAACGGCACCAACAGGCCCTGATACGGGAGACCCAGGCCATTAACACCGACCTGAACGGGCGCACCCCACCCTCTTACATTGCCGTGGAAGGTCCCATTGGCGTGGGTAAAACCACGCTGACCAAACGTCTGGCCGCGCACCTTCAATTACCAGACCCTGCTGGAAGAAGCCGAGCAAAACCCTTTCCTGGAAAAGTTCTATCGCAACCGGCAACAGGCAGCCCTGGCCACGCAGCTATTTTTCCTGTTCCAGCGCGCACAGAAGATGCAGGATTTGCGTCAGGCAGACATCTTCGAGCCCGTGCGGGTCGCTGACTTCCTGATTGAAAAAGACCCGCTGTTCGCACGTATCAACCTGGAACGGGACGAGTTCCAGCTCTATGAAAAGGTCTACCAGCAACTCACCATTGATGCGCCGCGACCCGACCTGGTGATCTACCTGCAGGCCTCCACTGACGTGCTGCTCTCGCGCATCGAGAATCGTGGAATTGCCGCTGAGCAAGCCATTGACCGCGACTATCTGGAGCGCCTGAACGAAGTGTACAGTGAGTTCTTTCTATATTACGATGGCGCCCCTCTACTGATCGTAAACGCCAGTGAGATCGACCTGGCAGGCGGCGACAGGGACTATGATCACCTGGTGGACTATCTGCTCGACATTCGCAGCGGCCGCCACTACTTCAATCCGACATTTTTCGGCTAAGCCACAAGGGTCCGCCCATGGGCAAGATTACAATCAGCACCCTGGACAAGATGAAGGCAAACGGAGAAAAGTTTGTCTGCATCACCGCCTATGATGCGACCTTCGCACGCATTATCAGCGAAGCGGGTGCCGAAACCATTCTGGTCGGCGACTCACTGGGTATGGTCCTGCAGGGTCACGACAGCACTATTCCGGTGACCACCGACCACATGGCCTACCACACGGAGTGCGTATGCCGCGCAGCACCCGACTCCCTGGTGATCGCAGACATGCCCTTTATGAGCTATACCACGCCAGAGCAAACCATGGAGAACGCCACCGCGCTGATGCAGGCCGGCGCGCAGATGGTAAAGATGGAAGGCGGCACCTGGCTGTCGGATAGCATCAGCATGCTGGTTGAGCGAGGCATTCCCGTTTGCGCTCACCTGGGACTGACACCGCAGTCGGTCAACCAGTTTGGCGGCTTCAAGGTACAGGGCCGCACCCCCAAAGAAGCCAAGTCCATTCTCGCGGACGCAGTAGAGATTCAGGACGCGGGCGCGAGCCTGCTGGTGCTGGAGTGCATCCCCGCGCCGCTGGCAACCGATATCAGCTCCAAGCTGGACATCCCGGTGATCGGCATCGGCGCCGGCGCCGGCACCGACGCCCAGGTCCTGGTCATGCATGATTTACTGGGCCTGTCGGAACATACAGCCCGGTTCGTAGAGAATTTCATGGCGGGCAAAAGCACTATCCAGGGGGCACTCAAGGGGTTTGTCGAGGCCGTAAAGGCAGGCGAATATCCTCGCGAAGAACACACCTATAGTTGAGTAACGGTCCCGGGTTATGGCCTTCGCCCGCCGGCGGGGCGGCCTCTAACCACCCAATATGCACCAAATTGGGGCAACACGCCCCTGCTCATCGCTCATGCCGTACAAATCCAACCCCTGATCGTTGTTACCACTTGCGCTTCTATCGGTAACAAACCGCGTGAATTTTTCCTATTAAATTATTGCCCGCTATGGGGGCATGGGGCATACTTCTCCCCCCCAAATGCACCATTCGGGGAAGGTATAACGGACTCATGTTATTACCGGTTTAGCGTCGCCATTCCATCCGAGAGGAACAGGGAGCTATGCGAACTTGCAACAACAAGGCTCAGCTGCAGGCATCCGTGCAGCAATACCGCAAGGAAGGCCAGACCATCGGCTTTGTACCCACTATGGGCAACTTGCATCAGGGGCATCTGGATCTGGTTCGCAAAGCTCGCAAGCTTTGCGACGTCGTCGTTGTCTCGATTTTTGTCAACCCACTGCAGTTCGGCCCCGGCGAAGACCTTGACGCCTACCCGCGCACCATGGCCGCGGACAAGGAAAAGCTGTTCAGCGAGGGAGTGCATTTACTTTACGCACCCAGCGCAGAAGACATCTACCCACAGGGCATGGATCAACAAACTGTGGTGAGTGTGCCAGATCTTGGCGACACACTTTGTGGCAGCAGTCGGCCCGGGGCACTTTGACGGCGTCACCACCGTTGTCAGCAAGCTATTCAATATTGTCCAGCCCGACTCGGCTATCTTCGGCGAGAAAGACTTCCAGCAACTCTCTATTGTGCGCAAGATGGTCAGAGACCTGTGCATGCCGGTAACCATCGTTGGCGTGGCCACCACCCGCGACGAGGACGGCCTTGCCATGAGCTCACGCAATGGCTACCTCAGCCCCCAGGAGCGCAGCATCGCCCCGCTGCTGCACCAGACCCTGAACACCTGTAGAGAGGCCATCGCCTGTGGTTTTGATAACTTCCTGCAACTGGAATCCCATGCCCGCATGCAGCTGCTGCAGGCAGGCTTCGAACCGGACTACTTCGCAATACGCGACGCGCGCACCCTGGGTACCGTGACCGAAGACATCGGAAGAAGTCGCCATTCTGGCCGCAGCCCGGCTGGGCAACACGCGCCTTATTGACAACGTGCGCCTGTCACTAAACCCGGTGGACGACTGGCGCATGCTGGCAGACGGCTGACCGTTCTGCTTCTGGTCTCATCAACACATGTCCTCAGGGTCTGACTCTACGCGGCCCTGTCCATCACCAGCCGCCTGCCCTGAAATCTGCTCCAGTCAGTCACCCAACAGCTATCATTAGACCTTGGTCGGCTTGAATCAGCTGGCGCAGCGCCGTATCATCAAATGCCTAACATAATCATTGGAGCGGTAGTCATGTCCGAGTTTCCCATCCACCCGGTACCAGCCAATTTCAAAGACGCACACATCAATCCCCAGCAATACCAGGAGATGTATCAACGCTCCATTGAAGACCCCGAGGGGTTCTGGGGCGAGAAAGCAGCCGAATTCCTGACCTGGGATCAACCCTGGGACAAGGTCATGGATTACGACTTCGTCAAGGGCACTGCGCAGTGGTTCGCCGGCGGCAAGCTCAATGTCAGCTATAACTGCATTGACCGTCACCTGCCGGAGCGCGCCGAGCCAGACCGCTATCATCTGGGAAGGAGACGACCCTGCCGACAGCAAGCACATCACCTATGGCGAGCTGAAAGACCACGTCTGTCAAGCTGGCCAACGCGCTAAAGGCCCGGGGTGTGAACAAAGGCGATCGTGTCTGTATTTATATGCCCATGATTCCCGAGGCAGCCTATGCCATGCTGGCCTGCACCCGCATTGGCGCCGTCCACTCCATCGTCTTTGGCGGCTTCTCACCCGAGGCGCTGAAAGATCGGATTCTCGACTCTGACTGCCAGACGGTCATTACCGCCGATGAGGGCCTGCGCGGTGGCCAACGGTGCCGCTGAAAGTTAATGCCGACAAAGCACTGGAAGCCTGCCCGGATGTCCACACCTGCCTGGTGGTCAAGCGCACCGGCGGCGACGTCGCCTGGAACGAGGGTCGCGATGTCTGGTACGAGGACCTGGTCGAGCAGCAGAGCAGCGACTGCACACCCGAGATCATGGATGCGGAAGACCCGCTGTTCATCCTCTACACCTCGGGCTCCACCGGCAAACCCAAAGGGGTCTGCACACCACCGGCGGTTACCTGCTGCAAGCCAGCATGACCTTCAAATATGTGTTTGATTACCGCGAGGGAGAAATCTACTGGTGCACCGCCGATGTGGGCTGGGTCACCGGCCACAGCTATATTGTTTATGGCCCCCTGGCCAACGGCGCCATCACCCTGATGTTTGAAGGCGTGCCGACCTACCCGGACGCGGGCCGCTGCTGGGAAGTTGTGGACAAGCACCAGGTGAATACCTTCTATACCGCACCCACGGCCATTCGCGCCCTGCAGGCCGTGGGCGATGAACCCGTCACCCGCACTTCCCGCGCCAGCCTGCGCCTGCTGGGCACCGTCGGCGAACCGATCAATCCGGAAGCCTGGGAGTGGTATCACCGGGTGGTGGGCGACGGCCGCTGCCCGATCGTCGATACCTGGTGGCAGACCGAAACCGGCGCGCACATGATCACCCCGCTGCCCGGCGCCACCGCCGCTCAAACCCGGCTCGGCGACCTGTCCCCTTCTTTGGCGTGGAACCTGGCGCTGCTCAACGAAGATGGCTCGGAAATCGAAGGCCCCGGGCGCCGGCTACCTGGTGATCAAAGTCCTCCTGGCCCAGCCAGATCCGCACCGTTTACGGCGACCACCAGCGCATGGTCGACACCTATTTCAGCAACTATCCGGGCTACTACTTCACCGGCGATGGCGCCACGCCGCGACGAGGATGGCTACTACTGGATTACCGGGCGCGTGGACGATGTGCTGAATGTATCCGGCCACCGCATGGGCACCGCCGAGGTCGAGAGTGCCCTGGTGCTGCACGACGAGATTGCCGAGGCCGCCGTCGTCGGCTTCCCCCATGACATCAAGGGACAGGGCATTTACGCCTATGTCACGCCGATGCAGGGCGTGGAGCCCAGCGAAGAACTGCGGCAGGAGCTGATCCAGCTTTGCGTCAAGGAAATCGGCCCCATCGCCAAGCCCGATGTTATCCAGTGGGCGCCGGGACTACCGAAAACACGCTCCGGCAAAATCATGCGCCGCATTCTGCGCAAGATCGCCGAGAATGAGCTGGATAACCTGGGTGATACCAGTACCCTGGCAGACCCGTGGTGGTGGAGAACCTGATTGACAACCGCCCCCTGACACGCCAACTCTCCAATGCAAGGCTGGACTGTCGTCTGGCGGCCACGCAGCAGCGCTTACACTAACGACAGTGGACGCATAAAAAGGGGATGTCGTAAGGACTCCCCTTATTTGATCAGCGCTAGTCAGCAGACTTCAGCTGCGGCTGGTTCTTCCGCAACCACTTCCTGTCGGCAACCGCTTCATCTTCCAGCAGCTCCTTGATGGACAGCTTGATACGACCACGCTGGTCAACGTCCAGCACCTTCACCCGAATTTCCTGGCCTTCACTTGAGGTGATCAGACACGTTCTCAACACGCTCATTGGCGATCTGGGAGATGTGCACCAGACCATCTTTGCCGGGCAGAATGTTGACGAACGCACCGAAGTCGACGATGCGCGCCACCTTACCGGTGTAAACCGCACCGACTTCAGCTTCCGCGGTGATCTCCTCGACCATGGCCACGCGCTTTGTCGCGCGCCATCTGGTCCTGGCCGAAGATACGCACTGTGCCGTCGTCATCGATATCAACCGTAGCGCCGGACTGCTCGGTGATGGAGCGGATCGTCGCGCCGCCCTTGCCGATGATGTCGCGGATCTTGTCGGAATCGACCTTCAGGGTCATCATGCTGGGCGCGTTCTCGGAGGTCACGGTACGCGCGCTCGGCCAGCACCTCGTTCATCTGACCCAGGATATGCAGGCGAGCCTGCTGGGCCTGCTGCAGCGCAATCTCCATGATCTGCTCGGTGATACCCTCGATCTTGATGTCCATCTGCAGGGCGGTCACGCCTTCGGCAGTACCGGCCACTTTGAAGTCCATGTCGCCCAGGTGATCTTCGTCACCGAGGATGTCGGTCAGCACGGCAAACTGGTTGCCCTCCTTGACCAGGCCCATGGCGATACCGGCAACCGGTGCCTTCAGGGGACGCCAGCGGCCATCATGGCCAGTGAGCCGACACAGACTGATGCCATGGAGCTGGAACCATTGGACTCAGTGATCTCGGACACCACGCGAATGGTGTAGGGGAACTCTTCCTGGGTCGGCAATACCGCCGCCAGACCACGACGCGCCAGGCGACCGTGGCCGACTTCGCGACGGCTGGTAAAGCCAACACGACCCGCCTCGCCCACAGAGTAGGGAGGGAAGTTGTAGTGCAGCATGAATGGATCGCGACGCTCGCCTTCCAGTGCATCGATAATCTGCGCATCACGGGTAGAGCCCAGAGTCACCGCACCAATAGCCTGGGTTTCACCACGGGTAAACAGCGCTGAACCGTGAGCCTTGGCCAGAACGTCTACTTCACAGGCAATCGCACGAACGGTGCGGTTGTCGCGACCGTCGATGCGAGGTTCGCCGGCGAGAATACGCTTGCGCACCAGGTTCTTCTCAACGCTCTTGAACATGTCTTTGACTTCATCTGCAGAAGGGCCACCTTCGACTGCCAGTGCTTCCACACAGGCGTTGCGGATTTCGCCAACGCGCTCGTAGCGGGCGGCCTTTTCGATGATGCGGTAGGCTTCGCCCAGCTCGGTCTTGACCTGGCTCTTCAACCGCGGCCAGCAGCTCTTCGTTGACGGCAGTCGCCTCCCAGTCCCAGCTTGGGCTTGCCCGCTTCAGCAACCAGTTCGTTGATCGCCTGGATCACAACCTGCATCTCCTGGTGGGCAAACAGCACCGCACCCAAGCATCTGGTCTTCGGTCAGTTCCTTGGCCTCGGATTCGACCATCAGTACCGCGTCATCGGTGCCGGCCACGATCATATCCAGCTTGCTTTCAGCCAGCTCGTCGTAAGTGGGGTTGAGCATGTAGCCGTTGGCCTCGCTGAAGCCTACGCGAGCACCGCCGATAGGACCGTTGAACGGGCGCCGGAAATCGCCAGCGCTGCCGAGGTGCCAATCATCGCGGGAATATCCGGATCGATGTGCTTGTCGGCAGACATCACCGTACAGACTAACCTGCACTTCGTTCATAAATCCGTTGGGGAACAGCGGGCGGATCGGGCGATCGATCAGGCGAGAGGTCAGGGTCTCTTTCTCGCTGGGCCGTGCTTCACGCTTGAAGAAACCGCCGGGGATCTTGCCCACCGAGTAGGTTTTTTCAATGTAATGTACTGCCAGTGGGAAGAAGTCCCGACCTTCGCTGCCGTTTTCTCGGCCACAACGGTACACAAGCACTGAAGTATTTTCGACGGTAACCAGAACCGCACCGGTCGCCTGCCGGGCAATGCGGCCGGTTTCCAGAGTGACTGTCTGGCCACCGTACTGGAATGTTTTTGTTACTGGATTCACAATTATTCTCCAATTCTTAGTATGACAACCGGGGGACCGCCTTCTGGCCCCTGGCCCCGGTAGTGGTACAGCTTATCGACGCAGACCCAGTCGCTTGATCAAGTCGGTATAACGCGTTGCATCTTTGCGCTTGAGGTAATCCAGCAGTTTCCGGCGCTGGTTTACCATGCGGATCAGGCCGCGGCGGGAATGGTGGTCATGCTTGTGCGACTGGAAGTGACCCTGCAGCTGCTCGATATTTGCGGTCAGCAGCGCTACCTGTACTTCCGGGGAACCAGTGTCGCCTTCGCCCACTTGATACTCTTTTACGATTTCTGCTTTCTGTTCAGCATTTAAAGCCATTTTCATTTCCTCTTGATTAATCTGCCTCGGGTGGCAACTCCACCCTTCATCAATAAAAGAGCCTGTCCGTGCAGATTTACAGACAGGTTCGCGTCACCTTCGGTGACAATCAGTCGACGCGGCGCAACGCGCCCATCGTCCAATATTTCTCCAACACCCAGAAACTCACCGCTCTCCAGGGCGACGCGCACCATACCATTACAGGGCGCATTTGGCACCAGTACCGGCTGCCCCTGGCGGATGTAAAAACCGCCTGATTCACTGAGCTCCACCAATGGCAGCCTCAGTCACGGCGGTGTCTGCCGGCAGCAGCAGCTTGTCCATCTGCGCCAGCTCCTCGTTCTCTTTCAGTGCCTCAAGTGTCGCCAGGGTAACGCTGTCCTCCAGTGCTAAACGGCCCCGCCCGGGTACGGCGCAATGCACTGACATGCGCGCCACAACCCAGCGCCTGACCCAGATCCTCGGCTATCGAGCGCACATAGGTACCCTTGCTGCACTCAAGGTCAATATCGACTTCCGGTGCGTCGCCACCGCGAAAGTCACGCAGTTCCAACTGTTTTATCGACCACCCGGCGAGACTTGCGTTCCACCTCCATGCCCTTGCGCGCCAGCTTGTACAGTGGCTGGCCGTCCTGCTTGATGGCCGAGAACATCGACGGAACCTGTTCAATTTCGCCCCGAAAGGCCTCCAGCGCTGCCGCCACATCTGCTTCGCTGACGGTCCGATGCATCACGCCGTTGCCAGTACCTCTCCCTCGGCATCACCACTGGCGGTGGCACGCCCAGTACAAACGTACTCTCATACGCCTTGTCAGCATCCAGCAGATACTGGGAAAACTTGGTCGCCTCACCGAAGCACAGCGGCAAGACCCCTGTCGCCAGAGGGTCCAGGCTGCCTGTATGGCCTGCCTTGGCCGCGTCATACAGGCGCTTGGCTGTCTGCAGGGCCTGGTTGGAACTCATCGCCACTGGGTTTGTCCAGCACCAGAATGCCGTCGACTGGACGCCCGCGGCGACGCCTGGCCACGGCTAGTGCTCCTCGGCGCTCGTCGTCCCGCAGGCCCAGCTCCCGGTCCGCGTCGGCCGCGCGACGAATCAGGTCTTCCAATTCCCGACCGCGGCCCACGCTGGTATCAAAATAGAAGCGCAGCTTGGGGACACTGCGCATATTGCTGTCCCTGGACAGCTGGCTTCGCAGAAAACCCGCCGCCCTGTTGAGGGCTTCCGTGGTCTCATCGGCGTCCCCGCGGAGTCACTACCCATCACGGTATAATAGATCCTGGCATGGCCCAGGTCGCGGCTCACGTCAACACCGGTAATGCTCACCATGCCCACCCGGGGGTCACGCACCTCGTGCTGGATCAGCGCCGCCAGCTCTCGCTGCAGGTAATCTGCAACGCGCTGCGTTCGGCTTATTCCTTAGCCATTGTATCGCCGGCCGCTACACAGCGAGCGGGCGATCTCCTTGACTTCAAATACCTCGATCTGGTCGCCCGACCTTCACGTCGGTGTAGTTCTTCACGCCGATACCGCACTCAGTTCCATTGCGCACTTCGCTGGCGTCGTCCTTGAAGCGACGCAGGGATTCCAGCTCGCCCTCGTAGATCACCACGTTGTCGCGCAAGACACGGATGGGTTTGGAGCGGTAAACGGTGCCCTCGGTCACCATGCAACCCGCAATCTGGCCGAACTTGGGTGACCGGAACACATCGCGCACCTCGGCAATACCAACGATTTCCTCGCGCAGTTCCGGTGCCAACATGCCGGTGAGCGCCGGCTTCACGTCGTCGATCAGGTCGTAAATCACGTTGTAGTAACGCAGATCCACACCTTCGCTCTCGACCAGCCTGCGCGCGGCATTGTCTGCACGCACGTTGAAGCCGAACATGACCGCGCCGGAGGTCATGGCCAGGGTGACGTCGGTCTCGGCGATACCGCCGACACCGCCGGAAACGATATTGACCTGTACTTCCTCATTGCCCAGATCCAACAAAGCGGACTGGATTGCCTCCAGCGAGCCACGCACGTCGGCCTTGACCACCACGTTGAGCGTTTTCTTCTCACCGGCGGTCATGCTCTCGAACATGTTGTCCAGCTTGGCCGCCTGCTGACGCTGCAACTTGGTGTCACGGCTTTTCTCCTGGCGGAAATCAGCAATCTCGCGAGCGCGCTTTTCACTCTCCACGGCGGCAAACAGATCGCCGGCATCCGGCGTGCCATCCAGGCCGAGGATTTCAACCGGTATGGACGGGACCGGCCTCGTCAATGGGCTGGCCATTCTCATCCAGCATGGCACGCACGCGACCAGACTGCAGACCGGCAAGAACGATGTCGCCCTTGCGCAGGGTGCCGCTCTGCACCAGCAGCGAGGCCACCGGGCCACGCCCCTTGTCCAGCCGGGACTCAATCACAATACCCTGTGCAGGCACATCGCGAGCCGCTTTCAGCTCCAGCAGCTCCGCCTGCAGCAGCACCGCTTCCAGCAGCTCGTTGACGCCTTCACCGGTGTGTGCTGAAACCGGGATAAACTGGGTGTCGCCACCCCAGTCTTCGGGAATGACTTCCTTGGCGGACAGCTCATTCTTGACCCGCTCCGGGTCAGCGCCCTCCTTGTCCATCTTGTTGATCGCGACGATCAGCGGCACACCGGCAGCACGCGCATGCTGCACAGCTTCTTCAGTCTGCGGCATCACGCCATCATCTGCCGCCACGACCAGAATGACGATATCCGTGCTCTTGGCTCCCCGCGCACGCATCGCGGTAAACGCCGCGTGGCCAGGAGTATCCAGGAAGGAAATCATGCCGTGATCGGTATCCACATGGTAGGCGCCGATATGCTGGGTAATTCCGCCGGCTTCGCCAGAGGCCACGTGGCTCTTGCGAATGTAGTCGAGCAGCGATGTTTTACCGTGGTCAACGTGACCCATCACAGTAACCACCGGCGCCCGGGACTCCTGGGTGCCCTCATCGGAGTGCAGGGCCAGGGCCTCTTCCAGGCTTTCTTCCAGGGCGTCGGCACTGACGGCCTTCACCTTGTGGCCCATCTCTTCCACCACCAGCGTAGCGGTATCCTGGTCGATCATCTGGTTGATGGTGGCCATCACACCCAGCTTCATCAGCTCTTTAATGACCTCGCCGGCCTTTACCGACATCTGTTGGGCAAGTTCACCAACGGAAATCATATCCCCCACAGCGACTTCTACGGCCTTTTTCTCTGTAGGCATCTCAAAGCCGTGCCGGCCATGCTCTTCGTGAGTCGACTTCAATTTTTTACGATTGCGACGCCGTGCCATACCTGACTCAGCGCGATCCAGGTCAGAGAGCGACAGGTTGTGACCGCGCTGCTTACCGCGACCAGCAGGGCCACTGCGGTCCAGTCTGCCCTTGCTCTTCTTGCGTTGGTCATGCGGTTGTAGTCGGGGATGGCGCCTCATGCAGCCGCTTGGGCCGCTTTATCGTATCGCCAGACGCCTCAGCCTTGGCTGCTGTGGCCGCAACGGCTTCCGCTTTCTTACGCTCCTCTTCAAGCTTACGTGCCTCAAGCGCACTCTTACGAGCAGCCGCTTCCTCAGCTTCGCGGACCTTGCGACGCGCCGCAGCACGCTGGCGCAAAACCTCAGGATCCATATTAGCCAGATCTTCTTCCTCTTCTGGCTCTGCCTGCGCTGCGGCCTCTTCAGCAGCCTTGGCGGCGGCCTCTGCAGCAGCTGCTGCTTCGGCTTCCGCTTCTGCGGCTGCGGCGGCTGCCGCTGCTTCCGCTTCGCGCGATGCGTCTTCTGCAACGACTTCCTCTACAGCCTGTTCTTCGCCAGCCAGTTCTTCAGCATCACGTTTCACGTAGGTGCGCTTTTTACGCACTTCCACGTTGACTGTTTTCCTGCCCTGGGACCCGGCTGTCCTCAGGGTACTGAGTGTCTTGCGCTTTAAGGTGATGCGCTTTGGCGCATCAGTCGACTCTCCGTGACTGCGTTTCAGATAGGTCAGCAGTGTCTGCTTGTCTTCATCAGACACGGCTTCTCCCGCAGCACCGTGAGGCAGACCCGCTTCCTTCATCTGCGTTAACAGACGTTCAACGGATGCACCCACCACTTCTGCGAGTTGCTGTACTGTCACCTGCGCCATGCAATCTTCTCCTTGCTACCCTGTTTCTTATGTCTGCCCTACCGCGACCGCTTTACTGCTCGGCCTCGGCAAACCAGGGTGCGCGCGCGGTCATGATCAACTCACCCGCCCGCTCTTCTGTCATGTCTTCGATATCCATCAGGTCTTCTACACCCTGTTCTGCCAGATCTTCCATGGTGATGATCTCGCGGCTGGCCAGAATGAAGGCCAGGTGACGGTCCATACCGTCCATGGTGAGCAGGTCTTCCGCCGGCTCGTTGGCGCCAAGCTGTTCTTCTGACGCAATTGCCTGGGTCAGCAGGGCGTCCTTGGCACGGGCACGCAGCTCTTCTGCAATATCCTCGTCAAAGCCTTCGATCGCCGTCATTTCCTCCAGCGGCACGTAAGCCACTTCTTCCAGGGTGGTGAAACCCTCCTCAACCAGAATCTCGGCGACTTCCTCATCCACGTCGAGTTGCTCACAGAACACCCGAATAACCTGGCCTGCTTCGGCCTCGTGCTTGTCGGCCGCTTCCTCCAGGCTCATCACGTTGATGGTCCATTGCGTCAACTCGCTGGCAAGGCGCACGTTCTGGCCACTGCGACCAATGGCCTGGGCAAGGTTTTCTTCCGACACGGCCACGTCCATGGTGCCGGAGTCTTCATCGACCACAATCGACTCGACTTCGGCGGGAGACATGGCGTTGATCACCAGCTGGGCCGGGTTGTCATCCCATAGCACGATATCGACGCGCTCGTTGTCTAATTCGTTGGACACAGCCTGCACACGGGAGCCGCGCATACCGACACAGGCGCCGACCGGGTCAATACGCTGGTCATTGGTTTTCACTGCAATCTTGGCGCGCGAGCCCGGGTCGCGCGCTGCGGCACGAATCTGGATCACTTCTTCGGCAATTTCCGGCACTTCAATCTTGAACAGTTCAATCAGCATTTCAGGGCAGGCGCGGCTGAGAATCAGCTGCGGACCGCGGGTCTCCGTGCTGATCTCCTTGAGGATCGCGCGCACACGGTCATTCACACGGAAGGTCTCGCGCCCAACGAGTTCGGAGCGAGGCAACAGACCCTCTGCATTGTTCCCCAGATCAACAATTACATTGTCACGGGTAACCTTCTTCACGGTGCCGGCAACCAACTCGCCAACGCGGTCCATATACAGTTCCACCACCTGCGCCCGCTCAGCGTCACGGACACGCTGCACAATGACCTGCTTGGCAGTTTGCGCGGCAATGCGACCAAAGCCAACGTTATCGATCACTTCTTCGTAGATATCACCCGGCTTGCAGGGCAGTGTCTTTCTCCGCAGCCTCTTCCGTAGTGAACTGGGTGCCCAGCAGGGCCAGCTCATCATCAGGGACAACCAGCCACGTACGAAGGGTAACGTAATCGCCGGTCTCGCGGTCGATAGTGACCTCGATATCCGACTCTTCGTCGTAACGCTTCTTGGTGGCCGTAGCCAACGCCAGCTCTATCGCTTCGAAGATAATGTCCTCGGACACGCCTTTCTCGTTGGATACCGCTTCCGCTACCAACAGAATTTCCTTTGTCATCTTTCAAGCCTCGCCAGTTCACAAACCGCAATCAGATACGGGGTTGCACACGCGCCTTTTCAATCGCGCTGTGGGGTAACAGGTATTCGTGATCGTCCACGTGCACCACGACATCCTCACCCTCTATACCCTTGAATATTCCCTTGAACTTCCGCCGCCCTTCAAAAGCACTACGCAAACGCAGTTCAACCCATTCCCCGACATAGGCCGGGATACTGTTCCAGTTTGAACAGCAGGCGATCCATTCCTGGAGAAGACACCTCCAGCGTGTACTCGCCGGTTATCGGGTCCTCCACATCGAGCACGCCACTTACCTGTTCACTCACCGCGGCACAGTCGTCCACGGAAATACCCTTTTCATGTTCAATGTACACACGCAGCACACTGTGTCGCCCCTGCGACAGGTACTCCACACCCCATAGGTCAAAACCCAGGGCCTCCACCGTGGGCTCCAGCATTTGCTGAATCTGCTGCTCTTTACTGGCCACGCCGGCACATTTCTCCAAGTGCGAAAAAGCCCCTTTTTGAGGGGCTCACATCACAAACGAAAAAGCCCCTTAAAAAAGGGGCTTTTTCTTCTACACGTCGCTGTTTTGGAGCAGACGACGTATTGTTGGTAGCGGGGGCCGGATTTGAACCGACGACCTTCGGGTTATGAGCCCGACGAGCTACCAGGCTGCTCCACCCCGCATCAAAACTTCTCTCGTAGTGAAAGCCCCTTGGCATCTCACATTGGGTCGGTCTCGTCATCTCGACCCAAATTCGAGGCTGTGCATTATAGGTACCGACCCTGACGGGGTCAACCGTATTCCACTGCCTTTTTTGGCGGTAATATTTCGCAACAAATCGATAGCGCTGCACCGAAAAAAAAGAGCCTCTCGCTGGGCCCGTTCGTAGATGGTGCCGAAGGCGGGACTTAACGCGCCCGGCCAGGGCCGCACGAGCACTGCGTGCAGCTGCGAGTTAAGAAAAGGCCCCTACTCAGGAGCCCTCTTACATAGATGGTGCCGAAGGCGGGACTTAACGCGCCCGGCCAGGGCCGCACGAGCACTGCGTAGCAGCTGCAACGTTAAAGAAAGGCCCCCTGATCAGGAGCCCTCTTTCGTAGATGGTGCCGAAGGCGGGACTTGAACCCGCACGAGCATAGCTCACTACCCCCTCAAGATAGCGTGTCTACCAATTCCACCACTTCGGCTTGTTGTATCAATCAATCCAGTGCGGGCAGGTCTCCTTCCATGCGTCAGAACCCGCACTTGTCGCCGCGGGGATTTCGTCATCCACCGTTGGCAACTCCTCTTCCACCATCGGCTGGGTCTGCATCGCCGCCGGGGGAATGTCCATTCCCAATTCATTAACGGGCTGGGACGCATTTTTGGCGATCAGTGCCAGACCAAAACTGGTCGCAAAAAACAGCGCTACCAGCCACGCGGTGGACCGGGTCAGGACATTGCCGCTGCCGTCGGAGCCAAACAGTGTCTGTGAGGCACCGGCACCAAATGAAGCACCCATATCAGCACCTTTGCCCTGTTGCAGCATGATAAGGGCAATAATCGCCAGAGCGACCAACAGGTGCCCAATCAGGATAATCTGTTCCATCTATTCCAGTCCCTCCAGGGGACGTTCAACAATTCGATTCAGGCTGCCGCTTCGACAATTGCCTGAAAGTCCGCGGCAACCAGCGCCGCACCGCCCACCAGGGCGCCATCTATATCCGGCTGGGAAAACAGCTCCGCCGCATTAGTCGCCTTAACACTGCCGCCATAGAGCAGGCGCGTCGCGTCAGCGTCTATCCCCAGCCCGGCCAGTTCGCCGCGAATAAACGCGTGCATGGCCTGGGCTTGCTCAGGTGACGCCGTCAAACCCGTACCAATAGCCCATACGGGCTCATAGGCCACGACCAAACTCTCGAAACTGGCCTGGCCTTGCAAGGCACCCACAAGCTGGCTGGCCACAACACTCTCTGCCTCACCGGACTCGCGCTGTTCGCGTGTTTCCCCAACACAGAGAATCGGCTTGAGGCCGGCCTCTGCTGCAGCCGCAAGCTTGGCCGCAATCAACTCATCGCTTTCGGCGTGATAATGCGCGGCGCTCTGAATGCCCGAGAATCACCCAATGACACCCCATGTCCGCCAGCATTACAGCGGCCACCTCACCCGTGCGCGCACCCGTCATTCAGGTGGCTACAGTCCTGCGCTCCGACGGCAATCGACGCGGACGCGCATTGACCTACGGCCTGGCCCAGGTGCACATAGGCAGGACACACGGCCACTTCTACCGCGCCACCAACACCGCTACTCACCAACGCGGTCAGCAGTTTGGTAACACTTTCCCGAGAGCCATGCATTTTCCAATTCCCGATAACGAGTGGCTGACGCATATTATCTCCCGGCCAAAAAAGCGGCGGCAATCTTAACGGAGTTACAGGGCGGAGGCAAGCTGTCGCAGCTCACGCCAGGCATCGCTGCACGTCGCTCGCCAGCTCTTCACAGAGGCGCTGCACTTCGGGCCCGTCCTCTCCCTCGACCATCACCCTGACGACCGGCTCGGTGCCAGAGGGGCGCAACAGCACCCTGCCCCGATCCCCCAGTGTACTCTCCACTGCGGCGACAGCAGCGGCCACCTCGGGGTAGGCCTGTAAATCAACTTTGCCCGTCGCCCGCACATTGATCATGGTCTGGGGATATTTGCTCATGCCCGAGCGCAATCTTGCCAACGATTCACCGGCATCCCGCACGGCGCGCAACACCTGCAGTGCAGCAACGATGCCATCTCCGGTGGTAGTAATATCGCTACAAATAATATGGCCCGAAGATTCACCACCCAGGTGCCAGCCCTCGGCCTCCATCATTTCCTTAACATAGCGATCACCGACGCTGGCGCGACCCAGACGCAAGCCGGCCTCCCGCAAGGCCATCTCCATGCCCAGGTTGGTCATCAGCGTACCGACTACACCAGCGTCGCTGTCACCACTTGCCAGATCGGTGCATCGCGATCACATAAAGCAATTCATCGCCGTCGACCAATTCCCCGTCGCCATCGACGAACAACACCCGATCGCCATCACCATCAAATGCGATGCCCAGGTCTGCCTGCCGCTCGCAGACCAATGCCGCCAGCGCCCGGGTGTCCGTTGACCCCACTCCCTCATTGATATTGAAGCCGTCAGGCTGCACGCCCAGGCTGATTACCTCGGCACCCAATTCGGAGAACACGCTTGGCGCAATGTGATAGGTGGCGCCATTGGCGCAGTCAACAGCAATACGCATGCCGCGCAGATTGAACCCTTCGGGCACGGTGGATTTGCAGAACTCTATGTAACGGCCCGCAGCATCAACCACACGCAAGACCTTGCCGATCTCGCGGGAACTTACCGTCGCCAGGTCCAGCTGCAATTCGGCCTCTATGGCCAGCTCCACCTCGTCTGCGAGCTTGGAGCCACTGGCGGAAAAAAACTTGATCCCGTTATCGTGAAACGGATTGTGTGAGGCGCTGATCACGATTCCCGCATCCGCAGACTGGGTCTGCGTCATCATGGCCACCGCAGGCGTGGGCATAGGACCCAGTAATTTCACATCGACACCGGCCGCGACCAGGCCGGCCTCCAGCGCAGATTCGAACATATAGCCCGAGACCCGCGTATCCTTACCGATGATGACCAGGCAGCGACCCTTGCCGCCAGCCTGTCGCGAGAAGACCCGGCCGCAGGCCCAGCCCAGTTTGAGCATAAAGTCAGGGGTGATCGCGCCTTGCCCCACCTCTCCACGAATTCCGTCTGTGCCAAAATATTGTCTTGTCATGGTTCCTTCCGTTGCGCCAGTGCCGCGCACATGGCCAGGGCGTCCGCTGTTTCGGCCACGTCGTGAGTGCGTATGATGACAGCGCCACGCTCAGCCGCCAAGACCGCAAGCGCCAAACTTGCCGGCATCCGCTCGTGCACATCACGACCAATCAGCTTGCCAATCAATGACTTACGGGACAGACCCACTAGCAACGGCAGTCCCAGCGCCTGCAATCGAGGTAAACCTGCCAACAAATCCAGGTTGTGCTGCACAGATTTGCCAAAGCCAAAGCCGGGATCCAGGAGCAGTCGGTTGCGGGGTATGCCAGCGGCCAGGCAAGCATCGATGCGTTCCTGCAAAAAAGTCGCCACCTCTGTCACGACATCAGCGTAGCAAGGCGCATCCTGCATCACGCCGGGCTCTCCCTGCATATGCATAAGACAGACCGGTAAGCCGCTGGCAGCGGCCGCTTCCACCGCACCGGCGCGGCGCAAGGCCCGCACATCGTTGATCAGGCCCGCTCCACGCGCGGCGGCCTCGGTCATTAATGCTGGCGTGCTGGTGTCAACCGAGACAACGACATCCAACTCAGCGTTGATACGCTCTACCAGGGGCAGAACGCGGTCCATTTCCAGCGCCTCGCCTACCGGTTGCGCGCCGGGACGGGTAGACTCCCCTCCCACATCAAGAATCGCAGCACCACTGCGTACCATTTCAACCGCGCGGCGCAGCGCACTATCCAGATCCAACTGCTTGCCGCTGTAGAGTGCGCCCCCATCAGAGAACGAATCAGGTGTGGTGTTGATAACCCCCATAACACGGGGCAGGGAAATATCCAGCTGTCTCCCGGCGCAGGTTAGCACCGGGGCAAGAGGAGCGAGCGCGGCCAAATCGCGACTCAGTGCTCGCCGGCAGGGCCACCAATCGGACTACTGGAGTCCTGGCTGTCGTCAACTGTCGCCTGGGCGCTGCCTCCTGAAGAGTCACCATCCCAGCCGCTGGGTTGCCGGGGCGTTCGCCCTGACATAATGTCGTCAATCTGGTCCGAGTCGATAGTCTCATACTGCATCAAAGCGTCAGCCATCACGTGCAACTTGTCCACGTTCTCCTCGAGAATACGCTGGGAGCTCTCATAGCATTCGTCGATAATACGCCGCACTTCCAGGTCAATCTGGCGAGCTGTGTCGTCGGATATGCCCTGGTGGGGCTGCCCAGCACTGCGACCCAGGAACACCTCTTCACCACCCTCGTCGTACATTAGCGGACCCATATTTTCCGACAGGCCCCATTGGGTCACCATCTTGCGAGCGATTTCCGTGGCCCGCTGGATATCATTGGATGCACCGGTGGTGATGCCATCGCGACCCAGGGTCATTTCCTCGGCGATACGGCCACCGAACAAACTGCAAATCTGGCTGATGATATGGCGACGGCTATGGCTATAGCGATCTTCCTCGGGCAGGAACATGGTGACGCCCAGGGCGCGTCCACGAGGAATAATGCTGACCTTGTAGACCGGGTCATGCTCGGGCACCAGTCGCCCGACAATGGCGTGGCCGGCTTCGTGATAAGCAGTATTGCGCTTCTCATCTTCGGACATCACCATGGACTTACGCTCGGCGCCCATCATGATCTTGTCCTTGGCCAATTCAAACTGCTGCATACCCACCGTGCGCACATTGCTTCGCGCCGCAAACAGCGCGGCCTCGTTTACCAGGTTGGCCAGATCGGCACCGGAAAAACCGGGTGTGCCACGCGCAATCTTTGACGGTTCTACGTCCTCAGAGAGCGGCACCTTACGCATATGTACCTTGAGGATTTGCTCGCGGCCGCGAATATCGGGCAGCCCTACCACCACCTGGCGGTCAAAGCGACCCGGGCGCAGCAAGGCGGGGTCCAGAACATCGGGCCGGTTGGTCGCGGCAATGACAATCACACCATCATTGACTTCAAAGCCGTCCATTTCCACCAGCAACTGGTTCAGGGTTTGCTCGCGCTCGTCGTGACCGCCACCCAGGCCCGCGCCACGATGACGACCTACCGCATCAATTTCGTCGATGAATATGATGCAGGGCGCCTGCTTTTTAGCCTGCTCAAACATGTCACGCACACGAGACGCACCCACGCCCACAAACATTTCCACAAAATCGGAACCCGAGATCGAAAAGAACGGGACCTTGGCTTCGCCAGCGATAGCCTTCGCCAACAGGGTCTTACCGGTGCCCGGCTGCCCCACCATCAGCACACCCCGTGGAATGCGGCCACCGAGTTTCTGGAAGCGACTGGGGTCGCGCAGAAACTCGACCAGCTCCTGCACATCTTCTTTGGCCTCGTCTACGCCCGCGACATCAGCGAAGGTCGTAGTGATCTGGTCTTCACCCAGCAGGCGCGCCTTGCTCTTGCCAAAACTCATCGGGCCGCCACGGCCACCGCCACCGCCCTGCATCTGGCGCATGAAGAACATAAATACAGCGATAATGATCAATATGGGGAAGGAAGCCACCAGCAGCTGTGTCCAGACGCTCTGCTGCTCGGGCTTTTTGCCCTCGACGACCACATTGTGTTCCAGCAGGTCGTCCATCAGCTTGGGATCTTCGACCATGGGGCGAATCGTTTCGAAGCGGCTGCCATCGTAACGCTCACCGGAAATCGTCAAGCCATCGACGGTGACTTTCTGCACCTGATCGCTCTGTATTTCTTCAATAAATTCAGAGTATTGCAGTTGCTCCGTGGGGCTCTGCATATTGAAGTTGTTGAAAACCGACAACAGGACCGCGGCTATAACCAGCCACAACAGTAGATTCTTTACCATATCATTCAATGCTGCATCCTCACGGAGACACCTTCTCAGGCTGGCCAGACATCTGGCCTACACAGCCTTACTCCTCAATTATAGCCTGTCGTCCGACAAGCGAGTGGGGTGGTAATAATATACGCGCCCCCGGCTGATGTGGACTTACGTAATATCAGGGCGATTTCAGGGGCAATGTACTACAGATGGGGTCTCGCGGCCATGTTTCAAGGGCGACATATGCAGCGTCCTGCCGCATTTATCTCGCCGCTTGCGGCCCCCGGAGACCGCTAACCCTTGAAGCCACTGGCAACGAGATAGACTTCTCTGGAGCGAGGGCGCGATGCCCTGGGCTTGCGCGTCAAAACACGATCGAAGGTACTTCGGGTATCGCGAAACAACTCATCAAAGCCCTCCCCCTGAAAGACTTTGGTCACAAATCCACCGCCGGGCGCCAGCACGCGACGGGCCATATCCAGCGCAAGCTCCACCAGGTACATCGATTTGGGCTGGTCCACGGCCGTGACACCACTCATATTCGGGGCCATATCGGAGATCACCAGATCAACCGGGGCCCCTTGCAGCGCCGACAGAATCTGCTCGAAGACAGCATCTTCGGTAAAGTCACCTTCAATAAACTCGACGCCGGCGAGGCTATCCATCGGCAGAATGTCCGATGCCACCACTCGCCCATGGTGGCCTACCAGGTTCACTGCCACCTGCGACCATCCTCCCGGGGCACTGCCGAGGTCAACCACGGTCATACCAGGTTTGATCAGGCGATCTTTTTCCTGGAGTTCCAGCAGTTTGTAGCACGCGCGACTGCGATAACCCTCACGCTGCGCCTGCTGCACATAGGGGTCGTCCCTGTGCTCCTTAAGCCAGGCCTTGCTGGATGAACGCTTCTTTGCCATAACATTACATTCTTGCGGTGTGAGTATCAGGGCCGCCTGGCCTTGTGTAGAATACGCGCCCCCGGGGCGCAGGCGCCCATTGTACCTTGGATTGAGTATGAGCAAGAAAAGCAATCAGAACATCAAACAACTGCGAGCTATCGGCCACAAACTGAAGCCTGTGGTTACCGTTGCTGACAAGGGACTGACAGAAAACGTCGTTGCCGAGGTTGATCGGGCATTGACGCAGCATGAGCTGATCAAAGTGAAACTTGCGGTGGGTGACCGTGAGGCTAAAGCGGCCCTGACTGAAACCCTGTGCAAGACCTGCAAGGCTGAACTTGTGCAAAGCATCGGCAACATCATTCTCATTCTGCGCCGTGCTCCGCAGCCAGACCCAAGGTTATCCAACCTGCTGCGGGCACACTAGTTGCCCCCGAAGCATTACGACACAGCAAAGTGGCCTGTCTTACTTCGCCGCTGTGATTAGGTTTATAATAAGGACCACCAGCACCGAGCGAGAGACAGCACAATATGGGCGACGTTCTTGAGTTCCCGTCACAGCAGGCCAAGGGCCTGGCCTTTCTCGATCAGGAGATACGGCAGCTTCTGTGCAGCAAAGGCGCCGATGATGAGCTTATCGAGTTTGCTGCGAGCCAGCTAAAGGCCATCTACAGCCGCATAAAAGATTCTGAGCAATACAGTTTCACCATCCGTTTGCCTGACGGCCTCAGTGCCACCCAGCAAACCGCGCTGCAGGCCGACATCGAAGCGGGGTTGGAAGATATTCGCAGGGATAACCACAGGCTGTTGGTAGAGCTGGTCGCCCAGTTGGTACTGGCAGAAGTCAAAGGTTTTCAGTTGTCACGCCGCTAGCCACATCACGGGCTAAAGAGCCAGACCTTTCAGCCGACCAACCACCCTGTCACCTGATACACCAGCACAGCTGCCACATACGCCAGCAGGAAATAACCCACAAACATCTTCACGGTAAGGCTTCGCGACTCGCTCTCCTTGGCCAGAATCGCCACCGTTGAGACGCATTGTAAGGCGATAGCAAAGAACACCAGAAGGGCCAGTCCTGAACCCAACGCGAGGTCACTCGCCTGAATCTGCTCAACCAGCGGCACCATATTTTCGTCTGCGCCCTCAATCCCGAAAATTGTACCGAGTGTACCCACAAACACCTCACGCGCAGCGAAAGACGTAAAGATCGCAACGCCATAACGCCAGTCCAGCCCCATGGGCGCAAACACAGGCTCTATCACGTGACCGAGATGCCCTAACCACGACTCCCCCAGGTCCGCGCCATAGTTGGGGAAATAGCCCAGCACCCAGATCACCACGGTGACGGTAAAAATAATCTTCCCTGCCTTGGTAACAAAGTGCTTCGCGCGGCTCACCGAGTTGCGCAAGATGGGCACCAGACCCGGCATTCGGTAAGGCGGCAGCTCGAGCACAAAAGGCAGGTCCGTGTAGTGGTCCTCGGCCAACCGAGACACCAGTCCGGTGATCACCAGCCCACAAAACATGCCGAAAAAGTAGATGCCGAACATGGCCAGCCCCTGCCAGCCCAGCAAGCCACCCATAAAGGTTTCGGCGGGGATGAAGGCTGCAATCAACAGCGTATAAACGGGTAGACGGGCGCTGCAGGGCATCAGCGGGATCGCCATGTAAGTCAACAGCCGCTTGCGCGGAGAATCAATCGCCCGCGCCGCGTAAATTGCTGGAATAGCGCAGGCCGTGCCTGACAGCAGGGGAATAAAACTCTTGCCGGTAAGGCCAAAGAAACGCAAGGGCTTGTGGCATATCAGTGCCGCCCTGGCCATGTAGCCGGAGTCCTCGAGCAGTCCAATAATGAACGTCAGTACAAAAATCTGGGGCACAAAGACCAGAAATGCGCCAATGCCACTGAACAGGGCATCTGAGGTGAAATCTGCTGCAACGGAATCGCCCATCATTGGGACGACCCAATCCGCGGCCCATCCGAGAGACGCTTCCACGGCATCCATGGCTGGCGCAGACCAGGTAAAAATGGACTGGAACAACAAGTACATGATTGCAAAGAAAGACACCCCGCCCGTCAGCGAGTGCAGAAAAAAACTGTCCAGCCGGGTTTGGCTCCTGATCAGAATGTCGCCTTTGGGACCATAACGGTGCGCAAGCGCGTGTGCCTCCCCGCGCAAAATAGCGTCTGCCGTATCGATGAGATGCTGGCGGGGTGCGCTCTCTTCTGCCAGTGGCTGACCCAGTTCCGAGATCAACGCGTCGATACCTTTACCGGTGCGGCCGGAGATAGGCAGTACTGGCGTGTGCAGGGCCGCAGACAGGCCATCAACGTCCAGTTCCAGGCCATGCTTGTCCAACACGTCGATCATATTGGCCAGCACCGTCACCTTTTTGCCGTGGCGCTCGCAGTCCCGAATCACCTGCAGGGTGAAATACAGGCTTTTCTCCAGTCGAGTCGCATCAATCAGGCATAAAACCTGCTCGACCTCGGGGTCGGTGAGCGCATCCTCAAAGTAGCCTACGGCAACCTCTTCCTCCGCGGAAATAGCCTGCAGGGAATACGTCCCGGGAAAATCGACCAGTCTCTTGCCCGGCAGCGACTGCAGGTCGCCGCTACCGATATCCACCGTGATCCCGGGAAAGTTGGCCACCTTGTGCGAGAGCCCGGTCAGGCGATTAAACAACAGGCTCTTACCGGAATTCGGGCTACCAATCAGGATAACCTTACTCATGCGACGCCCCCGTCCTCACCAGCACATGGGTCGCCACTTCATCGTCCAGGGAATAAATCGTATTACTGACCTGATAAACCTTGGGCGCACCAAAGGCCGGCGATTGCAGGCAGGTCACGGGTTCGCCCACATGGAATCCAAATTCCATCAAACGAATACGATATTTTTCCGCCAGGGCATCGTCATAGCCCAAAATTTCACATCGGTCGCCTGCCTTGAGGGACCACAGGGTTGGGTTCACGGTTTGGGGAGTCCATAGGTGCTTGAGTTAACGCGGCGAGAATAGCACTAATGAGAACGATTTACATTAAAAGGCAAAACCAAATACACCATATTCAATATCATTGGACAAACTCCGAGAGATACACCACATTAAGTATGGAGATAAACAATAACCCGCGAGGACTTTTACATGACAACTATCTTCAAATCCCTATTGGCGACCGCGCTGATTCTGTTCTCTTTCCACAGCGCCCAGGCAGATGAATACACTGATACGATAGAGGTGTTCAAGAAAGCCGGTGAAAGCGGCGACTACTTTGACAGCGCCTACGGCTACGCCCTGTTCCCGACAATTGGTAAAGGCGGCATAGGCATTGGCGGAGCGCACGGGTCAGGCCGCGTGTACGCGGGAGGCGTGCACGTGGGGGATACCAAAGTGACCCAGCTATCCATTGGCTGGCAGTTAGGCGGCCAGGCTTATAGCCAGGTCATCTTTTTCGAAGACAAGCGTGCCTTTGATGACTTCACCTCCGGCAACTTTGAGTTTGGAGCCCAGGCCACCGCCGTGGCGATTACCGCATCAGCTGGAGCCCAGGCTACCACTGGCGGTGGCGCCGAGGCCGGGGTAGCCGGGGGCAAGAATGACGCCAACACGGTGTCCAGCGGTTATCGTAAGGGAATGGCTGTATTCACTGTCGCCAAGGGCGGCTTGATGTACGAAGCAGCGGTAGCCGGACAGAAGTACAGCTACACACCGAAGTAACGCCGCCTGCCGACCCGGGCCCTGTTTCGCTGGCGCCGCTGAACAAGAGCAGCACTAGCAACAGGGCCTTGCCTTAAATGTGGTGTACCTGATCGATTTCGTATTCGATATCGCCACCGGGCGCTTTCACCACAACCACATCGCCCTCTTCCTTACCAATCAAGGCGCGGGCGATAGGGGAGCCAACGGAGATGAGGTTGTTTTTCACATCCGCTTCGTCTTCACCCACAATGCGATAGGTTACCGTCGCGTCGTTATCAATGTTGATCAGGTCAACCGTCGTACCAAATATCACCTTGCCGGTTTTCGCAATCTGGGTCACATCAATGACCTGGGCTCCGGCAAGTTTGCCCTCAATCTCCATGATCCGCCCCTCGGCAAAACTCTGCTGCTCCCGCGCGGCATGATATTCCGCATTCTCTTTGAGGTCGCCGTGTTCACGCGCGTCGGCAATCGCTGCACTGATGCGCGGGCGATCGACCTTTTTAAGCTGCTCCAGTTCTTCGCGCAAGGCCGCTTCCCCTGCCACTGTCATCGGAACCTTGTTCATGCACTAATGCTCCCATGCAGGTCCTGTAACCTGCGTACTTTCTTGTCGCCTTCCTGCTGCAGCGACATGGTGATTGCCTCCGCCGCTGCCAGCGTCGTGGTATAAAACACCCGGTGCGCCTCGGCACTGGCCCGAATGGGCGCAGAGTCCTCGATAGCCCTGCGACCTTCCGTGGTGTTGATAATAATATCGGCTTCGTCGTTTTTGATCATGTCGACGATGTGGGGCCGGCCTTCCAGCACCTTGTTAACCCGCCTCACCTCAAGGCCCGCTGCCTCCAGTGCCGTCGCCGTACCCCCGGTAGCAGCCAGTTTGAAGCCCATAGCGACGAGGTCCGCGGCTACTTTAACTGCACCGGGCTTGTCCACATCGCGCACACTCATCAGCACAGTGCCAGAAGCGGGTGGTGCCGAACCGCCGCCCAACTGCGCCTTGGCGAAGGCGGTAGCGAAGTTGTCGCCCACGCCCATGACCTCGCCGGTAGAACGCATTTCTGGCCCCAGGATCGGATCGACACCGGGGAATTTGTTGAAGGGCAGAACCGCTTCCTTCACGCTGAAGTAAGGCGGCACAATTTCCTTGGTATAGCCCTGGGAGGCGAGGCTCTGCCCGGCCATGCAGCGGGCAGCGACTTTGGCCAGAGAGCGACCGATGCACTTGGACACAAACGGCACGGTGCGCGATGCGCGAGGGTTCACCTCGATGACATAGATTTCGTCATCCTGCCACGCCAGTTGCACGTTCATCAGCCCACGCACCCCCAACTCCAGTGCCATCTGTTTTACTTCATCGCGCATTTTATCCTGCACCGCGGGATCAAGACTGTAGGGCGGCAGGGAACAGGCAGAGTCACCAGAGTGTACGCCAGCCTGCTCGATATGCTGCATGATGGCGCCGATCACCACCTCTTCTCCATCGCATATAGCGTCAATATCAATCTCGACCGCGGCAGACAGGAAGCTGTCCAGCAGCACCGGGGCGTCATCCGAAGCCTGCACTGCATTAGTCATGTAACGCAGCAGGTCTTCTTCCCGGTAGACAATTTCCATAGCCCTGCCACCGAGCACGTAGGAGGGGCGCACAACCAGCGGGTAGCCGATTTTAGCCGCCGCTTCGACGGCCTCTCCCGTGCTGCGCACGGTCGTATTGGCAGGCTGCTTGAGGCCCAGCTTCTGGATCATATGCTGGAACCGCTCGCGGTCCTCTGCGCGGTCAATGGCGTCCGGGCTGGTGCCGATAATGGGCACACCTGCCGCTTCCAGGGCACGGGCCAGTTTCAAGGGAGTCTGCCCACCGAACTGCACGATTACGCCCTTGGGCTTTTCCAGGTCGACAATGGCCAACACATCCTCAAGGGTCACCGGCTCAAAATACAAGCGGTCAGAGGTGTCATAATCGGTAGAAACCGTCTCCGGATTGCAGTTAACCATGATGGTCTCATAACCGTCCTCGCGCATGGCCAGCACCGCATGCACGCAGCAGTAATCGAACTCAATCCCCTGGCCAATACGATTGGGGCCGCCGCCAAGTACCAGTATCTTGTCGCGATCGGTCGGCGCAGCTTCGCACTCTTCTTCGTACGTGGAATACATGTAAGCCGTGGCCGAGGCAAACTCCGCCGCACAGGTATCCACGCGCTTGTAAACGGGGCGAATATTGAGGGCATGCCGATGGGCTCGCACCGCGTCATCGGAACTGGCCAGTAAAACCGCCAGGCGCTCATCAGAAAAACCCTTGCGCTTGAGGCGGAACATCGCATCTGCATCTATATCGGCGAGTTCCACCGTTTTCAGGCCATTCTCGGTGACGACGATGTCTTCAATCTGCGCCAGGAACCAGGGGTCGACACCCGACAGTTTGTATATCTCATCAACGCTCATGCCGGCGCGAAAGGCGTCGGCGATATACCAGATACGCTCGGCACCGGGATTCACCAGTTCAGAGATAAGCTCATCGCGCAGGTCAGGGTCGTCAAAGTCAATCTTGTGTTCAAACCCGGCGGAGCCCACCTCGAGGCCGCGCAAAGCCTTCTGTACTGACTCCTGGAAGGTACGACCGATGGCCATTACTTCACCGACCGACTTCATCTGGGTGGTCAGGCGGGCATCAGCGCCACTGAATTTTTCAAAAGCGAAGCGTGGAATTTTGGTGACGACATAATCGATGGACGGTTCAAAGGAGGCCGGGGTCGCGCCGCCAGTAATATCATTTTGCAACTCATCCAGGGTGTAACCGATGGCGAGTTTGGCCGCCACCTTGGCTATGGGAAAACCGGTTGCCTTGGACGCCAGGGCGGATGAACGCGAAACACGCGGATTCATCTCGATGATCACCATCCGACCGGTCTTGGGATCCTGACCGAACTGCACATTCGATCCGCCCGTCTCCACCCCGATCTCGCGCAGCACCGCTAGCGAGGCGTTGCGCATGATCTGGTATTCCTTGTCAGTCAGCGTTTGCGCTGGCGCTACGGTGATGGAATCACCCGTATGCACGCCCATAGCGTCGAAATTCTCGATTGCACAGACAATGATGCAGTTGTCATTCTTGTCGCGAACGACCTCCATTTCAAACTCTTTCCAGCCTATCAGTGACTCGTCGATAAGCAGTTCGTTAGTCGGGGACAAATCCAGTCCACGGGCACAGATTTCCTCGAATTCCTTGCGATTGTATGCAATACCCCCGCCGGAGCCGCCCATGGTAAAAGAGGGACGAATGATGCAGGGGAAGCCGATGCTGTCCAGCACCTGGAATGCTTCCTCCATGCTGTGGGCGGTGGAGGCCCTGGGGGTCTCCAGGCCAATCCGTTTCATCGCATTATCGAAAAGCTGGCGATCCTCGGCCTTGTCGATGGCCTCCTTGGTGGCACCGATCATCTCCACACCATGCTCTTCCAGCACACCTTCCCGGGCCAGATCCAGCGCGCAGTTCAGCGCGGTCTGGCCGCCCATGGTGGGCAGCAGTGCGTCGGGCTTCTCGTCGGCAATAATGCGCTCTACGGTACGCCACTCAATGGGCTCGATATAGGTCGCATCGGCCATGGCCGGGTCGGTCATGATGGTTGCAGGGTTGGAGTTCACCAGAATGACTCGATAGCCCTCTTCGCGCAGCGCCTTGCAAGCTTGCGCGCCAGAGTAATCGAACTCACAGGCCTGGCCGATTACGATAGGGCCAGCGCCAAGAATCAGGATGCTTTGTATGTCGGTTCTCTTGGGCATGGCGTTCTACTTTCCTGTTACTACGGCGTTTCGACCGGCTTCAATGAGCTCAATGAAGTGGTCAAACAGCGGCGCGGCGTCGTGTGGCCCGGGGCTCGCTTCAGGGTGACCCTGGAAGCTGAAGGCCGGTTTGTCGGTGCGATGAATGCCCTGCAAGCTACCATCGAAGAGTGACTTGTGTGTCACCCGCAGGTTAGCCGGCAGGCTGCCTTCATCCGCCGCGAAGCCATGGTTCTGGCTGGTAATTAATACTGTTCCGTCATCCAGGTTCTGCACGGGATGGTTGGCACCGTGGTGGCCAAACTTCATTTTCACGGTACTGGCGCCTGACGCCAGGGCCAGTAACTGGTGGCCCAGGCAAATACCAAACACCGGGATTCCGGTATCGAGTATCTCGCGAATAGCATCGACGGCATATGTGCAAGGCTCCGGGTCCCCCGGGCCATTGGAGAGGAAAATGCCGTCCGGGCTCATCGCCAACACCTCTGCCGCCGGCGTCTGGGCCGGCACCACCGTAAGACGGCAGCCGCGATCTACAAGCATCCTGAGGATATTCCGTTTGACGCCATAGTCGTAAGCAACGACATGCCAGGGCAGGTCCTGGTCGGGGCGCTCTGTATACCCCTGGTCCCATACCCAACTGCCCTCATTCCAGCTGTAAGGTTCAGTGACCGTCACTTCCTTCGCCAGATCCATGCCTTTGAGGCCCGCGAATCCTTTAGCCAACTCCAGGGCCCTGCTCTCGTCGAGCGCTTCTCCTGCCATGAGACAGCCGTTTTGAGCACCCTTCTCGCGCAGGATACGTGTCAACCGGCGAGTGTCGATGTCCGCAATACCGACAATGTCACGACTCTTTAAATAGTCCGACAGGCTCTGGGTATTACGGTAGTTGCTGGCCAGCAGGGGTAAATCCCTTATCACCAGGCCCGCCGCCCAAATGCCCGTGGACTCTTCGTCCTCCGCATTGGTGCCGGTATTGCCGATGTGGGGGTAGGTCAGGGTAACGATCTGGCGTGCATAAGAGGGGTCAGTGAGAATTTCCTGGTAGCCACTCATGGCGGTATTGAACACCACCTCACCAACGGATGTTCCGCTGGCTCCGATCGCTAAGCCCTTGAAAATACTACCATCTTCAAGAACCAATATGGCAGGACTGGACAAGCAAAACCCTCCGTCAAAGTAGCGCAAGCGGTTATTTTTTACGCCCGACCCGGGCGCTCGCAAAAAGGCGAGATGGGTAACCGCATCTCGCCTTATCGCATTAGTCAGCTCTGATTTTCACTGGAATACACGATGCCCGTTGCGCGTTGCGGGCCTGTGAAATCTGGCGGATGATTTTAGGTGAACGGACAATTCCTGTCCAGTCAGATTACCTGTCCATACCGCCTTGCGGCCGGTCGCAGAGGGATCAGTGAGCCAGAATGCACCACCAGGCAAGCCCGACACGGCAACTGCCTCGACATTACCCGGGCAAAAGCAGTGATAAATCGCAAGTCGCGCATTACCATACCCAGTGCCGCAATGCTGCGGCACGGGCCAACTAACCCATCGACAAAGGAATAAGCATGGCGTACACCAGCGGCAGATGTGCAGTAATCACCGGAGCCGGATCAGGAATCGGGCAGGCTTTGGCCCTGCAGCTCAACAGCGAAGGCTGCGAACTCTATCTTTGTGATATCAGTGAAAAGGCGCTGCAGGCAACCGCTGATCAGCTAGCGCGCAAAGACGTGCCCTGCTCTCTGGAGAAGCTGGACGTCGCAGACCGCCAGGCTATGCACGAATGGGCGGAGCGCATCGATGCAGCCAGGGGCCAGGTGGATATTGTGGTCAATAATGCGGGCGTGGGCCTGGGCGAGCGCGTGGACGAAATGAGCTATGAAAACCTGGACTGGCTGATGGGCATCAATTTCTGGGGCGTAGTCCAGGGCAGCATGGCCTTCCTGCCATTGCTGAAGAAATCAGAGCAAGGTCACCTGGTCAACATTTCATCGCTGTTTGGCATTATCGCCGTACCCAGCCAATCTGCCTACAATGCCGCCAAGTTCGCGGTGCGCGGGTTTACCGAATCCCTGCGCCAGGAGATGAAGGGCAGCAATGTTCATGTCTGCTGTGTGCACCCGGGTGGGATAGCGACTAACATCGCCCGCAATTCTCGCGGCGGCGACGGCAGCGCCGATGATCGTGACGCACTGTTCCAGAAGTATGCCCGCACCACAGCCGAGTCGGCCGCGGCACAAATCGTGCGCGCCATGGAAAAGCGCAAGCCGAAATTACTGATCGGCGCAGATGCCAAGATCGTGTCTCTTCCTGTCTCGGGTATTTCCTGTGCGTTATCCGGAGATTTTACGTCTGGACTCCGTCGTTGACCCTAACAGGCTCGCATAGAGACAAAAAAGGCCGGGCATAAACAAGGCCCGGCAAACCCGACCCTTACTGGAGAAGAACTATGTCACACGCACTAAAGACTGCCCTCATCGCACTGTTGGCACCCGCTCGTGCGTCGCGGCCTGCGCCGGCACGGGGCAGCAGGTGACACTGGAAGATGTACCCGAGGTTCACCCTGGCATCCTGCAGGGCTACCTGCCCATGGATGACCCCCTGCGCACGGTGGAGATTGTGCCTCCCGCCCCGGAAATGGGCTCTCCCCGGCAGGCACTTGACGATGAAATTTCCCGCCGCAGTCTTGCCCTGCGCGGCACAGCGCGCTGGGAGCTGGCAACAAAAGACGCTTACCTGGGCTTCCCTGGCGCCCAGGACGCATTCACCTGTGCCACCGGCATAACTATCAGCGAGGCTTCCACGCCACAACTGTACAGGTTGCTGCGGCGGACACTGGCCGATGTGGGCCTGGCGTCTTACTCCGCCAAGAACGCCTATCAACGAGCGCGACCCTTCATGGTCAATAACGAACCGACCTGCACACCAGACGAGGAAGAGATACTGCGCAAGGATGGCTCTTATCCTTCCGGCCACACCTCTATCGGCTGGGGGTGGGCACTTATTCTCGCAGAGCTGATACCGGAAAAAGCGGAGGCCATATTGGCGAGGGGACGGGCCTTTGGCGAGAGCCGTAACGTTTGCAATGTACACTGGCACAGCGACGTTGTGGCCGGTCGCATGGTAGCGGCCGCCGCCTACTCCCAGTTGCACAACAATGCGGACTTTCTCGCAGCCATGGAGGCATCCCGCAAAGAGCTCGCAGAGCTGGACATGAACGCATGTCCCCCAGCCGTGATTGCGAGAAGGAAGCAGACGCCTTATCGATGACTGCCCTTGGGAAGTGAAGTACTAAACGCGTATTTTTTCCAGCGCCAGGCGCAGCGCAGGCGGCACAGGCACAGACCTGTTCGCCTCGCGCTCTACGAAGACATGTACAAAGTAACCGTGGGCGGCGGCTTCGGGTTGGCCTCGTTCGAATACAGCGATGCCATACTGTACAGAGCTACTGCCGAGGCGGTCCACGCGCAACCCCGCCTCCAGCTGTTGCGGGTACGCCACGGGCGCGTGGTAGTCACAACCTGAGCTGACCACGTAGCCAACGATACGACCATCGTTTATGTCCAGCCCCCCTTCCTCGATCAGGTAGCGATTTGCGGCGCTGTCAAAGTAAGCGTAGTAAATGACATTGTTTACGTGCCCGTAGATATCATTATCGGCCCACCGTGTATCGATGGGATAGAACACTTTATAGTCGCTGCGCCCGGGGCGCCCGGGCTTACTCATCTTGAATCTCCATAGGCACAGCGGTAAATATCCAGGGCGTCTGCATAGGCGACGTCTCGAGGATTATTGACCAGTAAACGTTGCTGCAACATGGCATCCTCCGCCAGCATCTCCAGGTCTTGCTCTGCAACACCGGCCGCGCCAAGGGTGGCTGGCAGACCCAGCTCCTCGATAAGTTCAACAAGTGCCGCGATGAACGTTGCGGTTGCGGACTCTGCGCTGCCGGCGACCGGCCGGCCCACTACCAGCTCTGCCAACTCGGCATAGAGCGGAGCAGCGCTGGCCGCATTGAAGCTCAGCACCGAGGGCAGAACCAGCGAGTTACTGAGCCCATGGGGTATGTGGTAATGGCCGCCCAGGGGGTACGCCAGGGCATGCACTGCTGCAACCGGGGCATTGGCAAACGCCTGCCCGGCAAGACAGGCCCCCAAAAGCATGCGCTCCCTCGCTTCAAGATTACTGCCATCGGCGACAGCGGTGCGAATATTAGCCGCCAGTAAGACTAACGCCTGCCGGGCAAGGTTATCGGAGAGCGGGTTTTTGCGGTGACGGGAGGTGTAAGCTTCTATCGCATGCACCATGGCATCTACCCCGGTCATTGCGGTAATGGCAGGGGGCAGACCCAGCGTGAGCTGTGCATCCAGTACCGCAACGTCGGGCAGCAGCACGGGCGAGGAGACGCCCGCTTTCGTGGTCTCGCCGGTCGTCACTACCGCGACCGGGGTGGCCTCGGAGCCAGTACCAGCCGTGGTTGGCACCAGGATCAGGGGCAAACGTGAGCCCGCAACCTGGTCTACGCCATAGAGCTCGGCCAGAGCCTGGTCACCGCCCAGCAACACACTGGCAACTTTGGCCACGTCCAGCGAACTACCGCCGCCCACGGCTATAACCCCGTCGACACGCTTTACCCTGCCCAGTTCAGCCGCCGCCAGCACGGTCGCCTCGGGCGGGTCCTCACGCACAGCATCGAACAAGGTTACGAGGACACCCTCCCCCGCCAGCGCCTCAATGACTGGCTGAACCAGGCCGATACTCACCAGGCCCGGGTCCGTCACCAACAGCGGAGATTGCACGCCAAGACGTCGGCACTCTTCCGACAACTCCAGCGCGCTGCCGGCTCCGCTGACAATTCTACCCACGGTGTTGAACTCAAAGCCCTGCATAGTCTTCTCCCTTGATGTTGAGGCTGGCACCCGGCGAACGATTGCCCAGCTCGCAGCGCTGAAAAGGCATCAGCTATCAGCCATCACGGAAGGTTGCATTCACACTGTCCATGGCGCTGGCCATGTAGGGCTTGAGTTCATTCCGCCCCACCACCATACGGTGCACCTCGTCCGGGCCGTCCGCCAGTCGCAGCGTGCGTTGCGCCATATACATGGTTGCCAGCGGTGTATCCTGAGACACACCGAGTGCGCCAAACATCTGGATGGCCTGGTCAACGATGCGGATAGAGACGTTGGGTACGGAGGTCTTGATCATGGAGATCCACACGCGCGCCTCCCTGGGATCCACGTTGTCCATCATCCATGCGGTTTTCAGCGTGAGCAGTCTGGCCTGCTCAATGTCCATACGCGCATTCGCAACAATATCCACGTTGCCTCCCAGGCGAGCCAGCTGCTTGCCAAAGGCGGTGCGCGATACCGCGCGCTCACACATCAACTGCAGTGCTTTTTCGGCTGCGCCAATGGCACGCATGCAGTGATGGATGCGACCGGGACCAAGGCGACCCTGGGAAATCTCAAAGCCGCGTCCGGGGCCGAGGATCATGTTGTCCTTTGGTACGCGCACATTGTCAAACTTCTGGTGCATGTGGCCGTGGGGCGCATCATCCATGGAAAATACATGCATGGGTCGAACATTGGTGAACCCCGGGGCGTCTGTGGGCACCAGTATCTGCGACTGCTGCAAATGCTTGGCCGCATCCGGGTCCGTCTTGACCATGACGATCATGATCTTGCAGCGCGGATCGCCAGCACCGGACACGTAGTGCTTTTCACCGTTGATGACCCATTCATCGCCATCGAGCACCGCCGACGTACAGATATTGGTGGCGTCCGAGGAGGCCACACCGGGCTCGGTCATCGCGTAAGCCGAGCGAATATCGCCGTTCATCAGCGGCTTCAGCCACTGCTCTTTCTGCGCCGGGCTGCCGTACTTGTGCAGCACTTCCATGTTGCCGGTATCCGGCGCTGAACAGTTGAAGGCCTCGGCGGCAATGTGCGATTTGCCCATCTCCTCGGCTAGATAGGCATACTCGACCGTATTCAAGCCGGACCCGGCCTCGCCGTCAGTCAGGAAAAAGTTCCACAAGCCGCGAGACCGTGCCTTCTCCTTGAGACCCTCCATGATGTCGGTCTGGCGTTGCGTGAACTGCCAGCGGTCACCTTCGCCTACCTCCCGCAGATACTCTTCTTCCACTGGCAGGACTTCATCCGCCACAAAACCCTGCACTTCCGCCAGTAGCGGTGCCAGGCGTTCGCTGATACCCAGATCCATTTTCTCTTCCTTATCGCGTTAATGGTGATGGCATAGTCTAGCAGGCAAGTCAGCACAAATGTGTCTCTCTGGCGACAGTATTGCGTGCGCCGCTTGTTACCGGGCGGCGCGGGGGACGCAACCATCTGCTCTTGTTTGCAGCCATAAAAAAGGGTTCTTCGCGCATTAGCGGGGAACAGCCAGAGAATGTTCCATCCTGAAATGCGGACATCACGAATGGGGTAAGCCTCCCGGTTGAATCGAACCCCCTTTTGACTCTCTTCCGGGGCTTACCCCGATTACAGCGGCCTTCTCTCATTTCGACTCGACTATCCATTACCTATACTCTCCTGTGACGTTCCAAAGGTCGCTGAAGTGCCTGAACAGCCCGTCTTGTACCGCGCCCCTGCCGGGGTTCCCTCACTCGGTCACGAGCCAGAAAGCGCTCTGTCTCGGCCTCTCCCTCGGCGGGCGATTTGCAACGGATGATTTCAGCCTCTTCACCGCTCCTCCCAGCGCGAAGCCAATGGTGGCTCATATATCCACCATTAGCTCACCGCTGGGAGGAGCGGTGAAGCGGCTGAAATCATCCGTTGCAAATGACCCGCCGAGGGAGAGGCAGAGACAGCGAAGCCTTTCTGGCTCGTGACCGAGCGAGGGAATCCCAGCGGGGCGCGTGTACAAGACGGGATGTTCAGGCACTCTCACGACGACTTGGAGCATCACGGGAGTATAGGTAATGGATAGTCGAGTCGAAATGAGGAGGAGGCCGCACGAATCGGGGTAAGCCTTCCGAAGAGCGTAGGGGGTTTGTTTCCAACCAGGGAAGGCTTACCCCGATTACGTGTGTCCGCATTTCAGCAACCTGGAGCATCCTCACTTGCTCCACCACGCTAATGCGCGAAGAAGCCATAAAAAAGCCCCGCATTGCGGGGCCTGGCGATACGCGAACATCAAGCCATATCAGAAGTTCAAGCGTGCATCGAAACCGTAGGTAGCCGGGTTACCGAAGTAAGAGGCGGTCCAGAACCCAAAGGGTATGGTGTGCTGGCGGTATTCCTCGTCGGTAATGTTCTTGCCCCAGAGCCCGAACTGCATGGTCATGTCCGAACCGAGTTCAACCTCGCTGAGGATCAGGCTGGCATTGACGATTTCGTAGCTGTCGATCTGGCTGGTGGCGTTCTGCGAAGGCTCGATATAGGGGACATACTCGTCGTTGAAGTTGTAGTCCACGTGGAAGTCGAGATTACCCCAGTTACAGTTGCAAATATTCCAGTCCAGCGCCACGGTAGCCGTGTTTTCCGGCGCGAAAGGCAGGTCCTTCTGGTTTTTCACATCCTCGCCCAGCTCGATAAACTCATCGTACTCGGCATCGAGATAGCCGTAGTTAGCAGAGAAACGCAGAGCATCTACCACCTGCCAGACAAACTCGACTTCAAAGCCCTGGTAGGTGGCCTCGCCAGCGTTTTCCACGTTGGAAGCGGCCCCACCTGAGCCCTCCAGGAATACCGACACCTGCATATCATCGATGTTGTTCTGGAAAGCGGCGATATTCAGCTGAATACGGTCATCGGCAAAACGGGACTTCATGCCAATCTCGTAGGACAGCACTTCCTCCTCGTCATAGCCCTCGCGGAAAGCCTCCAACGTGGGGGCCTCGCCGTTGAAACCGCCGGACTTCCAGCCCTGGGCCACCCGGCCGTAAAAATTGATGTCATCGGTAAGATCCCAGGCGGCAACGAATGTGCCCGAAGTATTGTCCCAGGTATCGCTGTCCGTACCCGCGAATGCGCCAACGCCACCAGTGGAGGTACTGGGGCGATCAATATATTGCTCGCGATCCTCCTCGGTGTAACGCAAACCGACCGAGAGAGTGAGTTTTTCTATTGCCGCGGGAGACCAGTCCGCCTGACCGTAAAAAGCCAGGGAGTCGTTGTCCAGTCCATAGCGGTTGTTGTCCGAGGGAGCGCCGAATAAACCGAAGAAGGTAATCGGGTTGATGACGTCGGCCTCTTCATCGAAATAATATACGCCCAACACATAGTTCACAGTATCAGTATTACCGACCAGTTGGAGCTCCTGGCTGGTCTGTTCATATTCGATATCCCGTGCGGAGTGGAACAGATCCATGTTGGTGCCGTCGATATCGATATAGTCATCCCAATCCAGCTCGCGGTATGAGGTAATCGACTTGAGCCGTACATCGCCCATAAAGCCCCAGTTACCGGCATCCAGATCAAGCGTCAGGGCGTGTCCGTCCGTCTCTGACCTCTCGTATAGGGATTGATCATTACTGATTTTGCTGGCGTTCTTGTCCTCTGAGACAACATAAGGAGCCATCAGGAAGCCCAGGAATGCCGCGTCGGGCAACGTATTGAACGCATCCTGATTCACATCTGTCAGCTGGGCCTTGGAGGGTTGTTGGTCGCGCTCGCTGGAATCGTACGCATAGCGGACGCGGAAACTGTCCGTCATGTCCCAAATCGCATCAACTCGCCAGGTCTCGCTGTCAAGGTTAGTGAACTCATCGCTGGAACGGGGCATAACAAAGGGATTCAAGCCGCCGGCGGGGTCGGCATCCACGTTATCGTAAAAACCATCCCGCTCAGCCTTGGCATAGGCCAGTGATGCGCGGAATCCGCCCAATGCCCCGGTGTCCAGACGCAGCTTGCCCCGCTGGTAGGATTCATTGCCTGCCGACAACTCAACCTGCCCGCCAAACTCTTCTCCCGGCTCGCGGGTGATCAGGTTAATCGCGCCGCCAACAGTGTTCTTTCCGTAGAGCGTACCCTGTGGCCCACGGAGCACTTCCACGCGCTCCAACTCGGCAATATCAAAGATTCCACCCAGGTTTTTGCCCAGGAACACGCCGTCCAGATACATGCCAACCGTTGGCTCCCAGGTAATGGCGGGGTTAATGGTCACGGCCCCACGAATAGAGACCGTGGCGCCCGTGGTGCCGCCTGGCGACTCAACGATCAGGGTATTAGGCACGAACTGGGCCAGGTCCTTCACGTTGAAAATACCCTGGGTATCAATGGCCGACTTGTCGAAGGCCGTAACCGCAATGGGCGTGTCCTGCAGCGATTGCTCGCGCTTTTGCGCGGTCACAACGACCTCTTCCAGTTGTGCCACGGCATTACCGGCGACAATGCTCGACGCCAGTAAGACTGCGGTATGCATCAATTTACGAGAGGGATTACAAGGCATAGCGGTTCTCCATACTTCTTAAAATAATTGTTTTCTTGCGTGAATACACTACGCCCAACTATACGAAATCCCTTGCTCCGACGGGTGTGAATTATTAACAAGCGGGGCCACCGCGAATTTACTTTTGTCTTGTAAAACAGGTAGTTAAAAAAGCCCTGAACCCTATAACGCCCCTGGTCAGCTTATTTGAACCGCGCAAAATCAGTAGAGGGGTGCGACAACTTGTCCCATCCCAGCGCACACCACCTTCTATACAATTCTCGCCGCCATTCTAGGGACCAAACCGGAGCAACCACCATGCGCAGTCAACTCTACCTGGGCCTCGCCGCAGCCCTTGTTTCCCTGCACAGTCAGGCTGACCACATAGAGGAACTGGTGGTCACAGCCAGTCACGAAACCCGCACCATAGACATCACCGACGAACTGGTGATTTCGCCCGATGTGGCACAGCTGTTAAAGAAAGCACCGGGCGCCAACGTCAATGCCAATGGACCGCTGACAGGGATACCCCAGTATCGCGGTATGTACGGCCCGCGCATCGCCACGTCCCTGGATGGCACGCAGTTGGCCCCAGCGGGCCCCAACTGGATGGACCCGCCTCTCTCCTATGCCCGCAATGGACACCTGCAATCACTGGAAGTGTACCGCGGTATCGCTCCAGTAAGCGTGGCCCAGGAGTCCATAGGCGGTGCCATTGACGCGCGAACCAATAAAGGCGAGTTCACCCAGGGTTCAGACTTCCAACTCAGCGGGCGGCTGATTGGCAGTGCCCAATCGATCAACAACGGCCAGCAACTCAGTGGCGCTCTCTTTGCCACGAACAATACCCATCGCCTGAAACTGGCAGGCATTATCGAGCAAGGCGACGACGCAGAGTTCCCCGGCGGCGAGCTGTTGCCTACCGAGTACGAGCGTCAGCGCTATGACGTTGGCTATGGTTTCAAGAGCGGCAACCACAGCTTGCAGTTCGGCTACGGTTACAATGACACTGGCGAATCCGGCACCCCCGCCCTGCCCATGGACATAGACTATTTCGAAGGCGACCTTTACGACCTGACTTATGGCTTTGAACTGGCGGGCGACCTGAAAATAACCGCGGCGGTGTTTGCCAGCGCCCTCGACCACGGCATGACTAACTACGGCCTGCGCGTCGCACCCGAGTCAGGCGCACGCTGGCGCCGCAATATTGCCGACAGCGACAATGTCGGCTTCCGCCTGCACAGCGAACGATGGGATAGCCAGGGCAGTTGGGTGTTCGGTTTCGATGGCATGCAGTCGATACACAATTCAGATATCGACAACCCTAACAACCCGATGTTTTTCGTCGTTAACTTCAACGACGCTGAGCGCGAGGTACTGGGCGCCTTCCTGGAGCGCCAGCACGAGCTGAACGACCGCTGGCGCGGCGAATTCGGCATACGCTACAACCAGGTCAGAATGGATGCAGATGAAGTAAACGGCACCCCGGCAATGATGATGCCGCCTGCGCAAATGCTGCGTGATGCCTTTAATGGCGCCGACCGTGACCAGACTGACCGTAATGTGGACCTGGTGGCCAAGGCCTGGTTCGACGCCTCCCCCACAACCAGCTGGTACCTGGGCTACGCCCGCAAAAACCGCTCACCCAGCTACCAGGAGCGCTACCTGTGGCTGCCGCTTGAAGCAACGGCAGGCCTGGCTGATGGCAACACCTACACCGGCAACATTGACCTGGACGTGGAAGTGGCCAACCAGTTCGAGGTCGGCCTGGACTTCAGCAGCGACAGCCTGACATTGTCACCAAGGCTCTTCTACAACGATGTGCAGGACTATATCCAGGGCACTCCCAGCGAGCTCACACCCGCGGTGATGTTTGTGCGCATGATGAACCAGATGAACGGCACCAATAACCCGGACCCACTGCAGTTTAATAACGTGGATGCCAGGCTCTATGGTTTCGACATGGACTGGGCATGGCGCCTGGGAGAGCACTGGTCCGTTTCCGGCATCGTCAACTACGTGCGCGGCGAGCGGGATGATATCGACGACCAGCTGTATCGAATCGCCCCGCTGAATGCGTCATTTCGCCTGGATTATGTCACTGCAAAATGGTCAGTGGGAGTGGAGAACGTGCTTTACAGCGCACAAAACCAGGTGTCAGAAACCAACCGTGAACAGGAGACTTCAGGCTATGGCTTGCTCAACTTGAGCGCGACCTGGCAAGCGACCGCGAACCTGCAACTGGCCGCAGGTGTCGACAACATTCTGGACAAGGAATACCAGGACCACCTGGCAGGATACAACCGGGCGAGGAATCCGGACATTGGCCTGCGCGAGCGGCTCTACGGTACGGGCACCAATGTCTTTGCCAGGCTCAGCTACAATTTCTAGAGGCCTGACTGCTCAAGGCTCTTCACGGGCTTCCGGGCTTACAACCGAGATCGGGTCCAGGTGAATAATGACCTCCGCTTCCGGGTAGGCCGCTATTACAGCAGCCTCAACTTCCTCGGCAATCCGGTGCGCCTGCAATAACCTGAATTCGTCATCCAGTTCGATATGCATTTGCATAAACGTGTCGATTCCTGAGCGGCGGGTGCGCAGGTCATGAACACCCAGCACCTGTGCGTGATCCAGTGCAATCTGCTGAATCGCGGCACGGTCCTCATCCGGTAATTCCCGGTCCATGAGGTGATCGAACGCGTGGGTGATGATCTCCCAGGCGCTGTAGAGAATATAGACTGCAATACCGGCGGCAAACAGGGCATCAAAACCAGGCCATCCCCAGCGTGACAGAACCAGCGCGAGCAACACACTGGCATTGACCAACAGGTCGGTGCGGTAATGCAGGGCATCGGCACGGATGGCCGTGGAGTCTGTACGCATGATCACGTGGCGCTGGAAAGACAACAGCAGCAGCGTCAGGGCAATGGAGAAGACCATAATCACCATGCCGTACTCATGGCCCTGGATCGCCACTGGCGACAGCATCCGCTGAATCGATTCGAAGATAAGAAATAGTGCAGAGCCGGTGATTAATACTGCCTGACCCAAGCCGGCCAGGGCTTCTGCCTTGCCGTGACCGAAGCGGTGCTCCCTGTCCGCCGGCGCCAGTGCATGGCGCACAGCGAGCAGGTTGACCAGCGATGCCAGCACATCCAGCACCGAGTCCACCAACGTGGCGAGCAAACTCACCGATCCGGACTGACTCCAGGCAAACAGTTTGGCCAGAATCAGCACCGTCGCCACCGATACCGATGCGTAGGTGGCCAGGCGCATCAAATGGCCGGCTTCTTCCGGAGTTACCCGGGAAGGAGATGTCCCCTCAACCATGGTCGGCTCCGTCAATCGTCTTGCTTGGCCGCCGGACGTATAAACAACCCCTCGGCACTGGCGGTCACCTCGCCGTCCACGCGCATCTCGCCGCGACTGAGCTGTTTTCGCCCCGAGCGCCGCTCATTCACCGCCCACAGTTCTATTGGACGGTCCAATGGCGTATGGCGGTGGTACCTGACCGTCAGTGTTCCGGTGAAGCCAGCAAACCCTGACACCACGTTAGCCATGGCCAGCAGTTCGTCAAATACGGCGGCAATGATGCCACCATGAACGCTGTTGGGTGGGCCGGCATAGGTGGGTGAGAAACTTGCTTCGCCGCGCACTTCCTCACCGTCTCGCCACAGCCGTATTGGCGGTGCCACCGGATTACGCCTACCTGACACTGGACTGAACGGCATACACCGGGTCAGGTCTTCTTCCAGCCAACCCAGCCCCGGCGTGTCGCTGGCGATGGAGACCGTGGACCACCCCTCTCCGTGCTGCAAATGGGGAGACAAAATCTCCATAGCAGCCTGTATATGATGGGTGGCATCGGCCAACGCCGAGTCGGGGGCTTGACTGCAGCGCAACAACTCAATCAGCTTGCCCGCCTCAATATTAACCGCCTCAACCAGTTCCTGGTCGCCCTGCTGTATATCCTGCTTAAAAACCATCTACTCACCCTTACTGGCCAATAGGCCAATACCAGCCTAGCTGCGAGCGGATTTCTTGCCGAACAGTGGCACCGGAGGCTCAGCGGCAACCGGCGCCGCCTGCTGCAATAGCGGTGCCGCCGAGGAGTGCACAAACCGCAATACCTGACGGGGAAACTCACCCAGGTAGACCGGACGGGTCTCCGGGCTCTGGTAGGGTTCACCGCGAATCTGCTGGTACTGCTCTTCCATCTCTTCCATCAATTGGGCACGCACGTCGCGGGCCTCACCGCCGGTGGTCACGCCACCATGAAACTGGTGAAATGTCCCCTCGCCCAGCAGAATCACGTGTTCTACACCCTGGTATTCACAGGCGCGCTTGTAGAGATCAAGATTAACCAGGCCGCCACCACGAAGATTAAACCGTGTGTCCAGCCCACCCAATGACGCCCAGATAGCCCGGGGAATACTAATGCAGTTGCTTTCGCTGTTGGGTCGAAAAAAGCCGTCCGCGCAAGAACCGCTGAAACAGGCGATATCAAACAAGCCGTAGCCATTTGCCGGCCAACCACTGGACGCGATCAATGCCTGGTCCTCTTCCATGCCATAACCCTGGTCCACAGCCTCTTGCTGCAACTGCTCACCTATGTGATACCCAGGTACCGTGACCACGGCATTATCCTGCAAGCGATGCCCGCGGAGATATTGCGCACCACGCCGGGCGTTACCATACGTGCACCATCTATCATTACGCACAGGTAGCGTCCTCGACTAATGCCGGCACCGTGGTTGATCGCATGCACAGGAGTAGGCTCACGCTCGGCCCGAAGGTGGTAACTGAAATTAGCCGGCAGTTGGGCAATGAAATCGCGAGACAAGGTATTGGCTGACTCATTCTCTACAACAATCACCTCGTAGTCAGCCGCGTCCACGCCCTGCTGATACTCGGGCATCAGGGAATATAGCGTCTTCTCCGCCTGCTTGGGCATATCATAAAGGATGACAATAAAGCTGACCGCCGGCCCTTCCAGGGGCACTGGGTGCGTTGTACTGGCACCAGTGCTCATCATTTTTCTTATTTGTGTCAGCATAGTGTACTCAACTCAAACAGCCAGTCGCTGCAATTTGCGATATAGGCGACGAATGTGCCAGGGCAGCTGATCTGCTACATCCGGCTGCGAAGAACGTAGGCCCTCGTCATAAAAGTCGCCCTGCCATGCACTATTGTCGAAATCCAGCGACGCGAGCACGCTATGTAGCTTTTGCTGGAAAAGTGACTGGTCGTCATCAAAGCACAGTATGGGTAGCGGGCATTGCCTGTACTGTTGCAACAGGCGGCGGTTATAGGCAAACCAGAGATCCAGGCCCTGCGCCAGAGGCATGCCACTGCGTGTCTGCAGCGAGCGGGCGACGGCCAATGGGTGACGAAAAATGCCTACGTACTGCATTTGCGGAAACAGGCTTTTCCAGCCGGCCAGAACTAATAGCGTTCTCGGGTCCTTGAAACCGAAGGTTGAGTGCTGTGCGTAGGTGGCAAAGAGGATGCGCGCGGCGTCCAGTTCGGACTGCGGCCAGTCAACGTCATGCTGCGGCGGTGTATCCCATGCACTGCCAACCGAGGCAAGGACGCGATCGTTGATATCAACAATCTGCTGGTTTTCGCGATTACCTTTGAGGTTATGCGGATTCCAGGTGTGCCTGTCGCCGAGAAAAAGCCCGGCCTCTTCCAGTGATCCGGTCAGACAACTGGTGCCAGAACGGTGCATACCCAGAACGCAAAGTATGCGATCAGGAGCTGGGGCAAAGTCGTCATCTCTCTGTCTGCTTGATGTCACGCGGCTAGGCACTCGTTCCTGCCCTCCTGGGGGCAGGAATCTTATAATTTCGACTACTTAAACGCCCGAGTATATAGACTGAAGAGGAGCGGTGCCAGCGGGGGCCTAGCCTCTCCGCTGTTGCGCAAGGATAAGGTCTACGACGGGCTGGAGGTTCTGGGCAATAGTGGCCTCTATCAACCTTGGACCTGTTTCAGCCATGGCCCGCCCGAATTCACGATGAAAGCCCTCAGCGCTATCCACCGCCACGGCCTGGACACCCATCCCCTCGGCTATTTTTACCCATTCGATGCTGGGACGATCCAGCTCCAGCATGGACAACATTTTCGCCGTGGGTTCCTCCTCCCGAACCCGAGCCAACTCTACATTAAGCACCGCATAGGCATCGTTCTTGAGGATAACGATGGTGACGTCACAACCCTCTCTCGCAATACTCCACAATGCCTGGTTAGTGTACATCCCGCTGCCGTCCGCCTGCAGTGCCACCACTTTACGCTCGGGCGCAGCGATAGCCGCTCCCAGCGCAACCGGCAACCCGTTACCGATAGCAGCGCCAGGTATCGCATAGAGATACTCGTGCTGCCGCGCCCCTGCGGTATGCATATACAGATCAACGCATTAAAAAGTGCTTGTGCTCCGTTCATTGGAAATCCCCCGAAAAGTGGCTATGGAGGATTATTATGGTCGCTCATGCGGCCGGTGATTGTCGGCAAGTTGTCACTTGAGGCAGCAACAACGTTAAAACGGCCTGTTCGCAACATGCCTGTATCTGGCTGCTTTCTGCGCTGCTACTCCGATGGTATTAAATCGTCCGCCCGCAAGCAGGTATCAGGGTTTGATAGCGAAGATCTTCACGCTGGCCGCATACTCATTGACATCTATTGACGCTAGCAATTCGGTCATTGTTTCGTGAAATTCCGCCTGCACATCAGCGGATTGGGCAACGTCACTGTCACAGCAGGAGGGTTGGGGTTCGCAAGAGGACGGCTCCGGGCCACAGCAGGCGGCACTACCCCCCTCCTTGTAGACGTTCAGGTCGGCACCGCTGTCCTGAATGGCGACTTCGGAGAACCCTGCCCGTGCCAGGCTTGCTCGATTCTCCTCTATGGTCAGCGCACCACCAACACACCCGTTCCAGGCCGCCACCTCGTTACGAAAGCCGGCGGGCAGTTCTTTCTTCAGGGCGATATCAGATATAGCCAGCCGCCCACCGGGCTTAAGAATCCGGAATACCTCAGCAAGGGCGGCATCCTTGTCGGCACATAGATTGAGGACACAGTTGGAGATCACACAATCGACCGTGCCCGTTGCGAGGGGCATGGATTCTATTTCTGCCAGGTGAAATACCACGTTTGCGTAGTCACCCTTTTCTGCATTAGCCCGCGCCAGGCTAACCATGTCGGCGGTCATATCAATGCCGATGGCTTGCCCCTGCGGACCCACTTTCTGCGCGGCCAGGAATACATCCAGCCCCCCACCTGAACCCAGGTCGACGACGGTTTCGCCAGGACGCAGCGTAGCCAGCGCAATCGGGTTGCCACAAGACAAGCCCATATTGGCCTCGTCGGGTATGCTGGCCAGCTCCTCGGCGGAGTAACCGAAGGCATTGGCTATCGTGCGCATGCCCTGTTGATGAGAGCCCAGACCCTGACGGGCAACGCCGCCATAGCCATCGCGCACAGCATTCTTGATTGCATCGGTCATGTCTCACTCCCATATCAGCTGCCGTGAGAGTAAGTCATTGAAAGTCCCAGCACAAACCCCGGCAATAAAACGGCTGCAGGGCTTCATCCGCCGCGCAGTGTCACTCGTACCAATGTACAACCAGCTACACCCAAAGGCCCAATACCTGATGAGCTCACCAGAACGTCAACCATCAACAACCGACGCACACGGCTGTCTGCAGTTGCAGGGATTTAATGCTGTCATTGTTGGTAATGGCGCTATCGGCAGTGCCTTGCTGGAGAGCTTACTGGCTAACCCTGGCCTTAACCGTGCCGTCATACTGGGACGCCGCCCCCATGAGGTGAGTGAGCATGCCAGGGCCGGCTTTGTCCGCTTCGACGCTCTCGAACCTGATTCCATCTCCAGTGCCGCCGCTGCGGTCGGCCAGCAGTTTGACCGGCTGCATCTGCTCATCAATACAGTGGGTATGCTGCACAGTTCGCAACAGCAGCCGGAAAAACGACTGCGCGATGTCAGTGCGCAAAACCTGCAGCAGTCGTTTATGACCAATGCCGTGCTGCTTCCCCTGTTGGCACAGGCGTTTGGGCCGATGATGCGACACACCGACCCGGCCGTGCTGGCCTCATTGTCTGCGCGCGTTGGCAGCATTGCAGACAACAGGCTCGGGGGCTGGTATAGCTATCGTACATCAAAAGCGGCGCACAACATGTTGCTGCAGACGCTGTCCAGGGAGTGGAGCCTCAGTCACCGCAATGTTAGCGTGGTTGCCCTGCACCCCGGCACCGTGCAATCGCGCCTGTCTACACCGTTTATTTCCAAGGGATACGATAAGCGCATTCTCAGTCCCAGCGAGAGTGCTGCCGCGCTACTGAGCGTTATCGACGACTTAAGGCCCGGCTCCAGCGGTGAATTTTATGACTGGCAGGGAGAGGTTATTCCCTGGTAGCAAGGAGTGGAAAGATGTCAGACAGGGACCCTAAAAATCATCCTTCCATTTACGGGAAAGAGGATAAAATTGACAACAGCCTGCAGGGTCAATCGAAGAAACGCGCGCTCTCTGGCTCTGTACCCACTACCCTTACACCACATGAATGGGAGCAGTGGTACCAGGAGCACGGCGTTCCTCCGGGCCATAGAAAGCCAGACTCTCAACCGCGTCCTGGACGCAAAAAAATGGTGGCGCTGGTGGTAACATCCACCACCGACGCCGCAGGGATTAAAGGGTGTCAATGTAGGCGGAGAGGTTATCGATGTCACTGTCCGAAAGCTGGCTCGCTTGCGCCCACATCAAATTACTCTGCCCACCGATCGTTTCACCGTTCTTGTAACGAAGCAGTTTGTCGGCGATGGCGGCAGCACCCTGCCCGGCAAGCTTTGGCCCTACACCACCCTCACCGCCCGCTCCATGGCAAGCAACACAACCCACATAACTCGCTTTGCCCAATTCCTCAGGCGATGCCTCTGCACGCGCCGCCGCCTGAGCCTGGGCGACGGCTATAACGCCCCCGGTCTCAGCCTGCCAGTCAGCATAGCAAGCCCCTGTACAACCATGCACACCAGGCTGCTGGAATGCATTGGTCTGCATCCCGAGTATGGGCAAGCCGAAGGCAAAAAGGGCAAATAAAGTAAGGGCGATAGTGGCTGGTTTCACGAGATACATCTCCTTGAATGTGTTCAGGTTCTACGCATACAAGAGCCAGCCAGTTCAGCCTGCAATCGCATTCTTTGCTGCTCAGCGGGTCCAGGTGCTCCAAAGCCAAATCTGCAGCATTGAAAATACCACTGCTCCAGCCATATCTGCGTGAACCGGAAGCTGCGGCCTAGCGTAATTACCTGTACCCCAACGGAGTGCAAACCGATGAAAAATATTTTGCTTCGCTTCTGGAACCAGATAACGAGCAACTCAGCCACGCTGCGCAGACCCACGGCGACAGCGTACAACGACCCGCGCCCCCTGAGCGGTGCATCGAGGTGCGTCTGGCAACTGGACAGCGAAGCCTGATTTCCAGGCGACGCAGAGCATTGAACGCGTCAATCCCGGCTTCAGGCACTGGCATCCCCAGCACAGCACGCTGGTTGGGGTGGGCAGGCTTACTGCCCTTTCCTGACCCTGCCTACCCTGCTCGCCCTCGACCCCCTTCAGGCGTACCCTCTGGGAAACCGCCCTGGCGACCTACAGCCTGGGCATAATTTGCTTTTTGCTCGGCGCATGGTGGGGCCTTGCCCTGGTGCGCCGATATAGTTCGGCACTGTTACTCAGTAACGCGCTGTTCCTTGTGGCGTTCTTCGGCTTTCTGCTTCTGCCGCTGCGACCCTACCTTGTGATGCCGCGATGCTTTTCATCACCCTGGTCCTGATCGAACGAAAGCATCCCCTGTTCCAGCTTGCAGCCAGATTACTATCGCCAACTGCGACTGATGCTCAGCGTCACCGCCAGCGTAGCCTTGATCGCCGGAGCGGCATTAACCAATCAAACCGTCGCTCAATAACACCGAACCCTGGAACCCAATGAAGCTCTCATTCGCCGAATTCTCCCAGTTGAAACAGCCCGCCCCAGTGGTGATACATTCATTAGAGCAAGCGCTTTACCAGGTGACCGTTGATATAGATGGCAAGCAGCACTTGTTGGTGGAGAACTCTGGCAAGGCGTTTCGCTGCCACAGTCTGCAGCGTGCTCGAGAGGCAATACGTAACTACCCGGTCGCCTCCCTGACCCTGCGACACCAATCCGCTTACGATGAGATGGTGGGTCAACCTGTGCGCGAGCAGGACAATGTGATGGAGGTCTCGCTGTCGCTGGACCAGTACCCTCCGACAACCCTTCACTAAACGGGACGCCAGGTGCCTGGTGCAGATTCCGGCAAAAACCCCGGACTGTAGAGTGATTGAAGAAACCCGGCAATTAGCTACTCCATACCACTCCTGAAGGAGCAGCATGGAGAAAGATGCACCAACAAAGCCTCTGATAGCACCTCAGAAAGACAAAGAGGCGCAGGCCGAAATGGGACCAGGGAATCAGCTGACACTGTAACCCGTGCTACAAAGACAGATCAACTCCACTTGCGGCACCCATCGACTACAAAAGTATCGCCCAGGGAGTCCACATGGTGAAAGGCAGCAGCACCCAATTGGTCCGGACCGAACTGACCCAGACACCGCTCTTCATAACCCTCCATGTCCAGACGTGTGATTTCCATAAGATTAAGGCCCCAGCCGTAAACACCATGGGAGCTATTCTGCGATGGCCGTATCAATTGCCCATCTATCCGCCGAATGCGTCCGGCATTACGCGCGACGCGGCTATCTATCACTACAGGATTAAGCGGATGGGGCACAACTGTGTTCAAAGCCGGGCCGTCGATTGAGAATACGTGGAGTTCGTTGCACTGATCCTCATGCATACCAGAAGAAATATTAGCGAACATCCACCAGCGTCCTTCGTCCTCGAAGAGCACTGTGTCTGCTACAGATTCGCCTTCCAGGCCGACAGAATACAGCTCCCACTCTAACGGGAACTTTGTGCAGCGCCAAACTTCCACACGCCTTGCAGCGCAAGTCTCCGGGACCATGAACAGTTCATCCTGGCATTCAACTAGATAAGGAAACGATAAGTGGTAAGGCAGAACCAGCGCGTCACCGAGCACCTCAAGCTTCGAATCAAGATAGCGCCCAACAGAAATCCTCCCTAGTCCAAGAGCATATACGTAATTCTCATAAAAGACGTATGTCTCACCGTTCCGTTCAAGCAGAAATGGGTCGGCCCAGAATTCACCCGCAGGTGGTCTGCACTCTGTGGCAAGTTTAAGGGTCGTCTCGTTAAACGGCGTGGCACCAAAAAACAGTGTCCATTTGTACTTCTTCCGCCCTATTTTGCGCAACAGGCGCTCAACAATCGTTGAGTATAGTGAGGATATCAATAGAGCCCCAAAGCCAGCTGCCTGACGCAGGCCCAATGACCGGGGCTTGCTCTCACTGTCCAGATCACTTACCGGAAAAGGGGATTGCCTGGTTTCGGCAAGTCGGACCATTTCCCTCCAGACAAGCGATACGGACCTGTCACCGAGGTATGCGCGATTCCGACTAGGGATCGGATCGGTGTTAAAGTGGGCTTCGGCGATAAGGATGTCATGCTCTGGATCAGAGGCGACCTGAAAAAGGCGGGCTGGCGTCGTTGGCCGACGCTCATACGCCTCCCAAAAGCCGACCATGTGGGCATCATCACTTGCTTCCGTCGCATGCCCCATTGCCCATACGCCAAAAGACGCTTTGCTGACCATCGCGCGAGCCAGTGAAGAAGGGCCGTGTTGCAGGATGAGGTCCGCTTGAAGTGCTGCAACCGCTGACGAGCTTGCGTCATCAATTTCAGTCCCACCAGGACTTATGAAGGATACTGCAACAACCGGGACGTCAGGCAACGCCGCATGGTAAACGTTGCTAGAGGTCTCTGGCATATTCGTATACAGCCGTGACTCGAGGGCGGACACGCCCGAAAATATAGCGGCCGCAAGACTGGCCTTCTTCGGCAGCGGAGCCGGGTTTGCAGGCAAGATGACACCGACAAGAACGAAACGCTCATCACTACATACCTTGTCGAATAAACGACCCTCCCAGTTCTGCAGCTCCTCGAGGGCATTCGCAAGGATGGCAACGCGCAGTTTTTGCATGGTTAAGTCCGTGGGCGATTAAAGTTGGACAAATGATGTTTCGGTATATCCCGTCGACTTCAAATACATGGGATATTGAGCTAGTCCAGGACTCAAAAACATCGAATATTTGCAGCATGACCTTGAAGTATAAGCGAAAAAAAATGGATTCTGCGAACGGAAAATACTTAGAACACACAAATTAGCAGTTATATCGCGAGTCGTACTGGATTGATGATTACAGCCTCAGGGCTGTAATCACCCCTTTAGGGCATCGTCGCCTAAGGCTCCTCGTCCAAAATGCTCCTTTGGTCGCATTTTGTCGAACCGGCTACTTCGCACCAAATCAATACCACCAACACAAATACTAAAAAGCCTCCACAAGGGAGGCTTTTTAGTATTTGGTGGGTCGTACTGGATTGATGATTACAGCCTAAGGGCTGTAATCACCCCTTTGGGGCATCGTCGCCTGCGGCTCCTCGTCCAAAATGCTCCTTTGGTCGCATTTTGTCGAACCGGCTACTTCGCACCAAATCAATACCACCAACACAAATACTAAAAAGCCTCCACAAGGGAGGCTTTTTAGTATTTGGTGGGTCGTACTGGATTCGAACCAGTGACCAATTGGTTAAAAGCCAACTGCTCTACCAACTGAGCTAACGACCCTCAGAAGAGGGGCGTATCTTACGGATTTGAAGATAAAACTCAATACCCGATGTCGTTTTTTTTGGCGCTGAAAAGCGCCCGGAATCAGCAGCTTAGATATATCGCGTCGGGTCCTCTATCCCCGCATCCACAAACCCCTGGTGGCGCAAACGGCAGCTGTCGCACTTGCCGCAGGCGAGGCCTTCAATACTGGCCTGGTAGCAGGAGACAGTCAGTGAATAGTCCAGGCCATGCTTCAGTCCGGCGCGAATGATATCGCCTTTGCCGAGCTTCATCAGTGGCGTGTGAATCCTTGTCTTGCGCCCTTCTACCCCGGCCCGGGTCGCCAGGTTAGCGACATTTTCAAAGGCCGCGATGTACTCAGGCCGACAATCAGGATACCCGGAGAAGTCCACAGCATTGACGCCAATAAAGATGTCCTGTGCACCAAGCACTTCGGCCCAGCCCAGGCCTATAGACAGGAAAATGGTATTACGAGCCGGCACGTAAGTCACCGGGATACCTTCGGTAAGGCTCTCAGGCACATCAATAGCAGCATCGGTCAGTGCGGAACCACCGATACTATCGAGGTTGAGTGTGACCACCTTATGCTCTACATCGCCAAGAGAGACAGACACTCGCTCTGCGGCCTCCAGTTCGGCGCGATTACGCTGGCCGTAATCAAAGCTCAGGGTATAACAGGCATATCCATCGGCCCGGGCCATAGCCAGGACAGTGGCCGAGTCCAGGCCGCCTGACACCAGGATAACTGCACGCTTCTCACTCATGTTCAATGTCCTGGCTGATCATTCCAGAGGATCTTATGCAGTTGTAGTTGCATGCGCACGGGGAGATTGTCCTCGAGTATCCACTGGGCCAGTTGCCGGCCCTCGAGGGTGCCATAACTGGGGGAAAACAGCACATCGGAAACCTTTGCCGACAGCTCCAACTCATCCAGCTTGAACCGTGCCCACTCGTAATCCTTGCGATCACAGATCACGAACTTCAGCTGATCGTGTTCACGCAAAAGGGGAATATTGTCGTAGTCATTACGCTGCATCTCACCGGAGGCGGGCGTTTTAAGGTCCAGCACCGTCACCACCCTGGCGTCGACCCCAACCAGGCTGATCGCGCCGCCGGTTTCCAGCGACACCTCGTATCCCGCGTCGCAAAGTCGCTGTAACAGTGGCAGGCAATTGGGCTGGGCAAGCGGCTCTCCGCCGGTGACGGTGACATAGCGAGGACTATATGAGGCGACCGTGGCAAGAATTTCATCCAGCGCCTGCATCTCTCCACCGCTAAAAGCATAATCGGTATCGCAATAGACGCACCGCAGAGGGCAGCCGGTGAGACGGACAAACACCGTGGGCAGACCCATGGTCCTGGTCTCGCCCTGTAGTGAGTAGAAGATTTCTGTGATGCGCAGGGTATCGGCGTTGTGAACCAGGCTGGTGGACATGCTCTACTCCGGCCGCGGCCTAGAAATTCTCGGCGAGAAAGTCTCTGGACAGCTTGACCGCAGAACTGCTGCTATTGCCGTAGTCTCGAATCACTTGTTCAAGATACTCTCGCGACTTCTCCCGATTGCCCTTGAGAAACTGGACTTTGCCAAGCTTGTACAACGCATCCGGGGCTTTCGCGTTGTCCGGATACTGACTCAGTAACAGGGAGAAAGACTGTCGAGATGACTCAAGATCTGGTGGCTCTATGACCAGATACAATTCACCCAGCCAGTAATGGGCGTTGGGAGCATACTTCCCATCCGGATAATTACGCAGAAACTGCGTGAAGGCATCCACCGCCTGGTCAAACTGCTGACCGCGCACCAGGGAATAGGCGCTGCGATAGGCATCTGCCTCTCCCGGCAATGACGCTCCCTGTCCGGACGCAATAGGCTGCGTTGGGAGGGAAACAGGCGCGACGGCAGGGGTACCAGACCCCGATGGGGCAGCCGCAGCCGCACCTGAACCCATGCCGCTGAGGCGCTTGTCCAGGTCGACATATCGCTCCAGGCTCTGGGACTTTAGTTTGCGCAGTTCGTTGGCCTGTTCCTCTACCATGCCGTTAAGCCGCATGACTTCCTGCTGCAGTTGCTGCATTTGCAAGAAAAGGGTCCCCATATTCTGCCCACCAGAGCTGGCAGGAGCAGGGGAGCCCTGTGCGGCAGGGGCTGCCGGAGCGCGATTCAGGCCATAGCTGGTTGCGGGATACGACTGCGCGGGCTGCACGCCGTAAGGGTCACGTGCCGGGCCAGGGGAAGACTGTGGAGTCGATGTCGCTGGTGCAGAAGACGCAGTGTTGCCGGCGCGCTCTGCTTCCACATCAACATAGTCCTGGCCCTGGGCCATGAAGCAGAACGGGCTGGTCACAATGACCAGCCCGCTCGCAATAAGCAATTTGCTCATGTTTACCATAGGCGAGTTACTTCAGCTCAACGCGCCGGTTCTGGGACCAGTTGGATTCTCCGGAACCGTAAGCAATCGGGCGCTCCTCGCCATAGCTGATCGACTCAATGCGGTAGCTTGGTACACCATTTACGACCATGTAGTCACGTACTGCGTTGGCGCGTCGCTCGCCCAGAGCCATGTTGTACTCACGCGTGCCGCGCTCGTCTGTGTGGCCTTCGAGGCGCACAGTGACTTCAGAACCCTGCAAGGCGGCAATGTGGGCATCAAGTGCTTCCACGGCCTCAGGCTTGAGGTTGTAGCTGTCAAAGTCAAAGTAGAAAACATTCCCATAGGCAGAAGCGGCGTCGAGCAAGCGCTGCTGTTCTGCAGCGGCGGCAGCAGCGGCGGCCTGTTGTTCAGCCTGTGCGGCAGCAGCGGCAGCAGCAGCGGCAGCGGCGGCTTCTTCCTCTTCCTTCTTGGCGCTACCGGAACAAGCTGCCAGAAGTGCTGCGGCAAACAGCACGGCTACGGTTTTACCGGCAACAGGTAGATGTCTCATATAACCCTTCCTTCAAGTACGTGGTTGTTAAAATCTTTTGTATCAGGCCGCATTAACGGCTCATATAAGGTGACCAAGCCGGCTCGCGCACATCGCCTTCTCGCGAGGGCAACCGGAATTTCACTCCCCCATCAACCGAAACCGCAGCAAGGATACCGCGATCTCCGCGTTTCGTTGCGTACAATACCATAGAGCCATTGGGTGCGATACTGGGACTTTCATCCAATTCGGTAGAAGTGAGCACCTGCAAGCGGTTGGTCACCAGGTCGAGAATGGCGATATGAAAACGGCCACTTTGCTGGTGCACCAACACCACGTTGCGGCCATCCTGCGCGACGCGGGCGCGGGCATTATAGCTTCCCTCGAATGTCACCCTTTCAGTGGTGCCGGTCCGCAGGTCGTAGCGATAGATTTGCGGACGACCGCCGCGGTCAGAGGTAAACAGCAGCGAACGCCCGTCCGGCATCCAGGTCGGCTCGGTATCGATCGCATAATGACGCGTGACCCGGGTCAACTTCTTGCTGGCGAGGTTCATCAGGTAGATATCCGGGCTGCCGTCCTTGGAGAGCACCATCGCCATGGTATTGCCGTCCGGAGACCACGCCGGCGCACCATTCAGGCCCTTGAAGTTGGTCAACTGCTCACGGGCGCCTGTTGCCAGGTTCTGGCGATAGATGGCCGGTCGGCCGGTTTCAAAGGAGACATAGGAAATTTGCGTCCCATCCGGCGACCAACCGGGCGCCAGCACGGGCTCACGTGATTCCAGCAACACGATGGGACGTGCACCGTCAGAGTCAGCAAGCGTCAGCCGATAATAGTCCTTGCCCCCTGGAACTCGCGTTACAGAGACATAAAGCAGGCGGGTCGCAAACGCCCCCGGTATGCCAGTCAGCTTTTCATACACTGCATCGGCAACACGGTGAGCAAGCATACGTGCCTCGTTTGCCGGCCCGTCCTCGCTGCCGCTATGCACAATCCTCTGGCGGTTTACATCATATAGCTCGTATTCAACGCGCATCTGCGAACCCTGGGCCGACGCCCTGCCGATGAGCAGGTACTCTGACTCAATGGCACGCCAGTCCCGATAGAAGATGTCCTCTTGCTTGCTGGGGCGACCCAGCATGTCGTCGCGCGCTACCGGCGCGAATTGGCCACTGCGCGTAAGGTCGGAATCGATCACCAGGGCAACATCTTCAGGCGCGGTACCCGGCCCCTGCCACGCAAATGGGACCACGGCAATGGCAGTCGGATTATCCATACCCTGGGTAATCTCAATAGTGAGTTGCGCCCGGACATCCAGTGCGGCGAGGGCAAATAATAGTGGCGCAATTGCCAGCATCAGCCTTTTCATCAGTAACGTAAATCCTCTGGTTTGAAAAGCAGGTTGAATCGTCTGAACATCCTCTCAAATTCTCGTGTCGGCAGGTTGCTCAGTTCAGGAAAGCTGCCAGCCTTTTCCACCGCGTTCATCGCCGAGCGATCGAACGCCAGGTTGCCGCTGCTTTCCAGCACCCTCACGTTGACCACCTCACCCGTTGGCACCAGCTGCACTTCCAGCAGTGCCTGCATACCATTGCGGGCACTGGGCGGCCGGCTCCAGTAATTGACCACCGTCTGCTGAATCAACGCGGCATAACTGGCTGCCATTTCCTCGGCGGTAGCGGTTGCCTCCAGCACCTCTTCCTCGGCCTCAAGATTACGCAGCATATCGGCACGTGTTATCGCCGCCAACTCTTCCCGGGTGATGCGCGGTTCCGGTTTGGGCTCAACTTTGGGTTCCACCTTCGCTTTGGGAGCGGGCTTGGGCTTGCTGGGTGCAGGCTTGGGCTTTGGCTTTGGTTTTGGCTGGGGTTTGGGCTGAGCCACTTTGGGTTTGGGCCTGGGGGATGCCTTGGGTTTGGGGGCAGGTTTTGGCTTCTGGAACTCACTGACATCCACGAGGCGGGCATTGATCACCTTGGGCACCGGCTTGACCTTGATCACCTCTGGCTCGACGCTGACCCAATTCAGTGTCAGCGCGGCGACCAGCAAGCCGTGCAGGGCCAGCGAAGCCAACGCCGGACGCACCACGATTCGTGGTGTCACCGGCCTGCCGTAAACGGACTCGGAGCTCACTGCGGGTTCTCGGTTACCAGGCCAACACTGGGCGCCCCCGCCTGCTGCAGTGCCACCATGACCGTGACCACCTGACCGTAGGGAACCGCTTCATCGCCCCAGATCAGCACCGGTTTTTCCGGGTTGCGCTTCATCACCTTGGATACACGATCCTTGATCGTAGCCAGAGCAAGCACCTGTTCCTCGTTTCCAAGGTTGAGGAATAACTGTCCACCTGCATTTACGGAGACAATCAGGGGCTCGCTGTCCTGGTTTTCCACCGGATCGGCAGAGGCCTCCGGCAGGTCCACCTTCACCCCTTGCATCAGCATGGGTGCGGTCACCATGAAAATAATCAACAGCACCAGCATCACATCGATGTAGGGCACCACGTTGATTTCGGACATCGGTTTGCGCTTGCCTCGACTCCTGCTCACTGGCGCTTACTCCCCCCGCTTCTCACGGGCACGCAAGGCATAGGCCTGGCGAGAGAGAATACTGGAAAACTCATCAACAAAGGTGTCATAACGATTACTGAACACCTCCACCCGGGCGGAAAAACGGTTGTATGCCAGCACCGCAGGAATCGCCGCGAAAAGGCCCATCGCCGTGGCGACCAGGGCCTCGGATATCCCCGGTGCAACCGTTGCCAGAGTGGCCTGGGTGGCATTGGCCAGTCCGCGAAAGGAGTGCATGATGCCCCACACCGTGCCAAACAAACCAATATAAGGGCTGGTGGAACCCACCGAAGCGAGGAACGGTAAATGCCGCTCCAGGCGCTCTTCTTCACGCATTAGCGCCACGCGCATGGAGCGGCGCGAGCCCTCCAGAATCGCCTCGGAGTCCATCTCGGACTGCTGGGCAAGGCGAGAAAACTCCTTGAACCCGGCCCGGAAAATGCTTTCCATACCCAGTATGGGGGCGCCATCTGCCACTTTCTCGTTGCCCTCGCGATAGAGTTGCGCGAGATCCACGCCGGACCAGAAGCGCTCTTCAAAGTCGTACATCTCTTCCTGCGCGTTGCGCAGGTAAATAAAGCGCTGCACGATCATGTACCAGGAAAGAAACGACGCTCCCATCAATATAGCCATCACCAGTTGCACGGTAATGCTGGCGTTGATCACCAGGTCTATCAGGCTTAACTGTTCTTCCAATTCGGCATCCTCTAATGGTCTATTGTGCCAGCGGAGCAAGCCGCTCCAGCATGTCTTTGGGGAGCCGCCGGGGCCTTACCCCGGCGCGATCAACACAGGCGATCGTCACCGTACCCGTGGCGAGTGCTTCATCATTCCGCCATACCCTCTGTTCCATTGTCATCGAGGCACCGCCCAGGGCAGTGACCCGCGCGGTTGCCTGCAGTTGATCGTCAAGACAAGCGGGCTTCAGGTACTTTACCGAGACGTCACGGACCACGAACATCAGGTCGTGGTTGAAAATATAGTCCTTACCAAAACCGAGCGAACGCATAAACTCGGTGCGTGCCCGCTCCATGAACTTCAGGTAATTGACGTAGTAAACGATCCCCCCGGCGTCAGTATCCTCGATATAGACTCGCAGCGGCAGGGAAAATTCCTCACCGGCCATCAGGCCTCGCCCTCCTCGCCCAGGTCCAGGCGCAGGTTCGCGTTTTCCCGCCCCCCTGGCTGGGGCAAACCGAAGTGCAGGTAGGCATTGCGCGTGACCATGCGCCCGCGGGGTGTGCGCACCATATATCCCTGCTGAATCAGATAAGGCTCCAGCACGTCTTCAATCGTACCGCGCTCTTCCGATATTGCGGCGGCCAGACTGTCTACGCCCACAGGGCCACCATCAAACTTCTCAATCAACGCCAACAGCAGGCGCCGGTCCTGGTGGTCGAATCCATGCTGATCGACACTGAGCATGTCCAATGCGCGATCTGCGACCTCTACAGAGATACGCCCGTCAGCCTTGACCTCGGCGTAATCACGCACCCTGCGCAGTAGACGATTGGCGATGCGCGGCGTCCCTCGCGAGCGACGGGCGATCTCGGCAGCACCCTGCTTGTCGATACCAATTTGCAGGATATCTGCAGAGCGCTCGACGATGTGGGCAAGGTCCGCCACCTCATAAAACTCCAGTCGCTGCACGATGCCAAAGCGGTCCCGCAGGGGAGACGTGAGCAGCCCCGCCCGGGTCGTCGCGCCAACCAGCGTAAACGGGGGTAAATCGAGTTTAATGGAACGTGCTGCCGGCCCCTCACCAATCATGATATCCAGCTGGTAATCTTCCATGGCCGGGTACAATATTTCTTCCACAAAGGGACTGAGGCGGTGAATCTCGTCGATAAACAGCACATCGCCTGGCTCCAGATTGGTCATCAGGGCGGCGATATCACCCGCCTTCTCCAACACCGGACCGGATGTCGTTTTCAGTGCCACGCCCATTTCATTCGCGATGATGCTGGCGAGGGTGGTTTTGCCCAACCCGGGCGGGCCAAAAATCAGCGTATGGTCCAGCGGCTCACCCCGTCCGGCGGCCGCCTCCAGGAAGATAGCCATCTGTTCCCGCACCACGCTCTGGCCAACGTACTCCGCCAGTGTTTTGGGACGAATTGCCCGGTCCTGGGCATCCTCGCGCGGGCTCTCGGGTTCAGCGGCAATCAGGCGGTCAGTTTCGATCATGCGCTAACCATGGACTTCAGGGCACGCCGGATCAGCTCTTCGCTGTCACTGACGGAGTCATCATTGACCGCCGCCACCACTCTCGCCGCTTCAGCTGGCTTGTAACCCAATGAAATCAGCGCACTTTCAGCATCGCCAACCCTGTCTGAGGCGGACTCAACCGATGCGCCGGAGCCGGTGGGCAGTTCAGTCTGCATCTGACCAAGCCAGTCCTTGAGTTTGTCACGCATCTCAACCAGCAGGCGTTCCGCTGTCTTTTTGCCCACCCCGGGCAGGGCTACCAGGGCGGATATGTCATCGCGCTGCACACAACGAGCAAAACTGGCCGAGTCCATCCCCGAAAGGATGGTCAGCGCAAGCTTCGGACCCACGCCACTGACTTTGATAAGTTGCCGAAACAGGGCTCGATCCCGCTCATCGATAAAGCCATACAGTAACTGCGCATCTTCGCGGACCACGAAGTGCGTCACCAGGGACACTTCCGCCCCCAGCTCTGGCAATAGAAACAGTGTGGTCATGGGTACCTGAAGCTCATAGCCCACACCACCCACCTCCACCAGTATGTCCGGCGGCTGCTTGTGAACCAGGTTACCTCGAATTCTGCCTATCATCTGGACCCGCCTAACGCAGCCTGCGCCGGCGCACTGATTTGGCACCGGCAATATTGATCATACTTTGTCGGGTATGGGCGTGGCACAGCGCCGCCGCCAGCGCATCCGCCGCATCTTCCTGGGGCTCCGCCGGCAGCTTCAGCAGCACTCTTACCATGTGCTGCACCTGGCCCTTGTCCGCCGCGCCGGTACCCACTACCGACTGCTTTATCTGCCGTGCCGAGTACTCCGACACGTCCATTCCGCGGGTTGCACAGGCAACAATCGCTGCACCCCGCGCCTGGCCAAGCTTGAGCGCGGAGCCGGCGCTCTTTGCCATAAACACCTGCTCAATAGCCAACTCCTGGGGGCAGTGCAACTCCACCAGCTCAGTAACACTGTCGAATATGATCTTGAGCCTGGGCGCCAGCTCACCCGCCGGCAGGCGGATCACGCCACTGGTGACATACTCACTGCGGCCGGACACATAATTGATAATGCCAAAACCGGTTTTGCGGGAACCCGGATCGATCCCCAGAATCAGCGACATTGAATTTCCGCGCCCTGTGCCCCGTTAACTCATTATGTACAAATTTACAGGCCGGGTCAGCATGCAATACTGCGATTGTCTGTCGTGAGCCCATGGCGAGCACGGTCACGCCGCCCATCGACCTCAGGGGTCAACCACCACCTCAGTGACCTGGCGCAGGCGAATGTGCAGGTCACGCAACTGCTCGGTATTAACATCACCGGGGGCATCAGTCATCACACAGGCTGCTGTCTGGGTCTTGGGGAAGGCAATGACGTCACGAATCGAGCTGGAGCCGGTCATCAGCATCACCAGACGGTCCAGGCCAAATGCCAGGCCACCATGAGGCGGCGCGCCATACTGCAGGGCCTGCAAGCAGGAAGCCAAACTTCTCCTTGCGCCTCCGTCTCGTCTATTTCCAGGACCCGAAACACCGCTTCCTGCATATCGCGCTGGTGAATACGGATACTGCCACCGCCCAGCTCGCAGCCATTGAGCACCATGTCATAGGCGCGTGACAGTGCCGTGCCGGGTTGGCCGCAGTTCTTCCGCCTGAGCAGGAAGGCGCGGTAAAGGGGTGGTGCAGGGGCGTCAAGCCGCCCTTGCCGTCGTCCTCAAACATCGGGAAATCCACCACCCACAGCGGCGCCCAGCCTCGCCGACCATATCCTGGTCCTCGGCCACCTTGATGCGCAGCGCGCCCAGCGCCTCGTTGACGACCCTTGCCTTGTCAGCGCCGAAAAAAATGATGTCGCCATCGGCTGCACCCAGGCGCTGCCATCATCTCCGCTACCACCTCATCGGGCATGAACTTGAGAATCGGCGACTGCAGCCCCTCAACGCCGGCGGCCAGGTCGTTGACCTTGATCCAGGCCAGGCCCTTGGCACCGAAAATCGACACGTAACGGGTGTATTCGTCGATTTCCTTGCGGCTGATGGTGGCGCCGCCCGGCACCCTCAGTGCCGCCACCCGGCCGGCCGGATCATCTGCCGGGCCTCGGAACACCTTGAAGTCCACCTGCTGCATCAGGTCGTCGACGCTGACCAGTTCCATGTCGATACGCAGATCGGGCTTGTCGGAGCCATAGCGTTCCATGGCCTCGCTGTAGGGCATGTGCGGAAATTCGGGCAGCTCTACATCCAGCACAGCGCTGGAACAGCTCGCGCACCATGCGCTCGGTGATCGCCATGATCTCCTCTTCGTCGAGAAAAGAGGTCTCGATATCAATCTGGGTGAACTCCGGCTGGCGGTCGGCGCGCAGGTCCTCATCGCGAAAGCACTTGGCTATCTGGTAGTAGCGGTCAAAGCCCGACACCATCAACAACTGCTTGAACAACTGGGGCGACTGGGGCAACGCAAAAAACTGCCCGGGGTGGGTACGACTGGGCACCAGGTAATCGCGGGCACCTTCGGGCGTGGCCCGGGTCAGGATAGGTGTTTCAATATCCAGAAAACCCTCGCTGTCGAGGAAATTGCGCACGGCTGATGGTGATCCTGGAGCGCAGTGATCAGCCGGTCCTGCATTTCCTGACGGCGCAGATCCATGTAGCGGTACTGCAGGCGCACTTCCTCACCCACGGCGGTATACTCATCCAGCTGGAAAGGCGGCGTCGCCGCGGCATTGAGAATTTCCAGCTCCTTGCCCAGGACCTCGATCTCACCCGTGGCCATGTTGGGTTCACCGTGCCTTCGCCGCGCGCCCGCACCCGGCCGGTGATCTTCAGCACATACTCGCTGCGCACGCGGTCCGCGCGCTGGAAGTGCTCTTCGGTATCCGGGTCGAACACGACCTGCACAATACCCTCCCGATCCCGCATATCCAGGAAGATGACCCCACCATGGTCCCGGCGACGGTCCACCCAGCCACAGATGGTGACTGTTTCGTCGATATTGGCGGTACCCAGGGCGCCACAATAATGACTGCGCATAGTTCGATTCCGTAATAAGGGCTGTCCGGCACCAGTGGCCGGGCGTCAGGCTTGGTCTTAGGGTCGCTCTTGCTTGCTTTCTTGCTTTCTTTCTTGCTCTCTTCTTGCTTTCGCCGCCGGCTGAGGCTGGCCAGCTCGGCTCCACCGGCAAGGTTCTTCTTGTTGCCCGTCTTGAAATCGGTCTCGTACCAACCCCCGCCCTTGAGGCGAAAGGCCGCTGCAGAAACCTTCTTCTTTAACTCAGACGCACCGCACTCGGGGCAATCTGTCAGCGGAGCATCGCTGATTTTCTGCAGAGCTTCGACTTCCTTACCGCATTCTGGCACTGATATTCGTAGATCGGCATGGTTTGTACCCACCAATAAAACAATCATAGGGAAAAATTAAGGCGCGGATTTTAACCCAAGCGGGTGGGCAGGCCAAGCTAAGAAGGGGCAAACTCCGAGAGGCAAAGAAACCCTGCACCGGGCGGTGCTGACGAGGTGGTAGTGCTGACCTGGTCGCCCGCTGCGGGACGACCGGGTCAGGAAACGACGCTCAGGAGGCGGCGAATTCCTTCATCTTCTTCAACGGGCGAACCTTGACTGCCGATGCTGGCAGGCTTCGCTTTGAAGACAGTCTCCTCACCGGTGAAGGGGTTGATGCCCTTGCGCGCTTTGCGGGCAGGCTTCTTCACTGTGGTGATCTTCATCACACCCGGAATCGTGAACTCACCGACTGAACGCTTCTTGATGCTGCGCTCGATCAGTGTATTCAGACTCATCCATTACCGCATTAACCTGCTTCTTGCTCAGACCAGTGCTCTCCGCGAGGCTGGCAACGATCTGGCTCTTGGTCATTTTCTCCTTGAGCGCCGGGAGCCTTCTTGACAGGAGCTGCCTTTCTTGGCTGCCGCCCTCTTCTTGGCGGGAGCCTTCTTGGCTGCTCTTCTTCTTGGCCGGAGCCTTCTTCTTCGCTGCTGCTTTCTTAGTCGCCATTTTATTTTCGACCTTCCCTAATAGTGAAAATAAGTCATGGATATGGGCCGCCGCGCTGCACCCCTACATCATCGGCTATAACAACACAGCCACGGCGCAATGTATAACCAATGATATGCTGTAATACAAGCGTTTTTCGGCGACGAAGGTAAAAAAACCCCTTTTTTTAAGCTCACAGCGCGCAAATTCGAGCGATTCAACTGCATCGCCCGGAAGCTGGCGTTGCTCTCAAGGACGTTTACCCGCGCAGACTTCACCACTAGAACTAGGCGCCCTGTTTCCCCTATCGGACCTAGCTGCCACCATGCGCACCAGTAATTTTCTTATCGCCACACAGAAAGAAACACCCTCTGACGCCGAAGTCATCAGCCACCAGCTGATGCTGCGCGCGGGTCTGATACGCAAACTCGCCGCCGGTCTCTATACCTGGCTGCCCCTCGGGCTGCGGGTGCTGCGCAAGGTGGAAGCCGTTGTCCGCGAGGAAATGGACAGCTCCGGGGCCCAGGAAGTAGCCATGCCGGTGGTGCAACCGGCAGAGCTGTGGCAGGAGTCCGGTCGCTGGGAGCAATACGGCCCTGAACTGTTGCGCATCCAGGATCGCCACGAGCGGGACTTTTGCCTGGGACCCACCCATGAAGAAGTCATCACCGACCTGGTTCGCAACGAGATCAAAAGCTACAAGCAACTGCCGCTGAATCTGTACCAGATCCAGACCAAGGTCCGCGACGAAATTCGCCCCCGTTTCGGCATCATGCGCTCCCGTGAGTTCCTGATGAAGGACGCCTACTCCTTTCACGCTAACCAGGCATCACTGGAGGAGACCTACCAGGTCATGCATGCACACCTACACGCAGCATTTTCACCCGGCTGGGCCTGGATTTCGCCCGGTGATTGCCGATACCGGCAGCATCGGCGGCAGCGCCTCCCATGAATTCCACGTGCTCGCCAACTCGGGCGAAGACGATATCGCGTTCAGCGACAGCAGCGACTACGCCGCCAATGTGGAGATGGCCGAGGCCTGTCGCCCCGGCATCGGCGCGCCCGCACCCGGCGCCGAACTGCAGGAGATAGCGACCCCCGGCGTAAAGACTATCGACGAGCTCGCCGAGTTGCCTGTCAGTCGATCCCGCACAACTCGGTAAAACGCTGATCGTGCATGGCGAGGAAGAAGGCAAGCTGGTGGCACTGGTCCTGCGCGGAGACCACCAACTCAATGCCATCAAGGCGGAAAAACTCAGACGGTATCGCCGCGCCGCTGCAGTTGGCCGAGGAAGACCAGGTGCGCGAGGCCTGCGGCGCCGGCTTTGGCTCGCTGGGCCCGGTCGGCCTGGACACTGGACGTTATTGTCGACCGCAGCGCAGCCGTGCTGGCCGACTTCAGTTGCGGCGCCAACCGGGATGGCTATCCACTATACCGGGGTCAACTGGGAGAGGGACTGTCCGGCCGGGCGAGTTGCAGACCTGCGCGAGGTGGTGGAAGGCGACCCAAGCCCCGACGGCAAGGGCTTGCTGCAAATCAAACGCGGCATTGAAGTGGGGCATATCTTCCAACTGGGCACCAAGTACAGCGAGGCGATGAAGGCCCAGTGTGCTGGATGAAAACGGCAAGAGCGTCACCATGACCATGGGCTGCTACGGCATCGGCGTCAGCCGTGTGGTAGCGGCAGCCATCGAGCAGAACCACGATGACAGGGGCATCATCTGGCCGGCGGCAATGGCGCCCTTCCAGCTGGCCATCGTGCCGCTCAATATGCAAAAGTCGCGAGGCCGTGGCGGACTGTGCCGAATCAGCTCTACCAGCAGCTTCGCGCAGCCGGCGTTGACGTGTTGCTGGATGATCGCAACGAGCGCCCCGGGGTCAAGTTTGCTGACATGGAGCTGATCGGCATTCCCCACCGGATTGTTATCGGTGATCGTGCCCTGGCAGAGCAGAACATCGAATACAAGGGTCGAAGTGACGAGGACTCGCAAATGGTCCCGCAGGACGGATATCGTCGAATTCTTGCTGGAACGCCTCAAGGGTTGATCCCGTGCGACTGTTAATGAGCCTTGTGCTCTGCCATCTGCTGGCCATTGGCGCTGTCGCTCAACCTGCGGACGACCAGGAGCGAGAAGCGCTGCGCAGCTTCCTGGAACAGGCCATTTCCAGCGCAGACAGCTTTGAAGACCGCTATGATGCCGAAGTCTGGCTGGTCGATATGTCAGCCCGGCTAGCCCGCTTCGTTGACGACCCGCAACACCGACTGGAACTGCTGCGGGATATCCACGCGGCGGCAGCGCAGGCGGAATTGCCCCCCGAACTGGTGCTGTCAGTGATCGAGGTAGAAAGTCACTTTGATCGATTTGCCGTTTCCAGCGCAGGCGCCCAGGGCATGATGCAGGTGATGCCCTTCTGGAAAGATGAAATTGGCCGCCCCGATGACAATCTCACTCTCAACCAGACCAACTTCGCTTACGGTTGTCGAATTCTGCAGTTTTACCTGCAACGAGAAAGAGGAAAGCTGCATAAAGCGCTGGCGCGTTATAACGGAAGCGTTGGCAGTCGCGTCTACTCGGACAAGGTCTACCGTGCCTGGCGCCGTCATTGGCGCACGGAGCCCCTGGACTGGTCAGAATAGACCCAGTTTTTTGCCGCACTGGCTATCGGGTGTTCACCGCTCAGCGGTAGGAGCCAGGCGACAATCCCGTCCACTTCTTGAAAGAGCGATGAAAAGCCGAGGGATCCGAAAATCCGACCTGCTCGGCCACCTCACTCACCGTGAGCCGATGCCGGCTGAGCAGCGTGATCGCGGTATCTCGCCGGGCATTGTCCTTGATTCGCTGGTAGGACGTCCCCTCTTTCTCCAACCTGCGCCGCAGCGTCCTCGCTGACATACTCAGCAGACCGGTGAGTTCCTCGAAGCTTGGCAATTCGCCTCGAAAATCATTTCCCAGTATCTCCCTGATTCGACAGGTAACACTGAGGTGGCTTACCTGCGGCTCTATAATGACGTGATAAGGGGCTAACTTGAGAAATTCATGGAGCTGCGCCTCGTTGCGGACCAGCTCAGCCTCCAGGTGCCTGGCGCTGAACCTGACCGAATTGACGGGCTGCCCATAGGTAACGGGGCAGGGAAAAAAATGCCTTACACCCGCTGTCATTTCAGGCTCAGGCCCCGCGCAGGTGGCGCTGCTGATATCGATGTGTTGCCCGATCAGCCACCCACATAAGCGCATCCACATGGCAAGGTTACACAATACATTGTGCTGCATGCTGGGCGCATCGTCGCTGTACAAGTAGGAGAGGACGGCCTCCTTACCCTCGCTATCGATCGCCAGTTTATTGTCCAGCTCGGCCCCACGTCGAACCCGACAGGTCGCATTGAATTCGATGGCACGCCGTATTGCTGCGGCCAGGTCGGCGCTGTTGAGCATGCTCAGCAAAATAAGCCTGGTTGTGCCCATCGGCGTCTGCACATCAGGCATCACGCCGCCAGACTCGTCCCCCAACGCCCGTAACAGCTCCACACAGAGACGGCTGTACTGTTCCCGGGAAACGAACGCGGTTTGGGGGCTCTGACGCAACGGGTCGAAGGGGAAACGCGCCGCGCGCAGCATGGCCTCAACGTCTTTATTGTGGGCGCGCGCCTGCACCAAAACCGCCTTGGTAAACTCCATGGGCACGGTGTCATTATAGTGTTGTGCGGCGTTTTTCTTCACTGGCAATTACTGGCCTCCTGAATACCGCCACATTATATAGGAAGGACCTTTAACAGCATTACTAAACCCTATGAAGTATCGACGATCGGCAGAAACCCCTGCCAGCCCGAGGCAGATGCCATTCTGGTGTTTGACATAACACCGCAGCCTGCCCAATATGAACAAGGGGTCGCTTTGTGAACAATAAAAACCTATGAACAGTATCAACCAACTGAGCCAGTGGAACAAAGACGTCTCACGTGCAATCGCAGCGCTTGGCCAGGACGCGTTCTTCCCGGCGCTGGTGGAGGCGATCAACGCCCAGGTACCCATAGACTATCCCCAGGTTTGGCTGTACCACCGCGACCTGCCCCCGCGGGTGCTCTATCACCGTATTCCGCGTGCTGCGCTATCCTCGCAAATCGATGAATACCTCGATGGCCCCTATCGCGAGGACCCGTTCTACCAGACCTCCATGCAGAACCCCAAGTCACGCCTTTACCGACTGTCCCGCGTCACGCTGGGCAAACTGGAACAGACCGAGTACTACCAGAACTACTACTCGGATACCGGCACAGTGGACGAAGCGGTTTACCTCGCCAAGCTGCGCGGCGGCAACGTGATCAATTTGAGCATGATGCGCCTGCCGAACAACGGTGCCTTCTCTGCAGAAGAGTATGAAACGCTGTACTTGCTCGCAGACCCAATCTCTGAACTGCTCAAGTCCCACAGTGAGCATGATGATTTTGCGGTGACCCACCTCATCCAACCGGGCATAGACCACCAGATTGACCTGGCCTTTCGCACATTTGGCGCATCGATGCTCAGCCCCAGGGAAAAGGACGTGCTGGAGCTCATGTTGCGAGGATACGGCACCGACACCTCGGCGACGCGGCTGTCTATCGCAGTTGAGACGGTACGCCGGCACCGCAAAAGCATCTATCGCAAGCTGGATGTCAGCTCCCAGACCGACCTTTTTTCGCTATTCCTGAATGCCATGTCGTGTCTTGGAGAGGCCGGCGGAGAAGACCCGCTTAAAGTCTATATGGCGCCACGGTAATTGCGTTTTTTCCATCACTATCAGTCATTTACTGCCCCATCGGGGGCATTGCCAAGTAACCGTTCCAGGGCGATAGTGGCCGCTAACATTGCAATGGAAAGAGCCGCATGTCGCTAGAAGCCGACTGGTTCCTGCGAGCGCACCCGGAAATCACTACCATCGAGGCCCTGTTACCTGACTGCAACGGGGTCATGCGTGGTAAGTGGGTACCCCGGCACAAGCTGGGCAAAATTTTCGACGGTGAGCTAAAGCTGCCCAAAACCGCCCTGAGTCTCGACATTTGGGGCAGGGACGTTGAGGAACTGGTGTTTGCAACCGGCGACGCGGATGGTGTCTGCCTGCCCGTTGCAGGTTCGCTGCTTCCCACACCGTGGTCACCGCAAGGCCAGCACGGCCAGATCATGCTCTCCATGCACAACGCCGACGGCGCAGCCTATACCGGTGACCCACGGCACGTGCTGGCGGCCGTCACCGAGCGTTTCAAGGAGCTGGGCTGGCGCCCGGTAGTTGCTGCAGAGCTGGAGTTCAGCCTGGTGACCTGGGAAAACGACGTACCCGGTCATACCTGCCCTTCGCCCGCGGGCAGCGGTCCGGTAGGTGGCAACACTTACGGGCTGGATGTGCTCAACGACCACCGTGAAATGATGGAAGACCTGCGCCTGGCCTGCGAAATCCAGGACCTGCCTTTTGATGGGGTAGTGAAGGAATCGGCTCCCTCGCAATACGAAATCAACATGCAACACGTTGACGACCCACTGCTCGCCGCTCGCCAGATCATGATGATGAAGCGCCTGATCAAGGGCGTCGCCTCCAAGCACGGCCTGATCGCCAGTTTCATGGCCAAGCCCTTCGAGGAAGAAGCTGGTAACGGCATGCACATACATTGCAGCGTGCTGGATGAACAGGGCACCAACATTTTCAACGATGGGACCGAGAAAGGCACTGCAAAGTTGCAGCAAGCCATCGGCGGATGCCTGACATACATGGCTGAATCGGTGGCCATCCTGGCGCCTACCTACAATGCCTACAGACGCTTCCAGAAGGGCTGCCATGCGCCCACGTTTCCCAGTTGGGGCTATGAAAACCGGACGGTGGCAGTCAGGGTTCCCGCCAGCAACCCGGTCGCCAGGCGGCTGGAGCACCGGGTGGCCGGAGCCGACGCCAATCCCTACTTGTTGTTCGCCGTGGTGCTCTCGGCAATGCTGGAAGGCATCAACGAGAACCTCTCACCAGGAGACCCGATTTCCGGTGACGGCTATGCGCAGGAAGAAGCCGGCCTGCCGGTGTACATGCAGGATGCGGTCAGCCTGTTCAAGGAGTCTGATTTCATTCGCAACGCCCTGGGCGAAGAGATGCAGCGCATTTTTACCCTGAGCAAAGAACAGGAGATTGCCGAGTTCAGGCGTCGCATCACCCTGCTGGAGTATCAGTCCTTCCTCGAGAAACTGTAAACCCGGTCCATGCCCCTGTGCGCCGTCGAGGCGTCAATTTATGGCGTCATTTGCCATGTACCCGGCGTGCTTGCAGTGCCACACTTGGCACCATGAATGGACGAATCCGCATCATAGCCCGACAGGCCCCGCTAATGGCGGCACTGCTATCCTTCGCCCTGCTGTTGGTCAGTGGCGGGGCCGGCACTGCGGACCTGTCAGAGAAAGCCCGCGCCTGCTCCGACCACCTGGGCAGCTTACCCGTTGCGCTGGGTCAGGCACTATCCCCTCCACTGGAGATACTCAGCTGGAATATCCAGAAAGCCAGCAACGAGGGCTGGATGGAAGACCTGGTGGCACTGGGCGGAGATCGCAACCTGACCTTTATCCAGGAAGCCGCATTGCATGCGCAGTTGGGCGAACTGCAACCGTCCGGCCCGCTTTACCAGTCTTTCGCAGAAGGCTTCATCACCAGCAGCCAGCGCACGGGGGTTATGACCCTCAGTACTCACGCACCCACCATGCAATGCAATTTCGCACGCTACGAACCCTGGTTAGGCACACCCAAGGCCGCCGCCGTGACCGAACATGCACTGGAGGGCAGTGACGAACGCTTGCTGGCTATAAATCTTCACGCGGTAAACTTTACCTTTGGCATCACGGACCTCAATGCCCAGCTAAGCCCCCTGGCCGAGCTACTGTCCAGCCACCGTGGCCCGGCAATTCTGGCTGGCGATTTCAACACCTGGAGCGACTCTCGCCAGCGCCTGGTCGACGAAATTCTGTCAGGTCTTGGGCTGGTGCCACTGCGCTTTGACCCTGACCTGCGATCCACCGCGTTCGGGCGCCCGCTGGATCACATTTATGTGCGCGGCCTCGTTGCTGAGCATACCGAGGTGGTTCCGGTTACCAGTTCCGACCACAATGCCCTGCGCGCCAGACTGAACCTGATATTGTGAGGAAGCGAAGGTGTATCGATCACTAGCAGCAGTTCTACTAATGGCAGCCTGCGCAACGGCAATGGCCGACGCAGGCACTGACGCAGAAGTTCAACACCTGCTGGAATTCGTAGAAACCAGCGGCTGCACCTTTCATCGCAATGGCAGCGACCATGACTCCGCCGATGCGGCCGACCACCTGCGCCTGAAGTACAGCCGCGGCGCAAAGTACGTCAATAGTGCCGATCAATTCATCGAACGCCTCGCCAGCGAGAGTTCCTGGACGGGGAAAGACTATACCGTCACCTGTGACGGCACTACGCGACCATCAGGGGAGTGGTTACAAGAAGCGCTGGAGGCCTACAGACAGGCCAACAAGCCTGCAACCTAAAGAGGCGGCTGGCGCTCGGTTACCAGTCCTGCAGGGCCTGGCGTTTTGGGCAGCGCCACATGCTCACGCTCCAGGCGGTCAATTAACCTGAACGCGGCGAACACGGCGAGTGCACCAAAAATCAGCGCCCCCAGCGCTTCACCCGCGAGAATGCCCTTGGCGCCATACCACTGCGCACCAAAATACACCGCCGGTATGGTACCCAGCAATGCGCGACCGAAATTGAAACCGGTGGCCCAATGCGGATGATGCAGATTGTTAAAGCTGGCATTGGCTACAAACAGCGCACCATTAAATACAAAAGCGCCCACCAGGAAGTCACAGTAAAAGCGAATAAGCTCCGCCGCCTCGTCAGAAGCTGAGAAAGTGAACACGATGGCATCGCCAAGCGCCCACAGTAAAAGCCAGACCAGCAACACATAAGCCGCATTGAAAATCATCGCATCGCGCAGGGTGGAGCGCACCCGGTCATAACGCCCTGCGCCCGCATTCTGGCCAATCACCGGGCCAACGGCACTGGACAGGGCAAAGATTGCGCAGAAAGCTAACGGCGTGATGCGGCCCATGATCGCGGCTCCTGCCACGGCACTGTCACCGAATTGGGACATTGTGCGCAATACAAAACTCCCGCCCAACGGCGTCGCCAGATTGGTAAGAATGGCTGGCGCGGCAATACGCATCAGGGGTCGCAGGTCACTGAGAAATTCATGCAGGGAAATACGTTTAGGCAGCCTATGCACGTAGAATATCGCGTGCCAGGCCAGTGCCAACACCACCATTCGCGCCACGACAGAGGCCCATGCCGCACCTTCGAGCCCCCAATCCAGGGTGAAGATGAAGATCGGGTCGAGCACGCCATTCACCAGGGAACCGGCCACTGTAGCCAGCATTGAACGACGCGCATCGCCCAGGGCCCTCACGCCTGCAGCAACACTCATTCCCAGGACCAGCACGGGCATATTGGGAAGCAGTATGCCCGCGTAACGAACAGCGTAGTCCAGGGTCAGACCTGACGCACCCAGCAATTGCAGCAGTTGTCGAAGGTATAGCCAACCAAACAAGCTGATAACCAGGGAGGCAAGAAAGCTGAATAACAAGCCGCTGCTACAGTAGCGGCTGGCCAGATCCCTGCGATGAGCCCCTTCTGAACGAGCCACCAACGCGCCCAGTGCTATCTGCAAACCGATACTCACCGCCACCAGGAAGAAAATCAGCGTTCCGGCAAAGCCGACTGCAGCTGCCAGCTCCTGCTCCCCCAGCAGGGTCAGGAAATACATGTCGACCATGTCCACCCCGAACATGGTAAGCAACCCCGTAGCCGAAGCGGCTGTCATGGTCAGCACGTGACGCATGGTTGAACCCTGGGTAAATACGGCCTGGCTGGACATGGAAGGGGATGTTCAGAATGGTTTAAGAGAGAAGCATGATACTGCAGTTTCCCTGCGCTGTGTGTGAGGCCGGCAGTCGCTAAGCGGGCATGCGATGCAGCGGCGCTAAAAGACCAGGTCCCGGGCGACATTTCGTCCGGTTAAAGTTACTATGAGCAACCTTTTTAAGCTAACGAGGCCTGGCCCAGGATATGACCACTACCTCTACGAAGCCTTCACTGGATCCCGTTAACGTCACGATATTTGTCGGCTTGCCTGTTGCCGCGTTGATCCTGGTTCCTGCTTGGGGCCTTTATCACGGTTTCAGCGCCGCACAGTGGCTGTGGGCACTGGCCTTTCTCTACCTGAATGGCCTGTCTATTACCGGCGGCTACCATCGTCTGTGGTCACACAGGGCCTACGAGGCACACCCCGCCCTGAAGTGGTTTTATGCATTGTGGGGCGCCGGAGCGTTGCAGAACAGCATTCTCATCTGGTCATCCGATCATCGACGCCACCATCGCCACGTCGACGACAACGAGCAGGACCCCTATTCAGCAGGACGCGGCCTGTGGTTCAGCCATATGGGCTGGATGCTGCGCCACTACGAGACTAACGAGAACGATTTCAGTAATGCCAAGGACCTGCAACGCGACCCCGTGGTGATGTTCCAACACAGGCACTACATCGCGTTGACCGTATTAATGAACGTGGGCCTGCCCTTGCTACTGGGCTTTTACCTTGGTGATGTCATCGGCACACTCCTGCTGGTGGGTCTCCTGCGCCTTATCGTCAACCACCATGTCACCTTCTTTATCAACTCACTGGCACACTTTTGGGGCAGTCGCCCCTATACAGAGAGTAACAGCGCTCGCGACAACGGCTTTTTGGCTTTCCTCACCTACGGAGAGGGGTATCACAATTATCACCACATCTTTCAAACTGACTACCGCAATGGCATTCGCTGGTGGCAATGGGATCCCACCAAGTGGTTGATTTACGGCTGCTCACGACTGGGCCTGGCCAAGAACCTCGTGCGCGTTCCCGACTTCAAGATACAGCGCGCCATACTCGATACGCAGTTCCAGCGGGCTCGCACCAGGCTGGAGGCTTCCGAGAACCCTGAATCACTGCGCGCAACACTGGAACGCGAATACCAGCAATTCACTGAATCCATTAATCAATGGACGTCACTGCAAGCCGAACGCTACGAAACCAGGAAAGCCGCTTTAGGCGGAGCCTTCAGCGAAAAGAAAAACCATCTACAGCAAAAGTGGGAACGCGCAGCACTGCGCACCCGGTTCAGGACTCTGGAGTACTCTCTGCGTATGCAGCGCAAGCGCCTGGAACTGCTCTTGGAACAGATGAACCTCCAGCAGGCCCAACCCGCCTGAGAACCCGCGATTTATCACAAGGGGCCTCGCCGGCCCCTTTTTTATGCCTCATCGCGCATTAGCGTGGTGGAGCAAGTGAATGCTCCAGGTTGCCAAGCGGACATCACGAATGGGGTAAGCCTTCCCTGGTTGGAAACAAACCCCCACGCCCTTGGAAGGCTTACCCCATTCGTGCTGTCCTCCCCTCATTTCGACTCGACTATCCATTACCTGGACTCTCCGTGACGCGCCAAAGCCGTCGCTGAAGTGCCTGAACAGCCCGTCTTGTACACGCGTCCCTGCGGGATTCCCTCGCTCGGTCACGAGCCTTAAAGCGCTTCGCTGTCTCGTGCCTCTCCCTCGGCGCGCACTTGCAACGGACAGTTCAGCCGCTTCACCGACTCCTCCCAGAGCGCGCTAATGGTGGCTATATGATCGATCCTGTGGCTTCACCGCTGGTGAGGCGGGAGAGAGGCTGAAATCATCGTTGCAAATCACCCGCCGAAGGAAGATGCGAGACAGTGCTTTTCTGGCTCGCAACTGAGTGAGGGAACCCCAGCGGGGCGAGGTGATAAGACGGTGATTTCAGGCACTCTCCCGGCGACCTGGAACATCACAGGGAGTATAGGTAGTGGATAGTCGAGTCGAAATGGAAGAAGGCCGCTGTGATCGTGGTATACCCCCGGAAGATAGTCAAAAGGGGGTTCGATCTACCGGGGGTATACCACGATTACAGTGGCCGCATTTCAAGATGGAACATTCTCTGGCTGTTCCCCGCTAATGCGCGAAGAGCCTTTTTTTATGCCCGCAGTGATCTCGGAGCAGAAGCGCGGCGTATCGATTCTGTGATAACTTAATCGCCTGACAACCAACACACTGCGCCCTATTGCAGTAACAGCCCATACCCCCATCACTGGGGAAAAGAGGTACAACCATGACCAGCGTCTACGATTTCACCTGTCAAAACCCGGCCGGTGAGGACCGGCCCCTCGATGAATTCAAAGGCAAGGTCCTGCTCATCGTCAATACGGCATCCAAGTGTGGTTTCACGCCGCAGTTTGCGGGACTCGAGGAGCTGTATGAGAAGCACCGTGACCAGGGCCTGGAAATACTCGGCTTTCCCTGCAATCAGTTCGGCAAGCAGGACCCGGGGAGTAACGATGAGATACAGGAATTTTGCCAACTCAACTACGGTGTGTCCTTTCCCATGTTCGGCAAGATCGAAGTCAATGGCGCAGGCACGGACCCGCTCTTCAAGCACCTGAAAGATGAAGCGCCAGGGTTCCTGGGAGGAAGGATCAAGTGGAACTTCACCAAGTTCCTGGTCGACGCTTCCGGCAAGGTCGTCAAGCGCTATGCCCCCACGGTTAAACCTGAAGACATAGAAAAAGACGTGGCTGAGTTACTCGGCTAAGGCCCGCGCAATCTCAAACACCGGGACAACAAGCAGCCGCAGCGCGGCACACACAAAAAGCCCGGCACATGGCCGGGCTTTTTTATGTTTCACTCACCCCCCTACAAAGGGAGTGAACTGCAGCATCACTCGATGATTTTGGCGACAACACCCGCGCCAACGGTACGACCACCTTCGCGAATCGCGAAGCGCAGGCCTTCTTCCATCGCAATCGGTGCGATCAGCGTGGCAACCATCTGCACGTTGTCACCCGGCATTACCATCTCAACGCCTTCTGGCAGCTCACAAGCGCCTGTCACGTCAGTCGTACGGAAGTAAAACTGCGGACGGTAGCCCTTGAAGAACGGCGTATGACGACCACCCTCTTCCTTGGACAGAATGTATACCTCAGCCTCAAACTTGGTGTGCGGCTTAACGCTGCCCGGCTTGGACAGAACCTGACCACGCTCAACTTCGTCACGCTTGGTACCGCGCAGCAATACACCCACGTTCTCGCCCGCGCGACCTTCGTCAAGCAGCTTGCGGAACATCTCAACACCCGTACAGGTCGTGGTGGTGGTGTCGCGGATACCCACGATCTCGATCTCTTCACCCACCTTGATGATGCCACGCTCTACACGACCGGTGACCACTGTACCGCGACCCGAGATGGAGAACACGTCCTCAACCGGCATCAGGAACGCACCGTCAATCGCACGCTCAGGCTCCGGAATGTAGGAATCCAGTGTCTCTACCAGCGTCCTCACGGCAGTGGTACCCAGCTCGTTGTCATCTTCGCCATTCAACGCCATCAGCGCAGAGCCACAGATAATGGGCGTGTCGTCACCGGGGAACTCGTACTGGTCCAGAAGCTCGCGCAGCTCCATTTCCACCAGCTCTTTCATCTCTTCGTATTCTTCTGAATCAGCACCGCCGCAATCTTCTGCCAGCAGGTCTGCCTTGTTCAGGAAGACCACAATGTAGGGTACGCCAACCTGGCGAGACAGCAGGATGTGCTCGCGTGTCTGCGGCATCGGGCCGTCTGTGGCGCCACAGACCAGGATCGCGCCGTCCATCTGCGCTGCACCGGTAATCATGTTCTTCACGTAATCCGCGTGTCCGGGGCAGTCAACGTGCGCGTAGTGACGATTGGGAGAATCGTACTCAACGTGAGATGTCGCGATGGTAATACCACGCTCTTTCTCTTCCGGCGCATTGTCGATGCCGTCAAAGGCAACCGCTTCTCCGCCCCATACCTCGGCACAGACACGAGTCAGCGCAGCTGTCAGCGTGGTCTTACCGTGGTCAACGTGACCGATGGTTCCCACGTTAACGTGGGGCTTAGTACGTTCAAATGTTTCCTTTGCCATTGCCTGGCTCCTCTTTTTTGGAAGGAGCAGATTACTAGATCTGCTCCTGGTTTCAAATTACCGGGTTACTGTCTTGGAGATGATCGCGTCAGCCACATTGCTGGGGGCTTCAGCATACCTGGAGAACTCCATCGTGTAGGTCGCCCTGCCCTGGGTAGCTGATCGCAAGTCTGTGGCGTATCCAAACATTTCCGCCAGGGGCACTTCTGCATCGATAACCTTGCCGGACGGGTTTTCAGCCATACCGCCGATGATGCCGCGACGACGATTGAGGTCACCCACGACATCACCCATGTTCTCCTCGGGGGTCACCACTTCGACAGCCATTATTGGCTCCAGCAGCACCGCGCCGCCTTCCTGTGCAAGCTTTTTGGTCGCCAGGGAAGCGGCTATCTTGAATGCCATTTCGTTAGAGTCCACGTCGTGGAAAGACCCATCGTACAAAGTGGCCTTCAGGCCGAGCAGCGGATACCCGGCCAGAACGCCATTTTGCATCTGTTCCTCGATGCCTTTCTGCACCGCAGGGATATACTCCCGGGGAACAATACCACCGACGATTTCATTGACGAACTCGAGCCCCTCAGCGGAGGCGTCCTCGCCCGGCTCAAACTTGATCCACACGTGCCCGTACTGACCACGGCCACCTGACTGGCGAACAAATTTACCTTCGATTTCAGAGGTATTGCGAATGGCTTCACGATAGGCTACCTGGGGCTTGCCGATATTCGCTTCCACGCTGAACTCGCGGCGCATGCGATCGACGATAATATCCAGGTGCAGTTCACCCATACCGGAAATAATCGTCTGTCCGGTCTCCTCGTCGGTCTTTACCCTGAAAGATGGGTCTTCCTGCGCCAGTTTCCCCAGCGCTACGCCCATCTTTTCCTGGTCAGGCTTGGAGCGCGGCTCAACAGCCACAGAGATTACCGGCTCGGGAAACTCCATACGCTCGAGCACGATAGGCTTGTCTGCGTCACACAGGGTATCGCCCGTGGTGACGTCCTTGAGTCCAACGGCGGCGGCAATGTCACCGGCCAGTACTTCCTTGATTTCCTCGCGACTGTTGGAGTGCATCTGGACCATGCGCCCGACGCGCTCCTTCTTTTGCTTCACGGAGTTGAATATCCCCGTGCCAGACGCCAGCTTGCCGGAATAAACACGAAAGAAGGTCAGCGTGCCCACAAAGGGGTCAGTAGCGATCTTGAACGCCAGGGCCGCAAATGGCGCGTCGTCGTCGGCTTCGCGCGCCTCCAGCGTTTCATTGGCGTCAAGCAAGGTGCCCTCTATTGCCTTCACCTCAGTAGGTGACGGCATGAACTCGATCACCGCGTCCAGAACCGCTTGCACGCCCTTGTTTTTGAAAGCAGAGCCCCCCAGCACAGGCACGATTTCATTTGCCAGCGTACGGGCGCGAATACCTTGTTTGATCTCGTCTTTGCTAAGCTCACCATCCTCGAGATACTTTTCCATGAGCTCGTCGTTGGCTTCAGCTGCCGCCTCAACCATGAATTCTCGCATTTGAGCCACTTCGTCAATCAGGTCAGCCGGCACCGGGGCGTACTCAAAGCTCATCCCCTGGTCCGCCTCGTTCCAGAGAATCGCCTTGTTCTCTATCAGGTCGACGACACCCTTGAACCCGTCCTCCGCTCCTATCGTCATCTGCAGCGGCACCGCGTTAGCGCCGAGTCGCTGCCGCAACTGGCTCACCACCGCCATAAAGTCGGCGCCGGCGCGGTCCATCTTGTTAACGAAGACCATGCGCGGAACCGCATATTTGTTGGCCTGGCGCCACACTGTTTCAGTCTGGGGCTGAACGCCGGAAGACCCGCAAAGCACCACTACCGCGCCATCGAGCACGCGCAGGGACCGCTCAACCTCAATGGTGAAGTCCACGTGCCCAGGCGTGTCGATGATATTGATGCGGTGCTGGTCGAATTGGCGCATCCATGCCTTTCCAGAAGCAGGTGGTCGCGGCGGACGTAATCGTGATCCCTCGCTCCTGCTCCTGCTCCATCCAGTCCATTGTCGCGGCGCCGTCATGTACTTCCCCGATCTTGTGGGAAAGCCCTGTATAGAACAGGATTCGCTCCGTGGTCGTGGTTTTACCCGCGTCCACATGAGCGCAGATACCGATATTCCGGTATCTGTTAATCGGTGTTTGACGTGCCACGTTGATTTCCTCGAAAAGGGGTTGCTGAGAAAATGCTTAGAAACGGTAGTGAGAGAACGCCTTGTTGGCTTCTGCCATACGGTGAACATCTTCACGCTTCTTGACAGCGTTGCCCTTGCCTTGCGAGGCATCGATGATTTCGCCAGCCAGACGCTGGCGCATGGACTTCTCACCGCGGTTACGCGCGTACTCCACCAGCCAGCGCATGGACAACGCCACGCGGCGGGAGGGGCGAACTTCAACCGGGACCTGGTAGGTAGCACCACCCACGCGACGGGACTTCACTTCCACCATGGGCGCGATGTTTTCCAGCGCTTCGTCGAATGCTTCCAGGGGGTCTTTGTTCAGTCTTTCCTGAACAATGTCGAGTGCACCATAGACGATGCTTTCTGCGACGGATTTCTTACCACTGATCATCACGTGGTTCATAAACTTTGCCAAAGTCACGTTGCCGAATTTGGGATCTGGCAGCACTTCGCGCTTGGCGACTACTCTTCTTCTTGGCATGATATTGCCCTTCTCTCTCTTCAGGTTTATCCGAACACCGACCTGCCACTTTGCGGGGGAGGCAGGGGTTCGGCCTTACTTACATCTGTTCAAGCCAGCTAACGCTCGCAGGACTTACTTGGGACGCTTGGCACCATACTTGGAGCGACCGTTACGACGATCTGCTACTCCTGAGGTGTCCAGGCTGCCACGTACGGTGTGATAACGCACACCTGGCAAATCCTTCACACGACCGCCGCGAATCAGAACCACACTGTGTTCCTGCAAGTTGTGCCCTTCACCACCGATATACGAGGAAACCTCATAACCGTTGGTCAGGCGCACACGGCAGACTTTACGCAGTGCAGAGTTCGGCTTCTTCGGCGTTGTAGTGTAGACGCGAGTACAAACACCGCGGCGCTGCGGACAGCTCTGCAGGGCGGGTACGTCGCTCTTTTCTACTTTGCGCTTCCTGGGCTTACGAACCAATTGGTTGATCGTTGCCATTCAGTTAGAACTCCAAAAAAAGTTGTATTTCCTGACCCGGGGGCCACCCCTCGTGATTCAGGCGACTGTCCACGAGAACCCTATCAACAGGACGCGCACGTTCACCCCAAAAAAGAGGAGGCGGCATTCTATAGACGGGGACACGGGGAGTCAACCCGTAAACATCAGCCTGCCTCAAAGGCGGGCCGGTATAAATAAGCTGGTTTAGTGCTCCCAATAGCGCCCGATTTACTGTACTCTAGCGGCCGTTTTTTTTGGCCAAACTTTAAACGATTGAGATCACTCATGACTGACTTATCAAACTACAGAAATATCGGTATTTTCGCCCACGTTGACGCGGGTAAAACCACGACAACCGAGCGCATTCTCAAGCTCACCGGCAAGATCCACAAGACCGGGGAAGTGCACGACGGCGCCGCGACCACTGACTTCATGGAGCAGGAACAGGAGCGCGGCATTACCATTCAGTCCGCGGCGACGACATGCTTCTGGAAAGACCACCGCCTCAACATTATCGACACCCCCGGACACGTGGACTTCACCGTTGAAGTTTACCGCTCCCTGAAGGTCCTCGACGGCGGCGTGGGCGTATTCTGCGGCTCAGGCGGGGTAGAGCCCCAGTCGGAGACCAACTGGCGCTACGCCAACGAATCTGAAGTTGCGCGCATCATCTTTGTCAACAAGCTGGACCGCATAGGCGCAGACTTCCTGCGCGTTGTCGACCAGGTCGAGAACGTTCTCGGGGCCAAGCCCCTGGTGATGGTGCTGCCCATCGGCACAGAAGAAAACTTCATCGGCGTGGTAGACCTGCTGACCCGCAAGGCCCATATCTGGCCTGATCCGGGCAACCCGGAGAAGTTCGACATCACCGACGTGCCCGAAGACATGGTTGACCAGGTCGAGGAATGGCGCGAGAAGTTGATCGAGACTGCGGTTGAGCAGGACGACGACATGATGGAAGCGTACCTGGACGGCAATGAGCCCGCCATGGAGGACCTCAAGCGCTGCATCCGCGAGGGCACGCGCAAGCTGGACTTCTTCCCCACCTACTGCGGCTCTGCGTTCAAGGACAAGGGCGTACAGCTGATTCTGGATGCTGTCGTGGACTACCTGCCCAGCCCCACAGAGGTTGACCCGCAGCCGCTGACCGATGAACTCGGTGAGCCGACTGGCGAATTCGCTATCGTCTCCACGGAGGAGCCACTGCGAGCCCTGGCATTCAAGATTATGGATGACCGCTTTGGTGCCCTGACCTTCGTGCGGATCTACTCCGGCACGCTCAACAAGGGAGATACCATACTCAACTCCTTCACCGGCAAAACCGAACGCATAGGCCGCATGGTGGAGATGCACGCCAACGACCGGGCCGAACTGGACAAGGCGCAGGCGGGCGACATTCTGGCCATTGTAGGCATGAAGAACGTCCAAACCGGTCATACACTGTGCGACCCCAAGCACCCCTGCACACTGGAAGCCATGGTCTTCCCTGAGCCGGTGATTTCTATTGCGGTGGCGCCGAAGGACAAGGGCGGAGCTGAGAAAATGGGCATCGCCATTGGCAAGATGGTCGCAGAAGACCCCTCCTTCCGCGTGGAGACGGATGAAGACTCTGGCGAGACCATCCTCAAGGGCATGGGCGAACTGCACCTTGACGTTAAAGTGGACATCCTCAAGCGAACCTATGGCGTGGAGCTGGAGGTCGGTAAGCCACAGGTGGCCTATCGTGAAACCATCACCCAGGAAATCGAAGACTCCTACACGCACAAGAAGCAGTCTGGTGGTTCTGGTCAGTTCGGCAAGATCGATTACCGCATCCGGCCCGGTGAGCCCGGATCCGGGTTTGCGTTTACCTCGACCGTTGTCGGCGGTAACGTGCCCAAGGAATTCTTCCCGGCTATTGAGAAAGGCTTCAAGAGCATGATGGCCGAGGGCACCATTGCCGGCTTCCCGGTACTGGACGTTGAGATCGAGCTCTACGATGGTGGCTTCCACGCGGTTGACTCCTCTGCCATCGCTTTCGAACTCGCGGCAAAAGGCGCTTTCCGTCAATCCATGCCCAAGGCGGGCGCACAGTTGATCGAGCCTATCATGAAGGTGGATGTATTCACGCCGGATGACCATGTTGGTGATGTCATCGGTGACCTGAACCGCCGCCGCGGCATGATCAAGGACCAGGACGCAGGCCCGACCGGCGTGCGCATCAAGGCAGACGTTCCGCTGTCAGAGATGTTTGGTTATATCGGCCACTTGCGCACCATGACCTCCGGCCGCGGGCAGTTCTCCATGGAGTTCTCACACTACCTGCCCTGCCCGCAAAACGTCTCGGAGGAAGTCATCGCCGAGGTGAAGGAGCGCAAAGCCAAAGGCTAAGCACTGCACCAATCTGGAAGAGGCCGGCTTATGCCGGCCTTTTTTTTGGCTCTTCGCGCATTAGCGTGGTGGAGCAAGTGAATGCTCCAGTTTGCTAAGCGGACAGCACGAATGGGGTAAGCCTTCCCTGGTTGGAAACAAACCCCCACGCCCTTGGAAGGCTTACCCCATTCGTGCTGTCCTCCCCTCATTTCGACTCGACTATCCATTACCTGGACTCTCAGTGACGCGCCAAAGCCGTCGCTGAAGTGCCTGAACAGCCCGTCTTGTACACGCGTCCCTCCGGGATTCCCTCGCTCGGTCACGAGCCTTAAAGCGCTTCGCTGTCTCGTGCCTCTCCCTCGGCGCGCACTTGCAACGGACAGTTCAGCCGCTTCACCGACTCCTCCCAGAGCGCGCTAATGGTGGCTATATGATCGATCCTGTGGCTTCACCGCTGGTGAGGCGGGAGAGAGGCTGAAATCATCGTTGCAAATCACCCGCCGAAGGAAGATGCGAGACAGTGCTTTTCTGGCTCGCAACTGAGTGAGGGAACCCCAGCGGGGCGAGGTGATAAGACGGTGATTTCAGGCACTCTCCCGGCGACTTGGAACATCACAGGGAGTATAGGTAATGGATAGTCGAGTCGAAATGGAAGAAGGCCGCTGTGATCGTGGTATACCCCCGGAAGATCGTCAAAAGGGGGTTCGATCTACCGGGGGTATACCCACGATTACAGTGGCCGCATTTCAAGATGGAACATTCTCTGGCTGTTCCCCGCTAATGCGCGAAGAGCCTTTTTTTGCCATCGACCCATGTGCTGGTAAGCAGCGAGTAGTAAAGCTGCACAAGGCCGCTGTGGAAGCGGTTTCCCTCCTTCGATCGGAACCCCACTCACTCTGGAGGGAAACCGCTTCCACAGCGGCCGCCTAACCCAAGACGACCCGCCCTGAAGCAAAAAAAGGGGCGCCGGCAGTAACCGGCGCCCCTTGTATCAGGCTGGATCAATCGACCTCAGGTACCGTCGGCTTGCAGTGCCTCAGTCAGAGCTGCTTCGATTTCCTGTGCGGAAACCGTCATCTCGGACTCAGTATCGCGACCACGCCTGCGCTTGCGCTCTTCGTGGTAAGCAAGGCCGGTACCGGCGGGTATCAGGCGACCAACCACCACGTTTTCCTTCAGACCGCGAAGGTAATCGCGCTTGCCGGTTACCGCAGCCTCGGTCAGAACTCGCGTTGTCTCCTGGAAGGAGGCGGCTGAGATAAAGCTCTCTGTCGCCAGGGAAGCCTTGGTAATACCCAGAAGTTCGCGCTCGCCACCGGCGGCGACAAGTCCCTCAGCAAGCAGTCGCTCATTCTCTTCCAACAACGCTGTGAACTCCACTTGCTCACCCTTGATCAGGGTAGAGTCACCGCTGGAAGTGATGATCACCTTGCGCAGCATCTGGCGAACGATCACCTCAATGTGCTTGTCGTTGATCTTCACACCCTGGAGGCGGTAAACCTCCTGGATCTCATTGACGATATACTTGGCCAGTTCTTCTATACCTTTCAGGCGCAGGATATCGTGCGGGCTGGGCGGTCCTTCTGAGACCACTTCACCCTTCTCAACGAATTCACCCTCGAACACGCTCATGTTGCGCCACTTGGGAATCAGCGCTTCATAGTGATCCGACCCATCAGGTAAAGGCTTGCCATCGGTAGGTGTAATCACCAGACGACGCTTGCCCTTGGTCTCCTTGCCGAAAGACACCGCACCCGAGATCTCCGCCAGAATGGCAGGCTCCTTGGGCTTACGTGCTTCGAACAAATCAGCGACACGCGGCAAACCACCGGTGATATCACGCGTCTTTGAACCCTCCTGGGGAATACGCGCGATAACAGCACCTGCACCGATCCTGGCGCCGTCTTCCATGCTCACCATCGCGTGAGGAGGCAGGAAGTAGTGCGCCGGCACATTGGTATTGGCCAGGCACATTTCCTCGCCATTGTCATCGATAAGGGTGACCGCCGGGCGAATGTCCTTGCCCGCGGCGGGACGCTCACCTGCATCCATCACCGAAATACTGGACAGGCCAGTCAGTTCGTCTGTCTGGCGCTTGATGGTAATGCCCTCTTCCATACCGCTGAACTTAACAGTACCGGCCACCTCGGTAATGATGGGGTGGGTGTGGGGATCCCAGTTCGCGACAATCGCTCCAGCTGTGATCTCATCGTTGTCCTTGACCTTGAGTACAGCACCGTAGGGCAGTTTGTAACGCTCCCGCTCACGGCCGCGCAGATCAAGCACAGACAGCTCACCGGAGCGGCTGACCGCAACCAGGTTGCCGTCGGTGTTCTCCACTGTCTTGAGATTGTGCAGACGAGCGGTACCGTCGTTCATCACCTGGATGTTGTCCTGGGCTGTAGCCCGAGACGCAGCACCACCGATGTGGAAGGTACGCATGGTCAGCTGGGTACCCGGCTCACCAATGGACTGGGCCGCGACAACGCCAATTGCCTCACCCATATTAACGCGATGCCCGCGGGCCAGGTCACGTCCGTAACAGGACGAACAGATACCGTGGCGCGTCTCACAGGTAATCGGTGAACGCACCTCGATTTCATCAATGCTCATTTCCTCGAGGCGCTTGATCCAGAGCTCGTCCAGCATCGTGCCGGCAGTAATGGCAATCTCGTCATCTGAACCCGGCTTCATGACATCCCGGGCCACGATACGACCCAACACGCGATCGCCCAGGGACTCGATGATGTCACCGCCATCAATAACCGGTGTCATCAACAGGCCTGCGTCAGTGCCACAGTCTTCCTCGGTAACCACCAGATCCTGGGCCACATCAACCAGTCGGCGAGTCAGGTAACCGGAGTTTGCCGTCTTCAGTGCGGTATCAGCCAGACCCTTACGTGCACCGTGAGTAGAGATGAAGTACTGCAGTACGTTCAGCCCTTCGCGGAAGTTGGCCACGATGGGCGTTTCAATGATGGAGCCGTCGGGCTTGGCCATCAATCCACGCATACCCGCCAACTGACGAATCTGCGCGGGCGAACCACGGGCGCCGGAATCGGCATAAATATACACAGAGTTAAAGGATGCCTGCTGCTCCTCTTCACCGTCGCGATTGATGACCGTCTCTTTGGACAGGCCTTCCATCATTGACTTGGAAACGAGGTCGTTGGCGCGGGACCAGATATCGATCACCTTGTTGTACTTCTCGCCCTGGGTTACCAGGCCTGCGGCGTACTGGTCCTCAATTTCGCGAACTTCGGCTTCGGCATGGTCGATCAGCGCGGCCTTCTCATCCGGGATCTCGAAGTCGTTGACCCCGATAGAGGAACCGGAGCGAGTGGAGTACTCGTAGCCAGTGTACATAAGGCGGTCTGCGAAGATGACCGTCGCCTTGAGGCCAACCGCACGGTAGCACTGGTTGATAATCCGGGAGATGGCTTTCTTGGCCATGTCCTGGTTCACCATATCGAAACCGAGACCCTCGGGCACAATCTCCCAGAGTAGGGCACGGCCAACGGTAGTGTCTGCAATGAAGGTGCGCTCGATCGGGTCACCCTCGTCCTGTACCACCACTTCCTTGACCCGCACCTTAACGCGTGCCTGCAGGTGCACATGGCCCGCTACGTAGGCGCGATGCACTTCGGAAACGTTGGCAAAACACGTGCCCTCGCCCTTTGCATTAATGCGCTCGCGAGTCATGTAATACAGGCCCAGCACCACGTCCTGGGAAGGTACGATAATCGGCTCGCCGTTCGCGGGTGAGAGGATGTTGTTGGTCGACATCATCAACGCGCGGGCTTCCAACTGCGCTTCCAGCGTCAGCGGCACGTGTACCGCCATCTGGTCACCGTCGAAGTCGGCGTTATAAGCGGCACACACTAACGGGTGCAGCTGAATCGCCTTACCCTCAATCAGCACGGGCTCGAATGCCTGAATACCGAGACGGTGCAAAGTCGGTGCGCGGTTAAGCAAAACCGGGTGCTCGCGAATCACCTCAGCGAGGATATCCCACACTTCCGGCGGCTCACGCTCAACCATCTTCTTGGCAGCCTTGATCGTTGTTGCCAGGCCACGCGCTTCCAGCTTGCCAAAGATAAACGGCTTGAATAGCTCCAGCGCCATCTTCTTGGGCAGGCCGCACTGGTGCAGGCGCAGGGTCGGGCCTACCACGATCACTGAACGACCGGAGTAGTCGACGCGCTTGCCCAGCAGGTTCTGGCGGAAACGCCCCTGCTTGCCCTTGATCATGTCGGCCAGTGACTTCAGCGGCCGCTTGTTGGAGCCGGTAATCGCGCGACCACGGCGACCGTTATCCAGCAGTGCATCAACAGACTCCTGCAGCATGCGCTTCTCGTTGCGCACGATAATATCCGGCGCATTGAGATCCAGCAGACGCTTCAGTCGGTTATTACGGTTGATCACCCGACGATAGAGGTCGTTGAGGTCAGACGTCGCAAAACGACCGCCATCCAGCGGCACCAGCGGACGCAGATCCGGTGGCAGAACTGGCAAGCGCGTTGAGCACCATCCACTCGCGGCTTGTTGCCGGAGCTGGCAAAGGCTTCCATCAGCTTCAGACGCTTGGACAGCTTCTTGATCTTGGTTTCAGAGTTGGTGGCCGGGATCTCTTCACGCAGCGTGGCGATTTCCTGCTTCCAGATCCAGCTGCATCATCAGGTCCTGAACCGCTTCTGCACCCATCTTGGCAGAGAACTCGTCACCAAACTCTTCCATCGCCTCGTAGTACTGCTCATCGGTCAGCAACTGGCCCTGCTCCAGCGTAGTCATACCCGGGATCAGTCACCACGTAAGATTCAAAGTACAGTACACGCTCAATATCACGCAGGGTCATATCCAGCAGCAGGCCGATGCGCGACGGCAGGGACTTCAGGAACCAGATATGAGCCACGGGGCTGGCCAGTTCGATGTGTCCCATGCGCTCGCGACGCACTTTGGCGAGCGCGACTTCCACACCGCACTTTTCACAGATCACGCCGCGATGCTTAAGGCGCTTGTACTTGCCGCACAGGCATTCGTAGTCTTTCACCGGGCCAAAAATCTTGGCGCAGAACAAGCCGTCCCGCTCCGGCTTGAAGGTACGGTAGTTAATGGTCTCTGGCTTTTTCACTTCGCCAAAAGACCATGAGCGAATCATCTCCGGCGACGCCAAGCCGATTCGAATGGCGTCGAACTCGTCTGTCTGTCCCTGGGCCTTCAGCAGATTAAGTAAGTCTTTCAAGGCTATTCCTCCACGTTATCTGCCAGCAAGCGTGAATGCCGCTGTTCCGAGGCCAATGTTACGTGTCATCGCTCTCAAGCTCGATATCGATACCCAGCGAACGGATCTCCTTAACCAACACATTGAAGGACTCGGGCATGCCCGGCTCCATCCGATGGTCACCATCGACAATGTTTTTGTACATCTTGGTACGACCGGCCACGTCATCCGACTTGACCGTGAGCATTTCCTGCAAGGTGTAGGCGGCGCCATAGGCTTCCAGCGCCCACACTTCCATCTCACCGAAGCGCTGGCCACCAAACTGGGCCTTACCACCCAGCGGCTGCTGGGTCACCAGGCTGTAGGAGCCAGTTGAGCGCGCATGCATCTTGTCGTCCACCAGGTGGTTCAACTTCAGCATGTACATGTAGCCGACCGTCACCGGCCGATCAAACGATTCGCCGGTACGACCATCATACAGCGTGAACTGCCCAGACTCAGGCATGTCAGCCAGTTTGAGGAGGTCCTTGATCGAATCTTCAGCAGCACCGTCAAATACCGGCGTTGCCATAGGCACGCCGCCGCGCAGGTTACCCGCCAACTCCATCACTTCCGCGTCCGAGAATGACTTGATATCTTCAACGCGGCCAGCACCGTTGTTATAGATCGCCTCCAGGAACTTACGGACCTCGGCAACCTTCTTCTGCTCCTCAACCATGGCATTGATTTTGTCACCAAGTCCCTTGGCAGCCATACCCAGGTGCGTTTCAAGAATCTGGCCCACGTTCATCCGCGAGGGCACGCCCAGCGGGTTGAGCACGATATCCACCGGCTCGCCATTCTCGTCGTAGGGCATATCTTCAACCGGCATGATCACCGAGATAACACCCTTGTTACCGTGACGGCCAGCCATCTTGTCACCTGGCTGGATGCGGCGCTTGATCGCCAGGTACACCTTGACGATCTTGAGCACGCCAGGCGCCAGGTCATCACCGATTTGCAGTTTGCCCTTCTTGTCTTCGAAACGCTCTTCCAGCAACTTGGTCTGCTCTTCCAGCTGACGCTGCGCGGAGGCCAGAGCCTCGTTGAGCTCGGCATCAGCCAGCTTCAGCTTGAACCACTGCTCACGCTCAAGTTCCGCGAGTACCTTGTCGCTCAGCTTGGTGCCCTTGGACAGGCCCGCACCGGATACGGTGGCTTTATTCCTGAGCAGGTTCTCCAGGCGGGCAAAGGTCGCCTCTTCGAAAATGCGATACTCTTCCTTGAGGTCCTTGCGGTATTCATCAAGCTGGTGTTTCTCGATCTGCATCGCCCGTTGGTCCTTTTCTAGACCATCACGCGTGAACACCTGCACATCGATCACGGTCCCCTTGGTGCTGGAAGGCACACGCAGGGAGGTATCTTTCACATCCGACGCTTTCTCGCCAAAGATCGCACGCAGCAACTTTTCCTCTGGCGTGAGCTGGGTCTCGCCCTTGGGTGTCACCTTACCCACCAGAATATCGCCGGCGTCCACTTCCGCACCAATGTAAACAATGCCGGACTCGTCCAGCTTACCCAGTGCGCTTTCGCCCACATTCGGAATATCCGCAGATATTTCCTCAGAGCCGAGCTTGGTGTCACGAGCAATACAGGTCAGTTCCTGGATATGAATCGTGGTGAAACGATCTTCTTTCACCACTCGCTCGGAAACCAGGATCGAGTCCTCGAAGTTGTAGCCATTCCAGGGCATGAACGCGATGCGCATGTTCTGGCCCAGGGCCAGCTCACCCATATCCACCGAGGGACCGTCCGCGAGAATGTCGCCACGTTCTACTGCATCGCCCTGCTTCACAATGGGACGCTGGTTGATACAGGTGTTCTGGTTGGAGCGGGTGTATTTGGTCAGGTTGTAGATATCAACCGGGGCCTCGTCCTTACCCACATCCTGGTCATTGACGCGCACCACAATGCGGCTGGCATCAACAGAGTCAATAACGCCCGAGCGCTTGGCCACCATGCAGACACCGGAATCGGCGGCAACATAGCGCTCCATACCGGTACCCACCAGCGGCTTGTCGCTGCACAGCGTCGGCACAGCCTGGCGCTGCATGTTGGATCCCATCAGGGCGCGGTTGGCGTCATCGTGCTCAAGGAAGGGAATCAGGGCTGCGGCTACAGAAACCACCTGCTTGGGCGAGACGTCCATGTAGTTAACGTCTTCCGGTGCCTTGACGGTGAATTCGTTCAGATAACGAACGTTGATCAGGTCTTCGGTAAAGCGCTTGTTTTCATCCAGCGGCGCTGAAGCCTGGGCGATGACGCTTTCGGCTTCGTTAATCGCGGATAAAAATTCGATATCCTCCGTCACCACGCCGTCGACAACCTTGCGGTACGGGCTCTCAAGGAAACCGTATTCGTTGGTGCGTGCATAAGTCGCCAGTGAGTTGATCAGACCAATATTCGGCCCTTCAGGTGTCTCAATGGGACATACCCGTCCGTAGTGGGTCGGGTGCACGTCGCGCACCTCAAAGCCGGCGCGCTCGCGCGTCAGACCACCCGGACCGAGGGCTGAAACACGGCGCTTGTGGGTCACCTCGGACAGCGGGTTGTTCTGGTCCATGAACTGGGACAGCTGGCTGGAACCGAAGAACTCCTTCACTGCCGCTGAAACCGGCTTGGCGTTGATCAGGTCCTGAGGCATCAGGCCCTCGGACTCGGCCATGGACAGGCGCTCTTTAACTGCGCGCTCTACCCGCACCAGACCTACACGGAACTGGTTCTCGGCCATTTCTCCCACACTGCGCACACGACGGTTACCCAGGTGGTCAATATCGTCAACGATGCCTTTACCATTGCGGATATCAATCAGGGTCTTGAGGACGGCAACGATGTCTTCCTTCGCCAGCACACCTTCGCCAACCACCTCATCCCGTCCGAGTCGACGGTTGAACTTCATACGGCCAACGGCAGACAGGTCGTAACGGTCAGCAGTGAAGAACAGGTTCTGGAACAGGTTTTCAGCGGACTCCTTGGTAGGTGGCTCCCCCGGGCGCATCATGCGGTAAATTTCCACCAGGGCTTCAAGTTCGTTGCGGGTGGTATCCTGGCGCAGCGTATCGGAGACAAAGGCACCACAGTCCAATTCATTGGTATATAGCGTCTGTATTTCCTCGACGCCAGCCTCGTTGAGCTGGAGGAAAATTTCCTCATTCAGTTCGGCGTTACATTCAACCAGCACTTCGCCGGTCTTTTCATCGACAATATTGCGCGCCAGGGCACGACCGTAGAGATATTCCTGGGGGATCTCCAGCTCAGTGATGTTGGCATTTTCCAGTTCGCGAATATGCCGGGCAGTGATGCGGCGACCTTGCTCGACGATCACCTTGTTACCCGCCTTGATATCAAAAGCCGCAACATCACCACGCAGACGCTCGGGAATCAGCGTCATGGTGAAGTTACCATCGCCCTTGGCGTGGAAGGTGTTGAAGTCGAAGAACATCTCCAGGATTTCTTCGGCCTGGTAACCCAGTGCACGCAGCAAGATAGTCGCCGGCAACTTGCGGCGACGGTCTATACGCACATATACCATGTCCTTGGGGTCGAACTCGAAGTCCAACCAGGAACCACGGTAGGGAATCACCCGCGCCGAATAGAGCAGCTTGCCGGATGAGTGGGTCTTGCCCTTGTCGTGGTCAAAGAAGACACCCGGTGACCGGTGCAACTGGGAAACAATGACTCGCTCGGTACCGTTGATAACGAAGGTGCCGTTGTCTGTCATCAGGGGAATTTCCCCCATGTAGACTTCCTGTTCCTTGATGTCCTTGATCGTTTTATTGGCGGAGTCCTTATCATAAATGATAAGGCGAACCTTCACCCGCAAGGAGCAGGAGTAGGTTACGCCGCGCAGCTGGCACTCGTTTACGTCGAATACCGGCGTGCCGAGGTTGTAGTCGACATATTCCAGAGCTGCATTGCCGCTGTAGCTGACAATGGGAAACACGGACTTGAACGCGGCGTGCAAGCCATAGGCGCCGCGCTGATCGAGGGGAATCCCCTGCTGGGTAAATTTGCGATATGAATCCAATTGAATCGCGAGCAGGTAAGGAACATCCATTACCTTCGGCAGTGTGCCGAAATCCTTGCGAATACGTTTTTTCTCAGTGTACGAGTATGCCATCAGTACTCCCCAGCGTGATTAATCCGGCCTCCTGGTGAGGCTCATCAGGCCGACATTACGGCCCAGAAAACTTTGCTTACATGAAGCGGGAAAAGGCCGGTGGGCTTACGCGCCACCAGCCTTGTCCTTGTCCGGGCAAGCCCGAACCAGAGCTGAACTTACTTGAGTTCAGCAGCGCCGCCGGCTTCTTCCAGCTGCTTCTTGACGTCTTCGGCTTCTTCCTTGGTAGCACCTTCCTTGATGGGGGAAGGAGCGCCGTCAACCAGACCCTTGGCTTCTTTCAAGCCCAGGCCGGTAACTGCACGAACTACCTTGATGACGTTTACTTTCTTGTCACCGGCAGAAGTCAGGATTACGTCAAATTCGGTCTGCTCTTCGGCAGCAGCACCGGCGTCGCCGCCAGCTGCGGCAGGCGCGGCAGCAACAGCTGCAGCGGCAGTAACGCCGAATTTTTCTTCCATTGCTTCGATGAGCTCAACGATATCCATTACGCTCATTTCTGCGATTGCGTTCAAAATGTCTTCTTTTGACATGACTTTCGTCTCCTATCTAGCTGATAAAACTTGGTAAAGCGTTGGCCTGGCTAGGCCGCCGCTTCCTTCTGATCGCGTACTGCTGCGAGTGTGCGAACCAGTTTTCCAGGTACTTCGTTCATCGTCCGAACCAACTTCGTAGCCGGCGCATTCATAACACTCATCAGCATCGAGAGTGCCTGATCACGCGTCGGCAACTTAGCCAGAACATCCAACTGCTCTGCACCCAGCTTCTGGCCGCTAACCGCCAGTGCTTTTACTTCAAATTCTTCGTTGTCTTTCGCGAAGTCCTTGAACAGACGAGCTGCAGCGCCCGGATCTTCCATGGAAAATCCGAACAGGGAGGGGCCGGAGAGAGTGTCGTTAATACACTCATAGTCAGTCCCTTCCAGGGCACGCTTGGCCAGGGTGTTGCGCACTACACGCAGTACTACCTGGTTTTCGCGCGCATCTTTGCGCAGCGCTGTCATACCATCCACGTCTACGCCACGTGCATCGGCGATAACGAGAGACAGTGCACTGGTGGCCGTCTCGTTAACTTCAGCTACGATCGCTTTCTTGTCTTCGAGTCCAATTGCCACTGGATATACTCCTGGGTTGCTAAGTTAAGCAATCACACGTCTGTGCAACTGCCGTTCGCGTGGTGAACGTATTCACCATCTGCGTAGGCTTTGGCCAAGCCCTGGGGCTCGCCGCAATTAAACCGTCGCCGATAAACCGCATCGACGCCGACACCTACGGTCTTTGATGGCCTCAAGTTCTCAGCTAGAGGGGCTTTCGTCCCAGCCTTGTCCTAAAGACCTCAAAGTGGACCGCTCAAGGCCTGTGGACCTATCGCGATCTACCACTTCCCATCCCTGGAAAGCCATGAGAAGCCGCCCCTTTTGAGGGCAGCTCGACAATTACTTCTCCAACGACGCCTGGTCGATGGTCACGCCTGGGCCCATAGTGGTGCTCAGGCTGATTTTCTTCATATATATGCCCTTGGAAGCGGCAGGCTTGCCCTTTTTCAGGTCAGCCAGCACGGCCTCAAGGTTGCCGCGAATCGCATCCAGATCGAAATCGATCTTGCCGATGCCACCGTGAACAATGCCGTTCTTGTCTGTGCGATAGCGAACCTGGCCAGCTTTGGCGTTGTTCACTGCTGTCTCGACGTCAGGCGTAACGGTACCGGTCTTGGGGTTAGGCATCAGGCCACGTGGACCCAACAGCTGACCGAGCTGACCAACAACGCGCATGGCATCGGGGGAGGCAATCACGACATCAAAGTCCATCATGCCGCCCTTGATCTGCTCCGCCAGGTCTTCCATGCCGACCAGGTCTGCACCGGCCGCCTTGGCTTTTTCTGCAGCTTCGCCCTGAGTGAACACGGCAACGCGCACGTCTGAACCGGTACCGTGAGGTAGCGTGGTCGCGCCACGCACCGCCTGGTCTGATTTACGCGCATCAATGCCAAGGTTTACTGCCACCTCGACGGTCTCATTAAACTTGGCCGTAGCCAGTTCCTTGAGCATGCCGACCGCTTCTTCCAGCGGATAGGCTTTCTGCGGATCGACTTTTTCCTTGAACGCCTTCTGGCGCTTGGTCAACTTGGCCATCTCAGTTCACCCCTTCTGTATCAATTCCCGCACTGCGCGCAGAGCCGGCGATAGTACGTACGGCGGCATCCATATCTGCAGCGGTCAGATCAGGCCACTTCTGGGTGGCGACTTCTTCAAGCTGGGCACGGTTAACCTTGCCCACCTTATTGGTGTTGGGGGTGCCGGAGCCTTTCTTGACCTTCGCTACTTTGCGCAGCAGCACGGACGCCGGGGGCGTTTTCTTGATAAAGGTAAAGGACCGATCACTGTAAACAGTGATGACAACTGGAATCGGCAGACCGGGCTCAGTGCCCTGGGTCTCGGCGTTGAACGCCTTACAAAATTCCATGATGTTAACACCGTGCTGACCCAGGGCCGGGCCCACGGGCGGACTCGGGTTTGCCTGGCCTGCAGGCACCTGCAGCTTGATATAAGCTTCGACTTTCTTAGCCATTTGACTACTCCCGGGTTCAAGCGCTGGTTCAGCGGTCAGGCCTACTAAAGCTCCCCATTCAGTTACTTCTGCTGCAGCGGCGCACCGCCACAACCATCAATACGAGAGATTAAACCTCTCGCCAGATCAGGCCTTTTCGACCTGACCAAATTCCAGTTCCACTGGCGTGGAACGACCGAAAATCAATACCGCCACATTGAGGCGACTCTTCTCGTAATTCACTTCTTCCACAACGCCATTGAAGTCGTTGAAAGGACCATCGATAACCCGCACCATCTCGCCGGGCTCGAACAGTGTCTTGGGGCGCGGCGCTTCAACACCGGCTTCAACGCGTTGCAAAATCGCATTCGCCTCGGCTTCGGTAATCGGGGCCGGCGCATCGGCCTTGCCACCAATAAAGCCCATCACCCTCGGCGTTTCCTTGACCAGGTGCCAACTGGCATCATCCAGCTCCATTTGCACCAGCACATAACCGGGGAAAAACTTGCGCTCACTGCGGCGCTTTTGGCCGCCACGCATCTCAACCACCTCTTCGGTGGGCACCAGCACTTCACCAAAGCGGTCCTGCATCTTGTGCAGCTCAATACGCTCTTGCAAGGCAGCCGCGACTTTCTTCTCGTATCCCGAGTAGGCGTGAACCACATACCATCGCATTGCCATCGGCTAACCCTTATTCCTGTGTCTTATCCAATTGCCAATGAGACCAACCAACCAAGCAGGGAATCCAGTCCCCACAAGATCAGCGCCACCACCAACACAAACACCACAACGATCATGGTGGTCTGCACGGTTTCCTGGCGCGTGGGCCAGACAACCTTGCGAATTTCCGTGCGCGAACCCTTGACCAACGTCCAGAAAGCAGCGCCCTTGGCCGTCTGCAGCGCAACGAGGCCGGCAATAGCGGCCAGCGCAACAATGCCAAGCACCCTGTACAGCAGTGACTGGTCGGCGTAATAACTATTGCCAACGACCGCTACGCCAATCAGGACGAAGACGACAAGCCACTTCAACCCGTCAAACCGACTCGCGGTGGTTTCCACACTCATTTACTAAATCCTTGCTTGCAGGAACCGGACCCACCGCGAAGAATGTAGTTACCATTCAGTCGCAGGCGTTCTGGCCGCGCCTCTGTGTTTCATGTTCCAAGCGCAGCGCCTCTATCAGCACCACTTCCCTGCCATAAAATGGCAGGCCAGGAGGGAATCGAACCCCCAACCTGCGGTTTTGGAGACCGCTGCTCTGCCAATTGAGCTACTGGCCTAAATTTCTACATCGAGGAGCGCGAACAACGGCACTTCAAACCACCGGTGCAAGACACTCCTACGACAACGAAGCCGAACTGCTTTCACAAGCGGTTCGGCTCGGTCATTTTCATGGGGCCGCAGCCCAATGGACTGCCGACCCGGATCATCATTTACTCGATGATTTTGGCGACAACACCCGCGCCAACGGTACGACCACCTTCGCGAATCGCGAAACGCAGGCCTTCTTCCATCGCAATCGGCGCGATCAACGTCGCAACCATCTGCACGTTGTCACCCGGCATTACCATCTCAACGCCTTCAGGCAGCTCACAAGCACCTGTCACGTCAGTCGTACGGAAGTAAAACTGCGGACGGTAGCCCTTGAAGAACGGCGTATGACGACCACCCTCTTCCTTGGACAGAATGTATACCTCAGCCTCAAACTTGGTGTGCGGATTAACGCTGCCCGGCTTGGACAGAACCTGACCACGCTCAACTTCGTCACGCTTGGTACCGCGCAGCAATACACCCACGTTCTCGCCCGCACGACCTTCGTCAAGCAGCTTGCGGAACATCTCAACACCCGTACAGGTCGTGGTGGTGGTGTCCCGGATACCGACGATCTCGATCTCTTCACCCACCTTGATGATGCCACGCTCTACACGACCGGTAACCACCGTACCGCGACCCGAGATGGAGAACACGTCCTCAACCGGCATCAGGAACGCACCGTCAATCGCACGCTCAGGCTCCGGAATGTAGGAATCCAGTGTCTCTACCAGCGTCCTCACGGCAGTGGTGCCCAGCTCGTTGTCATCTTCGCCGTTCAGCGCCATCAGCGCAGAGCCACAGATGATGGGCGTGTCGTCACCGGGGAACTCGTACTGGTCCAGAAGCTCGCGCAGCTCCATTTCAACCAGCTCTTTCATCTCTTCGTATTCTTCTGAGTCAGCACCGCCGCAATCTTCTGCCAGCAGGTCTGCCTTGTTCAGGAAGACCACGATGTAGGGTACGCCAACCTGGCGAGACAGCAGGATGTGCTCGCGTGTCTGCGGCATCGGGCCGTCTGTGGCGCCACAGACCAGGATCGCGCCGTCCATCTGCGCTGCACCGGTAATCATGTTCTTCACGTAATCCGCGTGTCCGGGGCAGTCAACGTGCGCGTAGTGACGATTGGGAGAATCGTACTCAACGTGAGATGTCGCGATGGTAATACCACGCTCTTTCTCTTCCGGCGCATTGTCGATGCCGTCAAAGGCAACCGCTTCTCCGCCCCATACCTCGGCACAGACACGAGTCAGCGCGGCTGTCAGCGTGGTCTTACCGTGGTCAACGTGACCGATGGTTCCCACGTTAACGTGGGGCTTAGTACGTTCAAATGTTTCCTTGCCCATTACGACAATCTCCTATCACACCGGCCGCAGCCTTGTTTTAACGCTTCAGTTAACAAACCCACTTACTTCACACAACGGGAAGGAAAAGTGGAGCTCATAACCGGATTTGAACCGGTGACCTCTTCCTTACCAAGGAAGTGCTCTACCGACTGAGCTATATGAGCCTTTACCTTCACACTCTGGAGCGGGTAGCGGGAATCGAACCCGCATCATCAGCTTGGAAGGCTGAGGTTCTACCTTTGAACTATACCCGCGTACTGCCAAAACCAATTTCTCCCGCAGATCAACAAGTTAACCTGCCAGACACCACTCCAGACATGCCTGTTATATGGTGGAGGGGGGTGGATTCGAACCACCGAAGCTTTCGCGTCAGATTTACAGTCTGATCCCTTTGGCCACTCGGGAACCCCTCCAGAAGGCGGCATATTGTCCGGATGCCCATACCCAATGTCAACCGCTTCTCCCAATAAAATGATCGACTTACGCACACTTTTTCAGCGGTCGGTCGAAGCCCCGTCTCGTCTATCTCGAGACCGGGAAAATCTCGCTTACCAGGGCACTAAATCGGGAAAAAAGCGGGGTGGAATGGAGCTGGCGAGAGGAATCGAACCCCCGACCGGCTGATTACAAATCAGCTGCTCTACCTACTGAGCTACGCCAGCCAAATCCAGGCCTGTGAGCCTTATGTATATATAGAAGGAAGAAAGCCTTCGAACTACGACCGACTCAACGGGCGCTGATTCTATGCAAAGCGCTGGGGGGATGCAATAGCCGGCACGGAGAAAGTAGGCCGCGACAGGGATAAAACCTGGCGCACGACCCAATCTGGATGATCTTGCTGGAGGTGAGGGCAAAACATCCCCAGGCTTTGACGCGGCCGAATCGCGGAGATACCGAAAGGCGATGGCTATGCTGCCCTATGGACACACCAGCCGCGGGAAGGCTGCGGCGGAAAATACCCGCCTCACCTCAGTTACTGCACCTGGGAGTCCTCTTCGGCCTCTTCCTCTATTTCTTCCCCGGATTCTTCATCATCGTCCTGGGATTTGTCCTTGTCCTTGCCCTTGGCAAGTCCGTTATTACCTTTCTCGCCATCTGCGCCAGAATCAGCCTGACCGGGCCGCAGGACAAGTCTCGTATATGACCTTGCTATAGTGACGTCTGCCGGAACAGACAGCCCCAGTTGTTCAAGCAGCAGCGCGATAACTTCTTCAGTGAAGCCAAGGCTTACGTCGCGGATACGCAGGACGTTGCCATTAACACTGATATCTACATTTTCATCCAGCGGTGTAAACACGGGAATCCGCTCAGTAAGGCTCCCATTTACCGACACCAGTCCAGTCACCTGCAGCTCACTCACACCTGCAGGGTCGGTGTCAGTCTCTGCCAGTTGATGATCGATCCTGAAGTTCTGCAAGCCGACCACGTTCGCGCCGCCGTCACACTGCAGAAGCACGCCACCCCGGTGTTCGATTTCTCCCAAAGTCGAGTCCAGGTCCAATGCACCGCTACCTATACTGAAACGCAAGCGATCTCCACCGGGTTTGACTACTGCAGGCTTTATCCTGTCGACCTGGCAGCTCACCAGGGCCTGCAGCGAATCTTCCGATAACACCAGCGAAGTCTGTCCTCCCTGAATTTGTGCAGTGGGCGCCGCATACGCTGTAATCGCCGTCATGGCCAGCCCCAGCACAGCGCCTTGCATTACATTCAACATATCAACCTCCCCAGGGCGTCTCTGACTTGCCGCCACACTATTATCGAACCCCAAGTATCTTATCCAGCTAACTGACAGTCCAATAGCTACCCCTCATATCACGTTATTTATATTTCATATATCTGCCGACTACCACGATCGCAGTCGGTCGCTTGCGCCAGCACCCAGCCCACTGCAGCGGAGAAAAACGGTGGCTCCAAAAAGACAACGATAGTTGCCGTTCTGCCTGCGCCCAGCCTACTATGCATCCATCTCAATGAGGCGACAGGTAATCATATGCGGGCAACATTCACTTTTGCGCTACTCGCGACGGCAATAGCCATCGCGGCTGTGCCCGGGTTCGCGGGCCTGAGTACCTCTCTACCGGTCTCTGCGGAGCTAGGCACCAGCATTGCGCGCGAGCAGTTTCCCGTCACTGTAGCCCTGCCCAACGCAAAGCTGTTCCTCACCGAACCCAGGCTGATCTTCATCGACCAACAGCGCATCGGCATCAAAATGAGATTCCAGGCCTATAATCACCGCCCTGAGGAAGGTATAGCAATCAGTGAAACTGGCTCTGCAGCTCTTTCTGGCGAGCTGGATTATGACCCTGCCGAGCGCAAGATCCTGCTGCATAAACCCCGCGTCGATGCACTGCAATTTGACAGGGAAAACTCCTCCGCAAGGACGTTACAACAGACATTGCAGGCAGCCTGGTCCACGCAGATAACCGACCCACTGCGCGCAGACCTGCCCCAGCACCCCTATCTGTTACCCTTCAGGGACAATATCGAAAACCTGTCATTTGATGGCGAGAACATCGTTATCTCCGTCAATTACCGTTGAACGGTATTCGACATGACAGCCCGCTACAAACGAGCAAACTGGATTCGCGCCATAAGGCATAGGTAAGCATGAACTCGATGACTATATTCCTGGCACCCGAACGGGGTAGCCACCAATACCACACGACATACCAGTGAAGTTCGTTATCGTCAGCGCTCCGCGCACGGGTAGCACATTGCTGGCCCAAACACTGAACAACATACCCGGTGTTGTATGTCACGGTGAGCTACTTCTGTCGGGGCAGGTACGCGGATATCGCGATGGCTTCGACCCATTCACCGCGACAGCAGAGCAACGCAAAGCCAGGTCAACCCGCCTGTTGCAGGCTCGGGACACCGATTCGCGTGAGTTCGTCAAAACGGCGATGGAAAGACCAGCGAAAGCGGTAGGCATGAAGGTCATCTACAACGACTTGCTGCAAACCCGGTGGCGCGACGCGTTGCAATGGTTACTTGACACCCCCGACCTACACTGGATTCACCTGCAGCGGCGTAATCTACTGCGTCGCTACGTCTCGGAGCGCGTGATGCATGCTGGCGGCGCCATTCACTCGGCGATGGGCGGCAGGGCCAAACGTCGCGTTCAGGTGGAGATCGACATTAACGACTTCCAGGCCCGGTGCGCCCAACTGGAAGCGGAGCGCCAGCATGTTATGCGGCTTATCGGCGACAGGCCCCTGATGGATGTGTTTTACGAGGAGCTCTCGTCCGAAACAGGCACAGTCGTGGCAGGTGTATGCCAAATGCTGGGTCTTGAAACCTTGCCCGAATCCATCACACCGGCACTCAAAAAGGTCGGCACCGACGATCTTGCCCAGTCAGTCAGTAACTACAACCAGCTGCTGGACAACGAGCTGACGCGTCACTGGACGCAATCACGCTAGCGCCGCCCACTGATGCGCCAGTATCGTCCAGACATAGACGGCCTGCGGGCGCTCTCCATTGTTGCCGTGGTCGCCTACCACGCATTCCCGGCCCTGCTGCCCGGCGGCTTCGTCGGTGTGGATATTTTCTTCGTCATATCGGGCTACCTGATTACCGGTATCATTTTGCAAGGGCTGCAGACTGGGCAGTTTTCCCTGGCCGGGTTTTACCGACGGCGTATCCAACGCATTATCCCCGCGGTCCTGCTGATCCTGTTGTTCTGCCTGGCTGCGGGCTGGTGGGTCCTACTGCCATACGAGTACGCCATGCTGGGCAAACAGACCGGGGCTGCTGCGGTGTTTGTACCCAATATCCTGTTCTGGACCGAGGCGGGGTACTTTGATACCGACTCTCGACTCAAGCCCTTGTTGCACCTGTGGTCGCTGGGCGTAGAGGAGCAGTTCTACCTTGTCTGGCCACTTCTGCTATTGCTGCTGGCAAAGGTAAAGGGCAAGGCCATCTACTTGATTGGCGGCCTGCTCCTGGCCTCCTTCGCCGCCAGCACCCTGCTAACCACCGACATGGCAACGCGTTTCTTCCTGCCGCAATTTCGCGTCTGGGAGTTACTGCTGGGCGCGCTGCTGGCCTGCGGACCTTTCTCTGCCGGGACAGCACGCCCGGGAGTCGGCGCTGGCGGCCCTGGGTCTGGCAATGCTTGGTGCAGCAACACTGCTGATCGACAGTCGCTCCGACTTTCCCGGCTGGTGGGCGCTGCTGCCGACGGCGGGCGCGGCACTGATAATCCATGCGGGGCCCAATAATAGCGTCAATCGCATTTTGGGCAGTCGCGCCCTGGTCTTTATTGGCAAGATCAGCTTTCCCCTGTACCTATGGCACTGGCCGCTGCTGACATTTGCCCGGCTGATGGAATCCGCGGAGCCCGACCCCGAAATACGCCTGGCAGCAGTCGCCCTCAGTGTAATCCTGGCCTGGCTGAGCTATCGACTGGTGGAAACCCCACTGCGCTACCATCGGGGTCGTGCGGTTCCCGCGCTACTTCTCGGCTCGCTGTTACTGACCGGCGGCATTGGCATGCTGGTAATGACCAACGAAGGCTTTCCAAAGAGAACCAGCGAATACAACGCAGCGGCCAGCGAGCTCCACTGGAATGAACTGGGGTTACATGAGCGCGACGACTGCTCCGAGGAGTACGCAGTGCCCCCGCGCTGCCTGAGCGATGGCAAGCCGCCTACTATCGCCGTGCTGGGCGACAGCCACAGCACTAATGTCTTCTTTGCCCTTGCCCATGCTCACCAAGACGCCGCTGCCGGGGTGGTCAGGCTGGGCCTTGGCGGCTGCCCGCCACTCCATGGTATTGAGATCAAGGATTTCGGGCGGGACGCTCATTGCCTCTCCGACACAGCAGCGCAACTCGAATGGGTGACCGGCAACAGGTCAATAGAGACCGTGTTCCTGTCCTCCATGGGGCCCATGTACATCAACCCGAGCAACCCGCGCTTCGAGCTGCATGCCCCTGGCAGTGGCGAACCGCAAGCCAGGGAGGAACTCTTCGCCGTGGGACTGGAGGCGACTGTAGTGCGCCTGCTCGCGGCAAAAAAAGATATCGTGCTGGTTATCGACTGGCCGGGCCTGGGCTTTCAACCCAACACCTGCGTTGATATCAGACCCCTGCGCCTCACCCACTTTGAGCCCAGAGCCTGTCGCATTCCCAGGCAACGCTATGAGCGCACCAACAGAGCCTACCGGCAGATTCTGGAAGACATTGCGCAACGTCACCAGGGCGTAAAACTCTGGGACACGGCCAGTACCTTTTGTGACGCCAGTTACTGCTATGGCATGCGGGATGGCACCTTGCTCTACCGGGACCCCGGGCACCTGTCCCTGCCTGGCTCCCGTTACCTTGGGGAAAGATTGGCGCTAACCGAGCCGGGGCAGCCCTGACTCGCCCGCCATCAACGCGAGACCCTCAAAGACCAGGTCGGGCAGATACAGGCCGCCTGCACCCAGCAACTGCATCAGGGTCTCGCCGGCGCCGCCACAAAAAAACAGCGCTGGTACAGGGTCTGCGGCCTGACGCAGGGCCAGTGACACAGCGCCTGCCTGAGCCAGGGCAATACCATGACGCACAGCCTCGGCGGTAGATGCGCCAGGACGTAAGCTGTAATCAACGTTTTCATCGAAGCGCACCCGGTCGGTGTCGAGCAACAGTGCGCGCTCCATCAGGGCAGGTCCCGGAATAATATAGCCGCCTTCGTGCCGCCCACTGGCCGCGACCAGGTCGATGGTAAGCGCGGAACCCGCGTCGACCAGACACAGCCTGTCTACGCAGCGATGACGCGCCGCCAGCATGGCCAGCCAGCGATCCACACCCATACGCTCTGGCTGAGCATAACTATTGATCAGGTCGAGGCTTCGCTGCGGGGTTCTGGCAAACCACGGTTGCACTTGCCACTGCTGCTGCAGGCATGCGACCAATTCAGCTTCAACATCCGGCCCGGCGACGCTGGATATCCAAATCTGCTCGGGCGCGTCAGCGCTAGCAAGCAGTGCTTCGCGACCGACGCTGTCCCCGTGCTGATACAGGCCGCGAGCAACGATCTCGTTGCCCTGTAGCAATCGCCATTTGGCACTGCTGTTACCCAGATCCAGCTGCAAGCAAAAACTCACGACAGGGGCCTCATGGATATCTCCCCCCCAAACACCGACTGCACCCCACTGGCGGCCGTTTCCAGCTGCAGCGCGCCGCGGCCGTCCACCCCGCGGGCGACGCCGGCCATCTGCTGACCCGCACTTTGCAGCACCACAGACTGACCAGCGTAAGCGTCCAGAGACTGCCATTCCTCGCGCCAGGGCTTGAAGCCGGTGTGCTCAAAACTGGCAAGCAGTGGTAACAGCTCATCGAGTAGCGCGCCGAGCAGTGCCGAACGGGAGGGGCGATCACCGCGACACCATCGGGCCACGTCGGTCCAGGACTGGTCTATATCTGCGCCCTGCTCACCCGGCATATCCACGTTGAGCCCTATACCGACGACGACCTGGCAGACACCGGCAGCGTCACCGGTCATTTCCAGCAGGATACCGCCCAGTTTGGCGCCGTCGGCCAGGACATCATTGGGCCACTTGAGCTGGACCGGCGGCACATTGCACTTGCGCAGAGCGCGCGTGACAGCAACTCCAACTGCCAGGCTCATGCCCTCCAGCACGGCCGCGCCACCGCTGTATTCCCATACTGCAGAGACGTAAAGGTTGCGCGCGTAGGGGCTCACCCACTCACGACCGCGTCTGCCCCGGCCCGCACTCTGCTGTTCCGCAGTGCATACATAGCCGGCCGCTACGCCTGCCGAAATCTGCTGCATAGCCTCGGCGTTGGTCGAGCCTATGCTGTCGCGAAGGTCCAGGTGGCTCAGCAATGCCAAAGAGGCCGGGGTCATGACACTGCGCACAGCCCCCTCTTGCAACAGGTCTATACCCCCAGGAATACGGTACCCCCTGCCCTTCACGGACTCAATGTGCAAGCCCAGTTCAGAGAGTCGCTTTAGCTGTTTCCATACGGCGGTCCGACTGACGCCCAGCGCATCAGCCAGCTCCTGGCCGGAAACAAAGTGACCACTGGCAAGTAACGGCAGGAGTATCGTATTGGGCATCGGCAACTGGCAGCATGAAAATAGCCGTCGATAATAACAGGCTTAAGCGCAGCAGGCAGTTGCGTCGTGAACGCGACAAAAAATTAACGTTTACGTTAACGTCAATCTAAAGTATATTCTGCGCTCAATGCTAAAGCCAAACCTGCAAAATCAAGTGCCTGATACGACCTATACTATTTCGGAACTGGCCAAAGAGTTTGGGATAACAACCAGGACGATCCGCTTCTATGAGGAGAAAGGCCTGATTGCCCCCCTGCGAGAGGGCCAGAAGCGCCTCTATCAGCCAGCGGACCGCGTGCGCATAAAGCTCATACTCCGCGGCAAGCGAATTGGCATGACGCTGGATGAGTGCGTCGAATTGATAGACATGTACGACCCGGAGCACAACAACAGCGAGCAACTTCACTCTCTTATCGACACCGTGCACTCGCGCCGAGCGCGCTTCCTGCAACAACGTCGCGATATCGATGAAATGCTCGCCGGACTGGACGAAGTCCAGGCCCTTTGTGAACAAGCCCTGGCAGATGCCGGGAACGCCCAGTAACCCAAAGAATAACCAGGACACCACCATGAACAGCGGATACCCCACTCTCAACTTCGGCCTTGGCGAAGAAATCGATATGCTGCGCGATGCGGTTTACAGCCTGTGCCAGAAAGAATTGGCCCCCCGCGCTGCCGACATCGACCGCGACAACGACTTCCCCCAGGACATGTGGCGCAAATTCGGCGACATGGGCCTGCTGGGCATAACCGTGGAGGAGGAATATGGCGGCAGCAATATGGGCTACCTGGCGCACTCTATCGCCATGGAAGAAATCAGCCGCGCCTCGGCGTCCGTGGGTTTGTCCTACGGCGCCATGTCCAACCTGTGCCTCAACCAGTTGCGCAAACATGGCACCGAGACGCAAAAGCAGAAGTACCTGCCCAAGCTGTGCAGCGGCGAACATGTGGGCGCGCTGGCGATGTCCGAGCCCAACGCGGGATCAGATGTGGTCAGCATGAAGCTCAATGCACGCCGCAAAGGCGACCACTATGTGCTCAACGGTAGCAAAATGTGGATCACCAACGGCCCCGACGCCAATACCTACATCATCTACGCAAAAACCGACCCGGATGCCGGCTCTCGCGGCATAACCGCCTTCATTGTGGAGCGCGACTTTGCCGGCTTCTCCCGCTCACCGAAGCTGGACAAGCTGGGGTGCCGCGGCTCCAATACCTGCGAACTGGTATTTGAAGATTGCGAGGTACCCGCCGAGAACATTCTGCGCAATGAAGGCGACGGAGTGAAGATACTCATGTCGGGGCTGGACTATGAACGCACCGTCCTCTCGGGCGGACCGGTAGGCATAATGCAGGCCTGCCTGGACCTGGTGATACCCTACCTGCACGATCGTAAACAGTTTGGCCAGAGCATCGGTGAGTTCCAGCTGATGCAGGGCAAACTGGCTGACATGTACGCTGACATGAACGCCTGCCGCTCCTACCTTTACGCGGTGGCCGCCGCCTGTGACCGGGGCGAGGAAACCCGGCAGGACTGCGCTGCAGTTATTCTTTACACGGCAGAAAAAGCGACACAGATGGCGCTGCAGGCAATACAGGCGCTGGGCGGTGTCGGCTATACCAACGAATTACCCGCCGGGCGCTTGCTGCGCGATGCAAAACTCTATGAGATCGGCGCCGGCACCTCGGAGATTCGCCGCATGCTGATCGGCCGTGAACTGTTCAACGCCACCAAATAACAAACGGAGCGCAACATGAGCGTGCTGCAATCACGTATCAATACCCGCGACGCGGCCTTCGCCGCCAATCGCGAGGCCATGCAGGCGCAGGTGGATGACCTGCGCGCAGTGGTAGAAAAAATTCGCCAGGGCGGCGGGCAGCGAGCCCAGGACCGCCACACCTCACGGGGCAAACTGCTCCCCAGGGACCGTCTGAATGCGCTGCTGGACCCGGGCTCACCTTTCCTGGAGCTGTCGCAGCTGGCCGCCTACGAGGTCTACGATGACGCCGTGCCTGCCGCGGGCATCATTACCGGTATCGGCCGGGTGGCCGGCCAGGAATGTATGATTTTCGTTAACGATGCCACGGTCAAAGGTGGCACCTACTACCCGCTTACCGTGAAAAAACAGGGCCGCGCCCAGACCATCGCGGCAGAGAACAATTTACCCTGCCTGTACCTGGTCGATTCCGGCGGCGCTTTCCTGCCGCTGCAGGATGAGGTGTTTCCAGACAAGGACCACTTTGGCCACGCGTTCTACAATCAGGCGCGTATGTCGGCCCGGGGCATACCCCAAATCGCCGCTGTGCTTGGCTCCTGTACCGCCGGTGGCGCCTATCTGCCCGCCATGGCAGATGAATCCATTATCGTTAAAGAGCAGGGCACCATTTTCCTGGGTGGCCCACCCCTGGTGAAGGCCGCAACCGGCGAAGTAGTCACCGCAGAAGAACTCGGTGGCGCAGATGTGCACTGTCGCACCTCGGGCGTGACCGATCACTATGCCAATAACGATCATCATGCCCTGGAGCTGACACGGCGCGCTGTTGCGCGCTTGAACCGGGTCAAACCGGTAAACATGGACATCCGCGAAAGCGTTGAACCGCTCTACCCGGTGCAGGATGTCTACGGCGTTATACCCGCCGACACCAAACAGCCCTACGACGTGCGCGAGGTTATCGCCCGAATCGTTGACGGCTCCGACTTCGACGAGTTCAAGGCGCTGTTCGGGGAAACACTGGTCTGCGGGTTCGCCCGCATTCACGGCTACCCGGTGGGGATCATTGCCAACAATGGCATTCTGTTCGCCGAATCCGCCGTCAAGGGCGCGCACTTCGTCGAACTCTGCGCCCAACGCAAGATTCCCCTGGTGTTCCTGCAGAACATAACCGGCTTCATGGTCGGCAAACAATACGAGCACGGCGGCATCGCACGTCACGGCGCCAAGATGGTGCATGCGGTGGCCTGTGCCAATGTGCCCAAATTCACGGTGATCATCGGTGGTTCCTTCGGCGCGGGAAACTATGCCATGTGCGGCAGGGCCTATGAGCCCCGCTTCATGTATATGTGGCCCAATGCGCGCATCTCGGTTATGGGCGGCGAGCAGGCGGCGGGCGTGCTGGCCACGGTAAAACAGGAGCAACTTGCTCGCGACGGCAAGGCGATGACGCCGCAGGAAGAAGCTGAATTCAAGCAGCCCACGCTGGAGCTCTACGAGAAGCAGGGGCATCCCTACTATGCCTCAGCGCGGCTGTGGGACGACGGCGTGATCGACCCGGCCGATACCAGAATGGTGCTGGGACTATCGATTTCGGCGGCGCTGAATGCGCCTATTGAGGACACGCAGTTTGGTGTATTCAGGATGTAGTGCGCCCTGCAAGGGTCAGGGTGTCGATAGTGTTTCCGGGACACGCTGCAAGCACATCCATGTGCGCTCGGCTTCCCGGTCGCCGGCCGAGCCATCCATGGCCTCAGACGTTCCCGGAGCACACTATCGACACCCTGATCAATAGCTGACCAGGATATAAAACATGAGCAAAGACGCAGTAACAACAGAGATAGACCACAGAGGCGTGGCCACCGTCACCCTAAATCGCCCGGACAAGCACAACGCGTTCGACGACGCGATCATTGCCGCCTTGCGCCAGACCTTTGACGGCCTAGCCAGCAACGACGCAGTGCGCGTGGTCGTGCTGGCATCGGCGGGGCGGAACTTCAGTGCCGGCGCTGACCTGGGCTGGATGCAACGTATGGCCGATTACGACTACGCCCACAATCTCGCTGACGCGCGACTGCTGGCGGGCATGCTCAAGGCATTGCACGAGTTGCCACAGCCAACCATCGCTCGCGTCCAGGGCGCTGCCTTTGGCGGTGGCGTCGGCCTGGTCAGTTGCTGCGATATGGCGGTTGCCAGCGAGCGTGCGAGCTTTTGTCTGTCAGAGGTAAAAATCGGCCTGATGCCCGCCACCATCAGCCCGTTTGTGGTGCGCGCAATGGGCGAGCGTGCCTGTCGACGGTACTTCGCCACCGCCGAGCGTTTTGACGCCAACCGGGCGTTGGCGCTCGGACTGGTGAGCGAAGTAGTCGCAGAGGAAGCACTGGATAGCACTATGGAACAGCTGATCAACAGTATTCTCGGCAACGGGCCGCTGGCAGTCAGGGAAGCCAAGCGCCTGGTGGCCGATGTTGCAGGGCGCGAAATCACCGAAGCGCTGGTGGAAGACACCTGTGAGCGCATTGCGCACATCCGCGTATCAGCAGAAGGTCAGGAGGGGCTTGCAGCGTTCCTGAACAAACGCGAACCGGCATGGGCCGGCAAACAGTAACGTGACGGAAAGCAGACATGTTCAATAAAATCCTGATAGCAAACCGCGGTGAAATCGCCTGTCGTGTGATCAAAACCGCCCGCCAGATGGGCGTTGCCACGGTCGCCGTATATTCTGACGCAGACCGCGATGCCCTGCATGTGCATATGGCAGACGAAGCAGTGCATATCGGCCCGGCACCGGCCCGGGAGTCGTATCTCCTTGCCGACCGCATTCTGGCGGCAGCCTTATCCACCCACGCCGATGCCATACACCCAGGCTATGGTTTTCTCTCGGAGAACGCGGCATTTGCCCGCGCCTGCGCAGAGCAAGGGGTCGTATTTATTGGCCCGCCCGCGGCGGCGATAGAGGCAATGGGTTCCAAGTCCGCGGCCAAGCGGATCATGGGCGAGGCGGGTGTACCGTTGGTACCCGGCTATCATGGTGACGACCAGGACCCGACAGTGCTGCAGCAGGCCGCTGATGACATGGGTTACCCGGTACTGCTCAAAGCTACCGCGGGCGGCGGCGGCAAAGGCATGCGCCAGGTATGGTCCGCCGAGGAATTCGACCAGGCCCTGGCAGCCGCCCGTCGCGAGGCCATGTCAGGCTTTGGCGATGACACCATGCTGGTGGAGAAGTACCTGACCCGGCCCCGTCACGTGGAGCTGCAGGTGTTTTGTGATAATCACGGCAATGGTGTCTATCTTGCCGAGCGCGATTGCTCGGTACAGCGGCGCCACCAGAAAGTCATAGAAGAAGCACCTGCCCCGGGCATGAGCGAGGCGCTGCGGTGCGAGATGGGTGAAGCCGCGGTTACTGCCGCACGCGCTATCGACTACCGCGGTGCCGGCACAGTGGAATTTCTGCTCGATGAGGATGGCAGTTTCTACTTCATGGAAATGAACACGCGCCTGCAGGTTGAGCACCCGGTGACCGAGATGATCACCGGACAGGACCTGGTGCAGTGGCAGCTCGAGGTGGCTTCCGGCGCACCACTGCCACTGGAGCAGGAGCAAGTTCGCATTAACGGCCACGCCTTTGAAGCAAGGGTTTATGCGGAGGATCCCGACAACGACTTCCTGCCGGCCACGGGCACCCTGAGCTTCCTGCAGCCACCCGAAGAATCCAGTCACGTGCGCGTAGACACCGGCGTTCGCCAGGGGGACGAGGTCAGTGTGTATTACGATCCGATGATTGCCAAACTGATCGTATGGGACGAGTCGCGCGAACGCGCCCTGCAACGCCTGGGCACAGCGCTGGCGGAATACCGCATTGGCGGCACGGTGACCAACCTGGATTTTCTTTACAATCTCGCCACTTCCCGCCCTTTTGTGGACGCGGAGCTGGATACGGGGTTCATTGAAAGACACAGCGAACTGATATTTCACCACCGGCACCAGGACCTGGAAAGAGAGCTGCCACTGGCGGCGCTGGCGTTACTGCTACAACGGCAAGCCGATAACCCCGCGCCCCTGCAGGACCCCCATTCGCCCTGGCAGACCAACGGCGGCTGGCGACTCAACGAGCCACATGTGCACCGGCTAACCCTGCACTGCCACCAACAGGACCACCCCGTGGCCATAGAGCAGCGGGGTGAAACCTACATCGTCCGGGCCGCGGGCAGGGAGACTCGGCTTGCTGGTTACCTGCAAGGCGATGTGCTGCACGTGGATCTCGAAGGTCACCGCCAGCGCGGCACGCTGGCGAGCACCCACGATGGCTTCACCCTTTACTTACCTGAGGGGGCCTGTCACTTTCATGAGGTGTTGCCGGACACCGGCGAGGCCGATGCCAGCGCCGCCGGCGCCGGACTCTGCGCACCCATGAACGGCACCATCGTCACGCTGCTTGCAGAGCCCGGGGCGCAGATTGAGGCTGATACCCCACTACTCGTGATGGAAGCGATGAAAATGGAGCACACCATCCGTGCCCCCGCCCATGGTGTGGTGCAAACTTTTTTTTACCAACCCGGTGACCTGGTAGACGGCGGCGCCGAGTTGCTGAGCTTCACCGCGACCGAGGAGTAACCCGTCATGACTCTGCCCCAACGCGTTTCCATCGTGGAAGTTGGTCCACGCGACGGCCTGCAGAATGAGGCCGGCAACATCCCCCTGCAGGCGAAACTGCAGATGCTCGACAACCTGGCTGACGCGGGCCTCAAAGTGCTGGAAGCAGGCAGCTTTGTGAACCCGAAGTGGGTGCCGCAAATGGCCGATAGCGAAGCGGTCTTCCAGCAAATGCGCCGCCATGGCAATGTGCGCTATACCGCGCTAACCCCTAACCTGCAAGGTTTCGAACGGGCACTGGCAGCTGGCGCAGACGAGGTAGCGGTATTCGCCGCCGCATCTGAATCGTTCTCCCGCAAGAACATCAACTGCGACATCGGCGACAGCCTCAAACGCTTCAGCGACGTGATGCAGGCAGCCGCCAGCAACAACATACCGGTGCGAGGCTACGTCTCCTGCGTGCTCGGCTGTCCCTATGAAGGGCCCATCGCGCCGGAGGCCGTCGCGGGTGTCACGGCGGCTCTGCTCGACATGGGCTGCTACGAGGTCTCCCTGGGAGACACCATCGGCACTGGCACCGCCGGCAGCATGGCCACGCTGTTGGACGTGTTACTCGCCTGCTTCAAGCCCGGCCAGCTGGCGGTCCATTGCCATGACACCTATGGCCAGGCACTGGCCAACATACTGGTGGCACTGCAACATGGCATCGCCACCGTTGACGCATCCGTAGCCGGCCTTGGCGGCTGCCCGTATGCACGGGGCGCCTCAGGTAACGTCGCCACAGAAGACGTGGTCTACCTGCTCGATGGCCTGGGTATCGCTACCGGCGTCGACCTTGGCAAGCTGGTAGCAGCGGGCAACGCCATTTCCGCCGCTCTGGGCAGGCCTACACAATCGCGCGTCGCCCGTGCAATGACGCCCCCGGATCTGTCATCGGCAAACATGAGCTAGCGTTATGTGACGGAAAAGCACCGACGCGTGTTATTCCCGTGGCGATTAAGTGGTACATTTCCTCTCATGCCCAATCCCATGACTTTTTCCCTGCGCTTCCTGGCCGCAGGCCTGCTGACCGGCTCGGGCCTGGCACACATCGCTTCGCTCTGGTTCCGCGAACTGGATCAGGGCGCTGTGGGTGCCATGCTGTTGGGCGCGGTCTACCTCATTATTGCGATCGGCCTTTTTGGCCAGTCCCGGTTTACGCTCTTCCTGTCTATCGCGGTCCCCGCTGCGGTTGCCCTGGGCACGCTGCAGCAGACTGCCCAGCCGGGCTCACTGCAGGCGATCAATCTCGCCGTTAACGCCGCGATTATCTGTCTTAGCGCCATCGTCCTTTGGCAGGTGCGCAACAGGCCCAGTCTGTAGTGGTACTTGACCCAATCATCATTCTTATCGCCCTGGCATGCGGGCTGTTAAGCAGGGCACTTGGGCTACCGGCGCTCATAGGTTACCTGGCGGCCGGGTTCGTGCTCCACGAAACCAACATCGCTGCAGGTGCGCTGCTGCACAACCTGGCAGACCTTGGCGTCACCCTGCTGCTATTCACCATTGGCCTGAAGCTGGTTCCCGCACAGTTACTCAAGCCCATGGTTTGGGGCACCACGGTCGTGCATATGCTGCTGATGCAGCTGCTGTTCGCGGCGACACTATGGGTAGCCGGGGTATTTATGCCCGGCCTGGGGCTGGCGTTGAGCGAACTGCTGGTGATCGCCTTTGCGCTGACCTTCTCCAGTACCGTATTCGTGATCCAGGTGATGCAGGAAAAGGGGGAGATGTCCTCTCGCCACGCCAACCTGGCGATTGGTATTCTGGTGATACAGGACATCGCCGCCGTACTTTTCCTCACGGCCACCAAGGGCAGCCTGCCCGAGATAGAGGCGCTATTCCTGTTGCTGCTGTGGCCGTTGCGCGCACCGATCACCCGACTGATGGAGCGGGCCGGCCACGGGGAATTGTTCACCTTGTTTGGACTGGCACTGGCGCTGGGGGGCGCGGCTCTTTTTGAACAGGTGGGGATAAAAGGTGACCTTGGCGCGCTGATTATCGGTGCTTTGCTGGCGGGCACCCAAAAGTCGAAAGAGCTTTATCGCAACCTGATGAATTTCAAGGACCTCTTCCTGGTGTGTTTCTTCCTGACGATCGGCCTTGATGGCTGGCCGGAGCAAGAAGCTCTGGTACTGGCCCTGGTGTTAGGGGTAATGGCCCTACTCAAACCGATAGTTTACTTCCCGCTGATGACCTGGTTCCACGCCGCGCCCCGCACGGCCCTGCTCAGTGCCAGTGCCCTGGGCAACTACAGTGAATTCGGCCTGGTGGTGATTGCTGTGGCAGCAAAAGCTGGCTGGGTTGAGCCAGAGTGGGCAAGCGCGATCTCGCTGGCCATTGCCGCCAGTTTTGTGTTGTCGTCGCCGCTGAGCAAGCGCGCCCACGAGTTGTACCGGCGCCACCACGACTTCTGGTTGCGCTTCGAGTCCGCCGAGGTCAGCGCGGCCAGGCCAGACACCAGCGACGTGCGCATTATCGTGCTGGGGATGGGCAATATCGGCAAGGGCGCTTACGACGCCATTGCCGAAAAATATGGACACGAGGTACTGGGCGTTGACCTCAATGAACGCAAACTGGATGACCACATGCGCAAACACCGACGCGTGGTCATCGCCGATGCTTCAGACCCGGATTTCTGGCATCAGGTCAACCTCGACGAGGTGACCCTGGTGCTGCTGGCACTCACCCATCACCAGGAAAACATGCTGGTCGCAGAGTTGCTGCGAGACCTGGGCTACAGCGGTCGAACGGCCGCCGTGGTGCGCTTTGCGGAGGAAGCCAGAGACCTCGAAGAACACGGGTTTTCCGCCTTCAACCTTTACGCCCAGGCCGGAGCAGGATTCGCCGACCACGCTGCCCAACAACTGAAAATCATGGATTCCTAGATGGCACTCAAACCTACCATATACAAGGCCCAGGTTGAGCTGGCAGACAGTGACCGCAACCTCTATGAATCACTACCCCTGACCGTTGCCTGTCATCCTTCGGAGACACTGGAGCGCATGGCCGCGCGGCTGATCGTATTTTGCCTGCAGGCAGCTCGAGGACTGGAGTTTACCCGCGGTCTCTCTTCTGTCGAGGAGCCAGACCTCTGGCGTCATGCGGACAACGGTGAAATCGAACAATGGATTGAAGTAGGCCAACCCGAACCCCTGCGTCTGCGCAAGGCCTGCGGCAAGGCCGGCGAGGTCGTGGTTTACGCCTTCGGCAAAAGTGCCGACACCTGGTGGAAGCTGAACGCAGAAGCCATCACCGCCCTGCCCCGCATCCGGGTATGGCAATTCGACTGGGCCGAAATAGAGACGCTGACATCGCTGATCAAACGGACCATGCAGCTCAACGTGAGTATCGTCGGCGGCGTGGTCTATGTAGACAACGGTTCCGACTCGGCCAGCCTTGAACCCGTTGCGTTGCTGCCTAGTTGAAACAGGAATAGCAGGTTCACCACTACATAGCCTGCGCCGAGGGCGACAAAAAGGAAGCCTGCGCCCCGCAGCGCCGCATAGACCAGCAGAGCAACCAGCACCAACAGACGTAACTGCTCCCAGCGCATCAAGTGGCTTGCCTGTCGCGCTTCCAGCCACAGAGAGGTTGTCATCGTGGTACCCAGCAGCATCGCCCAGCCGGCGAAACCTGCCCAGTAATCCAGCCCGGCCTTTAACAGCCAGTCCAGTAACAACACCACTGCCACCAGCTGGAAAAAACCATACCAGGAGACGACGGCAGGGACCCTGGGGTCGTACTTGGTGAAGGAGGCCAGGTCATTTTTATGCCTTGGGTCAATGGCGGCGACGTCCGCTGGTCGCCAGCCCGTGCGCGCGAACCAAACGCGTAATTTGTCCCGCCAGTCATGCGTGCGCCAGCTGTCCCGGGCCATATCCACATAGACGTGGGTCAGGGCATGCAGTGGGTTGAAACTGTGCAAGGGGCCACGAATGCCGAACACCACCGGTTCCGCATCCAGTTCTTCCTGAAACGTGCCAAAAATACGGTCCCAGAGAATAAATACGCCGCCGTAGTTGCGATCCATGTAAATGTCATTCTGCGCATGATGAACCCGGTGATTGGAGGGTGTTACAAACACCCACTCATACCAGCCGAGCTTGGGAATATGCTCCGTATGCACCCAGAACTGGTACAACAGGTTCAGCGAAGCCACCGTGACAAACACCTCCGCCGGAACACCCAGCAGAAACAGCGGCAGGTAAAATATCCATCCCAGCAGAAATCCGGTGCTGGTTTGACGCAACGCGGTAGTGAGGTTGTACTCCTCGCTCTGGTGATGAGCCACATGTGCGGCCCACAGAATCGTGCGTTCGTGACCCATGCGATGCAGCCAGTAATAACAGAAGTCATAGAGGACAAAAGCCAGGACCCAGGTCCAGACACTGCCACTATCCATCAGGGGCAGGGAGAAGTACTGCGTCACCAGGTAGTAGACATAGCCGCCTGCGCCCAGGGTCACCAGCCGCCGGGCCTGGCTGAGCACGCCCAGGAACAGGCTGCTCACAGAGTCATTGAGCCTGTAGGTATTGCGCCCACGGAAAACCCCGTAGGCCAACTCCACCAGCATGGCGAGCACGAATACAGGCACCGCGTACAGAGTCAGGTCCATAAACTCACCTCAGGTAACGCAACGCTGCAAGCGAGATGGTAAGGCAACAAAACGGGCAAGCGTCATCCTCAGGCAGCGCACTGTTAGCCAGCACATTCATAAACAGGGTTCGGGACCGCAATTCTAATACCTGCGACGCCAAATTACAGCCCGTCTATACAGGGCCGAATCTGGCTAGTGCCTCCCGGGCAGCAGCGCTATAGTGCGGGCATGGACCTTAACAAAATATCTCCCGCCCCTCCCGACCCTGAACACTGTCGCAGGGCGAGACTATCGCGCGACCCACGTTTCGACGGGACGTTTTTCCTGGGAGTCAGCTCCACCGGCATCTATTGTCGGCCGATTTGCCCCGCCCGCGCGCCGGCAGAGAAAAATGTCAGCTACTTCCGCCTCGCCAGCCAGGCCGCTGCCGCCGGATTTCGCCCCTGCCTGCGCTGCCGGCCTGAATCGGCGCCTGGCAGCCCGGCCTGGAGCGGCACATCGACGACGGTGCAGCGTGCGCTTGATCTCATTGAAAATGGCGCTCTGACGAGCGGCACCCTGCAGCAACTCGCGAACCGGCTGGGTATCGGGGAGCGCTACCTGCGCAAGCTGTTTCAACAGGAGCTGGGAATTTCGCCGGTAGCGGTGGCGCTCAACCAGCGCCTGTTGTTCGCCAAAAAGCTGCTGTCGGAAACCGCCATGCCGTTAACGCAAGTTGCCTATGCCGCCGGCTTTGGCAGCGTGCGCCGCTTCAATAGTGCGATAGCGGAGCACTTCCGGCTGACCCCCACGCAGATGCGTGGACGGCAAAGCCAGAACGCGAGCACGGGCATATGCCTGCAACTGAGCTATCGTCCACCCTATGACTGGCAGGGCGTGGTGGACTTTCTCGGTCACCATGCAGTCGCCGGCGTGGAATCGATAACGGCGAAACGCTACCGCCGCCGGCTGCCGGGCGGTACGCTGGAAGTGAGCCCGGTGCCAGGCAAAGACGCGCTGCAACTGCGCCTGCAATTAGCCGACAGCAGGCAGTTGATGAACACAGTGACACAGGTGCGGCGCATGTTTGACCTCGATGCCAACCCGCAAGAGATAGGGTCAGTGCTGCAGCAGGATCCGGCGCTGGGCGTACTTTCCAGACGAGCGCCCGGGGCTAGATCGCCGGGCCATTGGAGTGTTTACGAATCAGCCGTCAGGGCCATCGTCGGCCAACAGGTGAGCACCGCTGCGGCGCGCACCGTGCTGTCAAGACTTGCCCACGCCTGCAGCGACCCCGAACAGGGGCGTGTGCCCTTCCCGACCGCAGCCCGGATCGCGACACTGACAGACGAACACTTTCCCATGCCCGGTCGGCGCCGCGACACATTGCGGGAGGTGTGCCGACATTACAGTGGCAGCGAAGGCTCGCTCACCGCAGATGCGCTGGCGGCCTTTCGAGGCATTGGTCCGTGGACTCTCGCCATGGTCGCCATTCGCGGAGCCGGTGACCCGGATATCTTTCCCGAGGGAGACCTTGGCTTGCAGCGCGCCTGGCAGGCGCTGGGAGAAGACCGGAAAACACTGGGTACAGCCGCATTACAGTGGCGTCCCTGGCGCGCTTACGCTGCCAACCTGCTGTGGAGGAGCCTTTCCGCATGAACTACCAATATTTTGATAGCCCGGTCGGTCGCCTGCGACTACTTTCGGATGGGCGCCACCTGACCGCAATAGAGTTCGAAAACCGGCACTCGGATGCAACCGACGATGTCGAACGCAGCGACGCGGTTCTAAGTGTCTGCGTAACACAATTGACGGAGTATTTTGCCGGTGACCGGCACAAATTTGACCTGCCCTTGTCGGCCGGCGGGACTGATTTCCAGCAGCGCGTCTGGCGGGCACTCACCCGTATCCCTTACGGCGAGCTGCGCAGCTATCGCGATATCGCCGATTCGCTGGACAACCACAAAGCGGTGCGTGCCGTAGGTGCCGCCAACGGCCGCAACCCTATTCCCATCGTCGTGCCCTGTCACAGGGTGATTGGCAGCGACGGTTCCCTGACCGGATTTGCTGGTGGTATCGCGATCAAGCGAGCGCTGCTTGAACTGGAAGGCGCCCTGGACTAATTAAAGGTTCTTCGCGCATTAGCGTGGTGGAGCAAGTGAATGCTCCAGGTTGCCAAGCGGACATCACGAATGGGGTAAGCCTTCCCTGGTTGGAAACAAACCCCCACGCCCTTGGAAGGCTTACCCCATTCGTGCTGTCCTCCCCAAGGATGGAAGAAGGCCGCTGTGATCGTGAGTATACCCCCGGAAGATAGTCAAAAGGGGGTTCGATCTACCGGGGGTATACCACGATTACAGTGGCCGCATTTCAAGATGGAACATTCTCTGGCTGTTCCCCGCTAATGCGCGAAGAGCCTAATTAAAGACTGCTCGCCTGGAGGCTATTGGCGACAAAGCTGATCCAGGCGCCCTCATTGATAAAGCCCTGGCCATACGCTGCGTAATCCGGTCCCAGTCCCTGCCCGGTGATCTCTTCTACACTCTTGCCCTGCTTCAGCAGGGCTTCGATTTTGCTGGTGGTCTGCTTCAACACGATGAGGTCCCTCTGCATATCCTGTTTGCTCATCAGCGATCTGCTGTTATGGCCGGCAACAACAATGGTTTGCTCGTCCATCATCGCCAACGCTTTCTCAACATTGGCAATGTAACCCAGGACATTGCCACCGGAGTCCAGGTCCACGAAGGGATAAACACCAACCCAATAGTGATCACCCATGTGCACTACATTGGCCTCGGTGAAGAAAACGATGGTGTCACCGTCCGTATGCCCGCTGGGAAAATGCTGCGCCTGCAGCGTATCGCCGTTGAAGCGAATAGCGATGGAATCACCGTAAGTCACCACCGGCAGGGCGGCGGGTGGACTGGGTTCCACAATCCGGTTGACTGCTTTCATCTCCTGCCGTGTTGTCATGCGCTGGTAAACGTTCTCATGCGCCAGAATGACCGTGCCTTGCTCACCCCAATGTGCGTTCCCCCCCACGTGGTCAAAATGCCAGTGGGTATTGACCAAAAACCGGGGTGGCTCTTTTAATATCGTCAGTCCGGCGAGCGCCTCTGCATAGGTTTGCGCATACTCAGCGTAATCTGCGTCTATCAACAGCACCCCGTCATCTCCCACCGAAGCAACGGTATTGCCCCCGCGACCAGACAGCATGAACAGGGCTCCCTTGATAGGCGTTACCAGCACCTCCCGGGGTTCCGCTTGCTGGGCAATGGATAAGGAAGACATAAAAAGACAGGCCAGGCAAACGGGCAAATGCAGGAATCTATTCATGGCGCATTCCGGTCAGGCGTTTAAATCGGGGATCATTTCGTCTTTCAGGCGCGTAATGGCGTCCTTGAGACGTAACTTTTCTTTCTTCAGTCGCTGCAGCAAAATCTGGTTCTGGTAGGGAAATTCATACATTTCATGAATGCGGGCATCCAGGGCGCGGTGCTTGGTCTGCAAGTCCAGCAAACGCATCGCCGGGGTCATGATTTCGTTGGCGGCTTCGGCAGACGCATCCCCATTGGGCCCTGTTTGCTTCATATCGGTCATGCGTTCATCTTAGTGCTGCAGGCGGCGAGTCATTGACCTGCAACTCTATACCCTCATCGATTGGCTGTACAAGTCTTCTTCTCATACTAATGCCCTGTTGCCTTCTCCATGGCCAGCAATTGCTGCGAGAGACTGTGACCAGGATCCCCAAGGGCAAGAAAATGCGGGCTCAGCAGGGTATCGCGGCGATTGTACTGCAGCGGTTTACCATCCAGCCCCAGCAGGGCACCCCCGGCGGCCTCGAGTAACGCCTGACCGGCAGCGGTGTCCCACTCACAGCAGGGCGAGTAGCGCGGATAAATATCTCCCTCCCCCGCAGCAAGCTGGCAGAACTTTAACGCACTGCCACTATTGTCCCGCTGAATTTCTCCCCATTGCTGCTCCAGCCAGTCCAGGCATCCTTGCAGACGCGAGCCCTTGTGCCGACGGCTGGCAAGAACAGTTAACGGCCGCTGTGGCTCGAAGCACCGGGTGGTCAATGGCGCCATCGTCTGGTCGGCCATTCCGTAAAGCCTGGCCCACTTACCGGGTATGCCCACGTAGGCCTGCGATTGCAGGGGCAGGTAAATCAAACCAAGCACGGGGCGGTGATCGACAATCAAGGCAATATTGACGGTAAATTCACCCGTACGCGCCAGAAACTCCTTGGTGCCATCCAGCGGGTCCACCATCCAGAAAACAGACCAATCATGGCGCTGGGCCTTCTCCTGCTCGGTCGATTCCTCGGACAGCACCGGCAAATCCGGGGCTAACGCCGCCAGTCCCTCGCTGAGGCGCCGGTGAGAAGCAAGGTCGGCCTGTGTCAGGGGGGAATCATCACCCTTGGCCTGGTACTGGTGGGCACCGGGCGCATAGTAATGCTCACGTATCTCATCACCCGCCCGCTTGCACAGGGCAAGCAGCGGTGGGACCAGGGCAGGAAGATCAGGGGAGTCGGTAGTCATACAACTGCAGGATTATAACCGGTATGCAATCGGGATGCGCGGCTGGAGGCAACAGTGCATAATCGCCCTACCTGGATGGGCGAGCCTTGGAATGATCGACTGGGACACAATTGACACCGTGCTGCTGGATATGGACGGCACCCTGTTGGACCTGCACTTCGACAACTACTTCTGGATGCAACATGTACCCGAAGTGTACGCACGGACCCACCAGCTGAGTGAAACAGAATCCGCGGAACGCTTGCACACTGCTTTTGGCATCGAACAGGGCACCCTGGACTGGTATTCACTGGACTACTGGTCAGAGCGATTACAGCTGGACATTCCCGCCATCAAACGCGAATTGGGGCACATGGTCAGCATGCGCCCCTACGTGGCCGAGTTCCTTACCCAGCTGCATACGTCTCACCGGGACGTGGTCATGGTGACTAACGCCCACCGCAAGACACTGGACATCAAAATGAATCACGTCGACATCACCAGTTGGTTCGACCGGCTGGTGGTTTCACATGAGCTGGACGCACCCAAGGAAGAGCAGGCCTTCTGGCATCGCCTGCAGGCGCTGCACCCGTTTGACCCTGCACGCACACTGCTGATCGATGACACGGAGAGGGTGCTGGATTCAGCGCGCGAGTATGGCATCGCCCACCTACTCACCCTGTTACAACCCGATAGCCAACGGCAGAAGCGCATTGATACACGCTTCCCCGGCATTCATCACTTTGACGAAATCATGCCTGCCACCATCATAGAGGAAGCGACCCAGCGATGAGCTGCCGATACCAACAAACCCGGTCAGCTGCACTGTGAGTCACTTCAGCGCGGACAAGTTACGCCTGGATAAATGGCTCTGGGCGGCAAGGTTTTTCAAGACACGCAGTCTCGCCAAGGCGGCAATCGAGGGCGGCAAAGTTCACCTGGGTGGTCAACGGGTGAAAGTATCCAGGGAGATCTCGGTGGGCGACACCTTGCAAATTCGCCAGGGCTGGGACGAGAAAGTGATAGTGGTACGCGCCCTCTCAGACCAGCGCCGTGGAGCACCGGAAGCACAGGCGCTGTATGAGGAAACCGCCGATAGCCTGAAGCGACGGGAAGCTGATGCGGCAGCGCGCAAAGCAGCAGGGGGCATGATAGATCGCCCGGCAACACGCCCCAACAAGAAGCAACGGCGCCAGATTCACCGATTCAAGGAAGGTTCGTAACGCCCCGCGACGACGATCCGGTTCCGCCCTTCCTGTTTCGCCTTGTACAGTGCCTTGTCAGCCCTGTTAATGAGATCCGCAGGTAACATATCGCTCTCCGGCTGCACGGTGATCAACCCCTGGCTCACCGTAATCACATCCGCCACACCCGAACTCTCGTGGGGTATGCCCTCCTCTTCCACCATCTCCTTGAGGCGCTCGGCTGTGCGCAGGGCAGAATCCGGCGCGGCGCCGGGCAGTACAAGAATGAACTCCTCGCCACCGTAGCGAGCGACCACCTCACCGGCCCGCGCGCTGGCTTGCTGCATCAGGTCCGCCAGCTTCTGCAGCACGAGATCCCCCGCCGGGTGCCCATAGGTGTCGTTGTAATTCTTGAAAAAGTCGACGTCGAGCAAGACCAGCGATACATAGCCGCCGGTGCGACGGGCGCGATTGATTTCCTCTTTCACCGCCCGATTTACCACCCGGCGATTCCCCAGGCCGGTCAGCTCGTCAATATTGGCCAGGTCCGTCAGCTGGCGCCTCGCGTCGCGAAGCTGTCGGTTGCGGTCGCGCAGGGAGGTGGTCAGGTCAGCCAGTTCCTGGGACATGGTTTCACGCTCCCAGTTGAGCGCGATCATATTGCGAAACGAGCGGTAGACGCGGTCACACACCACCATCAGCACCGCGCAAAAAGCCAGCAGCGAGAGACCAATCACCAGGTTATAGGGCTGCTCCCAGTAGTGCGCCAGGCTCCACCAGGCTATCGGCCAGAGTGCGGTAAACAGGTAGGCGATAAAGTATTCGCGGATAATCACGGAGAATCCGACCGAAATCGCAGTCATCATCACAATTAACAGGAGAAACGTGTATTGCATGGTGATGGGAACGTAGTGGGCCGCGAAAATGTAGACCCCCGACCAGATGGCGCCCGTGGCTGCGGCACCCAGCAGAAGACGACGATACACGCCCTGCGGGTTGGTCAGGTAACTGCGGCTGACCAGCGCATTGCTCATCTGCAGTGAGCGCATCAGCAGAAGAATCAGAAAAGCGGCAGCCCACAGCAGGATGACGGTGATGTCCAGAAAGGGCCAGAACATGGCGATGGTGGCGCCCACCCCGATCAGGTGGGAGGTCACGGTAGCCAGCTGCCCATTCTGCATCAGCAGTTCCAACTGGGCGGAGAACAACTCCTCCCTGGGTATGCGCCGTTGATAAATCATGCCGTCATCCTACCTCCCACCCGTCGAAATCATACACACGCGTGGCAAAGCTGCGACACAGGTCACACCCCGAATGGGGCATTTATTGCCCATTTCCCACTATTGGGAGACACTGGCACAAATTAGACGAGCCGGACTCGCCCCGTGATTTCCTGGAAACTACTGCGCACCATTTGCCTGGTGCTATTGCTCATTCCTGTCGCACACCTGATCTACATGGTGTCCAGGGACACGGTTGCCTCCATGAACAGCTCCCCCGAGGCCTGGGCTGCAGAGGTCGAGGCCTACACCCGCCAGGATCGTATTTCACAGCTCCCCAAGGACCCCATTATTGTCGTCGGCGGTCGCCGGGTGAAACTATGGAGCGGGCTGGAGGACTTGCTGGCACCCCAACCGGTGCTGATGCGCGGCCTTGGCGAAGCCACCGTGGATGACCTCACCTACCACTACGAGCGCCTTATCGGGTTCTACCAACCGGACACGATAGTCCTGCTACCCGGTAACAGCGAGTTTCATATACGCGCCAACAAGGATGCGGAAACGCTGGTCAGCGATATCAAGGAGTTGGTGGAGCTTGATGCGAGTCTCTCCCAGTCACGCCGCTTTGTGGTCATAAGCCCGCTGAAAACCCCGCTGTACCCATCCAGCGTACCGGTCATCGACGAGACCCTGGAACGGCTTGAGGCCTGGGCCCCCAGCCGCGACAACGTCATCCTTGTCGATGCCAACACCCTGCTGAGCACGGCTGACGGCATGCCCAACCCGGCCTACTACCGCGCCGACGGGGTCAACCTCAACGAGCACGGCTATGTGCGCCTCTCGGTGCTGCTGCAAATGGCCTTGCAGGAAGCCCCCCAGGCCCCCTAGAAAAGCCCAGCCAGCATCCCACTATCACCCAATATGGGATAGAATGCTGCCCATGTTCTCGGAAATCCCCACTATACCGCCGACCACGCCATTGCTTGATGCTGTGGACCAGGGTCGCCCCCTGGGCGAACTGGATACGCAGGAGCTGTCGCAGCTCGCCCATGAGTTGCGCGCCTACCTGCTGTACAGCGTTGGCCAGTCCGGGGGCCACTTCGGGGCCGGCCTGGGCGTAGTGGAACTTACCATCGCCCTGCATCATGTCTTCAATACACCCGATGATCGTATTGTCTGGGACGTGGGCCACCAGACCTACCCGCACAAGATTCTTACCGGTCGCATGCAGCAAATGAACAGTATGCGCCATGCCGGTGGTCTATCGGGTTTCCCCAAGCGCAGTGAAAGCGAATACGACACCTTTGGCGTGGGTCACTCCTCCACCAGCATCTCCGCTGCCATGGGCATGGCGCTGGCTGCCCGGCAACAGGGCCTGGAGCGCAAGGTCATTGCCGTGATCGGCGACGGTGCCATTACCGGCGGCATGGCATTCGAAGCGCTGGCACACGCCGGGCATGAACGTCCCAACATGTTGGTCATTCTTAACGACAACCAGATGTCTATTGGCCACAACGAGGGCGGGCTGGCCAATTACTTCGCCAAAATATGGGCCACCAAGACCTACCTGGGGATGCGCGAGCGCTCCAAGCGTTTCCTGCAGCGTTTCAGCTTTTTGTGGGAATGGGCCAAGCGCACGGAAGAACATATGAAGGGCATGGTCGCGCCCAGCACCATGTTTGAAGAACTGGGCTTTCACTACATTGGTCCGCTGGACGGACACGACCTGCCCCAGCTGGTCAAAACCCTGGAGAACATGAAAGACCTGGAGGGACCGCAGTTCCTGCATATCCGCACCGTGAAGGGCAAAGGCTTCGCCCCGGCAGAGGAAGACCCGGTTGGGTATCACGCCCTCAACAAGGTTGAAGCCAAGCCGGTGGGGCCCCAACCTGCACAGACTCCCGCGCCCAAACCGCCCAAGTACCAGGACGTCTTCGGTCAGTGGCTGTGTGATATGGCCGAGCAGGACTCGCGACTGGTGGGCATCACTCCCGCCATGTGCGAGGGCTCCGGCATGGTCGAGTTCGCAGAGCGTTTCCAGGATCGCTACTACGATGTGGCCATTGCCGAGCAACATGCCATCACCCTGGCGGCGGGTATGGCCTGTGACGGACTCAAGCCGGTGGTGGCGATTTATTCCACCTTCCTGCAACGCGGCTACGACCAGTTGATACACGATGTGGCCCTGCAAAACCTCGACGTGACTTTCGGCATCGACCGTGCCGGCCTGGTGGGCCAGGACGGCCCGACTCACCACGGGGCTTTTGACCTGAGCTACCTGCGCTGCATTCCCAATATGGTCATTGGCGCCCCATCCGACGAGAATGAGTGCCGGCAGATGCTGTACACAGCCTATCAGCACCCGGGGCCTGCGGCGGTGCGCTATCCACGTGGGGCAGGCACCGGCGTGGCGATTAGCGAGCAAATGGCGTCGCTGGAGATTGGTAAGTCTGTTTCGCTACTCCAGGGCTCGAGGGTAGCCATCCTCAACTTCGGCACACTGCTGGACATGCTCGTGAGGCCGCAACGGGGCTGGGCGCCACACTGGTTGACATGCGCTGGGTCAAGCCAGTGGACGAACAGCGAATACTGGAGCTGGCATCCACTTATGAGCTTCTGGTGACGGTAGAAGAAAACGCCGTAGCCGGGGGCGCCGGCAGCCTGGTGGGTGAACTCCTGGCTGCAAACGGGCTGACTACTCCCCTGCTGATGCTTGGCATACCTGACAACTATGTGGAACACGGCTCCCATGAGCAGCAGTTAATTGAAATTGGCCTGGATGCAGCAGGCATTAGCGATCGTATCAGCGCTTATCTGACGCAGGCACCAGTTTCCGCATCTCATCCAGATACAGGCGAGCAACAAGGTTCCAGCCACAATGAGTCCGGGTGTAGGCCTGTGCCTGCTCTCCAAAGGTAGCAGCGGCACCAGGCTCAGAGACAAACCGCTGAATACAGCGGGCAAAGTCCTCTACATCTCCCGGCTCGACCAGTACCCCGTTCTCACCTTCCGCAATGGCATCGCGCAAACCCTCCAGCCGGGAGGCCACCACAGGCAGCCCGGCTATCGCGGCCTCCAGAACGACCAGACCAAAGCCCTCCATATCCCCGGCGACGGGAATATTCGGCTGTACAAACAGGTCCGCCTCTCGCAACAGCGCTGACTTTTCAGCGGCCGACACCTGGCCAAACACGGTCACCCGCTCCGGCGAAGGCAGCGCCGACAGGACCGCGGCAATGTCATCCCTACAGGGACCATCGCCCGCGATCCAGTAGTGCACATCATCCCCCAGCAGAGGAAAAACCTCACGCAGAAACCAGGCTACCCCTTTTCGTTCCACCAACCGCCCCAGCGTCAGCAGGTAGAAACCCTCCCCGTGTCGCCGGACACGTGCTGTATCACCCTGTGCCTCCGCTGATTCGGGGGCCACATCCACCCCATTAGGAATAAAACGGCAGGCATCGGCGGCCACGCCCCTGGAGCGGGCCTGTCGGATAGTTTCGTTACCTACCGCAAATAATCGACCCATGCGCCGCAGCGCGAACCTGACCCAAAACGCCTGGTAGAGCGGGTTGGCGTAGGTAATATCCAGTCCATGCACAATGCAGCAGACGGGTTTGCGGCATATAAGACCCAGCAGCCAGCCCAGGGGCGCCAGCACGCCGTCCCCAAGCAGGATCACATCGTTGCGTCGCGCTGCAAAAGCACCCCGGAAAAAGGCCAGGAAAAAAAACACCGGTAGAAACCACTTACCCCGCGTATTGGCAATAAGTTCCACGTCCGCGTCCCGGGACAGGGCGCGATAGAGCTCATAATTTTGCCGCTCTATGCCACCAATGACGGGGGGATAGGCACGAGAGATAAACAGGATACGCAGGCTCGTGCTCACGCCTCCGCGATCGCACACTGGTGATAGACCTGGTACTGCCAGCGTAACGGCAAGATCGGTAAAACCGCCGCCTGAGCGGCCCTGATCGGCCATGCAATGGGGCTGCCCCTGGCAATCCAGTCAGGGTCCAGCACGTGCAAATCCTTCCACCGGTCGGCCACACGCAGGCCCGCAGCGCGGAATAATCCATCCCACTCAGGCAGGGTGCGAACCACCTCTTTCGCGTCCACCTGGTAGGTACCGCGAAACAGACCAAGTTTGCGGCTGAGAAAATCCTTGTTGGGCACCAATAACAGTACCTTGGCTTCCGGCTTCGCGACCCGCACCATCTCCCGCATACTGCCTACCGGATCAACAAAATGCTCCAGGGAGCCAAGGCAAGTAATCAGGTCGAAGCTGCCATCGGCAAAAGGCAGCGTCTCTGCGGCCTGGGCATAAAACTCTCCCTGCGGCATAAACTGGCGGCAGACATCGATGGCTTTTTCGGACAAATCGATACCGGCAACGGAAGCACCTTTGTCTTCACACACTTTCAGCCACTCACCCAATCCGCACGCAACATCAAGCACCGCGGGGGACTCTCCAAGCGACATCTTTTGATGCAATCGGTGGTAATGGCGCAGCAGAGCCGGCGAGGCGGCGGGCCGGGCATCGGCGTAATAGACCGAATCATAGAAGGCCTTTATCTCCTCTACCTCACTCTGTTGCTGACTATCAAGCAATGCTTCACCTCCAAACACACAATGAGGACAAGAATACCTCAGGTTACAGGGCAAGTCCCATCAGCCGGGCGAAATTCGCCCTTCATGGTTCTCAAAAACCTCTAAAAAAAGACTATTCCGTGCGACCAAGGACCGACTGATACACCGACAGGGTAGCGCGTGCGCATGACTCCCAGGTAAAACGCCTGATTCGCTCATAACCAAGAGACCGCAAAGCGTCAAGCCGATCCTGATCGTATAGCACCGCTTCCATAGTGGCGCACAGCATTTCTGGCGACGATGGTTCGAAGTATTCTGCAGCACTGCCCAGGACCTCAGGCAAGCAACTGGCATTACTGCTGATCACCGGGCAACCCTGCCCCATCGCTTCAAGGGGCGACAAGCCAAAGCCCTCGTAGAAAGATGGATACACAAAGGCACTGGCCCCGGCGTAGACAGAAGCGAGCAAGTCATCGCTTCCTGACAGGTGAATAAGCGATGCGTCATCAATGTCCAGGGCTGCAATGAGCTCTCGCTCTGATCGACTAAAGGGGCCGCCGCCAAACACCACCAGGTCAAAGTCGTTCTTGATTCGCCCTGACATGGCGTAGGCCTGGAGCAAACCCGTAAAATTTTTATAACCACTGCGATTAGCCACGTAAAGCAGGAAGGCTTTACCACGAGAGGTAACATAAGGCTCCCTACTGACAGCCGGACTAAAATCATCCATACCGAGATACACAACAGACGTCTTTTCCGCGGCAATACCCCAAAGAGAAAGCAAGTCCCTGCGTGTGTTCTCCGATATACATATCACGTGATCGGCACGCTCAACGGCGGCACGTTTTGTTCTACTGGTATTGTCCAGTGCGCTAAAACTCTCAGCATGGACCTCATGAATCATGTCAAGAACTGTCACCACAACCGGGGTCTTACCCGGCGCTGATCCGCGCGTCGCATAATAGCTTTCATGCACAAGGTCAGGGCCCCAGTCGCGAATAGGGCCCCTGGATAACAGACCGTTCAACGGGCGCAGAAATCGCTTTGATCGAGGTGGGCAATAGGGCAGCATTCGTCCCGACACACAATCTGCAGGCAGCTCACTGAGGTAGTGGTTGCAGTGCAAAGGAGCAAAGACGCGGACCTGTTGTTGCTGCCCGAGCAACTCTTTCGCCAGCCGGGTAAAGTATCGGGATACGCCCCCATATTGCTGACTGCAGAATATCTGCGAGTCGATGGCGACTTTAACTGGTGGCATCAGGAAGCCACTTGTTCAGCACGCAGGTCTCACCCCGGTTGTCTTCAAAGAGACTCAACTTCACCTGTCCTGGTGTTATAAACCGGCATCCCGCGAATAATTTCCAGCCTCTGTGCGCCGCTCGCATAGCTCAATGTTCCGTTGCTGTCCCTGCTTTCCCTGAAGCGTGAGCAGACATAGGCACTTTCAGCGGACACCGCTTGCATGCCCGTTTCCTGCAGAACATCTTTGCGCAGAAAGTAAGCATTGTTGCCAGCCGTATTACTCCCCAGCAGGCTATAACCCTTATCACTGGCAAGATCAGTCAAGGCTAACAGGGAAGCACCAAAATAGAGGTTGCTGAAGTGTGCCTCTGACCTGTCAAAATCGGGGCGATAAGGAACCGTAATAGCCCGATCCGGGCCAAACACAGAATTGTACTCAACGATAAGAATTGCTGGGCGCAATTCCAAGGCATCAAACAACCAGTAATCATTCCCGTCGACATCTATGCTGATCAAATCAGCCGATCTCTCTCCCAGGCCTTGCTTCAACTCGGCATTGAGGTTCTCCCTGGAAAGGAAAGCGCACCTGGCCTCGAGGTCGTACTTCCAATAATCATCGCGGCTGCGAACGCTGCTAATTGAGCGACTGGAGCCATCAAAAATCAGGCCGGACCAATTGTCATGCATCATCAAAAAACGGCAATTCGATTCAAGAAAGTCCTCCACGCCAAATTCAATAAATACCTTGTCCACGGGCTTTATGCGAGAAACCAGGAACTGGATGATTCCGTCATCGCCAAACTGGGAAAAGACCTTGTATTCATGGGCGTGGATATCTGTAGCGGTGTAATCGAGATTTGCCTGTCGAAAGTAAGCGCTGGCCTGCAGCATCTTCAGTTCATCAAGCTCTCTCTGTACCGGATACAGAAATGATCTCAGCCAATTCAACATATTGTATTACCTGTCGTATGGAGCATATGTCCCTGCCGAAAAATCTGACTGTTCACCTTTGAGCCACCGCCGCCTCGAGAGCAGTCCAGCGAGACCTCATGAGCAAGCGCCCTGTGATAATAGGCGATACAAGGACTTACCTTGCATATCCCACCCCGTTGCGGGAGCGTTCACGACATAAGGCCGCGCAAGCAGTTCTGCAATCTTGTCCGCGACAGCGGCGGGGTCTCCAATCGGCACCAGGCCATCAGTATTATCTCTCATCACATACCGCACAGAGGGTGTCGAAAAAGCGACAACCGGTATACCCACGGCGAGGGCTTCGTAAATTTTCACCGGATAACTGTAATCCCCAAACGCCCCGGGCTTGTTCGCGCAGAGCATCAAATCAGATGCTCTCAGTACGTCCGCGACCTTATCGTCGTCTACATAGCCCAGATAACAGCAATTTACTGGTAACTGCAGCCCCGGCTCGAGCCTGCCGGACAGGACCCAGCAAATATCGGGTCTTTTTTCCAGCAGTAGCCCCATTACCTGAAACAATTCATCAATGCCCCTGCTCCGATGCAAACTTCCGCTGTAGGTGACCAGTAGCTTATCCGCCGGCAGCCCCAGGGACTCTCTTGCACGCCGCTTCGAGCCAGGAGAGAACGCCGGGTCAGCTGCCATTTCGATGATAGCCGATCTTGTATCTCGCCTACCCGAGGTCATCAAGCTAAGCAACTCTGGACCGGCAGCCGTGATCACTGAGCTGCGGCGCAAAGCTCTCCTCCAGAGAGCATGCAGCGGATAGCACCAACCCAAATAACTTTCATAATTATCATATGCATCAATCAGGACCTGCCCCCCACTTACCCTGCCCAGCTTCTCGGCACAAATCCCGAAATAAGTATCAGAGAAACTGATTATCCAGTTGAACTCCATTGTTGCTACAAGTTTGCGGGCGTAGTGGTAGTACCTCAGTGGATTGGGCCACAAGTTCAATGAGTGCCAGTGAATCCCGTCTCGGTACGCTGAAAACTCATCAGCCTTTGCGAAACTAAGAAGCAGGAGATGCACGTCCACACCATTCTCCGCCAGGAATTTAGCCAGGTGGTAAAAGCGTCCATACGGTCGGAGCCAGAGATCCCTGGCCTGGGGCGAACGCTTACAGAGAATGATAACTTTCATTATTTTTCTGCACGGTGAAGAACAGTAATACCGGAACATGCATGCAAAAAAGGGAAAAGTGAATAGCCTTGAGCAGTTTCCCGGTCAAACCATTGCGGATCGTGACTCGCCCCACTTCCGGGGTTCAAGGCACGACAGACATTGGCGATGCTGCAAGAACCCAACCCAGTTTTCATCCAACCGGGTGGATGCAATAGAGACCTGTCGATCATTTCACCCGGCCAACAATGTGCGCCCATATGGCCGATGGTGCCCTGAGCAACAGCTCCAGAAACGTATCGCTAAATACGTGTTTGAAGACATAGGCATCTGCTTCTGCACACGCGGAAACGTTAGCCGGATGAGTAATCTGGCCCAGGGGCGCAACGGGAACCAACAAACGAGCGTTTGCACTGCGTGTATGAGTGGCTTCTGTACCAAAACCAATGTTTGTCACCAGGTTCCTGTTAGGGGTCACTGTCAGTCCAGAACCGTGCCAGACGCTAGCCATCCAGGGATAGGCCCAGCTATCAACACGGGACTCATAGCTTCTGGAGAATGCCCTGCTCCAATAGCGCCTCTCGCTGGCATCAGGACACACAGACTTCCAGGCGTCACTCTCCTTCCAGCCGGGCCAGAAACTGAGGCCTCCGTCATAGTGTTGCCATGCCCTGCGCCAGGTGGCCCAACCCCAGATATGCGAGTACCTGGAAAAATAGTAAGCAGCGTCGCCCCGCCAGTTCTCACCCTGAAAGTTGTTTCCGGTAATCATCCAGACTCGCTGGTCATCTCGATATCGATCGAGCATTTGCTCACAAAAATGGAAGAACTCATCATCTGCAAGGCAATCATCTTCCAGAATCACGCCCTCTTCCTCATGCTCAAAAAACCAGCTTATCGCCTCGCTAATAGCGGCCTTGCAGCCCAGGTTTTCGTCCCGGAACAGGGTATTGAGCTCACATGGCCAGTCAATGCTGGTCGCTATTTGCCTCACTCTCTCAACCTGCTCAGCTTCATTTTCCCGGCTTTCACGTGGCCCGTCAGCTGCAACATAAAGTCGGGGAGGTTTGATACGCCGAATGCTCTCAAAAACCTCTCGCGTTGTATCCGGGCGATTGAAGACAAGGAACAAAACGGCCGTATTCATAAAATGTCGTCGCTCTGTTTTTGCAACATCCATCTGCGCGTTAACTCGCCGGTTTTCACCTGCCAATGGTAGCCGCTGCGCGGCAAGCAAAATTCAATTACTTCAATATTGGAGGCGTTCATAGCAGAAGCGTTTTCGACCTGAAAATAACCGTGTTGGCGCTTTTGGCATAAATTTCATAACCGACACTTTGCATGAAACGCGCGGCCTCACAGTCAAAGACATCATGCAAACTACTTCTCAGTATCTCCACCAGTACATATGCGGGTCGATACCTGTCCCAATTGTTCGACTGCAGGACTTCGAGATCCAGGCCCTCTACATCCACCGAAAGAAAATCGATGGACTGCCCCGGTGGTAAATTATTTTCAAGAGCAGCAGCCAGCGGCACCACAGGCATCTTGATCACGTCCTTGATGGCATAGGCCGAGTCCTCGGCGTCCCGACTTTCCGAAAGCGATGCCGAGAAACCGTTCAACGCCGGCTCATTGAAAACGTAATACTCCAGTTCACCGCGCGCCCGACCAATGCCCAACTCCAGGTTTATATCGCGCGGACGGGCACGTTGAAACGGCTTCATACTCCCAGGCATTGCATCAATATTGATACCAGACCAACCACTCTTGTAAAACAGATAGGTATTGGAGAAACGCTTGGGGTGATGCGCGCCAACATCTACATAGAACCCGCTTTTCTTGCCTGAAAAAATGCGCTTAAGTATCTGGTCCTCACCCTCTTGCGACCAACAGTCCTGTTTCCATGGGTCCCAATGGAAACAACTGACCAGCCACATAACAGCATATTTCATGGGACGGATCAGGCGCTTCAGCATGGATTCCCTCATAGGTTTTCAGGCCGGTTAAGAAGCAAAAGAGGATTGAGGGCGCGGATCTTCATATAGAACATCCTGCGCGTCTTCTGTTGGAACAAGTCGGCAAACAGCGCCACAATACTGTAAGAAAGCAAGGTTGCCCATGCGGCACCAAGCGCCCCCATCCTGGGGATGAGCAAGTAATTCAGGCAAACGTTGACCAGGGCGCCCAGCAAGGTTCTCTTCAAATGCAGAATCTGCAAACCCTCGGCAAGGTACCACTTACTACTTGCAACCCCCAAAAAAACAAAAACCGCTGCCCATATGTGTATTGCGAGGATCGGGCCCGCCTGCGCATAGGCGGGCCCGAACAGAGCACTGATTAAAGCCGCAGAAAACAACGTCATTGGCAGCGCTACCAGGATAGAAAACCACACCAGCAGACCATACAGGTACTGCATTCGCGAGTCATACTGCTCGCGGCTTCGCTCCCTTGCATCCAGAATGGCGGGAAAGACTGACGCCGAAATAGCCATGGGCACGAAATACCAGGCTTCGCTTACCCTCACTGCAACACTATAGATTCCAACGGAACTGTCCCCCAGTGTTTGACCAATCATAATCTGGTCAATCTTCATGTAAACCAGGATAGCGAAACCAGACAACAATAACGGCCAACTTTCCGACAGCAGAGCCCTGGCCCGACTAACACTGGCGGTGAGCGCGGTGAGGCCCGGCCCAAGCCGGTCCAGAAGAACCATTAGCAGCACAGCGGCCACCAGCGCCTCGAGCATCATCGCCCAGGCAAAAGCCGCCAATGGAGCACCGACCAGAATCAGCGTTGCGTTGACACCGAAAAACACGATAAACACGGTGTTTTGTACCCAGACGGTGTACTTGGATTGAACCTGCGATTCGAACCAGTAAATCGCAACGTCAGAAGCTTTGAAAAGGATAGTTGCACCAATAACCAGGACCAGCAGTTGCAGTGTGGGCGAGTCAGGTCTAACCCGGTAAATGATGAGAAAAATTAATGCGTAGGAGAGCGCGCCGCCAACAAACTGCAAGAAAGCCGCCGTACCCAGAGTCACTTCTTTGATATTGTTTTCACGAACCAGGTCACGAACGACGATGCCCTGTAGCCCCAATGATGCAAATGCGCCGAATAACCCCACGAAGGCGATCGCATAATTGAGTAAGCCGAACTCCTCGGGCCCCAAATAACGCGCAAGCCAAATCATCAGGACAAGGCCCAGAACAATGCGCAACACTTTGTCGATAACCAGCCAACCCACATTTTCCAAGATCTTGTTCAGACTCGGGCGGTGGGCGACTCGACGGCGTATAAAAGCTGGAATGATGTCCAATCTTGGCTTCTTACTAACCTTGTTCAAGGATGATTGCGTTGCGTGCAGCGAGTCTCGCTGCCCAACGCCCTAATTTAGCTGATTGCCACCGACCTACTGAGTCGGCCCCCGCATTAACAAACCTGCACACGTCCGGTAAACCTGCCTTGCCAAGTTGATTTTTTCATTGAGACGCTCAAAGGCACATCCGCAAATCACAACATTATTGTTATAATCCCCGCATTCTCGTCAACGCCAGGGCATCACCATGACAAAATCAAAACCCAAGGTTAACCCGGAGGCAGAAACCTTTGAAACCGCAGCCCGTCGTCTGCAGTCTATCATAGAGACACTGGAGTCAGACGACTCTGGTATTGAGCAATCCCTGGCGTCCTTCACCGATGGTATGGCATTGATTCGCCAATTGCAGGCCAGGCTGGAGGAATCTGAACAGGCAGTTAACACATTGCTGGAAGAAGATACTGAGCCCAATACATCAGAGCGGGGGCTTGAATGACGCCTGCCTTCAAACGCTGGCTTCAACAGCAACAGATACAATTTAAATCAGCACTTCATGATCATGGCCTTATCACCGCAGGCAGCGCCATGTCTTCGCGGGGGCCACTAGCCAAAGCGGTCAACCATAGCCTTGGCGCCGGCGGCAAACACATCAGACCCACTCTCTATGCTGGAGCTGTTGCCGCCGTTGAAGGAGAGGCGAGTAACAACTCTGGTAACGCAATCGCCGTTGCCATCGAACTGATACACACCTACTCCCTGATCCATGACGACTTGCCCGCCATGGATGATGACGACATGCGCCGGGGCAAACCCAGCTTGCACAAGGCGTATGATGAAGCCACGGCCATCCTGGTTGGCGATGGCCTGCAGACAAGAGCATTTGAACTGGTGGCTGACGCCCCGGGCCTTTCCGCCGAACAGAGAATTCGCATGATCAAGGTGCTGGCGCAGGCTTCCGGCATGGAGGGCATGGTTGGCGGGCAGTATGTCGATATACAGGCCGTAGATTCAGACATGACCCTGGAACAGCTGCGGTCCATGCACAGAATGAAAACCGGCGCCCTGATACGCGCGTCCCTGGCCCTGGGCGGCATCGCGGCCAATGCGACGCAGGAACAGTTATCCGCGCTGGACGAATATGGCGATCATATCGGCCTCGCATTCCAGGTGGTAGACGATATTCTTGATGTGGAAGGAACGACAGAAAGCCTTGGTAAAACCCAGGGTAAAGACGCCGAGGCGAACAAACCGACCTACGTAAAACTACTGGGGCTGAGCGGGGCCAAGGCGGAGGCGCAGCGCTTGTTAAGCGCAGCGCTGGAAGCACTGGAAGTTTTTGGCGATTCGGCCGATAGACTGCGGGACCTGGCGCGCTATATCGTAGAGCGGATCGGTAGATCCAGTTGATGGCCATACGGGGTCGCTGAAACGGCGGAAATGCGCGTTGGAGACTGAGGGCTAACCCCGACCCTCAAACATATGGCCCAATTTCCCGGCCTTGGTCAGCAGGTACTTCTCGTTGTGCGGATTACTGTGCGTGTGCAGGGCAATACGTTCCACCACTTCCACACCGTGCTCTTCGAGGGCAGCGACCTTGCGGGGATTATTGGTCATCAACCGCACAGACCTGATTTGCAAGTGCTCCAGCATCGGCTTGAGTATGCTGTAATCGCGCATGTCGGCGCCAAAACCCAGCTGCTCATTGGCCTCCACGGTATCCGCCCCGGCATCCTGCAGCTTGTAGGCTTTGATCTTGTTGAGCAGCCCGATGCCCCGGCCTTCCTGGCGCAGGTAAAACAGTGCACCGCGGCCTTCTTCTGCAATTGCCTGCAGGGCCGCCTGCAACTGGTTGCCACAGTCACAGCGCAGGCTGAACAGGGCGTCGCCAGTAAGACACTCGGAGTGGATTCTCGCCAAAACGGGTTCGCCATCGCTCACATTGCCCATTGTCAGGACAACATGTTCCTTGTTGTTGTCCGCATCTTCGAACCCATGCATATCGAAGTCGCCCCAGGCGGTGGGGAGGCGGGAGGACTCTACGTAGCGTGCGCTCAAGGGGGGCGTATCCATACAAAAGGGCGCGTATTCTAACAGTTTGCCCGGGCTTGGGCGAGCACCCTCATTGCGTGCGACTTAGAGTCAGAACCCCTTGATTTTCCTCGAGTTTCACATGACGAAGGTAGGTCATGCCCAACAAAACCGTGGCCGGATAGGCTCCCGCTATGACGGTAGCAGGCACGTTGTTGACACGGATTCCACCCACATCCACGGACTTGAGGCTGACACTCCAGGCGGGCACAACACCGGATGCCGTCTCGACTCGCGCCGGTGCAGCCTGCTCAAGATTGATACCCATGCGCCGCGCCTCTGTCTCGTTCATGGCCACCATATTGGCGCCCGTATCGACCAATACTTCTACTTTCCTGCCATTAATCGAGGCGTTGGTTCGGTACTGCAGGCTGGCGTTGCGGCTGATGCTGACAACCTGTGCCGGCGGGGCCTGGTAATGCGTCCCCACCCGCTGTGACAGCCCCAGCACCACCTGCTTGCCGTCCACTTCCAGCGTCGCCGTGCGGGAATAGGCCGCGACCAGCTTCACGCCTTTAAAAGACTGCCCTTCCCTGAGCATCTTGCGCTCGCCGTCGATGAGCAGAATCGCAGTTTCCGGCATTAAGCCCTCAAGATCGATCTGCGAGGCAGCGAACGTCCCTGTGCACACCATGGCAAGCGCGCTGACGCCAGCAGCCAATTGCAGCACACGGTATACCCGGGTGCGCAATGCAAGCAACATTGGCTTTAGCCAAATCACCACCCTCACCCCAGCCACCAAAGGGCCAGGTGCAGCAGCGCGCAGGCCATCACGCCGGCCACCACATCATCTATCATGATGCCCAGTCCACCCCCTACGCGCTTATCCAGCCAGCCGATTGGCCACGGTTTAATGATGTCGAAGAAACGAAAGGCCACAAAGCCCGCCAGCGCCCAAATCCAGTCAACCGGCAACGCGAACATGGTGATCCAGTAGCCGACGAATTCATCCCAGACGATGCCGGGATGGTCATGCACCTGCAACTGCCTGCTGGCCAGGTCACAGATCCAGACGCCGAAAACGAAGGCGACAACGAGTGCCAGGGCATAGAACTCCGGGGCCAACTGCGCGAGTAACCAGTACAGCGGCACCGCCGCCAGCGTACCAACGGTGCCAGGCGCTTTCGGCGCCATCCCGGAACCAAAACCAAAGGCCAGTAACTGGGCGGGGGAGCGGAGAAGTGTGGGCTGCAAGGAGTCGGGCATCGATCAAAACCGGATAGGAGTTATGCCCAGATTACTGGAATGTGCCATGCCGGGCCACCGGGTTTATGGCAACATTGAGCACCCGCGGGCAGTTCAGGCTTGTTCCAGCGTCTCCGCGACGACCAGTTTCCGAATGAGGTCATGGAAACCCGTTTCCGCTCGCCAGCCAAGCTCTGAATAGGCCTTCTCCGGGTTGCCACGGCTGTAGTTGATGTCAGAGGGGCGAAAAAAACCCTCCTCTATCTTTACGTACCGCTGCCAATCGAGATCCATTTCGGCAAAAACACCGGCCACAAATTCTTTCAGGCTGTGCGAAGCCCCCGTCGCCAGTACAAAATCGCCGGGAACGTCTTGCTGCATCATCATCCACATGCCTTTCACGTACTCCGGCGCATAGCCCCAGTCTCGCCAGACATCAATGTTACCCAGCGACAGCGTTTCATCCGCGCCATGGGCAATGCGCACGGCAGTCGATACAATTTTCTTGGTGACAAAGCGCGATGCTCTCAGCTCAGATTCGTGATTGAACAGGATGCCGGAACAGGCATGCAGGCCATAGGCTTCCCGATAATTGGCCACCTCCCAGTACGCCGCGGCTTTCGCGACCGCGTAGGGGCTGCGAGGATGAAACAAGGTGTTCTCATCCGCCACGCCATTGTCACCCAGATCGCCAAAGCACTCACTTGAGCCGGCGTTATACAAGCGAATGGGTTTGCCTATAAATCGCACCGCTTCGAGGAGGTTCAGGGTACCGGTGGCAATGCTCTCCAGCGTCTCTACCGGTTGCTGGAAAGAAAGCCCGACAGAACTCTGCCCCGCCAGGTTGTACACTTCATCCGGCTCGACCTGGGCCAGCGTTTGCAGCACACTGCGAAAGTCATTGTGCGCCATCGAGCAAAACTGCACCTGATCAAAGATCCCCAGCGTTTTGAGGTTGCCGAAGCTTGCCATCTGCGCATCCCTGCTGGTGCCGAATACGGTATAACCCTGCTGCAAAAGGAACTCGGCCAGCCAGGCACCATCCTGCCCGGACACACCGCAAATCAGTGCCGTGGGCGAACCGGGGGACGCGGAATCAGTCGCGGTCTCAGTGGAGGGGTTTGACACGGTGTCGCACTCGCTTGGCCAATGGAAAACATCACTCTATCCCAGATCGATCAAGGATCAAAAGTGCTGATAACCCTGGGGCAGCACAATACCGACATCCGGGTCCAGCAAAACACCCTCGCCCTCCTCCACCGCGCCAATACGCGTGCACCCAGCAGGCGCCCGCTCATTCGCAGGTAGGCAGAAGCAAAGCTCGTAATCATCGCCGCCCGCCAGCGCCCAGCGCAGTCTCTGCTCGCTGTTTTCCTGTACCTGCAGGGCAGCTGACAAGGGCAACGCATGCGGATCTATGCGGATGCACACGCCACTCGCGGCCGCGATATGCCCGGCATCGGCAAGCAGCCCGTCAGAAATATCAATTGCGGCAGACGCCGTGCCCAGCAACTGGCGACCCAGTGCCACACGCGCGGCGGGGCGATTAAAGCGCTGCAACAGGTACTCTGCCGCGTCCGCATCGGGCTGCCACTGCCCGTTGAGGAAGGCCAGCGCAGCGGCGGCATCTCCCAATGTGCCAGACACGTACACCGCGTCCCCAACAGCGGCACCACTGCGCAGCAGGGCCTGCTCCAGCGGCAACGCTCCCAATACCTGCACGGTAATGGTCAATGCGCCGCGGGTGGTGTCACCACCGATCAGGGGCAGATCATAAGCCGATACCGCCTGCGCCACGCCCTGGCTGAAGGCATTGAGCCAGAACTCATCGGCCTCGGGCAGGGTCAGGGCAATCGTCATGCCCAGGGGGCGAGCACCCATGGCAGCGAGGTCTGATACGGCCACCGAGACTGCGCGAAAGCCGATATCCTCGGGAAAACTGTCCTCAGGAAAGTGCACGCCCTCGACGACGGTATCTACCGAGGTGGCAAGTCGCTCGTCTGGCTGCAGGCGCAGGATGGCGCAGTCATCTCCCACCGAGAGGTCCACGGCCTCGCCGCGCCCCAGGGCGGAAAAATAGCGGTAAATGAGGGTGAATTCAGATGCGGCCATCAGGACGCCGCGTCAGTCTCGGCCTTGCGCAGCTGGCGGGCGACCTTGTCGAGCACACCGTTGATATACTTGTGGCTGTCGGTGGCACCAAACTTCTTGGCCAGCGCAACCTCCTCGTTGATCACCACCTTGTAGGGCACGTCGATCCGCTCCTTCAGCTCGAAGGTGCCCATGCGCAGCAGGGTCCGCTCGATCGGGTCCAGGTCGTCCAGCTTGCGGTCGAGCAGCGGGCTCGAAAGTGGCTTCAAGTTCATCCACACAGCCGGGCACGCCGTGCAGCAGCGCCTGAAAATACTCCAGGTCGACGCGGGCTAAAATCGTACTCGGCGCGAAATTCAGCCTCGATCTCGTTCAGCGCCGCGCCAGCCATCTACCACTGGTAAAGCGCCTGCATGCCATAGTGACGGGCCTTGCGGCGCTCCGCAGCCAGGGAGTTATGGGCTGCCTTTTCATCTAGTCCAGCTTGCCCATCAGGCTGACCATTTCCAGCGCGGACATCGCCGCCTCTTCGCCCTTGTTGCCGGCCTTGGTACCAGAGCGCTCTACCGCCTGCTCAATGGTATCAACCGTCAGCACGCCGAAGGCCATGGGGATGCCGTATTCCATACTGACCATGCGCCAGGCCCTTGGTGCATTCGCCGGCAACGTACTCAAAGTGCGGCGTACCGCCACGAATCACCGCGCCCAGGGCAATAATCGCGTCCGCGTCACCCTTGGCGGCGACTTTCTTGCACACCAGCGGTATTTCAAACGCGCCTGGTGCGCGCACGATAGTGATCTGGCTTGCGGCTCACACCGTGGCGGCGCAGGCATATCAACGGCGCCCTCCAGGAGGTGCTCAACCACGAAGCTGTTCCAGCGGCCAACCACAATCGGTGTAGTTGCCCTTGGCACCGGTGAAGTCGCCTTCGATTGTTTTAATGTCAGCTCATCTGTCTCTTGCCTCCTGTCTCCATTCCATTTCACGCGAGCGGTAGAGGAACCTGATCGCCTGCGCGTGACTAGTGCCGGCAACCGGCTTGCTCGTTTTCCAATTCGCTACAAATCATTCCTGCGATCCACGAAATCCATGACTTCCAGGTCAAAGCCGGATATCGCATTGTACTTGATCGGCGCGCCCATCAGGTGGATTTTTCCCACCCCCAGGTCACGCAGTATCTGCGAGCCCAGGCCCACTGTGGTGTAGGTATCCGGGGTCACGAGCCCGGCTGCGGGTGCTCGCCCAGCGCCATATCGATGCTAGCCGAGCAGTTGCTCGGCGCTCTCGGCCCTGGCCAGCAGTACGATCACGCCACGCCCGTTCTCCGCCACGGTCTTGCAGACAACTGGCCATACTCCAGCTGGGCTGACCCGCTATCTCGCTGCCCACCATGTCGCGCAAGCGCAGATTGCACGTGCACGCGCACCAGGGTTGGCTCGTCCGGCGGATGATGTCCCCGCGGGACAGGGCCAGGTGCACTTCGCCCTGCGGTCTGGTCGCGGTAGGCGGTGAGCCGGAACTCGCCATAGGCGGTCTGGATGCTGCCCTCGCGGATACGCCGGATAGTGCGCTCATTGACCATGCCGAAAGTGGATCAGATCGGCAATCGTGCCGATTTTGAGCTCGTGCTGCGCGGCAAACTCCGCCAGCGCCGGGCCATCGGCCAGCGATACCCTCGGGGGTCAGGATGTCGGCGATCACCGCCGCCGGCAGCAGGCCCGCCAGGCGGGCATAGTCGGAAGCCGCTTCGGTATGGCCGGCGCGGGTCAGCACACCACCGGGCACGGCTGTCAGCGGGAAAATATGGCCGGGCTGGACAATATCCGCGGGCACCGGCGTGCGGCGCAACCGCAGCCTGCACTGTCAGCGCGCGGTCGGCGGCAGATATACCGGTATCGATACCCTCCGAGGCCTCGATCGACAGGGTAAAATTGGATTTTTCCCCGCGCGCATCGTCCACCATGGGCGGCAGGTCCAGCTGGCGGCAGCGCTCCTCGGTCAGCGTCAGGCACACCAGGCCCCGGGCCTGACGGGCCATGAAGTTGACGTGGCTGGCATCGCAATGCTCTGCCGCCACCATCACCACGCCTTCGTTATTGCTGTCTGCATCATCATCCAGCAGCACTACCATACGCCCCTGGCGCATGTCGGAAATCAGTTCATCTACTGTATTTACTTGCATTGAATGTATCCGTCGATCTGACGCGGTATTCGCAAGGGGATCGCTGGCAGCCACGACTGCGCTGACCTGCCCGAACTCAACCGCTGCAGAAAGCCATGTTCGGCCAGCTGGCCAGCGACAGGCCGCTTTTGCCGCCAGCGGATCGGCTGCGGCATCGCCCAGCACCAGCCGCTCCAGGTAACGGGCGATCACATCCACTTCCAGGTTGACCCGGGTACCGGGCCGGTACTCGCCGAATACCGTCTCGCCATGGTCTGGGGAATGATATTCAGATCAAACTCGGCGCCGTTGACCGCATTCACCGTCAGGCTGGTGCCGTCGACACAGATACTGCCCTTGTGGGCGATGTAGCGTGCCAGCTCATCCGGCGCGCGCACCACGACACGCATGGAGCGGGCATCTTCATGCAAGGCTGACAATCTCGCCCACGCCGTCCACATGGCCGCTGACAATATGCCCGCCCAGGCGACTGGCCGGGGTGAGGGCTTTCTCCAGGTTCACCCTGCGAGCCGGGCTTCAGATCACCCAGCGTCGTGAAATTCAGGGTTTCCACGGAGACATCGGCCCAGTAGCCATCGCCCGGCAGTTCGATCACGGTCAGGCAGGTGCCGTTGGTGCAATACTGTCACCCAGTGCGACGTCCGCCAGGTCGACAGCTTGCCGGTGTTGACGCGCAGGCGCAGGTCGCCGCCGCTGGGCTGCATCGCCGCCACCTCGCCGACGGCCTGGATAATGCCTGTAAACATATGTTTTCTCTGTTGCTCCGCGGTGTTATCGCGCCTGCGGGTACTGCGGCAATACGGTCAAGCGCCAGTCCTGGCCCACCCTGCGCACATCCTCTATCTGCAGCGGGACCTTGTCGGCCATGCTATCCAGCGGCAGCTCCAGCAGTGGCCGCGCATCGCTCGCCCATCAGCGCGGGCGCCATATATACGATCAGTTCGTCCAAAAGCCCTGCCTGCAGCAGGGCCCCGGCCAGACGGGGGCCGGATTCTACCAGAATTTCATTGCATTGCCGCGCGTTGAGAGAGTCCAGCAGACCGCGCAGGTCCAGGCCATTCTCAGGCGCGCAAGCGGCAGGCGATCAACCGCCGTTGCCGTAATTCCCGCTGGCACAGCCACCGCCTGTTTCATGGCACAGCAACGTGGGTGCAGTGCCATCGAGAACCCTGCGCCCCGGGTGGCGTGCGCAGGCCTGAATCCAGCACCACGCGCAGGGGCTGGCGCGCGACGGCCAATGCCGCCGCCTCCGGCGGCAAGCCCAACTCGGCTTCGCGCACGGTCAGCGCACAATCATCCGCCAGCACCGTGCCAACCCCGGTGACGATCGCGCAGCTCATGGCGCGCAGCCGCTGCACATCGGCGCGGGCCGCGGGCCCGGTTATCCACTGGCTTTCGCCCGAGGCCATCGCGGTTCGCCCATCCAGCGACATCGCCAGCTTGGCCCGCACCCGACCCCTGACCGCGCGTCATGCGCGCGATAAAACCGGGAATGACCTGCTGCGCCTCTGCTTCCAGCAAACCACACTCAACCTGAACGCCGGCTTCGCGCAGTCTTTGCAGACCCGTTACCGGCCACCAGCGGATTGGGGTCCTCCATGGCCGCCACCACCCGGCTGACCCCGGCCGTGATCAGCGCGTCGGCACAGGGTCCGGTTTTGCCCTGGTGAGCGCAGGGTTCAAGGGTCACATAAGCGGTCGCGCCGCGGGCGTCATCACCGGCCTGGCGCAGCGCCTGAATCTCGGCGTGATTGCCGCCGGCAGGCTGGGTAAAACCCTCGCCGACCACTGCGCCATCGCGCACCAGCACGCAGCCCACGTGGGGGTTGGGCATGGCGGAATACCTACCGCGCCGCGCCAGTTGCAGGGCGCGGGCCATCATGCGGGCTGGCAGGCTATTGCGTCTGGCATAGCGGTAGCGGTCAGTCGGACCGCGGCTCGCGCTTCCAGGAAATCGATGGCGTCGCGGAATTCGGAGATATCCTCGAAGCTCTGATACACCGAGGCAAAGCGCACGTAGGCCACCTTGTCCAGCTTCTTGAGGTTGTCCATCACCAGCTCGCCCAGGACCACGGAGTTCACCTCGCGCTCGCCGGTGGCACGCAGTGCGTGCTTGATCTGGTTGATGACCGCCTCGACATCCTCCAGTGGGCACCGGGCGCTTCTCCAGGGCGCGCGTGAAACCGGCGCGCAGCTTGGCCTCATCAAAGGGCTCGCGATTGCCGTTTTGCTTGATCACCCGCGGCATCACCAGCTCGGCCACCTCGTAGGTGGTGAAGCGCTCGGCGCAACTCAGGCACTCGCGTCGCCGGCGCACCTGGTCTCCCTCGGCCACCAGGCGCGAGTCGATCACCTTGGTGTCTTCAGCGGCGCAAAATGGGCAATGCATGGCTTAGTCCCTTGATTCTAAGTGGCTGAACTCTAACATAATTCCCGGGTTGATTCGCCTGAATCGGGCACTCCGCCCTCGCGCCAAAAAGGGCGTAAAAGGCGGGTGGGTCGGGACGTGCGGCGAGTGATCAGCCGTAGACGGGGAAGCGCGCCGCAGATTTCCAGCACTTTACCCTTGACTTCCTCTATCACCTGCTCGGAATTGCCATTCTCCAGCGACTCCAGCACGTCACACATCCAGTGGGTCAGCTGTACACGTCTCGGCCTCACCAAAACCACGGGTGGTGATCGCGGGGGTGCCCACGCGCAGTCCGGAGGTGATGAACGGCGAGCGCGGATCGTTGGGCACGGCGTTCTTGTTGACGGTGATATTGGCTGCGCCCAGGGCGGCATCGGCATCCTTGCCGGTATAGGGCTTGCCGATGAGGTCCACCAGCATCAGGTGGTTTTCCGTGCCGCCGGAGACGATATTGATACCGCGCTCGATAAATGTCGCGGCCATGGCTTTGGCGTTCTTCACTACCTGCTTCTGGTACTCGACAAATTCCGGCGCTGGCCGCTTCCTTGAAAGAAATCGCCTTGGCAGCGATCACGTGCATCAGCGGGCCGCCCTGGCCACCGGGGAAAACAGCGGAGTTGAACTTCTTCTCCAGTTCCTCGTTGGCCCGGGCCAGGATAATGCCGCCGCGAGGGCCGCGCAGGGTCTTGTGGGTGGTGGAGGTCACCACGTCGGCGTGGGGCACCGGGTTGGGATACACGCCCGCGGCAACCAGGCCCGCCACATGGGCCATGTCGACCAGCAGGTAGGCGCCCACTTTGTCGGCAATCTCACGGAAACGCGCCCAGTCCATCACCTGGGAGTAGGCCGAGAAGCCGCCGATGATCATCTTGGGCTTATGCTCCAGCGCCAGGGCTTCGATCTGGTCGTAGTCCACCTCGCCCGTCTCGTGCATTCAGGCCGTACTGGATGGCGTTGTAGTTTTTGCCGGAAAAATTGGGCTTGGCGCCGTGGGTCAGGTGACCGCCATCGGCGAGACTCATGCCGAGAATGGTGTCGCCCGGTGTCAGCAGGGCCAGAAATACCGCATAGTTCGCCTGTGACCCGGAGTGGGGCTGCACATTGGCGTAATCGGCGCCAAACAGGGCCTTGGCCCGTTCGATGGCGAGCTCTTCCGCCTGGTCAACAAATTCGCAGCCGCCGTAATAGCGCTTGCCGGGGATAGCCTTCGGCATATTTGTTGGTAAGCACGGTGCCCTGTGCCTGCATTACCCGGGGGCTGGCGTAGTTTTCGGAGGCAATCAGCTCAATGTGCTCCTCCTGGCGGCGCTCTTCGCGGCCTATGGCGGCAAAGATCTCGTCGTCAAATCCCTCGATGGTCATGCTGTTCTCGAACATGGGTATCTCCCGGCTGCTGGCGGGGCCTTGGGCCCCGGCTGAAAAGCGACGCATTTTACAGAAAAAGGTACGCACACAGAAGCGCTAAACGGCTAATATCCGCACAGATTTCAAGCTCCGGGACCCACAGGCGAAACGGTATCAAGCGGGCGCCGCAATGCCCGCGCAGGACACGCACGACATTGCCGAATCAACATAACTCGCCTATACCTAGATAGGTGGCGCGGTCATTGCATATGCACTGCTGCGGTGCGTGGGCGCATCATTATATCCAGGGGAACCATGAAAAAAAGTTGGAATGCTTATGACACCGGCCCGTTTTTCGACGAGCTGGTCACGGCGACGGGTAAACCCAGAGTAGCCGCACGGCGAGCGGTTAACCTGTTCAAGGACCTTACTACAGAAGAAATGAAGGCCAGGCGCTCGGCAGCGGAAATGGCGATCATGGACATGGGCATCTCCTTCACCGTTTATTCCGAAGGGGAGAACATAGACCGCGCCTGGCCCTTCGACATGATCCCGCGGATCATTACCGCCAAGGACTGGGCCAAGGTCAGCCTGGGACTGGCCCAGCGCACCCGCGCCCTCAACGCCTTTATAGACGACATCTACAACCGGCAGCGCATTCTCAAGGACGGTATCGTGCCCGCAGAAACGGTGCTCGAGTCAGGCAACTACAAAGCCCAGTGTGCCGGCATGTCGCCCCGTTATGGTGCCTGGGCACATATTTGCGGCACCGATCTGGTGCGCGACAAGGACGGCAGGTTCTACGTACTGGAGGATAACCTGCGCGTACCCTCCGGTGTCTCCTACATGCTCGAGAACCGCGAAATCACCAAGCGCGTGCTGCCGGAGCTGTTCGAGAACTACAGTATCCAGCCAGTGGACGACTACCCCTCCCGGCTCTATCGCACGCTGGCCTCGCTCTCGCCGCGTGAGCGGCGCCGCCCCTGTATCGTCGTACTGACCCCGGGCATCTATAACTCGGCGTACTTCGAGCACTCGTTCCTCGCCCGCGGCATGGGCGCGGAACTGGTTGAGGGCTCGGACATGTTCGTGGACGACGACGAGTGCGTTTACATGCGCACCGTGGACGGCCCCGAGCGCGTGGATGTGGTGTATCGCCGGATTGACGACGACTTTCTCGACCCGGAGTCGTTCCGCGAAGACTCCGCACTGGGCGTGCCGGGCATCATGCGCGCCTGGAAGGCCGGCAATGTGGCAATCGCCAACGCCCCGGGCTCCGGCGTCGCTGACGACAAGGTCGTCTACGCCTTTGTGCCCGACATGATTCGCTACTACCTCAAGGAAGAACCTGCTATTCGCAGCGTGAAGACCTACCTGTGCATGCACGAAAAGGACCGGGAGTACGTGTTGAAAAACCTGGACAAACTGGTGGTAAAACCCGCCAATGAATCCGGTGGCTACGGCTTGATGGTGGGCCCCCACTCCACCAAAAAGCAACGCGACCAGTTCGCCCGCCTGATTGAGGAAAACCCGCGCAACTACATCGCCCAACCCACACTTTCCCTGTCCACTGCGCCCACCTATGTGGACGACGCGGTTGCACCCCGTCACCTGGACCTGCGCCCCTTCATTCTCAGCGGCAAGGAAACCTGGGTGACACCCGGCGGACTGACCCGCGTCGCCCTGGTGAAGGGCTCCCTGGTGGTGAACTCCTCCCAGGGCGGCGGCAGCAAAGACACCTGGATCGTGGAGGGTTCGAAATGAGACTCCTCTCACGCGTCGCCGAACGCCTTTACTGGATGGCAAGGTACCTGGAACGGGCCGAGGACACCGCTCGACTGCTGCGCTCGCATACGCACCTGATCATGGACATTCCCTCGGGTTCAGAACCGGGCTGGGACGTACTGCTGCAAACACTCAATGCCGAGGAAGACTTTGCCGAGAACTACCGGGCGGCCAATGAAATCAATGTGCTCAAGTTCCTCATGGCAGACAGGGAGAACCTGAGCAGTATTGCCAGCTGCATCCTTGCAGCGCGGGAAAATGTGCGCACCACCCGCGACGTACTGCCGGCAGAAGTCTGGGAGCACGTTAACGAGCTTTACCTTTTCGCTCGCGAGCACGCGGCCTCATCAGTGGGCCGGCGCAACCGGCACCGCTTCCTGGAACAGGTTATTGGCCGCTGCCAGATGATCAACGGCCTGATGATGACCACCCTGTGCCGTGACCACACCAACCGCTTTGTCAGGATCGGGCATTTGCTGGAACGCGCCGACATGACCACCCGGGTGCTGGACGCCGGCATAGGCGCCCTGATGAACGAGGAGCGCAACCCCAGCACTGCCGACCCGCTGATCTGGGCCAGCGTGTTAAGTTCGCTGTCAGCACTGGAGACCTACCGGCGCACGGTGGGTCCATTAGTAGAGGGGGCCGAGGCGGTCGACTTTATTTTTCGGGACGGCACACTGCCGCGCTCACTGAAATTCTGCCTCGATCGGTATCAGGGAAGAGCTGGCACCGATGCAAAACAATAAGGCGGCGCTGAGAGTCATTGACCGCTCACGGCGCAGCCTGTCCCGCTTTGACCCACAGACGGCAGGCCGGGGCGAAATGCACCGCTTTATCGACAAATTCCAGGCTAACCTTCTCGCCCTGGGTGGGGAAATCAATATCGCCTGGTTCCTCACCGAGCAGGCCTGAACATCCACCCACACAAAATTACGCGGTAACCAATATGACGATTCGGGTAGCGATCAATCACCGAACCTCCTACAAGTTCGACCGGCCCGTCAACATGTCGCCACACACGGTCCGGCTGCGGCCTGCGCCCCACTCGCGCACACCCATCCACAGCTACAGCCTGAAAATCAAGCCGGCAGAGCACTTTATCAACTGGCAGCAGGACGCCTTTGGCAACTACCTTGCGAGACTGGTGTTCCCGGAAAAATGCACCGAATTCGAAGTCGACGTGGAAGTCATCGCCGACATGACGGTGATCAACCCCTTCGACTTCTTCGTGGAGGAGTACGCCGAGAGCTATCCCTTCACCTACCCGGAACAGCTGAAAAAAGAACTGCAGCCCTACCTGGAAATCAGCGAACAGGGCCCCCTGTTTGAAGCCTTGCTGGAAGGCATAGACCGCAGCAAGGCGCCGATTAACGACTTCCTGGTGGAGGTCAATCAGCGCATCGAAAAAGAGATTGAATACCTGGTGCGCCTGGAACCGGGCGTACAGACACCCGAGGAAACCCTGGAGTTAAAGAAAGGCTCCTGTCGCGACTCGGCCTGGCTGTTGGCGCAGCTGCTGCGCCGCCTGGGCCTGGCAGCACGCTTTGCCTCCGGTTACCTGGTGCAGCTCAAGGCGGACGAAAAATCCCTGGACGGACCCTCGGGCACAGAAGAAGATTTCACCGACCTGCACGCCTGGTGCGAGGTGTTCCTGCCGGGCGCCGGCTGGGTGGGGCTGGACCCGACCTCCGGGCTGTTTGCCAGTGAGGGGCACATCCCGCTGGCCTGCACACCGCACCCGGTATCTGCAGCACCGATCGCCGGTGCCACCGACAAGTGTGAAGTCGAGTTCGACTTCAGCAATACCGTCACCCGTATCCTGGAAGATCCCCGCGTCACCAAGCCCTACAGTGAGGAGCAGTGGTCACACATACTCGCCCTGGGCAGCGCGGTAGACGCGATCTTTGATGTCAACGACGTGCGCCTGACCATGGGCGGCGAGCCCACCTTCGTCTCTGTTGACGACATGGAGTCCGCGCAGTGGAACACCGATGCCCTGGGTGCCGACAAGCTCAGCCTCGCCAAGACCCTGTTACTCAAGCTACGTGACCGTTTTGCCCCCCATGGGCTGCTCCACTACGGCCAGGGCAAGTGGTACCCCGGGGAAGAGGTTCCGCGTTGGGCACTGGGCGTATTCTGGCGCAAGGACGGCGAGCCACTGTGGCGGGATCACACCCTGCTGGCCCGCATCGACAAGGATTACAAACGGGATATCAAGGACGCTATTCGCTTCACTCGCAAGCTCTGTGACCTGCTGGGCCTGCCGCGAGGCTACAGCCAGCCCGCCTATGAGGACGGCATTTATTACCTGATGCAGGAACAGAACCTGCCCAAGAACCTGGACATCCTCTCCAACCGGGTCAGCAGTGACCTGGACCGGCGCCGCCTGGCGAGCCTGATCGAGCGCGGCTTCAGCATCCCCACGGGGATGGTGCTGCCACTGGCTCGCAACACCGGCTGGCCGCTGCAGGAAAACACCTGGCACTCCAGTCTCTGGCCGATGCGGCGGGAGCGCATCACCCTGATTCCGGGCGACTCGCCCATGGGCCTGCGCCTGCCCCTGGGAGACCTGCCGGAAGTCGCTGAAAAAGCCGACAGCTTCCGCCCCCAGCGCGACCCCTTCGAACCGCGCAAGGGCCTGGCCAGGCGTGAGGACATGCAATTTCACCAGGCGGGTGAGCACGCCGACGACAAGCCAGAGGAGCCGGAGTATGAGCAGGTCATACGCACGGCGCTGTGCATCGAGGCCCGCGACGGTAAGCTCTGCGTGTTCATGCCGCCTTTGGAATATCTGGAAGACTATGTCGAGCTGACGGCTGCAGTAGAGGAAGCTGCCAAGGCATTGAGTATGCCGGTGCTCATTGAGGGCTACGAGCCTCCCAAAGACCCGCGTATGCAAAAACTGCTGGTCACGCCAGACCCGGGTGTCATCGAAGTCAACGTGCATCCCGCCAACAACTGGAACGAGCTGGTGGAGAACACCACTGCCCTCTACGAGGAGGCCAGGCTGTCGCGACTGTCCACAGAGAAGTTCATGCTCGATGGTCGCCACACCGGCACCGGCGGCGGCAACCACATCACCCTGGGGGGCGCCACCCCCGCAGACAGCCCCATGCTGCGCCGCCCCGACCTGCTGCGCAGCCTGATCACCTTCTGGCAACACCATCCCAGCCTGTCGTACCTGTTCTCCGGCATGTTTATCGGCCCCACCTCCCAGGCACCCCGGGTGGACGAGGGGCGCGATGAAATGCTGTATGAGCTGGAGGTGGCATTTTCGCAGATGACATCGGGCGAGGTGCCGCAGCCCTGGCTGGTTGACCGCCTGCTGCGCAACCTGCTGATCGATGTGACCGGCAACACCCATCGCGCCGAATTCTGTATCGACAAGCTGTACTCGCCATCCGGCCCCGCTGGCCGCCTGGGCATACTTGAATTTCGTGGTTTTGAAATGCCCCCCCACCCGCGCATGGCGCTGGTGCAGGCACTGCTGTTACGCTGCCTGGTGGCCCGCTTCTGGGAGCAGCCCTACCAGAAGCCGCTGGTGCGCTGGGGTACGGAACTACACGACCGTTTCATGCTGCCTCACTACATCTGGGAGGACATGAAGTTCGTGGTAAACGACTTGCGCGAGCATGGTTTTGCCTTCGACCTGGACTGGTTGCTGCCCTTTGAAGAGTTCCGCTTCCCCCACTATGGCCGCGTACAACTGGGCGACATCGAACTGGAGCTGCGCTGGGCGGTGGAGCCCTGGCATGTGCTGGGCGAAGAGACCACCAGTTTCGGCACCTCGCGCTACGTTGACTCCTCCGTGGAGCGCCTGCAAATCCGCTGCAGCGGACTTACCGAGGGGCGTTACGTGATCGCCTGTAACGGGCGGCGCGTGCCCATGCGCACCACCGGTGTCCACGGCGAGTACGTCGGCGGTGTGCGCTACCGTGCCTGGCAACCACCCTCGGCCCTGCACCCGCTTATCGGTGTCCACGTACCGCTGACCTTTGACCTCATCGACACCTGGAACGGGCGATCATTGGGCGGCTGCACCTACCACGTCTCGCACCCCGGCGGCCGCAGCTACGAGACCTTTCCGGTCAACGCCTTCGAGGCGGAGTCACGGCGTATCAATCGCTTCGACACGGTCAGCCATACCCAGGGACCCTTCATACCCATGCCGGAAGTCTCTGCCCTGCGCGAGTTCTTCCCCTCGGATGGCATTCCGCGGCCGATGGAGCCGCCGCCGGAGGAACCGGCGGGTGAGTACCCCTACATACTCGATATGCGCAGTCCCGGGCCACAGTAGCCTAGCCGGGCCTTATTGCGTATATTGGCCGCCCTTAGTCAGCGTCACGCGCAGCAGGTCATACCCAGCCCATGTCCCAAACCCAGTCCCAGTCAATTGGCCAACCGGCCAAGCCGGCAGCTCCGGATACGCTGGAATACGGCCCCCAGGCCGGGCTGCTGGATGAGACCAGAACGGCCGACGGCGCGCTCAAACCCGGTTGGGACTACCTGCTGGAGAGCGTCGGCGACCTGGGCGCGGATGCCATGCGCCAGCGCGAGCACAAGGCCCGCCGCATTCTGCGCGACGACGGTGCCACCTACAATATCTACGGGGAGCCTGGCAGCCCCAGCACCAGCTGGGAACTGGACCCGATACCCTATGTTATCGACAGCGAGGACTGGGCCGGTATCGAAGCGGGCCTGTTGGAACGCTCTGAACTATTCAACCTGATTCTGCGCGACCTCTACGGACCACGCAATATCATTCGCCACGGTGCCTTGCCCCCGGAGGCGCTGTTCGGTCACGGCGGATTCCTGCGCGCCTGCCAGGGCCTGCAAATGCCGGGCGAACACGAGCTGATCCTGCACGCGGCGGATATGGTGCGGCGCCCGGACGGCAGCATGTGCGTGCTGTCTGACCGTACCCAGGCGCCGTCAGGTTCCGGCTATGTACTGGAGAACCGGACGGTGATGTCGCGCGTGTTCCCCAGCCTCTACCGCGACAGCCACGTGCATCGTATTGCCAATTTTTACCAGCGACTGCGCCTCAAGCTGATCTCGCTGTCACCCTCCGGCGATATTCCACGCATTGCCCTGCTGACACCGGGTACCCGCAACGAGACCTATTTCGAGCACGCCTATCTCGCCAACTACATGGGCTTCCCGCTGGTACAGTCCGGCGACCTGGTGGTGCGTAACGGCTTCCTGTGGATGAAATCGCTGGATGGCCTTAAGCGCGTCGACGTACTGCTGCGGCGGGTGGATGACGAATTCTGTGACCCCGTTGAGCTGCGCGCAGACTCCCAGATGGGCGTGCCGGGCCTGCTGGAGACCGTGCGCACCGGGCGGCTGGTGATCGCCAACCCGCTGGGCAGCGGCGTGCTGGAAAATCCGGCACTGCTCAAGTACCTGCCCGCTATCAGCATGTTGTTGCTGGGCCGCGAGCCGCGCCTGGCCTCGGTACAGACTTACTGGGCCGGCGAACAAAAAGACCTCGCCTACATCACCGCCAATATCCGCACGCTGATCATCAAGAACACCTGGCGCGGCAGTCACCAGCCCAGCGTTTTCGGCGGCGACCTCAATGAGGCGCAGCGTCAGGCGCTGCTGGCGAAGATTCACAGCCACCGCTACCAGTTTGTGGCCCAGGAGAAACTACAGAAGTCCTATACGCCAGCGTTTAATGGCAGCAGCCTGGAGCCCAGGCCGACCCTGCTGCGCACGTTTTCGGTGGCGGCGGACAATTCTTACACCGTGCTGCCCGGAGGGCTGACACGTATCGGCACCTCCCTGGACGGGCAATTTATCAGCATGCAGGAAGGCAGCCCCTCCAAAGACACCTGGGTGACTGCCTCAGAGCCGGAGCGAGTGCCGATACCGGGCATTACCGCGGACAGTCTCGGATTGTCCAGCGAATCGGCACTGGACAGCCTGCCCAGCCGGGTGGTCGAAAACCTCTACTGGATGGGCCGCTACGCCGAGCGGGCGGAGGCCTCGATGCGCCTGCTGCGCACCGTCTTTGTGCTGATCAACGGGGAAGACCCGATCAGCGCCGATGCCCAGCGCATCCTGCTGCAAACCGTGTCCGAGATCACCTACACCCTCCCCGGCTTCACCACCGCCACGGCGGCACAGCTGGCCGAGCCGGAAGAAGAACTGATGCAGATCGTGCGCGACGGGAAGCGCCTTGGCAGCGTGCGCTCAACCATCAACTCGATGTTGCTGGCGGCTGATGAGTCCAAGGAACTGTTGTCCACTGATACCATTCGCGTGATCAACGACGTGCGCGATGCCCTGGACAATCTTGACAGTGACCTGGCCGGCGGCCTGGCGTCGGCACCCGAGGAAGCACTGGACCCGCTGGTTACCGCCCTGGCGGGCCTGTCGGGCCTGACCCAGGAGTCGATGATACGCGGCATGGGCTGGCACTTTATCGAAATGGGCAAGCGCATCGAGCGCGCGCTACAGACTATCGCCACCGTCAGGGGCCTGATGGGCCAGGTCAGCGGTGAGGTGGAACAGTCCACATTACTGACTGCCCTGCTCACTTCCATGGAAGTGCTGATCACCTACCGTCGTCGCGGCCGTGAAAAGCGCGGCATCGAGCTGGGCCTGGAGCTGGTTTTACTCGACCATCGCAATCCACGCTCACTGCTATTCCAACTGGAGCGGCTGCAGGAGCACCTGGTCGAGTTGCCCAAGCCCGGCAAGGAGTCAGGCGAACTGGATGCGGAGAGCCGCGCCCTGCTGGAAGCCAGCACACTGGTCAAACTCAGCACCCTGCCCCAGCTGTTACAGATCAAGGATGAGCGCCGACCGGAACTGGAGGCGAGAATGACACAGCTGTCGGCCTTGCTGCGCGAGTTCAGCCGCCTGATCACCGACAAACACTTCGATCACCGCACGGGTTCGCAACAGCTGTTCACCAGCTTCGCCGGGACCGTTATCGGCGGCACCCAGCCCGGGGGAACCAGCTGATATGCGCTATCGGGTCACCCATTCCACCCACTACACCTACGCTGCCCGGGTGAGCTCCTGCTACAACCTGGCGAACGTGGTCCCCCGCGATACCAGGCGCCAACGCTGTATCAGCAGCCGCATCGTGGTCTCGCCACAGCCTGCGCTCAGCCGCTCACGCAAGGATTATTTCGGCAACCAGGCCTATCATTTCGAAATACAAAAAGCGCACAAGGAACTGGTCATTACCGCCGAGAGCGAAATCCATATCTCGGAGCGGGATATGGACCTGAACCTGGACTTCGGCATTTCCTATGGCCAGGCGCTGCACCACCTGCGCAACAGCGGGTCACAACAAACACTGGAGGCCCGGGAGTACCTGCTGGACTCGCCCATGATCGCCGCCAGTGAGGAACTGGCAGCCTATGCCCAGCCCTCGTTTATTCCCGGATCGCTCGCTCAAGTCCTGTGTATCTGACCTGACCAGCCGGATCTTCCGCGACTTCGCCTATGACCCGGGCTTTACCACCATCGCCACGCCGCTCGCCGACGTGCTCAAGCACAAGCGCGGTGTATGCCAGGACTTCGCCCACCTGCAGATAGGTTGCCTGCGGGCCGTGGGCATCCCGGCCAAGTACGTCTCCGGATATATCGAGACCCTGCCACCACCCGGCGAAGAGAAAATGGTGGGCGCGGATGCAACCCATGCCTGGGTCGCCTACTTCTGCCCGGACGAAGGCTGGCTGGAGTTCGACCCCACCAACGACATGACCGCCAGTTCCCAGCACATTGTCACCGCCTTCGGTCGCGATTACGTCGATGTCACCCCGATAAAAGGGGTCATTTTTGGCGGCGGCAAGGCGCCGGTGCTTAGAGTAAGCGTCAATGTAGAACGCCTGGGCGAGTCCTAGGGTGCGCGCCGCGCGGCGCGCTGTTAAAATCCGCGCCTTTATCAGCCCATTCAAGAGTTACCCATGGCCCAATACGTCTACACCATGAACCGGGTCGGCAAGATCGTGCCGCCCAAGAAAGAAATTCTCAAGGATATTTCCCTGTCCTTCTTCCCTGGCGCCAAGATCGGTGTGCTGGGCCTGAACGGCGCAGGCAAATCCACCCTGCTGCGCATCATGGCAGGGGTCGACACCGATATTATTGGTGAGGCCCGCCCGCAACCCGGTATCAAGATCGGTTACCTGCAGCAGGAACCGCAGCTGGATCCGGAAAAAACGGTGCGTGGCAACGTCGAGGAAGGCGTGCAGGAAGCGATCGACGCTCTCGCCGGGCTGGAAAAAGTGTACGCCGACTACGCCGAACCCGATGCGGACTTTGACGCCCTCGCCAAGGAACAGGCACGCCTGGAGGACGTCATCCAGGCGACCGACGCACACAACCTGGACCACCGCCTGGAAGTGGCCGCCGACGCCCTGCGCCTGCCGCCCTGGGATGCCGACGTCACCACCCTGTCTGGCGGTGAACGCCGACGCGTGGCACTGTGTCGCCTGCTGCTGTCCAATCCGGACATGATCCTGCTGGATGAACCCACCAACCACCTGGACGCCGAAAGCGTGGCCTGGCTGGAGCGCTTCCTGGAGAGTTTCCCCGGCACCGTGGTGGCGATTACCCACGACCGTTACTTCCTCGACAACGCCGCCGGCTGGATCCTGGAACTGGACCGCGGCCGCGGCATTCCCTATGAGGGCAACTACTCGGACTGGCTGGACGCCAAGGAGCAGCGCCTGGAGCAGGAATCCCGCCAGGAGGCCTCCCACCAGAAAGCGATCAAGGCGGAGCTGGAGTGGGTGCGTTCCAATCCCAAGGGACGCCAGGCCAAGAGCAAGGCGCGCCTGCAGCGCTTTGACGAACTGCAGTCACAGGAATTCCAGAGCCGCAACGAGACCAACGAAATCTATATTCCACCCGGCCCCCGCCTGGGCGACAACGTGTTGGAAGTGAAGAACCTGAAGAAGACCTTCGGCGATCGACTGCTGTTTGACGACGTCAGCTTTGTCGTGCCCCCGGGCGTCCATCGTCGGCATTATCGGCGCCAACGGCATGGGTAAATCCACCCTGTTCAAGATCATCACCGGCGACGAGCAGCCCGATGGCGGTGAGGTGAAGGTAGGAGAGACGGTCAAGCTCGGCTACGTTGACCAGTCCCGTGACGACCTCGATGGCACCAAAACCGTGTGGGAAGAGTTGTCCGACGGCCAGGACATCATCCGCATCGGTAACTATGAAGTGCAGTCACGTTCCTACTGCGGTCGCTTCAACTTCAAGGGCTCCGACCAGCAGAAGTACGTGAAGGACCTCTCCGGTGGTGAGCGCAATCGCCTGCACCTGGCCAAGCTGCTCAAACAGGGCGCCAACGTGCTGCTGCTGGACGAACCGACCAACGACCTGGACGTGGAGACCCTGCGCGCCCTGGAAGAGGCGCTGCTGGCCTTCCCGGGTGCCGCCATGGTGATCTCGCACGACCGCTGGTTCCTGGATCGTATCGCTACCCACATCCTGGCCTACGAGGACGACGGCGGCGTGGTCTTCCACGAGGGCAACTTCACCGATTACGAAGAGGACCGCAAAAAGCGCCTGGGCGCCGCGGCAGACCAGCCGCACCGGCTGAAGTACCGAAAATTAAAGTAGCCGTTGTGGGCCTGAAGACCGGGGGTCATCGCGAGCATGGCCCCGTCATTCTCGCGCGGGCATGACTGGAGCAATCCGGGCGCCACAAAACCTCACAGTTTATTGATACAGCTATTTGCCTTGGCCAATGCCGGCGTTATAGTAAAAGTCATCGCCAGCTTCACAAGGCCTTCGGTATGTCCGACATTCTGAACGAAAAACGCCACTACACCCGGGTTGCCCTGGACTTGCCTGTAGAGGTTCACCAGGGCGGCGACATGTGGTCGCAGCGCCTGATCGACATCTCGTTGTCAGGCGTGGCCACTGACCAACCCGATGTCTGGGATGCCCAGTACAACGAACCCTTTACCCTGCTGATCAAACTGGAGGACGGGACAGACCTTGAACTCTACGCCTACCTGCAGCACGTGGAAGCCGGACGACTCGGTTTTACCGTGCAACACGTGGACCGGGAAAATATCGAACCACTGATGACATTACTGGGCCAGCACATGGACCTGGTGACCCTGGAAGAAGAGCTGGCTACGCTGGAATAACCCCGGCGTTAGCACTCGCAGCTGCTGCCTCAATCGACCGCTTCCAGCGCCTCGCTCAACTTGGAGACCGCAATCACCTGCATGCCCGGCACCGCGCCTTTTGGGGCATTACCCTTGGGCACAATGGCACGTTTGAAACCATGTTTGGCCGCCTCGGCAAGGCGCTCCTGACCGGAGGGCACCGGGCGGATCTCGCCGGAAAGCCCCACCTCGCCAAAGATCACCATGTCCCGCGGTAATTGCCGGTCGCGGTAGCTGGAGACGATCGCCAGCAACAGTGCCAGGTCGGCGCTGGTCTCCAGCACCTTGACGCCGCCGACCACGTTGGCAAACACATCCTGGTCACCCACCTGCAAGCCGCCGTGGCGGTGCAATACCGCCAGCAACATGGCCAGCCGGTTCTGCTCAAGACCCACGGCCACCCGGCGCGGGTTGCCCAACTGGCTGTCGTCGACCAGCGCCTGGATTTCCACCAGCAGCGGCCGTGTGCCCTCCCAGACCACCATCACCGCGGAACCGGACGCCGGTTCATTGCTGCGATCCAGGAAGATCGCCGAGGGGTTCCTGACCTCGCGCATGCCCTGTTCGGTCATTGCGAATACGCCCAGCTCATTGACCGCGCCAAAGCGGTTCTTCTGACCGCGCAGGGTACGAAAGCGGGAGTCATGTGTACCCTCCAGCAGGATGGAGCAGTCAATCATGTGTTCCAGTACTTTCGGGCCCGCCAGGGAACCGTCCTTGGTGACGTGGCCAACCAGGAACAGCACCGTCCCGGTCTGCTTGGCAAAGCGCGTCAGGTAGGCCGCGCACTCACGCACCTGGGACACGCTGCCAGGTGCCGAGGCGATTTCGTCGGAGTGCACCACCTGGATGGAGTCCACCACCAGCACCCCGGGCTTGAATTCCTCCGCGGCGGCCACCAACGTCTCCACATTCGTCTCTGACATCAGGCGCAGTTTATCGGTGGGCAACTGCAGGCGCCTGGCGCGCATCGCCACCTGTTGCAGGGACTCCTCACCGGTGATGTAAAGCGCTTCCATGGTCTGCGCGAGATGGCACATGGTCTGCAACAGCAGCGTGCTCTTGCCCGCGCCGGGATTGCCGCCCACCAACACCGCGGACCCGGGCACCAGGCCGCCGCCCAGCACCCGGTCGAACTCCTCCGCGCCGGAGGAAAACCGGGGCAGGTCGTCCAGGTTGATGTCCTCAAGTACGCGCGCACTGTCCAGCGCGCCGGCAAATCCGGCGCGGCTGGCGCCGACACCGCCGCCGGCGCGACCGGAACCCTTGCCCGATGCGCGCGCGGGGCCCAGCTTTATTTCGGTAATGGTATTCCACTGGCCGCAGTCGGAGCACTGTCCCTGCCACTTGGCATAGTCAGACCCGCATTCGTTACAGACAAAGGCGGTTTTTTGCTTGGGCATAGCGGTAGTGTCAGCCCCGGGCAGCCGGGGTTCCTGTGGTGTTGGGAGTCAAGCCGCCAGAATATCCGGATTCACGCCTGTGCGGGAATGACGGCTGGTGCAAACCCCGGTATCCTAGCAGACCGCTCACCGAAACCGTAAGTAACATGTCTGATTCCTCCCTGGTACCCGAACGACAGCTGGTGTTCTCACCCGGCCTGGCGGCGACCATCGGCCTGGAAGAGGCCATCCTGCTGCAACACCTGCAGGCGCTATTTGAGCACCGTCAGGCACAGCTTGAGCGCAACCATGCCTGGCTCAACGTGGAGCGCAGCTTCCTGCTGACCAGCCTGCCCTTCTGGAACGCGGTGGACCTGCACCGCATTACCCGCTCACTGGTGGACAAGGGCGTCATCCTGATGGAATCTCCCCCGCTGCACAGCAGCGAGCACCTGCTCTTTGCCATCAATGAGCCGGTGCAACCACACCAGCCCGCCGCAGAACCCGCGCCGGCGCCGCCCGCGCCCAGCCGCCGCTCTGCTGCCTTGCTACCGGTACACTGGTCACCCAGCGAGGACCTGCTGCAACTACTGGGACTAAACCACAACATACCGCGACAGTTCGCCCTGGACCAACTGGAAGATTTCATCTTTTACTGGCGTGAGCGCGGAGAGACATCCCATGCCTGGGAGAACAAGTTCCGCCAGCATGTGGTCAGCAACTGGCGTCGCCAACAGAGCCAGGGGTCCAAATTCCAGGTGGAAGCCCCCCTGGCGCTGGACAACCAGTGGCAACCCAGTGCCGATGCGATGGAAATCATGGCCCGGGGCGGTATCGACAGGGACTTCATCGAGCAGGCCGTGCCGGAATTTATTCTTTACTGGCGCGAGCGCGGTGCGGCCCCCAAGGAGCTTAATTCCAGGTTTATCCAGCACATCCGCATCCAGTGGGCGCGCTATACCTCCAGCCTGGAGCACAGTACCGAGCCCAAGCGGATTGTCGACCACTGGCAGCCCAGTGCCGACGTTTACGATATCCTGCGCATGTCACATATCGACCTGGATTTTGCGCGCTCGGTGCTGCCGGAATTCATCGTCTACTGGAAAGACTCCAACCAGGCCCACACCTCCTGGAACAGTAAATTCCTGCAGCATGTAAAATACCACTGGGCCAAGCGCCACCAACTGCAACAGACGGATAAAAGCCATGGCGGACAGCAGGGATCTGATTCAACGGGTCGCACAAGGGATAGAAGCCTCGAAGACGACCTCACCGACACCAGCTGGGCGAGCTGACGCAAAGCAGGCGCCGCGACGAGGGCCATGTAGAGGCCATCAACCAGGTCTTTGCCCTGTTTCGGCTGAACTACCACAACCAGTACTACGCCGCCTACCCGGACCAGACCCAGCTCAAGCAGATCAAGAAGCTGTGGCTGGATGCCCTGGCCGAGCTGCCTGTTGAGCAGATCCTCAAGGGCGCCAAACATGCCATCGAGCACAGCGAGTACCTGCCCACGCTGAACCGCATGCTCGAATGCTGCCAGGCCGGCCTGGTCGAGTTCGGCCTGCCCTCTGCCCACGACGCCTACGTCGAAGCGTGCCAGGCGGCCTCCCCGAAGTCTGCGCAAAACTGGAGCCACCCGGCGGTCTACCTGGCCGGCCGCGACAGCGACTGGTTTTTCCTCGCCAATAACGAGGAGCGACGCGCCTGGCCCGTTTACCGGGAACACTACCAGCGCTACGTTTCCGCCGTGCTGCGCGGCGAACAGCTTGACGTGCCCGCGCCCGAGGCCCTGGAAAAACACCCCACCGAGCCGCTGACCCAGGAAGAGCAGATTGCACAGTTGAAGAAGCTGCGCGCTGAGTCGGGCCTGTAAATTTCATCACAACCGCCCCCGTCATTCCCGCGCAGGCAGGAATCCAGTAAGTTGCCACCTGAACCCAAGCCAGGGAGGGCAAGGGGTGGCAAAGCAAGCAGCGGTTTACATCCTCGCCAGCCGCAGGAACGGCACGCTATACATCGGCGTAACGCGCAACCTGATTGCCCGCGTCTGGCACCACAGAAATATCAGCGCGGAGGGGTTCACCTCCCGGTACGCCGTGCACAAACTCGTCTATTTTGAATTACACCAGGATATACGCGAGGCCATTGTGCGTGAAAAGCGACTGCAGAAATGGCACCGCGCCTGGAGACTGCGAATCATCGAGGAGCAGAACCCGCAATGGATGGATTTGTGGGACCAGGTGATCCAGTGAGCGCGCCGGTCGCGCCGCTCTACTCCGGCAGGCGGAGCGCTGCACCTAATAGTCGTCGGAAAAACCGCGGGCCAGATTTTCAAACCGGGTGTACTGGCCGATAAACGCCAGTCGGCAGGTGCCAATAGGGCCGTTCCGCTGCTTGCCGATGATAATCTCTGCCACCCCCTTGTCCGGGGACTCCTCGTTGTAGACCTCATCCCGATAGATAAACATGATGACGTCCGCATCCTGCTCGATCGCACCGGACTCCCGCAGGTCAGAATTCACCGGCCGCTTGTTGGGCCGCTGTTCCAGGGAGCGGTTGAGCTGGGACAGGGCCACCATCGGGCACTCGAATTCCTTGGCGATCGCCTTGAGGCTGCGTGAGATCTCGGAAATCTCCGCGGTGCGCCCCTCGGTCGAGCCCGCCACCTGCATCAACTGCAGGTAATCCACCATAATCATGCCGAGCTGGCCATCATTCTCGCGCGCCACTTTACGTACCCGGCTGCGAATCTCGGTGGGCGTCAGGGCGGCGGTGTCGTCGATATACAGCGGCACATCCTTGAGTTTGTTCACCGCGGCGGTGAGCTTGGGCCAGTCCTCCTGCTCCAGCTTGCCATTACGGATGCGGGTCTGGTCGATACGCCCGATGGAGGACAGCATACGAATGATCAGCGAATCCGCCGGCATTTCCATGGAGAACACCAGGATCGGTTTTTTCTGCGCCAGTACCGCGTTCTCCACCAGGTTCATGGCGAAGCTGGTCTTGCCCATGGAGGGACGACCGGCCACGATCACCAGGTCCGAGGGCTGCAGGCCGGAGGTCATGCCGTCCAGGTCCTGGAAACCAGTGGTCAAACCGGTGATTTCGCCACCGGACTGGAATAACTCCTCTATGCGGCCCAGGGCCTTCTGCAACAGGGGATTCACATCCTGCGGGCCGCCGGACTTGGGACCCTGCTCCGAGATCTGCATGATCATGCGCTCGGCTTCGTCGATCAGCTCAGTCGAGTTGCGCCCTTCCGGATTGAAACCCGAGTCGGCGATGTCCTGGGCCGCCTCGATGAGCTTGCGCAGGCTGGCGCGTTCGCGCACCACCTGGGCATAGGCGCGGATGTTGGAGGCGCTGGGCGTATTCTGGGCCAGCTCCGCCAGGTAAGGCAGGCCACCGGCGCCCTGCAGCTCACCCCTGGCCTCCAGTTTGTCGGCGACGGTGATCACGTCGATAGGCTCGGCCGCGTCGGCCAGTTTTGCTATTTCACGAAAAATCGCCCGGTGTGCGGGACGATAGAAATCGCTGGCGGCCACTTCTTCCGCAACGGAATCCCAACCATCAGCGGAGAGTAACAGCCCGCCGATCACCGATTGCTCTGCCTCCAGCGAGTGGGGCTGCATTTTGATCCGCGCCAACTCGCCGTCTGCGGCGCCGGGGAGCTCGGATACATTGGGTGGGTAGCCAGGATCTTCCATTTATCGTGTTTTCTCGTTGGGCCACACAGGGTATCGAAAATTGCCTCCCCCGTCATTCCCGCACAGGCGGGAATACAGAATTATCGCTCGATTGAGAGGGGAACGACGGGATGGGTTTTGGATGCCGCAATGCCAAACCACTGCCCACGCGGGAATAGCAGGCACAAAAAATGCACCGGCCATGAAAGACCGGTGCATTTCGAAGTATCAGTGCTCCCGCCAGCGCGGGAGCGACAAGCGCTTTACTCGGCGATAACCGCCAGCGCGATAACACCCATCACGTCACCGTGAACCTGGATGTTGATCTCGTACTCGCCGAGGTCACGCAGGGCGCCCTCAGGCAGACGCACTTCAGCCTTGTCAATTTCGACACCTGCGGCAGTCACCGCGTCGGCGATATCGCGCGTGCCGATAGAGCCAAACAGCTTGCCTTCTTCACCGGCGTTGGCGGCGATAGTAATCGTCTCCAGTGCGTCGATCGCGGCAGCGCGGGCTTCCGCGGCGGCCAGCGCCTCGGCAGCGGCGGCTTCCAGTTCCGCGCGGCGCGCTTCGAACTGGGCAATCGCGTCGTCAGTCGCCGGTACGGCCTTGCCCTGCGGGATCAGGTAGTTGCGGCCAAAACCGGCCTTCACGTCAACCTTGTCACCCAGGGTACCCAGGTTGCTGATGTTCTCCAGCAAAATGACTTCCATCTTACTTTCCTCGTTATGGGGAGCGCGCTCCCGCTACTTCAAAATTCTCATTCATCATCGCCGGGGCTGACATCCTGGCCGGGCTTTCCGGTCCAGCGCTGGCGAAAATCAAACCAGCTGTCAGCGATGGCGGCGAAGACAACCATCAGTTTAATCGGGTCCAGTAACAGCCAGGCCAGGTAAAAGCCAACCAGCCACCCGGTACCCTGGCCCTTCCACTGGACCCTCGCATGAACCAGCGCCAGACCGGCGAAGCTCAGCGGTAATAATGCAATCACGGCCCAGGTGCGGTACTCCAGGCCCAGTGCCGACAGCGCAATTGCCGCCAGCGCCATTGCCATGGCGACCACCGGTGTATAACGCAACAGCCGAAACTCGCTGCCAAAACCACCCGGGTTATACAACGCGGCCTGCCAGTACCGACCCAGCATCAGGCACAGTACCGAGGTCACCCCGGTGCCCGCCCCCATCATGCCGGCAATCTGCGCCGCCGTGGGTCGCGCCAGCTCGACTGACTGCTCACCCTGGGACAGTTGTTGCTCCATGTTGGCCAAAAACTCGCCAAACAGGGCTACCATCTGGTCCAGGTAGGCCGTTCCGAAGGTCATCAGGGCCAGGCCACTGAGCACGCCAACTGCGATACTCGCCAGTACAGCCAGTGGCAGGCTGACGCTACTGCGCAACACGGCCGCCAGTGCCGCCGTGCCTACCAGCAACGACAGCGGACCGCTGTCACCAACGGTATACAACAATACCCCGGAGGGCAGCAGGGCCCACAACAACAACTGGGCACCCGCCCCCACGCCCTTGCGCAGGGTGACCAGCGCCAGTACCGCGGCGCTGATCCAGCAAAACAATATGCTCCCTGACCCCGCTACTGTCAGCAGCAGCGCCTGGAAGCGCCCGCGCATGGCAAATTCAGCTATCGCCTTCATCGGTTCAGGCCAGATTGCTGCGAGGCGCGGGTCAAGGGATTCCTAGCTATGCGAATCCGAGTAAGGCAGCAGGGCCAGGAAGCGCGCACGCTTCACAGCAGTCGCCAGCTGACGCTGGTACTTGGCTTTGGTGCCAGTGATACGGCTGGGAACAATCTTGCCGGTCTCGGAAACGTAGGCTTTCAGGGTTTCCAGATCCTTGTAATCAATTTCTTTAACGCCTTCGGCGGTAAAACGACAGAACTTACGACGACGGAAAAAGCGGGCCATAACGATACTCCTCTCTATTACTCTTCAGTTGCTGGCTCAGCGGCCGGCTCTGCTGCTGCTTCTTCTGCCGGCTTTTCCTCGGCGACGGGCGCCTCGGCTGCCTTGCGCTCTTCGTAACGGGTCTTGCGCTCGCGGGACTCTTTCTCGGCCTTCATGATGTGGGATTCATCAGTTACGGGCTCGTCGCGGCGGATCACCAGGTTACGGATCACAGCGTCGTTGTAACGGAAGGTGGTGGTCAGCTCGTCGAGGGCGTCGTTGGACGCTTCCACGTTCATCAGCACGTAGTGTGCCTTGTGGATCTTGTTGATGGGGTAGGCCAGCTGGCGGCGACCCCAGTCTTCCAGGCGGTGTACCTGGCCACCATCTTTGGTGATGGTGTTGGAGTAGCGCTCGATCATGCCGGGCACTTGCTCTGACTGGTCCGGATGGACCATAAATACGATTTCGTAATGACGCATTGAGTAGCTCCTTACGGGTTAATGCTACCCGTCACTTCCGGTGAAGGCGGTGTAGCAAGGAGGATCGGGGGCACAGGGCCTCCGGGCAAATTTTGAGGCGCGGATTGTATAGAGTTTAAGCGGTGGTAGCAAGAGGTGAGCAAGAAGATTGTGTTAGCGAGCCGAGCAGGGGCCGTATACCCCTCCCGAAATTTACGCCAAAAGGCCGCCGTCCGGATCCCAAGCCTGTCAGGCGACGCTTCTTGGCGATTTTCGGGAGGGGATACTGGCCCCTGTTCTCTCTGTCGGTTGAGCAATAAAGCGCCGTTACGCTCAGCTGCGCTGGCGAACGGCCTCGAACAGGCAGATGCCGGTGGCAACGGACACGTTGAGGCTGCTGACCGAGCCGGCCATGGGCAGTTTGATCAGAAAGTCGCAGTGCTCCCGGGTCAGGCGGCGCAGGCCGCTGCCCTCCGCGCCCATGACCAACGCCATGGAGCCGCTCAAGTCACTGTTATACATGGTTTTTTCGGCCTCACCCGCGGCGCCGTACACCCACACGTTGCGCTCCTTCAGGGCGGTAAGCGTACGGGCGATGTTGGTCACGCGCACAAAAGGCACCACTTCCGCCGCACCGCAGGCGACCTTGCGGGCAGTGGGTGTGAGATCAGCGGACTTGTCCTTGGGCACGACCACCGCGTCTACACCGGCGGCATCCGCGCTGCGCAGGCAGGCGCCGAGGTTGTGTGGATCGGTGACGCCATCGAGCACCAGGATCAACACGGGGCCCTGTTTTTGCTCCACGCAGCGCAGCAGGTCCGACTCCTGCCACAGGTTGGACTGCAGGACCTCGCCATGCACAGGGGCTCCAGGGTCTCGGCCACCACGCCCTGGTGCCGGCCGCTGACCATCTCATCCAGGTCCTTGCGCGGCTCGCGAGCAATGGGCACACCCTGGTTCTGGGCCAGCTCCAGCAGGGAGGCGATACGCTTGTCTTCCCGGCCCTGCTGCACCCAGAGGCGCTGCACGGACCTGGGGTTCTGCCGGAGCAGGCTGTCGACAGCGTGTATTCCGTATATATATTGCATGGGTAATTGACGTTAGTCCAGGGTTGTTGGTACGCAGCAGGTATTCGCCTTGGGCTTGGGCAGTATTGTCGAGCGCTACCCCTTTCGGCCATACCGCCCACCGACGGCGACGCATCCCGGTCTTCCTTTAGGCTTGGCCTTCGTCTTGGCTTTCGGCCTGGCCCTGTTGCTGCCTTGAGCCCACCCTTCTTCGCATCTCCTGCGCTTTGGCGACTGACCGCCCTTGCCCTTGCCTTGGTCTTTACCCGCCTTCTTCTTTTGCGAGCCGCCGGCGTCAATCATCTCCAGGTCGATCTTGCGATCGTCCAGGTCCACCCTGGCCACCTGCACCCGCACCTTGCCGCCCAGCTGGAAGCTGCGCCCGGTGCGCTCGCCAGTGAGGCGTTGCTTGGCGCGGTCGAAATTGTAGTAGTCACCGGGCAGCGCCGTGATATGCACTAACCCCTCTATATAGAGATCGCTCAGCTCGACAAACAAGCCAAAACTGGTCACCGCCGCAATCACCCCATCAAACTCGTCGCCCACGTGCTCCTGCAGATACTCGCACTTGAGCCATGCGTCCACCTCGCGCGTGGCGTCGTCGGCGCGTCGCTCAGACATGGAGCACTGCTCACCACAGACGGCCATGGCATGGATGTCATAGGGAAAGATCTGCTGCCGGGGTATCGGCTGCGCGCCCTTGACCCTGAGCACACCTTCAGCTGACTTTTTCTGGCGTACCATCGCGCGAATACCCCGATGCACCAGCAGGTCAGGGTAACGCCGAATGGGTGAAGTGAAATGCGCATAAGCTTCATAATGCAGCCCAAAGTGCCCGCCATTTTCCGGCTGGTACCTGGCCTGGCTGAGGGAGCGCAGCAGCATGGTCTGGATGACGTGCGCATCATCGCGCCCGGCAATCTGTTCCAGCAGGTGTTGGTAGTCCAGCGGCGTGGGCTTGATGCCGCCACTGAGCTCCAGCCCCAGTTCACCCAGGAACTTGCGCAGCCCTTCCAGTTTTTCCTCACCGGGCCCCTCGTGCACGCGATAGAGGATGGGCAAATCGTTTGCCTCAAAGAAGTTTGCCGCCGCCACATTGGCGCAGAGCATGGCCTCTTCAATTAACTTGTGCGCATCGTTGCGCACCACCGGCACAATGGCCTCGATCTTCTTCTGGTCATCGAAAATAATACGCGTTTCTACCGTGTCGAAATCGATCGCGCCACGCTTGTCGCGTGCGCCCCGCAAGACCTTGTACAGGTCGTGCAGGCGCCTCAGGTCCGGCTCCCGTTCTGCCGGCACGTCGGGATGACTGCCATGCTCCAGCACCTCTCCCACCTGCGTGTAGGTCAGCCGGGCGTGGGAGTGTATGACCGATTCGTAAAAGCGGTACTTGGTGAGCTTGCCCTGACGCGACAGGTTCATTTCACACACCATGGCCAGTCGATCCACTCGCGGCTTCAGCGAGCACAAACCGTTGGACAGGGCCTCGGGGAGCATAGGCACCACACGCTCGGGGAAATACACCGAGTTGCCGCGCCTCGCGGCTTCTTCGTCCAGGGCCATGCCAGGACGCACGTAATGGGAAACATCGGCGATAGCCACATACAGGCGCCAGCCGCCGATGCGTTTCTCGCAATACACGGCGTCGTCAAAGTCCCGGGCGTCCTCACCGTCGATGGTTACAAAGGGCAGTTTGCGCAGGTCAACCCGGTGCTTCTTGTCCTCCTCTGCCGGCTCCGCTTCCAGGCTTGCCGCCTCACGCTGAGCATCCTCTGGCCATTCAAAGGGAATGTCGTGAGAACGTATGGCCACGTCGATCTCAAGTCCCGGGTCCAGGTGGTCGCCCAGTATCTCGGTAATGCGTGCCTTGGCGCCCAATCGGCGGGTCGGGTAGTCAGTGATCTCGGCGGTAACGATCTGGCCGTTCTTCGCGCCCTTTTTCTGGTTGGGCGGGATCAGGAACTGGTGGGTAAGGCGCCCGTTGTCCGGAATCACAAAGCCGATACCGCTCTCCTCCTGGTAACGGCCGACCACGGTACTGATACCGCGAGCCAGAACCTCGACGACCTTGCCCTCCAGGCGGCCGCGGCGGTCCTCGCCAGTGATCATGATCAGCACTTCATCGCCATCAAAGACAAAGTGCATCTGCCGGGCGTTGAGGTATATGTCCTCCCCCTCTGCCAGCGGCATGGCAAAGCCGTAGCCGTCGCGATGCCCCTGCACCTTGCAGTGCACCAGGTTCATCTTGTCGACCAGGCCATAGGCGCCCTTGCGGTCCGACATGATCTGGCCGTCGCGCTCCATGGCACGCAGACGCTTGCGCAGGGCGTCGGTTTGCTCCTCCTCAGCGAGACCGAGCTGTTGGCACAGTTTGCTGTGGTTCAGCGGCTTGTTGACCTCACGCAGGACGTCGAGGATCACCTCCCTGCTGGGAATGGGGTTGTCGTAGTTGGCGGCCTCGCGAGCGGCATGCGGGTCGTCGATCGTATTTTTCTTTCTGGCCATGAATATGGGGCCTATCGGTTGGGCGTAAGGTGAATAGCCCCTACGTCATTCCCGCGCAGGCGGCCCGAATGACGGGGGTTTACTTGTCTATCCCGCCATTATACGCGAGGGAGCGAGGGAAGGTGGGACTTTCACAGCCGCGGGGCTCAGATCACCCCATAGGCCAACATCGCGTCCGCCACCTTGATGAAGCCGGCCACATTGGCGCCCTGAACATAATTCACCTGGTCCCCGTTCTGGCCGTATTGCACACACTGACGGTGGATATTGATCATAATCTGCTGCAGTCGCTCTTCCAGGTCCGGGGCCAACCAGGCCAGACGCTGGCTGTTCTGGCTCATCTCCAGACCAGACACTGCCACGCCACCCGCATTGGCTGCCTTACCGGGCCCATAGACCACGCCCGCCTGGTGAAAAACCTCGACGGCTTCGACCGTGGTGGGCATGTTGGCGCCCTCGGACACCGCCTGGCAGCCGTTGCTGACCAGCGCATGTGCATCGTCCTCGTCCAGTTCATTCTGGGTGGCACAGGGGAACGCCAGGTCGCAGGGCACAGCCCAGGGTCGGCCCTCGTGGAACTCGCAACCGAAGTGTTCCGCGTATTCAGCGATGCGGCCGCGGCGGCGGAGCTTGAGATCCTTGAGCCAGGCCAGTTTCTCTACATCCAGGCCATCCGGGTCGTAAATATAACCGGAAGAGTCGGACAAGGTGACCACCTTGCCGCCAAGTTCGATGAGCTTTTCGGCGCAGAAAATAGCAACGTTGCCCGAGCCGGAAACCACGCAGGTCTTGCCCTCGATACCCTCACCGCGGTGGGTCAGCATCTCCTGCATAAAGTAGGCGTTACCGTAGCCCGTGGCCTCGGTGCGCATCAGGCTACCGCCAAACTCCAGAGCCTTGCCCGTCAGCACGCCGGTGAACTCCTTGGCCAGGCGCTTATATTGGCCAAACATGTAGCTGATCTCGCGGGCACCCACGCCGATATCACCCGCCGGGATATCCACATAGGCACCAATATGGTGCCACAGTTCCATCATGTAGGACTGACAGAAACGCATCACCTCGGTGTCCGACTTGCCCTTGGGGTTAAAGTCCGAGCCACCCTTGCCCGACCCCATCGGCAGCGTGGTGAGGCTGTTTTTGAAGGTCTGCTCAAAGCCGAGGAACTTGAGAATGGAGAGGTTTACCGAGGGGTGAAAGCGCAACCCACCCTTGTAGGGCCCGATGGCGTTATTGAACTGCACCCGGTAGCCGCGGTTGATACGCACATTGCCCTCGTCATCTTCCCAGACGACCCGGAAAATCACCGTGCGATCCGGCTCGGTCATGCGCTCAAGTATGCGCGCCTGGCGATAGCGCTCATTGTCATGGATATAGGGGATCACGCAGGCTGCCACCTCGTGCACCGCCTGGTGGAACTCGGGTTCGCCGGGGTTGCGCTTAACCAATCCCTCCATGAAATGGTCCAGGGATAGCTCATCATAGTTCATCGGCAGTGCCTTTTTCTTGTTTGTTATTCACCGCCCATCTTAGCCGCGAACCGGGCGGCGGCAAAGCCACTGTGACACGTCGCGTTTTTGCAGTCATGGCATTGACAAAAATCGGACAGGCCAGTAGAGTTCGCGCCCTCAAGGATTTAGACTTTGAATCCCTGATCCCGATGTCGGCGATGCCTGATTTTCACTCGGCCGCAAACGACTCGGGAAGGTGTATTCCACCTAACGTTGCCCAGGTGGTGAAATTGGTAGACACGCTAGCTTCAGGTGCTAGTGCTCGCAAGGGCGTGGAGGTTCAAGTCCTCTCCTGGGCACCAATTTTCGAAGAGCCGGTCTTTTGACCGGCTTTTTTATGCCCGCTCGTAAAGCAGGAGCGGACTTCCGGCCGGCTGATAAAGCGCCGGCGCGAACCCTCGCTCGAAGCGGTGCTTCGACAGCGCGAGGAACCGCCCTCTCCTGGGCACCATCTTTCGAAGAGCCGGTCTTGTGACCGGCTTTTTTATGGTTCTTCGCGCATTAGCAGGGAACAGCCAGAGAATGTTCCGTCTTGAAATGCGGCCACTGTAATCGCGGTATACCCCCGGTAGATCGAACCCCCCTTTGACTCTCTTCCGGGGGTATACCACGATCACAGCGGCCTTCTTCCATTTCGACTCGACTATCCATTACCTAGACTCCCGGTGATGTTCCAAGTCGCCGGGAGAGTGCCTGAAATCACCGTCTTATCACCTCGCCCCGCTGGGGTTCCCTCACTCAGTTGCGAGCCAGAAAAGCACTGTCTCGCCTCTTCCTTCGGCGGGCGATTTGCAACGATGATTTCAGCCTCTCTCCCGCCTCACCAGCGGTGAAGCCACAGGATCGATCATATAGCCACCATTAGCGCGCTCTGAGAGGAGTCGGTGAAGCGGCTGAACTGTCCGTTGCAAGTGCGCGCCGAGGGAGAGGCACGAGACAGCGAAGCGCTTTAAGGCTCGTGACCGAGCGAGGGAATCCCGCAGGGACGCGTGTACAAGACGGGCTGTTCAGGCACTTCAGCGACGGCTTTGGCGCGTCACGGAGAGTCCAGGTAATGGATAGTCGAGTCGAAATGAGGGGAGGACAGCACGAATGGGGTAAGCCTTCCAAGGGCGTGGGGGTTTGTTTCCAACCTGGGAAGGCTTACCCCATTCGTGATGTCCGCTTAGCAACCTGGAGCATTCACTTGCTCCACCACGCTAATGCGCGAAGAACCTTTTTATGCCCGCTCGTCAAGCAGGAGCGGACTTCAGGCCGGCTGATAAAGCGCCGGGCGACCGACCGGATTACTGCTCCGCTAACTCACGAACTACATGGTCGGCAAATAAACGCGCTCGAACGCTCATGCGCTGGGGCAGGTCAGTCACCAGGTAGTGTGCGTGGCGCGCCTCAACCGTATCCTCCATTAGTGCAAGCAGGTTGCCTGCCCGCAAATCTCTCGCTACCTCAATGCGATCTGCCAGTCCAATCCCACAGCCCTCCCTCACACTCTCCAGCACCTGGAAGGAATCCTGTAAAAACAGGTTTTGTGGAATGGCTGACGGGTCCAGCGCATGATTGGCCATCCAGCGGACCCAGCGGCCGTGCCTGTCGTGAACAATCGGGTACTGCAAGAGGTCCCGCGCCTCACTGACAGGCGCATCCGGGCGCAGCAAACGCGGACTGCATACCGGAAAGTATTTTTCCCTGAATAGCTCTCTCACCTGCCTCTGGCTGGACTCTGGCTCCCCGAAGCAAATCGCTACATTCACTTCCGGTGGCAGCTCCCGCTGTTGCGGTTCTATATTCACCACGCGCAACTCTATTTCACTGAAGCGCAGACTGAACTCCCGGATCATCGACAACAACCAGCCGCTAATGATCGATGGCGTGGCAGCAACCACCAGGCTGCCGGCAATGGAATCCGGGTCCAGGTAGAGGGTACTCTCGGTAATACGATCAAACGCCTCACCCACCTCCAGCATCAGACGCTGCCCGGCAGCGGTCAGTGCCAGTCGGCGGTTGGAACGATCGAATAGCTCTACCCCGAGATGCTGCTCAAGGTGGCGCACCTGGCGGGAAATCGCACCATGGGTCACGCCCAGCTCTGTCGCGGCCTTACGCAGGTGGCAGTGACGCGCTGCCACCTCAAAGGCACGCAGAGCGTTGAGGGGCAACTCCCGCCGGGAAGCACGCATAAATAGATACTCTCGCCATGAACACAACCATTGGTGACTTCAAATCACCATAAAGTTGAAAATATATCGATTGTAGTGAGAATATCAACCGATAAAATCCTCATCATCAGCGGCTATTTAAAGACGGCCATCGAAACGGCAGGCCGGGAAGACTCAAAAGATGGCATGGACGACCATGTCGAGCTTAAATACAGCTGCATGGGCAAAATCAGCAGCAACCACTGACGCACACTAACGTCACAGGACATCACCATGACTTCAGTAATCTACCCAACCACCAATTTCGCGGCCACAGAGCAATTGCTGTTCGACCGTGGCGAGGGCGTCTACGTTTACGACCAGAACGGCAAGCAGTACCTTGAAGGCCTGGCTGGCCTCTGGTGTACCGGCCTGGGCTACGGCAACCAGGAACTGATCGACACCATCTCCAGCCAGCTGTCCCGGTTGTCCTTCTCCCATACATTCGGCGGTAAGTCACACCAGCCGGTCATCGACCTGGCCGACAAGCTGTCGGCCATGGTGCCCGTGGAAGACGCCATGGTGTTTTTCGGCAACTCCGGTTCAGATGCCAACGACACGCATATCAAGCTCCTGCGCTACTATTTCAATGCCATTGGCAAACCCGAAAAGCGCAAAATCATCACCCGGGAGCGCGCCTATCACGGTGTCACTGTCGCCGCCGGCTCACTGACCAGCCTGCCCGCCAACCTGGCCCACTTCGATGCACCGCTGGATGCACTGGGCATCCTGCGCACCGACCACCCACACTACTATCGCGGCGCCCAGCCGGGTGAAAGCGAGGCAGAGTTTGTACGCCGAATCAGCAACAACCTGGAAGAGCTGATTCTCCGGGAAGGACCGGAGACGATTGCAGCCTTCATCGCCGAACCGATTACTGGCGCCAGCGGTGTGATCGTGCCTCCGGCAGGCTATTACGAGAGCATCCAGCCGATACTGGATAAGTATGACATCCTGTTCTGGGCCGATGAGGTGATTACCGGCTTTGGCCGCACCGGCAACGTGTTCGGCTGCGAAACATGCAACATCCAGCAACCGGCAATGATGACCTTTGCCAAACAATTGTCCTCTGCCTATTACCCCATCAGCGCGTCAGTCATTCGCGGCGATATGTACGAGCCCATGGTGGCGCCCAGCGCAGAAGTGGGCGTCTTTGGCCACGGTTTCACCTACTCCGGCCACCCGGTGGCCTGCGCCGCGGCGCTAAAGACCCTGGAGATCTACGAGCGTGAGGGCCTGTATGCGCACGCTGCGAAGATGGGCGAGTACATGCAAGCGCGCCTCGCGGAGCTCAACAATATTGAAGCGGTGGGCGAAGTCCGCGGCGCAGGCCTGATTGCGGCGGTAGAACTGGTAGAAGACCGGGACAGCCGCACACCGGCCATCGACATGGCCAAGCGAGCCACTGCCGCCTGCCAGGACAATGGCTTGATCGCACGCAATGTCGCCGGTAATGCGCTGGCCGTGTGCCCTCCCCTGATCATCACCCGGGAGCAAATAGATGAACTGGTGGACAAGCTGCGTCGCTCTATCGAGCAGGTAAGCTGACAGCGGCCTCTGGTCTGCAGCATGACAAGGCGCCCGGGAACAGACGGGAATACGAATTGGCTGTTAGCGAATCAAGCGCCAGGCCTGGAACAGCAACAGCGCATTCACCAGGACTATTGCGCTGATTACCCAGACTTGGCCGCCACTTCCGATAATCGGCGATACGAAAAACGGGCACACCGCATAGTGTCTAGGCTAGGCAGGGGCAAGCTGAATATCGACCGGGTCGGTCACCGTGAGGTGAACATCCCGCTGCGGGAAAGCAATGCTGATACCGGCCTGGGTGTACTTGCGGAAGATCAGTGAGCGAAGCTGTGTCCACGCTCTTGCTCGCTCTTCCGAGACATAACACCGGAGTGACAGCAGCAGCCCATTGTCGCCGAAATCGTCGAAAGTCGTGTAGGGTTCAGGCTCATCGAGCACCAGCTCAACCTCTTGCGCCGCTTCGAGTAATAGACGCATCGCAAGATCGGGGTCGTCGTCATAGGCTATGCCCACACTGACCATCAGCCTCACGGCGTCTTCAGTCAGCGACCAGTTAGTGACCTCGCCGGTAATCAGGGCCTTGTTCGGCACCAGGTGCTCCTTCATTTCGAAGGTTTCAATGATGGTGGCGCGGCTTTTTATCTTCTTGACGGTTCCCGATGTATTGCCCACGGTGACCACGTCACCGACCCGTATGGGCCGCTCAAACAGGATGATCAAACCGCTGATAAAATTCGCCACAATTTCCTGCAGACCGAAGCCAATGCCAACGCCTAGCGCCGCCACCAGCCATTGCACGCGGGACCAGTCCCAGCCAATCAGCGATAATGTGACCGACAAGCCCACACCGACCACCAGGTACTGGCACAGTATGCCGGACGCATAGCGCACACCGGCGTCCGCATCCACCCACTCCATCAGAACCACCTGGACGATCGACGGCAGGTGTTTCGCCACCAACCCGGTGATCACCAGGATAAGCACTGCCAATACCACATCGAACAACGATATCACCTTGAGGGTGCCTGCGGCGGCACTGCTGTCTACCACCTGCCATAGCGGCACCGTATCCAGCAGGTTGAGTGCCGGCAGCGTGGGCTCCCAGATGAACCAAAGCGCCACCACTGAGATGACGGCCCGCGCCAGGGCTACCAGCTTGCCGCCTGCCTCTGACAGGGATACAACGTAATCGAGATCGTCCAGCTCCTCCAGGGCATGCTCTCCTTCTTCCTTGAGTGCATCGACCTCACTTCTGGCTAGCCGCTCAAGGCGCAACTGCATAACCAGCAGACACCGTTGCAACAGATCCGAGATAACCTTGATGGAGGCAATAGCAAAGAAAGACTCCGCCAGGGAAAGCAGATAGATATCCGCAGCAAAGAAGAAACCCTGTGCCTGCAATATAACAACGGTAACGCCAAGAATCGCAACCAGCTGAATGGTGACTTTGACCACGGCGTTATCATTGAACAACCTGCTCCGCAGCAGGCGGACCATGGCGATTACCACGGCTACGGCAGCAACAAAAGTGCCCAATGCCCCCAGCGCACCGCCTCCCGCTGCGATATCCAGATTCGAAGCGAACACACTGATAAAACCGCAGCAGGCTAATAAGGGGCCCAGCCAGCGAACCTCGCTGCGAAGAAGCTCCAGCACCACGGCATTCCACTTCAACAGCCTCCGCCCCAGCCCCTTCTCGTCGAGCAGGAGACGCAGGAACAGCAGTGTATAGACCACAGGCGCGAGGAAAGCGATTGCGGGTGCTATTGCCGCCTGAAACTGACCCGATGATTCGCTGTTAGAGATGCCTTTGGCCATTAGCTGGACAACCAGCGCCCAGGGTAAGACCAGCAACATGGCCCAGGCGGCCGTCAATACAATATGGGATGCACGCAGTGAGAATAAGGGTTGCGGTTTGGACACCACGCCTTCGTACATCCGCCTGGAGCGGGCCGCCACCATGGAGACCACAAACAGTGCGATCAGCAAGCTCATCGACCACGGGGAAGCCCGCAGGCCGCCCGCTATCTGCATGGGAAGCTTGCGCCAGTCTTCCCAGGAGAACAGCAGCATCAGCTGCTCCTGCAGCAATTCAAGTGAGAGGCTGTTATAGCTGCGTACCCAGAGCAGGTTGCCCAGCAGAAACTGCTCGAAATCATGCACTTCATTAATGATATTCTTCGCGCCGCTGTTATTGCTGATGAGTAACTGGCGCAGGCTCCCGCGCGCGGTCTTCGCCTCTTTGATTAGTTGCTTACGCTGCTCAAGCAGTTTGTAGAAAAAAACCTGTTCCTGTTCATCCAGTTCACTGACGAACTCTGCAGATGCTGCGCTGTTTTCGAAGAACCTGCCCAGGCGACGGCGCTCCTCCTCAAGACCTATTATCTCCAGCGAAAGCGACGATATGGCGTCCCCCGACTCCCCCACTTGCTGTTGCAGCAAGCGCGTATCGGGGAGATTAACCAGAAGAATCGACATGACTCGCCCGAGTTCCGCCTTACGGCCGGCCACTTCCAGTCGCTGACGCATGAGTTGCGCATCCTCGCGGAGTGTCTCCAACTGAGCCTTCAGGAGCGATGCGTCCGCCCGGGCAACGTCCATTGACTCTGTTGTCTTCTGCTGTCTCTCGGCCAATCGACGGTTTTCGTCAACAAATTGCTGTAGCGCCGCATTCTCCCGCTGCATTTGCGCTTCCAGCGCATCGATGGACTGGAGTTTTTTCTCCGTCTCCTCGGTCGCGGTGCGCTGCGCTGCATCGGCGAGAACCTTGAGTTTTTGCTGCACCTGTTCGATCGTTACGTTAAGCCAATCCAGCTCCGCTGCGCGCAAATCAGCCAGCACCGGTTCGGCGATGAGTTCAGCTTTAAGGCTCTCACTTTCGGCCAGCCAGGCATCACTCAGGGTGAGGATAGAAAGCGCTGTGGTTTTTTCCTCCAGGTTACCGTCCCTGGGAAACGACGGGATCGATACTTCGCCCAGCCTGGTCTGGACCTCTACAAGCCGCGACTGCATGGCCGTGTTTCTTGCATCGCGTCCGGCTGTGTACTGACGCAATTTATCCCGACGCGCGGTGAGTGTGCGCAGCTCGGTCTCCATAAGTGACCGCTGGCTATCAATGACACTTAGCGAGGCTTCACCGGGAAGTATATCGGCGAGCTGGTAATCCTGTTCTTTCGCTTCAAGCAGCTGCTGTTTATAGTCTGCAGTCCTGTCGGGAGCCGCCTCAGCCGCCTGCCGCACTTCTAGCGTCTGTTGTTTAAATCCATCTGCCCTGTCGATGTTTTTTACCGCAGACTTGAGTTTATTATCCAGCGCCTCTCGCTGCTCCTCCGACAGGCTTGTATCCCCATCCAGGATATCGATGGTTTCATCGAGCAAATCCCTGGTGGCCTGGCCGCCAACTGTCGCGTTCTGGGACGCCGCCACATTACAGAGCAACATCAGGGTCAGGCTCAATGCAGCAACCGCACTTTTCTTATATGTCATTTCAAATGCGTCCTTCTGCCGATCAGAGCACACTCTACACCCAAATTAAAAACAGTCATTATTCATTATGAAACTCTCGTTAGGTGCGTAAGCACTCTGGTCAACTCTATTGAATGGGCTCGAAGTCATCCAGATACGCCCTGGTTATCCCGGAATGCCGCTAAATAGATCAGCTTCCATGTCCAGAATACTGATGACATCTGGACAGTTGTTTATATTTGCGTGTGACTAAGGCCCCACAGCTCCATGCAACTGTCTTAGTGAAAACTATTTCAGTAGCTCTAAATCATTCAACATCCAGCTCTTGTTGATGTAGCCTTCAAGCGGACCGTAGAACCGAAAGACGAGGAAGAAACCCTTATCCGGATTGGTAGGTACCCAGTTCTTCTCCATGCCCTCAGGTGCCTTTGGCCCGAAGTACACATCAACTGAACCATCAGCATTAGCCACCGGATTTTCACGACTGCCTATCGAAACATTCTTGTTTTTCCCAGGGTCAAGCAGGCTGCGGGTAGTGGGATCGTAAGCCGTCACCGCCCAGAAATTTTTAACTGGCGGCGTCGCTCCAACACGCAATTTATAGGTTTTGCTGCCATCAAGGTACGCGCCTTTATTATCACGAATGGAAGTAAGGTATGCAGTACCCGCGCCCGGCGTGGTAGAGATCAGGGCAGGAGAAACAACAATAGCCGCGTAATGCCACAAAGTGCGTGCATCAATATCTGCCACACCGTTGCGTTCAAACGTCGTATTGTGCAGGAACATTTTTTCCCAATGACGTTCCGGCCAGTATCGGATATCAGGATCGCGCGAGGCAAACACTATAGCGCGTGACATGGCTGCGCCCTGCTTGGCACCCTGATCCAGAATACGCCTCATGCGCTCATCCGGATTGAATGGCTTTCCTTGAATAATGCCCAGTGTCGCCAAGCGGCCCAACTGCTCTGCACCAAATAATTCTTTGGGCTCGTATTGAATAATTTCATTGAGCATTTCAAACGCAGAACCATCTTCCGCGGCCAACGAATTTAGGCCGGCGCCGGCGGTGTTAGTGTAATTAGCCTGGCGAGGTCCAGTTGCAAGCGGGTAGACTTTCAGGTTTTCTTTAAACCATTGAGTTGCCTGATCGCCTACACCGACATCACCCCAGCCGCGCATCATCGCCCAGAGTCGGTAGCTCGGTGACTTGACCACAAAAAAGCCATCAGGGGTTTGGCCATCGTAACCGGGAGGCAGGAACAGGAACTTGCCGCCTTTCCCTTTGTCAGGCCCGACCACACCAATATCGGTCAGGAATTTAAAAGCTGCATCATTCACGGTGCCTAACATACCCGGCGGAGCTTCTACGACTGTGGGTCCGTCTACCTTCAGGTCGATTGAAGCAACCGCGTATACCGTGCTGTTGTTACCCGTCAGGTAAAGCTCAGTGGGTGTCAGCCCCGGGCTTGGGTGAACGCCTATATCTGATGAGGTTTTAAATCCGAAATCCCGGATCTGACCCTTGATGATACCGTACACAGACAGTGCCGGCATAAAGTCCATGTAGGCTTGAGTGGCACGCTGCAAGTCCATCTCATCGTAAATCTTTTGGGTCGTTTCTTCGGTGGGAAACGCTTCAAGATCAAACTTCAAGGTACCGAAGTTCGTCTTGATTACATCCGGTGCCGGTTTGAAATCCTTATCGGTTTGTTTGGCCCCGGCGGTTTCAAACAGGTTTTGGTTCCGGACGTCAGTTCCGGCCTGAACCGAAGCGGCCGCACTGGAAATAACCAGGCCGGCCATCATCAAACGTATCAATTGTTGTATCTTCATATTGGGGCTTTGCCTCAAATTGTTTATTGATTGAACCTGGTCAGGGAAACGCCCTTGGGTTTGTGGTATTTCTCCACCGATTTGTAGCACGCGCCAATTGCTTGCATATACCGCTCAGGACGTTTCTACTTGTTTCTGTCGTGAAGCCATGGCCTTCACCCAGGGGTTAGCCGTAACGCCGTGCAGTATCACACTGAACAAAATCGTGCAGATAATCGTAATAGTGATGGTATCGCCACCCGGCAGCGATGCATAGAACACAATCACTGCAAAGACGATGCTGGCGAGCCCTCTTGGACCGAACCAACCCATAAACAGCTTCTCACCGGTATTCAGCCTGGTGCCGAGCAATGACAGGAATACCGGCAACATTCTCACCACGGTGAGACTAAGGATTGAATACAGCAATACCTGCCAGGTGAATGCCCCCAACACGGGCCCAACCACTGCAGCACCAAAAATGGTCCAGGTAATCATGGAAAGAAGATCGCCGGTCGCTTCAGCGGACTCCAGCAATTCTTCCTTTGGCTCATGAATCATGGAGCCAAAGAACATGCCCCCCACGAACGCGGCGATAAAGCCACTGCCGCCGGCAAGCTGTGCCGCCGTAAAACAGAGCACAGCAAGGCTAACAATAATGAATTGACGCCAGGTGGGGCCAATCAAGCCCTTGGCATTTGCAACCCGAAACAGCTCCGCAGCGAGCCAGGTAATAACCAGGCCACAGATCGCCCCGATACCAATTTCCTCAACTAATAGAATCAGCAGACCGCCCTCCCCATCACCTTCGCTGGCCAGCGCCAGAAAAGCGAACAGAACGGGCACACAAATGCCGTCGTTCAGACCGCTTTCGACGTTGAGGCTCTGGCGCATGGGAGCCGGAACTCTGGGGTCTGACACTACTGCCTTGCCAAGAGCCGCATCGGTGGGGGCAAGCATCGTGGCAATAATGGCGATTTCAATAATAGAGAGATTGTCGAACAGGGCAATACCAGCCCCTACACCCAACAAAATGGTCAAAGGCAGGCCAATCAACAGCAGCCTTTGGGGAATATCGAGGTTGCGCTTGAGCACTTTGAAATCAGTGCCGGCCGCATCGGAAAAGAGGACGACCCCCAGGGCCATTTCCGCGATAACCCGAAAACCTTCGGCCTCGATATCGAAGCCGATCCAGCCCAGGCCCATGCCGCCAAACGCCAGGCCAAAGGCTGTGTACACCAATGCACCGTTAATTGGCGTTCGTTCAATCCAGCCACTAATGGCGCTGTAGACTAATGCCAGCAGAGCCAACATCCCGAGCGTCTGATAAATCATGCTTTCTCCTGTCTGGGTAAGGCGTGCAAAACGTGCTTTTGCCGTTGCTTCACACGACTTCCTTACATCTCCGGCAACCGGATCGCTTTACCCGGATAGACGCCTTTCAGCACCTTCGAGTCTCTTACTACAATTGCCCCACTAACGATCCTTGGTCAACGGCTTCATCGTGGATATCTCAATGATATCTTTGTAGCCGCGCCCCATATTCGGACCGTAGTTATCGGTTTTCAGGTAGTCTTTTTGCACTTCTGGCATAGCTACTTCGGAAACAACAGAACCATCATGTATCGCAGTTGCCATTCAGGGCCACCGCTCGGGCTTGTGGCATACCACCCGGCGCCGATCTGATTGCTAACCATTTGCGTTCCCCACTTTGAAACCTTGCTATATGCGACGTTTATGGGGACGGTCCATTGATGAGTTTTCCAGTTATAGGTGCTTTCACTGTTCACACTCACGGTTCTGCCTTCACCAATACCTTTCGCCAGGAAGGGTTGAATGAACATCGAACTGATATCGGCCTTGCCACCCGTATTCCAGAGTTGATTTGCCAGCATGCCGTAGGTCCAGGGGCCCTCCTGTTTCAAAACAATAGCCGTGGGGCCGAGCGCCCAGGTATCGGCACCAATATCATCGGTACCTGTTGGGATGAGTGCAGCCGGACCAACACCCCAGATCAACCCCGAGGAGGTTGGCTCCTTCGGCGAGAACCAGAAACTTTGGGTAGAGTCGCCAAAGCCAAACTGGGATTTGCCCGGCTGAAGATTTTTCTGTTGGATGAGCGGCACGATGGTTCGGGAAATCAGGTTCCAGTCTTTGGATATGGAAATCGGCACGACCGGTTGAATATTCAACAGATTCTTATAACCATCATCACCGTATGTGCGCGAATAATTGTATTGGAATGGAACGCTGATCATCGCTGCTATTGGATTGGCAAGTTTCTTAGCCAGCTCATCGGCGTTACTGGCAACGTGGGTGGCCATCACTGTGCCCGATTTTGCGGCCGGCTCTTGGGTCTTCACCTTGTCCGGGGCCGTAATCGAAGCCGGGATGCTCGTGGTCGTTTCCATCTTCGGTGGTTGCGCAGCTAAGGCTGTTGCCATACTGCCTGCCATTACACCGGCTGCGACCAGGGAGGCTAATAATTTGGTATTCATTTTCTTACTCATACTTTTCTACCTCTCTTGTTTCGATAGCCTAACCTCCGTGGTTACGCGATCGTGTAACCTAGGTTCACGCCCTCCATCTTCGCCGGGTCGACATCCGGAATCACACGCGGGTTCAATCGGACGACACGGTTGCTGCCTGGCCAAATCACTCAGATTGTTTGGATTCCTCAAAAGAGAAAATACGCTGCCAATCATTTTTCATGCTGACCACGTGCCATCCTCCGGATTCGGCCGCATCAAGTGACGCGTTGTCCGGTTCAGCATAGGCAAACTCGCGTACCTCGTCGTCGTGATTGATGAGCAGTTGGAAATTCGGCAGCTCATTGGTTTGGCTATATGTGAGCTGGCCAATGTCTCCTCCCGTACGAACATTTCCGCCAACAAAAATCGGGATGCGCCCGATGCGCAAATTGAGACCTACCGGCTTGGTCAAACTATCATGCAGGAACATGTTCTTCGCACCTTTAACGATCTTCCATTCGCCATCGACCTGCTCGAATGAGTCAATCGCGAAGGTTCCAATCACATTCTCTGGAACAATGCCGTAGGTATCCATCGCGATAACTCTCATAAGGTCGACGCCACCACCGGAACTGAGGTAAGTCTTGAATCCGTTAGTGCGAAGATAGGCCAACAGCTCCAGCATCGGCTGATAGGCTGTTTGGGTATACTTTTGCTTAAATTTCGGATGCTGTTCAGTATTGAAGAACTCACGTACCGACTCGTTGAACGCTTGTAACGTCATCCCGGCATGAGCCGCCAAAACCAATTCCTGCAATCCCTTTCCATGGTTTTTCGTAATGTCGTTGATCAGGAACGTCTGATCACCTTCAAGTACTGCCTTAAAAGGCTGCTGAGTCTTCCACTCCGGGTGTTGACCTGACATTTTCTTGATTTGATAAGCGAGGAATTGGAGCTGCACCACGGGCTGCTCAGACCAAAGCGTACCGTCATTGTCAAACGCAGCGATGCGTTGCGCAGAAGGGACGAAGTCTGGACTTCCTTCTGTTGTGACATTCGTGACGAAACGAGTGATCGCCGTCTTGGTCTCGCCTTCGTTCCAGGATGGCAGCGGATCGGCTATCTGCTCGGCAACTACAACCTCTTTCGCAGTTGCGTTTTGTTTTGGCGCATTGTCTGGTGCATAGTCGCAACCCGTAAGCACAATGCTCAACAAGGCCAGGCCGATAAAAGCCAGTTTAGTTTGGGTCATTTGTCCATCTCCAATTAGTTGAAATTCTTATCCAGCCCATTTTCGATCAGGCTTTTTACAGCCAAAGCTGGCCTCATCCCCGCTGTCACCCTTGCCGACCCCGATGCCCTGCTCATACATCATGGCTACATTAAATCGGGCATCGCCATGGCGGCAAAGAGGACGGTGCCGAGCACAAAATTCAAGATTCTGAATGTTCTAATCAGGGCTTCTTTTTCCGCTTGCTGTCATCAAAGTGTTTCCTGGCGCTGTCAAAGGCTTCGGACATAGCCTCCAGGGACAGATCCAGACCCGCCTTGATGTCGCCCCATGAAGATTCGGAAGCCTCGGCCAATTGATGCAGTTTGCTCTTTGCCTCTGCCATCTCGTTGTCGAGAGTCTCTACATGGGGACGAAGTGCATCCTGCGCCTCCATGCCAGCGAGGCTGAGCTGCACCTTGGCCTCGTCGACTCTGGTGTCCCATTCCGCGACTTTCTCCTCCAGGGAGACTTTGGCTGAATCCTGATCTTTTTCCTGTGTCATGCTAATCCCTCAATTACTCACTTGTGGCGGCTTAAGTGCGATCTGGATTGCCATGATCCATAACTTCCAGCCAGGCAAAAGCCCCCTTTAACGCATCTTTAGAATAAGGAACTGCACAAGTAATTACGTCCCCAATAATGGGGGGGTTTTTGAGGTAGGTCTATTTGACCCGCAAGCTGTTATTGCGCGTAATCATTTCGCCGGGGGCACGTCGGCCCTGTACTTGAGAAGGTCGGCTGCACTCAAGTCTTTGGCCACTTCGCAGTCGAGCTGGCTATGCGAGGAGAAGGGGGCTGGTGCCTGGCACAGTCCTGCAGCAACAATAAACAAAAGTGTGGGGCTGATTCTGGCTGGCATTAAGGTTGCTCCGACTGATTTTAATGCCGTGACGGTAGAGAATTACCGACCCCAATACTGGCCATTAGGCGCCGTGCTTTCGCTTCCGCTCTTCACCCTGTCGGGCGCGCCATAGCGCGTTAAATTGCCGTCTATAACCAGAAGTTGGCTTAGAGTTGTTTCTCCGGTGCAATCCTGAGAAACCACGCCTGAAATCGTCGCCAGCCGGATGTTTGCGGTTCCTTCGTTTCAATTACCTGTTTGCCGTCGATCGTTGCATGCCAGGTAATCTTGTTGTCATCGCCCAGCTGCAGCCGATATGCCATATCCGGGATACCGCTCAGTGCGGAATCGGTGAGCATAGCGCCCATCTCCGGCGAATCTATCAGTAGTCCCATTTCGATGTTGATATCGATGGAACGTGGATCGAGATTCAATGATCCAACGAAAATACGCTTCTTATCGATAAGGATGCCCTTTGTGTGCAGCGTCAGGTGTTCGAGTTGGGTTTGCCCATCGTCCGTGGTGATTTTCGCAGCATCTGCTCGAGCCTCCCACAATTCAACGCCGGCTTTTAACAGATCCTTGCGGTACGACGCATAAGATGAGTGAACGGGGATGTGATTGTTCGTTGCCAGGGAATTTGTAATCACCACTACGCGTATACCCTTGTCACGCAACTGCCTGACGAACTCAATACCGCGCTTACGGGGTATGAAGTAGGGCGTGAAAATAATAATTTCTTCTTCAGCGGCTAACAAGGCTTCGCGCATTTCGTTAACGACAATCTGTTGTTGGTCAGAAACGTCCTCCAGCAGTTTCTGCGGATCGTCAGTCAACAAGCGTGCTTCAGCAATGTAGGGTGACAGCGACAATTCGTTGAGCTGTTTCATTAGCGGAGTGTTGATGGCTTCCGCGTAGATCGAATCGCCAGAGTCGCGCATATCCTGCAATAAGGCGGTTCTGGCTTGTGCAAGCTTTTCCCGGTCTTTGTCGGTATACAGTGCCTCCATAGGCACCGCGAGCTTGTGGTTCCAGTAGGTATCAAACTCAGTTGATACCTGCCTGACTATCGGGCCAACACTGACCATGTCGAAATCCAGAAATTCGCCGGAAGTTTCCAGCTGGTAGTACTCCTCCGCTATATTGCGTCCACCGACGATGGCGACCTGATTGTCGATAACAAGTGACTTGTTGTGCATACGCCGATTGGCGAGACTAAAATGGCCAAGATAATTGAAGGCGTAGATTCCCTTTCGGGCAATGGGATTAAATATACGCAGCTCGATATTCGGATGGTCGTTCACTACCGCCAAATCTAAATCGTCAACATTCGTGAATATGTCATCCAGCAGTAAGCGCACCCGAACACCACGATTTGCAGCTTCCATAAGTTTTGACGAGAATACGAGCCCGGCGTGATCCGGCTTCATCAGGAAATATTGAGCATCGATGCTGGCCTCGGCGTCATCAATCAAAAGCAGGCGAGCCCCAAAAGCATCAAATCCTGAGACAAGCGGGTAGAATCCGTTGATGTCGGTTCTGCCTGCCATCCATTTATCCGTTTCGACTGCTTCCCTGGTATGTGATGTCTCCTCAATCGCGACCGACGTCTGCTTCGGATAATCCAGTGGAGCCGTTGCACAGCCAGCAACTATCGCCAGCAGGAATAGGCAACAGATGCGTGATAGGGGTCTGTGTGCAGGAATCGACAAGGAATAAATGATCATTTGATAACTCGAAAGGTCGCCAGTGAATGTGATGAGGCTACGAACAATAGCACCACTATTATGAATTATTTCTGCGGTAATGCTCCATAGCGGGTATGGCTTAGTTTCGCTTGCTCTGATGGGTCATTAGACTTGGTAATTGCAAAAAAATGATCGAAACCTGTTGCTTCATCTATAGCCGGTAACTCAGGGGTATTTAGTGCTTTACCAATGAGTTGAACCAGAGGGTTATGCGAGACGACTAAGACCTCTTTGCCTGACCAATTATTGTTAATTTCTTCAACCACACCCTGAATATATTTTTCTACGCTAGGGTTATCTATAGGTAAATCTATGGGGATTGAAATCATCTGTAAGCCAAGATGTTCAGCCAGAGGTTTTGCCGTTAATTGGGTGCGTTGGAAACTACTAACGATAATCGCATCTACAGAGGCATCAATTAATGCCGCTTGCAAAGCTTCTGCCCGGGCGAAGCCAGCTGCGCTTAAGCTTGGGTCTGGGTTATCCACATTCACTTTTTCAGCATGCCTGACCATGTAGATGGTGGTTGGCGTATCAGTCGTGTTATCAGTCGCACTAACGGTATCTGCTGTCGGTGAACAGCCGATTAGCATGATCGTCAAGAGTGATGCAGCGAGTGTCAGTGTTTTCATGTAAGACTTTACTATTAATATACTTATGGCGCCGGGTACCGACTTATAACTCTTTCAAGTTATGAAGTTGTGTCCGGCATCGAACTCTTGGATGCTGCGCCAAGGACAGTCCCTGGCGCAGCATGCACGGTTCGACTTGTTATTTCTTTTTAGCAGGCTTGTACGGATCAGGCGTTCCCGGTTTGATCGGTGGTTCTGCGGCCAGCGACTTCTTATGCTCAACCAGAATCGGCCCAGTTCCCCAACGTAGCCACAATTTACCTCCCAGTGCTTTGGTTACGGGATATTCTTCTTTAGGGTCAGCATAGAGGTCGTAAAAGTGAGGCATCGGGAACACGTTCAGTTTCCCAGTACCCCGCGCTCCTTCAAACTCCATGAACATCATCTTATAGTTGTGCCACTTCACGCCGTGAATATCGTTACCAACATAGACCACAAAGCCGTCTCGACCGGATGCCTCTTGTTTCCCGAGGAAGAAATCCGTCATGTCCTTACTGTCGATGATACGATCTGTCGGCACCTTACCACCGGCAATGTTTGCCAATGTAGCGTACAGATCAAACTGGTGAACGATCTCGTTGGAGACCTTGCCTGCCGGAACTTTACCAGGCCAGCGGACAATAAACGGCACCCGTAAGGACCCTTCCTTACCCGTGAAATAGGAACCACTCCATGGGCCGTTCCATCCTTGGTAATCGGGCGTCATCTCGCCGCCGTTATCCGAGGTGAATATGAAAATAGTATTATCGGCGATACCCAACTCATTCACCTTATCCAGTAATTCACCGGTATAGGCATCGATCTGCATTAGCACATCGCCGAAGTCGCCATTGCCACTCTTGCCTTGAAACTCCTTACTCGGCAACACCGGCATATGCGTCTGGGTGTAGGGTAAATACACGAAGAAAGGTTTACCGGCTTTGGCCTGGCGTGTCATGAAGTCTTTGGCATGGTCGGTAGCTTCACGGTCAATCTCTAGCCTTGCTGGCAGATCATAGACCTTCACCACCTTTGCCGGTGAGCCTTTTCTGGCCGAATAAACGTGCTCGTCCTTGATCATCGGATTTTTGCCGGTCTCCTCCGCCAGTTTCCGATACTTCTGGAAACTATCCTGCGATGGCCAAAGGCTCTCGTCGGTCGAATTGGGGATGCCATACCACTCATCGAAACCCTGATCGGTGGGATAGCGTCCCTCCGCCTGGCCCAGATGCCACTTGCCGAACATGGCGGTGGCATAACCCACATCGCCCAGCATCTCAGGCATGGTGTATTCCCACTGGGTCAAACCATAATCGGCGGTTTCGAGCGGTACCGAACCGTTCCCCGTGCGTATGGCATAACGGCCTGTCATCAGCGCTGCACGACTGGGCGTGCACTGCGCCTCGACATTGTAATTCAACAGCCGCATCCCTTCGCTGGCCAGCTCATCAATGCGCGGCGTGGCACCACCCCGGAGAATACCTCCGCCGTAGACGCCGAGTTCACCGTAGCCGAAGTTATCCATGTTGATCAGCACGATGTTGGGTTTGTCGTCGTTATTGGTGGCGGCTACCGCGCTTTGCGGCGTTGCCAAAGCAGCAACGGTTAAACCTGCCAATACGCAACCTACGGCTGCCCATTTGCGTGCCTTTCTTTCTACATTTGGTTTTGGTTTCATGAATTTCACTTTCTATAATCACGTATTATCAGTTAGTTCCATAGGTCCGAGCCCCCTGGATATTGGTAATCCCTGGCGCAGCATGTAATGCCTTTTCCCCCGTTACTTCGCAAATTTTGTCATGCTGAAGGCTGGTGGATTAGGATACTTCTTCAGTGACTTCTGGTATTCGCCCACAATCTGCATATACGGTCCGAGCACAAAGGCAGAGACTGCAGTCTGGTTCCATTGTTCCCGTGGATCACGGGCAATGTTGTAGACAGAAGGATAACCCATACCCTCGGCACGATAGCCGCCCACGCCCATCAGGGACGGGTTGCCAGCAGATGCAACGAATTCCCTTGGATAAATACGCCACTGCTTCCAGCGCACTGCAGCAACCTCGCCTTCCATGAACGTGATCAGGCTTTCGCGCGCTGACTGCTTGTTTTTGCCTAGGAAGAAATCACCCTGATCGACGCCATCAATGGCACGGTCAGTTGGTACATTGGCCCCGATAATGTTGGCCAATGTAGGGTAGAAGTCGTGGATAGCTACCATCTCGTTGCTCCTTGCCGGTTTGATCTTACCCGGCCATTTGATCATGCCCGGAACGCGCAGTGAACCCTCAAGTGCATCGCCAACCTCTCCACGGAACGGTCCGGCTGAACTGCCCAGGAAATCGTTGTTGGACCCCTGGGTTGTAGCCGGCCCATTGTCGGAAAGCCATATGACGATGGTGTTGTCTTCAATGCCGGCCTCCTTTATGGCGTCAAGCACCTGTCCTGTACGGTAGTCAAGTTCCATCACTGCATCACCAAAAAGCCCGGCACTCGATTTCCCTTCAAAGTCGGGATGAGGCAAGGCCGGATAATGCACATGTGACCATCCCACATAAAGAAAGAATGGGTTCTCTTCTTTTGCCTGTTCTTTGATGTACTTCGCGGAGGCTTGCGCTATGTCACCTTCGATATGCCGTCTGTATTCAAGATCGTAGGGACGGACCTTTTTCAAGACATCCTTCCCGGGTTCTGATTCCCAGATAGCGGTTTGCGATTTGGCAATTGCTGCTTCCGAAAAACCGCTTCTACGCATACCATCCGGGTACAATACACCGTCGGTGGTTTGTAAAATCCCAACTTGCCATTGATCAAAGCCCTGGTTAATGGGCAGACTTTGCTTTTCTTCGCCCAGATGCCATTTACCCACAATGGCAGTGGCATAACCTTTTGATTTGAAAAGCTCTGCCATGGTTACTTCATCAGCCTGCAGGGTACTGGGTGTACCCGCAATAATAATACTTCCCAACCCTGCACGTTGAGAATATCTGCCTGTCAGCAAAGCCGCGCGGGTCGGTGTACAGCCCTGCTCCACAAAAAACTGAGTGAGCATCATCCCTTCGCTTGCCAGCTGATCGATGCGCGGCGTGGGCATACCACGAAGTTCACCACCGCTGCCATAGACGCCTAAATCACCGTAGCCCATGTTGTCTGACAGCATCAGAACGACGTTGGGTTTATCGGCCGCACTAGCGGAAGCTATCAGCGCGATCGCCAGCAGTCCTGCCAGCAGAGTTTGGATGGTAATTTTGTTTTTCATAGTATCTTTCCTTTAGCTTCTTCATGCTTGTTCCTTGTGTGATTGAATCGTTCTTGGTCAAAAGATCCGATCACGGAACAGGCATTTAGGTCGATTTTTTATCCCGAAGCGAGGTTACTTTACTAGTTTAAAATCACCTGGTTTCCATGTTTTGTCGAACCATGCCTGTTCTGGGCCGTATAAGCGTAAAAGCACGTTAAAGCCTTTGTTAGGAACAGTTTGTACCCAGTTTTTTTCTTGTCCTTTAGGCGCTTGCGGCCCGAAGAAAATAGTGACACTGCCATCTTCAGACTTTTTCATGCCTGCTAATTTGGAGTCTACGCCGCCCGTTTTCTGATCCGTTTCCAAAATTGAGCGTGTTTGGTTGTCGTAAACCATGAATGACCAAAAATCACGGGCAGGAACAGGCCCTGGTAATGTAACGCTATAGGTCTTACCACCATCAAGCATTTTGCCGGTTTCATCCATTGAGCCAATTTCATAAACCGATCCTGCACCTACAGTGGGCTTGACCATAAAGGGGGTAACGCCGGTTGCAAAAAGATGGAAGCCAACACGATCATCTATCAGTCTCGCGCCAGTTTTGGACAAAAACTCATAGCTGCCACTTGAAAGTGGTGAAAACCATTTACGATCAGGGTAAAAATAAACATCCGGGTTACGAGGTTTAAACATTACGCCCCTGTAAGCTGCATTGCCTAAGCTTGCTGCTTCAGTCAATATTTTTTGCATGCGTGCATCGGGTTTAAATTCTTTACCTTTTTCAATACCAATTGCTTTTGCTAAACCTAATAGCTCTGGGTCACCCGTATTTGCAGGCTCGTACTGAATCACTTCATTGAGTTCGTCATATATTGATGAGTCAGTTGCATGAAGCGTGCTGTATTTTTTACCTGATATATTCATAAATTCAACAGGTTGCGGGTTGTTAGCTTCTGCAAGTGGGTAAATCTTAATCCCCTTTTTAAACTTCGATAAGGTTTCTTCAAGTGGTTCATTAGGCAACTGGAATGGGCGTGTTAGCATCCACTGACGGTATGTATTGGTTTTTAATACAATATAACCTTTTGGAATTTCCCCTTTGTAATCTTGACCTACAACAAGATATTTTCCGCCTTTACCACCGTCTTGGGCGTTACCTAAACCAATATCACCCACATACAAAAAATAGGCATTGTCCAGGATTGAAATTACCGGTGAACCCACTTCAATCACAACAGGTCCATTTTTTACATTGATTTCTGCATGAGCATAAGGAGTGGTTGTATTAGGTGTTAACCACAATGACCTTGCGTCGATTAATTGCTCAGTAAGGGCAACCGTTTTATTTGGTATAACGCCTATATCACGATGACCTTTTAACATGGCATACATGGCTACTGTTGGTACAGCTGATCCAAATAACGTAAAAGCTCTAGCGGTATCCATAAAGTCATTCGCTTTAATGAACGTTTCATCCGTTGGAAAAGCATCTTTAAAAGTTAATTCACCCGCGTATTTTGTCATTACTGAATCTGGGGTTAACATCTCAGCGCTAACGTCAGCTTTGTATTTAGGGACATATTCATTGGCGTTAACAGCAGTTGAGCTAACACCCATCAGTGCCAGAGTTAAACTCGCAGCAATAAGGTTTTTACTTACGTTAATCATAATGAGTTCCTTTTCAGTTTTAATTTCAATTTATCTGGGCGCCAGATCTTCTCAAACCAGGTCTGCTCAGGCCCCTATGCTTATTAATTTGTAATACGTGACGATCCTACTTGATCAGGACGACATCATCCGGCTTCCAGCTCTTGTCGTTGTAGGCCTTGAGCGGTCCATAAATCCTGAATACCGGGAACCAGCCTTTGCCCGGGATGGTCTCCAGCCAGAACTTCTCTTTACCCTTGGGCGGTTTGGGACCGAAGTAGATATCAATGGATCCATCCGGGTTGGTGCCCGGCAGAGCCTGGCTGCCAATCGACGGGAACTCTTTACTGGTCTGCAGCTGCGAACGGGTTGCGGGGTCGTAAATAGTCACCGACCAGAAGTCTTTGACCGGCACATTGGGCGGTATGTGCAGCTTGTAGTTCTTGCTGCCATCCAGGTAATTGCCGTCGGCATCCTTATAACCGAACAGGTACTTCGAGCCGACGCCTTCAGGCAGCGGTGCTGCCATCGCCGGTGTGACAACGATCGCCCCGTAGTGGAATAAGCTGCGAGCGTCGAGGTTTCGGTATCCATTTTTCTCAAATGCCGCGCTGCCACCAATGAACACCGTTTCCCACTGGCGATCCTTATAGACTTTTACGTCCGGGTCGCGGCTGTCGAAAGCGTTGGTCCGCGCCATCGCTACAGCGAGTTTGGCCCCCTTTTCCAAAATGCGCTGCATGCGCGCATCAGGATTGAAGGGTTTGCCTTTTTCAATGCCCAGTGAAGCCAATCGTCCCAAAAGTTCCTTGTTGACGAAATTTACAGGTTCGTGCTCGATGATCTCGTGGATCCACTGGAACGCTTCCATACTTTCAGGTGCCAGGCTGCTGAGCGGCAGGCCGCTGACGTTGGTATAGCGACCCTTCCGGCCGGGTTGGTCGAGAGGATAGACTTTAAGCTTTTTGTAGAAGCTCATGGCCTTGTCGCCCTCGCCAGGGTTGGAACGCAACAATCCCCACAACCGGTAAGAGGTCGATCTCGCCACGAAATATCCTTCCGGGACGGGGCCGTCGTAGCCGGGAGGCAGCAGCAGGTACTTGCCACCCTTGCCCTTGTCTGGGCCGGTCGCACCGAAATCGACGACAAACCGGAAGTAGGCATCATCCAGCGGGCCCATCACCCCGGGCGGCACCTCGATTACCAGCGGTCCGTCCTTTTTCATGTCGATTGTGAGCATCGCGTAGATGCTGTCGACGTTGCCCGTCAGCCACAGCGGTTCGGAGTTCATACGGTTAGCAAAGACCAACACGTCCGACGAACTGCGCGCGCCGTAGTCACGCACCTGAGACTTCAGGATACCGTGCATCGAAAGCGCCGGTATGAAGTCGTAATAGGCCTGCGTGGCGCGCTGCAGATCCATTTGGTCCCAGACATTCTGTGCAGTCTCTTTGGTGGGGTAACCGCCACCGGTAAACTCGAGCGTGCCGAAGTCTGTCTTTATCTTGGTGGGTGCCGGCTTGAAATCTTTCGACGTCTGTTTTGCCTCTGCAGCACCCAGCTCGAAGATGGTCTTGTCCTGATCAGCGTAGGCTAGACCACTCAGGCTGGCCACCATCAATCCGCTGACAGCCATGGTTGTTAGTGATTTTATTTTCATCGTCGTGTGTCCTGTTTTTTTTGGCGAGGCGAGTTTTAATCCGCCCCGCCGCTTATTTAGCTTGAGTTAATTATTTAACCAACTCAATCTCACCCGGCCGCCAGGTCTGGTCGAGCCAGGTCTCGAGCGGGCCGTACATTCTCAGAGCGACAAACCAGGACTTTCCTGGAATGGTCTGCAGCCAGTTGCTCTCCTGTCCCTTGGGCGCCTTGGGAGAGAAATAAACGTCGATGGAACCGTCGGCGTTCGTCTTCATGCCCTTGGCATAGCTGTCCAGGGTTGGGAACTGCTGATCGGTCTGCAGCTGGGTACGTGTCTGTGTGTCGTACATGGTCAGAGCCCAGAAGTCAGCGACCGGAATATTGGGCGGTAGATGCAGCTTGTAGGTCTTGGAACCGTCAAAGGGCTGGCCCTTCGAGTCTACCATCCCCATGGTATAGTCCGAGCCCTTGCCCGGAGACTTGCTGGACATGGCCGGTGATACGCAGATATAGCCGAAGTGGTAGAAGACCCGCCCGTCGAGCACGCGGGCGCCATTGCTCATATAGGTGGTGCTTCCGCCGATGATGGGCTGATACCATCCGCTGTCTTTGCCGTAGGTATAGAGTCCGGGGTGTCGCGGAGCGAAACTGATGGCACGGGCCGCGGCATTGCCGATGGCAGCTGCGTCGACCAGGATATCGGTCATGCGCTTATCCGACGGGAAAGGTTTTCCCTTTTCAATGCCGATTGCAGCCAGCTGGCCGCTAATTTCGGCACCGAGGAAACCTGCCGGCTCTTCCTGAAGAATGGTGTGTACGTTCTTGAAGAAGGAAAAATCATTCGGCAGAACGGTCTGGATCTCTTTGCCGGTTCCATTGATGAACTGCATGGGCGGCTGATTATCTTTCTTTGCCAGCGGGTATACCTTCAGATTGTCACGGATGTTCTTCGAAGCCGCCTCGATGCCCTTGTCGAGATAGCCGCGCATGAAGAGCCAGACCCCGTAAGTCTTTGATCTGACCACGAAGTACCCGTCCGGCACATCGCCGTCATAGCCCGGAGGCAGCACAAGGAACTTGCCTCCCTTGCCCTTGTCGGGGCCGGCCATGCCCAGGTCTGTCATGTAAAGAAAGGCCATGTCGTCGAGGATACCCAGCATTCGCGGTGGCAGGTCGACGACCGTCGGGCCATCCTTCTTGAGGTCCAGCCAGCCCATGGCATACATGGTCGAGGTGTTCGCGGTCAGCCACAGTGCTTTGGAGTCCAGCAGGTTGTCGTAGATGACAATCTTGTTGCTGGCATCGAGCCCGAACTCCCGCTGACCTTCGCGGATCCCATACATTGACATTGCAGGTATGCTGTTCAGGAACGCTTCAACGGCGCGCGAGCGATCCAGGTAGTCGTAGACCGTTTTGGCCGTCGCTTCTGTCGGCACACCGTCAAAATAGTTGAGGGTACCAATCGAAGTTTTTACTTTGTCCGGAGCCATGATCGACTTGGGGATATCAGTGGTCATTTTCATTTTCGGCGGTTGTGCAGCAATGGCTGTTGCCATGCTGCCTGCCATTACACTTGCAGCGACCAGTGTGGTTAATAATTTCATTTTCATTTTCTTACTCCTGCTTATTGCTTGCGTGGGAGGCAGTGCTTGCTGCGCCCTGCTCCCCTTAACATCATCGCTTTGCATTAATCAAACTGACACTTCCCTATAATTTCACGCCCTGCGGAACAAGGCATCACGAGAAATGGGGGGGAAATGGGTAGTACATATCGCGACTACCACAAAGGCATACTGGGGATCGGGAAGATAAGGGTGTTGAAGATAAAGATCGGAAAACAGGGTGTCGATGCCCTGAGAGACACCCAGGATAGGGGCCCGTAGGCGGTTATCCCACCATGCGGGCGCAATCATATAACTATAATTGCCATTCGCAGTTAGCTAGAAATATGTATGAGTTATGACACGGTGCCCGGCACCAACTTACATTGTGCTTTGCAACAACCAGCCGAGCATCAGGATGCCCACCGCTGTTACCCAA
>CAWJQW010000005.1:0-10633 GCA_963845135.1 uncultured Gammaproteobacteria bacterium | reverse complement strand
GGCTGTTCTGCGAGCGTGTGCCACGTCTATCGCGACGCGGTGATTTATGCAGCGGCCGCCCGGGTCATATGCTGGGGCTGGAGAAGCTGGCCTGGAATGACATTCTGCCCGGGTATGAACCGTTCAAGTACGGCTCCTTCGCGATCAATGCCAGTGATGTGTCTTATCGGATTACCCGCCAGATTCAGCTGATGCTGGATGCCGCCTCTGCTTCCGGGACCCTGGCCGATATGCCGCCCACTCAGGCATTTTCCTCTGTGGTGGATGCTACCGTGTCTGTGCCTGCCCTGGTGGAGCGCCTCTACGGGCGCCTGCCCGGACGACGTGTATTCCCTGACGCATGTAGCCTTGCCGTTTCCACCCTGGGACCCGCTTTATGGCGGTGAGCCCGAGACGCCGAGCCCTGGCCTGCAACTGGGGCAACTGGCGCTGCGCGGCGAGCGCGGTGTGTTGCAGGCATCCCCCGCGGCGATGTTGCGACTGCGCTGGAACCCCTTTTATTCGTCTCTCGAGGCGAACTCGCTGGCATTTCTGGTCCTGGAATAGTATGGCTGGCCTAATCGCAGCGGCTGATTACCCTGAACGCGCTAGCATCAATACGTTTGCGGCCGAGCGTGGTGACTGCGGGGGAGTTATGGTACTTTTCATTACGAAAACGGCAAGCTCCCGACGCTAACAGTCCTTTGTCCGCCGGGTCCGGCACTGAAGTCGCGTGGATGTGCCCCACAATAGTACCAGGGAAGATGGAACCGCCGTAACGTGAGCAAACCCACAGTCATCCTCAAGACCAAACTTTATTGCCCGCAAGAGACGGTTGGGTTCGTGATGCGTGAGCGCTTGCTGGATGTCCTGAACGCTTCCTTCACGCGGCCGTTGACTCTGGTTTCCGCCCCGGCGGGCTATGGTAAGAGCGTAGTGGTATCTGAATGGACACGGTCGCTCCCTGAGCCGGCGGCCTGGTTGGTGCTGGATGCGGCTGAGAGTGAGCTCTCCCAGTTTCTGGCTTATCTGCAGGCGGCGCTGGACTCTGTGTATCCCGGCGTATTCGAATCGTTCCACAGCTGGTTGATCAGCCCGAATCTGCCCGCCCCCCAGACGATTGCCAACGCCTTGATCAACGAAATTGTGGACATCGCCAGCCCGGTGATCCTGGTGCTGGATGATTACCACCGGATTGACCACGGGTCGGCGGTGCATGAGCTGGTTGCGGCGATCCTCAAACACCCGCCAGACAATTTCCATCTGGTGCTGGTAACGCGCCGGGATCCACCGTTGGCCCTGGCCAAGCTGAAGGCGAACAACCAGCTGACGGAGCTGCGGCTCGCGGACTTGCGGTTTTCGGAGACGGAGGCAACGCAGCTGCTGGCCACCGCCCTGGGCGAGGTGCCGGCAAGTTCACAGGTCAGGGATTTGCAAGCAGCGGTAGAGGGATGGGCCGCAGGGCTGCGCATGGTGGCGCTGGCCGCGAGCCACCTGCAGAACCCTGATTTAACGCTGCAGGCAGCGCCCGCGGGTTTGCAACAGATTCAGGAGTACCTGCTTCAGGAAGTGGTTGAAGGCCTGCCCCCCGCGACCCAGTACATGCTGCTGTGTTCAGCGATTCCGGAGAAGTTTTGCGCTGGCCTGCTCGACAACATAGCCGAGCTGATGCCGGGTGATGGCGAGATGGATGGCTCGGATTTCATCCACCGCGCAGAGCAGAACAACATGTTTCTCATTGCGCTCGATGCCAGCGGTACCTGGTATCGTTACCATCATTTGTTTCGAGACCTGCTGCTGCTGCAGCTGCAGTCGCGCGTGTCGCCCCAGGAGCAAGCGTCGATCCAGTCGCGCATCGCCATGTCGCTGGAGGAGCTGGGTCTGCTCGAATACGCTATACGTATTTATATCGATGCCGGGCGTCCCGCTGAGGCGGCCGAGGTCGTTGATCGGCACCGGGTGAGCGCCCTGGATGAAGACCAGTGGCTACAGGTAAGCCGTTGGCTCCAGCTGTTTTCACCCAGCGAAATAAGCAACTGGCCGGGAACGCTCCTGGCCAGGGCCTGGGTAGGCCACTTCAATATTGACCTGGAGCTGATTGCCGACCTGGTCCCGCAGTTGGAAATGATAGAGAGCAAGCACGGACTGACTGACTCCCAGTCAGGTGAACTCGACTACTCGCGCGCGGTGTTGCTGTATTGGTCGGGTGATATTGCGGCGGCCAGCAAGATGTTCGAAAGAGCAGACGAAGCGCCGCTGGGTCACGGAACCATTAAGGGCCAGTTGCAGATTTACCTGGCCATGTGCAGAACGATGCAAGGTGACAGCGAGCGCGCGCTGCAGGGCATTGCAGCTTTGAAAGGACTGGACGCCGGGAAGCGGGGCACACTGGCCTCGCGGCTGGCTGCGGCAGAGTTCTACACACACTATTTTGGCATCGCTACCGTACCTGCTGCAAAAGCAGCTGCCCGCCTGGCCATGATCAGTTCCTCCGATTTTGACAGCAAGCATGCCCGCGCCTGGGCGAACTACATGCAGGGTCTGGTCCTGTTCAGCACCGGGCGATTCATTAAGGCCGAGTCGGCATTTGATCGAGCCAGTGAAGGAATCGGGTACATCGAATACCAGGCGCGCATGGACATGCTAGCGGGAAAGATCCTGTGCTTTGCCTATCTGCAGGAATGGGAGAAGCTCGAGGCGGAGCTACTGCGGCTGGAGTCTCTTGCGTTGGCGCCGCAAATGGACGAGGCCAGGGCCCAGTTCCTGGCCAGCGTCAGGGCACGCTCTGCTCTCCTTCATGCAGATGTTGAAACCGCCATTGAGTTGGCCCAGGGAGCTGCCTGAGTTGCCGGCGGTGGGTACTTTGATGTTCTGGCTGGAGGAGCCTGCCATCACGCGCATTCGAGTCGATCTGGCGAGGGGCGAACGCGCCTTTGCCAGCATGGCGTTGAAGGCGATTTCTGCGATTCGAGTGGGTACTGTTGCGCAGCATTTGTTATGCCAGGATATAGACCTGATGCTGTTGGAGGCCGTGGCGCGAGAACAACTGGCAGAGCCCGCGAAAGCACAGGCGCTGTTTGAGGAGGCGTTAGCTCTGGCTGCGCCCGCCAACTGGTCCAGGCCCTTTCAGGAGCTGGGCGACGCGCTTAAACCATTGCTAGAGCAGTTGTCGCATGCCCGAATCCCGGGATTTCCTGGAGATGCAGTGTGGCCTGCGCTTAACGGGGCAAGCCCTGGCCGATGAGACGGAAACGGGCAATGCCCCGATCGTCGCAGGGGAATTGTCTGAGGCGCAATTCACCAACCGGGAGCGTGACATCCTGGAATTGTTGGCCCAGCGCTTTCGCAACAAGGAGATCGCCAGCCAGCTCTTTATCTCAACGCATACGGTCAATTACCACCTCAAGCACATTTACCAGAAACTGGATGTCTCAGGCCGCCGGATGGCCGTATCTCGCGCCATTGAGCTGGGCATTCTGTCGGCTTAAGCCCTGCGGCTGCGCTACAACTACTCATTTAACCCCTGTTTTTGGGAGTGTCGATCCCTCGACGCCTGACTAATATAACGATAGCGATACGTTTTTATAACAGGTGTGAGGAAAGTATGCGGCCATTATATGTTGAGTGGATGTTTGTCCTGGCCTTGCTTTGGTTGCTGCCGGCGGCGGCCAATGCCCAGTTCCTGGGGCACAATCTGGTGGGGGACTACGGTATGCAATCGGCTACCCAGCCGCCCCCGGGCATGTATCTATCGGCCATATATATTGGCTACGACGGCGACCAAATCCTGGATTCAGACGGCAACGAGATCAGTGTTGACCCTGCGAAGCGGGGAGATCTGGATGTCAACGGATATGGAGTGGCCTGGTGGCATGTAACGGATTACCAGCTCTGGGGTGGTAACTACAGTTACATGATCGCCCCGGCCTGGTCCGACAATCGCCTGCGCGCGCCCATTCTGGGTATTTCCGAGGGCACCAGTACCCTGTTTTCCGATACCTATATTCAGCCGGTGAACCTCGGTTGGACGACGCCGCGGGCGGATTTTACCGCTGGCCTGGGTGTGTTTGCTCCCACCGGGAATTTTGAGGAGGGTGCGGACGACAACGGCGGCCTCGGGTTCTGGAGTTATGAACTGTTTGGCGGGGCCACCTATTATTTTGACGAGGCCAAAACCTGGCACATAGCCGGTATGCTGTTCTACGAAACCCACGGTAAGCAGGACGATACCGGCATTACCGTAGGCGATATCGTGACGCTTGAGGGCGGGATAGGTAAGTCCTACATGGACGGTGCGATCAATGTCGGCCTGGCCTACTACGGCCAGTGGAAGGTGACCGATGATGACTTCGGGCGGATGCCAGAGCCGGATCTTGATTTCTTTGGTCGGAATCGCGGTTTCGGCATTGGGCCGGAGATAACCTTGCCGCTTGCTTCAAAGAGCAAACTCTACGGCTTCTTCAACTTGCGTTACTTCTGGGAAACCGGCAGTCGCAGTACCGTGGAAGGGCAGAATCTCGTCGCTACTTTCACCTTCCCTATTCCGAGTGTGCCCCTGCAGTAGTCGCCAGTCGTCGTAGCGGGCAGACCCGACTACTCATTTCCCCCTCATTCCGCGTGATTCCATCCAATGGCAAGGGTGCAATCATTAAACACAATTCAAGGTCACCTGAGGTTCATGTTAATGATGGCGGGCAAAATATCAGGCGAGGGCCCCTGCTTTGACTGTCCAGCGACGTACAGGATTGTAGTGCAGGGCAACGTACCTGAAAGCTGGGCAGATCGATTGGCGGGTATGGAGGTTATGCCATGCCAGAACTGCGACCCGCATCGGCGATCGACGTTGCTGGGTTTGTTGAGAGACCAGTCGGAATTAAACGGTGTACTGGAAACCTTGTATCGACTGCACCTGACCATCGTCAATGTGGAACAAGTGGGCGAGTAGCAGCACTTGGCAAAACAGTCAGCAGAGGTCAGAAAGATAAGTATTGCGAGCTCGCAGACGGGAAATCGCGCGAATAAACTGAACAGGTGAAAGCGAAATGAACAGTAAATATTCAGAAGTGATCGCGGCAAGCGGCCTCATCTTGGCACTGGGCGCAGCACCCAGCCTGGGAGCAGAGTGGGAGTATGGGGTAGAGCTCTACGCCCTGGCGGCCGATGTCAAAGCCACTTCCGCAACGGGAGAGGCTACCAGCGCCGACTTTGATGACATTCTGGATGATGTCGAGTTTGCCATTTTCGGTAGTTTTTCGGCGCAACGAGACAAGCTTACCTTGTTTGCCAATCTCTTCTACGTCGATACTGATTCTCGGGAGCGTGGAGCACAAGGTCCAATCAAGGCTGAGCTGAAGGTGGGTTTGACAAACCTTGTCTCGACCCTGGGAGCAGGCTGGGAGATCGCTGATACGGGTAGTACCCAGATTGATATCGTGGGCGGCGCCAGGTACCTGTCAATGGATACCGATATTAAACTCTCCCTGGACCCCCTTGGTTCCGTCAAGGAAAGCGAGTCAGCCAGCAATTGGGATGGTGTGGTAGGAATCCACGGCAAGACGGAATTGTCTGACAGGTGGTACCTCACCTATTACGCGGATGTTGGTGCCGGCGAATCTGACCTTACCTGGCAGGCTATTGCCGGTATCAACTACAGGTTTGAGGCGCTTGATGTTGTCCTGGGGTACCAGCATCTAAAATGGGAATTCGATGATCAGCTTCTGGATGATCTGGAGATGTCCGGCCCGGCCCTGGGGGTGAAGTTTTTCTTTTAATGCCCTAATCTGAGCACCTCTAGCACAAATCGTTGAGCGCCTGAATTATCAGGCATTCTCGTTAAGGAATATCAAATGCTCACTCGCCTGATAGAAATTCTCCTGTGCTCATTTCTCCTTCTGTTCTCCGCCCAACTCCACTCCCACGCCAAGGTCGACAATATCCGACTTGCCAACGGCAACGACATTACCGGCGAGATCAAGCGACTGCTGCGCGGCAAATTATCCTACGGCACAGACTCCATGGGTACTGTGACAATCGAGTGGGAAGACGTCACTGCGGTAGCAAGTGATTTCCACTATGAGGTTCGGCTGGAAAGCGGTAAGCGCTACTACGGCTCCCTGGGTCTGGCCGACGAGAAGGGTCACGTGCGTATCGTTACGATAGCGGGCGAACAGGTGGTCAAGGCGATCGATATTGTCGAGTTGCGGCCCATAGAAGATACCCTGGAGCAGCGACTGGATATCCGGCTGGGCGCGGGATACTCCTATACCAAGGCCAGCGATGTCGCCACGTTTAACCTCACTTCCGAGCTTGGCTACGAGGACGAGAAGGGTATCACCAGCTTACAGGGGCGAACGATAAACACCGATAACGACGGCGAACGCAGTGACAGTAATCGCTACCAGATAACGCGGGAAATGTGGACTCCACGACCACAGGTTATTCGCTGGTTCGATGGTAGTTATGAAGATAACGAGGAGCTGGACCTGGACTATCGGTACACGGTTGGCTTCGGTTACGGCCGGGCATTTGCAGATAACAACGATTTGTCGCTGGTGGGTTATCTCGGGCTGCAGGCAGTGACAGAGAAAGACGGAAGCGGCGAGAAACTGGACAGCGTCGAGGGCGTGTTGGGTGCGGCCTACAGCATGTGGCGGTTCGATACGCCTGAGCTGGACCTGGAACTGGATTTTACGCTTTATCCCGGCATCACCGAAAGTGATCGTCTGCGCGCGAATACCGACCTGCGTTTAAGTTGGGAGTTGGTGGAGGACCTGTTCTGGGACATCACCGGCTGGGCGTCTTATGACGATGCCAGCCAGAGTGGCTCAGACACTGACTACGGCGTTACGACTGGGGTCAGTTGGGAGTACTGAGTCTCAATACAGGCGATGGACTTCACTCGCCGTCTGCACTAGCAGCTGGGGACGGGAAAGTGGAAACATTTGCCTGGCCTGGATCTTGTTTTTCATTACCAATGGCATGCTTCAAACCGGGAGGAATCAGCTCCCACGGGTAGCCGTCGTTGGCCATCTCATAGCCACGCGAGTAGAGCTCCTTCATATAAGAGTTATCGAATGCTTCCTGTGAGCTGTGATCGAAATCGTCAGGGATATGGGCCAGTTGAAATACACCCCCGTCGCGCTGGGCCAGGAGGTAAATCAGGTAAAGATCGCCCAGCCCCTGGGTGCGAATCAGAGAGGATACGGATCGCCCTGCAATAGACAGGAGCTTTGGCTCCACTTCAACCCGCTGCGGTTGCAGTGACGAGTTTCGAATGAGCCTGTTTCAGTCCTGGAGGCATCAGCTCCCACGGGTAGCCGTCGTTAGCCATCTCATAGCCGCGCGAGTAGAGCTCCTTCATATAAGAGTTATCGAATGCTTCCTGTGAGCTGTGATCGAAATCGTCGGGGATATGGGCCAGTTGAAATACACCCCCGTCGCGCTGGGCCAAAAGGTAAATCAGGTATAGATCGCCCAGCCCCTGGGTGCGAATCAGAGAGGATACGGATCGCCCTGCAATAGGCAGGAGCTTTGGCTCCACTTCAACCCGCTGCGGTTGCAGTGACGAGTTTCGAATGACATAAACATTCATTTTCCCGGGAACATCGAGCAAAGTCAGGACCTGCTGCCAATCCGTAGCGGCAGGGTAGACGAAAACCTGGTTGGCTGTCCCACCGTCAACATGCAACTCATCGTATTGTTGGCCATTTACCTCAAGGTCGAATTCTACTGGCGGGAATGCGCCGGGAATTGAGGCGGAAGCCAACATGATTTTTTGAATGAGTTTTTTCGCATTGGCTTGTCCACTGGCAGCTATAGCGCCTATGTCCCAAATCACCGGGCGCATGCTGTCGAGGTCGGTGGTGCCGATATACAGGCCCTTTCCCGCGCGATATTCCGCCGCTATTTTCGCGACCACTTCATCGTCAACGTACTTCTGTAACATATGGAGAAGTGGGTCAGAGTTGAAGGCGGAAGCTGCGGAGAGCAAGGTAAATAGCGAGCGCTGCAGCATGATATCTTCTGTCGATATCGTGGTGTAGACCTCCTTCAGCACATGATCGTAATCGGGCCCCAGAAACGCAAAGGGTGCTATCAGCGCGCCCGTGCTGATCCCGGTGACCATTTGGAACTCCGGCCGCGTGCCGGATTCCGTCCAGCCATTGAGCAGGCCAGCACCAAACGCACCGTTGGAACCGCCTCCGGAGATGGCCAGGTAATTATGGGGTTTGCCGTACAGCGCCGGAAACTGTGTTTTAACCTCTTCCTTGCTCAGGCTGGCAAGCTGCTGTTCCAGCTCGGGGGATATATCGTCGCCCCAGAAACGGGCATTCGGAATGCCCGGTACCTGCGCCTCTGCGCTCAACTCAGCGGGTACGGGACTGCGAAGCGCTGTGGAGGAACAGGCCGCCAGGGTGCTGGCGACGACTATTACCATAAGCCGCAGCCATTGGCGTGGCGCCCCAGACCAGGATGTCGTACAAAAACTGACAGTGGGCATGCCTTTCTCCAAATTCATTAGACCTGCATAAAATGCGCGGTAACAGCAGCCCGGGGTTTTCCCGGCTACCGTCCGGTCGCGCTCTGGCGCAGCCCGGTGTCGCTACTTTAGCGTTTTTTATCACAAATTTTTACTAACCAGATCAACACTACTCACTTCCCCCTTACTTTGAGTCTGTAGAGGGAACCCCGTCAAGTTTAAGATTGGAAGTGAGGTGTTCGGTATATCGTTCGGTTTGCTGGGTTTGGGCACCCAAATTTTGGGACGACGGCGCTCGCGAATTAACGAGAAGAGTAGGAGTCACGATGATGAAAATGAAATTATTGGCCACCCTGTCTGTCAGCGGATTGCTGGTGGCCGGCTTGACAACGGCAGCATGGGCTGCTTCACCGAAAATGATCACCCAAAAGCCTGTGATGAAAATGACCACACCGCTTCCGGAGAACATCACCACGCCGGCCAAGGTTGAGTCACCCATAGGTACCCTGGAATTCTTTGATGGGATACCAACGCTTACCACAAGAGATGCCGTGTACGACTATGTCGACCGGGCCCGTGCTGTGCAGATGTATATTACTATGATGCCCGCAGTATCCACCTACAGCCTGCGTCAGGGAAGTAAGGACGTGGGCATGGGAGACGCTCATCAGGTTGTGCTCTGGGAGCAGATGGGCGATTCAAAGTCGCAGGTGCTGACCTATAACAACACATCGCTCTATAACTGGAGCTTTCTCGACCTTGAAAAAGACGGCCCAACGGTAATTGAAGTTCCGCCGGATCAACTGGGCATTCTTGACGATGGCAATATGCGCTATCTCAGCGATATGGGCGCAGCGGGTCCCGATAAGGGCAAGGGCGGAAAATACCTGGTGCTGCCTCCTGGTTATGAAGGGGATGTTCCGGATGGGTATTTTGTCGTTCAATCCACGAGCTATGTGGTGTGGAACTTCATGCGCGGTTATGTCAGGAATGTGAACGACCCGGCTGATGTCAAAAAGGCTGCCGATAACGTCAAGAACAACCTGAAAGTCTATCCGCTGGCGAAGAAGGATAATCCGCCGAAGATGGAGTTCAAGAATATGTCGGGCGTTTATTACAATACGATTCCGCCCAATGATTTCACCTATTTTGCACGACTCAATGAGATCATCCAAAAAGAACCCATCGATTTTATCGACCCTGAAACCCGTGGAGCGATAGCGACACTCGGTATCGTCAAGGGAAAACCCTTTAATCCAGATGCACGTATGAAGAAGCTGCTCAACGAAGCGGTTGATATCGGCAATGCCTACGCACGCGCCAATACCGTGTATCCACGTGATCCCGGACACTATTTCTATCCAGAGACCGACAGTGAGTGGGTCATGGCATTTCCTGAAAAAGATGCCTTCTTCCTAAAAGATGGAGTCCGTCGAATAGATGCCCGACTTTGGATGCATTACAACGCGGTCTGCGTCACTCCGGCCATGGCAGGTATTAAACCTGGTGTTGGTTCGGACTACGGTATTGCCGGGTTAGATTCGCAACACCAGCCTTTGGATGGCGCAAAAACCTACAAACTCAACCTGCCGCCCAATGTTCCGGTAAAAGACAATTGGTCAGTGACAATTTATGACCCTCAGACGCGCAGCATGCTTCAGAGTGACCAACCCTTTGCCGGGCTAAATAGTTTGAGCGGAGAGGTTAAAGCCAACAAGGATGGTTCGTATGACATCTACTTTGCTCCCAAAGCGCCAAAGGGCAAGGAAAGCAACTGGATCCAGACCATCCCCGGCAAAAGCTGGTTCATCCTCCTGCGTATGTACGGCCCGCTTGAGCCTTGGCTTAACAAAACCTGGCGTCCGAGTGAGCTGGAGTTGGTGAAGTAGTTAAAGCAGACAAACTGGCGGCAGGGCGAAAATCGTCCTGCCGCCACTAAAGCAACGAACAAAACGAACAAGGAAAAGGACATGAAACTTAAGCGAATAAGTACGCTGGCACTTGCCGGACTATTGCTTGCCAACACGGGTGTAGCGTTGTCGGCGTCACCGGCAAAAATGAAAATGACGACCGACATCCCGGCCAATGTCATTACTCCGGACAAGGTGGAGACAAGCATCGGCACGCTGGAATTCAACGATGGCTTTCCTACTGATGAAACAGCCCAAAAGGTTT
>CAWJQW010000004.1:0-604188 GCA_963845135.1 uncultured Gammaproteobacteria bacterium | reverse complement strand
GCAGTGCATAGGTGGCAGTGGCGTGCGCTACGGGCTCCTCAAAGCCCTCTGAAAAGACATTCACCTCTGCGACTACCAGGGTTTTGCCCGTTTTCAGTAAACGCGCGATGCCGATAATGTCTGCAGTTGAGGAAGGCCGGCGGAGAAAGTTGATGTTCAGGCTGGTGGTGACCGCGAGGGGGATAATGCCCAGCTTGGCAAAGATGGCCGCATACACGGCGCAGTCAGCGACCGACATCATGACCGGACCAGAGACCGTGCCGCCGGGGCGTAAAGAGTCTTCACTGACTGTCTGCCTCACGGTCGCCGTGCCGGGGCCAATGCTCTCAATCAGGTGATCGCATTGGTGAAAGTCTTCTACGAAATAGCGCTGTATTTCCTCAAGTGTTGCCATGTGGAGATCAGTGCCCTGGCTCAGGGCGCTGTTTCTGTCTGGCTGCGCCATTGCTGTGGCGCCCAGGTGATGATCGCATCCGCATCTTCCTGCAGCAGGAAGCCTGCTTCCACCGCGGCATTGGTGCTCTCGGTTACGGCCTCGACAAACCCTGTTTCATCAACGTACAGGGTGGCCATTTGCTCGGCACTGAACAAAGACGTGGTGCCAAACAGTCGGCAGAAGCTTGCGCCGCTATTGGGCTCACCGCGCAGGATCGCGGAGGGGGCGTCGACATAGGATGTGCGGATGCCGCCCTGTGCATTGCCCAGGTCGTCATAAACGTAGTCTGAGCCATCGTCATTCACTTCCAGCCGTGGCGAGGAGGGCGGAAGCGTGCCGGTACGGACCCAGTCATCCAGCGCCCGCACTGCGGTGTTGAACACATAGTGGTGTGGACCATTGTTTATGGGCCTGTCGCAGGAAATAAAGCCCAGCACTGAGTTCTCTTCAACTACAGAGGCGAAGACCGGGTCACCCACGGTGTCATCCCGACCGGTAACGAAGGTGTAGATGTCGCCATGGGCGGTGCCCGCGACTTCCCATGTCCTGATCAGGTCTGTGTCGGGCTGTCTCGCTGGTGTGTATCCCAGGAAGACCACGTCTGTCTCGGTTTGAAAGGTCATCACCGGCACGTTCAGGTCTTCACGCACACGCGGGGCCTCCGGCGCTGGGATGCTGACCAGTGGCTCCTGGGACAGCGAGGAACTGCTGCCGCCGCGGCTGTGAATCATATAACCGTCAAACGTATTGTAGAGTGGGTGAATCGCATTCACGTAGGTGGTGAGGCGCCCGGCCGACTGGGACTCGCCATAGGCGATAAGCCGCTCGGCCACCAGGCCGTCCAGCGGGTCGATACCCATGGGTTCGCGCACAGCCTGTGCGACTTGTGAAAAAATGTCGTAGGAGAAGCTGTCCCCCGGGTGTGTTAGCGACCCGTAGCGTGCCGGGTTGACCGCTTTCAGGTGCAGGGGCAGCAGGCCATTTTCAGTGCCTTCAATGCCGACCAACTGGGCTGACACGCCGATCCACACCGCGCCGCCGCGGCGCATCTCAAGTTGCCCCGTGCCCCAACTGGGCGGTGTTTCAAAGCCGGCTGTTACGTTCAGCCATTCCAGCAACACCGTGCCGCTAAAGTCAGCCGGGTCAATGGGCCGATAGACCACGATACGCGTCTTGTATGCGGCTTGCTCGCCGGGCTCTACCTCCCATTCACCATCCGGGAGTAGTTCGTTGAGATTGGTAAAGGCGGAAGCATTCCCCTCGAGAAAGTACTCGGATTGTTGGTAGCCCACATCGCCCAGGTCAAAGTTCTGGGCGAGCAGGTTGATCTCGCCCTCATCCGGCGGTAGCGACACTTCCGGGTTGGCAATGGGCAGAAACTCTGGCTCAGGCGGCGTGGAAGGACGATCACTGCTATCAGAGCAGGCAGCGAGAACAACAACGGTAAGTGCAGCGCCCAGCAGACGCACCAGGGAGGGTGTTTGATTCAGCATTCAGGTCGACTCTTTTTGGTATTAGCGAACTCGCCGGAGGAAGGTCCGCCCAGGGGATGACCATGCGCCAGCACCGGTTACCTTATCAATAACCCACGGCCACTGACAGAGTTCAGGCTAAAATACTTTATCTTGCGAAACATTTTATAGCCGTTTTTTTGGTTCTTCGCGCATTAGCGTGGTGGAGCAAGTGAATGCTCCAGGTTGCCAAGCGGACATCACGAATGGAGTAAGCCTTCCCTGGTTGGAAACAAACCCCCACGCCCTTGGAAGGCTTACCCCATTCGTGCTGTCCTCCCCTCATTTCGACTCGACTATCCATTACCTGGACTCTCCGTGACGCGCCAAAGCCGTCGCTGAAGTGCCTGAACAGCCCGTCTTGTACACGCGTCCCTCCGGGATTCCCTCGCTCGGTCACGAGCCTTAAAGCGCTTCGCTGTCTCGTGCCTCTCCCTCGGCGCGCACTTGCAACGGACAGTTCAGCCGCTTCACCGACTCCTCCCAGAGCGCGCTAATGGTGGCTATATGATCGATCCTGTGGCTTCACCGCTGGTGAGGCGGGAGAGAGGCTGAAATCATCGTTGCAAATCACCCGCCGAAGGAAGATGCGAGACAGTGCTTTTCTGGCTCGCAACTGAGTGAGGGAACCCCAGCGGGGCGAGGTGATAAGACGGTGATTTCAGGCACTCTCCCGCCGACCTGGAACATCACAGGGAGTATAGGTAGTGGATAGTCGAGTCGAAATGGAAGAAGGCCGCTGTGATCGTGGGTTACCCCCGGAAGATCGTCAAAAGTGGGTTCGATCTACCGGGGGTAACCCACGATTACAGTGGCCGCATTTCAGGATGGAACATTCTCTGGCTGTTCCCCGCTAATGCGCGAAGAGCCTTTTTTTTACCATGGGAAAGAGGCTCTGCCGGCTATGCCGAAGATGTGTGAGGCGACGGCCCTCGCTTGCCGCTTGCACACATCGGAAGCGGCACGGTGTGGTTATGTAAGCCACGCAAGGAATTTCTCAGCGGCGGTTGGGTGTTTAATGAGAAGGCGCCGCCGAAGCAGAAGACAGTTGGTGTAAGCTGAAGAAACGTGGGTGGCGCCCATAAGATGAAAAGCCGAGGCAATAAATGGCCAGCACCCGGTTACTTGATGGCGGCCAGGCTCGCCGTGCAGGCCACCAGTTGCCTCTAACTGCGAGTCGACAGCTTTTGAAAACAAGAGGACAGACAATGCCTTCCACCCCGTTTGATATCCCTGCGGATGATGCCGCGATTGAGCGAGCCCTTGAGGATGCGAGCATCCCCACGCTGATGATGAGCATGATTCATATGAGCGGTGACGCCAGCTTGCTCGACGGCCCGCTGCGGCCCGCGGGCGTTTACATCAATGAGTACCAGGGCTACATGACGGAGGAGGACAAGGCCGCTGTGCGCGCGCAGGCCTTGCAGGTCATCAGGGCCTTTCGGGATGGCGGCTGTCAACTGCCGCCTGCACCGGACGCAAAAACGATTCATCGCATGATGAACTTCCTGGTGGCGCAGGACGTCCCTGAAGAATACGTGCCGATGATGCTCGAAGAGATGGAGCTGGACGGTGTGGACTTGCGCAGCGACGCCTGGGGCGAGGAGGTGCCCATAGAGCGCCGGCAGCAGCACAAGGTGCTGGTGATCGGTGGTGGTATGTCAGGTGTGCTGGCCGCCATTCGCCTGCAAGAGGCGGGCATCCCCTTTGTAGTGATCGAGAAGAACAGTTCGGTAGGCGGCACCTGGTTTGAAAACCGCTATCCCGGCGCGCGCGTGGACGTGAGCAACCACCTGTACTGTTACTCCTTCGAACCGGCCCACCACTGGACGGAATATTTCGCCCAACAACCCGAGCTGCAAAAGTACTTTGAAGGCGTGGTCGATCACCACGATTTGCAGCGTCACTTCCGGCTCAATACCGAGGTCACTAGTGCCACTTTCAATGAGTCGACAAACCGTGTGGGAGGTAGAGACACGGGACGCCAGCGGCAACCTGGAAACACACGTGGTGAACTCGGTGATCAGTGCCGTCGGGCAACTTAACCGGCCAAAACTTCCGAATGTGGACGGCATTGATACGTTTGCCGGGAAGTGGTGCCACTCTGCGCAGTGGGACGAGAGCATCGACTGCCGCGGCAAGAAGGTTGTTGTAGTGGGAGCAGGTGCCAGCGCCTTCCAGATTGTGCCAACCATTGCCGCCGATGCCGGGAAGCTAACAGTCTTCCAGCGGGTGGCCCCCTGGATGTTTGAAAACCCCCTGTATCATGAGAAAGTCCCCGAGGGCATGAAGTGGTGCCTGGAGAACCTGCCTTTTTATACCCGGTGGTTCCGCTTCCTGATCTTCTGGCCCGCTATCGACGGTGCCTATGACGCTATCAAGGTCGATCCCGAGTGGCCGCACCAGCAGCGCTCCGTGAACGAAATGCACGACTTCGTCTACCAGATGTTCTCCGACTATATTCGTGGGCAGGTCGGCGACGACGAAGAGCTGTTGCAGAAGGTCCTGCCCGATTACCCGCCCATGGGCAGGCGCACCCTGCAGGACAATGGCAGTTGGTTGTCCGCACTGAAACGGGACAACGTGCAGCTGGAAGCGCAGGGTATTTCCAGCGTCACCGAAACCGGCGTTGTTGCCGAGGATGGAACCCATATAGAGGCCGACGTGATCATTTACGCGACCGGCTTCCAGGTCGACAAGTTCCTGTGGCCAATGGCGATACGCGGCGTGCAGGGACGCTTGCTGTCCGACGACTGGGCGCTGGAGCCTTCCGCCTATCTTGGGGTCACCGTTGCCGGGTATCCCAATTTTTACTGCATGTTTGGCCCCGGCACCAACCTGGCATTTGGTGGCAGCCTGATTTTCAATGGCGAGTGCCAGGCACGCTACATCATGGAGTGCATCAAGATGCTGTTACAGAGTGATGCGCAGGCCGTGGTGTGCACCGACGAAAACCTGGCCGACTACCAGCGTCGTTTTCGCGAAACCCATGCCGGGCTTATCTGGGAGCACCCCGCAGTAAAGAGCTATTACCAGAACGCAGAAGGGAAGGTCACGCTACTCTGGCCCTGGAAAATTATCGATATGTGGCGCTGGACCCAGCGAGCCGAGCCGCGAACATTATCACTTCCTCGGCAGTCGCTAGCCTGTGTCAGTCCGGGGCATTCACCATATTAACTTTCTCGTGCGCGATATTGATGAAGGCGTACGGCAATATGAAAAAATCCTCGGGGAGGGCAGCTTTGTGCGCGATGAACTCCCGGCCCGGGGCGTGATAACCGCCAGGGCGGACCTGGGCGGACACTGGTTGGTACTGGTGCAACCGGTTGATCCCGATTCCGTGCCGGGTCAGCACCTGCAAGCACATGGCGAGGGTTTTTTCTTGCTGTCATTCAGTGTCGATAAACTGGCGTCCTCGGTTGCCCTGCTGGAGAGTCGAGGCGTGAGCTTTGCCGGCACAGGCGAGCGCAAGGGGCTGCTGAACTGGTCGGTCAGGGACCTGGAACCCGGGCCCAGCCCGGGTGTGCAACTGCAGCTGTGCGAAGAAAGAGAGACTTGACCGCCCCTGTCGTTGCATCGCCCCAGGGAATGGTCTTGCAAGCGATGCAGCGCGTATAAAAAAAGCCAGCGGGCAACAAAACACTCTCCCAGTGCATGAGCGCTTGCGAGGCTGGCGCCCATGCCTGTAACCTCTCAGGCCCAAACCAAGACGCAACTTTGATCGGAGATGGAGATGACTAAAACACGCCTGGTAGCTCTGATGGTCGCGCTGTTCGCGGCGCCGCTGGCTAGCGCGGACGATGCGAAACTGCAGGCCGCAATTGACGGGGAGCACCGCACCGAAGCCTGGACGGCCCGGGACCAGTACCGTAATCCGCTGCAAACGCTGAAACTGTTTGATGTGCAGCCCCAGCACACCGTGGTCGAGGTGTGGCCGGGTGGTGGATGGTATACGGAGATCCTTGCGCCTTACCTGAAAGACGATGGCAAGTTGATCGCCGCGCACTATGACAGTAATGACAAGCAGGCCAGCTATCGGCCCACTGCCCGTGAACGTTTTGAGGAAAAAATGGCGGGCAATGATGACATCTACGGCAAGGTGGAAGTCACTTCGCTGATGTTCGACGAGGAAACCGATACGCTGGCTATCGCGGCCGCCAAGGACAATAGCGTAGACCGCGTACTGACCTTCCGTAACGCCCATGGCATGGTTCGCTCGGGCGTCGCGCCCGCTGCCTTCGAGCACTTTTTTGCTATTCTCAAGCCCGGTGGCAAGCTCGGCATTGTGCAGCATATGGCGGACCCGGAGCAGAACTGGATGGGCAGTAATATAGGTTATGTAGGGCGCGATTATATTATTGCCCAGGCAACCGCTGCCGGCTTCGTGCTGGATGCAGAGGGCTTTTTCAATCGCAATGCGCTGGATACCAAGCGGCATGAGAAGGGTGTGTGGAGTCTGCCTCCAAGCTTGAACGGCCTGGAAAGTGCTGCTGAGAAAGCACCGTTCCTGGCCATTGGGGAAAGTGAGCGCATGACCCTGGTCTTCCGCAAGCCCTGAGGCTTGCAGCCCAAAGCAAAAGCAGACGCCTGATGCTCTGGCGTCTGCTGGATAAACCCCATGCAGATATATACCACCCTGGTGCAGAATGACCTGAACGCGGTGCCGCCTGAGATTGCACGCATCGAGTCCGCAGGATACGACGGCGTTCTGACCCAGGAGAACCGTCACGATCCTTTCCTGCCGCTGGCCGTCGCCGCCACGCACAGCGCCCGATTGCAACTGGGAACGGGCGTGGCGATCGCTTTTCCACGCAGCCCCATGGTGATGGCAAACATCGGATGGGATCTGCAGGGTGCTAGTCGGGGCCGCTTTGAACTGGGTATCGGTACCCAGGTAAAGGGGCATAACGAACGCCGCTTTTCCGTACCCTGGTCAGCACCTGCGCCTCGCCTGAAGGAATATATTGGCGCACTGCGGGCCATCTGGCGCAGCTGGAAAACCGGCGAGCCACTGGCATTCGAGGGCGAAGCATTACCAGTTTACCCTGATGACGCCTAACTTTACCCCGGAGCCCATGGACTATGCGCCGCCGCCCATCACCATGGCCGCCGTGGGCCCAGCGATGCTGCGCCTTGCCGGCGAAGTGGCTGATGGCGTGCGATTGCATGCGTTCTGCACACGCCGCTACTTTGAGAATACGGTGCTGCCCGAGTTGGAAACGGGGCTGACCCGGGCAGGGCGGAGCCGGCAGAGCCTGCAGGTCAGCGGTGGCGGATTTGTGGTCACTGGTGCGACAGACGAGGAAGTGGCATGCCAGCGTCGAGTTTCATCGCCAGCGCATCGCCTTCTATGGCTCAACCCGCGCCTACTGGCCGGTGCTCGAGCAACACGACCTGCTGGACGTGGGCCAGCAGCTGAATGTGATGGCTCGCAATAATCAGTGGCAGGATATGCCCGCGGTCGTGTCCGACGACATGCTGCAACTGTTCTGCGCTATTGGTCGCCATGACCAGATTGCCGATGAGATAGCCCGGCAATTTGGTGGGCTATCGGATGCCATATCCGACAGCGCGTCCTACGACATGCCGGGGCAGCTGCCCGGTGTGGTCATTGAAGACATTCAGGCTATCCCGGTCAGTTTGCCGGTTTTTGTCCCGCAGACTAACCGCTGCTGGATAGCAAGCAGTGGGCAGTAGCGCACTGCGCACTCTAGAGCACGCTGTCTGGCTGGTTTTCCGGCGCGGCATCGGCAAACGCGGCAAGCTGCTGGCAGGCCGTTACTACCGCAACGATGTGCGGATACGCATCCAGCGCGACCCCAAAGCGTCTGGCGTTATAGACCTGCGGCACCAGGCAAATATCGGCCATGCAGGGTTGCTCGCCAAAACTGTAGCGAGTGTTGTTTGCTGCAAGGGTTTGCTCTATCGCGTGGAAGCCACGGTGCATCCAGGTATTGTACCAGTCGTGCAGGTCGTCTTGCGTGGCCTTGAGCCTGTCCTGCAGGTAGTTGGTGACGGCCATGTTGCACAGGGGATGGGTGTCGCAGACGATGGTGTTCACCATCGATCTAACCCGTGCTCGCTGCAGCGGCTCGGTGGGCAACAGTGCCGGTTCAGGGTGTGTCTCTTCCAGCCATTCCAGCAGCGCGACTGACTGGCCCAAGGTATCGCCCCCGGGGAGTTCCATTGCCGGTACCAGCCCTTGTGGGTTGCGCGCCATGTAAGCCTCACTTTTCTGTTCCCGGCGCAGCAGGTCGACCGGCTGATACTCATAGGCGAGGCCCTTGATATTCAGGGCGATACGCAGCCGAAAGGTGGCGGAGGAACGGAAGTAGGAATAAAGTTTCATTGCGCCCGGCTCCAGCGTGTTTCGTGGTGAAAATCAGCGCTTCAATATACACCTTCAGCGGATCAGACAAAGGTGGCAATTGCTTCCAGCGGTTTCTTCTCCAGCGCTGCGGCGGGCACTGTCGCATCGTCGGCGGGATGACCGACAACCAGCAGTATATAAGGTCGTTCATTTGCCGGGCGCTCGAGTACCTGGTTGAGAAACTTCATGGGGTTGGGGGTATGGGTCAGGGTGGCGAGCCCTGCGTGGTGCAGGGCATTGAGTAAAAAGCCGGTGGCAATGCCAACGGACTCGCTCATGTAATAGTTCTTGCGTTTATTGCCCTCGTCGTCGAGGCCGGAGCGCTGCAGAAACACGGCGATTAGCCAGGGCGCAGTCTCCAGAAACGGTTTATGCTGGTCTGTACCCAGCCTGTCGAGGTTCTCCAGCCAGTCTTCGCCGGCGCGCCCGCCATAGAATGCTTCCTCTTCATGCTCCGCGGCGATGCGTATCTTGCGTTTGACCTGCGCATCCGACACGCAAACGAAATGCCAGGGCTGGTGATTGGCGCCGCTGGGTGCAGTGCCCGCGGCACGTATACAGGTTTCGATGATGTCACGCGGTACCGCCGTGTCCTTGAACGCACGGACTGAGTGTCGACGTTTTACGTCTTCGAGATAGTCTGCCGCTCGTGCACGCATCTCACCGTTGCTACGGTGCTGCCAGTCTGGCAGCGGCACGGGTTGGTAATCGTTCATCGCGGATGTTCCCGGGTTGGTTATTTGTCTTGCGCATGGCTCTACAAAACCAGTGCCTGGGGTCAGCGTATCTGTGCAATGTAGCGGCGCCAGATCTCACGTCCCAGTGTATCGTAGTCGAGCATTTGCTCTATCATCGCGTGCCGCGAAGCGACGTCGATCATTGGCTCAGGCAGTAGCGGGTCAGCGTTGATCTGGCGGATAACGGCCTCGCCGACGATGATGGTCTCCCTCGCGGCCTCGGCGAGGCTCAGTGTGTCCAGGCGTGACCGCACTGCGATGCATTGCGTCTCGATGCCGGTGGTAAGCAGACTCGATGTCTTGGCGAGGCCAGAGCCCGAACAGGTCGTGCTCATCCACGCCCGCCAGTTCGCTTACCAGTGAAACCACCGCCGCTGACTCCAGGCCCAGCGCAAGCAGGCTATTGCGCGTTTGGGTCAGTGACTCCGCGAGATTTGCCGGACGCAGCCATAATCCTGCGACGTACTCGACAAAGCCGTTGAGGCGAAAGGCCCGTTCCCGTATGCGCAAGGCGCTGCGATTGGTGCGTCCCAGATGGCCGCTATTTACCTGCAGCCAGCGCCCGTCCCAGGGCGCGAGGCGCTGCTCCACCTTTACCCAGCTGCGCGCCTTCTCGGCGATAAGCTGGCCTTTGGGGCCAATGCAGTAAATACCCCGCTGTGGAGAGGCGAGCAGGCCCTGCCGAGTCAGTCGGCCCACGGTAACGCGCAGTGTCGCCGGGTCGATACCAAACAGCTCTCCCCAGTTAACCAGCAGGGCTATGCTGACTTTATCTAAACTGGGTGCGCTGAGCAGGGACAGGATCAGCCGCTTGGCCGTTGGCGCTTCGGTGGTATGACCCGGGTTCATTTGCTTGTTGTCGGTGTGTTCATGTAACAATTATATGCAATAAGCGATCATTCGTGTTACATTTTTCCGTATCTACGGTGACTGTGCGACACACAGCGGGAGTGGCAGTAATGAAAGCGAGTGATTTCCTGAGTAAGGACGAAATTCGTGACTTCACTGAACGCAGCGACCTGGCGGGCGCCTGGCAGGTGCTCTGCAACTGGTTATTGATCGGGGCGATTTTCGCCATGGTTATCACCTGGACTAATCCGCTGACGTTGCTGCTGGCGATACTACTGCTCGGTGGTCGCCAGTTGGGCCTGGCGGTGCTTATGCACGAGGCCGGACACAAAACGCTATTCAAATCCCAGGCGCTTAATGAGTGGGTAGGGCAGTGGCTTTGTGCCTACCCGGTGCTGGGCGACGTCGGAGCCTACGGCGCCTCACACCGGCAGCATCACCGTTACGCTGGCACCGACAGCGACCCCGACCTCCCCAACTATCGCGCTTATCCGGTCACGCGTGCCAGTTTCCTGCGTAAGATAAAGCGTGACCTCACCGGGCAAACCGGCCTGCTGTTGATTCGCAGTATCTTCGGCGGGCAAGGGCGAAACCTGATGCTCCGTGAGGGTGAAAAGAGCGGCGCGGAAGTTCGCGGACTGCTGGTTAACCTCGGGCTGTTCCTGGCGATGCTGTGGGCCGGTGTCGGTGCCTTTTACCTGCTGTGGGTGGTCGCCTATTTTACCGCTTACCCGCTGATCGCGCGCATTCGCCAGGTGGCCGAGCACGGCAGTGTGCCCGACCTATACGACCCTGACCCGCGGATGAATACGCGCACTACTTACGCTAACCCGCTGGAGCGCTTACTGTTCTGCCCCAATCACGTCAACTTCCACCTGGAGCACCACCTGCTGGCGAGCGTGCCCGCGCATAAATTGCCTGCCCTGCACCGTCTGCTGAAGTCTCGTGGTTTTTATGCCGGTTATGAAGACGCCCTGGCGGGAAGTTACCTGCAGGTGATCAAGCGGGCGGTGCCGGAGTTTGCTGGTGGGCCGCAACCTGCCTAGCGGTTACTGTCGCAACAGGGCAGTGTCAAACGTCTTCCAGCAGCTCGCTTGACTCACCGGCGCCCAGCACGATTATGCTGCGCCCTTCACTGACAATAAGTTTGCGTTCTTCCAGTTCGCGCAGGCAGCGGCTGGCCATCTCCCTGGAGCAGCCGCACAGTCGGGCGACTTCTGTGCGCGTGACCTTGACGCGAATTCCCCGCGGATGGATGTGGGCATCGGGATCCCTGGTGAGGTCGAGCAATGCCCGCGCAATGCGCCCGGTGACATCCAGCAGGGCGAGGTCGCCGACTTTGCGTTCCGCTTTCAGCAGTCTCTGCGCGAGTTGCGCGCCAAAGAGCTGTAAAAAGTCACCCCTGTAAGGCGCCAACTCGGCTGTCAGCAACGCCTGCAGACGCGCATAGGTGATTTCGGCCAGCAGTGTGTCAGTGCGTGTTCTGGCATATACACCCCGTGAAGGCGACTCGAAAAACACGCCCATCTCACCCAGGAATTCGCCCTGGTGCACATACGCCAACACGATCACCTGGCCGCTGTCATCCTCGCGATGGATCGATAGCGAGCCGTCGATGACGTAGTAGAGCGTATCTGCCGCGTCACCCGGCTTAAGCACGTCGACACGCGCGGGGTGGTGATGTCGGTCACAGTGATCTACCAGAAGTTCCAGTAATTCATTGTTAGTCAGCATGGATCATTACTCCCTTTTATAGGAATGGGTGCGGCTGGGCCGCCCCTGACTGTCCCTGTCACTCCATGAGAGAGAATAACAGATTAATCAAAGTGCCGATTGTGTTCACCTGTTAATTGGCGGGCCATAAGTTTTTGTTAAGAAAGCGGCGTTAGAGTGTTGTCCACAGAGGGAATTTTGGCCCGATTGGAGATGCTTGATGCAAGGATTCAGACGAATATTTACCAGACTGACGCTGTTGTCAGCCTTACTCCCGCTGGCCGTATTGGGCAGCCCCCAGTCAATCAGCGTACAGACAGAATGGGACAAGGCAAACTTTGGCCTCTCTGGCGCTGCGCAGAAAGCGGCGATGGAGGAATTGGTCGAAACCTGTCTCTCTGAAACGGCAGGGGAGCCTCGGGATGTGGCTTTGCTGACCTGGTGCGGCATCGTCAATTCCACTTATGCCGGTTTGGCCAGCAGTTTTTCCGCCATGAAGTACGCCAGGTCCGCCAGGACAATGCTGGACACAGCCATCGAGCTCTCCCCGGATGCGCTCCACGGTGCCGCGAAAACCAGTCTGGGCACGCTTTATTACAAAGTCCCCGGTTGGCCTATCGGCTTTGGCGATAGCGACAAGGCCGAGGCCTTACTCAGGGAGGGCCTCGCCGTCAATCCTGAAGGCATTGATGCAAATTACTTCTACGCGGATTACCTGCTTGAGCAAAAGGATTATGACGGCGCGCGCCGGCACCTGGAAAAGGCGCTGAAGGCGCAGCCCAGGGCGGGAAGGGAGCTTGCCGATGCTGGACGGCGCAAGGAAATCCAGGCGCTGATTGCTGACATTGAAGGCCGATAGGTAGGAGGTTCCATGACTATTGATACGCAACAGCAGACATCGTTAAACAGAGTTGGCCATCAATCGAGTCACGATGCCGTGGTTCCGAATTTTGTGGACTATCGCGATGCGCGGTCCGAGCAGCGGGAACCGGTCGAGCGTTACATTGCATCGATCTTTCATGCGGCCCATGGTGCCTCTGTGCTCGAGTTCCTGCCCTTACTGGTGTTTATGGAGCAGGACAGGGCATTGCAGGCAGCCCTGGGCTTGCGGGGGGCGAACAACGCTCGCCTGTTCTGTGAGTCCTACCTGCCTGAATCGGTAGAGAAACACGTTGCCGATACCTTCGGTCGCACAGTCAATCGGAGTCAGGTAATGGAATTGGGTAACCTCGTTGCGTCACAGCCTGGTCAGGCGGTGAGCCTTTACCTGCTGGTGGTCGCAGCGCTGGGCCAGGCGGGAATAAGCCATCTGGTGTTCGCGGCAAATCGGGCGGTCAGGCTGTCTATCAAGCGCTGTGGATTCATTACACGGGAAGTCTGCGCCGCCGATCCGGCGCAACTTGACGGTAAAGCACAGCACTGGGGCAGTTATTATGAGGGTGACCCCAAAGTCGTGCTGGCGGACATCGCGCAGGCCGTTGAACATGGCCGCTGCCATCCGCGCATATCTGTATTGTGGCAGCGGGAGAAGCTGGCGATTGATAGCCTCGCCGACGCAATTCGGAGTCAGCGAGTTTGAATTCAACGCTGGGTGCATTGCGCGGTCTCGTTGATCGCAGTGCGGGACACCCTGTACTGGAGGGCCCTTCAGGCACTGTCGTTGCCGCAGATCTTCTGGCGCGCACTGAGCTGCTTGCAGATCAGTTGAGCGCCGCCAGTGCACTTGTTGTTGGCTTACTCTGCGACAATGCGATTGACTGGGTTGTGGCGGACCTTGCCAGCCAGTGCGCCGGAGTCTGCATGGTGCCTCTACCGACGTTCTTTAGTGATTCCCAGCTGCGTCACGTGCTTGACTCGGCGGCTGTGGATACCCTGCTGTTTGATGAGCAGGGCCAACAGCGCTTTGATGCCTTGTTTGGCGCACTTGGTTGATGAAGACGCGGCGGGGCGCCGGGCCTGCGCCTGCGCAGGTTGGTGCCTGATCGCGTTGCACACATGCCGCCTGACACGGCAAAGTTGACCTTCACCTCTGGCTCCACTGGCAACCCGAAGGGCGTCTGCCTGTCTGCAGCGCAGTGTTGGCAGGTGGCTGAGTCCCTGGCCGGTGCTGTGCACGTGGCCGCGCCTCGTCACCTTTGCGTATTGCCGTTGAGTACGTTGCTGGAAAATATTGGTGGCGTATACATGCCGATGATGAGTGCCGGTACCAGCCTTGTCTATCCGCTGGAGCAGCTGGGCATGGCCGGCAGCTCTGGCGTGCAGACACAACGCTTCCTGCAGGCGATTGCAGCGCTGCAGCCCAACACGATGATTCTGGTGCCGCAGCTACTGAGCCTGCTCGACAGTGCGTTAGCGGCAGGCTGGCAAGCGCCCGCTTCCCTGGCGTTTGTAGCAGTCGGTGGAGGCCGCGTAGCGCCTGCCGTAGTGCAGAGAGTGCGTGCAGCGGGTCTACCGGTTTACGAGGGATACGGCTTGTCCGAGTGTGCGTCGGTGGTTTCACTGAACACGGCTGCGCACGACCGCCCCGGCACCAGCGGCAGAGTACTACCTCATATTACGGTCAACGTAGAACGCGGTGAACTGGTGGTGAGAGGTAACAGCTTTCTCGGTTACCTGAATGAGCCGCAGAGCTGGGGCAATGAGCGCATTCATACGGGCGACCTTGGCAGCCTGACGGAGGATGGCTTTGTGACCGTGAACGGCCGCAGCAAAAACGTGCTGGTAAGCAGTTTCGGCAGGAACATAAGCCCGGAATGGGTGGAGAGCGAACTGCTGGCGACAGGCGCGTTCGCGCAAGTAATTGTGCTGGGTGATGATCGCCCCTTCTGCAGCGCCCTGGTCGTGCCGGCTGCCGAGGCAGCTGACGACGCGACCCTGCAGCTGGCGATTGACGCCGTGAATGCCACATTGCCGGATTACGCCCGGGTTGGCAGGTGGCAGCGGTTACCGCAAGCATTTTCCGTAGCGGCAGGCACCCTGACGGACAACGGCCGACTGCGGCGAGATCGTATCTGCCGCGATTATGCCAACGACATTGAACAACTCTACTTATCTACATCACAGGAGCCGATTGCGGTATGACATTTTTTTCAGTACTCCAGAACGCGACTACCGCTGAGCGGGAGCAGTTGCTTAACAATCACCTGGTGCAGGATGCCCTTGCCGGTAAACTGGACAGGGACACCTATGCGGCGTTTCTGGCGCAGGCCTATCACCATGTGAAGCATACGATACCCCTGTTGATGGCGGCGGGTTCGCGCATCCCGGGAGATATGGAGTGGCTGCGCACCGCCCTGGCCGAGTACGTCGAGGAAGAATTGGGGCACCAGGAGTGGATTCTCAACGATATTCGCGCCTGTGGCTACGACGCGGAAGCCGTGCGCGCAGCAACACCCAACGCGGAGACGGAACTGATGGTGGCCTATGCCTATCACGTCATCGACCGCGGTAACCCGGTGGGTTTTTTCGGCATGGTACATGTGCTTGAAGGCACTAGTGTATCGGTGGCGGACAAGGCGGCAGAGTGTATCGCGGCCTCTACCGGCCTGGGGCCGGAGGCCTTCTCCTACCTGCGCTCCCACGGTGCGCTGGATATCGAGCACGTTAAATTCTTCGAAGACCTGATGAACCGTATCGAGAAAGAGGCGGATCAGCGCGCGATTGTGCATTGTGCCAAGCTGTTCTACCGGCTTTACGGCGACGTTTATAGCAGCGTGCGGACGGGTCAGACCGTGCCGCTGGCGGCCTCAGGAGTACAGTGTGAACATTTCCGGGAAGACGATAGTGCTAACCGGTGCTGCCGGCGGCATTGGCAGCGCCATGGCTCATAAACTTGCCGCCAGCGGCGCAAATTTACTGCTTGTGGGTCGGTCGACAGAGAAGCTGGGTGCATTGCGCGCTACCCTGCCAGGTGAGGACCATCGCCTGGTGGTTGCTGATATTGCTGCGCAGGACGGCAGGGCGACCGTATTGAGTAGCTGTGCTGATGGGGTTGATCTGCTTATCAACAACGCAGGCGTCAATTACTTTGGACTACTCGAGCAACAGACCGATGAACAGTTGCAGCAGATGATGACGGTCAATGTGCTTGCTCCCATTCTCCTCACCCGGGAACTGCTGCCACTGCTGCGACGTCGTGGCGGCGGAATCGTCAACGTGGGATCGGGTTTCGGTAGTATCGGGTTTGCCGGCTATTGTGGTTACAGCGCCAGCAAGTTCGCCCTGCGCGGATTTTCCGAGGCGTTGCGGCGCGAACTGGCCGACACTGGTGTCAGCGTGCAGTACCTCGCTCCAAGGGCGGTTGCCACTGAAATGAACCCGCCCGAGGTGGTGGCAATGAACGAGGAACTCGGTAATGCCACAGACGCGCCGGAGCAGGTGGCGCAAGAACTGCTTGAGCTGCTGCAATCGGGCAAACCCCGGCGGCATATGGGCGCGCCCGAGCGATTTTTTGCCAAGTTGAACGGTTTGCTGCCCGGGATGGTTGACTCCGCCCTGGGCAAGAAGTTGACGGTTATTCGCCGCCAGGCGATGGCGGCGCATGCGCGGGCGAGTTAGAATCCTGAGCAATGCGTATCTTACTGGTAGAAGATGATGATTCGCTCGCGGCCGGTTTGCAGCAAGCCCTGGGTCGCGAGGGCTTTGTGGTCAACCATGTAGCCACGGGTAAGCTGGCCCTGGCCGCCGTCGCCGCTGAGCGGCCAGACATTATTGTGCTGGACCTGGGCCTGCCCGATATGGACGGCCTTGATGTGCTGTCGCAGATTCGCGATAAGAGTATCCGTTCCCCGGTGCTGGTGCTTACCGCAAGAGGCGAGATTGGCGACAGGATCGCCGGCCTGGATCGCGGCGCTGATGATTACCTCCCCAAGCCCTTCGACATGCAGGAACTGGCTGCGCGATTACGCGTATTCGAGCGCCGACTCTCCACTGCTGACAGCAGCAAGATCTGTATTGGCGATGTTGAACTCGATACCGCAGCACACGCCGTTGCCGTTGCCGGTCGGCCGGTAGAAATGCCGCGACGAGAATACATGCTCCTGAAGACGCTGATGGAAAGTGCCGGTAAGGTGCTGACCCGCGAGGCACTGGAAGCCCGTCTCTACAGTTGGGGCGAGGAGGTGTCTAGCAACGCCCTTGAAGTGCACATACATCATTTACGCAAGAAATTACCTGAAAAACTGATCAAAACGGTTCGCGGTATCGGCTATACCGTGTCCAGTGCATGAACTCCATTCGCACCTATCTGGTGGTGATGCTGGTCGCCGCGTTCTCACTGGTATCCTTTATCGCGGCAATTAACGGCTACCTCTCCAGCATGCGTGAAGCGGAGAACCTGCTCGATAAGCAGTTGGCTCACGCCAATGACATACTGCGGCTGGCGCAGACAGGGGGAGCTAACACCCGGGTCATGGACCTGCGTGATGGTGAGTTCGCTTTTCAGGTGTGGCGGGACGAAACGCTGCAACTGGCGTCCGAGGGCGCTCCCACGCAACCAATCGGCGACTTTACCGAGGGTTACCGTTACGCTAATTTTTCCGGCTACCGCTGGCGCACCTACACGCGAGGAGGAGGCGATGGGGCGATTTTTATCGTTGCAGAACGCGCAGACCTGCGTCATTTGGTGGCAGAGAAAGTCGTACTTGAGTCGGTGCTCCCGCTGCTACTTTGGCTGCCTGTTTCTGCCCTGCTGGTCTGGGTCCTGGTGGGTTGGGGTTTGCGGCCCCTGCGCGAACTTAGCAGCCAGATAAACGCACGCCGCAGTGATGACCTGTCTCCGGTGGACGTAGAGCGCCCCCCGCGGGAACTGGTGCAGTTGGTCGATTCCACCAATTCGTTATTTGCCCGCCTGGCCGCGGCATTTGAGCGGGAGAAGCAATTTGCCTCCCATGCAGCCCATGAACTGCGCACGCCACTCAGCGTGTTGAAGGTGCATCTGCACAATATCGCTGCGGATCTGCCCGCCGACAACCTGGCGCTCGCCCACGCCAATGCGGGCGTGGAACGCATGCATCACCTGGTAGAGCAGATACTTGACCTCAGTCGCACGCACCCCGAACTGATCAAGGCGAAATTTACGCAACTGGACCTGCACTCACTTTGTCAGCGCGTGACAGCAGCTGCCTGGCCTCAGTGCACTGCCAAGTCACAGCTGCTGTCACTGGAAGGTTGCCCTGCACCGATGTCAGGTGATCCCGGACTGCTGGAGACGCTGTTGGGTAATCTTCTCGACAATGCGATAAAGTACTCTCCGCGCGAGGCAGAGATACGGGTGTCGGTGACATTGCTGGACGGTTTTATTCAATTGGCAGTCGATGACTCTGGCCCTGGTATTCCGGCAGCGGAACGGCAGCATGTTTTCGAACGTTTTTATCGGGTAGGCGGTGGTGGCAGCAGTACTGGCTCGGGCCTTGGGCTCGCGATCGTAGCGCATATCCTGACCGTACACTCTGCGGAAATAGAACTGTGTGAAAGCGACCTGGGTGGTCTCGGTGTTCGTATTCTTTTTCCAGCGGCATCATCCTGATGGCAAGGTCAGCGTTATTAACCACGGTGTTGCTGCTCTGGGCGGGCCTGGCACAGGCAAAGGCCCCGGTATTCGAGCTGGAGATACGTGATCACCTGTTTCATCCTGAAGAGCTGCACATACCTGCCAATACCAAGGTCAAACTGGTGGTATACAACCGCGATACCACGCCCGAGGAGTTCGAGAGTTATGAGCTGAACCGGGAAAAAGTGATTATGGGAGGCCGTAAGGCGAATATTTTTATCGGCCCACTGGCACCTGGAGTCTATCCCTTTTTTGGCGAATTTAACCCCAAGACTGCCCAGGGCAGAGTGGTTGTAGAGTGAGCTTTTCCCATGCTGATTAATTCAGTCATTCTGTCCTGCGTGAAGTTCTGGAGGCGGCGGTGCTGATCAGTGTGTTGCTGGCCTTGACCCTCAGCCTGAAACTCTCGCTGCGCTGGTTGCTGTTGGCGCTTCCGCTAACGGTGGTGGCGGTTATGTCGTTCGCCTACTGGCTTGATGTGATGACGGATGCGCTGGACGGGGCAGGACAGGAGGTTGTCAGCGCAGCACTGCAGCTGCTGGTTTTTGTTGCCGTTGTCGGCGTGGTTTACGTGGCGGCGCGTTCGCGGCGCTCTGGAGAAGTAATGGCAGCACCAATGGCTGTATTGATGGCGCTTGCCACGCTCTGCGCGCTGACACGGGAGTGCTCAGAGATCGTTATATATATTACCGGCTTCGCTACATCCGCAGAGCATCGCACCGCGGTATTTGCGGGCAGTGCGATAGGTGCAGCAATCGGTATCAGTGTCGGCGTATTGCTCTTCGCCGGTTTGCGTTCCCTGACTCCCCGGCGTGCTACGGTCGTCTGCTATTGGCTACTCGCCCTGATTGGAGCAGGCATGGTGATGCAGTCCAGCATGCTACTTGAACAAGTGGACTGGTTACCTTCTGCCCGGCACCTTTGGGACAGCAACGCACTGGTAAATGAACAATCGCTGACCGGGCAGCTGCTTTATGCGGTGTTTGGGTATGAGGCGACCCCCAGCGCACTGCAGGTTTGGCTCTATCTTGGCAGTGCGGCGTTAGTGGCCTTAGCGTGGTGGTGGGGTGAGCGTGTTCGGAGTTCGAATGTTGCAGCTTAAGCGACTTTCCGCCGCGGTGTGTTGTGCATTTTGTGCGCTGCCCGCATTGCTTATGGCGGACGGGTCAGTAATAGACAAGGTGTATCACCCTTACGTGGAGCAGCTGGAATGGGAGCTGGAGTGGCGAGCCACGCATGCGAATGAGGACCCCGCCACGGGCGAGGAGCGCCTGCAGCTGCATCGTTTTGGGCTGGGCAGGGCAGTATCCGAGTATGTTTATGTCGAGGGCTATCTCATAGCCGCAGCAGAGTGCCGATGAAAGTATGGCGCTTGAGGCCTATGAGTTGGAAGTGCTGTGGCAACTCTCAGAACAGGGAGAGTACGCTGTCGACTATGGCGTTTTGTTCGAGCTCGAAAAAGAGCACAAACGGGATGTCTGGGAGGGCTCCGCTGCGGTGTTGCTGGAGAAGGAACTCGGTCGTTTCAGCGTAACTGCAAACCTGGGGTTGACCTACGAAGGCGGCAGCGATATCGACGATGAATGGGAGTCTGCCCTGGCATTGCAATCACGCTATCGCTACTCTCCGCGCTTCGAGCCGGCCCTGGAACTTTATTCCGGGGAAGACACCCTGGGGGCCGGGCCGGTTTTGCTGGGACTGGAAAGACTGGGTCCGTTGCGGGCGCTGAAGTGGCAGGCCGGTATCATATTTGGCATCGATAAAGACACCGCTGATTACACACTAAGGGCATTGTTGGAGTACGAATTCTGACAGATGTGCCGCCACAGTCATCTTGCTAGAAGTGATGTATAAAGTGGTAAACTGCCCGTGTTGTTCGACGCACTCAGGGCTGTCGACAGCTCAACTCCGGTGCAGAGAGGGTAGTTTGTGGGCAGGTTGTCACTACGCAAGTACGAAAAGGCGATGTTGGAAGCGGAGACTTACGAGGACTGGCAGGCAGCTGCCCAGGCCCATGATGAAAAGTCGGGCAAGGCCAACTGGAAACGCAAGGACCAGTCATCTGCCTATGACTATGTGTCCATTCGCCATCGCCTGGACAGGCTGCGCTCGCTGCGTGCCCGCCATGACTATCCCGGTTTACTGTTTACGCTTAATGAGGGCATACACGGCAATGTAGGCGGCATGGGTCGCTCACAGCTCTACCAGGTAGCGCGCTTTGGCACCAAGCAGGTAATCCAGGACTACATAGAGGAAATCACCGACTCACTGCGGCTACTTGCAACGATTGAGGACGATGAAATAGCGGAGGAGGAACGCCTGGATTTTTTCCGCCGCGCCAATCATTGCTTTGGCCGTTCTGCGATGATGATGAGTGGCTCGGGGATGTTGCTTTATTTCCATGTCGGCGTCGTCAAGGCGCTGTTGGAGAGGGGGTTACTGCCCAATATTCTTTCCGGTTCCAGCGGTGGGTCCTTCGTCGGCAGCATACTTGCCACGCACAACGAAAAGGAGCGGCAGAAACTGTTTGACCCCACCTATCTCGTCGACCAGATAGAAATGGAAAAGCAGCGGCTCAGTTTGATGCACCGCATGAGGCCGCAGATTCTGCAGGTACATGAGATCCAGGGCATTATCGAGCGGCTGGTGCCGGACATGACCTTTCAGGAGGCTTTCGCCAAGACCGGCATTCATATGAATATCTCCATCGCCCCGGCAGAGACTCACCAGACCTCGCGCTTGCTGAACGCCACCACCACGCCCAATGTGCTGATTCGCCAGTCGATCATGGCATCCGCCGCTGTGCCCGGCGTGTACCCTCCGGTTACGCTGATGGCACGCGACAAATACGGTGACAAGAAAGAATACCTGCCATCGCGCAAGTGGGTCGATGGGGCGGTGAGCGATGACCTCCCTGCGAAGCGACTGGCGCGCCTTTACGGCGTCAACCACTATATTGTCAGCCAGACCAACCCGCACATTATTCCTTTTGTGCGCGACTCTGCCAGGCGCAATACACGGGCTGATATTGTCAGGACGGCGGCGACCCGCACCGCCCGTGAATGGCTCAATGCATCGGCGGAGATCATGCAGAAGCCACTGCAGAAACGCCCCGTGCTTAATCAGTGGACCAATACTGTGCTGGCCATAGTGAACCAGGACTATGTTGGTGACATCAATATCATTCCACCGTTCCGCTTCTTTAATCCGTCGAGGATACTGGCTCACCTCACCGAGGAAGAGATCTTTAACCTGATCAAGACCGGTGAGCGCTCGACCTGGCCGAAACTGGAAATGATTCGTATCCAGACCAGCATCGGTCGCACCCTGCAGGAGTTGTGCGGTGATCTGGGGATACTTGAATAATCCCTGACGCCAGCGTGCTGATTGCGTATTTTTAGCCACCCCATTCGGCCTATTCCGCCATTCTCCGCCAGGGGCTGATCCCGCATTCTTGTGACATTGTCACCAGAGCAGGATGTAGCATGCAAACCAAACTTTGTAAGGAACTGGGTGTAGACGCCCCTATTTTTGCGTTCACGCATTGTCGGGACGTGGTGGTTGAGGTGTCCAGGGCAGGCGGTATCGGCGTGTTGGGCGCGGTCGGTTTCTCCGTTGAACAATTGCGGGAAGAACTTGACTGGATCGATGCGCATATCGGCGATCACATCTACGGCGTTGATACGGCAATTCCCCAGAAGTATGAAGGCATGGATTCGTCAACGCCCGAGGAACTGGTGGCGCTGATCGAGTCGGCCATTCCCCAGCGCCATCGGGATTTTGCCGACAGCCTGCTTGAGGGTGCGGGCGTTCCGGCCTGGCCTGATGCCAAGGACCCTATCAGCCTCAGCTTCTCAGTGCAGCAAGCACAGGCGCTGGTGGACGAGGCTCTCACACGCCCCAAATGCCGCATGATTGTCAACGCCCTGGGCACGCCGCCCGCAGAGATCGTTGAACAGGTGCACAAGGCCGGCCGCCTGATTGGCGCCCTGGCCGGTCGTATCAAGCATGGCCTGGCGCACAAGGCGGCAGGGCTGGACTTTGTCGTCTGCCAGGGCTCTGAGGGCGGCGGTCATGCCGGTGAGGTAACTTCCATGGTGCTGTGGCCGCAGATGGTAGATGCCGTCGCGCCATTACCGGTTCTCGCTGCCGGGGGTATCGCCAACGGGCGACAAATGCTGGCGGCCATGAGCATGGGCGTGCAGGGCGTCTGGATGGGGTCTCGCTGGCTGATTTCGACTGAGGCCCAGGCCGAACCCGGGCAACGCGAGTCATACCTTGCCGCATCATCCGAAGATACAGTGCGCTCGCGGTCCTTTACCGGCAAGACGGCCCGCATGCTCAAGAACGAGTGGACCGAAGCCTGGGAGCGGGACGATACTCCTGATCCGCTGCCTATGCCGCTGCAAGGCTACCTGACCTTCGACGCTGTGCGCCGCACTCACCGCTATGCGGGTGTGGGCGATTGCCAGAAGGTTGCCTTCAACCCGGTTGGACAGGTGGTAGGGCAGATGAACGCCGAAACCTCTTGCCGCGACATCATGTACCAGTTGCTCACCGAATACGCAGACGCGTTGGAACAGGTGAATAATCTTTCCTCACAGGAGTAGGGCGCGCCTCGCCAGCGCAGCGCGGGGCCTTCATGGGCGAATGCGCAGCGCCGCCATTTCTTCATAGTAGGGTTGCATGCGTTCCGCCAGTGCCCGGTGCGCCGGCTGCAGATGGGTGCCGGCTGCGCCAAGCGCGCCAAACCCGGTGGATTGCTCCACGTTGCGATACCAGTGACTGCCCCAGACGCCATCAGAAGCTCGCTTTCCTGCTGGCCAGTGCAGCATGGCCTCCGGGTAAAAGTCCACTTGCAGGTCGTGACACAAGCCAGCCAGAACCCTGACGGGGTTGTGCAGAACGTCATTCGAATCGATGACGACAGGTGCAATGCCGGTGAGTGCCGTAATCTCCTGAAATAACTCGGCCTGACGGCGAATGCCGATAGCGTCTTCGTCGATCGTCGGCATTTTCTGCACATAGGACGCAATCACCTGCGCCGGGTCGCGGATCAGGAAGCAGTGCTTCAGGCCAATACACCACGCCATGTTCATACCCCTGGGGATGTGATGCGTCATCTGCTTCTGGTATTGCACAGGGCTGCTAACCGGTTGCTCGGTGAGTTCTGCTACCACCGTCTTGTAGTCAGTGCTTTGGCTGAGCAGAATCTGCTCGCGACAGGGGTGTTCAAGCCCGGTACTGGCGAGGTATGCAGCGTAGAACGGTTCATCCACCACCGAGCAATCGGGACGATTCTCCCAGCTACGCATCATCGCTGTCGAGATATTGCGCGGGCCGGACCACATGGCGATGCGCAGGGTGTTGATACTTATCTGGATGTCCGCGTTGCGGGGGTCCTGCTGGTAGGTATGGGTGCTGCCCATCATTAACCTCGATGTTGAATGGGGTGCTATATTACTGGAAACAAAAAGCAACGCCGAGGAGTATGCCCAATGAATGATGGACGAATGCAGGAAGAACAGCAGGGCTCAGTTGAGCGAGGGCTGGCAGGCGACTATACCCTGAGCCTTGGAGATTGGTTGAGCGAGGCCTGGGGCCGCGTGGGTGGCAATAAGGCCGCAGTCTGGAAGGTCGTACTGGTGTATATCGGTCTGGCATTACTGATGGCGCTTGTTTTTAATTTGCTGGGCGTTGGACCCGGGGACCCGAACAGTACCGAGCCGCCCAGTGCCATGCAGTCCCTGGCCAACCTGGTGACGACTCTGGTCTTGTTGCCGGTGGGCGTTGGTGTGGTCTATGCCGCGACGGCGATAGCCCTTGGCCTGGCGCCGGTGACCATGAGCATACTTGGCTGGTATGACAACTTTGCCCGACTCGCGCTGACCTACCTGCTGATGGTGGTGCTGTTGCTGATCGGCTTTTTGTTATTGGTTCTACCCGGTATTTACCTGTTGATCAGCTATCAGATTGCCATGCCGCTGGCCGTAGACAAGAAGCTGGGTCCCTGGGAGGCGCTGGAGACCTCGCGCAAGATCATTGGCCATCGCTGGTTTACGGTGTTCGGTTTTAACGTGGTTGCCATGGTCCTGCTCGCGCTGTCCACGTTGTTGTTCGGGATTCCCCTCATCTGGACAGTGCCCATGCTGCTGATTGCCTATGGCATCCTGTACCGTAACCTGGCCGGGCTGGAGGCTGATACGCTCGCTCGTGTGGCCGGCAGTGGTGACAATTCGCCCGCCAGTCCGCCCTCTGCCAGCGTTTAAAACGGCGCGGCGTCGGGGAACTGCTCGCGTAGTTTTGGCTTGAGCAGTTTTCCTGAGGGGTTGCGGGGCAGGGCGTCCACCAACTCATAGAGTTGTGGCACCTTGTATCCGGCGAGGTGCGCCTTGCACCACTTTTTCAGGCTGTCTGCTGTCGGGTGACAGTCTGGCGCAGGAACAATCAGCGCCAGCGGTGTCTCCCCCCATTTGGCCGAGGCCACCCCTATAACGGCGGCTTCGTAGACCTCCGGGCTTGCAGCCAGAACATTCTCCAGCTCTGCTGGATAGATGTTTTCACCACCGGAAATAATCATGTCTTTCTTGCGGTCACAAATCGTGATGAAGCCCTCGCTGTCCCAGGTGCAGATATCGCCGGTATGTAACCACCCGCCCTGCAAAGCCTCCTCGCTGGCTTCTGGCTTGTTCCAGTACTCCTTCATGATATGGCGACCAGCCAGCAGCAGCTCCCCCGGTTCCTCACTGCCCATAGGCAGCGTTTCGCCCCGGGAATTAACGATCTTTGCCTCTGTGTGCATTTGCGGACGGCCACAGGATCCCACCTTGTTCGCTGCATCTGCCGGCAGCAGTAGTGTTCCCGGTCCGCAGGACTCCGTCAGGCCATAGGCCTGGTGAATACTGACGCCCAGTTCTGCCCAGCTGTTGAGCAGTGATACGGGAACAGGTGCAGCGCCGGTGGCAATCCAGCGCAGTGAGCTGATGTCGCACTCCGCGCGTTCCGGGGCCTGGAGCATAAATTGCAGCACGGCAGGTACGGCCATAAAAGTACTTACCTGCTCGGCGGCGATACAGCGATACATGGAGCCAATGTCCAGGTCTCGCATAATAATGCCGGTGCCGCCGCGGTGTACCAGGAGTGAAACCGGGTTCAGGCAGCCCACGTGGAACATGGGCAGCGGCAACAGGAAACGGTCATCACCGCGCATATCTGAAGTGGCCATGCTGGTCAGCTGTGACCACAGCATGCCGTCGTGGCTGTGCACCACGCCCTTGGGGTGTCCGGTGGTCCCGGAGGTGTACATGATGAACAGGTTGTCATCATCTTTGGCGCCGATGGGGGGTTCTTCCTGGCGTCCGGCGGCGAGCAGACTGTCGTAATCGTCGCACCATGGGCCCGGTGCAGTATTGTCGTTATCGACTCTGAGCCAGCTGCCGACCGATGGACTGTTGCCTGGGCTGTTATGCAGCGCTTCGGCGGTTTCATCAAAGTCAGCATCAAACACCAGTGCGCAAGCACCGGAATCACTGAGTATGTAGCGAATCTCAGGTGCCACCAGGCGCCAATTGACCGGTACCATGACCGCCCCCAGCTTGGCGATGGCGAAGTAGGTTTCGACAAACTCGATACCGTTCTTGAGCAGTGTTGCCACGCGGTCACCGGGCTTGACGCCCTTATCAAGCAGTACGCTGGCGACGCGGTTAGCACGTTCGTTCAGTTCTGCGAAGGTGAAACGGCGCTGACGCTCCCATTCTATAAAGGCCTCATTGTGCGGTGTAATAGCAGCGCGTTTGCTAAGTAGCAAGCCGATGTTGTTGAGCATAGGGTGGTCCCGGACAGACAGATCAGCGGTTAGTATTTCACTTATTTTAAGGCAGAAGAAGCCCGACCTGGGATTCACGCGTCTTGTTTTCTGAACCAGTGGCGCGTTTACCCGGAGCTTTCATTGGGGCGGCTCCCGGGTTCGCTATACTGCGGGTCCACGCAGTTGCAATCAGGGACAGACGGATGAGTGAGATAGAGGCCAACAAGCAGCGTACGCGCACGTTTTTCGAGGCGCTGCAGCGCGCAGATGCTGATGCCATAGCGGATACTTACAGCGATGACGGGCGGGTGATTACCATGGGCAATACGCTGATCTCAGGGACCCGGAAAAAGGAAGAGACGCGGGCCTTCGCTGCCGGTGTGCTCGAAGCGTTTCCAGAGGGTCTGGTGTTCGACATTCTCAACATGACCGCGGAGGAAGATCGCGTTGCCGTGGAGGCGACAGCCGAGGGGCTGCATGCATCGGGACAGGTTTATCGCAATCACTATCACTTCCTGTTCACCTGGCAGGACGGCCAGTTACTGGAACTGAAAGAGTTTCTTGATACGGAGGCAGTAACAGATGTGCTGTGCGGAGGCGCGCGCCCCTGAAGGGACGCGCAGTAATTCAGCCCGCTATCGGCCCCAGTCCTGTCGCCACGAAAGTAGCGAAAACAGCCATGGCCGTGCTGAAAGAGATAATCTGAGTCATTACTACACTCCGAGTGTTAGCTGGTTATATCGATAAAGTAGTACGCCGCTCCTAAAAGAGCAGAATCAATATAACCCTATTGCCCGTAGTTGTATAGCGCTACCACGGCTGCTGTTATCTCATCGACTAGCGACGCACACGGAACGAAGATTCCCTCAGGTCCCAGGTCCCCTCCGCGTTACCTTGCTCCCTGAGCAGGTACTTTTGTACTTTCTGTGTGGGCGTATAAGGCAGGCTCTCGACAAAATCCAGGTAGCGCGGGACGAAAAAGTAGGGGGCATTGTCATTGATAAATTCACACAGCGCCTCAGCGGTGAGATCGCTGCCGGGTTTAAGTACCACGCTGAGCTTCAATTCGTCCTCGCTGTCCATGTCTGCGCAGGGGATACCGTAGGCGGCAACATCGGCCACTTCCGGGTGACGACGGACCACCCCTTCCACCTCCATCGAAGAGATGTTGCGACCCGCAAAGCGCACGGCGTCTTTCTTTCGGTCGGAAAAAAAGTAAACGCCGGTCTCCGGGTCGCGGCGGGCCATGTCTCCGGTCAGGAACCAGTCACCGCGGTAAGTGGCTGCGGTCGCCTCAGGTGCGTCAAAATACCCTTTAAACAAAACATGAGGCGCTTTTGCGCGCAGGCAGATCTCGCCAGGTTGTCCATCTGCGATCTCGTCACCGTTGTCGTCACACAGTTTCAGATCAAGGTCCTTTGGCGGCAGGCCCAGGGCGTAGGAGGGCACTCCGGGAGGACATTCGAGCTGGTTGGCAATCAGCAGGCACTCGCTCATGCCCATGCCGGCGCTTAGCAGTTCACGCCAAAACGTTGTTCAAAGGCATCCCACAGGTTAGGCGCCATTGGCACGATCAACGCCTTGCGCAGGCTGTTCTCGCTATCGCTGTCTGTCTCCGGGGTATTCATCAGGAAAGAACCCATGGCCCCAATCGCGAATATTTGCGTCGCACCGAAGTGATTGATGCGTTCCCAGAAAGTGGACACAGAAAACTTGTTCTCAAGGACCACGGGAATGCCTTCGATCAACGCCCGGTAAACACAGGTAATCCAGGCGCCGGAATTGTAAAGGGGCAATGGGCAATAGCAGACGTCATCGTCCTGCGAGTCATACATAATGGCTGCACCATCAACAATGGCGCGAATCCAGTTGTTGTGGCTCTGCATGACACCCTTGGACTTCCCGGTCGTACCTGACGTCCACATGATCGCGCTGGTATCGCCGTAATCCTGAACACTATAGTCAGGTGTTAATGGCGGGTTATCCAGAAGAGACGCATAGGTGATGTCCGCAGTGGCGTCGGCTGCGTCAGTGCCGACCATCACCAGGCTGGCGCCATCCAGGTCGGCTGTAAAGTCGGCGAGCCTCGGTGCCAGTTGCTGGTCTGTTACAACCATGGCCGGACGACTGCGAACCAGCGCATCGCGCAGCCACTCGCCACGAAAATCTGTGTTGATGGGTACCCATACAGCCCCGATTTTGTTTGCCGCCAGGGTAAGCAGAACCATTTCAGGGCAGTTGCCAAGAAAAAGTACGACGCGGTCACCTGCACCGATGCCGGCGGCCGCGAGGCCGGCGGCCAGCCGATTGGTGATGTCCGCTGCCTGTGAAAACGTGATGCTGACGTCATCCGTGACCAGGAAGCGTGTGCTGCCGGAGTGCGCTGCCTGTTGGTCCAGTATCTTGCCCAGCAGTCGGTCCTTTGGGCTGCTCAGATCGAGTTTCATCGTTTGTCTCCAGGTAGCGCGTGACCGGGCCTAGTCTTGCAGACCCTGCAGGTAGGCTTCCTTTACTTTCAGTTTATGCAGTTTCTCACTGGCATTTCGGGGTAGTGGTTTGTCCCAGAATACGATAGTCCGCGGTACCTTGTAACCGGCAAGGCGAGTACCGAGGTATTCGCGTACCCGTGATTCACTGAGGTCATTGCCTGGCGCCGGGTAGATCACCATGACCAATTCCTCGCCCATATTCTGGTCCGGCTCCCCGAACACCACCACCTCGCGCACTTCCGGTAACTCGAATGCAGCCTGCTCGATCTCGCCAGGGTAGATGTTCTCGCCACCGCGGATCACAATCTCCTTGATGCGGCCGGTAATATGCAGGAAGCCGTCCTCGTCGAGCAGGCCGACATCGCCCGTCTTCATCCACCCGTCGGCCGTGAAAGTGGACGCGTTGGCCTCGGGCTTTTCCCAATAGCCGGGCGTGCAGCAGATGCCGCGCAGTTGGATTTCACCTGGCTCGCCTGGCTGGGCTTCCGTGCCGTCTGCCAGCATGAAGCGCACATCCATAATGGGCGAGATGACGCCGGAGCTGTCGGGTTTGAAGTCAAACAGGGCGCCGCTCATGGTAGAACACACGGCCATGGTCTCAGTCATGGCATAGCCCGCAGAGCGACTCGCGTTCTCGATACGCGATTCAATCAATTCCGGCAAGCCGGCAGGTGTGGCAGCGCCTGCGGCGCTCACACGCATCAGCGAGCGGGTATCGTAGTCGTCGTAATCCGGATGATTCAGCAGGTCTAGCAAAATAGCGGGGACAGAGGACAAGCTGGTAACGCGCTCCTGTTCAATCAGTTGGAGCGCCCCGGCGCTGTCCCACTTGTACATCATCACCACTTTCTGTCCCAGGAGAATCGGCATCAGCAGCCCGCTGATCAGGCCGGTCGCGTGAAACAGGGGTACCGTAAGCAGCGGCGTCTCGCGCTCCGCTCCGCCGCGGTATTCGCGCGGTCCCCCCTCAAACTCAGCAACCAGCAGCCCGAGGAACATCATGTTCATCATCGCCTGGCCAATGGCCCGGTGTTTGTGCAGTACACCCTTGGGTAAGCCGGTGCTACCGGACGTATAGAGAATCAATGCGTCGTCGTCGGGCCCGATATCGGGCGCCTTCCAGGTCTGTTCAGATCCCGCACTGATCACATCATCGAACAGGGCTGCGCTCTCCGGGCGGGCGAAATTCTCCGATGCCGGAACAACGATAACCGGGAGCCCCAGGGCGTCTATTTTGCTATCAATCAGCTGCAAGCGGGCCTCGTCACAGATCAGCAGGCTGGCACCGCAATCGGCGATAGCGTACTCGAGTTCCTCTGTTTTACCCCAGCTGTTGATGGGCACTACCACGGCGCCAACCAGAATTGCAGCGCACCAGGAAATCATCCATTGCGCGTTATTGCGCATGGCGATAGCAACGCGATCGCCTTTCTCGATCTCGAAGTCGCCCTGCAATTGTGCCGCAAGTGCGTCGACTTCACTAAAAAAGCGCGCATAGCTGTAGCGCTCACCCTCATAGACCAGGAATTCCAGCTCACCGTGATTGCGGGCGTTGTTGAGCAGCTCAACCGCCGTGAGATTTGCATGCTTGAAGCCCGCGAGTCGCTTGCCGTCAACCTCGACCTGGTCGACCTCAAAAAATGCGCCTGGTGCTGTCAGTTCAGCCTTCTTGGCTTGAATATCACTGCCACTGAGGGTCATACGGAATACTCCCGCTGGGTGCCTGGATGTTGCTCGCAATATACCCGACTTTAACCGCTGGCGAAGGGCTGTAGAGCGAGGTTGGTCGGTCGATACAAGCTATTGAACTGACGGGGCTCATCTTTGCTGCGGCGCGCACGCGGCCGTCCAGTTGGTTATTATGCTCGATCGCAATAAAAGTGGTGACCCGTTCACCGATACCAAAATAATGTGCCGATCCCGACGCGGAGATAACGACCATGCATCTCGCCTTTAGCTCGATGAATACCCTCAATGACCCCCATCCCGCGGAGTTGGCCAAACTGCTGGAAGACAGGGGCTTTGAGTCGCTGTGGTATGGCGAGCACAGTCATATACCCTGTTCACGTGCCACGCCTTACCCGCCGGGTGGCGAGATGCCGGACCCCTATCGCCTGATGATGGATCCCTACCTGTCGCTGATGACCGCAGCCAACGCGACGACGACCCTGCGCCTGGGCACGGGAATCGCCCTGTTGATGGAGCGCGACATCTTTTCCCAGGCCAAGACCATTGCCACCCTGGACCAGCTCTCTAATGGCCGGGTGATGATAGGCACGGGAGTAGGATGGAACCAGGAAGAGTACGAGAACATCAGCCCTTACCCGTTTAACAAGCGTTATGCGGTACTGCGCGAGACCGTCGCTGCCACCCGTGCCCTGTGGCGTGATGACGAGGCCAGCTACCAGGGCGAGTATGTCAAATTTGACCCGGTATGGGCCGACCCCAAGCCACTGCAGAAAGGCGGCCCCAAAGTCTTTCTGGGTGCCATGGGACCGCTGGGGCGCAAGCATGCAGCGTCCTGGGCCGATGGCTGGTACCCCGTGGATGTGGCCATGGGCGATGTCGCCGAAACCCTGGCGGCTTTCAGGGAGGAGGTGAAAGCGGCGGGGCGCGACCCTGAGGCCATTGAGATCAATATCCAGATTATGGATACCAGCAACCTGGACAAACTCAAGGAGTACCGGGATATGGGCGTGCAACGTGCCACCATCGGCGTGGCCATGGACCTTTGGGACAAACCCGACGCCGTATTACCAATGATCGATAAATACGCCCGGGTGATTCCAGAACTGGAGAGCTGAACCATGTCCACGCGAATATTGATGGTAGGCGGTACGGGCCTCACCGGAGCACACGCTGCTCTGCACCTGCGTGAGCAGGGCCACAAGGTCACATTAATGTCGCGGGCTGCCCCGGCGGTCAACTGCCTCCAGGGATTTTCCCCACATCGCCGCTGACTATGCCGCTGATGCATTATCCGGCGAGGTGCTGGGTGAATTCGACCAGATGGTTTTCGCTGCCGGTGCGGACATACGTCGTTTTCCGCCGGGAGAAGACGAGGAGGCGTTCTACACCCGCGTGAACACACAGGCTATACCTGCCTTTTTTCGCAGTGCACGTGACGCCGGTATCAGCCGCGCTGTATACATCGGCACCTATTACCCCCAGGTCGTACCCCGGGCGATAGAGACCTCTTCCTACGTGCGCTCACGTCATCTGGCAGACGAGGGCGTGCGGGCATTGAACTGCGAGAATTTCCAGGTATGTAGCCTCAACGCGCCCTTTATCATCGGCCACGTGCCGGGTATGGCTATTCCCCATCTCGCGGTGCTGGTGGATTACGCCAGGGGTAAACTGGAAGGTATGCCGTTGGTGGCGCCGGGAGGCGGCGTCAATCACATCAGTAGCCTGTCAATGTCGGAAGCTATCGCCTCTGCGCTACAGCGCGGTAAAGGCGGCTACGCCTACCTGGTAGGCGACGAGAACCTGAGCTGGAAGGCGTATCTTGAGCTGTTTTTCGACGCGGCCGGTAACCCACAGGCCTTGGCGGTGTCAGAGGAAGAGCATCCACTTTTCCCGGACGCTATTCTCTACGCCGGCCGTAACGCCACGATCAGCTATGAAGGTGACCGGGGCGAAAATGGTGAGTTGAGCTACAGCCGCAACCAGATAGCAAACACCGTGAAGCAGCTTGTCCAGGCCTACGGTTAAATGTCGAGAGTGGGTTAACGGTGCCCGTGCCCGTCATGGGCGACTGCACCGGGTTTGCCATATTTAAGATGCGATGGCATCCGCCGCGGCGCTGGCGGTTAAGCTCTGGCGCCCGCAGCGAGGTCTAGCACGACTGAAGGGATCAGGCCGCTTGCGTACCGCTCTTTACCTCGGGGTCAAAGGTGATGAGCATTTTCTTGATCCCGTTGACCAGGTTGGAGCGCGTGTATTCAATATCTCCCACCAGTTTGGGGTGGCGCAGGCGCGGAATAATCTCCTCGAACATGACCCGCATCTCCAGTCTCGCCAGGTGCGTTCCCAGGCAGAAGTGCTGGCCAACGCCGAAGGCCCGGTGCTGGTTGTAAAGATCCGGCATGCGCTCGGCGCGGCGCACATCGAAGTCCATGGCATCCTCACCAAAAATGCTCTCATCGTGATTGACGGTGTGATAGTGGAGAATTATCTTGTCGCCTTTCTTGATCTGCTTGCCGCCTATTTCTGTGTCTTCCATGGCGGTGCGCCGCATCAGGATAAACGCCGTGTTATAGCGCAGCATCTCCTCGCAGGCGTTGGCGATTTTGTCCGGATTTTGTACCAGGTATTCGCAGCTGGTCCGGATTATCCATGAGCAGGCGCATGCCATGACTGGTCACCGTGCGGGTTGATTCGTTGCCGGCGGCAATCAGCATCAGGAAGAACCAGACAAACTCATCCTCGTCCAGGCCCTCGGCACGCTCAGTGCCACGCAGCAGGGCACCGATAATGTCGTCCTTGGGGTTTTCCTTGTGCTCGGCGGCCAGCTTCATGGCGTACTCAATGACTTTGAACGACGCCATCTCCGCTGCCTGCTTATCAACCGCCATCTCCGAGTCCTGGTTGAACATCATGGTGTTGGTCCACTCGAAGAAGTCCTTGCGGTCTTCCGGGGGGATCCCGCACAGCTCAAGGATCGCCAGCAACGGCAGTTCTGCGGCAACTTCTTCTACGAACTCGCATTCGCCGCGTGCGGCGACCCGGTCGATGATGTTCCTCGCGTGCTCACGGAATCTGGCTTCGTAAGAGTCGACAGCGCGTGGCGTGAACGTGGCGCGCACAATCTTGCGCGACTTCAGCTGCCGCGGCGGGTCCATATTGATGGTCATATGGCGATGAATCGCCTCGATATCTTCCGGGCTGTGCTCATCAGCCAGCGCGGTGCGCGCTTCACTGGAGAACAGTTGCGGGTTCTTGGAGATCGCGTCGATCTCGTCCCTGCCGGTCACCAGCCAGTAGGGCACGCCCATGGTAGGGTCGTCCATGTAGTGGATCGGGCCTGACCGGCGAATTCTTGCCAGTTCGTCATAGGGCATGCCATCGGCATAGGTATCCGGGTCAATCAGGTTCTTGAAGTCGGCAAAAGGGCATTGGCTCACAGCGGCTACCTCCAGTGGGTGAGATAATATGCTAACTATAGACTAATAGGTGTTAGTTTCAAGGGCTTTTCTATCGCCCATGCCGAGCACTTCATCTGTCAAAAATGCTCCTCGCTGGGGTTAATGTAGCGTTGGGGTGGGCGGTACATCGAACGGGCCCGAAGGCCCGTCAAGCGTGCGCCACAGCGACTGTGGGTCAGCCAATTGCCTTCAGGGTGATTTCGGCAATCTTTTCCGGTGGTATCGGGAAGAACACGGCGATGGGGTCTGTCGCCACTGCCATGACAATTTCCTCCAGCCGTTCTGCGCTTACGTCCCAGCGCTGCAGGTTTGTGGCACAGCCGGTCTCCTGTTGCAGTGCGCGTATCCTGGCGATCACCTCGTCCACCAGCGCTGCACCAGTCTTGCCGTTTGGCTGCAGGTTAAGGGCCTGTGCCAGGCGCTCTGCGTTAGGTATGTAGAGCTCCGGTAGTGTTTCCATGACAATGGGCAGGAAGACACCATTGGCGTCACCATGGGGGATGTGGAACAGGGCGCCAAATGCGTGAGCGCAATTATGCACCGGGGTCGCATTCAAGCCTGCCAGGTAACCATTCACCGCCATGCAACTGGCGGACAGCATCTGCGACCTTGCTTCCACATCCTGGCCGTTAGCCACGGCACGGGGCAGGTAGCGCTCGATCAATTGCGCTGAGATGATGCAGTGCGCGTCGGTGAACGGGTTGGCATTGGGGGAGGCAATACCTTCGATGGCGTGGGTCAGGGCATCCATGCCGGTCGACGCGGTCAATCCTGGCGGCAACCCCAACGTCAGTTGCGCGTCCAGCACGGCAATGTCGGCGTCCAGGTAGGGCGCCACGATACCACCCTTGATACCCGCCTCATCGTTATAGATCACCGATCCGTTGCTACCCTCGGCGCCGGTGCCCGCCGTCGTTGGCACCGTAAGGTGGGGTATGCCTGAGTGCTGGGCGTTCGGCCATGACTCTACGCGAATACCACTTTGCAGCGCGTCAGCAATGTTTAACAGTTGATGATGCAGCGCGTATTTGACCGCTTTCGAGGCGTCCATCACCGAGCCGCCACCGACGGCGAGAATTGCATCCGCGGCGACCTCGCGTGCATAGGCTGCACACTGGTTGACCGCAGAGCTGTGGGCGTCTGGCGGTATGTCTGTATACACCCCGGCTATCACTGGCATGTTGCCAGACTGCCAGTTGTCGAAACAGTCGAGTATTCGGTCGACCACGCCCACCGCCTTCAGGCCGGGGTCGGAAATAAGCAGCACGCGGCGGGCGCCCAGGCCCTGCAGCAGTGCCGGTATGCGCACGACAGCACCGTAACCGCTGTGAACCACGGTGCGCATGTTGTATTGAAAGTAGCCTGTATTTGACATGACTTAACTCCGTTGAAAACTCGCGTTATTGACCGAGGGTGGTGTGCACAATGCGCTGCATGGCTTTGCGCTCGGGAATGCGCTCAAAGGACATCTGTACCGCCTTGGTCTCCACGTAGGCGTCGATGCTTTGGGCGCCCAGCTCGCGGCCATAACCGCTCTGCTTGTAACCACCAAAGGGGGCGTCTGTGCGCATCATGTGCCAGTCGTTCACCCATACGGAGCCCGCGCGCAATTCGCGGGCCAGTTGCTGGGCGCGGACCAGATCGCCGGTCCAGATGCCCGCCGACAGCCCGTATTCGCTGTCGTTGGCAATGGCGATGGCTTCCTCCACATCGCTATACTTGATTACTGCCAGAACGGGGCCGAAGATTTCCTCCCGCGCGATGCGCATGTCATTGCTGACATCGGCCAAAACTGTGGGCTCTATGTAGAAGCCACCCTCGCAGCCGGCAACGGTCGCTTGCTGTCCCCCGCAGACCAGCCGCGCACCCTCGTCAATGCCAGACTCGATGTACGCCATCACGCGGTGGAAGTGCGTCTCTGTAGACATGGGGCCCACACCGGTGGCCGGCTCTGCTGGATTGCCGACAATGACCTGGCTGGAGCGCTCTGCAAGCTTTTGCAAAAGGTCCTCATAGACGCTCTCATGTACCAACAGGCGGGTGCCTGACTCACACGCCTGTCCCGCGTTCATGTAAACCGCCCACAGGGAGCCCTGGGCAACCATGTCCAGGTCCGCGTCGGGCAAGACGATACCGGGACCTTTACCGCCCAGCTCCAGCGTGCAGCGTTTCATGGTGGAGGCACAGTTGGTTTGTACGATGCGGCCCACTCGCGTTGAGCCGGTAAAGGATATCTTGTCGATGTCCTGGTGCAGGGTCATGGCATCACCCACGCGGGCGCCGTCACCGTTCACCACATTCAGAACCCCTGGCGGCAGCACCTGCTGCAGCAATTCGGCCAGCCTGATGGAGGAGGTCGGCGTGAGTTCAGAGGGCTTGAGTACGATGGTATTGCCCGCCGCCAGTGCCGGGCCGACTTTCCATGAGAACAGCAATAGCGGAAAGTTCCAGGCCGTGATGAGTCCGCAGACGCCCACCGGTTCCTTGAAGATTTGCGAATGCCATTGCTCGGGCAGGGGCCGCGGCGATTGCGTGGTGACAAACGGATAGGTTTTAACAGCCTCGGCGAGGTTCATCCACAGGTCTGCAACTGCAGGTATATCGAGGTTACTGGCGCGGTTGAGCGTGGCCCCGGAGCAGGCGATTTCCAGGCCAATCAATTCCTGCGCATTTTGCATGACCACGTGCGCGCAGCTGTAGAGGACCCTGGAGCGGTCGGCCGGTGACATTTCCCGCCAATCGCGATTGTCAAAGGCGGCACGGGCAGCGGCAACGGCTTTGTCGACATCGGCCTGATCGCCCATGGCCGCACGCGCGGTGATCTCCCCGGTGGCAGGATTGATAACATCGGCATAGTCGCCGCTTGCGGGCTCGCAGCGCTCGCCGTTAATGATCAAGGGGTAGTGCTGTAGGTCTGACATAATTGTCTCCTTGCGGCTAATCCAGGAAATGGATGCGGCCCTGGGTTAATTTTTGCTGGACCAGGTCCCGGTAGTGATCTTCTATTTGTTTGCGTTTGAGCTTCATCGTGGGGGTGAGCAGGGCGTTGTCGATGGTCCATTCATTGGTGATGAACAGATTGGAAACGCGCTCGTGAGCCGGCACTTCAGTGTTAATTTGCTCCAGGACCGCTTCCAGTTCTGCCTGAAGGGCGTCTCGCTCGCGGCTGTGACCCAGCTCGGAAAGGGTCGCCAGCACGATGGGCTGGTCCAGGCCATGCCCCATGCAGCAAAATTGCGCCAGGGTTGGGGCCCTGCCAAACAGGGTTTCGAGGCGAGTGGGCACAACGAATTTACCCTTGGAAGTTTTGAAAACCTCGCTGACTCGCCCGGTGACCCAGAGATTGCCGCTTTCATCGAATTTGCCCGAGTCGCCGGTGCAATACCAGCCGTCGTCGAACACTTCCTCCGTCTTCTCGGGATTCAGGTAATACCCCTTCATCAGGCCCTTGCTCTTGAACTGTATCTCGCCGGTGTCGGAGAGTCGCACTTGTACGCTATCGTCCATGGGCTGGCCAACGCAGCCGGACACGGGCTGGTCATCCTTGGTCCAGGCAATGCCGTGGATAAAGTTCTCGGTCATGCCGTAGCCGTCCCTCAGGGCAATGCCCATGTTCAGGAACCAGTCCTGCACATCGCGCGGGCAGGGCGCGGAGCCGGTAAGAATAAAGCGCGCTCGCCCCAGGCCGAGCATCTGGGCGATGCCCGCCTTCTGCTCATCGTTCAGTTGTGCCTGCGCCTCGGGCGGCAACTTGGCATCAACGCCTTCCTTGAACTTGACCCACAGGCGCGGCACGGCAAAAAACAGGGTAGGTTGTACCGAGCGAATCTCGTCGCCAAACGTATCCAGCCCCTCGGAAAAAGAGATGGTGGCATTGGCGTAAAGGCTGCACATTTCCACGACGATCCGTTCGGCGGCGTGCGACATCGGCAGGAAGGAAAAGAATTCGTCGGGGCCCTCGACCGAGCTTGAAGGCGCGGGCAATGCCCGGTACCACGTGCCCGGGTGTCTGGTACATATGCATGACACCCTTGGGATTGCCGGTGGTTCCTGAGGTGTAGATGATAGTGAAAACATCTTCGCCATCGGGGCGCGGGGATTCCGGGTAGGGATCAAACGACTGGTAGATTTTCTCCAGACTGGTGTCTGTGGCGATCTTGCAGCCGAGCATTGCTACCGTTTCCATGCCATCTGCCAGTGCTTCGGTCGACGCGCGCGTGTTGGTCGAAGTCGCCACAGAATACCAGCCGGGTACCGGCGTGACCGAAAATGTAACGAGCGGACTCCACATCCTGGCCGGGATAAATTGGTACACTGATGTGTCCCGCCAGCATGATTGCCAGGTCAACAATTGGCCAGTCCATGCTATTGGAAGACCAGATAGCGATACGGCTCCCCTGTGGGTATTCCCGTGACCGAAGAAAAGCGGCGATGCGGCGTACCCGATCCGCTACTTCCGCCCAGGTCAGCTCAGTCCACTCCAGATTTTTTGGCTGGCGCAGGTAGACCTTGTCAGGCGTTTCCTGTTCCCAGCGATAAAACATGTCTAACGGCGTGTGCACGGTGTCCGTCATGGCTTGCTGCTCCTCTTTGATTCGTATAATCGGATAGCGGGGTGTCGCCTGCTAAGCAGTGTAGACCGTGCCATGGGTATCGCTTGACAATTTACGTGAATCTTTTGACAATTTACGAATATTCCCATGAGGCATCTGGCATCACATGCAATTGCAAGCCTACATTCGCGGCGGGGTTCTGGAGTATTTTACGGCAACAGCAGCGTCGGTTGGCGGTGATGCCGAGGCCTTGCTAAAGGCTGCTGATGTGGCGCCGGAAGTGATGAGCATCCGTGGCACGTTTCTGCCCTATGCCAGCTACATGCGACTGATGGGGCAGGCCGCCGAGGCCACCCATACACCGCACTTCGGCTTACTCATGGCCAGGCGCGGCAATGCTGAGACGCTGGGCACAGTGGGTATGATCATGACCCAGGCTGAAACAGTAGGTGCAGCCTGGGAGACGCTGTCTCACTTCTATCGTATTCACGATACTTATGGCCGGGTGCGCATATACCGCTACCCCAGGGCGGCGATGATCAGTTATGGCTTGCCGCGTAACGACCAGCCGGGCACGCGCCAGGTATATGATGTTGCCGCCGGTATCACCAGCAACATCATGCGCCAATTCTGTGGTCCGGGGTTTCTGGCCGATGAGATGATCTTCCCCTACCCAAAGCCCGCGGATGTCTCGGTTTACAGCGAATTACCGGCACAGCGCATTGGTTTTGACTCCGGCTCCGGCGCGCTGGAAACCTATGTTCCCCCACATTACCTGGAACAGCCGTTGCAGGGCCGCAGTGAAGAGTTGCGCGCGGTGCTCGGCGGTTATTTCACCGACTGGTCTGACGCTCGCGGACGATCGACGTCGGCGGTGGTCGAGGGTATGGTGCGCCGCCTGTTACCCACCGGTGAATGCACACTGCCTGTCATTGCACGGACCCTGGCCGTGAATGAGCGCACGGTGCAGGCCAGGCTGGAAAGTGAGCAAACCAGCTTTCGGCAGATCCTGGCAGCCGTGCGCAAGGAGATTGCCACGTTTCACCTGCGGCGCGGCGATATGCAGCTGACTCAACTGGCGATGGTGTTAGGCTATAGCGAACTTAGCGCCTTCAGCCGGAGCTTTCGCAACTGGTACGGCGTCTCACCCAGGCAGTGGGCTGAGCAAGGCAAGTGGACACTGACCCGTTTCTGATCTGGAGAATGGTCGATGAAAAAAACGGTAATGATTACTGGCTGTTCCAGTGGTATTGGACGCAGCCTGGCCCTGGAGCTGCACCGGCGTGGATTGAATGTTTACGCGACTGCCAGGCGCCCTGAAACACTGGAGCAATTGGCAGAGGCCGGCATCAAGACCCTCGCCCTGGACGTGAACGATGATCAGAGTATCGCCGCGGCAATGGCACGCTTACAGGAAGAGTCAGGACAGCTTGATATGCTGGTGAATAACGCCGGTTTTTCCCAGGTGGGGGCCATTCTCGACCTGGAACGCGAGGATCTGCGCAAACAGTATGAGACCAATGTGATTGCGCCAATTGCTGTAACGCGCGCGGCGCTGCCCCTGTTGCGTGCGGCAGTTGTCGCCAATGGTGTAGCTGATATCGTCAACGTGGGTAGCATCGTCGGTCTGTTTACAACGCCCTTTGCCGGTGCCTACTGCTCCAGTAAAGCCTGCCTGCACTCCCTTACTGATGCGCTGCGAATGGAAGCGACGCCCCTGGGTATTCGTACTATCACGATACAGCCGGGCGGGGTGCGTTCGTCCTTTGGTGACCATGCGGAGGAGGGCATTCGCTTGCCGGAAGACTCTGTCTATAAACCCATCGAGGCCGGAGTGCGCGCCAGGGCCCAGGCTGGACAGCAAAATGCGACGCCGACCGACGAGTTCATTCGGCCGGTGGTCGATAAACTGTTACGCACAAACCCGCCAGCGGTGATTCGCGGCGGGCGCGGCAGCGTGCAACTGGTGGCGTTAAAGAAGCTGCTGCCGATGAAGGCATTCGACGCAATGATGGTCAAGCGCTTTGGTCTAAACCGCCTGCGTGATGCCTGACTCAGTGCAGGGCGGTTGAGCCCGGTTGTATTTCAGCCGCAGACTCGGCAAACAGGTAGTTCAGTTGCAGGCATTCGGCGCCCACCTGACGGGTCGCCGACACGGTATTGGCGACGAAGCCTGCAAATTGTTCCAGAGTGAGGCCCGCACCCCCTAACTGGATGCCTGCAGCCACCAGTTGCGGTGTGGCATCATCTACAACGTCCTGAAACAGTTTCAGTGTGGGGTAGTCCATATTCATGCGACCCAGGTCGGCGGCGAGTGGCAGCAGGGCCATTGGCCGTATTTCAAGCTCGGTGGTCAGCAGTAGGCCCCATGGCTCAAGGAACAGCCGGCTGTCGATTACGCCCTCCAATTCCTGCAGTGTGCGCAGATGCAAGCCCTCGCAGCGGTCACAGGTATAAAAGTCTAGCCGGGCCTCGGTCAGCCAGCTTTCCAGTGTCGCTTTATCAATTGCCTGTGGTGAGCTCATGTCGATAGGATCCTGCTTACAGTCACGTCATTCTACGTTAGAAGAGGCACGGCCCCAAGCACAGCCAGCGGCCTGCAGCGGCAAAATTTTCTCGTGAATTTTTTGTCACGGATGATAGAGTCTGGTCAGGTCAAGGTTCTAATACTCCAGAGGTCACCGATGATAAAAAATACCCTGCTGACGATCTGCTTTTTACTGCTGAGTTTGCCTGCATGGTCAGCGGGCGTGCTGCGGGTGGGGATGTCGGCGGATTACCCGCCAATCCATTTCAAACAGGATGGCCGTTACCTGGGCATAGAGGCGGACAATGCCACCGCCGTGGGCGAAATTCTGTCGCGCAAGGTCGAGATTGTGGAGCTTCCTTTCGATGAACTCTTCCCCGCGCTGAACGCGGGAAAGGTAGATGTGCTGATGGCCGGCCTTAGCGTAACGGCCGAACGCAGCCAGCAGGTCCAGTTTACGGATCCCTATATGCGGGTCGGCCAGATGGCGATTATGCATAAGAGTAAGCTCGGCCGGTTCTCCCAGCCCTGGTCGGTTTATCGTGAGGGAGTGCGCGTGGGCGTAGAACCGGGTACCACCGGGGCCGCTTTTGCGGATCGCGAGCTTAAAGACGCACAAATCAGCTTTTTCGCCAACCCGGAGGAGGCTTTCCAGGGGCTGCGCAAGGACGTTATCGACTTGTACATTCACGACGCCCCCACCAGTTGGCAGTTGGCCAACGGCATGGAAAATGACGACCTGATCAGCTTGTATTCGCCGCTCACGGAGGAGATGCTCGCCTGGGCCGTGGCCAGGGACAATGACGCCCTGGCGGGGGACTTGAACAGGGCACTGCAACTCATGCAAAGCAACGGCACCTTACAGTACATCCTTAATCGCTGGATTCCGGTTACGGTGGAGGTCAAGTGAGCGCGCGGCACGCAGACGGGCGCAGCCAGGCCACGACCAGCAGCTTTCGCTACCGTATTCCCGTCGCCCTGCTGCTTTGCCTTGGTCTTGTCGCCTGTAGTGACAGCAGTGACCGCAACAAGCCTCCGGGCCCCTATGCTGCAGATGAGTTGTGGCTGTGCAAACCGGGCATCGCCGAAGACCGATGCCTGCAGCTGGACCAGACGACAACGCACATATTTGAGGATAACAGCCAGGTCGTTTTTCAGCACGAGGTCGCGGTCGACCCGGAATTCGACTGCTTCTATGTGTATCCCACCGTGGACCAGCGCAGTGAGCCGGGCAATATGCTGGACCTTGTTGCAGGTGAGGAGCTCATGCTGCGCCCGCTGAACAACCAGGCCGCTCGCTTTACTTCCCTGTGCAATGTTTATGCACCCAAGTACCGGCAGATGACCATCGGTAGTTATGCGGTTGAGGATGTCCGTAACAGTGAGTTCTTTGCCACCGCATTTGCCGACGTGGATGAAGCGTTTGCCCAGTACCTGTTGGAAAACCCGCGCCGAAACTTCGTTCTGCTCGGACATTCGCAGGGCTCGCATATGCTATTGGAGTTACTGGAACAGCGCTTTGAGAACAACCCGCAACTGCGCGAGCGATTGATTTCCGCATTGGTAATTGGGCCGGTAGGTTGGCTGGAGGTTCCACCCGGTGAGGTGGCGGGCGGGAGTTTCGATAACCTGCCGCTGTGTACGCACGCGACTGACAACGCCTGTATTGTCGCCTATGACACCAATGCAGAGGGCGTCGCCAGACCTGACCCAGAGCAGCTGCTGCCCTGCACCGACCCGACCCGATTGGGCGGGGCGCCGGGTATTCTGGAGAACATGTTCTACAACGACCAGGAAGGTATTCCGTTTCCGCCCGGGGTCGAAACAGGCTGGATCGCCTGGCCTGCGATGCACACTGCAAGGTGTGAGGCTGACGGCTACCTGTCGATCGGCACGGTGCAACAGGAACGCGAGCCCACGGTTACTCCACAGGTCGTGCAACTGGTTCTGGGAGGGAGCCTGCATCAGGCTGACTACAACTACACGCTGGGAGATCTGTTGCGCCTGGTATCTACCCAGGCAGATAGCATGCCCTGAGCCTGCAACAGGCCCAGGGGTGCAAGTTTTTGCTACTCGTTAAGGCCTGGGAAGTTGTATTCGTGGCCCCAGAGATCACCCTCAGTACTCACTGTCGCTATGTGTGTCTCAGGGTCGATCAGCATGCCGTCATAGCCGTATTCCACTGCGATGCCCCCGGGGGCCAGTAAGTAGACAGAGCACATGTTGTCATTGATATGGCGGCCCAGCGTGGCCAGGAAGTGGGCGCCTGCCGCTTCGGCCCGGTCCATGGCATGCCCCACCTCGTCCATGGTTTCTACCTCCACCATAATGTGCACCACGCCCAGTGGGTGTGGGCCGTTGAACAGTGCCAGCGAGTGCTGACGCGGATTATTGGCGTGGTAGAACTGTATCTTGATGCCTTCCATACCGGGCGGATACAGCGTATCGGTCAGCCCCATACCAATGACGTCGGTATAGAACGCGGCGGTGGTGTCGATGTCCGGTGCGGGCAGCACCAGGTGGCCGAACCCCAGGTCTCCGGTTTGGCGGTAGGTGGTGACAAAGCCCGGAACGCCCTGTGGCGAAACCAGGGGTGTGTAGTCAAGTTCGCGTCCCCAGTAAAGCTCCAGGGTATTGCCAGCGGGATCTGTGGTTGTGGCGAATGCGGTGACGCCGCGACGTTTTGCTTCCTCTGCTGTACCGGGCGTTACGGTTTGGCCGCTCTCTGCGACGGCCTCGCAAGTGCGCTGCCAGGCATCCTGCGAAGGGAATTCCAGGCCAGCGGCGAGCAAACCGTCAGCATCTGCGGGCTCGATCATCAGACGGAAAGGATGGTCGTCCATGCGCAGAAAACGCGCTCCGGCTGTGTCATCGCGCTGGGCGTCCATCAGTCCCAGTACGCCGGTACCAAAATCCATCCATGCGTCCACGTCGGTGGCGCCTATTCGCAAATAACCTGAAGCTGAAACGGACATGGGTAACTCCTGCTGTAATAGTTCGAGGCAGCATTATGAGCGAATCCTTGTCCGGCGCCATCCCTCATGTGGCTTAAAACAACCGCGGTTCATCATAATGATCCCAAAAGTCACTTGCAGTTGATTCGATGGGTCATTGAGCGAAAAAGTCATCTCTCTGATACTGACGGTCTGCTTAGCCATAACTCAAGGAGGGCGCAGCCCGTGCCAGAGTCAGAAGTTCTCAACCAGGCTTTCGAGCTTGCATACACCTATACCCGCTCTACCGGGCCTGTTGTGGGCCGTTTCCTGACAGGCCTGCGCGATCGTCAGATCATTGGCATTCGGGCCAGTGATGGGCGGGTTATCGTGCCCCCGATGGAGTATGACCCCGATACCGCCGAAGCGCTCAGTGAATTTGTCGACGTTGCACAGGAAGGTGAAATCGTCAGCTGGGCCTGGGTGAAACACCCGCGCGAGGCCCACCCCAGCGATAAGCCTTTTGCCTGGGCAATGGTTCGCCTGGACGGCGCCGACGTAGCGATGGTGCACTGGTTGCATGCCGATGACGAAAGCGAAGTGCGCACGGGTGGCCGGGTCAGGGCACGTTGGGCCGATGAAACCACCGGCTCGATTAACGATATTGCCGGTTTTGAGCTGGTATAGCAGGAGCAGATAATGAGCGAACAGCAGGATATGATCACCGGCATCGACGTGCCTATAGCCCTTAAATACAATTTTACGGCCGGCGCTGGCCCGGCCCGGTTTCTATCCCAGGTGAAGAAAGGCGTACTGACCGGGCAGCGGTGCCCGCGTTGTGAGCAGGTTTATATTCCTCCACGAGGGTCCTGTGCAGCCTGTGGCGTCGCCACTGAAGAGGAGGTGGTGGTGTCAGACAAGGCCACCGTTCAATCCTTTACCATTGTCTCTATACCTATCCCCACCAACCCGATTGAGCCGCCCTACATTATTGCCAACCTGGTTGCGGATGGCGCCAATATTTCCTTTATCCACCTCATGAGTGAGTGCATTAACGAGGAGGTACGCATCGGCCAGCGTGTGCAGGCGGTGTGGAAGCCCGAAGAGGAGTGGGATTACGCCATGGACAATATTCGTTATTTCAAGCCCATTGATGAGGCAGATGTTCCCGTAGAGCAGATCGGCAAACTGCCGGTCAGCGGCTGGGAGGGCTGAGCCGATGAGAGATATCGCGATCGTAGCGTTCCACCAGTCACGTGCCGTGGCAGATGCGGGCGCATGCAACGAAGTCGAAATGATCATGCCGGTACTCAGTGAGGTGTATCAGCAGGTCGGAATTAACAATGCGCAGGATGTGGATTTTGTCTGTTCTGGCAGCTGTGACTATATGCAGGGCGCCGCGTTTGCGTTTGTCGCCGGGGTGGACGCGCTGGGTGCAGTGCCGCCCATCAAGGAATCCCATGTGGAGATGGATGCTGCCTGGGCCCTGTATGAATCGATCCTGAAATTACGAATGGGCCAGGCCGACTCGGCGTTGATTTATGGGTTTGGTAAATCGTCTCCTGGGGAATTACCCATTGTGCTGTCGCAGCAGCTGGATCCTTACTACCTCGCACCGCAGTGGGTGGATACGGTTTCCCTGGCGGCCCTGCAGGCCAGGATGATGCTCGACCAGGGCAAGATCACTGAGCGGGACATGGCCGAGGTGGTATCCCGTTCCCGCCGCAATGCAATGAATAATCCCAATGCCCAGTTGGCTGGCGATATCAGCGTTGAGCAAGTGCTCGCGGAGGAAACGTACCTTTCACCGCTGCGCAAGGCGGATTGTTGCCCGGTGTCGGATGGGGCATCGGCCATGATCATCTGTACCGTGGAGAAGGCCAGGGAATGGGGCGTGCCCTATGCGCTGATTTCCGGCATAGACCATCGTATCGAGACCCACAACATCGGTATGCGCGATATTACTGATTCAGTTTCAACTCGCCTTGCCGCCGAAGGCGCGGGCGTAGCTGCGGGTGCTGTTGACGTTGCGGAACTTTATGCACCGTTCAGTCACCAGGAAATTATCCTGTCCCGGGCGCTGGGCCTGGGAGAGAACACACTGGTTAACCCCAGTGGTGGCGTACTCGCCGGCAATTTGATGATGGCCTCCGGGCTCTCGCGCGTCGGTGAGGTCTTCCAGCGCGTGGTGAGCGGTGAGGCGCAGCGCGGTGTCGCGCATGCGACCTCAGGGCCATGCCTGCAACACAATCTGGTTACTGTAGTGGAGAAAGCGTAATGGCGAACCTGGCAGCTGTGGTCGGTATCGGCCAGACGAAGTTACACAACCAAGCGCGGCGATGTATCCATTGCAGGGCTGGTGCGGGAGGCGGCGCAGAATGCGCTCGATGATGCGGGACTGGGTTGGGATGATATCGACGCGGTTATCCTGGGCAAGGCGCCGGATATGTTCGAGGGCGTAATCATGCCCGAGATTTACCTGACGGACGCACTGGGCTGCAACGGCAAGCCTATGTTACGCGTGCACACGGCGGGTTCGGTAGGTGGCTCCACCGCTATTGTCGCCGCCTCACACGTCCAGAGTGGCACGTTCAAGCGTGTGCTAACGGTGGCTTTTGAAAAACAATCTGAATCAAATGCGATGTGGGCGCTTTCCAGCCCGCAGCCTTTCTCAACGCACCTCAATGCCGGTGCGGGGGGCTACTTTGCTCCGATTATCCGCGAGTACATTCGTCGCTCGAATGCGCCTTATGACGTGGGTATCAAGGTAGCGGTGAAGGATCGTTTGCACGGCGCGCGCAACCCCCTGGCGCATTTGCAGCGCCCCGATATCACCGCCAAGGAGGTGGAAGAGTCTTTCATGCTCTGGGACCCGATTCGTTTCCTGGAATCCTGTCCGTCTTCTGATGGCGCCTGCGCCATGGTGATTGCCTGCGAGGAGTTGGCCGAGCAGAGCCATAAACCCCCGGCGTGGATTCGCGGCGTGGCCATGCGATCAGAGCCGACCATGTATGCAGGCCGTGAAGAGGTTAACCCGCAGGCAGGCAAGGATTGCGCGGCTGATGTTTATCAACAGGCGGGCATTACCGACCCGCGCCGTGATCTGGACGTTGCCGAGGTCTATGTGCCCTTTAGTTGGTACGAACCCATGTGGCTGGAAAATCTTGGCTTCGCGCCGGAAGGCGAAGGCTGGAAACTGACCATGGAAGGGGCAACCTCGCTCGACGAGGGCGGCGACATTCCCTGGAACCCCTCGGGAGGTGTATTGTCGTCCAACCCCATTGGCGCCTCTGGCATGATTCGTTTCGCCGAGGCGGCGAGACAGGTGCGCGGTGATGCCGGCGACCACCAGGTGAAAGACGCGAAACTGGCCCTGGGTCATGCCTATGGCGGTGGTGCGCAGTTCTTTGCCATGTGGGTTGTCGGTGCAGAAAAGGAATACGGGTCAAGGCAATGAAAAAGCATTTTAACCTGGCAGATTTATACGAGATGGTCGCTGACAAGGTGCCCACCCGGGATGCTTTGGTCTGCGGCGACCAGCGCGCCACTTTCAAGGAACTGGAAGCCCGGGCCAATCGCCTTGCGCATTACCTGATCTCCCGGGGTGTTGGTGCCGGGGACCATGTTGGCCTGTATCTCTATAACTGCAACGAGTACCTGGAAGGCATGCTCGCCTGCTTCAAGATTCGCGCCGTGCCGATCAATGTCAATTACCGCTATGTCAATGAGGAGTTACTGTACATCTTCGACAACGCGGACATGGTGGCCTGTATTCACAATCGCGAGTTTCTGCCGCATATTGCAGAGATCCGCCAAGCGGCGCCGGATTTACACACCTTTATCTACGTGGAGGATGGCTCGGACGAGGACCCTGCCTCCGTTGGCTCGGTGGAATACGAGCAGGCAATGGCCGGACCGCAGCGACGCGCGAGACTTTGCCGAGCGGTCTGACGAAGATCTGTTTATTCTCTATACGGGGGGCACTACAGGTATGCCCAAAGGCGTGATGTGGCCGCACAAAGCGGTTTTCTACGCGGCCATGGGTGGCGGCGGGTGGTTCCACCCTGATGGCGCCATTACCCAGCCTGAACAGATTCCCGACCGTGTGGGAGACTTTCCGATAGTCGGCATGGCGCTGGCTCCGCTGATGCACGGCGCGTGCTGGTGGTACGCCTGCATTCAACTGCTGGCGGGGAATACGGTGGTGCTCAGTCCCTACCGCTCCCTGGTGGGTGAGCAGATCTGGGATATCGTTGAAAAGGAAAAGGTTAACGCGGTCTCCATTGTCGGTGACGCCATGGCTGTGCCGCTGCTGGACGCCCTGGAAGCCAATGCCGGTAGATGGGATCTGAGTTCCGTATTTAATGTCGGTTCGGGCGGAGCGGTCTTTTCTGAATCCAAGCAAGAAGCCTTCAAGGCACACTTTCCCAATGTCTTCATTACCAACTCATTTGGCTCTTCGGAGAGCGGCAATATGGGAATGGATGGCGGCGGCAAAAAAGGGCAGGGCCTGGGCAATGTCACCAAGAGTGAGTTCATGTCGGTCATCTCCGATGTCGACGGTGAACCGCACCGGCATGTGGCTCGCGGTGAAATGGGCATTTTTGCCCGCAGTGGCCATATCCCGACAGGATATTACAACGACCCGGAGAAGACAGCGAAGACGATCGTACAAGTTGACGGCAAGCCCTGGCTGCTATTGGGCGACGAGGCGCGCCTGGAGGAGGACGACACGATTACCGTTTATGGCCGTGGCTCCAATTGTATCAACAGTGGCGGTGAGAAGATCTTCCCCGAAGAAGTGGAACAAGCACTGAAGGCTAATCCGGCTATTTTTGACTGCCTGGTGGTGGCCACCCCCGATGAGCGCTTTGGCAGCAAGGTGACTGCGGTTGTGGCTGCCCGTGGCGATGCGAAGGTGAGCCTGCAAGATGTGCAAGAGCATGCACGGGAGCATATTGCGGGTTACAAGCTGCCCAGGGAACTGCACCTGGTTGACGAAGTCCCTCGCGCGCCGAGCGGCAAGCCCGCCTATCCGCAGGCTTTGGCGATGGCGCTCTCAGGTGAGTACCGCGTTGACTGATCGCGAAGGCGATTCTTCGTGTTTTCGATAACATTCTAAAGTTTGGAGAGACCATGGCTGAGCTGGATATCAGTACCGAGACCTGCATTGTGGAGAAAGAGGGCAACGTGCTCGTTGTCACGCTGAATCGGCCGGAAGCGAAAAACGCCTTTAATTCACAGATGCTTCTGGGACTGTATAAAGCCTGGCGTTTACTGGACGAGAGCGACGATTTGCACTGCGCCATTCTAACGGCCAATGGCGATACCTTTTGTGCGGGGATGGACCTGAAAGCGGGAGCCGATGACAAGCATGACTCCACTGAGGAGTTTATGGCGATCATGGCGGAGGTGCCTAATGTGCACTGGCAGGCACTGCTGCGCGATAACCGTCCCTGTAAACCGCTGATACTCGCCGTAGAAGGGTATGCCCTGGCTGGCGGTACAGAAATACTGCAGGGTACGGATATCCGCGTGGCGGCAGAAAATGCCATTTTCGGTATTACTGAAGTGGCGCGAGGCCTTTATCCCATGTCCGGATCAACGATTCGCCTGCGGCGACAAATCCCCTATTGCCTGGCCGCCGAGATGCTGCTGTGCGGAGAGCACATCAGCGCACAGCAGGCGCTGGACTATGGGCTGGTCAACAAGGTGGTGCCGGCGGGCACCACCCTTGATGTCGCAGGGAGTACGCGCAGAAAATTTGTCGCAATGGCCCGCTCGCGGTTAAGGCGGTCGTCAGGTCGCTGCGCGAGCATCAGGAGTGCATGTCAGAAGCAGACGCCATGATCGCCTCTGACGAACTGGCCGGCCCGGTCTTTGCGTCCCGGGACGCGAAGGAGGGGATGCGGGCATTCAAGGAGAAGCGCCCGGCCAAGTTTACCGGCAGCTGAGTACTGCGCATAATAGCGCTCCTGTTTTTCCTATGAGAGTTACCTGTACATGTCTGATCTAAGCAAGGCTTTTGCAACCATTGTTGGCGAACGTCGCTCGCTGCGCGACTTTCTGCCGCAGCCCGTCGATGCAGACACACTGCAGGCTGTCTTTGGCGCTGCCCAGCGTGCGCCCAGTAATTGCAACACCCAGCCCTGGCAAATCCATGTCGTCTCCGGCGAGGTCGTCGAAACCCTTCGCACAGAGTACCGTTGCGCTTTATGCAGGGCGAAATATCCATGGACTTTCCCTACGACGGCGTTTATGAGGGTGTATACAGGGAGCGCCAGGTGGGCGCTGCCCAGGCATTGTATAACGCGGTTGGTATCGCTCGCGAGGACAAGGCCAGGCGGCACGAGCAGTTTATGCGTAATTTCACTTTCTTTGATGCGCCGCATGTGGCCTTCCTGTTTTTGCCTGAACCGTTTGGCCTGCGCGAGGCGGCGGATCTGGGCATGTATGCGCAGACGCTGATGTTGGCGATGACCGCCAATGGTCTGGGCAGTTGTCCGCAGGCGGCGTTGAGTTTCCAGGCGAACCTGGTCAGGGAAACCCTGGACATTGATGCCAGCAACAAGCTGGTTTTCGGTATTTCCTTTGGCTATCCGGACCCGGATGCGCCGGTTAACCGCTGCCTCACAGATCGCGCTGCCCTGGCAGACACCGTCCACTTCCACGGCTGAGATTCGATGACCGACTTTGTGCTCACGGAAAATCGGGATGGGGTGTTGATTATTACCCTCAATCGCCCGGAAAAGAAAAATGCGATCAATGGCGCAATGTGGCAGCAGATTGAACAGACATTTCGGCAGGCTGCTGCGGACGATTCCGTTGTGTGCGCCTTGCTCACCGGGGCGGGCGACCACTTCTGCTCAGGGGTGGATCTGAGCAGTTTCGGTGAGGGCGGCGGCGATCCGCAGGCGCTGTTCAATGCGGCTGCGTTAGCGGTAGCGGAGTTTGATAAACCACTTGTGGCGTCGGTGCGCGGGGTTTCCGTGGGTGGTGGTGCGACCGTGCTGTTCCATGCCGATGTGGTGTACGCCAGTGAATCCTTGCGCATGCGCCTGCCTTTCGCCAGTCTGGCGCTGGCGCCGGAGTGGGGCAGCAGCTATATGTTGCAGGCCAATATCGGCGCCCAGCGGGCTGCGGAGCTGTTCTATACGGCCGAGTGGATTGACGCCCCCAGGGCACTGGAAGCGGGTATTGTTGCGGCTGTGCTGCCTGATGCCGAGGTATTCGAGCACGCGCTGGCGAAAGCGCAGGAGATTGCGCAGTGGCCCGTCAATGCACTGCGCGAAATAAAGCGCAGTCTGCGCTTGCACCACCTGCCGGCGATCAAGACCGCGATGGAGGCTGAGCAGGAAGCCATGTCTCGTCAGGCGGGCTCTGCCGAAAATATTGAGGCGATCACCGCGTTCATGGAAAAGCGAAAGCCAAACTTTCGCGGGCTGTGATGTGCGGGCGTTCAGGCGCCGCCGCTCACTGCGTCGATTCAGGGCTGGACGAAGTCCGTGACCTCAAGGTTGAAGCCGGACAGCGCGTTGAAGTGCACGGGTGCTGACATGAGGCGCATTTTACCTACGCCCAGGCGCTTGAGTATCTGTGAGCCCGTACCTATCACCCTGTAGTTCTGCTGGCCTGCGCTGTCGGCCGAGCCGGTCACCGAGGCAGGTTCAGGGAACTGAATGACTTCCGCCAGGGCCTGCTCAGCGCTCATCTCCTGGCCGATCAAGACCACAACACCCTTGCCCTCGTCGGCAATCGCTTGCATGGCGCGACGATAGGACCAGCCCTGGGCACCTTCAATGCGCGTGCCAAGCACGTCACGCAGTGTATTTTGCGCCTGTACACGGACCAGTACGTCCTCTTCTTCACGGATGTCGCCGCAGGTGAGGGCGTAGTGAAGGGTGTCGTCGATCAAGTCCAGGAACGTGTGTAGCTCAAAGGGGCCGAAGTCAGTGTCTACCTGTTTGCTGTTGCGAAGTTCGATCGATGCCTCATGCAAAGAACGATACTCGATCAGGTCGGCAATGGTACCCATACGCAAGCCGTGTTTCTCAGCGAAGACCTCCAGCTGTGGGCGCCGAGCCATCGTGCCATCTTCATTCATGATCTCCACGATCAGCGCCGCCGGTTCAAAGCCGGCCATACGCGCCAGATCTACCCCCGCTTCGGTATGTCCCGCACGGCGCAAAACACCACCGGGCTTGGCGACCAGCGGAAAGATATGTCCGGGCTGGGCAATGTCGGCGGGTCTCGCGTTAGCTGCCACCGCGGTCAGCACAGTATGGGCGCGCTGCACAGAGCTGATTCCAGGCCCTTTTCTCTGTGCCGCATCGATGGAGACAGTAAAATTGGTTTCATGCTGGGAGCGGTTGTCGCGCACCATCAGTGGCAGCTGTAACTGCCTGGCGCGCTCCTCGGTGATAGGCATGCAGATCAGCCCGCAGGCCTCACTGGAGAAAAATGTGATGATCTCTGGCGTCACAGCCTCGGCAGCGATAATCAGGTCGCCTTCATTTTCGCGGTCCTCGTCATCCATAAGAATGACCATCTTGCCGGCGCGAATGTCGTCGAGAATATCGGGAACACTGGACAGTGACATGATTGCTTTCCTGGGTGCTGGCGGGTGCGAAAAAAGGGCGCCCATTTAGCCACAGGCGGCTCTTTTCCTCAAGCCGGCTGAGGCGCGAAAAGCTTGCCGCGAACGGCTTCTCGATAGTTGCCAGGCGTCATACCCGTATGCTGGCGAAATAGTTTGCCGAAGTGGCTGACGTCTCCCATGCCCACCTGCCAGGCAATTTCACTGACAGCCAGGTTGCTGTGCCGCAGCAGCTCGCGGGCCTGGCTGACACGCAATGCTTGCAGCCACGCACTGGGACTTTGTCCCGTTGCCTGGTGGAACCGCCGGTTGAGGGTGCGAGTGCTGACGTCGAGACGGGCGGCCAGTTCTCCAATGCCCGGGCCTGATGCCAGGTTGTCCCGCAACCATTGCTGTGCTTCCAGAATCAGTTCGTCATGGTGGCTGGTTTGCCAGCCAGTCTGGTAGGCGGCAGCACCGAATGGCCGGCGTATCTCTGGTGAGAACTGGTTCTCTACAGCACTGGCAATAGCGTTGCCATACCAGCCCTCGACCACGTGCACCATCAGGTCGGCGATAGAGTTTACGCTGCCAACGCAGAAGATATTGTCGCTCTGCGTAATCAAGTGGCGCGGTTTGAGGTGGACATTGGGATAGCGTTGGGCGAAGGGCTCCATGTAGTTCCAATGCGTGGTGGCAGGGCGCCCGTCCAGCAAGCCGGCCTCAGCCAGCAGGCAGGTGCCGCTGCCCACCGCACAGACCCGGGTGCCCGCTGCGGCGATGCTGGCCAACTGGTCCAGCCAGCCGGCGGCGTTGCGAATTACCGGGTCCGGGTTGCGCCAGATCGCTGGCAGAATGAGCAAGTCTACGGGAGGCAGTGAGGCGAGGGTCAGGTCTGGCTGCAGATGAATGCCCCCGAAAACAACGACAGCTTGCGGATCAGGGGCTACCAGAAGGAGCTCTACATCCGGGTTGAGGCGATTCTTGACGCGTGCCATTTGTGCGGCCGCCCGGAGGATTTCCAGCGGCAGGGTAATACTGGTGGCCAGTGCTTGCGGGTAGAGCAGTGCAGCGATTCGGTACATGAGACGGCGGCATGGTTGGCTGAATCCGCATAGTATATGTCAGAAATTGACTAAATGATGCTACTGGAGCGCCGTAGACTAGAGGTCAGTGCATAGAGTCAATAAGGTGTGGGATTAAATGGCCAGGGAGCGTTTGCCGGTAATTGTCAGTCTGGGCGGTGTCAATGGGGCGGGTCGAGCATCCGGGCATCATGCGCTGGCGCGCATGGGCTACGAAGCCCTTGATGCCGCGTCGCAGCAGCGTACCCTGGCGTCTCTGGCGAGCATGATGGGGCTTGATGCCGTTACTGGAAATGAGCGCTACATTCTCGAGCACACACTGATTCGGCGCATAGAAGGCAGTCACTTCGATGTGGACAACGTTCTCTGGAATCAGCGGTTTCCGACCGAGAGTAATGGACACCCGGTCAACTTCGATATTGAGCGGCGTCATTTGCCGGAGGCCATTCCACCCAGCTGGAAGGTCACCTCCACCTCCGTGACGCACGTGAATGTCAACATACAGGGTCACCAGGAGTTCTTGTTGCCCACCAACAGGGAGTTTGAAGTCAAGGCCGCGGGCCAGCTGCCAACGGGTTATGAACCCGGGGACCTGTACCCGTCGCGCAGTCATCCGCGCGGTCTGGAGATGACCGTATGCGCCGCCTCCGATGCACTGGGTAACCTCGGCATTGACTGGGAGCTGATACAGCGTCGGGTGCCGGCTGACCAGATCAGTGTGTATGCGGGCAGTGCGATGGGGCAACTGGATAGCGCGGGGGCGGGTGGCATGCTTAAAGCGCGCTATAACGGCAAGCGTGTGACCTCCAAATACTGTCCCCTGAGCCTGGCTGAGATGCCCGCGGACTTTATCAATGCCTATGTGCTCGGGGCGATGGGCGCCACGGGTGCTACTCTCGGTGCCTGCGCTTCGTTTCTCTATAATCTCAAGAATGGCATTGCTGATATTCGCGCGGGCAGGGCGCGCGTGGCGTTTATCGGGGCTGCCGAGGCGCCGATAAACGCCGAGGTAATGGAAGGTTATGCGGCAATGGGTGCGCTGGCCACAGACAAGGGCTTGCGAGCGCTTGATGGCCTTGGTGATGACCAGGAGCCTGATCATCGCCGCGCTTGCAGGCCTTTTGGTGACAACTGTGGATTCACCATAGCCGAGTCGGCGCAGATGATCGTACTGTTCGACGACGAATTGGCAATGGAGCTGGGTGCCACGATCTATGGCGCCGCCACCGACGTATTCGTCAATGCCGATGGCTACAAGAAATCAATATCCGGCCCCGGTGTAGGCAACTACATTACCATGGCCAAGGCCGTTGCTGCTGCTCGTGCCGTGCTTGGCGAGGATGCGGTGCGTCGCGGTGGGCTCGTCCAGGCGCACGGCACCGGCACACCGCAGAACCGTGTTACGGAGTCGGAGATCCTCAACCGCACAGCGGCTGCCTTCGGTATCGATAACTGGCCGGTAGCGGCACTGAAAAGCTACCTTGGTCACTCCCTGGGAGCTGCGTCGGGTGATCAGGTGACTTCAACCCTGGGTATTTGGCATCACGGGGTGATACCCGGCATCAATACGATCGACGGCCTGGCCGAAGATGTGTCCCATAGTCACCTCGCTTCAGCACCGCCCATCGCCAGTTCGACACCAGTGAGGCCGAGTACGCCGTGGTCAACTCAAAAGGTTTTGGCGGCAACAACGCATCGGCAACGCTGTTAAGCCCGGTTGCTACGCAACGCCTCCTGCGCCAGCGCTATTCAGATAAGGAATGGAGCGCCTGGCAAGACGCTAACGAAGCTGTGGCGACCGGGCAGAGTGCATACGACGAGGGCATGATCGCCGGCAAGGAGTCGCCGGTTTACCGTTTCGATCACGGTGTACTCAACGATGGGGATGTAGAGTTAACCGCTGACAGAGTCCGCGTGGGACAATTTGAAATTGACCTGAATTTGAAAAACCCCTTCGAATGAAGGCTCCTGAGGTACAGCCAGGGGTTACTTAAAGCAGCGCGGTCACCAGCCCGTAGAAGATAATTAAAAAACCGCCTATCTCTGCGACGACCAGCGACCACAGAAAAACTTTCCCCGCCGTGTTGATGTCACGCACCTGGTTGTCCGTATCACGTCGATATCCATGGCCGATATATCCGATTATGGCGAGCGCGAAATAGCCCACCAGCAAGCTGATAGCAAACAACTCGAGACCATTAGCCAGCTGGCTCACCTCAGCAAAATACGCCAGCATCGCTGCAGCAAAGGAATAAAGCAACGACGCACGGTGGGCTATGTCGACGTAGGGGTGTGCCAGCCCGTCCGGACTGGCTACCATTTGCCGGTACTTCCATACACCCAGTAGCAGGGCGACAAGGAAGAACGTGGCGGCGGAGAGGAGGGCGAGTGTCGGGGCCGTCATGATCGGTTCCTTTGTTTCGACTTCAATATGCCGTGAATTTACACTCTCTATGAGCCAAAACGAAGAAGGCCCGCATTAAGCGGGCCGTACCCTATTGCAGTTCACTCATAAGATATCACTGCATCTACGCTGGAAGCTTGCGCCTTGCGATCACCAGTAGGCCCAATGCCATGAGTACCAAGCCGTATGACTGAAAGGGTAGGGATGGCAGCAGGTGCACCGTTGGTGGCGTCGGGCGCCGGGTTGAGCGCGACCGGGTTTGACCAGTTCAGGCGATGATGTTGCTTGGCCGGCGTCTGCAGCCCTGGCTTCATCTGGCAAATCCGAGGCTGAAATTACGTATAAACATAGTTTAGGCCGTTAATGACCCAGCGGATATCAGTGCTGCCGAGTGGGTCATTCGTGGAGATCACCGGCATGGCCGCTGTGAAGTTTCCCCAGGCAGATGGCACCGCAGTAAGCACACCGCTCGCATCTGTGACAAAGCTACCGCGTTGTCAGGTTGAGGCCCGTATCCCCAAAAACTGTGGTGATTGCACCATTATTAAGTTGAATAAGTGACCGAAACGAGATCACCGCGAGCCCCAGGTTTGCGAGATAGCATCCGTTCCACCGTTATCCAACACCATAGTCACGCTCATCGCCTCGCCCGATATTGTAGGGCGAAAGGGCTGTATCGATAATTGTGGTATTCCATGTCACAGAAAACTCAGCCGCGTTTGCTATATTGCTCATGCGCCAACGTGATCGACTGACACAACTGCCAGCTTCGACAATATATTTTTAAGCATCCCCATGACCCTTTTAAAAGTTTTAATTAAACGCAACCTATGGCGTGCCCCCGCCATTTAGACCGCAGCTGAAATGCTACCATACTGACCTTAGAATGCAAGTACCTATAGTAATAGAGGGACATAATGCCAAAATTTCCTGTACAAGAATCGCCATGTTGAGACTCGCGAGCGACATGCTCATGTAGCACTGAATCGAATTGCCTCTCAGCCTTGATCAATGAGCGACTACTCTATGGCTTGACCTGCTTTGCTGGTGGCTGAAAAACTGCTTGTTATAAATTCGATAGGGTGCCCGATATATGATTACTCGTCGAGAATAACTGATCAGGCTGTGCCGCTTCGGCTATTGCATTGACATCCAGTTACTGATCAGCGCTGGACTCCACAACTTCCTGACAAGATTCTCGCAAAATTCCCAGTACCGGCGAGCCCTTACCCGTCATTGGCATGGGCACCTCACGAACCTTTGATGCCGAGGCCGACCCCGTCAACCTGTCCCGCCTTGCGCAAGTCATGGACGCGTTTCTTGACGGCGGTGGCACGGTTCTGGACTCGTCACCGATGTATGGTAAAGCGGAGTCGAGAGTGGGCGACGTGCTGCGCCTTTTACCTGAGGCGCCAAACGCTTTTCGCGGCAACCAAAGTCTGGACAGAAGGTCGCGAAAAAGGCATTGAACAGATGCGCACGTCTGCCCAGCGCATGAATGTAGAGCGGTTTGACCTGATTGCCGTGCATAACCTGCTGGACTGGAAAACACAGTTGGCGACATTAAAGGCCTGGAAGGCCGAGGGCAGGGTGCGCTATATCGGAATTACCACCTCACACGGGCGCTACCATGATGAGCTGCTGGAGATAATGGCGTCTGAACCGCTGGATTTCGTGCAGTTCAGCTACAATATCGGTAATCGCGTCGCTGAAGAACGTTTGCTGCCTTTGGCGATGGACCGCGGTATCGCTACAATGATCAATCGCCCGTATCAAAGAGGCGCTTTGTTCAAGCGTTCCGCCGGGCAGGAGCTACCTGCCGTAGCGTCAGATCTCGGCTGTGCCAGTTGGGGGCAGTTTTATCTCAAGTTTATTATCGGGCACCCGGCAGTGACCTGTCTCATCCCCGCCACGTCAAAGGTGACACATATGCAGGACAACATGCGGGCGAACGTGGGACCTGTTCCGGATTCCCGGCAGAGACAAGAGATGTTGCGCGTATTCGAAGCGTTGCCTGCTTGATGTCCACTGACGCCTCCGGGAACTTTTTGCAGCGCCTGTTGGCGCGGGTTTGTGATATCGCGCCGCAAGAGCAGCGGGCAACGCTGGCATCGTTCTCGCTGGTGCTGGTACTCATGGGCTCGTACTACATCTTAAGGCCTTTACGCGACGCCATGGCTTCGGACTGGACAGACGCTGAGGTGAGTTGGCTTTGGACTTTTACGTTCTTTTTCAGCGCCGTCGCGGTGTCGCTATACGGCGCAGCAGTTTCACGTCTGCGTGTCGTCCGCCTGGTGCCATCCGTATACACCTTTTTTGCTTTCAGCTTCGTTCTCTTCTATGTCGGTAGCCAGAGCCTTGCCGACAGGACGCTGCTCGACAAGTCTTTCTATGTCTGGGTCAGCGTGTTCAGCCTCTTTCATATCTCGGTTTTCTGGAGCTTCATGGCCGATGTGTTTAACCAGGGGCAAGCCAAGCGGTTGTTCGGGTTTATAGGCGCCGGGGCCAGCGTGGGCGCGCTGGGCGGGCCAGCATTGGCCACGGCACTTGCCGGGACGGGATCGACCGATACGCTTTTACTCATTGCCAGTTGTATGATTATGTTGACCTTGCCCCTTATCGCCTGGGTGCAAAGACTGAAAACCAGCGAACTGGCAAATACCGGGGTTAGCGCAAGCAAGAGTGATTTTGAGTACATTGGCGGCAATCCGCTAAGCGGTTTTAGTGAGTTCCTCAAGTCGCCGTATTTGCTGGGCATCGGGCTTTTCATCTTTCTCTACACCTCTATCGGTTCCTTTGTGTATTTCGAACTCAAGAACCTGATGGCGGATTACAGTCGCGCGGAACGCACCCAGATCTGGGCCATTGTCGACTTGATCGTGAATACGCTGACCCTTCTGGTGGCGATGTTTGCGACCGGCCGTATCGCCAGCCGTCTGGGACTGCCGTTTACACTCGCTTCTGTGCCCGTGCTTATCGGCTGCGGCCTGGTCTTCCTGATGATCATGCCAATGCTGTCCATTGTCCTGGCGATCCAGGTGGTAAGGCGCGCGGGAAACTATGCTATCACCAGACCGGGCAGAGAAATGTTGTTTACCGCGGTAGACCGCGACACGCGTTTCAAGGCCAAACCGGTAATCGACATCGTCATCTACCGTGGCGGCGATATGTTGAATGCCTGGGCTTTCACCGGCTTAACCCAGGGACTGGGACTGGGCCTGGCTGCAGTCGCAGGCACGGGTGCCGTAATTGCTGCGCTCTGGGCAATTACCGGTGTTGCTCTTGGGCGAGGTTTCCAGCGAAGAGAGTTGTTGCAGAATCAGAGTAATGCAGCAGCAGATCAGACAGAAACAAGTGGCTGAAAAATGACGAAGCCCCGGTACAAAGGTACCGGGGCTTCGTGCTGTATGGCGGTGGGCCAGGGATTCGAACCCCGGGACGGGATAAACCGTCAACGGTTTTCAAGACCGCCGCATTCGACCACTCTGCCAGCCCACCAAAAAACCGTGTGTATTCGCCGCTGTTGCCGGCGAAGAAGGCGGAATTATACAGCCCTGAAAGCGGGGCACAAGAGGCTGGAGGCCTCAAGTGCCTGTATTTCAGCGCTTTTAGTTCGAGGCGGCCTCTGCCAGTTGAATGCCCGGTAGAGGGCCCCGCGGGTCGTTCTCCGCGCGCGGAGCGACGCGCTCACTGCACGCTGCCGGCGGCGCAACACTGTCGCCAAACAACGGTTTGTGCTCTGTGGTGATCTCCACTGCCTGCACTGGCCTGGGTTCAACCCTCGGGTCGTTTACAGCTCGGCCATCCTTGCCTATTCCGGCGGTCGAAACCGGGGGTTCGTCGACGACAACAGCGGGCGCTGGCTCGGCGACGACTGCAACCTCCGACTTCACCGGCTCTGCCACTGGTGTCACTGCCTTTTCAGATGCCGCCGAAACCGGTTCTTGCGCCGTGTCTGTGGCGGCAGGACTGGGGCTTTTTGCGCCGTCATCAGCCGGCGGGGATATGGGCTCACTGGTAGCCGTTGCCGGCGTAGCGATGGGCTGAGGCGTCGCTGCCGTAGGTTGTGTCTCTGCAACGCTATCGGCATCGGTCGACACCGCTTCGGTCACTGCGGATGCATTAGCAGCCGCCTGCTCAGGCTTGCGACTCCGATTACGACGTCGACGCGGTGCCTCAGAGCGTTTCATATCGGAGGGGCGCTTGCGCGGCTGGTCATCTTGCTGGCTTTCCGCCTGGGCTGCCTCTGTTGGACGCGTTTCGTTGGCAGCCTCGTTGGTAGTTTCCTGTTTGCGCCGCTGGCCACCGCGTTCATTGCGGCGGCGATTGCGATTATTGCCACCGGCCTGGTTGCGCTGCTCTTCGCTGCGCTCACGTTTCTGTTGCGGCTCGCCCTCGGCAGGACGCTGTTGCTTCTGGTTGCTCGATTCCGCTTGCGAGCGATTATCATCCTGACGCTCCGCTCGAGGCTGCTGTCCCTGGCTGCGGCGATTCCGGTTATTGCGATTACGATTACTGCGACCGCCCTGGGACTTTTGCTCCTGCCCCTGGCCTTGTCGTTTAGGCTGTGCCGACTTCGCTGCAGCTTGTTTCTTCGCAGGCGTCGCTTCGGGTGTTGCGGTTGTGCCGACGATGGCGCCCCACAGGCGCGTCAGCAAACCAGGCTGGGGTGCCGGTGCGGCGCGTTGCTCGCGTTTGCCCTGCGGTCTCGCAGGCTTTGCCTGGGGCGCTGCTGGAGCCGCTGCCTCTGGCGCCGGTGCGGGTTGTGGCGCAACGCTCTGCACTGCGGCCTGCTGTTGCGGGATGGCGGCCTTGTGAGTGTCGGATATGGAGTCGACGTCGGGCTCGGCCATCTCGATTTTGTAGCTGGTTTCCTGGTCACCGTCTACTTCGTCATCGCGCAGTCGCTGAACTTCAAAGTGCGGCGTTTCAAGGTTGGGGTTAGGCACTACCAGTACCCGCACGTTGGCGTCCCTTTCTATATCGCCCAAGCGCGGTGCGTTTCTCGTTGAGCAGATAGGCTGCAACGTCAAGCGGCACGATTGCGCGAACCTCTGCGCTGCGCTCCTTGATGGCTTCTTCCTCAAGCAGGCGCAGGATGGATAAGGCCAGGGACTTGGTGTCACGAATAGTGCCCTGGCCGGTGCAGCGAGGGCAAACAATCGCGCTGGTTTCACCCAGGGATGGGCGCAGACGTTGGCGAGACATTTCCAGCAATCCAAAACGGGAAATACGCCCGACCTGCACGCGCGCGCGGTCTATGTCCAGCGCATCGCGCATGCGATTTTCCACCGCGCGCTGATTACGTGCAGCGAGCATATCGATAAAGTCGATGACCACCAGGCCACCCATATCACGCAGTCGCAGCTGCCTGGCAACTTCGTCGGCTGCCTCGAGGTTCGTCTGCAATGCGGTTTCCTCGATATCCTTGCCCTTGGTGGCGCGGGCGGAGTTGATATCAATAGAGATCAGCGCCTCGGTAGGGTCGATAACGATGGAGCCGCCCGGACGGCAGGCGCACCTCACGCTGGAAAGCCGTCTCAATCTGGCTTTCAATCTGGAAGCGGTTGAACATGGGTATGGCATCTTCATAGACACGTAGCCGGTTCTTGTACTGGGGCATCACCAGGGCCACGAAGTCCTCTGCTTGCTTAAAGGCATCGGGCGAGTCGATCAATACCTGGTCTATATCGTCGCGCAGGTTGTCGCGAATGGCGCGGATAATAACGTTGCTTTCCTGGAACAACAGGGCAGGCGCCTTGACCTCGTCATTCGCTGTGCCTATTGCTTCCCACAGTTGCAGCAGGTAATTCAGGTCCCATTGCAATTCTTCTGCGGAGCGACCCACGCCGGCGGTGCGAATAATAACGCCCATGCCCTTGGGTATTTCGAGAGCGGACAGCGCCTCTCGGAGTTCGGATCGATCATCGCCTTCAATGCGCCGGGAAATCCCGCCCGCGCGGGGGTTGTTCGGCATCAGTACCATGTAGCGGCCTGCCAGGGAGATGAAAGTGGTCAGCGCAGCACCCTTGTTGCCGCGCTCTTCTTTATCGACCTGAACTATGATTTCCGTGCCTTCTTTCACCACCTCCCTGATCTTTAGCGCGACCTTCGCCATCAGACTTGCGGTAAAAGTATTCACGAGAAATCTCTTTCAGCGGGAGGAAACCGTGACGGTCTGCGCCGAAGTCGACAAAGGCAGCTTCCAGGCTGGGCTCTACCCGGGTGATCTTGCCTTTATAGATGTTGGATTTCTTCTGGATGCGGGTGCGATTTTCGATGTCCAGATCGTATAGACGCTGACCGTCGACCAGCGCAACGCGCAACTCTTCGGGTTGAGTTGCGTTGATTAGCATTTTTTTCATAAGTTTGCCTAAGCCTTGGTAGCAGGCCTGGCGGGGCAGGGAATCAGTGCCGCGGGTCAAAAACCCGTGGGAGGAACAGTTCTTCGCGCAACCTTGCGCGTTCGACGGCTGCCTGGCAGCGCGCGTTCTCGAATGCCTCTCCCGGCATCCAGGTATTTTCTCTTCTATAGCAGCGCCCGTTAAGAGCGGTGTTATCAGCGCCAGGGCATGGTACTCAATGCTCCTTTTTGTTAGTGTCGCAGCACCTGGGGCTGACGACGACGCTGTCTTTTGTCTGATTCGGTGTCCCGGCAGGCATTGCTGCTCGGTTTCAATTACTGTCGAATTAGCCGGGTTGAGGCGGGTTTATTCCGCAGTGAAGACCCATGCTTCGACTTCCGTTGTGTGGGTGAGAGCTGGCGGTACCTTGCATTTTCTTCAGCAGGCCCAATCTGCGCCAGGCAAGCACTCCAAATGTTTTGGGATCAGTAACTGTTCCCGGAGCTGCCACACGCGGCGGAGTATACCCGCTAGTCAAAGAAAACTAAACAAATTCCGAGAGTTATGTCCGAGAGCGATCAAATAAAGCCAGCTGTGCGCCACCTTGAAGTGGATGAGGATTCGGCCGGTCAACGCCTGGACAATTTTCTCACGCGTGAATTGAAGGGGGTGCCGCGTACGCGCCTTTACAAGGCGCTGCGCAAGGGCGAGATACGGGTCAATAAAGGCCGGGTAAAGGCAGATTACCGCGTGGTGGCGGGGGACAGCGTGAGAATTCCGCCGCTGCGTGTGCCCGCGCCTTCGGACCCGCCGACCATCCCTCGCTCGCGCGCCCGGCAACTGGCAGCGAGAGTAGTTTACGAGGATTCATCCCTACTGGTAATGAACAAGCCATCCGGACTTGCTGTCCACGGTGGCAGTGGTCTCAGCTATGGTCTGATAGAGTGCCTGCGTCAATTGCGCCCAACAGATCGCCACCTTGAACTGGTGCACAGGCTGGACAGGGATACCTCGGGGCTCATCCTGATCGCCCGCCGCCCCGCAGCCCTGCGGGACCTGCACCGGCAACTTCGAGAAGACAAGGTAGATAAACGGTATCTTGCACTGGTGGCGGGAAAATGGCCGCGAAACCTGAAACGGGTGGAGGCCCCACTGCAGAAGAATGTGCTGCAGTCGGGCGAGCGCATGGTACGCGTCGCGCGAGAGGGTAAGCCTTCTGTGACTGAGTTCTCTGTGGTGGAGCGCTTCCCAGGGGCAACCCTGATAGAAGCCAAGCCGGTGACCGGGCGCACGCATCAGATCAGGGTGCATGCCCAGCACGCGGGCTTCCCGCTTCTCGGAGATGCCAAATATGCGTCCGACAAGGAGGAGGCATTGTGCCGCCAGATCAACCTCAAGCGATTGTTTCTCCATGCCTGGTCCCTGCGCTTCAGTCTTCCCGAAACAGGGAGGCTAAGCTTGCAGGCAGCGCTTGATGATGAGTTAGAAAGCATCTTAGAAAGGCTACGCAACTAATTGAATAAAATATGATTATATTTGATTGGGATGGGACTTTATGCGACTCGGTCGAGCATATTGTTGCAGCGATGCAAGGTGCTGCTACAGAACTCGGCCTAAATGCTCCCACCGCTGCCGACACCCGCAATATTATCGGCCTGGGCCTGCCGCAGGGCGTTGCCAGGTTGTTCCCTGGGTTACCTGAGGCGCAGCGCCGTGAGTTCGAGCAAGCCTATTCCCGGCAGTATATCGCCCACGAAGCAGCGCCGCCGCGCTTGTTCCCGGGGGCGCTGGATACGCTGGAAGCGCTAAAATCCCGTGGGCTGGAAGTGGCGATCGCGACCGGCAAAAGCAGGCGTGGCCTGGACCGTATTCTAAAACTATTTAACTTGAGCGAGTTCTTTCACGCTACCCGCTGTGCCGACGAAACACGCTCCAAGCCTCACCCGTTGATGATTGAGCAGATCCTTAAAGCGAGAAAGGTGGAGCCACATCGGGCATTAATGGTGGGAGATACGGAGTACGATCTGGAAATGGCAACGAATGCAGGGGTCGCCTCCGTCGGGGTGAGTTTTGGCGTGCACGACACCGATAGACTGCGCTCTCATCGGCCGCTGGCCATAGTCGATGCCTTGCCGGAACTGCTGGAGCTGCCTTTCCTGGGCACGACTTAAGGCAATTTGGCCCCGCTCCCAATGGTCCCCGCCTATTGATCAACCCAGTACGCTCAGCCCGGCCTGGCGCAGCAGGCGACAGGTCGCGATCAATGGCAGCCCCTCCAGTGTGGTCGGATCGTCGCCCTCGAGCCGCTCAAACAGGGCTATGCCAAGTCCTTCGCACTTGAAACTCCCGGCGCAGTCAAAGGGCTGCTCTTTGCATAGGTAACTGTCGATTTCATCCTCCCCAAGGTGGCGAAAGTGAACCGTGAATGTTTCAACCAGGCTACATTCGCCACTGCTGCTGATCACCGCCAGCCCGGTGTAAAAGCGCACAGGCTTGCCCGAACTGGCCCGCAGTTGCAACGCAGCCGCAACGGGATTGCCGGGTTTACCGAGAATGGTGTCCTCAACGCAGGCCACCTGGTCGCTGCCAATTACCAGGCTGTGTGGGTTCCTCTCTGCTACTGCCCTCGCTTTTTGCAGTGCGAGACGCAGTACCAGTTCCCTGGGTGGCTCCCCCGGCAAGGGTGTTTCATCAACCCGCGGTGTCTCGCAGCGAAAGGGAACTTGCAACCGCGATAGCAGTGCGCGGCGGTAGGGAGATGAGGAAGCGAGGATGAGTTCCATGTGTGTTTGGGTGGCCCTGTTAATAAGTGGGTGAACTACTTGTATTTTATAGAATTTTTTTTGACAAAGGGGGGTTGCGTCACTATGATGCGCGCCTATGTTGACTGAGCCTCTTCCCAACACGCTGGATGTCCGCAAGGCTGCCGCGCGAGGTGCTAATGTCAGCGGGACACTCAGTGTCGCGAATCTACCCCGTTTGAAGGCTTTGCTGGCCGATGAGAATGGGGCAGTGGAGGCGAAACTGACGTTTTCCCGGGATGAGGAAGCCCGGGCGGTGATAGCACTGAAATTTGAGGCGAACGTCTCTGTAGAGTGCCAACGCTGTCTGGGTCCAATGCCTCTGCACCTGGAGGGTGAAAATGACCTGGCGATCGTCTGGACAGACGACCAGGCGAAGCACCTGCCCAGGCACCTGGAGCCGCTGATCGTGCCCGAGGAAGGCTATAATTTGTGGGAACTGGTCGAAGAAGAGCTGATGCTTGCACTGCCATCGTTCAGTTACCACGACACAGAAGATTGTTTACAGATTCTGTCCGAGTACCGCGGGCCGGGTCCCGAAGAAGGGAAGGGTGACAAAAAGCCCAACCCCTTTGAGGTACTGGCGCAGCTGAAACAGGACAATTAAATCAGGAGTTCGTAATGGCTGTTCAAAAAAGCAAGAAAACCCGCTCTCGCCGCGGCATGCGTCGTTCGCACGATGCGCTGACCGGGTCCACCCTGTCAGTGGACCAGACATCTGGTGAAACCCATCGTCGTCACCATGTGACTGCAGACGGTTTCTACCGCGGTAAGAAAGTCGTCGATACCGGCGCTGACGACTAAGCAATACCCTTGCGTTCAAGCGTAACGCATGACCCAGAAGCGAAGGCGTCCGTCTTCGCACGCAAGACAGCGCTTCCCCTCGGAGCGCTGTCAACATCCGACCCCTCTCTAAAGTCCCAACACCGGGCCAGGCGCTCACCAGGCGCTGATGGCAGGGCGTTTTTGTGCTCTCTTTTACCGCGAGTACGGGGCAACTCCAGCAAGGCAGGAACCGAACATGTCTGAAAAACCAGCTGCTTTTGTCTTTCCCGGCCAGGGCTCCCAGAAAGTGGGGATGCTGGCCGCAGCTCACGCTGAATATGCTGTGGTGCGCGATACATTCGCTGAAGCGTCTTCGGTCCTTGGCTACGATATGTGGGACCTTATTCAGCAGGGGGAACAGGATGCCCTGAACCTCACTGAGACTACGCAACCCGTTCTGCTCGCATCCTCGGTCGCGCTTTGGCGGGCCTGGCAGTCGCAGGGCGGTGCTGCACCGGTCTTGATGGCAGGGCATAGCCTGGGTGAATTCTCTGCCCTGGTTTGTGCCGACGCCATCGGTTTTGCTGATGCACTTGGTCTGGTGCGGCAACGAGGTCAGTTCATGCAGTCTGCGGTACCGGTGGGCGAGGGTGCTATGGCGGCGATTATTGGCTTGGACGATGAACGGATTAATGCAATCTGTGCTGCTACCGAGGGCGTGGTAGCTGCCGTGAACTTTAATTCGCCCGGTCAGGTAGTGATCGCCGGGCACACCGCTTCGGTGGAGGCGGCTATAGTCGCATTGAAGGAGGCGGGAGCGAAACGCGCAATGCCCCTGCCGGTAAGCGCCCCTTTCCACACGGAGTTGATGCGTCCGGCCGGAGAGCGATTGGCGGAAGCGATCGCCAACGTCGACATCAACGTTCCTGGCATACCAGTAGTGCACAACGTCACCGCCGCGACAGAGACAGACCCAGGTAAGATTCGCGCGCTGCTGGTGCAACAAATATATAGTCCGGTGCAGTGGACAGGGTGTGTCCAAGCCATGACAGATGCAGGGATAGCACACATTGTTGAGTGCGGCCCTGGCAAGGTGCTCAGCGGGCTTAACCGCCGTATCGATAAGTCACTTAACAGTTATGCTATCGAAGAACCTGAAGCGCTCGTCACGGCGTTGCAAGAACTGGCTTGAAGCACTATATATAAGGAGAATTCGTATGAGCGACGAAAACAAGGTTGCACTGGTGACGGGCGCCAGCCGAGGCATCGGCAGGGCCATCGCTGAGCAACTGGCGACAGATGGATATACGGTTGTCGGCACTGCGACAACAGACGGCGGTGCACAGAGTATTTCCACCTATCTCCAAGCCGCGGGCAATCAGGGCCGCGGCATGAAACTCAATGTTGCCGATGAGGACAGCGTTGCTGAGGTTGTAAAAGCAATCGCCGCGGAGTTTGGTGCGCCTCTGGTGCTGGTCAATAACGCCGGCATCACTCGCGACAACATTCTTCTGCGTATGAAGGGCGACGAGTGGAATGATGTAATCGATACAAATCTCAGTGCGCTGTACCGGGTAAGTAAGGCATGCTTGCGGGGAATGACCAAGGCCCGGTGGGGGCGAATCATCAACATTACGTCGGTGGTCGGGTCCATGGGCAATATCGGGCAAAGTAACTACGCGGCGACCAAGGCCGGGGCAGAGGGCTTCTCCCGTGCGCTTGCCAGGGAACTGGGCTCGCGTTCGGTAACCGTCAATTGTGTCGCCCCGGGGTTTATCGATACGGACATGACCCGTGAGTTGTCCGATGAGCAGCGAGAGCTGATGCTCGGCCAGATTCCCCTGGGCCGCCTTGGCGCCCCGGAGGAAATTGCCGCGGTGGTGGGTTTTTTATGCAGTGATGCCGCGGCCTATATCACAGGAGAGACACTGCATATAAACGGCGGTATGTATATGGCATAAGCCGTTGAATTACAGTGGTTTATAAGCAAGACGAGCGCGGGCTAAAAAAAATTTATTACTCGAGCAAAAAACAGAGTAAAATGCGCGTTCAGGCCGTCTTCCAAGGTTTGGCAAAGCACTAATTTCAGGAGTAATAAATAATCATGAGCAGCATAGAAGAACGCGTTAAGAAAATCGTCGCAGAACAACTTGGCGTGAAAGAAGAAGAAGTACAGACCGAGGCCTCCTTTGTAGAGGATCTGGGTGCTGACTCACTGGATACCGTGGAGCTGGTGATGGCACTGGAAGAGGAATTTGAAACAGAAATTCCTGACGAGGAAGCTGAGAAGATTACCACTGTGAAGTTGGCAATCGACTACATAAACGAAAACCTCGCGTAGATCACCACCTCCCTGGAAAAGCCGTTTCTATTTTTTGATAGAACGGCTTTTCTTATTTATGCTTCCTGAAAAGATTTTAGTAGAGGAGATGCTGAGTTGAACGGCAGAAGAGTCGCTGTCACCGGGTTGGGAATGGTTAGTCCCGTCGGACATACTGTCGCTGAAACCTGGCGGAATATTCTTGCGGGCAAGAGTGGCGCTGCGCCTATCGACGCGTTTGACGTGTCCGCCTACACCACACAGTTTAGTTCCAGCGTACGTGATTTCGATATTTCCCCCTATCTGGCAGCAAAAGACGCACGCAAAATGGACACCTTTGTCCAGTATGGTATGGCCGCAGGTATCCAGGCATTGGAAGACAGTGGTTTTGAAGTCACCGAAGCCAACGCACCTCGCGTAGGCTGCGCCATCGGGTCGGGTATCGGCGGTATTGGGCAAATTGAAAAAAATACCGAGATAGTCAATACGTCTGGCCCGCGCAGAATTTCCCCGTTTTTCGTGCCGGGCTCGATTATTAATATGATTTCCGGCAACCTGTCTGTGAGGTTCAACATGCAGGGGCCCAACCTTGCAGTCGTTACTGCCTGTACAACAGGAACCCACAATATCGGCCTGGGCGCCCGTCTTATTGCCCAGGGCGATGCCGACGCGATGCTGGTGGGTGGTGCGGAGATGGCGACTACGCCAGTAGGGCTGGGCGGCTTTGCTGCGGCCAGGGCGCTGTCCACGCGTAACGATGATCCCGTCGCAGCGTCGCGCCCCTGGGATAAAGACCGCGATGGTTTTGTTCTGGGTGACGGAGCTGGCGTTATCATGCTGGAGGAGTATGAGTCAGCCAAAGCAAGGGGCGCCAACATTTATGCCGAGCTGACAGGCTTCGGCATGAGCGGTGACGCGTATCATATGACACTGCCGCCCGAGGATGGTCGTGGTGCCGCTGCATCCATGGCAAATGCTGTTCGCGATGCGGGCATCGCTGTCGAGAAGATAAACTATATCAATGCACACGGCACTTCCACGCCGGCTGGCGATGTCGCCGAGAGCCGCGCTGTGGAAACGGTTTTGGGCAGCGCTGCGCAGCAGGTTGCGGTTAGCTCTACCAAGTCCATGATCGGACACCTGCTCGGTGCCGCCGGTGCAGTGGAGGCCATTTTCTCAGTGTTGGCTATACGCGACCAGGTTTGTCCGCCCACCATCAACCTTGATAACCCGGATGAAGGCGCGAACCTGAATTATGTACCCCATACCGCCCAGGAGCGTGAGATTCACAGCGTGCTGTCGAACTCCTTCGGCTTCGGCGGTACCAACGGTTCGCTGCTGTTCAGTAAAGCAGACTGATCCCGGTGGGCAGGCCTTCTCCGGCAATCTGGGTTGACGGCGAGCCGGCTGCCGCACTGCCAATCCCTGACCGCGGTCTTGATTTCGGTGACGGCCTGTTTGAGACCCTGTTGCTGCAGCGGGGCCAACCGCTCCTCCTCGACTATCATATGCAGCGTCTGCAGCAAGGCCTGGAAGTGCTCGCGTTTCCAGATTGCATTCGGTCTGCGAGAGAGCAGCTGCTATCCGCATGTGATCACTTTACTGAAGAGCCCTGGGCGGTGCTGCGGCTGACCCTCACTCGCGGTGCCGGTCCCAGGGGCTATGCCTCTCCCGAACATGTTGTACCAAGAGTGATCATCACCTCAGCCGCCCTGCAGCAGAGCCGGACTGATTTGTCCGACCCTATTACTCTGGGCTGGTCAGACATCGCCTGGTCCATTCAGCCGCGTCTGGCTGGCATCAAGCACCTTAACCGGCTTGAGCAGGTACTGGCGGCAAACCAGGCGCGGTCGCTGGGCGTGGATGACGTGGTGATGCTCGACGCCACTGGACTGGTCTGTTCACTCTCTGCCGCCAACATTTTCATGGTTGCCAACGGACAGTTAGTGACGCCATCGCTGAATCAGGCCGGTATAGCCGGCACTCGCAGGCGCCTGGTGATAGAGCAGCTGGCACCAGCCCTGGGAATCGAAGTCTCGCAACAAGCAGTTCATGTACAGCAACTGACGGAGGCACAAGAGCTGTTTTGCTGCAATGCCATTCGCGGCCTGCAACCTATAGGTCGACTCGGTGAGCGGATCTGGCAGGCACACCCCATCTGCAGCGCGCTGCACGCGCGATACAAACAGGCGATGGCGACTTGAAAAAAGTTTTACTCCTGATGGTGCTGTGCTTACTGGGTTTGGGTGCTGCGGCCTACCTGGAAATGCAGCAGCGTTGGCAGCGCACGCTGGATGTCCCGCAAGAGGGATACCGACTCACCATTGACGCTGGAGAGAGTCTGCGCAGTGTCGCCTCACGGTTGCGCGAAGACGCCGTTTATCATGACGACTGGTTGCTGCGTTTGTATGCGCGGTACACAGGTGCTGACCAGCAGATAAAGCGTGGCGAATATCTACTGGAGACCGGCACTACGCCATCAGCACTATTGGAGTTGCTGATCAGCGGCAAGGTTATTCGCTACCAGGTGACCCTCCCTGAGGGTATTACCCTGGCGCAAGCGATAAAGATCCTTTCCGCAGCGCCTGTTTTGCAGCACGTGCTGGCGGGGGCTGCCGATGACCGTATCGCAGATCTGGTAGCGCCGTATGCCAGTGGCGAGGGCTGGTTCTTCCCCAACACCTATCAATTTGAGCGCGGCGCCTCGGACTGGCAGATACTGCAGCGTGCCCATGCGGCCATGAAAGAAGTGTTGCAGCAGGAATGGGAGCAGCGGGCGGAGGAGCTACCCTACGAGACCCCCTACGAGGCATTGGTGATGGCCAGTATTGTAGAGCGCGAGACCGGTCTGGCAGAGGAGCGCGGGGAGATCGCCGGCGTCTTCGTGCGTCGCCTGCAGCGCAATATGCGCTTGCAGACTGACCCGACGGTGATTTACGGCCTGGGGGATGAGTTCGATGGCAACCTGCGCCGGGTCCACTTGAGAGATGATAGCAACCCGTTCAACACCTATCGTCATAAGGGTCTGCCGCCGACACCGATAGCGCTGCCGGGCCGCGCCGCCATTCATGCGGCGTTGCACCCGGAGGACGGGGCGAGCCTGTTTTTCGTGGCGCGGGGTGATGGTGGGCATTACTTCAGCGAAACCCTTGCCGAGCATGAACGCGCCGTGCGTAAATACCAGCTACAACGCAGACAGGACTATCGGTCTGCGCCAGGGAAAGAATAAGACATCGTATGGAATCAAGAGGTTTGTTTATCACCGTCGAGGGCGCAGAGGGCGTGGGTAAATCCACCAACATGTCCTTCCTTGAGACGCACTTGTGTGAGCGGGGAATCGACCTGGTGGTCACTCGCGAACCAGGAGGCACGGCACTGGGAGAAGATATACGGGAGCTGCTGCTGCGCCCACGGCCAGAACCGGTTGCTGCAAGTGCCGAGTTGCTGTTGATGTTTGCAGCGCGCGCCCAGCATATCAACCAGGTGATCGAGCCCGCCCTGGCAGCAGGGCGCTGGGTGTTATGCGATCGCTTTACAGATGCAACCTACGCGTACCAGGGTGGCGGCAGGCAGCTGCCGGTAGAGCTGATCCGAGAGCTGGAGCAACTGGTGCAGGGCGCATTGCGGCCCGACTATACCTTGCTATTGGATGCGCCTGTCAGTGTAGGGCTTTCCAGGGCCGGCAACCGCGGGCAGCTTGATCGCTTTGAACAGGAAGAACTGGAATTCTTTGAAAGAGTGCGCGCGACCTACTTGCAGCTGGCCAGGGAAAGCAGCGGGCGCTATCGCATTGTCGATGCATCCTGCCCCCTGGTAGAGGTACAGCGGCAGTTGGAAGACGTCTGCAATGAATTGTCAGCTTGTTGGGGAGTGCGCTTGAAGTGATGGAGCTCAGCGGCCTTCCTCCTGTCAGCGCGCCATTGCCCTGGCAAGCTGCCATATGGTCGCGCTTTAACCGCCAGTTACCGGACGACACACTGCCTCACGCACTTATGTTGGCGGGTCCAGCGCACTGCGGTAAGGCGCGCCTTGCACTGGCGTTGTCGCGGTTGTTGCTCTGTAAAAACCCCAGCGGCGGTCTCAACTGTGGCGAGTGTCATGCTTGCGAATTGAGTGCCAGCGGCAGTAATGGTGACTTGCGGTGGCTTCAGCCAGACGACAAGAGCCGCAATATCAAGATAGACCAGGTTCGCGAGGCGGTGGGTTTTGCAAACCGCACCGCCAGTTTCGGTAGCCGTAAGGTAATGGTATTGGCGCCTGCTGATGCAATGAACGTCAACGCGGCGAATGCCCTGCTGAAGTCGTTGGAGGAGCCGTCCCAAGACACATTTTTACTGCTGGTCTGTAATCAGCTCCACAGTGTGCCCGCGACCATTCGCTCGCGCTGTCAGATTGTGCGACTACCAGCACCAGCCGAAGCGGTTGCACTTGACTGGCTTGATAAGGCAACGGGTGATCATCAGGAAAGCCTGCGCCTGCTGGAACTGGCAGAGGGCATGCCCCTGCTGGCCGAGGCAATGTACCAGGGCAGCGAAGCAGAGCAATTAATTGCCTTGCGAGTGGCATGCCGCGGCCTGGCAGCAGGAAACCTTGATGTTTTCCAGGCAGCAGCCATGTTGGCAGATGCCACCCCTGCGCAGGTGTTGGAGCAAATTGCAGCGGCTATCAGGGCCGCGTTGCGAGAAGGCGCGCAGACAGCCTCAGCGAACGACCGCAGCAGGTCCCTGTTTCACATGCTTGATTCGGTGACGGATGTGCAGCGCGCCCTGCGCAGCGGAGCCAACCCCAACCGTCAATTGATGACCGAGGTTTTCCTCGAAAAATTGCATTCGATATTGGGGGACAGGGGGCCCGGTGGTAACATCAACGGAAGTACAGGGAGATTGACGCCATGAGCCAGCAGGGCGGACAGAACAGCCGCAACGGTATTCTTTCACTGACCATCAAGGACAAGGCGGTTTTGTATTCAGCCTACATGCCGTTTTTACAGAACGGCGGTCTGTTCGTACCTACCAATAAGGCGTATGCGTTGGGAGATGAGGTCTTCATGCTGCTTACCCTGATGGATGAGCCTGAGAAGATTCCCATTGCTGGCAAAGTCGTCTGGGTTACGCCCAAGGGTGCCCAGGGTAACCGCACGGCAGGCATAGGTGTTCAGTTTAGCGAGCAAGATGCCGCAGCCAATGCAAAAATCGAGAATCACCTCGCGGGTTCGCTAGGCTCCGACCGCCCCACCCATACCATGTAGAAGCTCATCCTGTTTCTGGATAAGCCTCGTATCTTTTTGTATTTCAATAGTTTTGTGTCAAAAAAATGGGCCCCGAAAGGGGCCCACCAAGACCATTAGGAGTGAAACATAAAGGAATTGCTTCCCTTTGAGAGCATTGGGTATGCTCCCCGCAACCACCCGACTAAACTAGGGGATAGGCAGTTACAGCTCTTAGTATCGCTCAAAATCGGTAATTTTCCACAGTCCATTGAGGCGTTTTTTATCATATTTGGGAATATAAAAAGATTTTTTAATTCTATCGCTCGTCTGAAGCCCTCGTTAACTGCGCTGAGAGGTCGGTTTTGAGCGCAGTGGGTTTTGTGACGCGGGCGACAGGAGACCCCCTTCTCGCCCTTGAAGATTGGCTCCAGGGCGAGGACCCTGGCGGGTTATTGCTGGTCAACTTTGACTTACATTGCTGGTGGCAGGAACCCACGGTAAAGCAGAGTCTGGTGGCGATTTACTACCGTGACGATCGTGGCTTGTTCTGCGCAGTGACCGATAAGGCGCTGCGGGTTGAAGCGGCCAGCGCGAGCGATCAGGTCAATCAGTGGGCCGCCTCTCATCAGCTGGCTTTTTTCATGCCTGGCCAGCCTATGCGTTTGGCCCCTGTCAATGTTGCCAAACCCTGGGGTAGGGAAGTCTGGTTTACCGGCGTCGAGGCGCGCGGCCTGTCCTGCTTCCATGACGATCATGGCCAGGCACCTATCCCCTGGGTGCAAGCGATTATGCCCGGAGCGCTCGCCGGTGCGCCTGAGAGGCCGCTGATCTTGCTGAAAATTCTTGACCCGGTCCCGGAAGAGGTGAGGGGGGATCTTTATTTCGAACTGCACGAGGAAAAACGAGAGGTCTACGTGGTCACCCACGTGGATGAAAAAGCCTGGCCCAACGGTACCGGCGGCATTCGTTTTGGCTTCGACCCGGTAAAGCTTGGGCAGGCGACTGATGAAAGCAGCTTCCGGCAAGACTACCTGGCCGCTGTGCAAGACTACGAGTCCGTTCGCAGGCGAATTGATGCGCTGCCCGAAGGCGTTCGTCCGGAGCCGGAGCTCCTGTCCCGCGAAGTCGCATTGCGCACAAAAATGAACGAGTTCACCCATCTTCGCGATCTGCGCGTGGGTGATGTGGTGGTCGTGCCGCTATTGATGCCGCACTCTCTGCAGCACGGCGTGCGCACAATAGAGTTCCAGACCCCGGTCTATGAGCGGCAGATATTGTCCTTTGCACAGCAGGTGCTTACGCAGGATCACTGGGATACGGCTGCAGCGGTCGACATGATGCGTTTACAGCCGCCCCCGGAGCAGCCCTTTGCCAAACTGCAGGCTGATGACGGTGTGGCCATTGAGCGGATCGTCGACTTCCCGGACTTTGAGGTGCGTCGCATTCGCATTGAGCCCGGGCGAAGCTACCCGTTGAGGCTTGATCACTGCTACGGACTGGTCATGGTGGTGAAGGGCGAACTCACCATGACCGGCCTGAATCTTCAGGCGGAGCAGGCCGCTTTTCTGCCCGTAGGCAGCGCCGTGGATATCGGGCCTGCCAGGCCAGACTCTGCGCTTGTTTTGTTGCTCGCGATGCCCCGCGGCTGAGCGGTTGAACCGCTCTTGGGTTTGTGGCAGAATCTGCGCCCTTGCGACACCGCCGAGCCTGTAGGGCTGCTATTGCTTACTGCCTATGAATCAAAAGGTTAGCGAGCAAAAGTTGCACTGATTTCTAGAAACAGGACGGTGTGTCTCATAAGCGGAAGTGGCGAAATTGGTATACGCGCTGGTTTTAGGTACCAGTGCCGCAAGGCGTGAGAGTTCGAGTCTCTCCTTCCGCACCAAATTCCGAGCGGTGCCGATGTCAGGTCGGACCGACAAAAAACGGGTGTTATAACGCCCCGCATCTGGTTACTGATGAGGAAATACCATGCAGGTTTCTATTGAGACGACTTCTGGCCTGGAGCGTCGCTTGACCGTTGGCGTTCCCGCTGCGCGCATTGACAGCGAAGTAGACGAGCGGTTGAAGAAAGCGGTCAAGAATGTGCGCATGCCCGGTTTCCGCCCCGGCAAGGTGCCGATGAAGGTTATGCGACAGCGATTTGGCGAGGGCGTCCGCCAGGAGGTCCTGGGAGAGGTGATGAGCCAGTCCTTCCAGGAGGCGGTTGTGCAGGAGCAACTGCGACCAGCGGGTCAGCCCAGTATTGAGCCGAAGTCGCTCGAAGCAGGCAGAGACCTGGAGTACATTGCCACGTTTGAAGTCTTCCCCGAAGTCGACGTCGTGGAGATGAAAGACTTCGAAGTGGAAAAACCGGTTGCCTCGGTAACGGACGAGGATATCGACAACATCATCGAGGTATTTCGTAAGCAACAGGGTAGCTGGCAAGCCGTTGAACGCGCGGCTATTGATGGCGACAAAGTCAACATTGACTACGCCGGGACACGCGATGGTGAGGCTTTTGACGGCGGCAGCGCAGAGGATTCTGATCTGGAGCTGGGGTCTGGCCGTATGATACCAGGATTCGAGGACGGAATTGTCGGTATGAGTGCCGGCGAAGAGAAGGTGTTGCAACTGAGCTTCCCGGAGGACTACCACAGCGAGGACCTGCAAGGTGCCAGCGTGGAGTTTAAGGTCAAGGTCAATGCCATCGAAGAGATGGTTCCCGCCGCGATGGATGAAGAACTCTTTGCCAAGTACGGTGTAGAAGAGGGCGGTGAGGAGCAGTTCCGCAAGGAAGTTGGCGAGAACATGGCTCGTGAGCTGAAAAATGCAGTCCAGGGAAAGGTCAAGCAGCAGGTGATGGATGCCGTTATAGCGGCCCACGAGAACGTGGAGATTCCCAAGGCCCTGATCGCGCAGGAAGTCGAGGCGCTGCGGAACCAGATGTTCCAGCAGTTCGGCGGAGCGGCCGGGCAGGATATGGACCTCAAGTCACTGCTTCCCGATGACATGTTCACCGAGAACGCGGAAAAGCGCGTTAAGCTGGGTCTTGTACTGTCTGAACTGGTCAGCAGGTTGGAACTTAAGGCAGATGCCGGGAAGGTGCGCGAAGCCATCGAGGAAATGGCATCGACTTACCAGGAGCCCGAGGAAGTCATCAACTGGTACTATTCAAACCAGGAGCAGTTGGCCTCTGTCGAGTCCAAAGTCCTTGAAGACCAGGTGGTTGAAAAACTGCTTGAGAGTGCCAAGATAGAAGAGAAGGAGTGCAGTTACCAGGACGCGATAGCGCCAGCAGCGCAGGAAGCCTGAATTAGCTCACTCCCTTCGGGCGGCACACATGCCGCCCCATCACATCAATAAATCACAGGGATATCAGGCGATGTCATTGCAACCAGACGGGCGTAACAATCAGATGATCAACAACCTCGGACTGGTGCCGATGGTGGTGGAACAGACCGCCAGGGGGGAGCGCTCCTACGACATCTACTCCCGGCTCCTGAAGGAACGCGTTATTTTTGTGGTCGGTCCTGTAGAAGATCACATGGCCAACCTTATCGTGGCGCAGCTGTTGTTCCTGGAGTCCGAGAACCCCGATAAAGATATCCACCTTTATATCAATTCCCCAGGCGGCGCAGTCACCGCCGGCCTGTCGATTTACGATACCATGCAGTTTATCAAGCCTGACGTGAGCACTATGTGCCTGGGCCAGGCCGCCTCCATGGGCGCCTTTCTGTTGTGCGGCGGTGCCCCCGGCAAGCGTTTTTGCCTCCCGAACGCGCGTACCATGATTCACCAGCCTTCAGGAGGCGCACAGGGTCAAGCGACCGATATCGAGATCCAGGCAAAGGAAATCCTCATCATGCGCGGGCGCCTGAATCAACTGATGGCGGAGCACACCGGGCAGCCTCTCGAAGTCATAGAGCGAGATACCGAGAGAGACCGTTTCATGAACGCTGAGGATAGCAAGACCTATGGTTTGATTGACGAGGTTGTGACGAGCCGGGCAGCTGCGAAGTAAAACGCATGAATATCCCGCTTTTCCGGGCGTTCGGGACTTGCAAAAACCCCGAAAAAACATCATCGTAATGCGACTGATGATGAAAATGTTTGTTTATCGCGTAGGGCGACTTAATGAGTGACGAAACAACGACATCTGGCGACGACGGCGGCAAGCTGTTGTACTGCTCCTTCTGCGGCAAAAGCCAGCACGAAGTGCGCAAACTGATCGCCGGTCCCTCGGTCTTCATTTGTGATGAGTGTGTCGATCTTTGCAACGACATTATTCGCGAGGAAGTTGCGGAGAGTGGTAGCGACGCACCGCAGGACCACCTGCCGGTTCCACAAGAGATCAAGGCCATTCTCGACGAGTATGTTATCGGCCAGAAGCGCGCCAAGAAAGTGCTGTCCGTCGCAGTGTATAACCACTACAAACGCCTTCGCCATGGCCAGAACCGCGGTGACGACGTCGAGTTGGGTAAAAGTAATATCCTGTTGGTAGGCCCCACAGGCTCCGGTAAAACCCTGCTCGCTGAAACGCTTGCGCGCTTACTGGACGTGCCTTTCACCATCGCCGACGCCACCACCCTCACTGAGGCGGGTTACGTGGGCGAAGACGTAGAGAATATTATTCAGAAGCTGCTGCAGAAGTGCGACTACGATGTGGAAAAGGCCCAGGTCGGCATTGTCTACATCGACGAGATCGACAAGATTTCGCGCAAGTCAGACAACCCCTCCATTACCCGCGACGTATCCGGCGAGGGTGTCCAGCAGGCGCTGCTGAAGTTGATTGAAGGCACGGTAGCGTCCGTTCCGCCCCAGGGCGGCCGCAAGCACCCGCAGCAGGAGTTCCTGCAAGTAAATACGTCCAACATCCTGTTTATCTGTGGCGGGGCCTTTGCCGGCCTGGATAAGGTTATCCGCAATCGCTCGGAAAAGGGCGGTATCGGCTTCGGTGCGGAAGTGAAGAGCAAGGATGAGACCAGTAACGTCGGCGAATTGCTGTTCGAGCTGGAGCCTGAAGATCTCGTCCAGTACGGCCTGATTCCTGAGTTTGTTGGTCGTTTGCCGGTGATTGCCACGCTTGAGGAGTTGGACGCTGAAGCACTCGTCAAGATCCTGACCGAGCCGAAGAACTCGCTGACCAAGCAGTACAGCAAGTTGTTCGAGATGGAGGGGGTGGAAGTGGACTTCCGTGAAGACGGTCTCCGTGCGATTGCCGAGAAGGCCATGGAGCGCAAGACCGGCGCGCGTGGACTGCGGTCCATCCTGGAAGGCGTTCTGCTGGACTCGATGTATAACATCCCATCGCGGGATGATGTCAGCAAGGTTGTCATCGACGAGTCAGTGATTCGCGGAGACTCCGAACCGCTACTGGTTTACCAAAACAACGAGCCTGCTGCTCGTACCGCTTCGACCGAAGAGTAACGGTCGCAGTTCGCCTGCCCCCGGTATAGTCACAGTCCCGGGGTAGGTGCGGGGCTTGCAATTCCTGTGGGTGACCCCACTATTGGAGGTAGCAAGCCGATTCCCGCCCAACCCGGAGATTTTTTATGGGTTCATCCTCAGTCATCGAATTACCTCTTCTGCCGCTGCGTGACGTCGTCGTCTATCCGCATATGGTCCTGCCGCTGTTCGTAGGGCGAGAAAAGTCCATAGAAGCGCTGGAAGACGCCATGGCCAATGACAAGCAGGTGCTGCTTGTTGCGCAGCGCAATGCCGCCGATGATGACCCTGGCACAGACGATATCTACCAGGTCGGCACGGTGTCCAATATTCTGCAATTGCTCAAATTACCCGACGGTACGATCAAGGTGCTGGTAGAGGGCGGATTTCGGGCGGCCGTTGATAGCGTGGATGACGATGGTGCCTTTGCGGTGGCCGCCGTGCGCGAGATCCTTAGCGACGACATTCCTGAAGGTGACGTCGAGGGACTGTTGCGCTCCACCAACACGCAATTTGAAAAGTACGTCAACCTGAGCAAAAAGGTGCCGGCTGAGGTGCTCACGTCGCTGACGGGCATTGATGAGCCCGGGCGTCTCGCCGATACCATCGCAGCTCATATGAGCGTTGACCTGGAAGAGAAGCAGCGCATTCTGGAGATCTCGGGCATTCGAGCTCGTCTTGAGCACCTTATGGGTCTCATGGAGGCAGAAATTGACCTGTTCCAGGTGGAGAAGCGAATCCGCGGCCGGGTCAAGAAACAGATGGAAAAGAGCCAGCGCGAGTATTACCTGAACGAGCAAATGAAGGCCATCCAGAAAGAACTCGGGGAAATGGATGAGGCCCCCAATGAGTTGGATGAGCTGCAGGCACGTATTGAAGAAGCCAGGATGCCCGCTGAGGCAAAAGAGAAAGCCGAGGCAGAGCTCGGCAAATTGAAGATGATGTCGCCCATGTCCGCCGAGGCATCGGTGGTGCGAAGCTATATAGACTGGATGGTGACCGTCCCCTGGGCCAAGCGCAGTAAGGTTAAGCATGATCTAAAGCGGGCCACTCAAATCCTGGATGAAGACCATTACGGTCTCGAGGAAGTGAAGGACCGAATTCTCGAGTATCTGGCAGTGCAGAAGCGCGTGCGTAAAGTGAAGGGTCCAGTGCTGTGCCTGGTGGGCCCACCCGGGGTTGGTAAGACCTCGCTGGGTGAATCTGTCGCCAGGGCGACCAATCGCAAGTTTGTACGCATGGCTCTGGGTGGTGTTCGCGACGAGGCGGAAATCCGTGGCCATCGTCGGACCTACATCGGCTCAATGCCCGGAAAACTCTTGCAGAAGATGGCCAAGGCAGGCGTCAGGAACCCACTCTTCCTGCTTGATGAGATCGACAAAATGGGCATGGATCACCGCGGTGATCCCGCCTCGGCGATGCTTGAAGTGCTTGACCCCGAGCAGAACCATGCGTTCAACGATCATTACCTTGAAGTGGACTACGATCTCTCGGATGTAATGTTCGTGTGTACATCCAATACGATGAATATTCCCGGCCCCTTGCTGGACCGTATGGAAGTCATTCGTATCCCGGGCTACACCGAAGACGAAAAACTGAACATCGCGCAGCGTTACCTGACCCCCAAGCAGATAAAATTGAATGGTCTGAAAAAAGACGAATTGTTCATCTCCGAAGAGGCCGTCACCGATATTATCCGTTACTACACCAGAGAGGCGGGTGTGCGGGCCCTGGAACGGGAAATTGCCAAGGTTTGTCGCAAGATGGTCAAGGCCATTACCCTGGAAGAAGCCGAGGGCGGTGCAACCGTGACGCCGGATATGCTCAGCGACCTTTTGGGCGTGCGCAAATTCAACTTCGGTATTGCCGAGGAAGAGAACAAGATCGGTCAGGTCACCGGGCTGGCGTGGACATCTGTTGGCGGAGAACTGCTCACTATTGAGGCCGTTGCCGTAACCGGCAAAGGGCGTCATGTTAAAACGGGTTCCCTGGGCGATGTAATGCAGGAGTCCATCCAGGCCGCAACGACGGTAGTGCGCAGCCGCTCTCAACTGCTGGGCATTCCAGCCGATTACCATGAGAAGCATGATGTACATGTGCACGTGCCGGAAGGAGCGACACCCAAGGATGGTCCCAGTGCCGGTATTGCCATGTGCACTGCACTGGTTTCGGTGCTGACCGGCATTGCCGTACGTGCTGATGTGGCGATGACGGGTGAAATCACCTTGCGCGGAGAGGTTCTGCCAATAGGCGGATTGAAAGAGAAATTACTTGCAGCGCGTCGCGGCGGGATAAAAACGGTCATCATTCCCAAGGAAAACGAGCGCGACCTGAAAGAGGTGCCAGATAACATCAAGCAGGACCTCAATATCAAAGCTGTGAAGTGGATCGACGAGGTCTTGGCGATCGCCCTTGAGTCGATGCCTGAACCGCTAAGCGACGAGGAGTACATGGCTGGTTCCGTCGGTAGTGCCGGCGAGAGCGCTGATGACGAAAAAAATCGCATAAATACGCATTAACAGGGCGGTTCGCGGTTGACCGCGATTCCCGCTCTGGTATAAAGTCGTGCGTCTGCCAGAGGGGCTCAAATGCAGCCGTGGCAAGGGGTACAGCGAACTGCCTGCCCACACAAATAAACGAATTCTTTGCCCAATCCGGGCGATAAGACACGACAGCAGACCAATATTCCGAGGGGATAAGTGTGAATAAAACTGAACTGATTGACGCAATTGCCGCAGCGGCGGACCTACCCAAGGCTTCAGCGGGCCGAGCGCTTGACGCGGTGGTAGACAGCATCACCGATGCGCTTAAAAAAGGAGACCAGGTTTCCCTGGTAGGTTTTGGAACCTTCTCCGTGAAGCACCGCAGCGCGCGCACCGGTCGCAATCCGCAAACCGGCGCTACTATCGAAATTTCCGCATCTGAAGTACCCAGTTTCAAAGCGGGTAAAGCGCTCAAGGATGCCGTCAACTCCTGACGCATTGACATCATCAGGCGGCGATCTGCACATGATCAACGCGGTGACATGTTGAAAGAATGAAAAGGCGCACTCTCCGGTGCGCTTTTTTTTTATTTGCCGAGAGATTAACCCATGCTTCAAGACATACGCGCCAACGCCCAGGGCACCGTAGCCAAGGTCATAGTTGGCCTTATCGTCATTGCCTTTTCCCTGTTTGGGATAGAGTCAATTTTGCTTGGCGGCAGTACCAATGCTGTCGCTGAGGTAAACGGTGAGGAAATAACACCACAGGAACTGCAGCAGGCGGTTAACACCCAGAAACGTCAGTTGCTGGCGATGATGGGTGATGAGATAAGGCCAGAATTGCTGGATGACGAACTGCTTGGCCAGCAGGCCATGCAAACACTTATCCAGCGCAAACTCATGGTGCAGTCTGCCCATGATATGGGGCTGACCATTTCCGATTCCCAGGTAGGTGCCATTGTCGGCGGCATGGAAGAGTTTAAACTGGACGGACAGTTCTCCCCGGAAATGTACCGGGCCAGGCTTGGTGATGCGGGCTTCACCCCGGCGTCTTTCAAACAAACCATGAGCGATGACCTGATCATGGGCCAGGCGCGCAGCGGTTTGGCGGCCAGTGAGTTCGCCACGCCCGCTGAATTGCAGTTAAACGCGCGCGTCACAGGCGAGCAGCGGGACCTGCGATATCTGACGATTCCCATAGAGAATTTCGGCGCCTCAGGGGACGTGACTGATGAGGACGTAGATGCCTACTACGCGGAAAACGCACAGCAGTTCCTGTCAGAAGAAACCGTTACGCTGGACTATATCCAATTAACGGCAGAGGACTTTGTCCAACCCGTGGATGAGCAATTGATCATCGAGGCCTACGAGGCAGAGAAGCGGGCCGGGCAATATGCGACAGAAAACAAAGTTGCACACATTCTGTTTGAACAAGCCGAGGACGAAAGTGAGGATGCCTTCCAGCAGCGCATAGCGACTGTAAGCTCGAAGCTGGAGGCAGGCGAGGACTTCGCCCAGCTTGCGGGTGAGTTTTCTGATGACGTCGGCTCCAGGACATTTGGTGGTGAGCTCGGTTTCAGCAGCGGCAATACCTTTCCCGAGCCGATGGAGGAAGCAATCGCTACCATGGAGGTAGGCCAGGTGTCTGCCCCCGTCGTCACCGAAGCGGGTACGCACCTTATCCTTTTACAGGAGCGTCGTGAGGGCAAGGCGCCGTCGCTGGAAGAGCTGCGCCCGGGGCTGGAGAAGCAGATTGCCCTGGGTGAAGCGCGGGTCGAACTGCTACGAACCGTGGAAACACTGAAAGATCTGGCCTTCAATGCGGATAACCTGGATGAACCCGCCGCTGAACTCGGCCTGCAGGTTGCGGTAGCCGACGGTGTCACGCGAAATCAGGGCGATGGCCTGTTTGCCAACAGCACATTGTTGCAGGCGGCTTTCTCTGACGATGTGCTTAACGCCGGGCACAACAGTGAGGTAATCGAGATAGATCAAAACACATGGCTTGTACTGCGCGTGCGTGAGCATTACCCCGAGGAGATAATGCCCCTCGCTGAGGTTCGCGAACAGATTGTTGCGGCGATTGCTGACGGTCGTGCTCGTGCCGCTGTTGAGCGTGCCGCGAGAGAGGCCGTCACCCGGCTACGAGACGGTACCAGTGTCGAGGCGCTTGCTGTCGAGGCAGGCTATCAATGGCAGGTGGAACTTGGCGCAGACAGGCGCAACCCTGTGCTACCGCGAGAAATGCTCGCCAGTGCGTTCCAGCTGGCGCCACCGGAAGAGGGTGCTTCGCTTTTCGAATACGTGTTGTCCAGTAACGGCGACGCGCTGGTCTATGAGGTAGCGAGGGTGACACCGGGGGAGCTGGAAGCTTTGCCTGATGGCGAGCGCACAGCACTGCAGCAGATGGTTGGTGGCGAATACGGCCAACTGGTGGATAGCGAATACAGGCTGGGTCTGCGTGACTCTGCTGAAATCAACGTGCTCTGAACCAGAGTTTTAGAGGTAAACATGGCTAAACAGGTTCTCACCCTTAACCAGATCTCCTTGAAAGGCCTGGAACGGCTACCGCGTGACTGCTACGAGATCGCCAGTGAGTTCGCTCACCCCGACGCGATTCTGCTGCGCAGCCACAAGCTGCAGGCCGGGGATATCCCGGCATCGGTCCTGGCTATCGGTCGTGCCGGAGCCGGCACCAACAACATTCCCGTGGCTGAGTGCAGTAAGCGGGGCATACCGGTATTTAATTCACCGGGGGCAAATGCCAATGCAGTGAAGGAGTTGGTCGCCGCAGGCCTTTTGCTGGGCTCCCGCGGCATAGTAGAAGGCATAAGGTACGTGGACACCCTTGCCGAAATCAGCGACAAGGCAGAAATGAACAGGGTGCTCGAGGCGCACAAGAAGAATTTTAAAGGCAGCGAACTGGTTGGTAAGACACTGGGTGTCGTCGGCCTGGGGGCTATCGGCTCAATGGTGGCAGAAATGGCACTGACCCTGGGCATGGATGTCATCGGTTATGACCCTGCGCTGTCAGTTGAGGCGGCCTGGCGACTGTCCAGTCAGGTGCGCAAGGCGGATACGCTGTCAGCCCTGTTCGCGCGGTGCGACTACATCACCTTGCACTTGCCGGTACTGGACTCGACTCGAGGCCTGGTCAACGCAGAGTTGTTCTCCGCGATGCGCGAAGGAACCTGCCTGCTCAACTTTGCTCGACAGGAAATTATTGACGAAGCGGCGCTGGTAGAAGCACTAAACGGAGACCGTCTGCGCAAGTATATCGCCGACTTCCCGGCCCCCGCGTTGATAGGACGCGACGACGTCATTCTAATGCCACACATCGGCGCCAGTACGGATGAGGCAGAAGACAACTGTGCCATTATGGCGGCGGACCAGATCAGGGATTTTCTGGAAAATGGCAACATTCGCAACTCAGTGAATTTCCCCAACCTGGTGCTGGAACGGGTCAGCGGGTGTCGCCTCTCCGTCACTAACGAGAACGTTCCGCGCATACTGGGCAGCGTGTTGTCGATACTTGCCGATGAAAATATCAACGTGATCGACATGCTCAACAAGAGCCGCGATGAAGTGGCCTATAACCTGATCGATATCGAGTCACAGGCTTCCGAGGACGTATTGGAGCGTATGCGCGCCCTTGAGGGTGTTATAAATGTTCGCCTGATAGGCGACTGTGCATGAGCGATAACCGCTAGCGAGTACTATGTCAGACCCATTAGATGATATCAGCGAGCAACTCAAGGATGAGAAAGGGCGCAATTTTGATAGCCCGCCGCTGCACCTCTGGCAGCCGGACCTGTCGGGCGACATTGCCATCCGTATTGCCGCTGACGGCAGCTGGTATCACCAGGGCGACCCCATCAAACGTGAGTCGCTGCGCAACCTTTTTGCCAGCATTTTGCGCAGAGAGGACGACGGTGAATACTACCTGGTGACCCCGGCAGAGAAGTGGCGTATCCAGGTGGACCTGCACCCGCTGATGGTGACCGACGTAGAGCAGCGGGAAGGCACTTTGTTACTCACCCTGAATACCGGCAAAACACTGACGGTGGATAGCGATCACCCGCTGTTCCTTGAGCCTCGGCAGGAGAATGTGGCAGCGGTAACGCTCTGGCACGGGCTGACCGCGCTATTCTCACGCAGCGCCTGGTATCGCCTGGTGGAACTGAGCTCAGATGAGGGAGTGGTCCGCAGCGGCTCATTTCAGCTGCAACTCCAATAAGCGGGATTTCCGCGCTGCTGACAAAAGCCTTGCAAAAAAAAGGCGGGACTAATGCCCGCCTGGCTTACCTTCGGGCCCGTTACATATTGGGATAGTTGGGACCGCCAAAACCTTCAGGTGTAACCCATACAATATTCTGTGATGGATCCTTGATATCGCAGGTCTTACAGTGCACGCAGTTCTGTGCGTTGATCTGGAAACGTTTGCCCTGTTCGTCTTCCACGATTTCGTATACGCCTGCAGGACAGTAGCGCTGGGCCGGTTCATTCCACTCTGGCAAATTCACCTTCAGCGGAATGTCCGGGTCGTTCAGCGTCAGGTGACAGGGCTGGTCTTCCTCGTGATTGGTATTGGAGAGGAATACCGAGGTCAGCCGGTCAAAACTGATCTTGTTGTCCGGCTTGGGGTAGTCGATCTGTTTACTCTGGGCTGCAGGCTTGAGCGTCGCATAATCGGGCTTTTCGTCCTTGAGGGTGAACGGCAGTTTGCCTCCGAATATAGTCTGGTCTATCCACACCAGTGCGGAGCCGATCATGAAGCCGAATTTATGCATGAATCCAGAGAAATTGCGCGTGGTATAGAGCTCGTCATAGGCCCAGGAAGCCTCGAACTTCTCGGCGTAAGACGCCAGGTCAGTTGCACGCGAATCGCCCTGCATGATCGCTTCCACGACGGCCTCGGCGGCAACCATGCCACTTTTCATGGCGGTGTGGTTGCCCTTGATTTTCACCGAATTGAGGGTGCCGGCATCACAGCCGATCAAAAGCCCGCCCAGGGAAGTGCATTTTGGGCAGTGAGTTGTAGCCGCCTTTGGTGATTGCGCGCGCTCCATAGGTGAGCCGGCTGCCTCCCTCGAGGTGCTTGCTGACGGTAGGGTGATGTTTCCAGCGCTGGAACTCTTCGAATGGGCTCAGGTTCGGGTTGGAATAGCTGAGGTCGGTTATCAGGCCGAGATACACCTGGTTGTTTTCGGCGTGATAGAGGAAGCCTCCGCCAGAGGCACCGTTTTCCGATAGCGGCCAGCCCAGGCCGTGCTCCACCAGGCCTTCCTCGTGCTTGGCGGGGTCTATCTCCCATATCTCCTTGATGCCGATACCGTAGTGCTGCGGTGTTTTATCCTTGTCCAGGGAAAAGTGCTGGATCAGTTGTTTACCCAGGTGACCGCGACAGCCCTCGGCAAAGAGCGTGTACTTGGCATGCAGTTCCATACCCGGCATGTAGCTGTCCTTGTGCTCACCGGAGGCGCTTATGCCCATATCACCGGTGGCAATACCCTTGACGCTGCCGTCGTCGTGGTAGAGGACTTCAGCCGCTGAAAACCCGGGGTAGACCTCGACGCCCAGTGCTTCTGCCTGTTCCGCCAGCCAGCGACAGACGTTGCCCATGGAGACAATGTAATTGCCTTCATTGTGCGTGGGCTTGGGGATGAGAAAGCCGGGTAGGGTGATCGCGCCAGTGGCACTGGTGTAGAAGTAAAACTTGTCGCCGGTGACCTTGGTGGTGAGGGGCGCGCCCATTTCCTGCCAGTTGGGGAAGAGCTCATTCAGCGCGCGAGGTTCCAACACCGCACCTGAGAGGATGTGTGCACCGACCTCTGAGCCTTTCTCGACGACACAGACAGTGATCTCCTGCTCCTTCTCCTGGGCCAGTTGCATTACGCGACAGGCGGCGGACAGGCCTGCAGGGCCTGCACCGACGATCACAACATCAAATTCCATAGCTTCGCGTTCCACAGCGGTGTCCTCTTGTCTACCGGGCCGGTTCAGGCGTAATCCTGACAATGCCTCTACCTCGAAGAGTATTGGGCCTGATCTTCCCAAATGGCCAATACGCTCAAAAAACGGCGGCAAGTATATAATTTTGCAGGATAAAAAACTATCACGCGGGTGAATGGCCGCAATACTTGATCTGGCTCATAGAGTCTATTTTCCTGTCCGCGATTGCTATTGACCCTGCGCGGCAGAATGGGCAAGATACCCCGCCCAGCTTGGACGTACCGGGTATTCCCTGACTTTCGCTGGTACCGCAAATCCACTTTACTGATCAAATGGAGAATCCATGAAGGTTCTTGTTGCCGTTAAGCGCGTCGTTGATTACAACGTCAAGGTCCGCGCCAAAGCCGATGGTAGTGATGTTGACCTGAATAATGTCAAGATGGCTATCAACCCCTTCTGCGAAATCGCTGTCGAAGAGGCCGTACGTCTCAAGGAAGCGGGTACCGCCACCGAGGTTATCGCCGTATCTATCGGTGACAAATCCTGTCAGGAGCAGATCCGCACCGCGCTGGCGCTGGGTGCAGACCGAGGCATCCAGGTAGAAACAGAAGGCGCAGTGGAACCCCTGGTTGTTGCCAAGTTGCTCAAGGGTGTTGTCGAGAAAGAACAGCCACAACTGATTATCCTGGGCAAACAGTCCATTGATGGCGACAATAACCAGACCGGACAAATGCTGGGTGCCCTGGCTGGCATGCCGCAGGGCACATTCGCGTCTGAAGTTGTCATTGATGGCGACAAGGTGAATGTCACGCGTGAAATAGACGGCGGTCTGCAAACGGTTGCACTGAACCTGCCTGCCATCGTGACCACTGACCTGCGCCTTAATGAACCCCGCTATGCTTCCTTGCCTAACATCATGAAGGCCAAGAAAAAGCCGCTGGACGTTTTCTCACCGGCAGACCTTGGTGTTGAGGTGACGTCTCACCTGACCCAGGTGAGCGTTGAGCCACCCGCCGAGCGTCAGGCCGGGATCAAGGTTGAAGATGTCGATCAACTGCTGGACAAATTGAAGAACGAGGCGAAGGTAATCTGATGAGTACTCTGGTAATTGCAGAACACGATAACGCTACCCTCAAGGGAGCTACACTTAATGCGGTAACCGCAGCGCAGGCGCTGGGCGCAGATATCGATATCCTCGTCGCTGGCGCAAACTGTGACGGCGCTGCCCAGGCTGCCGCTGCTGTCGCCGGTGTGAACAAGGTGCTGGTGGCAGATAATGCCGCTTACGAGCACCAGTTGGCAGAGAACGTGAGCTTGCTGGTTGCGGAAGTCGGCGCCGGCTACGATTTTATCCTCGCTGCCGCCACGGCCAACGCCAAGAACACCATGCCGCGGGTAGCCGCATTGCTGGACGTCGCCCAGATTTCCGAAATCACCTCGGTTGAGTCAGCTGACACTTTCAAGCGTCCGATCTATGCCGGCAACGTTATTGCCACCGTCAAGAGCACAGACGCCAGGAAAGTGATCACTGTTCGAGCTACCGGCTTTGACGCAGCACCCGCCGAGGGTGGCTCAGCCACTGTCGAGGCGCTGGACGCTGTTCACGATGCAGGCATTTCCGCCTTTGTCGGAGAGGAAGTTGCGGTTTCAGATCGTCCTGAACTGACCGCAGCGTCCATCGTTATTTCCGGAGGCCGAGGCATGCAAAATGGTGAGAACTTCAAGATGCTTGAAGGGATCGCAGACAAGCTCAATGCCGCTATTGGCGCTTCCCGTGCTGCGGTCGATGCGGGCTTCGTGCCCAACGACATGCAGGTAGGACAGACCGGTAAAATTGTCGCGCCAGACCTGTATATCGCAGTGGGCATCTCCGGTGCTATTCAGCATCTGGCCGGAATGAAGGACTCAAAAGTCATTGTAGCGATTAACAAGGACGAAGATGCGCCCATATTCCAGGTGGCTGATTACGGCCTGGTTGCGGACTTGTTTGACGCGCTGCCCGAGTTCGAAAGCAAGCTGTAAGTGGTTCTTTACAGCGGCTCAAAAAAACCGGCCATCTGAGCCGGTTTTTTTTGGTTCTTCGCGCATTAGCGTGGTGGAGCAAGTGAATGCTCCAGGTTGCTAAGCGGACATCACGAATGGAGTAAGCCTTCCCTGGTTGGAAACAAACCCCCACGCCCTTGGAAGGCTTACCCCATTCGTGCTGTCCTCCCCTCATTTCGACTCGACTATCCATTACCTATACTCTCCGTGACGCGCCAAAGCCGTCGCTGAAGTGCCTGAACAGCCCGTCTTGTACACGCGTCCCTCCGGGATTCCCTCGCTCGGTCACGAGCCTTAAAGCGCTTCGCTGTCTCGTGCCTCTCCCTCGGCGCGCACTTGCAACGGACAGTTCAGCCGCTTCACCGACTCCTCTCAGAGCGCGCTAATGGTGGCTATATGATCGATCCTGTGGCTTCACCGCTGGTGAGGCGGGAGAGAGGCTGAAATCATCGTTGCAAATCACCCGCCGAAGGAAGAGGCGAGACAGTGCTTTTCTGGCTCGCAACTGAGTGAGGGAACCCCAGCGGGGCGAGATGATAAGACGGTGATTTCAGGCACTCTCCCGGCGACTTGGAACATCACAGGGAGTATAGGTAGTGGATAGTCGAGTCGAAATGGAAGAAGGCCGCTGTGATCGTGGTATACCCCCGGAAGATCGTCAAAAGGGGGTTCGATTTACCGGGGGTATACCGCGATTACAGTGGCCGCATTTCAGGATGGAACATTCTCTGGCTGTTCCCCGCTAATGCGCGAAGAACCTTTTTTTGCCTGGAATTTGCTGCAATGAGCACGTGCGCCGGGGTGCAGCGACCGCCAGCCTAGTCGCGGCGAAGGCGGTCGGAGATGGCAATTGGGGTAGGGTAGTTGAGTACGACGATATAGGAAGAGGCCAGCAGGGTGATGATCGTGGTTGCCTGAATCAACAGCGACGCCTCCGAGGAAATCAGCGAGGCGCCGGCTGCCACATAAGCGATCAACAAGGAAAACTCGGAGCCCTGCCCGAGCCTGAACCCCAGGTCCCAGGCGAGGCTGCGCTTCTCGCTCACGCCCTTGAGCAACCAGCGGTAAGTGACCGGTTTGACCGCCAGCACCAGCACGGCCAAAACCAGCGCTGGCATCCACACCAGTCCCAGCATTGACAGGTCAAAGCGCGCGCCGACGGAGAAAAAGAACAGGATGAGAAAGAAGTCGCGCAGTGGCTTCAGGTTCACCGCGATGTACTGTGAAATGGGGCTGGTAGCGATAGTAATGCCAGCGATGAAGGCCCCTATCTCCTCTGAGAGCCCCAGGGCCTTGGCGGCCTCCGCCATACCCAGGCACCATCCCAATGCGAGTAGGAAGATGTACTCGTGGAAACGGTCAAACCGCGATATCAGCGGCAGTAATACGAAGCGCACCACCAACAGCGCTGCGCCGCCCAGCAATGGCAAACCCATGAGTGATATGGCCAGGTCCTGCGCCATATTGCCGGTGTCCGCGGCGGCACTGAATAGCACCATCAGTACGATAATGGCCAGCAGGTCCTGCAGTAGCAACATACCTATCATCAACTCACCGATGTGTTTGTGGTGCAACACGGTGGTGGGCAGTAGCTTAATGCCAATGATGGTTGAGGAAAACATCATTGCCGCGCCCACAACCAGTGCATCGACGTCGCTGAAGCCAAAGAGCCGGGTGACGGCAAACCCCATTGCCAGGAAAACGACAGAGCTCACCAGGGCGACAACGGTGGATTTGCGCAGTGTCGTCCACAGTGCCTGGGGCTGCATGTCAAGGCCGAGTAAAAACAACAGGAAGATGATGCCGATATGACCGATCTCAGCCAACAGCTGTGTGTCGTTGACCAGGGAGAGCCCGTAGGGCCCTATACACGCGCCCAGGGCGACGTAGGCGATGATCAGGGGTTGACGTGTAGCCAGGGCCAGCGAGGCAAAGACGGCCGCCCCGGTGAAGATCAGGAAGAAGGAAAAGGTGAGAGAGACATCCATTGCAACAGTGTAGTGAAGGCGCCGGCGGATAGAAACCTCGGCGCCAACATATACGGGCACCCGTTACCGGGTACCCGCCGGGCTTCAGGTAGATCTGCGCCTGAACAGCGGTTGGGGTCGGTCTATAGAGGCCTGGTAGGCCTCGCTGAAGTCCATCAAGCTGGGCAGTGCTTGTTCCAACTCGCTCTCGTCGTCAAACTCAAAGGCGTCGAAGCCACAACGCGAGAGGTAGGTGAGCTGGTCCCGCATGAAGTGTCCCACCGCTCTGATTTCACCCTGATAACCCCGTTCGCGTAGTTCCCTGGCATAGGAGAAGCCACGGCCATCCATGAAGGTAGGGAAGTTGACCAGTACCAGGGGAATGTCATCGATATGCGCCAGCAGCGGTGCCAGGCTCTCTCCAGGCTCCAGCACAACGGCTCGGTTGGCACGCTCTGCGGACTCCAGCCACTGTTCCAGGTCCAGCACTTCCGGCCCGTGATCCTCAACGATTGCGCCATTCCTGATAAGCCTAGGCATAAACACGCTCCTTGAAAGGGTCAATGCCCACGCGCCGGTAGGTGTCGAGAAACGACTCCTCTTCCTGTCGCAGGCTGATAAACGTTTCCAGCAGGTTCTCGAGCACATCCGGCATGTCTTCCTGCTTGAAAGAAGGGCCCAGGATTTTGCCGATACTGGCATCCTTGCCCTGGCTGCCGCCCAGGCTTACCTGGTAGAACTCCTGGCCTTTCTTGTCGACGCCCAACACACCGATATGGCCGATGTGATGGTGGCCACAGGCGTTCATGCAGCCGCTGATATTGAGTTCAAGCGGGCCGAGGTCGTAAACGTAGTCCATGTCCTCAAAACGTGACTGGATGGCCTCTGCGACAGGTATAGACTTGGCGTTCGCCAGCGAACAGTAGTCGCCCCCGGGACAGCAGATCATGTCAGTCAGGTAGCCGATGTTGGCGGTCGCCAGTCCGGCTTTTTGCAGTGCCTGCCAGAGCGCATACAGCTGTTCTTGCTCCACGTCTGCAAGCACCAGGTTTTGCTGATGCGTCGTGCGCAGTTCGCCGAAGGAATACTGGTCTGCAAGGTCGGCAACCAGTTCCAGCTGCTCATCAGTGATATCTCCGGGCGCGAAACCGGTCGCTTTCAGGGAAATGTTAACGATACGGTAACCTGCAGTGCGGTGTGCAACGGTATTGCGCTCTACCCAGTTGCCAAAGATCGGGTCCGCCTCACGCTGGGCGGCCAGGGCAGCTGCAACCTTGTCTGCATCGAGGTTGCGATAGGTGGGTGCGGTAAAGAAAGAACGGGCTCGCGTGATTTCGGCGTCGGTCAGGGTGCTTGCGCCATCCTTTAGCGGCGCCCACTCTTTTTCGACCGCGTCGCGGAAGGCGTCTGCTCCCATCGCTTTCACCAGTATTTTGATGCGCGCCTTGTACTTGTTATCGCGACGGCCGTGCTGGTTGTAAACCCTGAGTATGGCCTCCAGATAGGTCAAAAGGTGTTTTGTTGCAAGGAAGGAGCAGATTTCCACACCGATGACAGGCGTGCGACCCAGGCCACCGCCCACCAGCACTCGAAAGCCGGTTTCACCCGCCGCGTTGTGCACCAGCTCAAGACCGATGTCATGAGCGTGGATAGCGGCGCGATCCTCCTCGCTGCCGCAAACAGCAATCTTGAACTTGCGCGGCAAGAAAGCGAATTCCGGGTGCAGGGTGGACCACTGGCGAATTATCTCGCACCAGGGACGAGGGTCTTCCAGTTCGTCGACCGCGACGCCGGCATATTGATCTGTTGTGGTATTGCGAATGCAGTTGCCGGAGGTTTGTATGGCGTGCATCTGCACGGTAGCCAGTTCCGCCAGCAGGTCGGGTACTTCGGCCAGCTCCGGCCAGTTGAACTGGATGTTCTGGCGGGTGCTGATGTGCACGTAGCCCTTGTCATAATCCCGTGACAATTGCGCGATTTTGCGCAATTGCTGGCTACTCATCAAACCATAGGGAACGGCGACGCGGAGCATGGGGGCCAGTCGCTGCACATAGAGGCCATTTTGCAGGCGCAAGGGGAGAAACTGCTCTTCGGTTAGGGTTCCGTCCAGATAACGCAAAGTCTGGTCACGGAACTGAGCCACCCGTTCATCGACTATCTTCTGGTCGTACTCATCGTAGACGTACATCAAGGATTCCTGTGTCTGGTGGTCCCGGGACACCCCGGATCGAGAACGCGCTACCTTAGCAGAAAACGCTATCGTCAAATAGTCAGATCTTTCATAAGGTTAGAACGAAATGTTTGCTATGACTGGAGCTTGGGAATTGCGCGTGAGCTGCTATAATGCGACTCCTTTTGATCTCTATCCGGAGTAACATAAATGAGCGAAGATCTTCAAGACAAGGATGCCGGCGACGGTTCTGCAGACGCTATCGCCGCCACGGCTGTGATTTCCCTGATCGTGTTTACCCTTTACCTGTGGCTGTCTGGCATGCCTTCCTGAGTCTGCCTTATGGGCGGCGGGTTCATGCCGCCCCTTTCAGCACCAGTTGTACGATCATCACCATCACCCCGATAAAGAGCAGGGTGAACACAACGCCCGCGGCAATAAACACGCCCGCTCGCCCTTCACTGAAATCTCTCTCGCGATTCTTGCTGCTTTGAACGCCCAGTCCGGCAGCGAACACGCTGGAGATTACCTGTAGCGGATTCAGGGGCTTTTTTTTCTCTTCCGGTTTATCCGTATCCTTCATAGTCGCAGTCGTTCTCTTCAATAGTTCAGGTTTGGGCGCAGCCAGCGTTCCACGGACTCCACCGAAGCGCCCTTGCGCGCTGCCAGGCTCTCAACCTGGTCTCGACCTATCTTACCCACTGCAAAATACTTTGCATCAGGGTGAGCGAAATAAAAGCCGCTGACGGACGACGCAGGGCTCATGGCGTAATTTTCTGACAGGCTTACGCCAGTGGTCGCTGTCGCATCCAGCAGGTCAAACAGGGTCGCCTTCTCGGTGTGATCCGGGCAGGCAGGATAGCCCGGGGCAGGGCGGATGCCCCGATAGCGCTCACGTATCAGGCTTTCGTTGTCCAGTGACTCCTGCGGATCGTAGCCCCAGAGCTCGGTGCGTACCCGTTTATGCATTTGCTCGGCAAAAGACTCGGCCAGGCGATCGGCAAGTGCCTTGAGCAGGATACTGTTGTAGTCATCGTGATCCCGCTCGTATCTGGCGGCGAGTTCATCAACCCCATGGCCGGTGGTCACACAGAATCCACCCACATAGTCACCGTGCGGCGCGATATAGTCTGCCAGGCTGAGGTTGGGCTTGCCCCCGGCCTTGTCCGTTTGCTGGCGCAGGTGGTGTAGTGTCGCCAGTGTTTCGCTGCGAGACTCATCCTTGTAGACGATGATGTCGTCAGCGCCACTGCGCGCAGCTGGCCAAAAGCCGACAACCGCCCTGGCGGTAAGAAGTTTTTCATCCACGATGCGTTGCAGCATGGCCTGGGCATCGCGATACAACTCCGATGCCTGCTTGCCGACGACTTCATCGTTCGAGGATTTTTGGAAATTTTCCTGCCAGTTCCCAGGTGATGAAGAAAGGCGTCCAGTCGATCGTTTCCACCAGCTCGGCGAGTGGGAAGTCATCGAACACGCGAGTCCCGATAAAGCTGGGTGCGGGGGGCTGATAACTATCCCAGTCCAGCTGCGGCGCCCTGTTCACCGCTTCTGTGTAGGACAACGGCTTGGCCCTGGGCTCACGATTGGCAATGCGCTCCCTGACTTGCTGGTACTGCTCACGGCGCTCGCTAATGAAAGCTGCCTTGCCATCACCCATTAATTGGGTGGCAACCGAAACACTGCGCGAGGCATCGGGAACATAGGCGACAACGTCATTCTTGTACTGCGGCTCTATCTTGACCGCAGTGTGCGCGTTGGATGTTGTGGCGCCACCAATCATCAGTGGCACCTGATAGCCTTCGCGTTGCATCTCGGCCGCGACATGAACCATTTCGTCCAGGGACGGGGTAATCAGACCTGAAAGTCCGATAATGTCGACAGACTCCTCCCGTGCCACGCGCAGGATCTCATCGCAGGACACCATTACGCCCAGATCGATCACCTCAAAGTTGTTGCATTGTAAAACCACACCGACAATGTTCTTGCCTATATCGTGCACATCGCCCTTCACCGTGGCCATGAGGATCTTGCCGTTGGTATTGTTGCCTCCGGCTTTCTCTTCTTCTATATAAGGCTGCAGATAGGCCACCGCCTGCTTCATGACCCTGGCGCTCTTGACCACCTGCGGAAGGAACATTTTGCCCTCACCAAACAGGTCGCCGACCACGTTCATGCCGTCCATGAGTGGGCCTTCAATGACCTGAATCGGGCGGTCGAAATGCTGGCGGGCCTCCTCGGCATCCTCGACAATGAAAGTATTAATGCCCTTTACCAGGGCATGCTCAAGACGTTTCACCACGTCCTGCTCACGCCAGCTGAGGTCTTCCTTACGGGCCTCGCCGGTGCCGCTGCCGCGGTACTGTTCAGCCAGGTCCAGTAAACGTTCCGTGCCATCATCGCGACGATTGAGTACTACGTCCTCTACAGCGTCTCGCAGGTTCGCGGGTAGTTCGTCGTACACCGCCAGCTGCCCCGCGTTGACAATGCCCATATCCATGCCCGCGCGAATCGCGTGGTAGAGAAAAACGGAGTGTATGGCTTCACGGACCGGGTTATTCCCGCGGAATGAAAAGGACACATTCGACACCCCGCCTGAAACCAGTGCACCGGGGAGTGCTGCCTTGATATGGCGAGTGCCTTCGATAAAGTCCACGGCGTAGTTATTGTGCTCTTCGATGCCAGTGGCGACGGCGAAAATATTCGGATCGAAAATAATGTCGTGCGGGTTAAAACCCACCTCATTGACGAGCAGGTCGTAGGAGCGTTGGCAGATGTCCTTGCGACGCTGCAGGTTGTCAGCCTGACCGTCTTCATCAAAGGCCATCACCACGACCGCTGCGCCGTAGCGCAGGCAGAGGCGTGCTTGCTCGAGAAACTCGTCCTCTCCCGCCTTCAGGCTGATGGAGTTGACCACTGGCTTGCCGGGGATGCACTTCAGGCCAGCTTCGATAACAGACCACTTCGACGAGTCCACCATGATGGGAACACGTGAAATGTCTGGCTCAGAGGCCACCAGGTTGAGAAACGTTACCATGGCGTGCTCGGCATCAAGCATGCCTTCGTCCATGTTGATATCGATTATCTGGGCGCCGTCCTCCACCTGGTTGCGTGCCACATCAAGTGCGGTTTCATAATCACCGTCAAGAATCAGTCGCTTGAACTTGGCAGAGCCGGTAACGTTGCAGCGTTCGCCCACGTTGACGAACAGACTGTCCTCCTTGATATTGAATGCTTCGAGACCGCCGAGGCGACAGGCTGCCTCCAGCTTCGGCAGCGCACGCGGAACGGCGTCTGCGACCGCCGCGGCAATGGCGCGGATGTGGTCAGGCGTAGTACCGCAGCAACCCCCCGCGAGATTGAGCATGCCGCGGCCGGCGAACTCGCGGAAGTCCTCGTGCATAATTTCAGGCGTCTCGTCGAATTCGCCAAAAGCGTTGGGCAGACCGGCATTGAGGTAGGCGCCAAAGTAGCAGTCGGCGACATTGGAGAGCTCTTCAAGAAATGGCCTGATTTCCTTGTAGCGGCGACCGCAGTTGCTACTGACAATCAGCGGGTTGGCGTGGGCAATGGCGTTGTAAAAAGCCTCCGGGTTCTGTCCCGACAATACGCGACCGCTAACGTCCGGGAACGTTGCCGAGATCATCAGCGGCAGTTCCGTGCCGCATTCATCAAACGCTTGCTTGACGGCAAAGATGGCGGCCTTGGCGTTGAGCGTGTCGAAGATGGTTTCTATGAGTATCAGGTCCACCCCGCCTTCGATGAGGGCGAGGGTAGCTTCCCGGTATGCTTCGCTGAGCTGGTCGAAGCTGACTCCACGCGCACCGGGGTCATTCACATCCGGTGAGATAGACGCTGTTTTGGGCGTTGGACCAAGCGCGCCAGCGACAAATCGCGGTCTGTCGGGTTCCTTCGCCATTGCCTTGTCAGCCGCTACCCTGGCGACTTTAGCGGCCGCGAGGTTGAGTTCGTAGGCAAGGTGCCCCAATTGGTAGTCGTCCTGCCCCAGCGATGTCGCGTTGAAACTGTTGGTACCGATCATGTCGGCACCAGCGTCGAGATAGGCGCTGTGGATGCCCTCGATGACCTCGGGCCGGGTGATCGACAGCAGGTCATTATTGCCCTTGAGGTCCACGTGGTGGTCAAGAAGCGTTCACCGCGATAGTCCTGTTCCTCCAGTCCCTCCATCTGGATCATGGTACCCATCGCGCCATCCATGATGAGAATGCGCTGTTGCAGGGCCTCGATCAGGGCTTGAGTCTGGTTGTTGGGCACGTTTTGCCTCCGCAGGGGACTGGAAAAGGAGGGCATGCTAGCAGACCGGCCAATCTATATCAAAATATTTTGATATAGATATCGGGGCCGCAGTTCACTTGAAAACTCGCCAGCGCGCCCCAAATTTCATAGAATACTTGACTAAATTACTCAGATAGCAGGTTTGACACCATGGTGACCATCACTGAATCCGCTCAGGACTACCTTGCGGAACTGCTGACAAAACAGGAAGACGCACTCGGCGTGCGTGTTTTCATTAACCAGCCCGGAACGCCCAGGGCCGAGACCTGCATTGCCTATTGCCGTGATGGAGATGTGGTTCCCGAAGATGAGGAGCACAAGTTCGACAAGTTTACTGCCTGGTTTGACGCCCGCTCGCTGCCGTTCCTCGAGGATGCCCTGGTCGACTATTCCAAGGATCGCATGGGCGGCCAGCTCACGATCAAGGCGCCCAATGCCAAGATGCCCAGGGTAGACGAGAACAGTCCACTGGAAGATCGCATCAACTACGTGCTCTATAACGAGGTTAACCCCGCACTGGCCGCCCACGGCGGTGAGGTTAGCCTGGTAGAGATCACCGAAGACAAGTTTGCCGTATTGCGCTTTGGTGGCGGATGCCAGGGTTGTTCTGCGGTAGACCAGACCCTCAAGGGTGGCGTCGAGAAAACCTTACTGGAGCAGCTGCCGCAGCTCGCAGGCGTGCGTGACATGACCGACCACACCGACAAGTCGCAGGCATACTACTAGCCGGCGCGACGAAAGCCGGTAAACGAAACCCGGTGCCGGCAAATAGCCCGGCCCGTCGCGGATTACCAGTAGCTCTTTAAGCCAGACGTCCTGGCAGCACCGCTTTGACAGTATTGCGCAATTTACGCAGGCAGGCTTCCGTCGCTTCCCAATCAATGCAGCCATCGGTAACGGACACACCGTAGGCGAGGTCATCCAGGTTTTCCGGGATGGACTGGTTGCCGGCATGAATGTTGGACTCGATCATCAGGCCGACGATGGACTGATTACCTTCCAGGATCTGGTTGCCGACATTTTCAACAACCAGCGGTTGCAACTCCGGTTGTTTGTTGGAATTGGCATGAGAGCAATCCACCATGATGTTGCGGGGCAGGTTAGCCTTGCTTAGCGCATCCTCACACAGCTTTATGTGAACGGAATCGTAGTTCGGTCCGCCACTGCCGCCGCGCAGGACAATGTGGCCATGTGCATTACCGCGAGTGGTGAATACAGAGACCTGACCCTGGCGATTGATGCCCAGGAAACGGTGTGGCTTGGAGACAGAGTTCAGCGCGTTGGTGGCGACCGTCAACCCGCCGTCTGTACCGTTCTTGAAGCCAACCGCCGAAGAAAGCCCACTGGCCATCTCCCGATGTGTTTGTGATTCCGTCGTGCGTGCACCTATCGCAGACCAACTGATCAGGTCCTGCAAGTACTGTGGCGAAATAGGATCAAGCGCCTCGGTGGAGGTAGGCAGGCCCATTTCAAGTATATCCAGCAGCAGCTTACGGCCTATATGCAAGCCTTCCTCGATCTGAAAAGAGTCATCCAGATACGGGTCGTTGATCAGGCCTTTCCAGCCAACGGTTGTGCGCGGTTTCTCAAAGTACACGCGCATTACGATGTACAGGGTATCGCTCAGCTCGTCTGCCAGGGCCTTCAGGCGTCGCGCGTAATCCAGTGCGGCATCGGTGTCGTGGATGGAACAGGGACCGACGACCACAAACAATCGGTGATCCTTGCGATCCAGGATATCCCAGACGGCCTGTCTGCTGTCGGCGACCGTTTGCCTTACCCGGTCGGACATCGGTAGCGCGGTCCACAGTTGCTCCGGCGTCACCAGCACACCCTGTGAATCGACGTTGATATTATGGACTTCGTTGTTGCTCATGCTCGTTACCTGATACAGTTATTCCCTGGAAAACAGTCCGGCGGCTGCCTTTTAAGGCGCGCCATTCTATAGCAGCAACGCGGTTTTTGGTAGGCGCCGCCCGGGCGCGACAGGAGGTGGGCATTGCCGCCAGCGGGTTCTTCGCAGTATTTTGATCTCGGCCCGTTACAGTGGCTGTTGGATGCTGGCTTCACCTTGCTCACGCCCAACCAACGCCTGGCGAGGCGCATCAAGACAGAATGGGATCGCAGGCAGCTTGAACAGGGTAAGCAGAGCTGGCATCCGGTTGCAGTCAGCGCTATCGACCACTGGTTACAAACCCGTTGGCGAGATACAGGCGCTGCGAATCGTTCCGGCACCCGCAGATTACTGACCGATTTACAGCAGGCGGAGCTCTGGCGCCAGGTGATCGCCGAGGACGGACGCCGCCACGCCAGCCACCACTTATTGCGCGTTGACGCCGCAGTGGAGCTTGCCAGGCAGGCCCGCGAGAGCCTCTTGCGAGCGCGCGTACCGCTCGCTACGTCAGCCGTGCTTGATGAATTTCGCTATGACCAGGATTGCGCCACCTTTCTGCGCTGGCTACAGGCCTTCGACAGTAAGCTGGCCGCCAGCAAGGCCCTGACGCTGGTGGATTGCGCGGTTGAACTGGTCGACGCGCCAGCTGCAACTGCCAGCCCCATCGCGCTCGTTGATTTCGATGAAATATCACCGCTGTACCGCGCTGCCGTAGCGGCGCAGGCGACATCGGTTGAGGAAGTGGCGAGCGGACAGGGTGAGGCCGTCACCAGTGCCCACAGTTTTCCTGATCGCAGGGCAGAGTTATCCGCAGTTGCCAATTGGGCCGCGAATGAGTATGAACGCAACCCTGACTGCCGCCTCGGCATTATTCTAGCGGACATGCATTCAGACAGGGCGGACATCGAGTACCTGTTGCGCCGATCATTCCAGTGCCTGGGCGAAAACTACACGTCTTTGCCCGTCAATTTCTCCACCGGTATTACGCTTGATCGGGCACCGGTAGTGCGCGATGCATTGCGCATGCTGGCTGTAGTTGGAAACAGTATGCGCATGGGTGATGTGCTGGGGCTATTGCAGACACGCTTTTCCCTGACTGCCAGACAGGATGATGACTTGCTGGTGAAACTGCTACAGCAACTGTACAGCGATGGCAGCGAGCAAGTCAGCACAGGCCGCTTGCGACAGCTGACCGCGAATGTCAGTGCTGGCGATGCGCAGGGACTGGCCATTGCCGATAGCCTGATGAAGGTTCATACCCTGCGACTAAACCGCCAGCACTGTCTTCCCTCCGCCTGGGTCAGCGCGTTCTGCCAGGCACTCGACGCTTTTTGCTGGCCCGGTAGCGGCCCGCTGGATTCCCTGGAGTACCAGCAAGTCGAGAGCTGGTATGGGGTACTGGAGAGCTTTGCCAGTTTCGATGCACTGACAGGAAAAATGGACTACAACCAGGCCTGGTCACTATTGCAACGGTGTTGCCAGGCAAGTATTTCCCAGCCACAGACCGCCGACAGCGGTATACAGGTGCTGGGGCCGCTGGAAGGTGCGGGTTTGCAATTTGAGCAGGTATGGTTATGTGGTCTGCAGGGGAGTCGTTGGCCGGCGCCCGCCCGGCCCAATCCATTTATACCGATGGTCCTGCAGAAAAACTTTGCACTGCCCCACAGTAGCGCTGAGCGCGAATGGCAATATGCCGCGACACTGATGCGTCAGTACACTGCGGGCTGCCGGCGACTGACCGCAAGTTATGCCAGGCAAATCGATGGCGTTCCTGAACTCCCAAGCCCGCTGCTCAAGGACATGCAGATCGTTGATGAAGAGGCGGCAGCAGAATTTTACCAGGCATGGACCGAGGCCCAGGCGCGGGGGCTTCGCAAACTGCATAAGGATGACAGGGCACCCCCGCTGGATACGGGCGTTGCCGAGAGCGTTGCCGGCGGCAGTGCAATCCTGCAGGCGCAGGCAAACTGCCCCTTCCGTGCCTTTGCCAGTAAACGTCTGCTGGTAGAACCACTGGATGACTATCGCGAAGGTCTTAGCGCGGCGGAACGCGGCAGCCTGTTGCACGACGCGCTGTACGCATTGTGGGGCGAACTGGAAGACAGCGACAGGCTCATCGGTTGCAGCGACTCTGAACTGCAGCAGTCAGCAGACAGGGCGGTGCAGAGTGCCATTGAGGGCGCACACGAGGCGATGAAGCAGCGCGTTGGTATGCATTGTATGGACCTGGAGAGGGCCCGGCTTAACGCCCAACTGATTGAATGGCTGGATGTGGAACGACGTCGGGAGCCTTTTCGGGTGATCGATCGCGAGTTGCCCAGCCAATTCCAGCTGGGTGATTTAACGCTGAACCTGCGGGTAGACCGTGTCGATGAGTTGGCCGATGGGTCTCGCCTGGTGATCGACTACAAGTCTGGACGCAGCAGCCTGGCGAGCTGGCTGGGAGAGCGTCCGTCCCAGCCCCAGCTCCCACTCTATGGTATTACCGGCGCAGTCGACGGCATCGCCTTCGCCCAGGTCAGGGCCAGAGACTGCAAGCTCGCAGGTCTTGGCCAGGTGGCCGGTGTGCCCGGTGTTCAGGCCGACATCGCCAAGGCGGTGAAACGCTATTCGATACAGCAGGACTGGCCGGGGTTGGTTGAGGAGTGGCGCACCAACCTGCAGCGATTGGCGACGGAGTTTGTCGCGGGGCACGCTGAAGTCGACCCCTTGCCGGGTGCCTGCACGTATTGTGGCTTGCAGGCGCTGTGTCGTGTTGAGTATCCGCTGGGGGCGCAAGGATGAGCATAGCCGATGCGCCGGAACGCCGCACAGCGCTGGATGTAACACGCAGCTTTTGTGTTACCGCCCCCGCTGGGTCGGGTAAGACGGAATTATTGATACAGCGCTATCTCGGCTTGCTGGCCAGGGTGCAGCGGCCCGAGCAAGTGCTGGCGATTACGTTTACGCGCAAGGCCGCCGCTGAGATGCGCGATCGCGTCTTACAGGCGTTGGCCGCGGCTGAGCAGTCCCTTCCTACCGGCGGTGAGCACGAGCAAGTGACCCGTCAACTTGCCGAGCAGGCACTTGCCGCGAGTGCGTCCTGTGGAGTCCAGCTGACCCGGGATGTATCGCGCCTCAGCATCAAGACGATTGATAGCTTTTGCGCCGGGCTCACCCGACAGATGCCGGTACTCAGTCGCTTTGGTGGCCAGGCACAGGCGGTGGACGATGCGCTGCCGCTGTATCGCGAAGCCGTGCAGGAATTGTTCGCGATGGCAGGCTCCACGCGCCCTGAAGCGGCAGACCTTGATGCCCTGCTGCTGCATTTTGAAAATAACTGGGAACAGTTGGGTCAGTTACTGGTAACAATGCTCGGAAAGCGCGACCAGTGGCATGAGTATATGGGGGCGCGGACGTCACCTGAGCAGGCGCAGGCGCGCCTGGAGGAGACCGTTAGCGACGTCACCACCGAGGCATTGACAGCCCTGGGTAACCGGATTGACCCCTGGGAAGATGAAATATTCGACCTGTTCTGTTACGCACGTGGGCACCTGGGGGAGTCGGTGCCCGATACGTTTCCACAAGCATGCGAGGCGGATCTGGATTACTGGCGCGCGCTGGTTTCGATGCTGCTCACCCAGGGCGGAGGCTTTCGCAAGACCGTCAACGTGCGTAATGGCTTTCCCACCGGAGACGACGAAGCCAGGGCGCGCAAGGCGCATTTTGCTGACCTGGTCAGTCGCATGGCCCAGGTGCCGGGTCTGGAGGAAGAGCTCGCTGCCGTTAACTGGCTTCCCTGTATGGATAGTAATGCCCGGTCCTGGCGGCTGGTTGTGCATCTGTCCCATGTACTGCCGCTGTTGGCGGCTTGCTTGCTGTTGGTGTTTGAACGGCGCGGTGTTGTCGACCACACCCAGGTCGCCCTGTCTGCACTGGACGCCCTTGGTGAAGACGACTCACCCACCGATCTTGCGCTGCGCCTGGACTACCGCATTGAGCACATATTGGTCGATGAGTTTCAGGATACCGCGATTAACCAGTACCGACTGGTTGAGCGACTGACACGGGGCTGGGGACAGCACAATAGCGAGAACCCTGACGCACCGAGAACAATATTCATTGTCGGCGATGGCATGCAATCCATTTACGGTTTCCGCAATGCAAATGTGGGGTTGTTCCTGAAGGCGCGTGAACAGGGCTTTAACGGGGTAATACCGGACGGACTGGCGCTGCGGAGTAACTTTCGCTCGGCCAAAGGCGTCGTTGAGTGGATTAATAGCAGCTTCGTCAGCGCGTTCCCGGCCGAGGACAGCGTGCGTCGGGGCAGGGTAAGTTATACAGATGCGGTAGCGGTGAAGCCGGCGGATGATGGCCCCGCGGTCGACCTGCATGGTTTTTGGGGAGAGGGCGCACGCGAGCAGGAGGCACAGTGGCTGGTTGATACCCTGGAACGTGGACTGGCGAGCCCGGCATCGCGCAGCGTTGCGCTACTCGGTCGAAGTCGGGCGCAACTGGCCCCGGTAATGCAGGAACTTCGCGCCAGGGGGATTCCCTTCGCGGCGCAGGAAATGGACAGTCTTGCCAGTTCACCTGCGATTGCAGACCTGCTGACCCTCTGTCGGGCCCTGGCAAACCCGGCGGATCGCGTCGCCTGGTTTGCCTTGTTGCGCGCGCCCTGGTGCGCACTGGAACTCGCCGACTTACACGCTATAAGCCAGTCGGCTGACAACGCGAAGATACAGAATATTCAGGCTATGCTGCGCAATGAAACCCTGCCTGACGGCATCAGTGTGGCGGGAGCCGCCAGCTTGAAGCGTATCGCCCAATGTCTGCGTTGGGCGGAATCGAAGCGTGACCGGCTCGCACTGCGGGTTTGGCTGGAACAACTGTGGCAGTCGCTGGGCGGACCTGACAGCCTGGTTGAGGCGCGCTACTTACAGGACGCGGAACGATTTCTGCAGCTGGTCCAGGCGGCAGAAGGTGAAGGGGTCGGACTGGACATCGATTGGTTGCAGGAACGCGTTGACCGCCTTTACGCCGGCACTGACACGCCGGATGCGAGATTGCAGGTCATGACACTGCACAAGGCGAAAGGCCTGGAGTTTGACTGGGTTCTGATTCCGGCCCTGGGCCGGTCTACCCGCGGCGACAGCCGGGACATTCTGCTCTGGGACGAGTACAACAGCGCTGACGGCAAGCGCGGTTTTCTGCTTGCTGCTGATGATCACAGTGATGACAAGACGCCGGGGCTGTACAACTACCTCAAACGCCAGCGCCGGGAAAAGTCCCGACTGGAAACGACGCGTCTGCTTTACGTGGGAGCGACACGCGCAGCCAGCAGGCTCACGCTCAGCGCTTGCGTGGGTGGCGCAGAGAGCGTGGACGCCGAAGGCCCTGACTTGAAACCACCACCAGAGGGCTCATTGCTGGCACCCATCTGGCCTGTATTTGCACAACAGATGCAGTTACACCCTCGCAGTGAGCAAGTCGTCTGCAACCACGGTCGCAGACGGGACATTGCTGCGCCTGGAAAATCCGCCCATACCTCATCGCGTCGTCGCGGTGCCAGCGGAGGCGGGACCAAACATTCCTGCCCCAGCGCTTAACTGGCTGGACCGCCATGTTGGCAACACGATACACCAGTTTCTCGAAGACCTGAGCCGGGCACCCGAACTCCCTAAAGAAGTCAGCGCAGACATGGAGTCTGGCGTGCGGTGTTACCTGCAAAGCCTGGGTTTGTTTGGCGAGCAACTCGATATTGCGCAACAGCGGGTGCTGGCATCCTTGCGCAGTACGCTTGCGGATGCCGACGGCGGGCGCTGGGTACTGTCGGCGGGTCATCGCGATGCGAGCAGCGAACTACCTATCACCATCAATGACGGTGGCCAACCGCGAGATATCATCATTGACCGGACCTTTATCGATGCCCGCAGTGGCCAGCGCTGGATTATTGACTACAAGAGTAGCGAGCCGGCGCAGGGGGTACCACTGGCAGTCTTCCTCGAGGAAGAAGCCGCACGATATTCTCCTCAGCTACGGCTCTATCGGGACAGCCTTGCGGCGATAGGCAAGGAACCCCTGCGTTGCGCACTGTATTTTACTGCCCTGGCAAAACTCTATCCCCTGACCGACCTGGACCTGGGTTAGTCGCGCGGGGCTAATCCTGGCAGCGACTGATAACATCGTCCGCAAAACGTTTGATGGCATCGACCTTGTGCTCCAGCTTATCGCTGCCGCCGTGGTAAAAAGGCCAGGGCATGGTCATGATGTGCGTAACCCCGCCATCTTCCAGGCGTTTGTAGCCGTCCACATCCCAGGCATCAGAGGGGGTCGCCATGACGTCAAAGGGCAGGTGGTCGCGACCATACTCCTTGCGCCACTCCTTGATGCGGGCAACTGACTCAAGGATCTCCGCTGAAGGCTGCAGGTCTGATACCCAACCGTCGGCTACTCTCGCCGCACGGCGCATGGCCGGATCAGAGATGCCTCCTATCCAGATAGGCACGTTGGCGGTCGGCGCGGGATTCATCTCCATGGGTTCAAACTGGTAATGCTTGCCCTCGTAACTCACCATCTCGCCACTCCACAGCAGGCGCATGACTTCTATCATCTCATCCGTACGCTTACCGCGCGTGTGAAAGTCCTGGTCCATCAGTTCGAATTCGTCCTTGGACCAGCCAACGCCGAAGGCGGGGGTTATCCGATTGTCTGAAATGATGGCGGCGGTACTAATGGCCTTGGCCACAAGGTAGGGGTTGCGCATTGGCAATACGAATACGTTATTGGTAAACCTCAGGTTATGAGTGATAGCGGCGAGCGCACCGATCATGACCCAGGGGTCGGGCCAGTCAGTAAAGGCCTGCCAGCGCCTGCTACCGTCCTCGGTGTAAGGGTAGGGGGTGCGAATGGTTTCCGGGTTAACCACGTGGTCAGAGAATGACATGGCATGCCAGCCATGCGTATCGGCCGCAGGGGCCAACTCGGTCAGGTGCGATACAGTGCTGAATGAGGTGGAAAGGACGAACTTCACGGGTATCTCCCGAAACTGTCATAGCCTGCGACTGTAGCGGGTGGCCAGGCAAAAGTCGCCGGAGAGGCGCAAAGAGCGGTGGGGCGACTATATTGTCATACCCGGGTACAGGGGGGGCCAAGCGGTGGTTTTCAGAAACCGGGGAGTGCAGTCGTTTGTCCTGCCAGGCCGCTACAGCTGGCCGGCAGGATAGCCGGCCAGCGAGAGGCGTTTACTCCGCCTTGGCAACATGCTCCAGGCTAAGGGCAAGTGCTTCACGGAACGTTAACACGATGGTCTGACCCAGTGTTACGCCGGACATCTTTTCGGGCTCAACGTCGGCGATCACATGTATCTTGCCGTTAGGGTCAACCACGGTGACGGTGCCCAACAGGCGGTTCATGCCTTCGATGGTGCACACGGCATGGATGATGCGTCCTGCACCCACCACTGGCTCCCCTTCCACTTCGCCGACACCCGCATCCTTTATCATTACGTAGGGTTCTGCCAATTCCTCTTCGGTGGGTTCGCGAAGCTCGCCCTCAAGAGCCGCAAGGTAGGTGGCGCGTAATATGTCGCCAACACTGACGTCCTCAAGTTTAACTACTTCTTCCTTTGCCGTCAGGGTCATGGTCTTACCGTCCGGCCCTTGCAGTGTTACCTGGCGAGTCTCCAGATCAATTGCAGTCACCGTGGCTTCGACTTCCATGGCCATGGCCCGCACGCCACCTTCAGGCGCTGCAGCTTCTTCTGCCGCGGCAGACAGGGGAAGAAAAAGTGCGGCGCTGAGCAGGGCTGCTGTGCCGAGAAGTTGCTTAACAAGACTGGACATGGTGTGTTCCTCTGAGTGTTAGGTGTTGGCCCGGGATCCAACTGCCCGGGCGTGCGTTAACATAACTGCCCTGTGCCATCTTGGCAACTGGAGCGGGCGCGCCAGACGACAAATTTATTGCTGCGGGCCAATTGCCCTACATCAGCAAAGGACCGCTGCAGTGTTTCACCGTAAGCGAGGTGGCTGTTAGCCACCAGCACCAGCTCTCCACCCGGCTGCAATGACTGCGCGCACTGCCTGAGCAAGCGGCGCCCGGCGAAGTCATCCACCGCATGACTCAGGTGGAAAGGCGGATTGCACAAAATAAGGTTAAAACGCTTACGTATTGTGGTCAGCCCATCGCCGTGGTGGAAGGCTGCCGATCCGTCGGTCTCCAGAACGCGCACGCAATTCGCCTTTGCCGAGGCGACAGCCATCGCAGACTCGTCGATAAAAGTGACCTCATTGGCGCGCTTTTGCTGCAATGCCGCTATCCCCAGGACGCCGTTACCACAGGCGAGGTCGGCCACCTGGTTTGCTGACTGCACGCGGGCGAGATTATCCAGTAGCAGGCGCGTGCCGATGTCCAGTTGTTCACGACTGAACACGTTGGGCAGGGCGCACAGGTCTGTCTTCAGGTGTGGGCAATGATAGTGGCTATAAAAGTCGTCAGTTAAAGGTTTCTCACTGGCGCCCTGCAGCGCGGTAAACAAGCGCGCCTTGCGTTGGCCCCTGTGGCGCTCCACTGCGCCGAAATAGCGTTCGATCATCTGGGCAGTATGCGGTGAAAGGTGTTTGTCCATGCCGGCAAAGTAAAGCTCTGTCCCCGGCGCAAGATGGTTTGCCAGTTGGGCGAGTTGATATTCGAAGTAGGCCAGTTGCTTGGGAATGCGCACTACCACCTGGTCGAAACGGCCCCGGGGCTGCTCTGTGCTCCAGACCAACGCCGGCGCATCGCGGCGATTGCGCTCGCAGTTCTCGCGCATGGCCTGCGCGCTGAGGGCTGAATCTGTCCAAACTGCACGGGGCTGCAGGGCAACGCTCAAGGTACCGTGCTCGTCGTTCACTACCAGTGTTTCGCCGGAGGAGCCAATAGCGTCGAGTAGCAGCCTGTCGGCGCCGCACCAGGCTTGCAGTGGCTCGGGGTTTCTCCGGGGGTAGCGTTGCAGTTGGAATTCCCCCTGGCGGCAGTGTAATCGGGTAGCCCCCGCGGTCACCATGATGGCGTCAACTGCCGCCCACGTAGAGCGTCAGCTTCTGTCCTGGCTGCAAATACGCACCGGGGTCCAGCGAGTTCCAGGCGATGATGTCGTTGATGGAGACCTTGAACTTGCCGGCGATAAGGTACAGGGAATCGCCGCGCCGCACCCGGTAGCTGCGCTGATCGCGTTCCGCCCTGGTGGTCAGGGCCAGACTGCTGGCCCAGTCGCTGCCGTAGGGGATCATCAGTGTGTCGCCCGCTCGAATGATGCTGCCGCGAATGTTATTCACTTCCCTGAGCAGGCCGACCTCGGTATTAAAGTTCCGGGCGATACGGATCAGGCTGTCGCCGCGCTTTATTCGATAGTGCTCCCAGCGCACCCGGTCTGCCTCAGTCAGGCTGGCGATGCCCGCTGCAAACTGTGTCTCGGTGCCTACCGGGAGCAGCAGTTCCTGTGCGGTATCCGGAGAAGTGGCCCAGCGCAGTTGTCCGGGGTTGAGCGCCTCCAGAATGTGCATCTCTACAGAAGCCAACTGGGCGGCGCGCGCCATCTCAATCTGGCCACCAGTGGCCGCTACTGCAAAAGAGGGTTCATTGGCAACCGCCGGTATCTCTACATCAAAAGCCTCGGGGAAAGCGATAATCTGGCTCAAGGCGATCAGCCGTGGCACATACTTGCGGGTTTCCCGGGGTAACTCCAAAGACCAGTAGTCAGTGGGTCGACCCTGCTGCCGACTTTTTTTCTGTGCGCGCAACACTCGGCCTTTGCCCGAGTTGTAGGCGGCGAGTGCCAGCATCCAGTCATCATCGAATGAGGCATGGAGCATTTCCAGGTAGTCCAGCGCGGCTCGCGTTGAATCACGCAGGTCCCGCCGGCCGTCGTACCACCAATCCTGTTCGAGGCCCAGGTGCTTTCCGGTGGCCGGCATTATCTGCCACAAACCAGCTGCACTCTCAGAAGAAGTGGCGAAAGGGTTCATCGTGCTCTCAACCAGCGGCAGCAGCGCCAGTTCGATAGGCAGGCCACGCTTCTCTACTTCCTCGACGATGTAGTGAAGGTAGAATTCGGCACGGGCGGCCACGACGTTAAGGTAATTGGGCTGCTGCAGATAGGATTCCCTGGCGCGGCCAATTTTTTCATTATGTATCTTCTGCCAGGTCATCTGGCGTCGAATTCGTTCCCAGATGTCGTTCGGTGCCTTTTTCACGCTCCTGGCCGTTGCGAGTTTCGCAGGCACGAAAAACACCTCTGCTGGCTTCGCTTCAGGCAGGGGTGATTCCGCCGCCGGCTGTTTCACGGTGGGTGAGGACTGGCAGGCAGTCAGCAGGACAGTGATAGATACTACTTTAAGAAAAGCCTTTAACATATTGTATCTTAAGGATTACGACGTCATTGACGTGAGGTCAAAGTGGCTTCAGCTGGGGTTTATTCTAATTCGAAGTGATCGAAAGACCAGAAGTTTAGGCGTTCAAGTTCAGAAAGTATCCTTCCAGCCCCTGACGGTGGCAAAGACCTCGACGGGCTCTGTTCCCTGCAGCTTACCCTGGCGGCGCAAGGAATCGATCAGCACCGGTTGCTGGCAGCGCAGGAATGGGTTGGTTGCTAGCTCCAGCGACACGCTGGAAGGCACCGTTGGCTCGCCGCGTTCCCGCGTGGCTCTGGCCTGCTGTACCCTTTGTAGCAGTTCTGCATTCTCCGGCTCCACCGCCAGGGCGAAGTCGAGGTTGGCCAGCGTATACTCGTGCGCGCAGTAAACGCGCGTTTCGGGGGGCAGCGCGGCTAATGCCTGGAGTGACGTATGCATCATCGTGGCGGTACCCTCGAACAAGCGGCCACAGCCTGCCGCAAACAACGTATCGCCGCAGAATAAGACGGGTTGATCTGTTGCAGTGTTGTCACTACCGGCAAAATAAGCGATGTGGTCCAGCGTGTGCCCGGGTACTTCTATCACCTCAAACGTGGCTCCCAGCACTTCGACGCGGTCACCACCCGCAACGCGAACGTCCACCCCATCGATCGCCGGGTTGGCTGGTCCATAGACGACCGGGTCCCAGGCGTCACGCAATTGCAGTACACCGCCCACATGGTCAAAGTGGTGATGGGTGAGAAGGATGCCGACCAGCTGCAGCTCGCGCGCCGCCAGCGCTTCTTCGACCACCGCTGCATCGCCAGGATCAACAACGAAAGCACGCTGATCGCCAGGGCGCGTCACCAGCCAGATGTAGTTATCGTTGAAAGCGGGTATAGGTTCGATGATGAGCATAAGCTTGCGTTTCAATTAGGGGGAAATACAGTAACATGGCGCCAGTAATGAGAGATGTAACAGGCCCGCATGCATGAGCGATCAGTTTAACGATATTTTGGCAGAACTGGAATCCTGGTATGGCAGCGAGCGCGGGCGCTACCTGCTGGAGCAGTTGCGTGCAACCCTGCGGCCGCATCTGGAAAATGCCTTTGGTTATCACATGCTGCAGATGGGGCCCGTGCGCGGTCAGTCTCTCTTTGGTGATTGCCGCATCCAGCATCGAGTTCAGGCCAGTAACCGCGGTGGAGAAGGGGTAGGCCTGATTTGCGAAGGCGGTGAAATCCCGCTGGAGAGCGACAGCGTCGACGTGGTGATTGCCCACCATAGCCTGGAATTTGTCGACAACCCCCATCAGGTGCTGCGCGAAATTCAGCGTGTGCTTACTGCCCACGGACAGTTGTTGATCATCGGCTTTAATCCGTTCAGCCTGCGGGGAGCAGCGACCGCATTGCGCAGGCTGTCGCCGCAGTCGGCATGGCGCCTGCACCAGCCGGTAAGCGCCCGCCGGTTGACCGACTGGCTGCACTTGCTTGGCTGTGAACTGCAGGATTGTCATTATATGTACGCCCTGCCTGCGCTGGGCAGTGGTCGTGTGCGCAGCGGCATGGAGGGCATGGACGCCTGGTGTGCGCGCCACAATCTGCCCGTGGGTGGCGTCTACCTGCTGCATGCGATCAAAACCGTGGCGGCACAGAACCGACCGCGCTCAAGGCTGCGCCGCCACGGCGAGAAATTGATTGACCTGGCCGTGCCGAAACCCGCGGCAGCACCGAGTCCAGCACCGCGCTCGCCCGGGCGCTCCGGCGGTGTCTCCGTGCGTAACCAGAGTGGGGACATATTGCATTGAAACAGGTTGAGATCTTCACCGACGGCGCCTGCAGGGGAAATCCCGGCCCCGGTGGCTGGGGCGTGTTGCTACGCTACCAGGGCAAGGAAAGAAAACTCTATGGCGGCGAGCCCGACACCACCAATAACCGCATGGAATTGCAGGCCGCGATCGAGGGCTTAAGAGCCCTTAAGGAGCCCTGCGAGGTGGTGCTGACCACCGACTCCGTCTATGTCAAAAACGGCATCACCACCTGGCTGGCGGGCTGGAAACAAAAGGGCTGGAAAACCGCCGGCCGCAAAGCCGGTCAAGAACGTTGATCTTTGGCAGGCGCTGGACGACCAGAACCAGCGCCACCGGGTAGACTGGCACTGGGTAAAGGGCCACAGTGGTCATCGCGAAAATGAACTTGCCGACCTACTGGCCAACCGCGGCATTGATGAACTGGCCCAGACGCGTTAATTGAGGAAAGCGTAAAGTGAGACAAATTGTACTGGATACCGAAACCACAGGCCTGGAAGTCTCCCAGGGACATCGGATTATCGAGATAGGCTGCGTGGAGCTCGATAACCGGCGCCTTACCGGCAATCACTATCACCAGTACATCAAGCCCAACCGGGATATTGACCAGGGGGCGATAGAGGTACACGGTATCACCAATGAGTTTCTCGCGGACAAACCCCTGTTTGAGCACGTGGCGAGGACTTCCTGGAGTTTATTCAGCGGCGCAGAACTGATTATCCATAACGCGCCTTTTGACCTGGGCTTTCTCAACAGCGAATTGCAGCGACTCGACCTCAAGGCGGCGTCCGTGGAGACAGCTGTGCCGGGTGATCGACACGCTGGTCATGGCACGCAGCAAGCACCCCGGACAGCGCAACAACCTGGACGCCCTGTGTCAGCGCTATGACGTCGACAATTCCCAGCGGGACCTGCACGGCGCCTGCTGGATGCAGAGATACTGGCTGACGTTTACCTGGCTATGACCGGCGGCCAGACCACGTTCCAGCTCTCCGATGCCAGTGCCGATAGTGGATGGCGAGACCAGGGTGGAGACGCAGATCAGTCGTCTGCCTGCAGGTCGCACGCCACTGCCGGTCATTGCCGCTTCCGCCAGAAGAACTGGCGGCGCATGAAGCTGCAGCTGGAGGCTATCGCGGGCAGCAGCGGTGGCAAGCGTGCTGTGGCGGAACAGCGCGACAGCCTGCATCAGATAAACAGCGATACGCAGGCCAGACCCACACCGCCCATCACCAGGGTGTAGGGCAGGGCCATGATCACCATGCGCCCATAGGACAGGCGGATCAGCGGCGCCAGCGCCGAAGTCAGCAGGAACAGGAAAGCGGCCTGGCCATTAGGTGTTGCCACGCTGGGCAGGTTGGTGCCGGTATTGATGGCGACTGCCAGCTGGTCAAATTCAGCCCTGGTGATATTGCCCGCGTCCAGCGCCGTCTTTCACTTCGTCGATGTATACCGTGGCGACAAAGACGTTGTCGCTGATCATCGACAGCACGCCGTTGGCCAGGAAGAACATTGCCGGGCGAATATCCGAGCTCCATCGCCAGTACCGTGTCGATAACCGGCGTGAACAGGTGCTGATCATGGATCACTGCGACGATGGCAAAGAACACCACCAGCAGGGCGGTGAAGGGCAGGGCCTCCTCAAACGCGTGGCCGATCTGGTGCTCCTCGACAACGCCGTTGAAGGCGGTTAACAGCACGATCACCATCAAGTCCGATCAGGCCTACGGCGGCCCAGTGCATGGCCAGTCCCAGCACCAGATGAGCGCAACCAGTGCCTGCACCGCGAGCCGCGCGTTGGTGCGCGCGTTGCGACGGGATTCTTCCTGCTCCTGAAACTCCTCCAGCACCTGGCGCACGCTGTCAGGCAGCTGCGGCCCCGTAGCCAAACTTGCCACTGACTTCCAGCAGCACGCAGGTAGCAAGTCCGCAGACCAGTACCGGCATGCGTCACCGGCGCCATGATGATAAAAAAAGTGACGAAATCCCAGCCGGCCACGGTTGCAATCAGCAGGTTCTGTGGTTCACCGACCAGGGTGCAGACGCCGCCCAGTGCGGTGCCCACGGCACCGTGCATCAGCAGGCTGCGCAGAAAGGCCCGGAACTGTCTCCAGGTCTTCGCGATGAGCTCTCGTGCACGCAGTCGTCTGTGAGTGATCGTGGTCGTCCTGGCTAAACCCTTGCCGGACGCCACCTTGTGGTAGACCGAGTAAAAACCCACGCCCACGCTGATCAGCACCGCAGTCACCGTCAGTGCATCCAGGAATGCAGACAGGAACGGCAGCCACCAGGGAAAACAACAGTGACAGCACTACCTTGGATTTAACGCTCAGGAGGATTCGGGTGAAGACAAACAGCAGCAGTTCCTTCATGAAGTAGATGCCCGCCACCATGAACATCAATAGCAGGATCACCTCAAAATTTGCCAGTGTTTCGTGGTAAACGCTCTCCGGCGTGGTCATGCCCAGCAATACTGCTTCGATGGCCAGCAGTCCACCCGGCTGCAACGGATAACAGCGCAGCGCCAGCGCCAGGGTGAAAATAAACTCGGCAATCAGCAACCAGCCGGTGACGAAAGGCCCAGCCAGCAGCAGGATGAACGGGTTCAACAGCAGGAAGGCGACGATGGTCTGCTTGTACCAGACAGGGGATGGCCCGAGGAAGTTCTTCCAGAAGGCGCTGACGACAGTATCACTCATGGTGCGGTAACAGATCGGGAAATTTGGAGGGGCATTCTACGCTAATTCATCTCTCGATTGCGGATAATCCCTTAAATTTCCCAATGACATTGGTCTACTTGCCCATTCGCTGTCGCGCGCATACCATAGCCGGTCGTTTCGCCCTCACGGATCCCTATGTTCAGACCCGACAACAGACCGCCACAGGACCCTGCGCCTTCACTGCAACTGGTGTTCCAGCGTGGCAAACTGATCAGTGACCTGCGTTCCCCGCAGATTTGCCTGCTGGAAGAGGATGTTGTGGGTCGCGATGGATGGCGGGTGCAGCGGCGTCATTTCCTGGGCTATTGGCAGGAGCGGCCCTGTTTTGCCGTTGAGATAGACGAGTGAGCACCAGCTTGACCCCATGAGACTACCAGGTGGGCAGTCTGTGGCAGCTTCTGGGTCGGGTGGAGGAGCAACTCTTCGCCCTGGCGGGTCGCGCAGCACAGTTGCTCGACTGGGAGCGCGACCACCAGTTCTGTGGCCGCTGTGGCAGCGCGATGCAGGCGGATGAAAGCGAACGCGCCATGCGCTGCTCGCCCTGCGGGGTAGTCAACTATCCGCGCATTGCCCCTTGCGTCATTATGCTGGTCACCCGCGGTGAGGAGCTGCTGCTGGCGCAAAATATCAATCATCCTGCTGGCATGTACAGCACCCTTGCAGGTTTTATAGAGGCTGGCGAGACCGTCGAAGAAACCCTGATCCGTGAGGTCAAGGAAGAGGTCGGCCTGGATGTGCGGCGGCTTGCGGTACTTCCAGTCGCAGTCCTGGCCCTTCCCCAATCAATTGATGCTGGGTTTTTTCGCCGAGTACCGCAGGCGGAGAAATTGTCTGTGACCCATCCGAGATCGCAGACGCGCGCTGGTTTCACTATCGTGAACTGCCCCGGGTGCCGCCACCCGCTTCCGTCGCGGGTCAGTTAATCCGTCAATACGTTAACGAACTGTCAGCATCCTGAGAGGTAAAACTTGGAATACTTTTACGAATTCGGCCTGTTCCTGGGACAGGCCATTGTCCTGGTCGCCGCCTTGCTCATGCTGGTCGCCGGCCTGGTGTCCATTGGCCAGAGAAACAAGGCAGAGTTGCATGAGGGCCATATTGAGATTCGCAATCTGAACGAGAAATACAAACAGATTGGCGAGACTCTCGAGCACGTCGTGGCTGACCCCGAAGCCCTGTAAGGCCCAGCGCAAAGCGAAGAAGAAAAAGGAGAAGCAGGAAGCCAAAGCAGCGAAAAAGGCCAGCAAACGCGGACAAGGAAGTAGCGACGGACCGGAGCAACGCAAACGCCTGTATGTCCTGAATTTTGACGGCGATATCAGGGCCAGCGCCACCGATAACCTGCGCGAGGAAATCACCGCGGTACTGAACCAGTCCACGGAAGGCGATGAGGTGCTGGTGAAGGTCGAGAGCCCCGGCGGACTGGTCCATGGGTACGGCCTTGCTGCCAGCCAGTTGCGCCGCATTCGCGACGCAGAAGTTCCGCTCACTATAGCGGTAGACAAGGTAGCTGCCAGCGGCGGCTACATGATGGCCTGCGTGGCCGACCGCATAATCGCCGCACCTTTTGCGGTGCTCGGTTCAATTGGTGTTCTCGCGCAGGTGCCCAATTTTCACCGGCTGCTCAAGAAGCACGATATTGATTTCGAGCTATTTACGGCAGGAGAGTACAAGCGCACTGTCACCATGTTTGGTGAAAATACGGAGAAGGGTCGGGAAAAATTCACCGAGGACCTGGAAGAGACCCATGACTTGTTCAAGGACTTTGTCAGCGAAAACCGTCCGCAACTGGACATAGCGCGAGTCGCTACGGGGGAGGTGTGGTATGGAACCAGAAGCTGTTGAGCAGGGCCTGGCTGACGATGTGCAGACATCTGATGCTTTCATCCAGGCGCAACTCAAGGAGCGGGACGTTTTCGATGTGCGCTTTGTGCACAAAAAAAACTGGCAGGAAAAACTCGGCATGGCCGCTGAAAGCGCCATGGAAAGGGCTTTCCTGAAAGTGTGGCAACGGGGGCAGGGTCGCCCCCCGGTATGATCAGTCGCCCGCGTAGCGATTGAGATCAAACAAACCATATTCAACAGGGTCCTGCCAACGGTGCCGGGCATGGGCCTTGTCAGCGAAACGCCAGAACCAGGGCGCGTTGCGACTCACGCCATAGCGGTCGCGTAGGCGGGCGTAATCCTGAGCGCTTTTCAATTCGGCTATCGCAGCGGCAAATTTAGCCAGCTCTGACTCTTCAACCTGGAAAAAATAGTTCGGATAAGCGCCGATAAAGCCGCGCACCAGGGTCAGACTGTCCTCGTCGGGTAATCGTCGCTGATCTTCCTTGAACAGTTGGGCGATGTTCGAGTGGGCCGAGTTGCGCAGCATGGTGTAGAACTCATCTCGCTGCTTGCCGATCACGTTGATAAAGCTCACATCGGGAAGGAAACTGTTGTGGGCGCCGACTTTTGCTTCCATGGCGGCAAGCGCGGAGACTGTCTGCTCCGCGGCACCACGACCCCGGTAAGTGAACGTGGGTGCATCAGCCTGGTAGATCCGCTCACGCAACAAACCCAGAAATTCTTTTTTTGGATTATCCGTTTTATAGGTAATATTCGCAGTTTCCTGCTCCAGGGCGCTGCGTTCGATGAAGTGACTGCGAGCGCCCTTGGGAGCGTCGCGATACCAGTAGTCCCACATCGGTAGGCGCTGCTCCGGGGGCATGAACAGCAGGAAATTGAACTCGCCCTCCATGCGCAGGAAATCCATATAGAGTCGCGACTCCAACTGATGAGACACCGAACCATAGACGTCAAAACCTGCCACCAGCAGATAATGAATTCGTTCCAGCAGGGGGTAGTCCATAACCCAGGCTGTCTTGGGTGTATCTCCGATCATGCCGTGTTCCACGGACGCTGTATCGAAATGTCGAAAAATCGTCAGTGATGCATTGTGATTGTGTCCATCACCGTCCCAGATCGAATCCAGGTCAAGGCGCTTTCCCTGGGCCACTTTCTTGCGGATGAAGCGCGAGCGCGCGCGTTGGTATCGCTCATGGGATTTGGCGTAGGACCGCCAGCTGAACAGGTCGATGGGTGTTCCGGTCGATGGCGTGGGCAGGCGCATTTTGTCCATTTCCCGGGCCAGGAATTGGGCATCGACCTCCAGGTCCATATGATCAGGGTTAACAAACGTTACCCAGAAATGGTCATCAATAACGCTGAGCGCGATTTGTCCGCGACAAACAGGCCCCTTGATGAAGTTCATGATGGTAAAGCGCGACTCTGCAAGCAAAAAGCGATAGCGGGCGTCGATAGGCAGGTCAACAAAGGCCTTGAATGGGTTTGAGGCGACTTCTACCGCGTAGCCGGGGAGGGATGCCACCTCGTAGTCCGGTTCGATAAATAGTTTTTGGTACCAGTCCATCCGCGCCTGGTCGAACCGATAGGGCAGGTGCGTCTTGTCCAATGCCGTCACTGGCATGCGTTGCAGGCGGTAGTAGACGCGATCAACACCGGGGTCGTCGTAGGGACGGCGGGTGCTGATCAGTTCCAGCGGCTTGCCGGGCCCGGTCCGCGAGCGCACCAGACGGAACCACAGCGAGTCATCGCCCTCAGACAGGTACAGGCTGGCCAGAAACAGGTGCTCGTAAACGTAGCGCGCCATTAGTCTCTGCCGCCGTGAGTCGCCATTGAGAAACCTTTCCCAGTTGCTCACCAGGTCCTGGTTTGCCACAGACAACGGTGCAAGCGGGGGCGGGGGCGCACCCTTTTGCAACCATTGTGTGACCGTCTGGTGCTGCTCCTGGCTTAACCCGGGCAAACCATAAGGCATTCCCCAAAGCGGTTTTTCACGTGCATAGTCGTCGAACTCGTCCTCTTTCGGGCACTGCTGGTCGCGCGCGAGGGCAAAGTCAAAACCGGCAGGCATCGGCCCCTCAGTGGGCAGTGGATGCGCTTGCTTGAGTTCCAGCATGCGGTACATCACGCCTTTTTCCGGTTCCTTCTCATTCAGGACCGGATAAAAACCCTTGTCACGCCACTGCTTGACGCTATAAGCATCATCGAACAGACGGGTCATGTTGGCGGTAATCAGGCGTCCACCGTCGTAGACCAGGTCGGCACTGGCTCCGCGCTGCAGGCCCGCCTGTGCCTCCAGTTTAAGCTGGCAGGGCGCGTCATAGCAGCCGTGACAGACCATGCAACGGTGTTCGATGATCTCGCCAGCCGTGTGGGTGCTAACGGAAGCAGGTGGCGTTGTGGTGTCGGTCTGCAGTTTTCCCTGCGCCTGCGTGTTAGCGGCGATGGCCGAGGCAAACAAACTGAACCGCATACCCGACTTCAGCCCTGAATCGCTTTCCTCGGCTCTGGAGTCCGGTGCGGCCTGCGCGTCAATATCGTTCGGCTCTGGCTGGATTTGTGCGTCGGGCTTTGCACACTTGCCGCGCATCAGGATAGCGCGGTTGGCCAGGGCGTCGCTGTCGTGTTCACTGTCGGCGAGAACCGCCGCGCTGATGTCAGCCTGTTGCGTGGCGCAGGGATCCTCTTCTTCCTGGGTCAGAATGGCCAATAAGCCGATTAACAGGACGATCAACAGGAATATCCCGCCACGTAACAAAGGGTTCTGGTGCATTGCTAACTGCTTCCCGGATTATGCATGCCAGCGACGCGCTCGGCATTAAATGATGTATGGCTCTATTTCGTCTGTTTTCAGGGCGTTTACCGCCTGGTGATGGCTGAGGAAGACCCGGCCTGAAAGTCGTTGGATGAAATCAACACTGCTTAACGCATCCATCACCGGGCCCTTGACCTCGCTGAGGTTGAGTGTGATTCCTTGCTCTCGCAATCGATGGTCTATCGCTTCCAGGGCCTCAAGAGCACTCATGTCTATCTCGTTAACCGCCGTGCACTGCAGGATAACATGCTGGATGCGGTCGTTGTCTGCGATCCACTGGTAGATATAGTCCTCCAGATAACTGGCGTTGGCAAAATATAGACTCTCGTCGATACGCAGTGAGACCAGGTTGGGGTGCGTAATCACATTGTGCCGTTTAACGTTGCGATAGTGCTCGGTGCCCGCTACCGCGCCCACAACAGCAATATGCGGTCGTGTGGTCTTGTACAAATGCAGCATAACGGATACCAGAATACCGGTCATTACCCCTAGCTCTATCCCCAGCATCAAGGTGGCGACGATCGTTGTACCGATCGCCGCGAAGTCGGACAGCGAATAACGCCAGGCGCGGCGCACCAGGTCCGTGTCTACCAGGCTGCTGACGGCGACGATAATGGTGGCGGCCAGCGTTGCCTTGGGCAGATAGAACAGCAGCGGCGTCAGGAACAGTGCCGCCAGCGCGATACCCGCGGCCGCCAGGATACTGGCGACGGGCGTTTTTGCGCCTGCATCAAAGTTAACCACCGAACGGGAAAATCCCCCGGTAACCGGGAAACCCCCTGAAAAGGCGGAGGCAACGTTGGCGCCACCCAGGGCGACCAGTTCGCGGTTGGGGTCGATGCGCTGGCGGCGTTTGGCGGCCAGGGTTTTCCCCACCGACACGGACTCCACGAAACCAATAATCGAAATCAATAGCGCCGACACAGCCAGCTGCGACCAGAGATCAGGATCCAGCGAGGGCATGGACAACTCGGGCAGTCCACTGGGCACAGCACCGACCAGCGCAACACCTCGGTCAGTAAAGTGCATCAGGTAACTGGCAGCAACAGTGGCCAGAATCAACAATACCGGTCCAGCCTTGGCCAGGATGATTGCGCCTTCCTCCGGCATCTTCAAGCGCAGTAGCAAAGGCAGCAGTCCGCGACGCGCCCACAGCAGGAAAGCCAGAGCCAGCACCCCGGTAGCCAGGGTAACCGGGTTGGTATCACCAATGTGCGTGAGCAGGGACCCAAGCAGTGTAGGGAGGTTGTGCCCCTGTGCGGGAATGCCCAGCAGGTGCTTCACCTGCCCCAGTGCGATGATAACAGCGGAGGCAGTAATGAACCCTGATACGACGGGATGAGACAGGAAATTCGCCAGAAAGCCAAAACGCAAAAAGCCCATGACCAGCAGCATAATGCCGGAGAGCGCGGCCAGTACTATCGCAGCCGCGGCGTAATCAGGGCTGCCACTCTCCGCGATTTTGCCGATTGCCGTGGCCGTCATCAGCGAGACCACGGCTACGGGGCCTACGGACAAGGTGCGACTGGTTCCCAACAGGGCATAAACCACAAGGGGCAAAATGCTCGCATACAGCCCCATTTCCGCCGGCAAGCCAGCGAGCAGTGCATAGGCCAGGGACTGGGGAATCAGCATGATGGTGACGATACAGCCCGCCAGCAAATCGCTGGCGAAAGTTGCTTTGCGGTAGTCCCGCAGCCACTCGGGGGGCATGTCGATCTCCTGGCAACAAACGCGCCGGAGCTGGCCAAGGACCGTTTACCCGGATGCGCAAAACGTAGACCCGTTTATAGTAACAGAGGAGAACCGCTTGGCCAGCCACCCGGCGCGCGCAGCGCAAGACTGGCCATGCAGCCTTGAGAGCGCTGAAGGTGGGCTGCAAGGGGACTGCCACCCACACTTTGCGCGACAATGGGTTAGCTAGTCTTCGCTGAAGCGTTTGATAATCATCTTCCCGAGCGCCATCTGGTGAACCTGGTCGGGGCCGTCCGCCTGGCGGCACCAGCGCGCATAATTGAATCCCTCGGCCATGCAGTAGTCCTCGGTGAGGCCGCCGGCACCGTGTATCTGCATGCAGCGGTCGATAACCTGCTGCATCATAATCGGTACGCTGGTCTTACTCGCCGCAATCAAATCCATTGCGCCCTTGGGCCCAACCTCGTCCATGCGCGCGCAGGTTTTCAATACCAGCAGCCGTGCCATTTCTATCTCGGAATAGCTTTTGGAAATTTCCTCACGCACCGATTGGTGGCGATCCAGGGTTCGTCCGAACGTGGTGCGCGAGACAGCGCGCTGGCAGGCCAGTTCCAGGGAACGCTGGGCGATACCGATAAGGCGCATGCAGTGATGGATGCGGCCCGGGCCGAGCCGGCCCTGGGCAATTTCAAATCCACGTCCTGGCCCGAGCAGCATGTTCTCCAGTGGCACGCGAACGTCAGTGAAACGCATTTCGGCGTGGCCCAGTGGTGCATCGTCGTAGCCCAGCGTCGTTAGCGCCCGCACCATTTCCACGCCAGGTGTTTCGCGAGGCACCAGCACCTGGCTTTGCTGCAGGTGTCGATTGGCATTGTCAGGGTCGGATTTGCCCATCACGATAAAGATCGCGGTGCGCGTGTGCATGGCATTGGAGGTAAACCACTTGCGCCCGTTGAGCACCCACTCGTCACCCTCGCGCTCTATGCGCAGTTCCACGTTGGTGGCGTCGGAACAAGCGACTTGTGGCTCGGTCATTGCATACGCTGAGCGGATCTCGCCGTTCAGCAGCGGCGTCAGCCAGCGCGCCTGCTGTGCCTCCGTGCCGTACTTCATGAATACTTCCATATTGCCGGTGTCAGGTGCATTGCAATTGAAGACTTCCGGGCTCCACAGCACACGGCCCATCATTTCTGCCAGTGGTGCATAGTCGAAGTTGCTCAGCCCGTCGTGGTCTGCAAACTCAGCAAGGCTGGGGGGAATAAACAGGTTCCACAACCCCGCTGCCCGGGCTTTAGCCTTGAGTTCGTCCATCAGGGGCACCGGCGCCCAGCGATCCTCTGCAGCGTGCAGCTGCCTGGCATAGTTATCCTCATTGGGATAAATGTGCTCTGCCATAAAGGACTGCAGCTTTGCCTGCAGTTGCTCTGATCGCTCGCTGAACTGGTACATGGGGTGACTCCGGTAGTGTAATCAGAGCATAATAGAACCCTTGCAGTCATCACTCAAATTGATTCGCTCTATGAGCCGCTATTGATAGCGTCAATGCTGTGCCCGGGGCCGAAACCCGCATAATGTTGAGCGCTGTCTGTATATGATCGTTAAAGGATTTCCAGCTATGTGGTATGCCATCATTACCCAGGATGTGGAGAACAGCCTGGAAGGCCGCAAGGCCAACAGGGAGGCGCACTTGCAGCGCCTGCATGAACTGGTAGATGCCGGGCGCTTGCTGATAGCAGGGCCACACCCTGCTGTTGATGCCGAGGATCCGGGCGAGGCGGGCTTCACCGGTAGCCTGATCGTTGCCGAATTCGACTCGCTGGAAGCCGCGCAAGCCTGGGCAGACTCCGATCCTTACGCGCTGCACGGGGTCACCCGCAAGGTGGTGGTGAAACCCTACAGGAAAGTTTTGCCCTGATATTGGCCCTTGTTCGCTGGCGGGTGTTCATAGACAATGACCCTGTGGTCAGGGAAACGTAACTTCTCTAGCGATCACTTCCCGGAAACAGCATTTGCCGCAGCCCATGTGGCAGGGACTCAGGCTTGTCGAAACCAGAACCCGTAAGGGACGCCGAAAACTCAGTCAGCCTCGAAGAGCTGTTGCCCGCCCTGCGTGCGCAGACGGGACGGGTACTGCGCTCCACGGGAGAGTACGCCTCGGGAATGGCCAAAATCTATGTGGCGATGCGGCCACTGGCTACCCTTTTCAACCGCCAGGACGATATCAGTGAGGCGGAGTTACATGGCGCGCTGGATGCCCTGTTCCTTGCCCTGCAGGATCACCCCGTTACGGCCCAGTTGACCCAGCTCACGCGGCGTCTGCGTGAAGACAATATTCTGCCTAACGAGGAAAGCACAGAGAACCTGCTGCGCTTCCTTATGGATCAGTTCACCGCCCGGTCGGTGTTCCCGATTCCCGACCAGGTCACCGAGGAATTCTGGCGCTTTTTCAATGACCTGATGAGCGAGCCTGAACTCAAGGGCCTGGGTGAAGTCAGCCTGGACGTGGCGCGCATTGTTACTAACGCCTACGAACCACTGCTGGTGAGCGTTATCAACCAGCTCAAACACATGCGCCATAGCAATAACCGCCACCTGCGGGAGATATTCAACGAAACCGGTATGCTGCGTTCGGACCTCGATATATTCCGCCGGCAGATCGGTGCGCTGGCGTATATTCGAGAGTTTTTCGATACAGACCCTGACGACTTCAAGGCCCAGGCAGCGATCGTAGCGCAGATGGTCCGTGAGTTCGGGCCGTTCTTCATCAAGATGGCACAGGTTGCCGCATCGGGCTCAGACTTCCTTCCCGAAGAGATCAGCGATGCACTGGCGGTGTTCCAGGAGGACGTGGAACCGATGACGCCCGCAGAGGTAGAGCAGGCGTTTATGGAGAGCTTCGGCGAATTACCCGGCAAGCGTTACTATGATTTCGACGCGTCAAAACCGCTAAAGTCAGGTTCTATCGCATCGGTTTTTGTCGCGGAAAAGCCGGTGCGCAACCGGCGCGGTCGCCAGGAACTCAAAACGGTCGTGGTCAAGGTCGGTCGTCACAACCTTGAACGGGAATTCATTATTGGCAAAACAGTGATCAAGCTGGCTATTCTCAGCAGCCAGTACTGGGCGCCACACTCCAAGCTGTCGCCGTTTCTTGCATCCTGGCTGGACCAGGTGGACCTGTTTGTCGATGGTTTCAGGGCCGAGCTGGATTTTGAGGCAGAGGCGAGCGTACAGGCGCGCTTTGCCGAACGCGCCAGTTACACCGGGGGTTGGCATGTGCCCCGGGTCTACCAGACCACCCGTCGCGTGATCGAGATGGAATACGTGGAAAGTGCCAATAGCCTTTCCAGTGCCTTTGGTCACCTGGGTAAGCGCAAGTCATTGCGAGCGCGCCGTAAAGTAGGGCGGGCATTCCTGCACACCGTGCTGTCGCATCTTTTCGTCTACCGCGAATTTCATGGCGACCTGCATCCCGGAAACCTGTTGGTTGACGACGACCAACAACTGTACTTTATCGACTGGGGCAACAGCGTTGATATCAGCGAGATCTGGCGTCCCGCACTGCGTTACCTGCAGGCGGTGTTCGCGGCGGATGCCACGGCCATTGCCGACGCCATGATTGGCCTGGGTACGGAACAGGAGGCGCTGCTGGCCCGCCGCGAAGAGATGCTTGTATATATTCGCGAGGCGCTTACTGATAATCGCGTGTCGCCAATGGGAACTGACTTTCCACTGGTGCTGTATCAGCAGGGCGTGGAAGGCCTGAAGGCGCGCCTGGACCTGGCCATCACCCTGGGCACGATAATGAGTCGCCAGGGTATTGTGATCAGCGCTGACTATCTGCACCTGACACGCTCGATTACCGCGATGGTCGGCTCATACCTGGGCATCTACAGCGGGGTCTCACGGTTTGCCCTGGCGCAGGACGCCATGTTGGTAATGTGCCGCTTCCCCTCTCTGGAGGGCTACCGCCAGGCCACCGGCTATCGCCGTCGCCTGTTGCGACAGGTCGCCCGGGACCTGCCGGTCGGCCTTATCTGGCGTCCCGCAGACTCCGCCCTGGAGTCCTGAGTATCAGGCGACCACACCGCTAGCGCGCAAGGCCTCAATCTCCTCTGGGGAGTAACCTGCTGCCTCGAGTATCTCGCTACTGTGCTCGCCGAGTCGCGGCGGGTGACGATTCAGGCTTGCCGGCGTGGCGGAGAGGTGCCCCGGGTAGCGCACGTAACGCAGCGTTCCCAGTTCCGGGTGCTCTGCGTCGAACACGGTGCGATTGTGTTTTGCCTGTGGGTCCTCGGCGAATTCGCGAATAGTCTTTACTTTGCCGAAGGGCACGCCCTTTGCGTCGAAGCGGGCGAGCAGCTCGTCTGTGGGCCACTTGGCGATCTCGATTTCGATAGCGTCCAGCCAGGGCTCAAAGTTGCCAATACGCTCACCCACATTGCGCATGCCCTCCCGCTGCAACAACTCAGTGCATTCAAGTGCTTCACACAGCCCCTTGAAATGATTGTCCTGCAGAGCCATGCCTACCACATGACCGTCTGTGGTAGCGAAGGTGCGCAATACCGCCAATGGTTCCGCGTCTGGCATCTCAGAGGGCTGAAAGCTGTCTACCGGTAACATATCGGGCAGCGAATTGGCTGCATAGGCATCGATCATGGGTACATCAACCCGCTGCCCCTTGCCCGTGCCGTTGATGCCATCCCTGGCATACAGTGCCGCCAGTGCCACGCCTGCCGCAGTTGTTGCGGTGGTTTTGTCTACGATCGCAGACTGTATCAATTGCGGTTTGCCACCAAAGGCAGCACCTTGTATGTGCATCATGCCGACCAGCCCCTGGGCAATGGGGTCATAGGCGGGCCGCTCGCAGTAGGGGCCCGTCGGGCCAAAGCCGGTTATCGCCACATAGATAAGGCGCTCGTTCAGTGGCTTGAGGTCTTCATAGCCAATACCGAGACGGTCGGCTACGCCGCCACGAAAGTTCTCCACCAGCAGGTCTGCGCTCTCAGCCAGGGTTTTGAGTACCGCCACCCCCTCGGGTGACTGCAAATTGAGTGCAAGGCTGCGCTTGTTGCGGTTCATCTGGCAGTAAAAGCCCGTTAGCCCGCCCCGTTCCGGGGGCATCATCCAGCGCGCTACTTCGCCATGTGTAGGCTCGATCTTGATTACCTCTGCGCCGAGGTCGCCGAGCATCTGGCTGCACAGCGGCCCGGTAATCATCGAGGTGACATCGAGTACGCGCAGCCCCTGCAGTGGTCCGCTGGATTGGCCGTCGAGTGTTATGTCCATAATCGGGTTCCTGCTGTTGTTATGTGCGCGTTCAATTACGTTGCAGCACTGCAATAATTTCACGGCGTAGTGCGGTTGGGTTAACAACCTTGTCAAATGCCATGGCATCAGCGGGCACCCAGGCACCGGACTGCAGCGCCTGTAAACGGTCCGCGTCCTCTGCGCTTGCCCCGGCGGCATCGGCACCGCCTATGGCCGGTATGCCGCCCAGTGAAACCGAGGGCAGGGCGATGCTGATCGCTTGTCTGTCCCATGGGTTCATGCCCATCACCGATGAGCCAAATCCAAAGGCCTTGCGCAGCGTGACGACTATCTTGCAGCCGCTGTAGCGGCGCTGGGCGGCAAACATACTGCCAGCTGCCTTAAGCACGCCTTCGCGTTCTGACTGCGGCCCCGGCATGACGCCGGGATTGTCCAGCAGGGTGAGCAACGGCAGGCCGAAGGCATTGGCGACGTCGAGAAAGTGCGCGGCCTTCTCTGCTGCAGCCACGGTGATGGCACCGGCCAGTACGTCAGGCTGATTTGCCACGACCATTGTGGCTATACCACCAAAGCGCGCCAGCGCACAGAGCATGGAAGGACCATATCCAGGCTGCACAAGGATGCAGCCGTCGTCTGCGAGCGCTTGCAGCACAGAATTCATGTCATAAGACTGGTTACCATTGGGCGGAATGATGTCCAACAGGGCATCCACATCCGAGGGCTGCGCTTCTGGTCCGTCGGCCCTGCGCGGAGCTGACTCCCCGCGTCGCTGTGGCATATAGGACAGGTAGTCCCGCGCCAGTTCGACAGCCTGCTGTTCGCTGCTTGCCAGGTTGTGAACCACACCGCTTTGGGTGGCGTGCATGCCGGCACTGCCCAGTTCTTCCGGCGTGGTTTTGATACCCAACGATGCCTCTACCAGTGGCGGCCCGGCGGTAAACAATGAGGCGCCCTCAAGCATAATAATGAAGTCCGCGAACATACCGGTCAGCGCACCATGTCCTGCCGAGGTTCCCAGCACCAGGGTTACGACCGGCACCAGGCCCTTGAGATCGGCCACCAACTGCAAGTCGTTGGCCGTATGGGGGTAGCGCTCGGTCGCGTTGCCGGCACGTTCACCAGCGCCGTCCAACAACAAGACCAGCGGTAATCGTTGTTCCAGCGCCAGGCGCACCAACCGCGTTCGCTTGGCCGCGTTAACGTGACCTATGGAGCCCCCTTTAACGGTGAAGTCTTCTGCCAGCGCGACGGCACTGCGCCCGTTAATAAGGCCCGTGCCGCCAACCACGCCGTCTCCGGCCAGCGCGGGTTCGCCACCGGGATGATTGCCGCCGGCAAGGGCGCCTATTTCGTTGAATGTGCCGGTATCAAATAGTAGCGCCAGGCGTTGGCGGGCGGTAAGCCGGCCTTTTTGATGCTGCCGGGCGATCTTTTCTTCACCCCCCATGGCCTCAGCCCGCTTCTGGCGCTGGTCCAGATCGGCTAACAGGCCAAGCCATTGTTCTCGGTTACTGCTCAAGCGGAATCCTCGATGATGCGAAGTACAGTGACTATAGCGGCAAACCCTCCGGCCGTCCCCGGGTGCCACGGCGATTATGTAAACCATAATGAAGTAACCGCCAAAGTGCCTGCAGAAAACGGGGCTCTGCTCTGGCATGATAAGCCCCTGCTAAAAACATCAATTTAATGAGGTCTACCGTGTCCCTGAGCTTCGACAGTGCCCGTCTGCACAATCCCTTCATGAATGAAAGCCATGACGCATGGCGTGAGCAGTTGCGCCGCTTTATCGAACAGGAAATTTCGCCGCACGTCGATGAGTGGGATGAGCAGGGCTTTATTCCGGACGAGCTGTGGCCCAAGGCCGCCGAATTCGGCTTGCTGGGGCTGGGTTATCCAGAGGAATACGGCGGCACCCTGGAGGGAATTGATCTCTATCATCACAATATCGTCGGTGAAGAGATCTCCAGAACCAGCCTGGGCGGACTGCCCAGCACGCTGTTATCGCATGGGATTGGCTTGCCGCCGGTGGTGGCATTCGGGTCTGATGCCCTCAAACAAGAGATCATCCCCGCTGTGCTTGCCGGACAGAAGCGTATCGCGCTGGCGATCACCGAGCCTTCCGGTGGTTCAGATGTTGCGAATTTGCAAACGACAGCGGTGCGCGAGGGGGACCACTATGTTGTGAATGGTAGCAAGACGTTTATATCAGGCGGCATGGGCGCCAACTGGTTTACGGCCGGGGTGCGCACCGGTGGCGAGGGCGCGAGCGGCGTCTCAGTACTGGTGATTCCCGCGGATGCGGAAGGTGTGAGCCGCACGCCATTGTCGCGCAAGCAAGGCTGGTGGTGCAGTGACACCGCAACACTCTATTTTGATAACGTGAAGGTGCCGGCGGGTAACTTGCTGGCGGAGGAGGGCCACGGCTTTCTGGTGATCGCCAATAATTTTAACGCAGAGCGCATGGCCATGTGTGTGATGATGGAGGCTAGTGCGCGTGTCTGCCTCGAGGAGGCGGTGAACTGGGCCCAGGAACGCAAGACTTTCGGCAAGCGACTCGCGGACCACCAGGTGATCCGTCACAAGATCGCCGAAATGAAGCAGCGCATTAACGCCTGCCAGGCCTACATACAGCACTGCAGCCGGCAAATGATTGACGGCACTGCGAACTTCGGTGATATCGCGCTGTTGAAAGTGCAGTGCAGCGAAACCATGGAGTTCTGCGCCAGGGAAGCAATGCAAATCCTGGGGGGTATCGGCTATATGCGCGGTAACAAGGTAGAGCGGATTTATCGGGAAGTGCGGGTCAATGCCATTGGCGGCGGTTCCGAGGAAATCATGCGTGACCTGGCGACGCGGCAGTACCAGCTGTAGCAGAACGCCTCGCGTGTGGCCGCCGTGACCGCTTTGGGCAATGTAAAAGACCACTTGCGGCCATTAACAGGAGTCGGCTGTTACGGGATAATCCGCTCATAATATAATTCAGAAAGGTCGTGCGCATGAACTTGAGAAAACCTGCTCGCCTACTGCTCAACGCGTTTTCTGCCGCATGTATTACGCTATTTTGGGCACCCGTATTCGCGGCGGAAAAACCCAATATCCTGGTGATCTGGGGAGATGATATTGGCTGGTCCAATATCAGCGCCTACCACCGCGGCATGCTCGGTAGCAGGACGCCGAATATCGACCGCATCGCGCAGGAAGGTGCGCTGTTCACTGATTACTACGGTGAGCAGAGCTGCACTGCCGGTCGCTCCGCATTCATTACCGGGCAACACCCACTGCGCACGGGGCTGCTCAAGGTAGGGCTCCCCGGCGCCGATATCGGTTTGCGCCCGGAGGACCCAACCATTGCCGAATTGCTCAAACCCCATGGCTATGCCACTGGCCAGTTTGGTAAAAACCACCTCGGCGACAAGGATGAATTCCTGCCCAGTAATCACGGCTTTGATGAGTTTTTCGGCAATCTCTACCACCTCAATGCCGAGGAAGAGCCCGAGACCTACTTCTACCCCAAGGATCCGGCCTTCCACAAACGTTTCGCCCCGCGGGGCGTGATTCGCTCCTATGCCGACGGCAAGATCGAGGACACCGGCCCGCTCAGCCGCAAGCGCATGGAAACGGTTGACCAGGAATTCACCGACGCCGCGCTGAAGTTCATCGACAAAGCGCACGATGACGGCAAGCCTTTCTTCGTCTGGTTCAACGCGACGCGGATGCACGTCTGGACGCGGCTGGCGCCGCAGTGGCAGGGAGCCTCCGGCTTTGGCCTTTATGCTGATGGTCTCATGGAACACGATCACCATGTCGGGCAGTTGTTGGACAAGGTTGAAGACCTGGGCATTAGCGACAACACCATCGTTATTTACTCCACGGACAATGGGTCGCAGACCAACACCTATCCCGATGGTGGCTCGGAACCGTTCCGCGGTGAAAAAGGCTCCACGTGGGAGGGCGGCTTTCGCGTTCCCGCGCTGATTCGCTGGCCGGGTGTAGTCCAGCCCGGTCGCGTGATAAACGATATCGTTTCCCACCAGGACTGGCTCCCGACCCTGCTCAGGGCTGCGGGCGAACCGGATATCAAGAACAAACTGCTCAAGGGACATCGTGCTGGCGACAGAACCTTCAAAGTGCATCTGGACGGGTTCGACCAGACTGACCTGTTGGCGGGCAAGGGCCCCGGTCTTCGCCAGACCCTCTATTACTTCGATGACAACGCCCAACTGAACGCCATGCGCTGGAACGACTGGAAAATTCACTTTGCCTACCAGATGGAAGGCTGGGCCGGTCCGCGGGAAGCGCTTAATTTTCCCCGCATCATCAACTTGCGCACCGACCCGTACGAGACTTCGATTGATTCAGGCCTGTACAGCCGGTTCTTTGCCGACCAGCTCTGGCTGTTCGTGCCGGTGCAGCAGGAGGTGGGCAAGTGGCTGATGACCTTTCGCGAGTTTCCGCCGCGGCAGGCCACCGCCAGCTTCACCATCGATCGGATGATGCAGAGTATGCAGCAAATGATGCAAATGCGCGCCAGCGGCGCCCAGGTACCGCCGGGGGCACAGCGCCAGGGGCAGTGAACACACAAACGGAAGGAGCTTGATATGGGACGCTGGAGCAGGGAAGAACTGGAACAGGCATTTGATAAGTTTCAGGCCGCCGCACTCAAGGGCGCGCAGGAGGGCGATTGGCGAGACTGGGCCGATACCTTCACCCTTGATGCCACATATTTCGAACACCAGTACGGACGCTTCTGGGGCAGGGAGAATATCTACCAATGGATCAGCAAGACCATGAGTGCCTTTCCTGCCAGCAGCATGACTGCCTTCCCGATCCGTTGGTACAGTATCGACGAGGACAAGGGCTGGATAATTTGTGAAGTCCTGAATCGCATGCAGGACCTGGGGGATGGGCAACTCTACGAAGAGCCCAACCTGACCATCCTCCATTATGCCGGCAACGGCCTGTTCAGTTATGAGGAGGACGCCTACGACCGCAAGCGCATGGGTGACATGGTGGTACGCTGGCTAAAGGCGAAAGAAAGGCTGGAGCAGGGCTAGAACCTCAGGCGCCGTAGCGAGCATGACACCACTTACTGTACTGCAGTTTGACCTGCGACGGGCCCCGTTCTGCCCGGATAGCGCAGCTGACCGCACCCGCGCCTGCCTGGAGATGGTGCGCTGGGCAGACCAGAACGGGCTCTCCGTGGTCGGCTTCTCAGAGCATCACAATACCAAGGATGGGTTCCTCAGCTCGCCGCTGATGCTGGCGATGGGCGCGGCTGCCTGCACTCGCCGTATTGGTATCAGCGTCAGTGCGTTGCAGTTACCCTTGCACGATCCGATCAGGGTGGCAGAGGATATGGTCACGCTGGAGCAGGTATCGTCAGGCCGATTCACCCTTACTGTCGGTTTGGGCTACCGCGAGCTTGAATATCAGACTTTTGGTGTTGATTGGGCCCGCCGTGGCGAGATATTTGATGAAAAGCTGACCGTATTGCTGCGCGCTTTAAGTGGTGAGGCATTCGAATATGGCGGCAGCACTGTACAGTTGGTTCCATGCCTCTCGCGACCGGCCAGCGCTATGCTGTTTGTTGGTGGCAACAGCAACGCTGCTGCCCGCAGGGCCGCACGTTTCGGGCTCTATTTTGCCCCGCCCCTTGATGACCCTTCGCTGGCAGAAAAGTATGCCGATGCGTGTAAACAGGCAGGTTTCAAAGAAGGATTTATTATCTCGCCACGCGAGCCTTGTCTTACGCTGATCGCAGAGGACCCGGATGAAGCCTGGGCCACTGTCGGGGAATACTTGCTTTACGATGCGCAAGCCTACGCAAGTTGGCGGCATGCCACCCGCCGGGCCTACGCAGAGTCTGCAGCGACCACACTGCAGGGTCTGCGCGACGAGGGTAAGTACGCTATTCTCAGCCCTGAGCAAGCCATAGCGAGATTGGCAGATAAGGGCTCCATCAATCTTGCACCGCTTTGCGGCGGGGTGCCTATTGACGTGGCATGGCAAAGTCTGGAGCTGTACGCGAGCAAGGTGCTGCCCTCAGTGTAAAGTGGCAGTTATTGTTGGTCGCGGGAGGACGATGACTTTTCAACTCGCTTTTGGTGCTTCCTGAAATTTTCCTCGGCTTCTTTTGTGACCACGTCTTTCCATGCCAGGTGCTGGCGCCAGATATGTTCTTTCACATGGTCGGGCTTTGCGTTTCTTTCATTATCCATAACAACCAGAGCGCTCATCAGTTCAGGGTTCTGAGCCTAACATGTTTTCAACTGCCCTGAATAAACATGGACCGGATAGTAGCTGAAGTGCTAAATCTTTTGTTTGTTGGCGTCGAATAAATCATGTCCCTTTGCGGGTGGTCCTGCATGTGGACAATTGCAATTACTGTAGAGTCATGGCGATAGATCAGCAGGGGTTGGTTGGGCTAGGATGCAAGGTAATACGAACTCGATACCGAAACGAGTTTGGGCATAGCAACCTGGTATCAGGCCTGTTCTTGTTGTGTAGACAGGGCGCTTAAGTTAAAGAGTTGGCCGCATCGAAGGAGCACTACATTGGATTTAAATAAGAAAATAGCCTTGGTAACCGGCGCCGGACAGGGTGTAGGCGAAGGTATTGCAAGGGCATTGCATGCACGCGGCGCCACCGTTGTTATTGCAGAATACGATCGTGAGTCGGGTGAACGCACGGCGGAATCGATGCAACGCGCTCGGTTTTTTCCCGTTGATGTGCGCGAGCGGGATCAGGTGGAAGGCGCTGTTGCGCAAACCCTGGCCGAATTTGGTCAACTGGACATCCTCGTCAACAATGCCTACCCGACCGGCACGCCCCCTGCACGACTGGAAACGCGGGAGGACATCGATTTTGAGCGTGCGCTAACGGGCGGGTTCATGGCGCCCTGGTGGGCGATGAAGGCGGCCTTTCCCGCTATGCGTCAACGTCAATGGGGCAGGGTGATTAACGTATGTTCGCTCAATGGGGTCAATGCCCATCCCTATACTGCCGAATACAATTCAGCCAAGGAGGCCTTGCGCGCATTGTCGCGGACAGCCGCAAGGGAATGGGCCAGGCACGGCATCTGTGTGAATGTTATCTGTCCTGCCGCAAGAACGGCAGCTTACGACAGATTCGCCGCACATTCCCCGGAGAACGCGGCGCTGATGTTGCAGCAGAACCCTATGGGCCGTATGGGTGACCCGGAGCAGGACATAGGGGGCGTGGCGGCGTTTTTGGCTTCTGAGGAAGCCCGTTACCTCACTGGCAATACCTTGTTCGCCGACGGCGGCGGCCATATCAACGGCGTTAATTGGGAGCCACCTGTAGACTGAGGTGGCCCCCTCCAGCACTGCGGCCTCATCGATGATTGACGTCAGCTGAGGCGGCATCTCCCTGGTTCAACCTGGTCATCGCTGTGCTCCTCTTCGATACCACGAGGGTCCATCTCAAAGCCCACTGGAGAGGTATCGGCAGCGGCCGCCTCGAACGGGATCTGCTCGCTTACCGCAACGGCCCTTGGCTGGCGGAACTGTATCGCCAAAAACAAGGCCATGAGCACACAGATCACAGCGAAAGACCAGAACAGTGCCGACGGACCGGCAATGGCCATCAATTGGCCCAGCGGTACGGAGGCAGCTGCGGCGCCCAATGCATTGAGTAGTAGAACCGAGGTGCCAATTTGCACGAACTCGTCACTGGCGGATACGTCTGCAGCCGTTGCCAGAGAGATCGCGTAAATTGGCATCACCATCGCCCCAAACAGGAACACGGTCGCGAGATACCAGGGCAGGCCAATGCTCATGGCAACCGCGGCTGCGGCAATTGCGCCGCCAACGCACAATAGCGTCAGTACGATACGCCGGTCGATACGGTCAGAGACCAGCCCGATCGGATATTGCAGCAATGCGCCACCGGCAATCGCTGCACTCATAAACCATGTAACTTCCATCGTCGAAACGCTGTTTGAGCTCGCAAATACCGCGCCAAGCGACCAAAAGCTGCCTGCGACCAGGCCTGAGAGTAAGGCGCCGGCAAAAGCAGAGCGCGAGCGCTGGTATAACAAGCCAAACCTGAACTGTGTCGGCTCCACTGGCGTCGGAGCCATGCGTCTTGTCAATCCCACCGGGAGTATCGCCAGTGCCAGGAAGATTGCCGCAACCGAGAACGGCGTAGAGCTGTCCGCAGGGCCCACATTGATGAGAAACTGCCCTCCGAGCATTCCCATCAGCGTAACGAAAGTGTAAATAGATAAGATTCTCCCTCGTGTTTCTGCTGTCGACTGATTGTTAAGCCAGCTCTCAATGACTGTGTAGAGACCGCTTATTGCGGCACCGGTGAGGAAGCGCAGTATCAGCCAGGCTTGCCAGGTATTGAGTACTTCCAGGGCAAGAACCGCACAGATCATGATCGCGGTGAGCACGGCAAATCCCCGTATATGCCCCACCCGACGAATAATGCGGGGGATGCCGAGACAGCCGGCAACAAAGCCGAGGAAATAGAACGATGCACTCAAGCCGATAATAAATTCGGACATGCCTACCGCGTTTGCCCGCAGTGGCAACAAGGTCAACTGCAGCCCGTGTCCTACCAGCAACAACGCGGTAGACAGCAGGAGAGAGGAAACTGTCAGCAGAATAGTCATAGGATTGTGCCTCCTTCGAAGGCGCGCATGGTGTTACTGCTTTACCAACAAATCAAGCCTTGTTATGGATAGTAATTCCCAGTCTACGCATGCTGAAAAAGATAGTTTTGATTAGAATAAAGCTTTTGTGTGTTTGACTGATAATGTGTAACGGCCCAATCAACGGTGTCAACCGGGCGCCTACGTTGGATTGACGAACGAAGCTGATTATCTGCACTATGCTCAGTAGTGAACGTCTCATCAGGGGATTATCAATGCTTGCCAAAATATTTAACAAGGCGCTCTCCAGCCTGCTGTTGATTGCAGTCGCCAATGCCTGTGCCGTTGCTGGCGCCGCTGACTCGACACCGCGCATCGTTCCGGTCACGGAAGAACCACTGCACGTAGTGAAATACCGCGACGACCATTTTCTCATTTATACCAACTGGATAGAACCCGGGGTCTGGACGCTTTATCACGCTCACGAGAATGACTTAATGGCCGTGATCGTCGCCGACACAATGGCGGCGAGCCAGACGTTGGGCGAGTCGCCGCGCGAGCAGGCTGCACCTGCAGGCGCATTGGTTTTTTTTCCCTATGCGGACGATCCTGCGCCGTTTGTACATCGGGTCAGCGCCTCGGGTAACTCGACATTTATCAATGTCGGTCTGGAGTTTCTTGCGCCGCCGTCCGCAAGCTGTACGGCGCAGCTGGAGGACTGGAATGTACCAGCCAGCAAGCCCTTGCCGCCTAACCGGCGCGGACAGGGCTATCACCTGACCCTGGCCCCCGGCGCAACGGTTGCCATGCCACGGGGCGGCAGGGGCCTGCTGCTGGCACCTCTCGCACCCGCCACGTTGCAGCTTGCGAATGAAGTCTGGACCGCGTCCGTTGGGGAGTTCCGCCTGTATACGGATGACCGTCCAGAGCAGTTACAGAATGCGGGAGGCGCTGAAGTCACCCTGGTGGTGTTTGATGCCTGCTGAGCCCGCCGGGAAATCGCGACAAACTGTCAGTCAGGGGACAATTGCAAAAGCATGAAGCGTCTCCAATAGTTGCCGGTGCTTTCGACTGCGCGTCCCGAAAACCGCGCAAAACGGGCCGCCGCTGTTATGGGCGCTAGCGGATAATAATCGATTTAGAGCATATCAAGGAGAGCCTTATGGACATTGTTGACGCAATTGGCGAGATCGTCGGGCCCAAGGGTTTACTGCGTGGTGAAGACGTTACCTCGCGCCCTAATTACAGTTGGGGCATGGGCAACTGCCCAGCAAGGGCAATTGTGCGACCGGCCTCTACCTTGGAGCTTTCACAGGTGATGGCACTGTGCCATGAACATCGCCAGACTATCGTTCCCTGGGGCGGGCTTAGTGGACTGGTCAATGGCATCACCTGCGCGGCGGAAGATTTAGTTATTTCGCTGGAGCGTATGGGCGAAATAGAACACCTCGATGCAGACGCCGGTACCCTCACGGTCCAGTCCGGAGCGATTTTACAGCATGTCCAGGAGGCAGCGACCGATGCCGGATGGCTGTTCGCTGTTGATTTTGGCGCCCGGGGCAGTGCACAGATAGGCGGTATGATAGGCACGAACGCAGGCGGCAATAGCGTGGTTCGCTATGGGATGATGCGTGAGCAGGTTTTGGGCCTGGAGGCGGTGATGGCCGACGGAACCATAGTGTCATCAATGAACGAGATGCTGAAAAACAACGCCGGCTATGATATCAAACACTTGTTTATCGGTAGTGAGGGTACCCTGGGTATTGTGACGCGAGCCGTGCTGCGTCTGCGGCCCGCTCCGCGAACTGTGCAGACCGCCTTCGTTGCACTCAGCAGCTTTGCCGACGTCGCCGGGCTCCTGCGTCAGTTGGGCACCGATCTCGAGGGGAAGCTGAGTTCATTCGAGGTGATGTGGCGTAACCACTATCACTACCTGACGGAGGAAACCGGCAAACACCAGGCCTTCCTGCCCACGGACTATCCCTATTACGTGCTGCTTGAATCAGAAGGTTCGAATGCCGAGCGTGAAGAGGAACTGTTCCTGACTGTACTGGGCGGGCTGATGGAGTCTGGTCACGTTGCCGATGCCGTTATCGCACAATCAAGCCAGCAGGCGGCCCAGCTCTGGGAGATGCGCGACGACGTGGAGACGCTGGTACACAACATCAGCCCGATAGCAATTTTCGATGTCAGCCTGCCCATCCGGGAGATGGAAGCGTACGTCAATGGGCTTGAGGCTGACCTGAAACAACAGTTCCCGGAAGCGCGACTGATCTCCTTCGGGCACCTGGGTGACGGCAATATTCACCTGGGCGTTGGCCCGGCACCGACAAGCACGCAGTAGAATGTATTGTCTACGAGCATCTCTCGCAGGTGAATGGCTCGATATCCGCCGAACACGGCATCGGACTGGAGAAAAAGGAATTCTTACCCTATTCACGCTCAGAGACTGAAATCGGCTTGATGAAAGCGGTCAAGGCGGCGCTGGATCCGCATCAGCTGCTGAATCCCGGGAAGGTGTTTTAGCAAGGGTGTCGGCAGCGGTTTATTCCGGCCATCATAAGGGTTGCTCGTAAAGTGGCGCGAGTTGTTCCATACCGACAGACTTTTCGTACTTTTCACAGAGGTTCTCCAGGTCGGAGAAATAGATTTTCCCGTAGCGCAGCTCAATATCACCTTCCCGCTCCAGGGCTTTCAATTCCTTGCTCACGCTCTGGCGGGAAGCCCCCAGCATCTTGCTAAGCTCTTCGTGGGATATTTCAATAAATTTCTCGCCCAACTCATTGTCACAGCCGTGGCTATAGGCCAGCCGGTGCAGTATGCGCCCAAGCCGCATGTTCAACTTGAGACCCAGCAGTTCATCGTTCAGTGAGTACAGGGAACGAACGCGCCGGCAAAGAACGCGATTCAACTCCTGGCTGATTTGTGGGTATCTGTCGTATAAGGATTCAAACTGCTGCTTGTTGATCACGCGGATGCGCGAGTCCCGGGAGGCAATCGCGTTACCGACCCGGGGTAACCCGTCGATCACGCCCATTTCGCCAAAACAGTCACCGGGCCTGAATTCGCCGGCAATGATTTCAGCGCCGTCCAGCGAGTAGTTGCACAGTTTTACCGCGCCCTCAAGCAAACGATAGACTTCCGCAGGCTGATCATCCTTGCGATAAACGGCTTCACCCTTGGCATAGCAGCGTACTGAGCTGGCTTTCTCGATATCCGCCTGAATAGCCTCGGGCAGATCGCCGATGAAGTCGTGCAGGTATGGAATGACTTTCATCGTGTGTAGATACCACAGAAAAGCCCGCAGTTACAGTGCGGTTTTCGATCACCAGGTTGGCTGATGGCGCATAGAGCTGCTCTCTTATTGGCTTTTAACTTCGCTGGCCGAGGCACTTTCGATCATCTCCTCGCGCCAGTCATGGCTGCGCTGGATGATGTACTGGTGAATGCTCTCTATCTGCTCCTGCTCAAGTATCTCACCAAATGGGGGCATGCCCTTGTGCGACTGCAGGCCGAATATGATAGGCATGAAGTCATCGTGTTTCTGCTGCGGCAGGTAACGCAAATCGGGAATAATGTTAGAGCCGATAACCGCCAGTCCGTGACAAATACCACAATGATCGGCGAACAGTTTCTTACCTTCGGCCAGGGTCGCAGCGTCGGCCGTCACCGGTGGTGGTGCAGGCAAGTCGAATTCACGGCGTTGCACGGGTGGCGGTGTTGCCTTGCCGCCGAGCTTGAATACATACAGGTTGGAGTCGGGAACGACCTTGGTGCGTTGCGCCAACGCGCCAAAGGTAATGGCAAACGCGCCGCCCCAGCCGACATTGAACGCAACGTACTGTTCGCCGTCAATACTGTAGGTTACAGGGCCCGCCACTGCGCCGCTGGTGACCTCCTGCTGCCACAGTTTTTCACCCGTGTCTGCTGCGTAGGCCACCACGCGACCGTCCGCCGTGCCCTGGAAGACCAGGTTACCCCCAGTGCTGAGCGTACCGCCATTGTGGATATGATCGTGCGGGTGCCGCCAGCGCTCTTCCTGTTTCACCGGGTCCCATGCCACCAGGTTGCCGCGGTACACCTTCGCCAGTTCGTCAATGTCTTCCATGGTTTCCGGGACGATAGGCGTTTCAATACCCAGGTTGGGCACGCCCGTTTGCACCGCGCGTGCCGTTTCCTGTGGCACAAAGTGCTCCATGGTGACCTGCTGGGGGATGTACACCAGGCCGGTCTGTGGGTTGAAGCTCATGGGTGGCCAGTTGTGGGCGCCCTGGGAACCGGGAAAGACTGTCTTCGGTTCACTGTTGGTCCAGTAGTCCGCGGCTTCCACGTCAACAATAGGCCGGCCGGTCTCGGGATCTATACCCTTGGCCCAGGTGATCTCCCCGAACTCGCCGGCGGAAATGAACTGGCCGGAGGCGGCGTCAAGCACATAGAAAAAGCCGTTCTTGGGCGCCTGCATCACCACGCGCCGGTCCTTGCCGTCAATGGGCAGCGTAGTCACGATAATGTGTTGTGTGGCGGTATAGTCCCAGGCGTCACCGGGGGTTGTCTGGTAGTGCCAGACATACTCGCCGGTTGCCGGGCGCAGTGCCACAATGGAGGAGACAAACAGGTTGTCACCCTTGGCCTCTGAGCGCAGTTTGTAATTCCACAGAGAGCCATTGCCCACGCCGATATACAGCAGGTCCAGCTCCGGGTCGTAGGCCATGGAGTCCCAGACGGTGCCGCCACCTCCCTGTATCCAGTACTGGTCCCCATGCCAGGTCTTGCGAATCATGGTGATGGTGTCTGACTCGTCACCTTTGGCCGGATCGCCCGGTACGGTGAAGAAACGCCAGGCCTGTTTGCCCGAATCGGCATCATACGCAGTGATATAGCCGCGCACGCCGAACTCTGCACCGCCATTGCCAATAATCACCTTGTCCTTCACCAATCGTGGCGCGCCGGAAATGGTGTAGTTGCGTTCGCCGTCAATCAGGGTGTTGACTGACCAGACCAACTTGCCGGTTCTGGCATCAAGGGCTTCCAGCCTGCCGTCATACACGCCCAGATAGACTTTCCCATTGGCTACGGCGACACCGCGATTGGCGGCATCACAGCAGCCACGGCCCTGCACACCGCGCCAGACCTTGGGGTCGTACTCCCACAGTAACTCGCCGGATCTGGCATCCAGCGCAAACACCATGCTGTAGGCGCCGGTGGTATACATTACGCCGTCAACCACGATGGGGGTGGCTTCTACAACGCGATCAAGGGGATACTTGTAGGTCCAGGCAAGGCCAAGGTCCGCAACGTTTTTATCATTGATCTGGTTAAGGGGGGAAAAGCGCTCTTCACCGGCGTTGCGACCGTGCATAAGCCAATTATCGCTCATTGCATCTTTCGCCGGCCTGGGCTCTTCGGCTTGAGCCGCCAAACCCGGTTGCAGCACCGCGCCGATGAGTAACGTGAAAAGGGTATATCTTATTGCTTTATTCATCTGCTGGAGGCCTTTACTCGTCGATTAATATCTTTCTAGCCGCCAAAACCCTGGCGAAAACGGCACTGGATTGTCGCGCATCACGCGATATCTGTTAACTTAAATTTTGGCAGCTTTGCAATCCCATTGGTTGTGCCGCACGTTTGAGTCTTAATGAACTGTAGTCCAATTGTCGGCTAGGCGACGGACGCAAATCCAGAACCGTGCGCACAATGTGGGACGATGGAGCCCGCGCCGACGCGCGGCTTAGCAGATGGAAGAGAAGTGCCATGCCAAAAAAAACACCTGAAACACTGCGCAGCCGTCGTTGGTACGGCGAGGGGCCCGGGTCCACCGAGCACACCAGCCATGCCCTGCAGGCGGGTTATGCGCGCGAGGAGTTCCAGGGACGCCCGGTTATCGGCATCGTCAACACCTGGAGTGACATGAACCCCTGCCACGCGCACCTGCGTGAAAGGGCAGAAGCGGTGAAGCGCGGGGTGTGGCAGGCCGGCGGTTTTCCGGTGGAATTGCCCGCCATGTCGCTGGGCGAGGGCTATGTAAAACCCTCGGCGATGCTCTATCGCAATTTTCTCGCCATGGAAACAGAGGAGCTGTTGCGCTGCCATCCTATCGACGGCGCCATCCTCCTGGGGGGGTGTGACAAAACCACGCCCGGGCTGCTGATGGGCGCCATCAGTATGGACATTCCGGCCATCTACTGTCCGGCAGGATTCACCATGGGGGCCACGTTCCGCGGTGAGCGTTTTGGCAGCGGCACGGGGCCTTTCCGTTACGCGCCCGACCTGATAGCAGGTCGCTTGCCCATGGAAGACTGGGAGACGATTGAACAAAAAATCTGGAGTTCGCCGGGTACCTGTAACGTGATGGGCACGGCCTCCACCATGACGGCATTAGCTGAAGTACTGGGGATGTCGCTCCCCGGGGCGTCTTCGGTACCGGCTATGGATTCAATGGGCCACCAGTTGGGTGCCGCAGCGGGCAGGCGCATTGTGCAGATGGTCTGGGACGACCTGAAGCCCAGTGACATTATCAGCGACGCCTCCATGTACAACGCCGCCAAGGCCTGTGTGGCGCTGGGGGGCTCCACCAATGCCGCTATTCACCTGATCGCCCTGGCGCGCCGCGCCGGCACCTCTTTTACCCTGGATGACTTCAACGACATAGGCCGTCAGGTACCCGTGTTGGCCAATGTACAGCCCTCCGGCAAATACATCATGCACGAGTTTGCTGATGCCGGCGGACTGCCTGCCATGCTGATACAGATGGCGGCAAAGCTTGACCTGGACGCCATGACGGTTACCGGTGCCACACTGGGTGAGAACATCCAGGGCGCGAAGATTGTCGACGCGGATGTGGTGCGCCCGCTCGATAACCCGGTTGCGCGTGAGGCGCTGGCTGTCTTAAAGGGCAACCTGGCGCCCAATGGTTGCGTGATCAAACCCAGTGCCGCCAGTGCAGAACTGATGCAGCATCGCGGTCGCGCCGTGGTCTTTGACAATGCCGATGACCTTGCCGCCCGCATTCACGACCCCGACCTGGACGTGGATGCCAATAGCGTGCTCGTGCTGCGCAATGTAGGGCCACTGGGCGGCCCGGGCATGGCGGAGAATGGCATGATTCCCATTCCCAAAAAACTGGCAGAGCAGGGCATTCGCGACGTGGTGCGGATCAGTGATGCGCGCATGAGTGGCACCAGCTTTGGTACCTGCGCACTGCACGTGAGTCCCGAGTCCTGGATTGGCGGTCCACTGGCCCTGGTGGAAGAGGGCGACGAGATCGAACTTGATGTGGCCGGCAGAACTATCACCCTGTGCGTCGATGACGCCGTGCTGGAACAGCGCAGGCTGGCCTGGCAAGCGCCGGAACCGCATTACAAGCGCGGTTGGGGCCTGTTGTTCTCTGACAACGTCAACCAGGCCCATGAGGGTTGTGACTTCGATATGCTGGCGAGCCGGGAGCCTACACCAGAGCCACCGGTGCACGGAAAAATATAGAAACCGGGGAGTGATAGCGAGCGTTGTCAAAACGCTGATTTATCGCGTGTATCGCTATACCGGGCCACGCCCAGTTTGATATTTGATCAAACGCAGGCTTGCCCCGGCATGTTGCCGGTGGCTACCCGGACTCCTATATCCAGATCATCGCGCCCAACTCAAACCGGTGGCTCTGGGCCGGATTGTAGGGATACATGCGCAGTTTGTAGTACTGCAAACCCGCGAGCTCAGCGTCCAGGTCAATGCCGAACAGTATCGCGCCATTTTCCTCTCCCATGGGCGAGAGCTCGGCGGTTTGTTGCACGTCGAGTTCGCCGTCCGCCTTTTCCCGACCCAGCAGGCATTCCAGCTTCACGTCTTGCGCTGACAGTCCGTTGAGGTGAGCGTGTACACGCAGCATGATTTTCTCATCATGGAACAGGTGGGCCGAGGGCTGCACCTGAAGCGCCATGCTGACTCCCGGCCAGGCCTCGCGAACCTGCTGCTTCCAGCTTGCCAGTTGCCGCGCCAGGGCGGCGCCATCCGCATCCAGTTTGCGTCGCTGGTCCCTTGCCGGCGCGTAAAAATCACGCACGTAGTCGCTCAGCATACGCTGGGCGTTGAAGCGTGGAATCGTCGACTTCATGGACGCCTTGGATAAAGCGACCCATTGGTGAGAATACCCGGAACCGTCGCGCTGGTAGTACTTGGGTATTACCTCATATTCGATAATATCGAGCAGGTCGCTGGCTTCTTCGTGCTGGCGTTCGTTATGTCCATAGTCTTCGTCACGGGGCGTGATGCCCCAGCCATTGTCACCGGTATAGCCCTCATCCCACCAGCCATCCAGCACGCTGAGGTTCACCGCACCATTAAGGCCTGCCTTCTGCCCGGATGTGCCACTGGCTTCCAGCGGATACTCTGGAGTATTGAGCCACACGTCGACGCCAGTGACCATCGACCGCGCAAGCGCCATGTCGTATCCCTCCAGCAGGAAAATCTTGCCGATAAAGTCCGGGTGCACCGAGTAGTCGTGGATCATCTTGATCAACTGCTGGCCTGGCTGATCGTTGGGGTGCGCCTTGCCGGCAAAAACAATGATCGCCGGACGCTCGGGATCGTTGAGAATACGGGCCAGTCGCTGCGGGTCTTCAAACAGCATACCGCGCGCGCTTGTAGGTGGCAAAGCGGCGGGCAAATCCCATGACCAGGACATCAGCATCTTCATCATCCAGGTGTCGCGTCATCCTGCGCACAACGGCATCGCTGGTGCCGTTGCGCTCATGCTGCACAGAGAGGACATGGTGCACGTGGTGCAGAAGTTGTTGCTTGAGCGCCTTGTGAATGCCCCAGTAGTGATAATCCGGTATCTCTTCCAGCCGTTCCCAGTAAGCCTCGTTCAGCAGTTCATTGCGCCAGTCATCCAGGCGCAGGTCGAAGAGACTGATCCACTCGCGCGCCAGGAAGGTTTGCAGGTGTACGCCATTGGTGACGTGGCGAATCGGGTTTTCCTCATAGGGTATTTGTGGCCATATCCCCTGTTCCATCCTTGAGGCCACCCCACCGTGGACGCGGCTGACGCCGTTGTGAAAGCGCGTGCAGCGCAGCGCAAGGCTGGTCATGTTGAATCCATCCCCGGAGTTAAGGCCCAGCGCATACAGCTTTTCGAATTCCAGCCCCAGGGCAGCGGACATAGGTTGCAGGTACTTGGCGACCAGCTGATGTTCGAATATATCGTGACCGGCGGGTACCGGCGTATGTGTGGTAAACACGGTGCCCGCCGCAACCAGTTCCATGGCGGTGGCGAAGTCCAGGCCCTCATGCATGCGATAGGCACAGCGCTCCAGTAACTGGAACGCCGCATGGCCCTCGTTGATATGCCAGACGGTGGGGCGCAGACCCAGCTCCCGCAGCGCACGCACACCACCTACGCCCAGCACCAGCTCCTGTTGCAAACGCATCTCCCGGTCGCCGCCATAGAGCTGGTTGGTAATGCGACGATCTTCCTCGCTGTTGGCGGGCACGTTGGTGTCCAGCAGGTAGAGTTTGATGTGCCCGGCCTGGGCCGTCCATACCTGGGTCTTTACGATACGCCCCGGGAATTCCAGGTCCAGCGTCAGGTGTTGCCCGGACGCAGTCAGCGTAGGTACCACTGGCAGGTCGTGTGGGTGGGAACGTGTGTAAGTCACCTGCTGGTGACCCTGGCCGTCTATGGTTTGGGTAAAGTAGCCCGCCTGGTAAAGCAGGCCGATGGCGACGAACGGCAGGCCAAGGTCACTGGCCGCCTTGCAATGATCCCCAGCCAGTATACCGAGTCCGCCGGAGTAGATCGGGAAGCTTTCATGAAAACCAAACTCCAGGCAAAAATACGCGATAAGGTCTTCTTCAGGGTCGAAGACTTCCGCCAGCTCCGGGTGCACGCGGTGCTCGCGATAGGAGTCGTAGGCCGCCATCACACGGCGGTAATCCTCCATAAACGAACGGTCGGCGACAGCCTCATCCAGCCGCACTTGCGCAACACGGCGCAGGAACATTTTCGGGTTATGACCACAGGCATCCCACAGGTCTCTGTCGAGGCGGTGATAGAGTGAGCGGATAGATCGGTCCCAACTGTAAACCAGGTCACTGGCAACTTCGCTGAGGCGCCGCAGTTCTGTGGGTATCCGCGGCTGTATTTCCAGGGGAAAACGGGTACCAGGCATAAATTACTCCACTGTTTTTTCCAGTCCGTAGAGGCTCAAATAGCTGTGCGCACTGCGCTGCCACGAAAAATCCTGCGCCATGGCGTTACGCTGCACCTGTTGCCAGGTGACGGGGTCCTGCCATAACTGCAAGGCACACTGTAACGCTTGCCACAGCGCTTGAGAATCGGGTTCGGTAAATACGAAACCGGTCGCACTATGGGCAGCAATGTTTGCTTCGCTGGCATGTGTCACGGTATCTGCCAGGCCGCCCACGGATCTGACCAATGGCAGTGTCCCATACCGCAAGCTATACATCTGGTTGAGCCCGCAGGGCTCAAACAATGATGGCATTAAAAACACATCCGCTGCGGCTTCGATGCGGTGCGCCAGTTGTTCATTGTAGGCCAGAATTACCGCTGCACTGCCGGGGTGACGATCTGCCAACTGAGCCAGGGCCTGCTCCAGCAGAGCATCGCCAGTGCCTAGCATGACAAGGCGGCAGGGTGTCTGCAGCAGTTCATCGAGCAGGGGCAGCAGCAGTTCAACGCCTTTCTGTTGTGCCAGTCGGCCAACGAAGCCAAACAGTAGAGCGTTATCTGTGTCATCGAGTCCCAGCTCCTGCAATAGCGCGGTTTTATTGGCGCGTTTGAGCGGCAAATTGTCGCGATCATAGGGTTGCACCAGCAGGGGGTCAGTGGACGGATTCCATACCGTCTCGTCGATGCCGTTAAGAATGCCTCGCAGTCGATCACGGCGATGGCTTAGCAGGCCTTCCAGCCCCATCCCGCCCGGACTACTGCAGATTTCATCCGCGTAAGTCGGGCTGACCGTGGTGATCCAGTCCGCGTGACTGAGGCCGCCCTTGATGAAGCAGAGCTGGTCATAAAACTCCATGCTCTGCCCGGACCAGAAGTACTCGGGCAACTGCAGCCGCTCGAAAGTAGCTCGATCAAACATGCCCATATGGGCCAGGTTGTGAATGGTGAATACCGTGCGTGGTCGCTGCGGGCGCTGATGAGCCAGGGCGATGGCGGGGCCGGTATGCCAGTCATTGCAATGCAGGACATCCGCTTCCCAGTCCAGTTCGCTGTCACCGCAGGCGATGGCGTCAGCGGCGCGTGACAACAGCATGAAGCGTTCCGCGTTGTCTGCCCAGGGTTGACCTTGTTCGTCATGATAGGGGTTGCCGGCGCGTTCACTGAACAGCGGATGCCGCAGCAGCCATGTAGTGACACCGCTGCCGGGGAGGGCGACCTCCAAGCAGACTCGCGTCGGCGTCGCCCAGTGCCAGGCGGGCGACCTCGCGAACCTCTTCCAGTTGATCCAGTACGTCGAGATAGCCGGGCAGGAGGATGCGCACATCCAGGCCCATCTCAGCCAGCACCGCAGGTAAACTCCCGGCGACGTCCGCCAGCCCGCCGGTTTTTACCAGCGGAAATACCTCACTGGCGACAAACAGCAGGCGACCGCGCGGATGGCCTGATTCAGTCACTCTCCGGCTCCCATTGCAGCACGATGCCGGCCAGAGGCGGCAGTGTGAGTACCAGCGAGGCCGGTCGGCCCATCCAGCTTTTCGGCTCTGCGATGATGTGCGTGCCGTTGCTGACATTGCTGCCGTGATAATAATGCGAGTCGGAATTGAACACTTCCCGGTAGCAACCTTCCTCCGGCACACCAACGCGATAGTCCTCGCGCACCACCGGAGTAAAATTAAGCACGACGACCAGGAAGCGCTCACCGTCCTGGCGCAGGTAGGCCAGCACCGACTGGGTCGCATCGTTGCAGTCGATCCAGTCAAAGCCCGGGCCAGAGAAACTGAGGCGGTGCAGTGGCGGATGCTGGCGGTAGAGCTGGTTCAGGTCTCGCACAAGGTGCTGCACCCCCTGGTGCAGTGGCTGATCCGCCAGAGACCAGTTGAGCTCTTCTGCATGGCGCCATTCCAGGGGGTCCGCCAGTTCGCAGCCCATAAACAGTAATTTGGTTCCGGGATAAGTGAACATATAGGTGTAGAGCAGGCGCAGATTGGCAAAGCGCCGCCACTCATCGCCGGGCATACGGCCCAGCAGTGAGCGCTTGCCGTGAACCACCTCATCATGGGAAAAGGGCAGCATGAAGTTCTCGCTGAAGGCGTACATGAGCCCGAACGTCAGCTGGTTGTGATGGTAATGGCGAAAAATGGGTTCCAGGGACATGTAGTTCAAAGAGTCGTGCATCCAGCCCATGTTCCACTTCATGGAGAACCCCAGTCCACCCACCCAGGTGGGACGCGTCACCTGGGGCCAGGCGGTGGATTCCTCGGCGATGGTCAGCGTGCCGGGGTGCGCCCCGTGGGTGAGCGTGTTGAGTTCTCGCAGGAAGTCGATCGCTTCCAGGTTTTCATTGCCACCGTGCTCGTTGGGCGCCCAGTCACCTTCTTTGCGGGAATAGTCCAGGTAGAGCATGGAAGCAACGGCGTCCACGCGCAGGCCGTCGAGATGAAACTCCTCCAGCCAGTAGTTCGCGCTGGCGAGCAGGAAGTTGCGTACCTCGCGACGACCGTAGTTGAAGATCAGCGTACCCCAGTCAGCGTGCTCCCCGCGCCGGGGATCGGCGTGCTCGTAAAGTGCACTGCCATCAAAACGGGCCAGGCCGTGGGCGTCCCGGGGAAAGTGGGCCGGCACCCAGTCGAGGATGACGCCAATATCGTGACGGTGAAGGTAATCGATGAAGAACCGGAGATCATCAGGGGAGCCAAACCGTGACGTGGGGGCAAAGTACCCCATGGTCTGGTATCCCCAGGACTCGTCGAGCGGGAATTCAGTAATTGGCAGCAGTTCCACATGGGTAAAACCCATGTCTGTGATGTACTGAGCCAGCAATGGCGCGATATCGCGATAGTTGAGCACCGCACCGTCGGGTGAGCGTCGCCAGGACCCCAGGTGAAGCTCGTACACGGAGACGGGTGAACGCTGCCAGTCCCAGCCGGCGCGGCGTTGTAGCCAGTCACCATCGGCCCACTCAAATTCGCTGGCCGCTTCCACCACCGAGGCGGTGGCCGGGCGCAGTTCAAAGCGATTTCCATAGGGGTCGGACTTCAGGTGCAAGCCGCCGTGCTGGTCACGAATCTCGAATTTGTAATTGATGCCTGCCTGTAATCCCGGAATAAACAATTCCCAGACACCACTGCCACCGCGCGCGCGCATCGGGTGGGCCAGTCCATGCCAGGCGTTGAAGTCGCCCACCACGCTGACGCGCACAGCATTGGGTGCCCAGGTCGCGAAACGCACTCCGGCTACACCCTGGTGATCGCAGCAATGGGCGCCCATAATCCGGTACAGGTGCTGGTGCTTGCCCTCGGCAAACAGGTGCAGGTCCAGATCGCCAATCAGGGTGGTGAAACGGTAGGGGTCTTCGAATTCTCGCCAGTGCCCGTCTCCGCCGTGACTGCGCAGCCGGTAGGTCGGCTGTGCTGCGCTGTCAATGCTGATTGAGAACAGGTCGGTTTCCGGTAGCCGGGCCATGGCGAGGCTGGCCCCCGCGGAGAGAACCTCTACCGCTGCGGCACCCGGCACCAAAGCCTTGATATGCCAGTTCCTGCCCCGGCGATGGCATCCGAGGATCTCGAAAGGGTCATGGTGCCGACCGGCCAGTAGCCGACGTGCAGCATCGCTGATGGTTTGCCTCTTATTCACTGTCGCAAATAGTTATGTAGTGATCTGTATCAATTTCAAAAACGGGACAATTCCCTGTTCATTAGCCACAATGTAACAGGGATTCCAAGATATCACTTTAAGTTAACTGTAAAACAGGTCAATGAAGGTCTAATGAATAATCCTGACTCTGTCCGCCACGTGAGCCGGATGACTCGCAATACATTGGCCATGGTACTTGCCGGTGGTCGCGGTTCCCGGCTCAAGCAACTCACCCAGTGGCGGGCGAAACCGGCCGTGCCCTTCGGCGGTAAGTTTCGCATTATCGATTTTCCCCTGTCCAATTGCGTCAATTCGGGCATCAGGCGAGTCGGCATCCTCACCCAGTACAAGTCGCACAGCCTCAATCAGCACATCCAGCGCGGCTGGGGATTTATGCGCGGCGAGCTCGGTGAATTCGTCGAGTTGCTGCCGGCGCAGCAGCGTATGGAAACCTCATGGTACGAGGGAACCGCTGATGCCATCTATCAGAATATCGATATCATCCGTGCGCACAACCCCGAATACGTGTTGATACTTGCCGGCGACCATGTCTATAAAATGGACTATGGCACCATGCTGGCAGCGCATGTCGAAAACGCTGCCGATATTACGGTGGGCTGTATCGAGGTGCCGCTGGAACAGGCCTCTGCGTTTGGCGTGATGGCGGTAGATGACGATGACAGAGTTGTAGAGTTCAGCGAAAAACCGGACAACCCGCCACCGATGCCAGGCCAGCCGGGTAGGGCGTTGGCCTCTATGGGTATCTACGTATTCAACACACAAACGCTTATCGAAGAGCTGATTCGCGACGCCAATACCCAGGGCTCCACCCGTGACTTCGGCAACGACATCATTCCCGGCAATATTGCAGGGCGTAAGGTCCAGGCTTTCCCGTTCAGAGATGCCAGCACAGGCGCACCGGCCTATTGGCGGGATGTGGGTACGGTGGACTCCTTCTGGGCGACCAACCTGGAGCTGATTGGCATTACTCCTGAACTGAATCTGTATGACCGCCGCTGGCCTATCTGGACCTACCAGGACCAGGTGCCGCCGGGCAAATTCATTTTTGACGACGACGGGCGCAGGGGCATGGCGGTGGACTCCATGGTGGCCGGCGGCTGTATCGTATCCGGGTCGTCAGTTCACCACTCCATGCTGTTTTCCAACGTGCGCATCCATTCCTACTCAAAAATAGAAGACGCGGTGATATTTCCCCAGGTAGAAATTGGCCGCAACTGTCACATTCGCAAGGCGGTAATCGACAAGCATTGTGTGATCCCACCTGACACCCACATCGGCCTTGATCCGGCGGAAGACGCGCAGCGTTTTCACATTTCCGAGGGCGGCGTGGTGCTGGTGACGCCCGAAATGCTGGGGCAACGGGTGCACCATGCGCTCTGATACAGCCGATGAAAGTGGCGCTGTGCTGGCACATGCACCAGCCTGAATACCGCAATATGGGTACGGGCGCTTTCCAGCTGCCCTGGACCTACCTGCACGCGATAAAGGATTACGTGGACATGGCGGCGCATCTTGAGGCCGTTCCTGGCGCCAAGGCGGTGGTCAATTTCGCCCCCATTCTACTGGAGCAAATCGAGGCTTACGTGGAGCAGGTAACAGGGTTTCTCAACGGTCAGGGCACGATAGCCGACGCCTTACTCGCGGAACTGGTCGAGCCCGCGCTGCCGGGTGATCAGGAGCTGCGACTGGAGTTGATCAAGAGGTGCCTGCAGGCTAACCGCGAGCATATGATAGATCGGTTTGCGCCTTACCGGCGCCTGGCGGACCTGGCGCAGTTCTACCAGGACCACCCGGGGTCACTGATTTATGCCTCCAACCAGTTCCTGGCGGACCTGCTGATGTGGTACCACCTGGTCTGGTTGGCGGAATCGGCACGCCGCAATGACCCGCGTATCCAGGCCCTGCAGGATAAAGGCGAAAACTACACTGTTCATGACCGGCGAGAGTTATTGCAGCTAATACTGGAGCTGATGTCATCGGTTATACCGCGCTATAAAGCACTCGCCGAGTCCGGTCAGGTAGAGCTGACCATGAGCCCCTATGCTCACCCCATCGTGCCATTGCTGTTGGACATGGACAGCACCCGGGAAGCAATGCCGGATGCTCACCTGCCCATCAATACCACTTATCCCGGCGGCAGGGAGCGTGCCCAGTGGCACCTGGACCAGGGACTTGAGACCTTCCAACGGGTCTTCGGTATTCGGCCACAGGGGATCTGGCCATCCGAAGGTGGCGTTAGCGAGGCGTCACTGCAGCTGTTCGACGAGGCCGGCTTTACCTGGGCGGCCAGTGGCGGGGCCGTACTCAATAATAGCGAGCCAGACCAGGGCGACTCATGCAGCCACCGCGTCTATCGCTTTGGCGAGACGAAAATCAACTGCGTCTTCCGCGATGACGGCCTTTCCGACCTGATCGGTTTTAGCTACTCAGACTGGCACTCGGAAGACGCCGTCGCCAACCTGATAGGGCATATGGAGCACATCAGCGACCTCTGCCCCGACCGTGACGATTGCATCATTACCATCATTCTCGACGGCGAGAACGCGTGGGAGTACTACCCCGAAAACGCATGGTATTTCCTCGACCATCTGTATCGGGCGCTGCTGGACAACGCCAAGCTGGAAATGGCGACCGTGGGGGACTTCATCGCGCAGTGCAACCCAGAGCCCGAACTTGCGCAAAAGCTGGTGGCAGGCAGTTGGGTTTATGGCACGTTCTCCACCTGGATTGGCTCGCCGGAGAAAAATCGCGGCTGGGACCTGCTGGTAGACGCGAAACACTGTTTCGACGAAGTGGTCGCGTCCGGCAAACTGAACCCACAGCAGCTCAGCGACGCCAGCAGGCAACTGGCCATCTGTGAGGGCTCCGACTGGTTCTGGTGGTTCGGGGACTACAACCCCGGCCCCACGGTCAGTCAGTTTGACCAACTTTATCGTATGCATCTGGCCCACCTCTATCACTTGCTGAACGTGGAGGCCCCGGGCAATTTGTCTGAGGTTATTTCCCGCGGCGGAGGGCAACCCAGTCGAGGCGGAGTCATGCGACACCATGGCAAGGGCCCGTCCTGATGGCAGGGCCACCAGTGCGCAGGGCAGGGGTGTTACTGCACCCCACCAGCCTCCCCGGCGACAGCTACAACGGTGACTTTGGCGCAGAGGCACGCCGTTTTGTCGATCACCTGGCTGCATCCGGCCTGTCTATCTGGCAGATACTGCCAATCGGGCCGACCCAGGATGACGGCTGCCCGTATCAGTCCTCCTCCGTACACGCGGGAAACCCGGACCTGATCAGCATGGAGTGGCTGGTCGAGTATGGCTTGCTTGATGATTCCCAGGCAGAGGAGGGCAAGCGTGGCCCGGGTGCCAAGCGACAGGCACTTGACCAGGCTGCCGCCGTATTTTTCAAACAGCTTTCCGGCGTTACCCAACCAGCGCTGGCTGCAGCCTACCTGGAGTTCATTGAAGAGGCCGATTTCTGGCTGGAGGACTACGTGCGCTTCCAGGCTTTCAGGGATGCCGCGCAACGACAACCCTGGACCACCTGGGAGACCGGCTTGCGGAACTGCGAGCCCGCAGCTTGTGCACAACGCGCAACCGAGCTGGCTGACCAGCTCAACCGGCTGCGCTTTCGCCAGTTTGTATTTCATCGCCAGTGGCTGGAACTCAAGGCTTATGCCAATGAACGCGGTGTACTGCTGTTCGGGGATATGCCGATTTATGTGCACCTGGAGAGCGCCGATGTATGGGCGCACCAGGCGCAGTTTGACCTGATGCCAACGGCCAGCCAGTGACGGTCACCGGGGTGCCGCCCGACTACTTTTCCGACCAGGGGCAACTTTGGGGTAACCCGCAGTACAACTGGGCTTATATGCTGGAACACGGCTTCGACTGGTGGCTGAAGCGCTTTACCTCGGCGGCCCGGATGTTCGATATCGTGCGCATCGACCACTTCAGGGCGCTGGACGCATACTGGGAAATACCTGCCGACTCCACCAGCGCGATCAACGGTCGCTGGGTAAAATCGCCGGGAGGGAGTTGCTCACCCTGGTACGCACCCAGTGCCCGCAGCTGCGCCTGGTGGCGGAAAACCTGGGCATCATCAGCCCCGAAGTAGAGGCACTGCGCAAGCAATTCGACTTGCCAGGCATGCTGATTCTGCAGTTTGCCTTTGACGGCAACCCGGACAATCCCTATCTGCTTGATAAGCATAAAGAGAACGAGGTCGTTTACACGGGCACCCACGACAACAACACCAGCCTGGGTTGGTTCCTGAGCCTTGATGAGCAGACCCGCCAGCGCGTATGCGACTATTTCGAGTGTACTCCCAGTGAAATGCCCTGGGCGATGGTGGAGAGGGCGATGGCGTCACCGGCAATAACCGCGATAGTCCCCTGGCAGGACCTGCTTGGACTGGATGGTAATCACCGTATGAACACACCAGGAACGACGCAGGGCAACTGGCACTGGCGGTTTAACTGGGCGCAGGTGACAGAGGATCTTGCGCCGCGCACATTGGAGATGGTCCGGCGCTATAACCGACAGCCCGGTGGATAAGTAAGTGCCAGGTTCTGGTGGCGGCAAAACTGAAGCACTGGAACATCTTAAGCCTCATAACATTTAACATAATATAAATATTAACTGCGCAAGCGCGTTGAAAGGGGATGCGTACGGCCTTGCAACTATTTGCAATGACGCCGAAAACGTCCTGTAAGACCCTGACGTCACCGATCAGCCACGATGAGGTCTTTGCAGCGGCACGTTGCTGCGGCGAGACGAGCTCTATTACGTCTTTACCGAAAAGCGGCTCCATGTGTTCGACGAGCACCCCGACCTGTACCGGCTGATCAGCGACCTGGATAGCGAACCGCGGTTTAAGAGTGGCCATAGGCCGGATCAGTTCTGACGCAGGCAACTGGCCCAGCCTGAAGGCCAAGTGAGTCGCATGAACTGCGCATAACATCACCAGAGGGCAAATGAATGGACGAAGCGCACACGCCGATGAGCTTTGCTAGCAGCAACGAATACTGAATAGCCTTGTTGAATACGCCGCAAACTGAACCAACCGATAGCTATAACGCGATTGGTCGCGGCTATGACGGTAACTGAGTATTACGTGGACAACGTCCTGCCGTTTGATGGGCCGGGAGCACAGCGAGAGCCGTTAAAACTCGCCTGAAGTAGGTCTCAGGGCCCGAAATAGCAGTTCCAGGCCAGATATAGGCCCCACCGGATACTTATACACATATGCGTATAATATATATTATGTTAAATGTAGTATTTACCCCTGTATTTATCCACAAGCCAATTAAAAGAGTTGAGGACAGATCTTAATAAGCCCCCCTCTTTAGCTTTGAGATTAAGGAAAATACTTAAATTGAGGTGACCTCACCTAGGAAAGTATTTAATAAGCCTTGTGGTTGTTACGATGCTCCCTGTCAGCTGACAAAGAAATCCATTGATGGTATCGAACGCGGAGGCAGCGCCCGCGCCGAAGAAAACCCTCGCAGCATAGCGCTAAGGTGCACGCTGGTTACCGGCGATACCGCCCCATCAGCTACGATGCGACTGAATAAACCAGATTGAAAAATAGATGACGCGATAGCAGGACTGAATAGACAATAATTTTCAAGCGAGGACACTTCCCATATGCTTTTATTTCTCTATGTTTGTATCCATATTCTGGTGATCCTGCGGGTACTCCTAAGGCGACACCGGGACCCCGCTTCAAGGGTTGCATGGATAGCTGTGGTCCTGGCCCTCCCCGCGATCGGTATTCTGGCCTATCTCCTGCTGGGCGAGACGAACATAGGCCGCAAGCGAGTGGCCCGCATGCGCGAAATCATGGCAGCCCTTCCAGGAATGGAGGAAATACCCGGCTGGGACACAGTCAGCGCAACCCCTGAATTAAGCGACCGTCACAAGTCCCTGTTCAGGGTGGGCACATCGATTAGCGGATACAAACCTGTCGGCGGTAACCAGGCTGAGCTGATGGCCGATTCGAATAGCGCCATTGATACGATGGTAGCGGATATTGATGCCGCCTCTGATCATGTCCACCTGCTGTTTTATATCTGGATGCCAGACAATAACGGCACCAGGATGGCCGAGGCACTAAAGCGCGCTGCTGAACGAGGCGTCATCTGCCGCGCCATGGTCGACGATGTCGGCTCACACCTTCTCATCAAGTCCGATTTGTGGCCGGACATGGAGGCCTCCGGCATCAAGCTATGCCGGGTGTTGCCCGTGGGTAATCCCCTGCTGCGAATCTTCCAGGGGCGAATCGATTTGCGCAACCATCGCAAGATCCTGGTCATCGATAACACAATTACCTACTGCGGCAGCCAGAACTGCGCAGACCCGGAATTTTTGACGAAGGCCAAATACGCACCCTGGGTGGATGCGGTTATGCGCTTTACCGGGCCTGTAGTGCGACAGAACCAGCACGTGTTTGCCAGCGACTGGATGGCCAACTACAACGAGGATATCCGCGAGGTACTGCTGCAGGCTGAACCGCCCGCCCCTCCGGCTTTTCAGCCCAGGTGATTGCCAGCGGCCCCACCGCACGCCCCTCGGCAGTGCCTGAGACGTTCGAATCAATAATATACAGCGCAGGACGCGAGCTATTTATCACTACCCCCTACTACGTGCCCATCGGCTCCCTGCAGGCCGCCATTTGCGCAGCTGCCAATCGGGGTGTAGACACGTCTATTATTTTTCCCGCTCGCAACGACGACTTTGCAGTCGGGGCCACCAGCAAGAGTTACTACGAGGAGTTACTGGAAGCGGGTGTAAAGGTCTACGAATATCAGGCCGGTATTCTGCATGCCAAGACCATTACCGTGGATAGCGAGACCACCCTCATTGGCTCCGCCAATATGGACCGCCGCAGTTTCGACCTGAACTATGAAAACAATATCCTGCTCTTCGATGAGAGCGTGACAGCGGCGATGCGGGAACGCCAGCAAGAATATCTGAGTGATTGCCGACAGGTAACTGCAGCGGAGGTTGCCAACTGGAGCAGGACTCAACGATTATGGAATAACACAATGGCGGTTTTCGGACCTGTGCTCTAAAAGAACGATGTACCACCAACAGAGATGAATCAAGGGAAGAGAGGCGATTGAAGGAGCCCCTTTTGGCGAATGATTCAATTGGGTATAGGTACAATGCGATTTCTATCTTGGAGCAAACTGTATGGATCTGGGACTCAAGGGCAAAACCGCGTTAGTAACGGGAAGCGACAAACGCACCGGTGAAACGATTGCCAGCAACCTGGCGGCGGAAGGCGCTACCGTAATCTTCCATGGCAATGACGAGCTCCCTACCCAACTGCTGGCGGTAAATGGTGACGTTACTACTGAAACCGGGTGCGAACAGGTTCTGGGCCAGGTTGCCGAATTGGGATTGGATGTCGATATCCTGGTGAACAACTATGGCACGACTGACAATCACCGCTGGAAAGATGCTGACACTGCAAAGTGGCTGGAGATGTACCAGATTAACGTTCTTTCAGCTGTGCGCCTGTCACAGGGCTGCATTGCCGGCATGAAAGACCGTGGCTGGGGCCGAATCATTAATCTCGGTACGGTCGGTACGTTTCAGCCCGCACCCGTTCGCCCGGCGTATTACGCTGCCAAGGGCGCTCTCGCCACCATGGGTGTCAGCCTGGCCCGCGAATTGGCAGGCACAGGCATAACCGTTAATACCGTTTCACCCGGCTTCATTCGCACCGAACAGGTCGAAGCCGGTTATCGCCACCTTGCAAAGAAATTGGGCCGTGGCGAAGACTGGAGCGATGTCGTTAAACTGATCGTGGAAAGAGACTTTCCCAATCCCTGCGGACGCATAGCGGAACGGCAGGAAGTCGCCGACCTGGTGACCTTTCTTTGCAGCCCTCGCGCGGACTTTATCAATGGGCAGAATCTGCGAATCGATGGCGGAGCAAATTAGCGATGCCCGCCTCTACTGCCACGCTTTATCACGTTCATGACCCGATGTGCAGCTGGTGCTGGGGATACCGTCGTACCTGGGATGAACTATGTACCCTCCTCCCCGGGAACCTGGCGGTAATCAATGTAGCAGGCGGACTCGCACCCGATACGGATGAACCCTTGCCGAAGAGGCCATGATCCACGCGATTCAGAACGCCTATTACCTGCGGGCCATGAATCCCTCAGATACAGCGACGTTAATCGAGTTGGCCGGTGAGATAGGCCTTAACAAGCAGCAATTCAATAGACCTACCCCGCCTTAGGAGTCTACAATGAATTTGTTGAGACGGTTTTTAGGCGTATCCACGATAGTGATTTACGTGTTCACAGGGTTCGTTGTTGCAGCACAGGGGATTAATTGGCCAGCAGTGGCATCTGGAGTCATTATGCCTTGATTGGCGCTCCCAATTCGATGTAGACTTCGTAATACCTTACTACTGATTAGCGACCTGGGTATCATGGAGGGAAGGCTTTTCGGTCAAAGGACATGTCTTCGGTTTTTTGAGCATCGTGATAGGAGGAATGTTCAGCTTCCCTACCTGCTCTTTAGGAATCTACGAGGCTAAAGGGGACCCGAAAGGGATTCTCCTCGGCGCGCGTCAAAGCACTCCGGTGTAACGTGTATTGAACGTCTCCGCGGAGTTGACAATCTACGCAAGCGTAACTGGATTCCGCCTTCGCCGGAATGACAGGCTTTGGCCCCGGAAGGGACATCCTCTGATAACCTTCCACTTTTCGATATTGCCGCTATGCTGATACATAGTCTGCATTAAGGAAAAACGCCAATGTCCGAAAGCATCCTACGAGGCCACTGTCTCTGTAAGGCAGTCCAGTACGTCGTCAACGGTGAGCCCCTGTGGTGCGCTCATTGTCACTGCGGCGACTGCCGGCGCCACACAGGCAGTGCTGTGGCGACCTTTGTCGGCGTCGATAAAGACGGGCTTGCCTTAACTGCGGGTGAATTTGGCAGGATCGAGTCGTCCCCAGGGGTCTACCGCTCGTTCTGCTCCAGGTGCGGCACTCCCATGGCGTATGAGACGGACGAACTTCCGGGAGAAATTCACCTGTACCTGGGCACTCTCGAGCGCCCTGATGAGATAGCCCCAACACTGGAGGTTTTCTGCCGCGAGCGGCTTCCCTGGCTGCAACTTACTGTCGATGGGCCCAGTTTCGAGGGCCTACCCGACCAGGAGATAGGCTAAATTGGCCAACGAGGCAGCGCCGAAGGCTTTCTTAATGTGTCAGCCCCGCGACGTTTAGCTCCGCTATCACTTGATCCGACCCAGTAGCGCCGTAACGGTGCTGGCGCTGTTTTAAGTCAGACTAAGCGGCTGGACCATATTTGTAATGTGTGCGTATATCGTCACAACCGACTTATGCAGAGAATTCAGAATATGCCACACCTGCCCCGCTTACTCGTCGCCCCCCTGGCACTGCTCGCCCCGCTTGCTATGGCACAGGAAGAACAGCGCCAATACAGCCCCTGGGTCTTCAACGCTGCTGGTGGCGTGGTGAACCAGTTTGAGTCCGATTTCAGTGATGGGCCCGGCAGTGTCAGTGTTCAACGTGCATTTATCCAGGGAGGTTTCGGTTACGCCTGGGACAAGAAAAACCAGCGTTTCGCTCTCTTTGGGCGCAGGCACCGCTGACTACGACTTTTCTTCGGATGCCAGCATTGAAGGTAGGGAACCCTGGGGCAGGATTAACGATTATCGACTATCTGTCCCCGTCCGCTTCGCCCCCACCGACAAGACCACGGCTATTATTATCCCTTCTCTGAGAACCTATGCCGAAGCCGGGGCCAGCAAGAGCGACGGCGAGAGTATGGGCATCATCGGCGGCTTCAGTTACCGCTTTTCCGACACGCTGTCCCTTGGACCAGGGCTGGGGTGGTTCGACGATGTCGGCGATGAAACCAGCACGTTCCCCATCATACTGGTGGACTGGCAGATTACCGACCGCTGGAGCCTGAATACCGGGCGCGGCCTGGCCGCTTCCCAGGGCCCAGGAGTCACTTTGAACTACAAAATTGATGACAAGTGGACTACCGGTGTCACCGCTCGTTACGAGGAGACCCGCTTCAGCCTGAAAGAGCGACCGGGACGGATCGGTACAGTCGGGCAGGATTCCAGTGCGCCGATGCTGCTGATTCTGGATTACTCGCCCTGGCCGCTGACCAACGTTACCGCGATACTGGGTGTCGAACTGGGCGGCTCCCTGTCTCTGGAGGACGATGCCGGGAACGAAATAGCAGACTCTGATGTCGATACCGCCATCGTTGCCGGTATCACCTTCTCATCCCGTTTTTAAAGCGATTGCCAGCCATACGTTCACCCCGCCGCTGGTCCCTTTGCACTGGAATTTTTGGTTTTGACTAGCGCTGTTTGCGTCACCTGCCGGACGCGAACGCAACCGCAACCGTATTGTTGAACCATTGTCATCGATCTGACGCGTTAACGATCTCTGCAGTTGTATTACGCACAAAGCCGTCCTACCTTAGACGCCATTATAACTACATTCCAGCTGGCACATCGGCGACGGAGATCCCTATGCATAGCAAGCTACCGAACGCACTGAACCTTCCGCCGGTTGACCAGATCGGTTTTGTCGTCAAGAACCTGGAACAGGCCCTGCAGGTTTACACACCGCTGTTTGGCGAATTTTCCGTCATGGACGCAACGGACATGGAATGGGACTATCGCGGCAAGCCGGAAGTTAGCTCGCTCAAAATCGCCTTTGCCAGGAGTGGCCCGGTTGAAATTGAGTTGATTGAATGGGTGTCGGGCAAGACTCCGCACAAGGAGTTCCTCGACGCAGGGCATGAGGGTATGCATCATCTTCGCTTTGTCGTGGAAAACGTCGAGGAAAAGGTGAAGGAAGCCGAGGCCTGCGGCTACCGGCAAATCTGGTACAAGCGCTTTGGTGAGGGGCTCGCGGCGTCTTACCTGGAGCGTGAAGGGGACCCACTCATACTGGAATTTTTTGAAAACAGCCAGCTTGATGGCTGATACGGACTATCGGTATGCCTGAGGCGATTCGCATCACCGACCTGGGTGAGCCGGAACTCAACGAGATGCAGCAGTCCATCCTGGCCTTTGGCGAAACGCTGGACGTCGAGCTTGATGCGAACGGCATTCTTGATGAGGCTAGCAGTTTGGTGGCTCTCAGTGATTTTGGGCCCAGCGACTTCCGGCAAAGACTGGAGCTACTGTGCGATGAATGGGGGCATGACGCGGGCCTGAATAACCTGGGTCGCATGAGCTTGCGCAATAAGCTGGTTCTGTTTGCGCGCAATCGCCTGCTGATACACGACCTGCTGCAGCGCCACCCGGAAATTCATAACGTTGAGATCCGCGCGCCAATTATCGTCGCCGGCTTACCTCGCTCCGGTACCACACACCTGTTGAACCTGATGGCTGCAGACACTCGCCTGCGTGCCCTGCCTCTCTGGGAGTCATACGAGCCGGTGCCTATGCCCGGTGAGGCGAGCCTGCCCGATGGCACGGATCCCCGCTACCAGCGCTGCGCCGACGCCTGGGAGATGATGCAACAGACCGTACCCATGCTCGCGGCCATGCATCCCATGAACCCGGACCACATTCACGAAGAGCTGGAGTTAATGGGGCCCGACTTCGCCTCTTACAATTTCGAATGGCTATGCCAGTGCCCGCGTTGGCGCGACCATTACTATGCCAGCGACCAGACGCCGCACTACGAATACATGAAAACGGTATTGAAGATACTCACCTGGCAGGATGGTGATGACGGTTCCAGCACACGCTGGGTGCTCAAGTGCCCGCAGCACCTTGAACAGCTTGAGGTGCTGCAACGCGTTTTTCCCGATGCAACGGTGGCCGTCACCCATCGTGACCCGGTGGCCGTGATCCAGTCGGCGGCAACCATGATCGCCTACGGTCAGCGTATGTCGCGGCACAGTATCGATTTGCCAAATATTATTGAGTACTGGTCAGACCGTGTCCTGCATTTGCTTGAGTGCTGTGCCAGGGACAGACGGGCATTAGCTGAGGACCAAAGTATCGACGTGCCCTTCCACGAGTTTATGGCTGACGATATTGCAATGGTAGAAAGAATCTACTCTAAGGCAAACTTGCCGATGACGGCATCCGCCAGGGCGCAGTTACAGCAGTTTATTGCTGACCACCCACGGGGCAAACACGGCCGTATCGTTTATGACCTGCAGGAGGACTTCGGTGTCGACCCGGCAAAGCTTGCGCAAGCGTTTCGACTTTTACTTTGAGCAGTTTCCGGTTCAGGCGGAATCGGCTGACTGACCCCAGTCAACGAGTGACGATAAAAATGAGACACCCGATATACAAATCGCGCCCTGTCGAGCCCAACCCGGCGCGATATGGCGGCGAGCGAATCAACGACTTTATTGTCATGTCCGAGGCTTTCTCCAACGCCTACCTGATCGAGACTTCCGAGGGTAATGTGCAGCTGAACGCTGGCATGGGCATGGAAGCACCCGTTATTGCGGCTAATTTCAGGCAGTTCAGTGCGTCCGCCGTGCACACGCTGATTTTCACCCAGGGTCACGTGGATCATGTGGGCGGCACTGCCTACTTCCGGGAACAGAATCCGGGGCTGCGAGTGATTGCATCAGCAGGATTCAGCGAGCATCAGGCCTACGACAAGCGTCTGGCTCCCTTCCGTGGCAACCGCTCGGCTTTCGCCTTCAGCGAAAAGTTTGCCGACGCCTTCCGTTACTACCATTCCCAGGGCTACAGCGACTTTCCGGCGCAGGATCAGCCGACCCCGGACGTGCTGATCGATGAGCGCATGGCTTTTGAGCTTGGGGGTATCCGCTTCGAGCTTATCGCGCTGCCGGGTGCCGAGACCAATGACTCCTTAATTGTTTGGCTGCCGGAGCACAGGATCTGCTTTACCGGCAATCTTTTTGGCTGCCCATTCGGCCACTTTCCCAACCTGGTCACCATTCGTGGTGACCGCTATCGGGACGCGCTTGTAGTCGCTAACGCCGTAGACACCGTTCGCGCCCTGCAGCCGGAGATGATCTGCTATGGCCACCATGCTCCGGTCATCGGTAAAGATGTGATTCAGCAAGAGCTGGATGCTCTTTACGGAGCTATCCACTACGTGCATGACGAAACGGTCAAAGGCATGAACGCGGGCAAGGATGTGCATACGCTGATGGCAGAAATCACCCTGCCGCCCGAGATGGAGGTCGGCCAGGGTTATGGCAAGGTATCATGGAGTGTACGAGCTATCTGGGAGAACTATGCCGGTTGGTTTCATCATCGCTCAACGACAGAGCTTTATGCGATACCCCGCTCCAGCGTGGCCGCGGACCTGGTGCAGTTGAGCGGCGGCGCCGATGCAATCGTGGAACGCGCAGCCGCGAGGGCCGCTGCCGGTGAACATGAACAGGCGCTGCACTTGCTGGACACGCTCAGCGAGGCGGGAGCCGACACCCAAGAAAGCCGCGAGTTGGCCGAGACCATTCACCAGACGCTGCTCGATAGCAGCAATAATTTCTGGCTCAGCGCCTGGCTGAAGCACCAGATACACACGCTGCGGGGATGAGTTGATCACATGAAATTCTGGCAACCAATTACCTGGGCAGAGACTGAGCAGCTCTGCGAAATCGCCACCTTCGCCGAGGCCTGCGGATTCGAAGGTTTGATGGGTGCCGACCACGCACTCTTCCCGCAGGACATGGCCGCCAATTACCCCTACTCGCCCACCGGGCTACCGCCACAAACCGCTGACCACGAATACCCGGACATGTGGTCATCCTTCGGGGCGATGGCCGCGGCGACTGCAACCATCAAGCTGGTCTGCGGTGTTTACGTACTTCCCCTGCGCAATCCCATAGAAGTGGCCAAGCAATGCGCCACCCTGGCCATTCTCAGCAAAGGTCGCTTTGCCCTGGGTGCCGGAACCGGCTGGATGAAAGAGGAGTTTGATGCCTATGGCGTTCCTTTTAAAGGTCGCGGCAAACGCATGGATGAAATGCTGGAGATTATGCAGGGACTGTGGAATGGCGGCATGCTTGAGTACCACGGTGAGCACTTTGACTTCGCGCCACTGCAGATAAGCCCGCAAACGGACTACCCTGTACCGCTGTATTTTGGTGGCACCGCTGAGGTGGCACTGCGCCGTGCAGCAAGGGTGGGTGACGGCTGGATTGGCGCAGGGAACGACGCCAAAGACGTCCCGGGAGTGATGCAGCAGCTCCTGCAATTGCGCCAGGAATACGGGCGTGACCACCTGCCCTTCGATACGCTGGTGGGCGTGAACGCAGTGCCGGACCGTCCCCTGTTCGATTCCCTGCAAGGCTGCGGCATGACATCGGGGCTGAATATGCCATTTGCCTACGCACTGGGCACTCGCTCATCACTGGACGCCAAAAAACGCATGATGGAGCGTTTGCTGAAGAGGTAATACGGCACTTCCCGGAAGGCTGACTCTAAACCTGTATTAACCACAAATTATACATGGAGACCAAACCATGGGTACTTACGCACTAACCGGCAGCGCATCAGGCATTGGCGCCGCACTCAAGGCATCGCTGGCTGCACAGGGCCACACTTTAATCACCATCGACATCAAGGACGCCGACATCATTGCGGATCTCACCACGGCCGAGGGAAGGAAGCGCCGTGATCGCATCCGTATTGGAGGCTGCACCGGACGGCCTTGACGGCTTCATACCGCTGGCTGGCCTGGGCGGTGGCTCTGCGCCTGACCTGCTGATTACGCGCCTGAATTACTTTGGCACGGTGGAACTGGTGGAAGGCCTGCGCCCTGCCCTGGCGAAAAAGTCAGGCGCCGTGGTGTTGTTGTGCTCCAATTCTGCCCCCATGTTTCCCGCCGACGAGGCCTTTGTAGAGAGCCTGTTGGCGGGGATGAGGACAAGGCGCTGGAACTGGCGGAGAAGGTACAACCGGGAACACACTATATGCAGACCAAGCGGGCGCTCAACTACTGGATGCGCCGCAACATAATGGCCTATGGCCGGGAAGGCATTCGCATGAACGCGGTCGCTCCAGGACCGACGATCACGCCAATGACCCGCCCACTGTTTGAGAGCGAGGAATACGCGCCGATTCTGCAATCACTGCTGGATCAGACACCGGTCAACCGCGCCGGTGAAGCAGAAGAAGTTGCCAATTGCATTGAGTTCCTGTTGAGCCCCGCAGCCAGTAATGTTTACGGGACCCTGCTGTTCGTGGACGGTGGTTACGATGCACATGTACGCACAGATCACGTCTAGCTGACAGCGTCGCACACGCGGCAAGCTCCTTTGCTTACTGGCCATTGGTCACCGGCCCTTGAATACAGCTTCACGTCGTTCAATAAAGGAGCGTATGCCTTCTGCCGCGTCCTCACTTTGCATCACCGGCACCAGGTCCTTGAATATTTGCTCAACGGCTTCTGCCTCACTGTGCTGACCCGCAAAATTCACCGCCTTGATGACGCTTTCCACTGCCATAGGCGCTGCCGTGGCTATACGTTCTGCCAATTCCATGGCGGCATCATACTGCTGTCCCGGGCTCTACAACCTTCTGCACTAAACCCAGTCGATAGGCCTCATCGGCAGACCAACGGTCGCCCGTGAGCAGGTATCGCTGAGCATTGGCCAGTCCCATCTGTTGCGGCAGGCGGATGGTGGCCCCGCCACAGGGGTAGATACCGCGTTGCACTTCCAGCATGGCAAACTGGGTGTCTGCTGCCGCGACGCGAATTTCCATGTTCAGCATCATTTCCACACCCCAGGTGAAGCAATAGCCCTGCACTGCCTGAACCACGGGCTTGCGGCGACGGCGCCCGACCAGGCCAAAAATGTCTATGCCATCGTCCCGCAGTGGAAAGCCCTCCCCGGATACGAAGTAAGGTGACCACTCATCCAGTTCGATCCCTGCGGTGAAGTGCTTTCCCTCTGCGTGCAACACCGCAGCGCGCAGCTTGGGATTATCATCGAGCTCGGCCAGCGCGGCGCAGAGATCATGGAACATCTCCAGGCTTAATGCGTTGAGTTTCTCAGGCCTGCGGATATGTATATCCAGGACATGTCCATGGACAGATGTTTCGACTTGGCTCATCGTTCTAACTCCTTTTGGGTACTGTACAGTGCACGGCCATAAGCGGCCTCCCCGTGAATGTCAGTGCGCTTTAGAATGACCGATTGCGGATATTGCCGCCACCGACCGCTATGCTGCTACCTGCAGTTTCACGCGACTATTTTTTTCAGGCCGCGATGTCGCATCACAGTGGCTTCCACTGCGGTGCCCTGCCTTCTGCAAATGCCTGCATTGCTTCCTCCATACAACCGGAGAAGTAGCCCAGTACCTGGGTGCGATTTTCCAGCTCCATGGCATGACGAAGGCTGGCGGCATCCAGGTTGGTGCGCAGGCCCTTCTTGGTCATCCATACCCCGTATTCGCTATTGCTGGCGATCGCCCGTGCGATATCCAACGCCGTGTCGGCCAAATCCTGCGCGCAGACGCGCCTTGAGATCAGCTGTACCTGCAGGGCTTCCTCGGAGGTGATGTTACGTCCCGTCAGCATCATTTCGGTGGCGGCCGAAACGCCAACGATTTTCGGCAGCAAGTAGCTGGTACCCACGTCGCAGGACGAGAGACCCGTTTTTATAAAAGCCGCGCCAAATTTCGCCTTCTCGGCGGCAATACGTATATCGCTGGCCAGGGCAATGGCCAGGCCACCGCCGACGGCGGCGCCATTCACCGCGGCGATAACCGGCTTGTCGCATTCGTGAATGGATAGCATCAACCCAGTGAGGTATTCCTGGTATTTGTAGACGTAACCCAGTTGCCCCATACCCTCTGTGCCAGGTATCGAGCCTGCCGCGGATCCACCTGATTGCAGGTCTGCCCCGGCGCAAAAGCCTTTGCCCTCGCCGGTCAGGATGACGACCCTCACCTGGCGATTGTTGTTGAGTGCTGCGAAGACCTGCTGCAATTCGCCGATTAACGCCTCGTTAAGCGCATTGAGGCGCTCAGGTCGATTCAGGCGGACTTCGAGAACCCCGGGTTCCAGCTTCATTTTGTATGACCGTACTCATCTATTTATCCCTATTAGCTTTATTACCTGCGCATCGGGCCGTTGCCTCGCCTGCGGAATCAACACACTAGTTATCGCATCGTGATCTGGCAACGGGTGGAGTCTGTGTAGTTGTACAACCGGGACAAAGCGACCTTTCTCCCCGGCATGGAACGGTCACGGAGGGAGCCTGGCACCTCCCCTGCTCGTGGCCACAGAGGCAACCGGAAACGTTTGAGTGATGTCGAAAAATCCGTATACTTTGGTCAGACCATCAGGAATTACCTGATCCACTTGAGGTCGGTCTGCGTATCAAGGGCTACGTCTATAACGGAGGAAGTAAAATGTACGTAAAAACGGTAATGGCACTAGCGGTAAGTTTCGTCGCATTCAGCGCTCATGCTGATATGCATGGTTCAAAGACGGCAGTGGCAGACTCTGTCATCGCCGAGCAGCGGGCCAACCTGGCCAAAAACACCGAGGGCGCAGGTTTCGGCCCACAGTCTCCCAGGGACCTGCGCACGGAGGACGGCGAAAACCCCATCGATTTCAGTGAAGCGCCCGACTACGATGAAATGAATCTGTGCAATATCCATTTCCACAACCCGGCGGAGCACGCGGGCGGTGAATTCACCAAATATGCTGGCAACGGCGACGGCAAGGGCGACGATACCGGTTACGAGTATGCTGGCACGCTGAGCAAGGCTGAGTTGGCGCCCGTGGGCATGGAAGTATGTCCTGGTGACTACGGCAGCCTGGTACCGGGAGACACTATTGAATTGCACTATGTTCACTCCAGCGCACAGGTCACTCCCGGCCCCACTCTGGGTGCCTGCCTGAGCGAAGCCAACGCCAACCCCCAGTTACGCGTTGAGGGGCAGGTTTTTGTGCTGGTCAATGATGATAAAGCGCTGGACTTTGGCATGTTGACGGAAACGGGCGTGCGCGACGGCAAGCAACAGGCGCTGAATATTCCCGATAACACGGGTGAACCCATTGAGTACGATGGCTCCACTACCGGCCCGTCGTTCAACGAGAAGGGCTCGCCCTTGCAAGTGAGCTGGAGCGTTCGTCCAAAAGTTGCCAAGGTGAACATCGCCACGGTTGCCAAGTGGTGCGAGGGCAACATCTTTGACGAAAAGGCTGCTCACGGTGTGCGTAACCTGGTGACTAACCCCGCACTGATCTCCGACCTGGACGACTAATCCACGGGTAGTGTGCCAAGCCCTGCTGGCAAGCTATGCCAGCGGGGCTTTTTTTTCGGTTCTTCGCGCATTAGCGTGGTGGAGCAAGTGAATGCTCCAGGTTGCCAAGCGGACATCACGAATGGGGTAAGCCTTCCCTGGTTGGAAACAAACCCCCACGCCCTTGGAAGGCTTACCCCATTCGTGGTGGCCGCATTTCAAGATGGAACATTCCCTGCCTGTTCCCCGCTAATGCGCGAAGAGCCTTTTTTTCGCCCGTGGATTGTGTTGGAGCCAATCCCGGTCGCCAGGGTAAGGCAGTCTACTCAGACATCAGTGCCTCTTTTGCCTTATCGATATCTACCGCATCAGCGGCTTTTTCTTTGTCTACCGCGTCATAGGCCTTCTGCATGTCCACGCCATCCGTAGACACCGCCTCAGTCATTTTTTCCTTGTCTACAGATTCCATTGCCTTATCGGTATCAACGGATTCGGCGAGCTTACCGAGGTCCTGGGCCACAGCCAGGGGCGTCAGTGAAAGAATACCGGCCGCCAAAAATAGGGTTCGAAATTTCATGCTAATCTCCTGATTAGATATTTGAAAAGTCGCGCTCGCGCATCAGGATGATGGGCAGTCGCGCGATAAAGCATAGCACTGATAGGCTGATTTGCCTGTGATGGCCAGGCAGCTCTTGCTGTGTGGCACAAGGACCCCGGGCCAGCCATTGCGCGCCGAACTCTGGCCTGTATCTAAACAATCCCATAAAAGGAAAAGACACATGTTTGAATCACTGGAAGTGACCGCCGAGGGAGCCATCGGCCGAATCTGGCTCAACCGGCCCGCGCGACTGAATGCACTGTCGACGCTGGTACTGGAGGAACTGGCGCAAGCCGCACACTGGTTTGACAGCCAGTCCGCAGTGAGGGTGGTTATCGTTGCTGGCAGGGGCCGCGCTTTTTCCGCTGGCGCTGACCTGCAGGGCTTCCCGTCGCTGGAAGACAGCAACTTGCGTGCAGCGGCGGACGCCGGACGACGAATGGCCGATGCGCTGGAAAACATGCAAGCGCTGGCGATCGCAGCGGTCCACGGCTGGTGCGTGGGTGGTGGCCTGGTTGTTGCCGCGGCCTGCGACCTGCGCCTGGCCAGCGATACGGCGCGCTTCTCCATTCCTGAGGTCGACCTGGGTATTCCCCTGGCCTGGGGCGGCATTCCCCGCCTGGTGCGTGAGATCGGTCCCGCGCTGACCAAGGAGCTGGTGATCACCTGCCGTGAGTTTGGTGCCGAGGAGGCTCGCAGCGCTGGCTTTCTCAACCGGGTGGTGGCAGAGGCGGATCTGGAATCCGCTGCGCTGGCCCTGGCAGAGAGCATTGCGGCAAAACCCGCTATTCCGGTATTCGCCACCAAGCGACACACCAATGCGGTTACCGCGGGTATGGTGGGGATAGAAAGGGCCTGGTCTGACGCAGACAGCCTGGTCGGCGCCTTGCTTGACGCCGAGTGCAATGCGGCCCGCGAGGCCTATATCAAGTCCCGCGTTGGCTAAAACCTGTCAGGAGCCCGGTGGCAAGGTGCCGACTTTGCCCTCCCGACGCGAGTCGGAGCCACCGACGAGCACGCCGTCCTCCACCAGGATGATGTTCAGGCCTGAGTTCTCACCCTTGCGCTCCTCAACTGGATAACCAAGGGCCTTGAGCATGTTGGCAATGTCCTGGCCTGCTTCCGCTGCCACTTCTACCCGCACCTCTTCGCCGCGGGCAATAATGTTGGGGTAGTCTGCCGCCTCCTGCGGTGTCATGCCCCAGTCCAGGATTCCCACCAGCGACTTGAAGACATAGGCCGGTATGGAATTACCGCCTGGCGAGCCTGTGACCAGTAACAGTTCACCCTCAGCGTCAAACACCATAACAGGCGACATGGAGGACCGTGGTCGCTTGCGCGGGGCCACGCGCGTTGGCCTGCGGGGGCTGGTCGGCGCGATACTCGCGGGCAAAGTCGGTCATTTCGTTGTTCAGCAGGAATCCAGCTGCCCAGCGCCCTGATCCGAACGGGGCTTCCACCGTCGCCGTCATGGACACCGCATTGCCCTCGCTGTCGATTATCGACAAATGCGAGGTGCCGGGCACTTCACCGGTGGTATCTGCGCTTCGTATCACGGCAACTTCACCACTGGCTGTGAGCGGCATACCGTGCACGGGAGCGGCATCGGGAGCAAAGCGCTCACTGGCGCGTTGGCGCAAATAGTCGGGGTCCAACAGCTGCTGCAGCGGTACGGTCACAAAATCCGGATCGCCGTAATAGTGGTCCCGATCCGCGTAAGCCAACCGCTGTGCATCAACAAATGCCTGCAATTGCTGGTCTCGCGTCATCCCTGGCCGGGTAAACTGGTCGTAGTAGGCCAGCATCATAATCTGGGCCGTGGCTGAAGACGGTGCTTCCGGTGCGCACACGCGCAGCTGCCGGAACGGTTTACAAAGCACTTCGCGGTTGCGGGTTCGATAATCTGTGAGATCCTGCAACGAGAGCGATCCCGGGTTAGGTTCCGCCCTGGCCTGCGCCACTATCGCCTCGGCAATGTCGCCCTGATAAAACGCCGTGCTGCCTTCCTCTGCAATTCGTGACAGTGTTGCCGCGTATTCCGGGTTTTTTAGCAGTTGCCCCACCTGCAGTGGTTTGCCCTGCGGGTAGAAGTAGTCCGCCGCGCCGGGGTTTTCATCGAGGCGGCCAAACTCGGCAATACGCGGCAGAAATCCCGCCATGCGTGGCGACACCTCAAAACCGTCGCGGGCCAACTCAATAGCCGGTTGCAGCAATGTGGCCAGGGGAAGTTTGCCGTATTGGCGATGTGTGTCCTCATACAAGGCGACCACGCCGGGCACACCAATTGACACGCCACCCTGCCAGGCGGTCATAAAGCCCATTGCCGCACCCTCGCGCATGAACATATCCGGTGTGGCGCCCGCCGGAGCAACTTCGCGACCGTCATGAAAGACCAGGCTGTCCTGCTCTCGCTGGTAAACCACCATGAACGCGCCCCCGCCCAAGCCAGAGCTCTGCGGTTCTACCAGCCCCAGCACTGCATGCGCGGCGATGGCGGCGTCAACCGCGTGACCACCTGCGCGTAACACATCGATAGCGGCATCTACCGCATGCGGATTCGCCGCCGTCACCATAGCGCCGGCCTGCCAGGGTGTTTTGGCCTCTTGCTCCTGCTCCTGTGCCGGTCCAGTACCCGTCGCGGTGGAGCAGGCTGTGGTGATGAAAAGCGCAAGCAGCCCGCAGCAAGCGGCGGGGAAGAAACGGAGCAAAGGCATAAACGGATATCCGCTGACTTAAAAGACTATTAAAACAGACCCGGTCGCAGCGTGCACAGGGTGACGTTGGCCGACGGCAAAAAAAGGCTCTTCGCGCATTAGCGGGGAACAGCCAGAGAATGTTCCATCTTGAAATGCGGCCACTGTAATCGTGGGTATACCCCCGGTAGATCGAACCCCCTTTTGACGCTCTTCCGGGGGTATACCCACGATCACAGCGGCCTTCTTCCATTTCGACTCGACTATCCACTACCTATACTCCCTGTGATGTTCCAAGTCGCCGGGAGAGTGCCTGAAATCACCGTCTTATCACCTCGCCCCGCTGGGGTTCCCTCACTCAGTCGCGAGCCAGAAAAGCACTGTCTCGCATCTTCCTTCGGCGGGTGATTTGCAACGATGATTTCAGCCTCTCTCCCGCCTCACCAGCGGTGAAGCCACAGGATCGATCATATAGCCACCATTAGCGCGCTCTGGGAGGAGTCGGTGAAGCGGCTGAACTGTCCGTTGCAAGTGCGCGCCGAGGGAGAGGCACGAGACAGCGAAGCGCTTTAAGGCTCGTGACCGAGCGAGGGAATCCCGCGAGGGACGCGTGTACAAGACGGGCTGTTCAGGCACTTCAGCGACGGCTTTGGCGCGTCACGGAGAGTATAGGTAATGGATAGTCGAGTCGAAATGAGGGGAGGACAGCACGAATGGGGTAAGCCTTCCAAGGGCGTGGGGGTTTGTTTCCAACCAGGGAAGGCTTACCCCATTCGTGATGTCCGCTTGGCAACCTGGAGCATTCACTTGCTCCACCACGCTAATGCGCGAAGAACCAAAAAAAACCGTTACACTTAACGTACGCTGTGGCACCTTGGGGCGCGCAAAAAAAAACAACTCCCCGGCATCTGGAGAATTGGTGTATGCAACCCGAGACACTGACTATCGCGCGACGCTTCAACGGTCCTCCTGACTCAGGGAATGGTGGCTACAGCTGCGGCGCTTTGGCCGCTTTCGTGAATGGGCCGGCGAAAGTGCGCCTGCACAGACCGCCACCCTTGGACACACGCTTACGGATTGAACACCGGGCGGCAGGTGCGGTGGGCCTGTTCGATGCGGATATCCTGGTGGCCTCTGCATCACCTTGCACGCTGGACCTGGATGTACCCACACCGCCATCTCTGGAGCAGGCCCGGGACGCTACCTCGCGCTTTGCCCGTTATCAGGACCATGTGTTTGACACCTGTTTTGTCTGCGGCCCGGGACGGCCCGAGCATGACGGCCTGGCGCTCTTCCCCGGCCCCGTCGTCGACTGGAACCTGCTCGCCTGCCCGTGGACACCGGCAGCTGAACTGCTGGACGACGAGGGCTACGTGCGCGAAGAGATCCTCTGGAGCGCCCTGGATTGCCCCGGATACTTTGCCATCGCCAGAGAACAGCTGCTGCACGCCCTGCTGGGCGAACTCGAAGGAGAAATCCTGCATCCGGTCAAAGGCGGCGAATCGCTGGTAGTATTTTCCTGGCCGATCGAGGCGTCCGGGCGCAAAGCCTACGCCGGGACGGCCATTGCGGGGCCCGACGGCAGTATTCTGGCCCGGGCGCGATCCACCTGGATCACGCTGGACGCATGATCACCCCTGGCTGCACCCGCAACCGGGGGGTGCTGTGGTCGACGACTATCCCGTCTTTAACCCAGCCAACTTTGAGGGACTAGCCCCAATGGCGAAGCCATGGCCTATATTTCACTTTAAATTATAAATCTATCTTATTGTTTTTATGAATATTTAATATATTGAAACCTTTAAATCGAGTATCGGCATTGCGGCTGCCCGGCATTCTACGCCCGGACTGAACTTTTACCGCCTCAGCGAATCTGATGAAAAGCCCGACGGCCACCTTGAACGGGGCGCGGGTAACGGTACACTTAGTCACTGCTTTTCGCATAACATTGGTAGATAACATTTTGAGCACATTACCTTTCCTGAAGGCCATCAGCCGTAAAACTGCGCTGACCCTGTTCCTGTCCGCCCTTGCACTTCCGGCGGCTGCGGTCATCGAATACACCGACGCACAGCGCGACACCGCGATCGAGCTGGTGGAGCAACTGGAGGAGCGTCACTACTCCAAGCTGGCTTACGACGACGACCTCTCCTCCCAGCACCTTGACGCCTATATCGATAGCCTGGATGGCAGCAAGATGTTCTTTACTGCGGCGGACATCAAGGAGTTTGAGCAGTATCGCTCGGTAATGGACGACCAACTACCCGAGGGCAACCTCAGTGCCGGCTTCAGCATTTTCAATCGCTTCCAGGAACGCCTCCAGGCACGCCTTGAGGTCGTATTGGAAACACTGCCTGAGACGGTCGACAAGATGGATTTCAGCGTTGACGAGTACTACGAGCTCAATACCGATGAACGGGAATGGGCGGCCGACATGTCTGTTCTCGACGAGCGCTGGCGCACGCATCTGAAAAACCAGGTATTGAGCCTGAAGCTCGCAGACAAGGATGCCGAGGAGATCCCCGAGACCCTGTCGCGCCGCTACACCAATCAATTGAAGCGGGTTAACCAGTACAACAACCAGGATGTGTTCCAGATTTATGCCAACGCACTGACCGAATTGTACGACCCGCATACCAACTACTTTTCGCCGAGACGCTCGGAAAACTTCAACATCAATATGAGCCTGTCACTGGAAGGCATAGGCGCTGTGCTGCAGGCCGAGGACGAATACACCAAGGTTGTGCGCCTCGTACCCAAGGGGCCTGCTGACAAACAGGGAGAACTGCATCCCTCTGATCGTATTGTTGCCGTGGGCCAGGGCGAGGACGGTGAGATGGTCGACGTGATCGGCTGGCGCCTCGATGAAGTGGTACAGCTGGTGCGTGGAGAAAAAGGCTCTACCGTGCGCCTCGAAGTCATTCCTGCCAAGTCCAAGACCTCCGATGAGCGCAAGCGCTTTGCCATCGTGCGCAACGAGGTAAAACTGGAGGAGCAATCTGCGCAGAAACGCGTGCTGGAAGTCCCCAATGGTGAGCAGACGTTGAAAGTGGGCGTGATCGATATCCCGGCTTTTTATATCGACTTCGAGGCCATGCGACGCGGTGACAAGGACTACAAGAGCACCACGCGCGATGTAAAGAAACTGCTGCAGGAATTGCAGGAAGAGGACGTTGATGGCCTGGTCATCGATTTGCGTAACAATGGTGGCGGCTCGCTGCAGGAGGCGAATGAACTGACCGGCCTGTTTATCGAGTATGGGCCCACGGTGCAAATCCGGCACTCCTCTCGCCGCGTCTGGCGCGACGGCAAGCGGCTCAAGAGTGACTACTACGAGGGACCACTGGTCGTGTTGATTAATCGGCTCAGCGCCTCGGCGTCAGAAATTTTTGCCGGCGCGATACAGGACTACGAGCGCGGCATCATTGTGGGTGATCGCTCCTTTGGTAAGGGCACGGTGCAAACATTGACACCGCTGACCGAGGGCCAGTTAAAAATCACCGAGAGCAAGTTTTATCGCATTTCCGGTGACAGTACCCAGCACCGCGGCGTGGTGCCCGACGTCAGCTTTCCCACTATGTTCGATACCGAGGAAATTGGCGAAAGCGCCCTGGATCACGCACTCAACTGGGACCAGATCAATTCCGTGCGCCATCGCCGTTACGATGACCTGAGCACTGTACTGCCGCACGTGACTGAGCTATTCAGGGAGCGCAGTCTCAACAACCCTGACTTCATCTTCCTGGAAGACCAGATCGCGCTGGCTGCTGATGCACGTAAAGTAGAGCGACTCCCGTTGCAGGAAGAGGCGCGTCTTGCCTTGCGCGAGAGCCAGAAAGACAAAGCTTTGCAGATTGAAAACAAGCGTCGTAAAGCCAAGGGTGAGGAGCCACTGGCCTCACTGGAGGACGAGGAGGAGGAAACGGATGAGTGAGACTGCCGAGGACGCAGACTCAGAGAATACTGCCGACCTTGCCTCGGAGACTGAGGACGAGACGCCTGACGTTTTGCTCACAGAGGCCGGCAACGTACTGGTAGATGCCCTGGTATTAAAGCAGCAACGCTTTGCCGTACACGCGGGAAAAAAAGAGTAAGCCAGGGTAAAGAGCCGGGGCCCTTCTCAGGCTTCACCGAACCACGATAACTGCCCATGCAGGCGCACCACGTCGCCGACAATGATCAATGTGGGCGCCCTGGGCTTCTCCCGCGCCACGATGTCAGCCATGGTTGCCAGCGTGCCGGTGATCACGCGCTGCTCACTGCGCGTCGCCTTCTCCACCAGCGCGACCGGCGTATCGGCTGCTCCGCCCGTGAACCTGCAGTTGCTCACAGATTACCGGCAACCCTACCAGCCCCATATAAAACACCAGGGTTTCAGATTCTGACTGAAAGGATGACCAATCAAGGTTAGTGCTGCCGTCCTTGAGGTGACCGGTGACGAAGCGCACGGATTGGGCATGATCGCGATGAGTTAGCGGAATCCCCGCATAACAGGCAGCGGCGTTGCCGGCGGTAATACCCGGCACCACCTGGAAGGGTATGCGGTGCTGGGCCAGCAATTCGATTTCCTCACCGCCTCGGCCGAACACAAACGGGTCGCCGCCCTTGAGTCGCACAACGCGCTTACCCTCTTTTGCCAGGTCCACCAGCAACTGGTTAATCTCACCCTGGGGCACAGCGTGGTCATCGCGACGTTTACCCACGTAGATTCGGTCTGCATCGCGGCGCGCCATCTCCAGGATCGGTTTGCGATACCAGGCGATCGTAAAGCACCACATCCGCAGACTGCAGCAAGCGCGCCGCCTTGAAGGTCATCAGGTCCGGATCACCCGGCCCGGCTCCGACCAGGTATACCTCTCCGCAATGGAAACTATTCGTGTCCCTGAGCATGTCGTCGAGCAGCTCGTTAGCGCGTTCCTCGCGCCCGGCCAGCACCTGCTCGGCAATAGCCCCGCCCATAAGTTGCTCCCAGAACAAGCGCCGCGGCCCCTCTTCTGGAATTGCCTGCTTCACGCGATCACGCAGCGCCCTGCATACTCCGCCAGCCGGCCATAGGCCGCCGGCACCAGCGCATCAAATCGATGGCGTAGCTGTCGCGCCAGTACCGGGCTGGCGCCACTGCTGGATAATGGCGATGATCAGTGGGTCCCGTCGACAATCGAGGGAAAAATAAAGGTACAGAGCTCTGGTGCGTCGACCACGTTGACCGGAATATTCAGCGCCTGCGCCTGTCTGGAGACCTGAGCATTCACTGCGCTGTCCGGCGTTGCAGCGATCACCAGATAGCGCCCGTGCAAGTCGGTTTCGGCGTATGTGCCTGGCTGCCAGGTACCACCGTGCTCCGCGAGCAGCTGCTCAAGCTCGGCAGTAATTTCCGGGGCAACCACCGTCAGGTCGGCACCGGCGCGCAGCAACAACCGCGCTTTGCGCGTGGCCATGGCGCCCGCCCCCACCAGCAAAACCGGGGTGTTACGCAGCTTCAGGCAAACCGGCAAATACTGCAGCTCAGGCACCAATCGCCTCGGTACCGCCCATGTAGGGACGCAGCACCTCGGGTACGGTGATACTGCCATCGCTGCGTTGATAATTCTCCATGATCGCCACCAGCGTTCGGCCCACGGCCAGGCCGGAGCCGTTAATGGTGTGCAGCAGCTCGGGCTTGCCGGTTTGCGGATTACGCCACCTCGCCTGCATGCGCCTCGCCTGGTAGTCGCCAAAATTACTGCAGGAGGAAATCTCGCTATAGGTGTCCTGCGCCGGCAACCAGACCTCCAGGTCATAGGTCTTGTGCGCCGAGAAACCGATATCGCCGCCACAGAGAATCACCTTGCGATAGGGTAGTTCGAGCAGCTGCAGCACTTTTTCTGCATGGCCGGTCAGCGCTTCCAGTGCCGCGTCTGACTGTGCCGGGCGCACCATGTGCACCAGTTCCACCTTTTCGAATTGATGCTGGCGAATAATACCGCGGGTATCGCGGCCGTAGCTGCCCGCCTCACTGCGGAAACAGGGGGTATGGCAGGCGAAGCGGACGCCCTCCTCGCCCAGTTCCGCATCCTCGAATATCCGCTCGCGCGCCACATTGGTAACCGGCACCTCGGCGGTGGGAATCAGGTAGTAACCGTGCTCACCTTCAAGCTTGAACAGGTCTTCCTCGAACTTGGGCAACTGGCCAGTACCGCGCAGCGAGTCGCGATTGACGATATAGGGAACATAGATTTCGCGGTACCCGTGCTCGCCCGTGTGCAGGTTCAGCATGAACTGGATCAATGCGCGGTGCAGGCGCGCCAGGTCGCCATACATCACGTTAAAACGGGAACCAGTAATCTTGCCGGCCGTTTCAAAGTCCATCTCGCCGATCGCCTCGCCCAGGGCGACGTGGTCCTTGACCTCAAAGTCGAAGGTGGCAGGATCGCCCCAGCGCGATACTTCAACGTTATCCTCTTCGGAGCGGCCTTCTGGCACGTCATCGGCGGGGATATTGGGTACGGCCAGTAGCAGCTCTTCCAGCTCAGCCTGGGCCGCCCTGGCGAGGGCCGTACGCTCATCGATCTGCGCGGCGATCTTCTCCAGTGTCTCGTTAACCTGTGCCTTGGCATCATCCACACTCATGCCCTGACCGATCAGTGCACCAATCTGCTTTGAAGCTGCCTTGCGTTCAGCCAACAGGTTCTGGCTATCCATATCAGCCTGTTTACGGCGTGCATCCAGTGCCGTGAACTGCTCCACGTCAAAAGTGAAACCGCGCTTGGCGAGCGCCTTGGCCACTGCTTCCGGGTCCTGCCTGACGGCCTTGATATCCAACATGTCGTCGTAAATCCTGTAATCGTGTTGTCGTTTGAGTTACCCGTCGCTAGACCAGCGCACGGGTGAGGTAAATGGAAAGCCCGGCCATGAGCACGCAGGCCAGCGCACTGGTTATCATATAGCCGATCGCGTGCACCACATGCCCTTCTTCCAGCAGCGCAATGGTCTCCAGGGAAAAAGTTGAGAATGTGGTGAAGGCGCCGAGAAACCCCACCATCAGTATGCTGCGCCAATCCGGGTGCACAACCTGCTTTTCAATCAGCACAAACACCACGCCGATCAGGAACGAGCCCGACATATTGACCAGCAATGTGCCCACCGGCCATTTGCCCTCCCACAGGGCATGGGCCCAACTGGATAGCAGGTAACGCGACACGGCGCCGCAGGCGCCGCCCAGGGCAATGAACAGCAGGTATTTCATATGCGCGAAGAGGTGGGTCAGTCGTAGCGGCGTATTGTACTGCTTTTGTCGCGTTCGCGCAGGTACTGCAGCTTCTCTGCGATCTTCTGTTCCAGCCCCCTGTCTACCGGCTGGTAGTACTGACGAGAGTACTGTCGGTCTTTCAGTGATTCAGGAAAGTAGTTCTCTCCCGCGGCGTAACCGCCCTCTTCATCGTGGGCGTAGCGATAATCGGCGCCATGGTCCATTTCCTTCATCAGCCGGGTAGGCGCATTGCGCAAGTGCAGGGGTACCTCCAGGCTTTCACCACCGGCCACTTCCTCGCTGGCTGCCTTGTAGGCGTTATAGACCGCATTACTTTTGGCGGCGCAGGCCAGGTAGACGATCGCCTGGGCAATCGCCAGCTCGCCCTCGGGGCTCCCCAGGCGTTCCTGTACCTGCCAGGCATCGAGACACAGCGTCAGCGCACGGGGGTCGGCGTTGCCAATATCCTCGCTGGCCATGCGCACCACCCGCCTGGCCACGTAGAGGGGGTCACAGCCGCCATCGAGCATACGGCAAAACCAGTACAGCGCGGCGTCAGGCGCACTGCCGCGGACCGATTTATGCAGGGCGCTGATCTGGTCGTAGAACAAATCACCGCCCTTGTCGAAACGGCGCAGGGACGCCTGCAATACCTCGTCGAGGGTCTGCTCGGTAATCGTGCCGTCCTCGGCCAGGTCTGCGGCCAGTTCGAGCAAGTTAAGCGCGCGCCGGGCGTCACCATCGGCCTGCGCTGCAATCAGCGCCAGACAGTCATCACTGGCAGAGGCCGCCTCCCCCAGTTCCACTAGGCCACGCTGCAGTACATCCTGTAGTTCCTTGTCCTCGAGGGAGCGCAGTTTGTACACGCGGGATCGAGACAAGAGCGCGTTGTTCAATTCAAAGGACGGGTTTTCTGTGGTGGCGCCGATAAAGATCACGGTGCCGTCTTCTACATAGGGCAGAAACGCATCCTGCTGCGACTTGTTGAAGCGATGCACTTCATCGACAAAGAGAACGGTATCTCGGCCACTGGCTTTGTTCTGCCGCGCCTGGGCAACGGCCTCACGAATTTCCTTCACCCCTGAAAGCACGGCAGAAAGCTGCAGGAAATGGGCGTCCGCCGCTTCGGCAGCAATGCGTGCGAGTGTGGTTTTTCCTACACCTGGCGGTCCCCAGAATATCATCGAGTGCAGTTGGCGCCGCGCTATGGCCTCGTGCAGAGGCTTTCCCGGTGAGAGGATATGTGTCTGTCCCGCGTAGCTGTCGAGATCCGTGGGTCGAAGCCGCGCTGCCAGGGGCTGGTAACCGGCGTCGGCGGCGCCAAACAGGTCACTGCTCATGGTAGAACAGGTCTGCGTCCTCGGGTGGCACAAAGCGGTAATCAGCCGCAGTCTGGGCTGACTCTGCGTCCACCTCGCTGAATTGAATGAACAGACGCTGGTTGAGGTTATCGACAATTTCCATGCCGCTGATCTGCTGGTCAGCGAAAATCAGGGTCAGCGCTTTAAATCCGGGATTGCCCGCCGTCGGCTGCAGGCGGTAGCGGCCCTGGCCGGTGACAGTCACGTCATAGTTTTCACGCAACAGGTTCGTGTCACCGGCAAGCACCTGCAGCGGCGACATTTCACCAGTGGCCGCCACCGGGCGCCGGGTTACCGTTTCCAGGTCGCGGTCATGATGCCAGAGGTACTGACCGTCGGTAATGATCAACTGGCTGTCGGGGCGCTCAATCTCCCAGGCGAAAAAGCTGGGCTTGAGCAACCTGAAGCGACCGGCACTGGTGGACACCGCCTGCTCCGAATCGTCTGCGTACTGGGTCTGGGAAAAACGTCCCTGAAGTCGCTCCAGACCCTGCAGTTCAGTGGCAAGCTGATCGACTGCCGCGGTGTCCGCGTATGCCGGACCCAGGATAAGACCAAACGACAAGGCGACGGCGATAAGCAGGCTTTTCATCATCTTTCGAATCAGTCTTCCACTGGCGGAGGCGCCAGCACTTCGCGCTGGCCATTGGTACCCATTTCAGTCACCACGCCTGCCGCTTCCATGGCTTCAATCAGGCGCGCTGCGCGGTTGTAACCAATGCGTAACTTGCGCTGAACACTGGAAATAGAGGCGCGCCGGCTCTTACATACGTAATGCACCGCCTCATCGTACAGGGCATCACTTTCATCATCTTCGTCAGCTGAGCTGGCCTTTAGTTCCCCGGCGGTGACTGGCGTTTGCCCGCCTTCGTCCAGCAAGCCATCTATGTAGAGGGGCTGACCGCGTCGCTTCCAGTCCGCTACGACCCGGTGTACTTCCTCGTCGGAACAAAACGCCCCATGGACTCGATTGGGCACACCGGAGCCTGGCGGCAAATACAGCATATCGCCATGACCCAGTAGCTGCTCTGCGCCACCCTGGTCGAGAATAGTCCGTGAATCCACCTTCGACGATACCTGGAAGGCGATTCGCGTTGGCACGTTGGCCTTGATCAGGCCGGTAATAACGTCTACCGAGGGTCGCTGGGTCGCGAGTATAAGGTGGATGCCGGCCGCCCTCGCCTTCTGGGCAATGCGGGCAATCAACTCCTCCACCTTCTTGCCGACGATCATCATCATGTCGGCGAATTCGTCAATCACCACGACAATAGACGGCAGCTTTTCCAGGGCGGGCGCTGTCTGCTCTTCATCGGTTTCGGCAAAGATCGGGTCCGGCGTCCACAGCGGGTCGGCGATTGGGGCACCGGCCTTGATGGCGTCAATTATTTTGCGGTTATAACCGGCGAGGTTGCGCACGCCCATGGCAGCCATCAATTTATAGCGCCGCTCCATTTCCGCCACGCACCAGCGCAGGCCGTTGGCGGCGTCCTTCATGTCGGTGATGACCGGCGTTAACAAATGCGGAATACCGTCGTATACCGACAGCTCCAGCATTTTTGGGTCCACCAGAATAAGCCGCACATCTTCGGGGCCGGACTTGTATAACAGACTGAGCAGCATGGCATTTACGCCTACCGACTTACCGGAGCCGGTGGTACCGGCAACCAGCAAGTGCGGCATCTTGCCCAGGTCAGCCACCACCGGCTGACCGGAGATATCGTGCCCAAGCGCCAGGGTGAGTGGAGACTTCGATTGGTCGAACGCCTTTGATGCCAGCACCTCACGGAAGTTAACGATCTCGCGGTCTTCGTTGGGGATCTCGATGCCAACCACAGACTTGCCCGGGATCACTTCCACCACACGCACAGAGATCACCGCCAATGAACGTGCCAGGTCCTTGGCCAGGTTGGAGATACGCGACACTTTCACCCCTGCCGCCGGCTGCACCTCGAACCGGGTGATAACAGGGCCGGGGTAAACAGCGGTGACTTCAGCAGTAACACCAAAGTCTGCCAACTTCAGCTCCAGCAACTTGGACAGCGCTTCCAGCGCTTCGCGTGAATAGCCCTTGCTGGGGTCCTTTACCTCGGCGTCCAGCAGTTCCAGCGGCGGCATGGCGCCGGTGACGGGGGCATCAAACAGCGGCTGCTGCTTTTCTTTTTCGATACGCTCGGACTTTTCAGCCTTTGGCTTGAGTGGTTTTATCTTCGGCGGCTTGCGCTTTTTCTCTTTCTCCACGTGCTCTTCGATCACTACCTTGCGCGCTTCGACGGCCTTGTTGCGCTCGCGCTTGTCTCGAAACTCATCGTAGGTTTTTTGCACCCAGGCCCGGGACGACTCAAACGAGCTGATCGCCCATTGTCCCAGGCGGTCCATTAGCTTAAGCCAGCTGAGGTCGGTAAAAATGGTCATCCCGAAGAGGAAAACCGAGAGCAGGATCAAGCGACTGCCCACGGCGCTGAAGGCAACTGTAAAGGAGCCCCCAATAGACTGCCCTAAAATACCGCCGGCACCCTGCGGCAGTGGCGAACCGCCGGTATCGTTCATTGCGGCCAGCGCGGTGCCGGCAATCATCACCAGCACCAGGCCCAGGGCCCGGATACCAAACGTGAGCCAATCGAAGCCCTTGCCCTCATTGCGCTCCAGCAAAATGATCAGGGCCCGATAGGCCAGCAGTACTGGAAACAGGTAGGCGGCGTAGCCGACCAACGAGAAAAATACATCGGCCAACCAGGCGCCCGTGGGGCCGCCGAGGTTCGCAATACGCTCCCCGGCACCGCTGGCAGACCAGCCCGGATCCTGGGGACTGTAGGTAATCAGCGCCAGCAGCAGGTACAGGCACACGGCGGTGACGCCAATGAAAGCGCCTTCGCGCAGCCGCGGCCCCATAAATGATTCAGTGTTAGTCGTGTCTGGCACGGTGGTAGTGGTCCTTACCCGCTGTTCCCCAATAGCTATACAACGCCGCTATGGCGCTTATAGTGATGCGCAATTGTCGCTTTATTCTGTAAATTAATCAAAGGCTTATGTGTGTTTTTTAGAATCAGGCTAGCCTTTGCCGGAATCCGGTGTTTACAGTACCATAGGCGTCCTCGAATAAGGGTGCAGTTTGCCACTTGAACCGCCCACAGCACCAGAAGGAAGCACAACTGATGAGCGAAGCACGTCACATCCCCCTGATTATCCTTGGCAGTGGGCCTGCAGGCTACACCGCGGCGGTTTATGCGGCCCGCGCCAACCTTACCCCGGTGGTCATTACCGGCATGCAACAGGGTGGGCAGCTCACGACCACGACCGAGGTAGAAAACTGGCCTGGTGGCCACGCCGAACTGCAGGGCCCGGAATTGATGCAGGACATGCAGGCCCACGTTGAACGCTTCGGCACCGAGGTGGTGTTCGATCACATCGATGAAGTGGACGTCAATGCCCGCCCCATGACACTCAAGGGCACCGCCTCCTATACCTGCGATGCCATGATTATCGCGACCGGCGCGTCGGCACAGTATCTCGGCCTGCCCTCCGAAGAAGCCTTTATGGGCAAGGGCGTCAGTGCCTGCGCCACCTGTGACGGCTTTTTTTACCGCGGCAAAAAGGTCGCTGTCATTGGTGGCGGTAACACCGCTGTCGAGGAAGCGCTGTACCTGGCCAACATTGCCGAGCATGTAGTGGTAGTCCATCGCCGCGATGCCCTGCGCTCGGAAAAAGTCCTGCAGGACAGGCTGTTCGCTCGCGAGAAGGAAGGCAAAGTCACCATCATGTGGGACCACGTGCTCGATGAAGTCCTGGGCGACGACACTGGCGTGACCGGCATGCGCGTGAAATCGGTAAAAGACGACGCCACCACGGATATCGAGCTGGCGGGGGTGTTCATCGCCATCGGCCACAAGCCCAATACCGATATCTTCGCCGGGCAGCTGGACATGAAAGACGGCTACATTGTCATCAAGAGTGGGCTGGAAGGCAATGCGACCAGCACCAGTGCGCCGGGGGTATTCGCCGCAGGTGACGTGGGCGACCATATTTATCGCCAGGCGGTGACCTCAGCAGGCTTCGGGTGCATGGCAGCGCTGGATGCTGAAAAGTACCTGGATAACCTGTAAGCGAGTGGAGCCTGTTGCGCGCCCTGCCCCAACTCCATAGTGATACGCCTTTTCCGCCCACCTCCGAGGCCCTGGACTATCCCAACGGGCTGCTCGCAGTGGGCGGAGGCCTTTCCGCCAGCCGCTTGTTAGACGCCTACCGGCGGGGCATTTTTCCCTGGTATGAAGAACCCCAGCCCGTGCTGTGGTGGACACCCGACCCGCGCTCTGTGCTGTTTCCCGCAGCGCCTGCATGTCTCCCGGTCCCTGCGCAAGACGCTGCGCAAAAACCCGTTCAGGCTTGCTGTGGACCAGCGTTTCGAACAGGTCATGCGACGCTGCGCGCAACTGCGCGGTGACGGCCTTGGCACCTGGATTGGTGATGACATGCTGGCCGCCTACTGCGACCTGCACCACATCGGCCATGCGCACTCCATAGAGGTCCTCAACGGCGCCAACGAACTCGTGGGCGGGTTGTACGGCATTGCCATGGGGCGCGTATTCTTCGGGGAGTCCATGTTCAGTCTGGAAACCGATGCGTCGAAAGTGGCGTTGGTGGCCCTGGTGAGCATTATGGTCCGGGGCGAGTTTCGGCTGGTGGACTGTCAGGTCGAAAGTGAGCATTTGAACTCACTTGGCGCCATTAACATCAGCAGACTGGACTTCGAGGGACACCTTGCCCAAACTATAGACGTTGCCCATGATCCCGGCATATGGCACCTGCCTGCGACTTGCGGAGAGCTTCTGTGACATCTTCACTGCGGGACCTGAAGGTCTACACGACCTACCCCCACAGCTGCAGCTACCTGGACAACCGGGAAGCTACCACACTCTTTGTCGACCCCCGGCAGGAGGTCGATCAGGCGCTGTACAGCAATCTTTCGGTGCTGGGCTTCAGGCGCAGCGGCAACCACCTCTATCGCCCTCACTGCGAAGGCTGCGAGGCCTGCATTCCGGCGCGTATACCGGTAGACAGTTTTTCCCCCAATCGCACCCAGCGTCGCAACAGTGCGCGCAATGCGGACCTGGAGGTTGAACTGACCAGCGACATACGCGACGAGGCCTCATTCGAGCTCTACCGACGCTATATAGAACAGCGCCATCACGATGGGGATATGTACCCTCCCGATCGCGAACAGTACCTATCGTTCCTGGATAACGCCTGGGAGTGCACGCGGTATTTTCGCTTCTATGACCAGGGCCGGCTCACTGCGGTGTCCGTGGTGGACGAACTCCTGGACGGGCTGTCCGCCATCTACACATTCTTCGACCCGCAGGCTGACAAGCGCAGCCTGGGGCGTTACGCCATTTTGTGGCAAGTCGAGAAAGCCAGGAAAATGGGCCTTGAGTACCTTTACCTGGGGTACTGGATCAAGGGTTGCCGTAAAATGACCTATAAATCCGAGTATCGCCCGCTGGAAGTCTATATCAACGGCCGCTGGTCAACGCTGACCTAGAGCCCTGGCAAAAACCGCTGGCGCTGGGCCGCAATGTGGCCGCTGTCGCGCATGACACGCCAACGTCCGGGTCTTGAAGGCCGCTTATCTGACCGCCGCGCACGGCTAGTATTACCGTTAAATAAGGTAGCAACCGTACTGTGTTTCAGGCAAAATGCGCGCTGATTTTTTATCGAGGAATGCCACTACATGGCAAAGGAAGACCAAATCGAAATGGAAGGCGAGGTGATCGACACCCTGCCCAACACCACCTTTCGCGTGCAACTGGAAAATGGGCACGTTGTGACAGCGCACATCTCCGGCAAGATGCGCAAAAATTACATTCGTATTCTCACTGGCGACAAGGTCCGCGTTGAGCTGACCCCATACGACCTGACGAAAGGCCGTATCACCTACCGCGAGCGCTAGGCAGCGGTCTCCGTCCTGTCCGGTGAGACCTCGCTCACCGGATCAACACTCAAAAAATCCTCCAGAAACCAGGCAGCGAAGGCATGGCGTCCGTCCAGCCCTGACTTGGCATAAATAGATGACGCCTGCTGGCGCACGGTCTTTTCCCGGGTTTCCCTTACCACTGCTATTTCCCTGAAGCTGAGTCCCTTCAGCAGAAGCATGGCAACTTGCTGCTCGCTCAGTGTCAGCCCCCAGTCCAAAAACTGCTGGTGTATGGTCTCGCTGAAACGACTCCGGGCGCGTTGCATACCGTCAGTGATGTCCTGCAACTGCTGATCGGCGTTACGCAGGTTGTGGGCAAGCACTTTCATCTCTCCACTGCGACGGCGCATCTCCCAGAGCAGGTAGACGAAGCCAATAGCAGATATGAGAACGATCACGCCCTCTTCGATGATATGCCAGCGCGGAACGCCAAGGCTGATATCAGTAATGACATCCAGGGTATTGAGCGTCATAATCACGCCCAGCGCAGCAGTGATCAGATAATCTTTCATTTCTCTTTAATAAACAGGGGGTTAACAGCCATCCGACAAGTGTACCACAGCTATTTCTCCGACACTTGCCCGATGTTTAAACCTGGCACAGCGCATAAAGTGCTCCCCATGAGCACGTCTTCAAAAACCGGGCCCGGTGCACTGCTATTGTGCTTCTGGTGCCTCGCCCTCGCCTTCTCACTAAAGGCCATGACGGCGGCAGGAGCGGCAATATCCGCCTCGGATGTTGAGCTACCTACGCTGCTTGAAATAACCACCGTCAGGCAGAATCAAAGGCCGCAAGACGCGCTCTCCTCATTACCATTTCGCTCCTCGGCCTGGCTGGCGTCGGTGCCTTCTGTATCACTCAACTACCTGCAAAGTGATGAAGACCAGGGCACGGATGAAATCGAACTCAGCTTGAATTTTCCTTTAAAGTCGCCCTACCTCGCTCAGCAGGACAAGGCCTTGCGGCGCCTGCAGGCATCGCTGAGCAGCAAAGACGCTGAGCGACGTGCGTTGTACTTCTCCGGATTACTGCGGGAAACACTCTGGTCCGAGCGTATCGCCCGCACGCGTGTGCAGTTCACCTCAGACAAGATCACGCAACTGGCGGCACTCCATCAACGCCAACTATCGCTGTTTGAAGCACGTGCCGCCAATCGCTACAGCCTGTTGCTATTGCGCCAGGAACTGGCCGACGCCAGATTGCTGCTGGCCGAGCAGGAACTGGAACTCGCTCGCTGGCGGGAAAACTACCGACAGTTAACAGGGATGGGCAACCTGCCGCCGGCGATAGAGGAACCGGCCCCGCCAACCGGGGAGGCCTGGCAAACGCATCCGTCGCTGGCAATGCTTGACCTTAGATGGGAGAGAGAGCGCGCCTCGATCGCAGCGACCAGCGGCAGAGCCGGCATCTGGAACCTGGCTTTGCAAGCCAAACAGCTGGAGACGCCCGAATTCGATGAGAACCAGTACGGCGTTGCCCTGGAGGTTCCACTGTCCATGTTGGCAACTGCCAGCGAGTCCAGTGCCAGCGAGTGGCGCGACAGCAGCCGAAGATACTGGCAGGCGCGCGATGAACTGGCGCTGCAGTTGTCGCGAAGCTGGCAGGCATTGCGGGCGGAAGCACAGTATCTGGAAAAACGGCAAGGCCTGCTAAGCGAGGCGACCGAGGCGAGCCAGGCGCTGCTGGCAGAAACACGCCTGCTGGCAGGTGAAAACGAGTTGGCGCGCGAAATCTGGGTACGCCGGATCCTGGGCGACCTGGACAAACAGGCCGAGGCGGCCATCAACGAACTGCTTATCGGCCAGAACCGGGCCATGAGTCGACAAGCTGCAGGTATACCACTTTGAAGCGGGCAAAGATCCTGATAACCGTCATCGCGCTTTTTTCCCCGGCCGCGAGCGCACAGTCAATTAACGTGAATGAACTGGGTGCACTGGCACTCACCTTCACAGCAGTAAAGGCTGTCGACACCTACCAGGGCAGGCCAATGGCCGCCACGGTGAGTTACAGGCCCGGGGAAGCCTTAAGCCTGGTTGCGCCCGTTCGGGTGCGGCAGATTAGCTACTTGCATGCTCCGGGCACTCCAGTCGACAAGAATGAAGAGATTGCGCTGCTTAATGGCCCCGAGATTCATCATTTCATTACCGCCTTTCAGGTCCTTGAGACGCGTCTGTCAAATGCCGAACGACGCTTTAACAGCAATAAAAAACTCTATGACAGCAAGGCAATCGACGAGAGCCGCTGGGTGGAGATCAGTGAGGCCTACTATGCTCTCCAACTGGAGTATGAGCACATGCATCACTTTCGCACCTTGCTCGAGCCAGGCGGGGAGAAAGACGGTCTCTGGTTAAAGTCGCCGGCAATCGGGCTGCTGGACTATCGGCAGTCACAGCCCGGGGTTGAGGCCGGGCAGCCGCTGGCGCAGCTCATTCCACCGCAGGCACTGCGACTACGCGTTGCGGCACCACTTACACAGCGCACGGCACTGGTCGCACTCGCCTTTGGGGAATGCCAACTACCCGTAGACAGCGTGGGCGCTATGGCCAAGGACTACTTCGTAGAGACCTGGAGCGCACCACTGACGGATGCTTGCAAGCGCCTGCCGGGGGAGCGGCTGATGGTGACACCGCTGCTATCGGCAGCGGGCTACCGTGTTCCCAGGGACGCAGTGATGCAATGGCAGGGAGAAACCGCGTTGCTGATAAGGAATGGGGAGCTGCTGGAGCCGGTTATCGTCACCCTGCTGGCGACAGCGGGGACAGACTACATCGTCAGCTGTGACGCCGACCTTGCCGGGCGTAGCGTGCTCAGTAGTTCGGTCAGCGCCGTCCAGGGTGTCCTGATGGGTCTGGGAGGCGAGTAAGGGTGCTGGAGGCTATTATCCGCTTCTCCCTGACCCAGCGCCTGTTCGTCCTGTTGCTGGCAGCGGTGCTTTGTGGCCTGGGCGTTCGCGCATGGCTGCAGATTCCTATCGATGCCTTCCCTGATATATCGCCCACGCAGGTCAAGATCATCCTCAAGGCACCGGGCATGACCGCAGAAGAGATTGAACAACAGGTTACCCAGCCGATAGAGACAGAGTTACTGGGCATACCGCGGCAACAGATGCTGCGTTCAACGACTAAATACGCCATTACCGATATTACCCTGGACTTTACCGACGGCACCGACATCTATTGGGCGCGCCAGCAAGTCAACGAGCGGCTACTGAATATCCGGGATGCACTGCCTGAGGCTATCAGTGGTGGCATTGCACCTATGAGCACGCCCCTTTCAGAGATGTTCATGTTTACGCTGGAGAACCCTCGATTGTCGTTGAGCGAGCGCCGGGAGCTACTGGACTGGGAGATTCGACCGGCCCTGCGGGCGGTGCCAGGGGTTGCCGATGTCAACGTACTGGGCGGATACGCCAAAACCTACCAGATCACGCCTGACCCGGCGGCAATGGCTGTTTTGGGGATCAGTTTTGACCAGTTACAGGAAACGCTGGTCAGCAATAACCTCAATTACGGGACAGGCAGAATCACCCAGGGCAACGACGTGCTGATCGCGCGCACTTCCGGGCGCATGTCATCGCTGCAGGATATCCGCTCGCTGGTAGTAGCGACTGAGCAGGATCGCGTATATCGCGTCAGCGATATCGCCAACGTCGCTATCGGTCATCTCAGTCGTTATGGATCGGTCACCCGCGACGGAGAGGAAAGCACCGAAGCACTGGTCATCGCACTCAAGGACAGTAATACTGCCCAGGTCGTCAGTGCAGTGAAAACGAAGCTGGCGGAGCTGGAGCCCACACTCCCCGAGGGCACGGCACTTAACGTCTTCTATGACCGGGCCGTGCTCATCAACACTGCCGTCAGCACACTGTCAACTGCGTTACTGCAGGCGGTGATTATCGTTATCGCGCTGCTCACCCTCTTTCTCGGCGACCTGCGCGCCTCGCTGGTCGTTTCGCTGTCCCTGCCACTGGCCGCCCTGGCGACCTTTTTCCTGATGGATCAGTACGGGCTCTCGGCAAACCTTATGAGCCTGGGCGGGCTTGTTATCGCCATCGGCATGATCGTGGATTCGTCCGTGGTCGTAGTAGAGAATATTGCAACGAGATTAGCCGGGACGCGCGGACTGCCGCGGCTCCACCTGATCTATCGCGCGGCGAAAGATGTGGCGGTGCCGGTCGTATCAGGGACGCTGATTGTCGTTATCGTCTTCTCGCCGCTGCTGACACTCACCGGACTGGAAGGAAAACTGTTCAAGCCGGTTGCCTTAACCATCGTCTTTGCCATGGTCTCCGCTCTGCTGCTTTCGCTCACTGTGATTCCAATACTGTCGTCGATCTTACTGACTGCAAAGGCCAGTTCAGTACCCACCTACATCACCGCCCTGCAACAGACCTATCGACTAAGCCTGCAGAAAGTACTCAATGCGCCTGGCCTGTTTTTGGCAGCACTGGCCGTCCTGCTGGTGGTGAGTGCGTTGCTCTTCGGCTTCATCGGCAAGACCTTCATGCCGTCACTGGACGAAGGCGACCTGATCGTGCAACTGGAAAAATCGCCCAGTATTTCCCTGGAGGCTTCTACGGAACTGGATAAACAGGTAGAGATAGCGCTGCTTGCACAGGTGCCCGAGATTAGACAGATTGTGGCCCGCACCGGTTCTGACGAAATCGGCCTTGACCCAATGGGGCTGAATGAAACTGATATTTTCATGGAGCTTAACCCCCGCGAGAATTGGCGTTTTGACAGCAAAGAAGAACTAACCTCGGCTATTCGGGCGGTTTTACAGCAGTTTCCAGGGATTAATTTTGGCTTTACCCAGCCAATCGACATGCGCGTGTCAGAGATGCTGACGGGCTCCAGCGGTGACCTGGCGATCAAGGTGTTTGGCAACGATATCGCCACCCTGGCGGGACTGGTTGGCGAAATACAGCGACTGGCGAGGGATACGGAGGGTGCCGTCGATGTGCAGAGCGCTGTTGTCGAAGGCGGGCGTTTCCTCAATTTGCAGCTGCGCCAGGAACTGGCCGATCGTCACGGCATGACAGTGGCGTCATTGGGGACCTATATCAAGGCGCAGTTGGAAGGCGTGGCGGTGTCTGAAATTATAGAGGGAAAAAAACGTTTCCCCCTGGTGATTGCCAGCCGCGGCAGTCCCGGCGACCCCGCCTCCAGTATCAAGGACCTGGAGCAGCAGCTGGTGGTCATGCCTGATGGCACCCTTGCGCCCCTGCAAGCCATTGCCGAGATCAGCTTTCGCGAGGGCCCGCTGCTCATAGAGCGGGAGCGCGGCAACCGCTTTGGTGTCGTAACCAGCAATGTCACCGGCAGGGACATTGTTGGCTTTGTCGCCGAGCTGGATAAGCGCATCAGCGCACAGATTGACTTGCCCCCTGGTTATTACGTCGAGTTTGGTGGCGAGTTCGAGAACCAGCGCCGGGCCACAAAAAACCTCATGCTGGTCGTACCGGTGGCGCTACTGCTGATCCTGATCATCCTGTTTACCACCTTTCGCTCCATGACCCTGGCCGGGCTAATTCTGGGCAACGTGCCCTTTGCGCTCATGGGCGGAGTGGTGGCACTGTATATCAGCGGAGAGTACCTGTCTGTGCCTGCTTCAGTCGGTTTCATTGCCTTGCTCGGTATCGCGGTACTCAATGCAGTGGTCATGGTGAGCTACTTTGAACAAAGCCGCGGCCTGATAGGCGACTGCCGCATTCGCGTACTTGATGGCGCCGCAAGGCGTCTCAGGCCCATACTCATGACCGCCACAACGGCCATGTTTGGCCTGCTGCCGCTAGTCTTCGCCAGTGGCCCCGGTGCTGAAATTCAGCGTCCCCTGGCGATTGTGGTGATTGGCGGTCTGGTCACGTCTACTGCCACAACACTATTCCTGCTGCCCCTGGCCTATCGATGGATTGAAGAAAAAAAGCATGAATGAACAATTACTTACAGCGATTTTCTCAGATGACATCAAGGATGAAATAATAGACACCCTGATGGCTTTGCAGGGTTTATCGGGCTTTAGCCTCGGGCAAATAGACGGCTATAGCCGACAGCACAGCGAATATGACCTGAAGGAGCAGGTAGCGGGCTACCGCCGAATGTGGCGAGCCGAGATTTTGCACCGGCAAGAGCAGGAACGAGAGCTCTTGCTGGCCCTGGAGGCGACCAGCAGGGCCAGTCACTTGCGCTACTGGGTCATGCCGCTAACAGTTAGCGGCTCGTTCGGGTAAGGCGACAGCTGATCTGCAGCTAAAGCGGACAGGGTTCAGTGCTCCGCCAGCGCATCCTCGGGCTCTTCCACGATCACATCCAGCTTATCCTCCGCTGCGTTCAAGCGGACCTTGGCGGTGCCGCCAGACCGGGCGAGGTCACCGAACAACACCATCTCCGCCAGCGGCTTCTTGATGTACTCCTGGATGACTCGCTCCATCGGACGGGCGCCCATATGCCGGTCATAACCCTTCTCCACCAGCCACAGACGGGCGTCCTCATCCACGTCCAGGGTGACCCGTTTCTCGTCGAGCTGGCCCTGTAGCTCGGTCAGGAACTTGTCTACCACGGTGAAGATCACGTCTTCGCCCAGCGGTTCGAACTGTACGATCGCATCCAGTCGGTTACGGAACTCCGGCGTGAACATCCGGTTAATCGCTTCCATGCCATCGGTACTGTGATCCTGGGTAGTGAAGCCAATGGTCCGTCGGCTGATGTTCTCCGCGCCGGCATTGGTCGTCATCACCAGAATCACGTTGCGAAAGTCCGCCTGGCGACCGTTGTTGTCAGTCAATGTGCCATGGTCCATCACCTGCAGCAGCAGGTTAAACACCTCCGGGTGGGCCTTCTCGATTTCGTCGAGCAGGACCACCGCATGGGGATGCTTGGTCACCGCGTCTGTGAGCAAGCCCCCCTGGTCAAAACCAACGTATCCGGGCGGAGCACCTATGAGGCGCGATACAGTATGCCGCTCCATATACTCGGACATGTCAAAACGAATCAACTCCAGCCCAAGTTGCATGGACAACTGACGGGTAACCTCGGTCTTACCCACGCCGGTGGGGCCCGCCAGGAGGAAAGAGCCAATCGGCTTATCACCGGTCTTGAGCCCTGCCCTGGCCAGCTTGATTGAAGTGGCCAGGCTGGAGATAGCCTTGTCCTGACCAAACACCACCATCTGCAGGTTCTGCTCCAGCTTTTGCAGCACTTCCTTGTCGTCGGAGCTGACCGTCTTCGGCGGAATACGCGCAATCTTGGCAATCACCGACTCGATATCGTTTACACCCACCACCTTCTTGCGCTTGGAGGGTGGCTGTAATTGCTGGTATGCACCGGCCTCGTCGATCACGTCGATGGCCTTGTCTGGCAGGAAACGGTCGGTGATGTAGCGCGCGGAAAGGTCTGTGGCAACCTTCAACGCCTTGTCTGTATAGCGCAGGCCGTGGTGCTCTTCAAAGCGGGACTTCAGGCCCTTGAGGATTTTGTACGCATCCTCCGGGCTGGGTTCGAGCACATCCACCTTCTGGAAGCGGCGACTGAGCGCCTTGTCCTTGTCAAAAATGCCGCGGTACTCCTGGAAGGTCGTGGAGCCCACGCAGCGCAACTTGCCGGAGCTGAGCAGTGGCTTGAGGAGGTTGCTGGCGTCCATGACACCGCCAGAGGCGGCACCCGCGCCGATAATAGTGTGCACCTCATCAATAAAGAGGATGGCGTGATCGCGCTTCTTCAATTCGGCCAACAAGCCCTTGAAGCGCTTTTCAAAGTCACCGCGGTATTTGGTGCCCGCCAGTAGCGCGCCCAGATCCAGCGAATAGACCACCGCGTCCTGTAACATTTCCGGCACATCACCATCGACGATTTTCTTGGCCAAGCCCTCGACGATCGCGGTTTTGCCGACGCCGGATTCGCCCACCAGAAGCGGGTTATTCTTGCGCCTGCGCGCCAGGATCTGCGCCACGCGCTCGACTTCCGGGCCGCGCCCGATCAACGGATCGATATGCCCTTCCGCTGCTTCCTTGTTCAGGTTCGTCGCGTAGGTATCCAGCGGGTTAGCATCGCCCTCCTCTGTGGCAGCACCGTCGCTTTCCAGTGATGGAGGCACCTCGCCCGGCTCGCTGTCACCGCCAACCTTGGAAATGCCGTGGGTGATGTAATTGACCACATCCAGGCGCGCCACGTTTTGTGTCTTGAGAAAGAAGACAGCCTGGCTTTCGGATTCACTAAAGATAGCCACCAGGACATTGGCACCGGTCACTTCGCTCTTACCTGAGGACTGTACGTGAAACACCGCACGCTGCAGCACACGCTGGAAGCCCAACGTGGGTTGCGTATCGCGCTCCTCGTCTTCCTCGGGAATCAGTGGTGTGGTCGCGTCTACGAACTCCACCAGGTCACCACGTAAACCGCCTATGTCCGCGCCACAGGCCTTGAGTACGCGGATGGCGTCGTTGTTGTCCAGTAGCGCAAGTAGCAGGTGCTCCACCGTCATGAATTCGTGGCGCTTGGAGCGTGCGCTGCGAAAGGCGTCGTTCAGCGACTGTTCCAGATCTTTACTCAGCATGCGTTAACTCCTGGGCCTCAGCCCTCTGATGCCTCGATTTCACACAATAAAGGGTGTTCACTTTCCCTGGCGTACTGGTTCACTTGCGCCGCCTTGGTCTCGGCGATATCGCGGGTGAAGATGCCGCAGACGCCCTTGCCCTGGGTATGCACTGTCAGCATGACATGCGTGGCCTGCTCGCGGTTCATGCGGAAGAATGTTTCCAGCACTTCCACCACAAACTCCATCGGCGTGTAGTCATCATTGAGTAACACGACCTTGAACAGTGGTGGCTTTTTAAGCTCGGGTTTGGATTCCTGCAGGGCGAGCCCACCCTCGGAGTCCTTCTCTTCACCGGACATACGCCAGTCTGGACGATTTTGGATGTATTCCACGCTACTACTCTTCAACAAATCTGCGGATCGACTACTGGATATGGATACAATACTCGGGTTTTCAAGGCCTCGCAACGCATGACAAAAACCAGCGCGCTTACAGGGGTAATTACGTGGTTTTGCGGGTTTGGGATTACTTCTGCGCGGGAACAGGGCACGGTAGAAGCCCGGGAGCAGGCCTGAACCCGGCCTGATTACGCAACGGCCGGAGCACGAGACATGCTGCGGGCGACGCCATCACACAGGCACAAAAAAAGGTTCTTCGCGCATTAGCGGGTGGAAGCAAGTGAATGCTCCATGGTTGCTAAGCGGACACTACGAATGGGGTAAGCCTTCCCTGGTTGGAAACAAACCCCCACGCCCTTGGAAGGCTTACCCCATTCGTGCTGTCCTCCCCTCATTTCGACTCGACTATCCATTACCTGAGACTCTCCGTGACGCGCCAAAGCCGCGCAGAAGTGCCTGAACAGCACCGTCTTGTACACGCGTCCCTCGCTGGGATTCCCTCGCTCGGTCACGAGCCTTAAAAGCTTCGCTGTCTCGGCCTCTCCCTCGGCGCGCACTTGCAACGGTGATTTCAGCCTCTTCACCGCCTCTCCAGCGGCGCGCCAATGGTCGATCATATAGCCACCTTTAGCTCACCCTGGTGAGGCGGGAAGAGGCTGAAATCATCGTTGCAATTGCGCGCCGAGGAAGAGGCGAGACAGCGCTTTTATGGCTCGTGACTCGAGCGAGGGAATCCCGGAGGGACGAGTGTATAAGACGGGCTATTCAGGCACTTCACGGCGACTTGGAGCATCACAGGGAGTCTAGGTAATGGATAGTCGAGTCGAAATGGAAGAAGGCCGCTGTGATCGGGTAACCCCCGAAGAGCGTAGGGGGTTTGATCTACCGGGGGTATACCACGATTAGTGTGGCCGCATTAGCAAGATGAACATTCCCGGCCATTCCCCGCTAATATGCGATGAACCAAAAAAAAGGCCCATGGTTACCCATGGGCCTTTTGCATCAGTCCGGACGGCCGCTTACATGGCCTTGACGATCGCCTTGCCGAATTCAGAGCAGCTCAACAGGGTCGCACCGTCCATCAGGCGCTCGAAGTCATAGGTCACCGTACCAGCCTGAATCGCACCGTTCATGCCGTCGATGATCAGGTCAGCGGCTTCGTTCCAGCCCATGTGACGCAGCATCATCTCGGCCGAGAGGATCAATGAGCCGGGGTTCACCTTGTCCTGGCCGGCATACTTGGGTGCCGTACCGTGGGTGGCTTCAAACAGGGCAATGGTGTCAGACAGGTTGGCGCCGGGGGCAATACCGATACCGCCGACCTGCGCCGCCAGGGCATCGGACAGGTAATCGCCGTTGAGGTTCAGGGTGGCGACCACACTGTACTCGTCAGGGCCGCGTCAGGATCTGCTGCAACATGGCGTCGGCGATCACATCCTTGATGATGATTTCTTGCCGGTATTGGGGTTTTTAACAGAAACCCATGGGCCGCCGTCGAGCAGCTCGCCACCGAATTCCTCCTGCGCCAGCTCATAACCCCAGTCGCGGAAGGCACCTTCCGTAAACTTCATGATGTTGCCCTTGTGCACCAGGGTCACCGAGGGCAGGTCCTGGTCAATGGCGTACTGGATGGCCTTGCGCACCAGGCGCTTGGTGCCCTCTTCAGACACCGGCTTGATGCCGATACCGACATTTTGCGGGAAGCGGATCTTGGTGGCGCCCATCTCGTTGATGATGAAGTCGACGACTTTCTGCGCCTCTCGGCGTGCCCGCCTCGTACTCGATGCCGGCATAGATGTCTTCAGAGTTTTCGCGGAAGATCACCATGTTGCAGGCGCCGGGATCTTTCACCGGTGAGGGCACGCCTTCAAACCAGCGCACCGGGCGCAGGCAGGTGTAGAGGTCCAGTTCCTGGCGCAGCGCCACGTTCAGGGAGCGGAAACCGCCGCCGACGGGCGTGGTCAGCGGGCCCTTGATCGCGACAGAATACTCCTTGATCGCGTCCAGGGTTTCCTCCGGAAACCAGTCGCCGTCATACATTTCGGCGGCCTTTTCGCCGGTGTAGATCTCCATCCAGGAGATCTTCTTTTTGCCGCCATAGGCCTTTTCGACCGCCGCATTGACCACGTCGATCATGACCGGGCTGATGTCGACGCCGATGCCGTCGCCTTCGATGTAGGGAATGATAGGATTGTCCGGGACGTTCAGGCTGTAATCTTCATTAACGGTGATTTTGTCACCTTCGGAAGGAACCTGAATATGCTTGTAGCCCATAATGTACTCCATTGCTGCTGGGTTCTTGGTATGCCGGAGAAATCCTGGTAGGATGCCCCCGTTGAAACGGCGAAAATTGTAGCACGATTGCCCGCGGTTCTGCGGTGACCGCTGCCGTTTTTTATCGCCTTTCGGGTCAGAACACTGCACCGATGCGGTGGGTTTGTCGTACCATCTGTCAATCCATGGCGAAAATCATATTGTTCAACAAACCCTTTCAGGTGCTCAGCCAGTTTACCGATGGCCAGGGCCGCAGCACGCTGGCGGACTATCTCTCACGCGCCCGGCTTCCGGGCCGCCGGACGACTGGATTATGATTCCGAAGGGCTGCTGTTGCTCACTGATGACGGCCAGCTGCAGCAACAGATCGCCAACCCCCGGCACAAACGGTGGAAGACCTACCTGGTACAGGTAGAAGGCGACATCGACCGAGCAGCCCTGCAGGCAGCTGGCAGCGGGCGTGGCGCTCAAGGACGGCCCCACCCTGCCCCGCCCGGGCCAGGCGCATTGACGCCGCCCGACATCTGGCCGCGCGCACCCGCCGGTGCGCGACCGCAAAACCGTAGCGGACAGCTGGCTGGAGCTGTCCATCCGCGAGGGGCGCAACAGACAGGTGCGGCGCATGACCGCCGCAGTAGGCTTTCCCACCCTGCGACTGGTGCGCGTGCAGATAGGTGACTGGGAGCTGGGGCATACTGCAACCCGGCGAGCATCGTATAGCAACCGTTAACCTGCCGCATGCGAGGCCAGCATCGCGGCGCAAACCAGGCAGGAGATCGCCGTGAGTTTACCCGCTGAATGGCCCCCCCATGTCACGGTCGCCGTGGTCGTGGAGCAGGATGGGCGCTACCTGATGGTCGAGGAAAAAGACGAAATGGTCGCAGGCCTGGTCTTCAACCAGCCCGCAGGGCATCTAGACCCAGGCGAGGGGCTGCTCGAGGCGGCCCTGCGTGAAACGCTGGAGGAAACCGGCTGGGAAGTAGAGTTAACCGGCGTGGTTGGTATTTCGCTGGCCACTGCACCCAATGGCATCACCTACTATCGAACCAGTTTCGCGGCGCGCCCTGTCGCCGCCATCGAATGGCGCGGTGCTGGACCCGGATATCGTGCGCATACACTGGCTGACCTACGAGGAAATTGTCGCCAACTCTGCTAGAATGCGCAGCCCGCTGGTGCTGCCCACAATCGAGCAGCACCGCAAGGGACACCGTTACCCCCTGGATCTGTTTACATCGATGAGCCTCAACGCTTCCACTAAAGTCATTGTCGGCATGTCCGGCGGTGTCGACTCCTCGGTTTCTGCACTGCTGCTGAAGGAGCAGGGCTATCCGGTGGAAGGCCTGTTCATGAAAAACTGGGAAGAAGATGACGGCACCGAGTACTGCACCGCCAAAGAAGATTTTGCCGATGCGCAGGCCGTGGCCGACAAGCTGGGGATCACCCTGCACGGCGCCAACTTTGCCGCCGAGTACTGGGACAATGTGTTTGAACACTTCCTGGAGGAATACCGCGCCGGGCGCACACCGAACCCGGACATCCTCTGTAACCGCGAAATCAAGTTCAAGGCGTTCCTGGAGTATGCACTGATGCTGGGTGCCGACTTCATCGCCACGGGGCACTACACCCGGCGTGGCGAATGCGATGGCAAGGGCACCCTGCTCAAAGGCCTGGACCCAACAAGGACCAGAGCTACTTCCTGCATGCTGTCGGCCACGACGAACTGGAGCAAAACCCTGTTCCCGGTGGGCGAAATAGCAAAGCCCGAGGTGCGCGCCCTGGCCGAGCAACATGACCTGGCCACCGCAAAAAAGAAAGACTCCACCGGCATCTGCTTTATTGGCGAGCGCCGCTTCAAGGATTTCCTGGACCAGTACCTGCCCGCACAGCCCGGCGACATTTTCAGCCTGGAGGATGAGTACCTGGGCCGGCACCAGGGCCTGATGTACCACACCATTGGCCAGCGCCAGGGACTGGGCATTGGTGGGCTTGCCAATCACGCCGAGGCACCCTGGTACGTGGTGGAGCAAGGACCTGGAAAACAACATATTGCGCGTCGCCCAGGGCAATGACCACCCCGCCCTGTTCAAAACAACGCTGCACACCAGCAGACATTTTCTGGGTGTCCGGTGAACCGCCCGAGCTACCGCTGGGCTGTCAGGCCAAAGTCCGTTACCGCCAGGCGGACCAGGCCTGCACGCTGCAAGGGATAGCGAAGGTTATCGCGTTGAATTCGCATCAGCCGCAACGCGCCGTGACGCCGGGCCAGTCAGTGGTGTTCTACCAGGGTGAGACATGCCTGGGTGGCGGCGTCATTGAGCAAACGCAACTGAATGAACCGGCCACTGAACCAATTCGAACAGCAAACCCTCGCCCTTGCCGGTGTGGCCCAGGCCGCCAGACTGGTGGACCAGGTTTCCAACACCGGCACCTATCCCATCGAGTTTCTCGAGTCCTCGATACACAGCCTGTTTGAATTTGATGCCGACGATGCCGCTGACCATTTTTGGCGGCATCGGCGGCGTCAAACTGGGCCTGAACAACCTCAGCGCAATGCTGGCCAACCAGCAGGCAGAAGAGAACGCGAGACGTGGTGCGCTATGTTTTCAACCTGCTCTACCTGGAGCGCAAGTTTGCCAGCAACAGTGAGATGATGGCCGTAGTGCACTCTCGCTTGCAGCACGCCAGCTTCAAGGCCGAACACTTTGCCGGCCATGTCAATGACGTCTGTCACAGCGTATCGGGCATCTACCAGGACACGCTGAGTAAACTGCGATTTCGCATCAAAGTGAACGGCAGCGCCCAACATCTGCAGGACCGCCAGAACGCGGATATTATCCGTGCGACTGTTGCTGGCGGGCACTGCGCTCGGCCTTCCTGTGGCGGCAACTGGGTGGGCGCCGCTGGAAGCTGCTGTTACAGAGGAAACGCCTGCTGGAGACAGCACAGAACCTGTCCCGCGGACCTCCGGCGTGGTGTAAAATCCGCAGCTCTTAAAATTCCGGAGACATTCATGGACCTCTCAGCCCTGACAGCAGTTTCCCCAATAGACGGCCGCTACGGCGCCAAGACCGCGGCGCTGCGTGAGGTATTCAGCGAATTTGGTCTGATCAAGCGCCGCGTGCTGGTAGAAGTTCGCTGGCTACAGTGCCTGGCCAACCATCCCGATATCGCTGAGGTTCCCGCCCTGTCCCATGCGGCCAACCAGGCCCTGGAAAGCATACTGGACGATTTCGCCGAAGTGGATGCGCGGCGTATCAAGGACATAGAGTCGACGACCAATCATGACGTTAAAGCCGTCGAGTACTTCATCAAGGAACGCTTCGCCGGCAACGAGGAGCTGGAAGCCGTCTCCGAGTTCGTGCACTTTGCCTGTACGTCAGAGGACATTAACAACCTTTCCCATGCGCTGATGTTGCGGGATGGCATCGCACGGTGTGCTGCTGCCTGCAATGCAGAACATCGTAGCGACAATGATAGTCCTGGCGCAGGGCACGGCAACAGCGGCCATGCTGTCGCGGACCCACGGACAAACCGCCAGCCCCACAACCATGGGCAAGGAAGTCGCCAACGTGGTCGCCCGGCTACAGCAGCAGATAAAGCGCGTTGCCGAGGTCGCATACCTGGGTAAGATCAATGGCGCCGTGGGTAACTACAATGCCCACTTGTCTGCCTACCCCGAGGTGGACTGGCAGGCCAACGCGGAACGCTTCGTGACCTCACTGGGGCTGACCTGGAACCCCTACACCACGCAAATAGAGCCCCATGACTACATGGCAGAGCTGTTCGATGCCATCGCCCGCTTCAATACCATTCTTATCGACTTTGATCGTGACATCTGGGGCTATATTTCACTGGGTTACTTCAAGCAGAAAACCATCGCCGGTGAGGTGGGGTCATCCACCATGCCGCACAAGGTGAACCCTATCGACTTTGAAAACTCCGAAGGCAACCTGGGGCTGGCCAATGCCGTATTCCAGCACCTGGCGGCCAAGCTGCCTGTCAGCCGCTGGCAGCGTGACCTGACCGACTCCACCGTGCTGCGCAATATGGGCGTTGGCGTCGGTTACAGCCTGATCGCCTACCAGGCCAGCCTGAAGGGGATCAGCAAGTTGCAGCTGAACGAGGAGCGCCTGGCGCAGGACCTGGACAACAGCTGGGAGGTGCTGGCCGAACCCATACAGACGGTAATGCGTCGCTATGGCATCGAGAAGCCGTATGAAAAGCTCAAGGAACTGACCCGTGGCCAGGATATGAACAGGGAACTGATTCAGGACTTCGTTAACCAGCTGGCGATCCCCGAGGGCGCCAAGGCAGAGTTGCTGGCCCTGACACCCGCGACCTACATTGGCAACGCCGTCAGCCAGGCCCAGGCGATAGGGTAACGGACGTGGAGTCGGGCATGGAACTGAACCTGGACAAGGAGCAATTCCTCGCCCGATTCTGGCAACAAAAGCCACTGCTGATCCCGCAGGCGATTGCCAACTTCACCCCGCCAATCTCCCGCCACCAGCTGGCAGGCCTCGCCCTTGAGGACGAGGTAGAATCGCGCATCATCGAACACGCCAACGGCAACTGGTCATTGGAGCACGGCCCCTTCAGCAATGCCGACTACAAGCGCAGCAACCCCTGGACGCTGCTGGTGCAGGCCGTGGATCATTACCTGCAGGGCGTCGCCGAATTACGCAAACTGGTCGACTTTATTCCCCAGTGGCGCGTTGATGACGTCATGGTCAGCTATGCCACCGATGGCGGCAGCGTCGGACCCCATTACGACAACTACGATGTATTCCTGCTGCAGGGAGAGGGCCAGCGTCTGTGGCAGGTCGGTCAGTATTGTGATGGCAGCAGCGCCCTGCTGCCCCACGATGACCTGCGCATCCTCAGCCAGTTCGAGTGCGAGAGCGAATACCTGCTGGACCCCGGCGACATACTTTACATACCACCCGGCGTAGCGCATTGGGGTATCGCACAAGGCGAGTGCACCACCTTTTCTATTGGCTTTCGCGCACCCCGGGTCAACGACATGGTGTCGCGCTTTGCCGATGCGTTGCTCACTGAGTTGGAGCCGGACCTGTTCTATCATGATGCCCGACTGGAGCCGGCAACACGCGCCGGTGAAATTCGCCCACGCGACCTTGAACGGGTTCAGGCGCAGATCCAGGCCGCACTGGACCAGGCAGACGACCAGGACTGGTTTGGCGAGCTGGTGACGGAGCCCAGGTACGTGCAGGTGCCGGATGATGACGACCTTGCCGAGGCCAGGGCGCTGCTGCACACAGCCGGTGAGTCTCTCACCCTGTGCACGGCTGCCAAACTCGCCTGGCGGCAGGATGCGCAAGACATCGTGGTCTATGCCAACGGGGAAAGTCGGCGCTTTTCGACAGCGCAAATGCCAACGGTAATGGCCCTATGTGAAGACTGGGCCCTGGACGAATCTGCGCTCAGGGATGCACTGAATAACGATGAGTCCCGCGCCTTGCTGGACTACCTGCTTGAAACGGGGTGCGTTTATGTCCAATAACGAATTTCTCCAGGGAGTGGACTATCCACACCCCTTCGACGAACTCGCCGTCGCACTCGCCACCAGCGCGGCGCGCTATGTCGCCATTCTCAGTCCCACGCTGGACCATGCGGCTTTTGATCATGAGGAACTGGCGAGTGCGCTCAGCGCGCTGGCGCGTGGCAGCCGGCAAACGCAGGTGCGCATACTGGTGCGCGAATTCCAGCGCGCTGGTCAACCGCGGTCACCGCTTGCTCAACCTGGCGCGACGCATTCCCAGCTCGGTGCTCATTCGCCGCCTTGATGACCACCCCGACTGGAATGGACAGACACTGGTGATCAGGGACCGCGATGGTGTTCTCTACAAGCCAGGTGGATCAGGTAACGACGGTTTCTATGAGCCATCCTCCAGGGCGTCTACCGAGCGCCACCTGGAGCTGTTTAATGAGCTATGGCGCCATAGCGTGCAAGACCCGAACCTGCGCAGCATCAGCCTGTGAGCTTCAGGGGGCTCAGGGCGCAACCCCTGCAGCCCTGCCCCGGTCAATCCTGCGCGGTGATATAGGCCAACATTTCCACTACCTGCTCTACCCCGGTTGCCCAGGCCATGGCCGCGGCGTCCACTTCTTTCAGCGGGTGGATCAGGCTCTCGTCGTGCAGGGTGATATAGGGTTTTCCCAGCGCCGCGCAGGTGCCCGCATCAAAGGCAGCGTTCCACTGTTTGTACTGCTCACCAAAGCGCACCACGGCGATATCGCACTGCTCAATCAGGGTACGGGTGCGCATGGCGTTTACCTTGGCGGATTTATGATCGCGCCAGAAGCCCTGTTCCTCCTCACCAAGCACATCGCCTGCGGCGTCACTGGCGGCATGATCGGTGACGGCAGAGCTGAAGCTGAGCGTGAGTCCACGTTCAGCGCAGCCTGCCTTGATCTGATCACGCCAGTCGGTATGAATCTCGCCCGACAAATAGATATTCCAGGTCATGAGTGGTAACTCCTTTGCTGTGTGGTGCAGGTGAATCGGTGAGCCAATAAGTAAGAAAATACGTGTGTTGGCGTGGTGCTAGAGCAGCCCTATGACCTCTCGTGCCGCCGCATAGGCGGTAATCTGGTCGTGCTCTACCCGGCTCTCCAGCTCTGGCATGCGTGCCTTGACTGCCGGGTTCTGGCTCAGTTTCAGCAACAACATTTCATTGATCAACTGATGCAGCCAGTCACGATTTTGCTGGGCGCGCTTGTCAAAAAAACCACCCTCTTCCCGGGCCCGGAAATAGTATTCCAGCAACATGCCCCACACCGCGTCAATGTTGATCTGCTTGAGTGCACTGCAGGTCATTACCCGCGGCGTCCAGAAACTGGTGTGTCGCAGCAGGTTCATTGCGCTGGTGTATTGCTGCGCGGGCAAGTTGCGCCAGTTTCTCGCTATCGCCATCGGCCTTGTTGATGACCAGCGCATCGGCAAGCTCCATAATACCCTTCTTGATGCCCTGCAGTTCGTCGCCACCGCCGGGCAGCATCAGCACCATAAAAAAGTCCACCATGCCGGCCACCTGGTACTCGCTCTGCCCTACGCCCACCGTCTCCACCAGGATGACGTCGTACCCCGCCGCTTCACACAGCAGCATGGTCTCGCGGGTTTTCTGCGCAACACCACCCAGGGTGCCTTCCGACGGCGAAGGACGAATAAACGCCTCCTCGCGACGGGACAACTCCTCCATCCGGGTTTTGTCGCCCAGTATCGAACCGCCGGCGAGCGGTGAACTGGGGTCCACCGCCAGCACCGCGACGCGCTTGCCCTGTTCAATCAGGTACAGCCCAAAGGCCTCGATAAAAGTGGACTTGCCCACGCCTGGCACACCGGTGATACCCGACACGAATGCTATTCCCACTGTGGGGCAGCACCTGCTCAAGAATACCCTGGGCCTGGGCCCGATGCCGGTCCAGTTTGCTCTCCACCAGGGTGATGGCCTTGGCAAGGGCGCGCCGGTTGCCGGTCAGCAGGCTGTCCAGGTCAAAGTCACTCATTGAGCGGTGGCTAGGCCCGCGAGTCATTCACTGCGTCCAGTACCTCGCGCGCACAAACCGGGATAGGAGTACCCGGACCGAAAATACACTTTACGCCGGCATCGTAGAGGTAATCATAGTCCTGGCGCGGAATGACGCCACCGGCAATGACGACGATATCGTCGGCACCCTGCTTCTTCAATTCCGCGAGCAACTGGGGGACCAGCGTTTTATGGCCCGGCTGCCAGCGAAGAGCGCCCACCACGTGAACATCGTTTTCGATGGCCTGGCGCGCGACCTCTTCCGGTGTCGAGAACATCGGCGACAGGTCGATATCAAAGCCCACGTCGGCAAACGCGGTGGCGACCACCTTGGCGCCGCGGTCGTGCCCATCCTGACCCATTTTGCAGACCAGCATGCGCGGCCGACGACCGTGCTGTTCGACAAAAGCTGTCGATGTCCTTGCTGATACCCTGCCAGTCCTCGTCTTCCTGGAAGGCGCTGCCATACACACCGGAAACGGTCTGCGCCTGGGCATTGAAGCGCCCGAATTCTCGTTCCATGGCAAACGAGATCTCACCGACCGTGGCGCGACGCCGCGTGGCCTCTACCGCCAGCTCCGAGCAGGTTACCTTCACCGCTCACTGCGCGACTGGTAAATGTCTTCCAGAATCGCCTCTACCGCTGCCTCATCGCGCGCTGTCGCGCACGGCTGGCCAGGCGCGCCAACTGGGATTCGCGTACCGCCTCGTTGTCGATCTGCAGCACGTCTACTTCATCTTCCTCGTCCAGGGTGTACTTGTTGACACCCACAATCACATCGTCACCGCGGTCGATGCGCGCCTGCTTGCGCGCGGCCGCTTCCTCGATGCGCAACTTGGGCATGCCGGTCTCTATGGCCTTGGCCATGCCACCCGCGTCTTCAACTCTCCTCGATCAGCTCCCAGGCCTTGTCGGCCATGTCCTGGGTCAGACTCTCCATCATGTAGGAGCCACCCCAGGGGTCCACCACATTGGTAATGCCTGTTTCTTCCTGAATAATCAGCTGGGTATTGCGTGCAATGCGTGCAGAAAACTCGGTGGGCAAAGCAATCGCTTCATCCAGGGCATTGGTATGCAGCGACTGGGTGCCGCCAAATACGGCCGCCATCGCTTCGATGGTGGTGCGCACGACGTTGTTATAGGGGTCCTGCTCGGTCAGCGACCAGCCGGAGGTCTGGCTGTGCGTGCGCAGCATGGAACTCTTGGGGTTCTGCGGATTGAACTCACCGACGATGCGTGCCCACAGCATGCCGCGCAGCACGCATCTTGGCAATCTCCATATAGAAGTTCATGCCAATGCCCCAGAAGAAGGACAGGCGCGGCGCAAACTCGTCGATGTCCAGGCCTGCGGCCATGCCGTGCGAATATACTCCTTGCCGTCAGCCAGCGTGTAGGCCAGCTCCAGGGCAGCGTTCGCACCCGCTTCCTGGATGTGGTATCCGGAAATTGAAATGGTATTGAAACGCGGCATATTGCTGGAGCAGTAAGCGATGATGTCGCCAATGATCTTCATGCTGGGCGCGGGCGGATAGATATAGGTATTGCGCACCATGAACTCTTTCAGAATGTCGTTCTGGATGGTGCCGGCCAGTTGCTCCTGGCTCACACCCTGCTCTTCAGCCGCGACGATGTAGCCAGCCAGCACGGGCAAGAACCGCGCCGTTCATGGTCATTGATACCGACACCTTGTCCAGTGGAATCCCGTCGAACAGGATCTTCATGTCCTCAACGGAATCAATGGCCACGCCGGCCTTGCCGACATCACCGGTACACGCGCGGATGGTCAGAGTCATAGCCCCGGTGCGTCGCCAGGTCGAAGGCGACCGACACGCCCTGTCCACCGGCAGCCAGCGCCTTGCGATAAAAAGCGTTGGATTCCTCCGCCGTGGAGAAGCCGGCATACTGCCGAATTGTCCAGGGCCGGCCGGCATACATCGTTGCCTGTGGCCCGCGCACATAGGGAGACATACCGGGCATGGTATCGGCGTAGTCCAGCTCATCGACGTCTGCCGCGGTGTACAGCGGCTTCACGTCGATATCCTCCGGAGTCTTCCAGGTCAGGTCTTCCAGTGGCTTGCCGCGCAGTTGCTTGCTGGCCAGCTCTGCCCAGGCTTCTGGTGTCGCCTTGCTCTTGTCGTAGATCTTGTCACTCATGTCGTGTACTCCGGTGTGTCTGCCTGGTTACCAGTGCGTGGTTGTAATGCCGTCACCTTTGCTGCCAAAGGCACCGCCTGCGCTCCACTAACCGGGCTACGAATTCAGTTGTCGGGAATGCGGCTGACGGTTAATGTGCGTCACCCGGCTGATTAATCTCAACCAGAACGCCGTCACAACTCTTCGGGTGAATGAAAATCACTTTCGAGCCATGTGCGCCCGGGGTGGGGGCATCACCGAGAAACTGGTAGCCCTTGGCTTTGAGCCGCTCTACGTCCTCTTCGATATTATCCGAGCGAAAACAAATGTGATGTAAGCCGCCGCCCTTCTTGTCGAGGTAGCCGGCGATCGGGCCCTCACCGTTCAGCGGATGGACCAGTTCAATACTGGTAGGCGGCACCGGAAAAAACGCCGTCGATGTCTTCGCCGCGGTGACGTCTTCGGTACCTTCAAAGTCCAGGCCAAAATCGTCCATGAAGCGTTTGATCGCCTTTTCGAAGTCGGGCACGGCAATCGCAATGTGGTCAAGGGCCGTAATCATGTCGCTCTCCTTAAATCAGTTGCTCGAGGAAGTACGCTGGTAGCCGCGCGACGACGCGCAGCGACCTCCTCAGGTGACTCTGAAACAATTTTTTCATCGGGCGTTATCTTGAATATAGCCTGCCCCTTGCTGATGATCACGCCATCTGTATCGACAAGCACCTCGTCGATCGTGCCGGCAAAGGGCGCGTAAACCTTGTTGAACATCTTCATCACTTCAACGATGAACAGCGGATCACCCGCTTCAAAGTGATCGCCCTTTTGCACATAAAGCTCCGCGTCCGGAGTTTCACGACCGTAAAACATGCCGCCACTCTCCGCGAGAATCTCGTCACTCTTCGCCACGGGCGGCGGCACCAGGACCTTGGCCATAGCATCCTGCAGGTCTTCATCCATGAGTTTTTCGGGAATATGAATCGTCAGGTCTTCATTGACGCTCAGCTCATAGAAGCCGGTGTTTTCAGCAATGCTGGGCAGCACACCAAGCAGGTCCACGCCCGCCTGATAACCCGCGTGAGCCCCACGTATCTGTTGCCAAAGCTCGGCAGAGATCCCCTCTGGCGGCGTATCCGTCTCCAGCACGGACTGCAGCTCGATCCAGTTTTCCGCACTCAGGCGATTATTCAGCTCGCTGTAGAAATCCTGCGCTTGCCGCAGTATCTCGTTATCGTGCCCCCAGATCATATTCGCGGCGGCGGTGCCTTGCATGTAGTCCATATTAAGGAAGTGATAAGTATCGGCCAGCAGTTCCAGGGGGTTTTCATTCCAGCTGATTTTGCCATCAACCATGGTATAGCTATCACGATTGATGCTCAGCCAGCCGCTGAGGATATGCGGTTCAGACAACAGCAGTTCAAGAGGACGCAATAACAGCGTCTGCTTCAGTTCCAGTGACTGCCTCAGGGCTGTTGCGGCGTTGCCACTGACGCCGGCGAGGGCTGCCTTGCAAATCTGACCCCAGGCGTAACCCAGGTCCATATTGTTACCCTGCTGCTTTAACTGCCCGACCGCGGTCAGGTAGGGAACAATAAAACGCGTCGTCGGACGGGCATTGATATTCTGGCCTATGAACCAGTTAACCAGCCCATAGTGGAACTCCAGGTTGGTGGCAAGGTCCTTACCGCGCATAGTGGTCTGGCGTATCACCTCTGCCATACGCTCGTAGGTGTCCAGGCGTGTATCACCGACCGTGAGCAACAGGGCAATATTAGAGTCGTAGGCCCCGGCCAGCGTGTACTTCATAAACACGTCAGTGTCCGGGTTATGCAGGCTAATGCCCTGGTCATCGCGAATCTCACCGTCCACCGCGTCCGACCAGTACTCGATAACACCGCCGGCGCTGGGCTGCAGCGCCTGGTTGGTGGCATTGAGTCGCGCCTCTACCGAGTCGTTATGACGCAGCTTGCGCGTTGGCTTCGGTAGTTTTGGGCCGTGCGCGGCAAGCAATACCATCAACTCCACCAGAGACTCGACAACAAAGCTTTCGTCCGGGCTATCGGGATTGGTGAATTCAAGCGAATAGCACAGCTCGGTGACCCGGTGTTCCACCTGGATCCGCGTATTCATCTCCATGAAAAAGTGTTTGTCGCGATCAACGATACACTCGAAAGTGGACACGGAATCAAGGCCGACGGCCACACCAAAACGCGCGGCCTCGTCCTCCATTGCCGTCAGGGTCTTCAGGTCCTGTTGCAACACCCGAGCTTCTTCTGCCTTGCCCGCTGCCTCAGCCTGCTCAATGGCAGCCTGCAAGGACTCAACTGTGACCGACACTTCCAGCAGTTTCTGCTCATGCATCTGCAGTGAGCAGTCGCGCCCGCCCATGGACATGCTCCAGACGCCATTACCAATGGCCTGAATCTCCTGGTGCCGGGTGGTTTCGATGTTCAGCTCCACCAGTACATTCTTGTTGTCACCAACGCCGGTGGTCTTCACCTCATTGAGGATTTCACGCACCATCTCCGGGGTGCGCGCAGACTGGCCGATCGCAAGAATACGCTGGCCTTTACCACCGCCGCCGGAGATCGCTTTCAGGCGAATACGGTTCTGCGGATAATCAGCCGCCATTCTTTCGACAGCCTCGGTCAGGGTGGCACACAGCTCATCTACCGTGTACAGGTCGATACCCTTGGCGTATGACGCAGCGAGAACCAGGTCGGCCTTGTCTTCAATTTCCATGCTGGCGTCATCCAGGGCGGACACATCAACATCCAGCGCATGCTCCTGGGCCAGTGCTTTCAGCGCGGCGACATCGGGGTGCTTCTTGAGCAGCGTCAGGGCGGTACCATTGTCGATGCCAGGGGTCACTGAGACGCCGGATTTTAGTGCGGTGCGCTTGGCTTCATCTTTCAGGCCAGCATCGTGAACCGTGCGTGAGCAGGGTCCAATAAACGTGAGCCCTGCCTTCTCCATGGCAGCAACCATGGCCTCGTCTTCGGCCATAAAGCCATAGCCGGCAAAAATCGAGTTATAGCCGTTTTCCCGCGCGATGTTGATAATCTGGCGTATACGCTGCTCACGCTCTTCCTTGTTGGCGCCGGTGTAATCCGGCACGCGGTGCACCCGGTCAGGGTCCGTCAGCGAGCGCAGTTCCGGAGCCAGCGCACTCTGGTAAACAATGGAGTCCTTCTCTGACAGCAAGATACCGAAATGGGTGATTCCCATTTCCTCGAACACGTCCATCGCTTCCTTGCGAATCGGGCCCCGGCAGATAATCAGCGGGCAGATATGCGTACAGTCAAACTGGTTGACCCAGGCCACATGACGGCGGCCCAGTCGACGGTCTCGGTGGATCAGCGGGTTATTCAGATAGTGTTCGTTGGACACGTTTACTTCCTCAATACTTATTGTTGTCGGGCCGTTAGTGGAATTCGCGCTGCACAGCCTGCAGCGGTGTCGGCTCGTAGTGACGGAGGCAGAAATCCATATGCTCTGCCAGTACCTGGCGCAGGTCAGAAGGCATGACAATCTGCGAAATGGAGCCCAGGCTCAATGCTTCATCAGGATTCATCAGTTCCTGCTCGTAACGCTGCGCCAGCAATACTTCTTCCGACTTGACCCAGTCTGCGACCAGTTGTTCCGCGGTCGCTTTCGCCGCATTTTCATCCAGCCCTGCAGCCTGTTGCGCAGCGGTCTCCCTGGCAATTTTGTCTTGCACCGCACCACGAATCTTTTTCAGTTCGTCTTTGTAGACGTAATCAACACCGGCTGGGCCCATGACCGCCACCCGCGTTGTGGGCAGGGCCACGACAAAGTCAGCTCCCGTGGGATAGTTATTGTAGGAGGCATAGGCACCACCAAAGGCATTGCGGACCAACACCAGGAAGCGTGGCGTGCGCAGGTCGACAATTGCGTCGAGCATGGCACGGCCAGCCTGCACAATGCCGCGACTCTCCTGTTCCTTGCCGGGCAGGAAGCCGGTGGTGTCCTCAAGGAAAATAATGGGGATGTTGTACAGGTTGCAGAAACGGATAAAACGCGCATTCTTGTAGGCAGCATCGATATCAATCTGCCCGGAAGCCACTGAAGAATTGTTGGCCACGAAGCCGACCACGTTACCGCCCAGACGTCCCAGCGCGGTGATCGTATTACGGGCACGATCCGGCTGAATCTCCAGGAAGTCACCGTGGTCGCACAACTGCTGGATCAATATGCTGATATCGAAAGGCGTATTGAAGCCGGTGGGTGAATTGAAAGCTTTCTTCAACAGGATGTCGATATCCCAGGTTTTGCGGGTAATCGGATCTGAGGAGGGTTGGTGCGGGGCCTGTTCGCCATTGTAGCTTGGCAAGTAGGCTAACAGCGCGCGAACCTTGCGCAAGGCCGCTACCTCATCCGGGACAACAAAATCTGTCACGCCACTCTGGCTGTGCACACCCGGACCACCCAACTCATCCGGGGTGACGTCCTCACCCAGAACCGACTTGACCACGCCCGGACCGGTGAGCCCAAAGAACGTTTCATTCGGCTGTATCAAAAACGAGCCCTGACGTGGCAGATACGATCCGCCACCCGCATTGAAACCGAACATGCACATAATGCTGGGCACGACGCCGGATATTTTGCGCAGTGCGGTAAACGCGTCCGCGTAGCCATCCAGGCCGCCCACGCCCGCCGGAATATACGCCCCGGCGGAATCATTAAGGCCGACGACGGGGATACGCCGCTTGGCCGCGAGTTCAAACAAGCGGGCCAGCTTTTCACCGTTAGTCGCGTCCATGGAGCCCGCGCGCACGGTGAAGTCGTGACCGTAAAGGGCCACATCACGGCCGTTGACCTTGATTAGCGCTGTCACCAGCGACGCACCATCCAGGTTAGGCCCCCAGTTCTGGTAGAGCACTGTGGGCGCTTCATCTGCCAGGCACTCGATACGCTCCCAGATGGTCATACGGTGCTTCTGGTGTTGGCGCTGGGTGCCCTTTACGCCTGCAGCCACGTAGGGCCGCTGCTGCAGTTCCCAACCATGCTTGAGGGCTTTCTCATAAAGCCCAGGTGCAGAGTCAAGCTGACCCGGCACCCGGAATTCCTGCTCGTTCTTTTCCGCGAATGGGTTCTCCAGACTTGCGATCAGGTCACTGCTGTTTTCTGTTGTCATATTCCTTGATCCAGTAACGGCCCTGGGGCCTGGGAGAGCTTGCGTGACCTTCGGGAAGGCGTTCGGCAAGACGGGACAGCCAGGTCTGTATATTGTTCCAGACCTGCCAGAATTTCGGCGTATCACATTAAGACCAGAGGCTTACAAAGTCAATTGGAAGGCCTTCGTAAAGCTATGTTTTCACTGCAAATACTCGCATTTTCAACGCAGATACGAACAATAGTTTACAATAGTGGTCCAGTAAGTTGACGCTGGCCCTCAGCTGTCATTTTTGTAGTCAGTGTCAACATGTGTACGCTCCCTGAACAGGCCAACGCAGCGATGAACAGAACCGTGTCTCTGGAGGAAATCTCCTACTGCCCGGACAGTTGCGTACTGTTTGAACAGTTGCGAGAGCTGCCAGGGCGTGCCTTTCTCGATTCCAGTTATCCGCACAGCAAATCGGGCCGCTATGACATCATCTGCGCCGACCCGGTAGCGACACCCTCTTCCCCTGGGCAGCACGCGACCGAGCAGGCATGGCGAGATTACTTCGCCGACCTTTCCCGGTTCCACCGGCGGCAGTTCGGCGCAGTGCAGCCTGCCTCGCCCGACATCCCCTTTTGTGGTGGAATACTGGGCGTTGTCGGCTATGACAGCGGCAATGCGCTGCACCGGGTCACGTCAAAACCCGAGCCTACGCGTTATTCGGGCGCATCCCTGGCTGCCTATGACTGGGCGGTAATCCAGGATCACTTGCTGCAACGCGCCGTGCTCGTTGCCCAGCCCACAGTATCAGCGGGCACGCGCAGGGATTTACTATCGCGCCTGCGCAGTCGCGCTGCAGAACCGCCAACCCACTTTCGTTTGCGTGAGCGGTTTCAATCAAACATCGGCGAAACGGAATATCGCCACGCTTTTGAAAAAATTCAGGCCTATATCCACGCGGGAGACTGCTACCAGGTAAATCTGGCGCAACGCTTTAGTGCAGGCTATGACGGCGATCCCTGGCAAGCCTATAGAGAGCTCAGGTCGATTGCCGCCGCACCCTTCTCCGCCTACCTGGAACTGGACGAAAGTGATGCCCTGCTGAGCCTGTCGCCAGAGCGCTTCCTGTCCCTGCACGGACAGCACGTACAAACAGCGCCCATCAAGGGCACCCGCCCGCGGTACCGGGACCGTGCGGCTGATCGTTTAGCCGCCAACGACTTGCGTACCTCCGCCAAGGATCGCGCCGAAAATCTGATGATTGTCGACTTGCTGCGCAATGACCTGGGCCGTAGCTGCCTTCCCGGAAGTATCCACGTGGACGCCCTGTTTGAAATACAGAGTTTCCCCACCGTGCATCATATGGTTAGCAGTATCAGCGGTGAACTGATGCCTGACCGCAGTGCCTACGAACTGCTGCGTGACAGCTTTCCCGGCGGCTCGATAACCGGCGCGCCCAAGCGCAGGGCAATGGAGATCATCGCGGAACTGGAACCCCATGCGCGCGAAGCCTATTGCGGCAGCGTGCTTTACATCAGTGCGGACGGTCGTATGGACAGCAACATCGCCATTCGCAGCCTGCTGGCGACAGAAGGCGAGATGCGCTGTTGGGGCGGTGGTGGCATTGTCGCTGACTCGCAGTGGCGGCAGGAGTACCAGGAAACACTCGACAAGGTGGGGAAGTTTCTTTCCGCACTGGAGTCGATGCCGGAGCTTTGAATGGGTGTTATAGGTTGCTTGCAGTCTGCCCGGCCTGGCGGCGGGAACGGGTGCCCAAAACGGCCGCAAGCTTCGCCGCGTTTTCGGGCTGCTGCGGAACTCAACCATTTTTCGCTGCGCGAAAAATAGGGATTCGAGCAGTCCTCGCAGAAAGCTCCCGAAAACGCGGCTACGCAAAGAGCGCGGCCTGACTGTTTTGGGCACCCGTTCCCGCCGCCAGACCTAGTTAATGTTCTGTTGTCAGCGACATCCCGCTTAACGTTTTTGAAGGATAGAGACCGGCAGCATTAAGCAGCGACCTGCGCTCCAATCGTTGAATTTACCGGAAGCGCTCACTGTGGTCAGGACGGTAGAGGGCGATGTCCGTTTGCCGGCGGTCAAAACAATCAGGCCACCGCCTTTTGCGCAGGCGCGGGTTCGGGGGCTGTCCGCGAGGACTGTCTGAGGCGCTTAAAGGTTGCGACCAGCAACCTTTGCCGAGTTCCGCAGCGGCCCGAACCCGCGCCGGAGCTTGTGGCCGTTTTGACCGCCGGCAAACGGATATCGCCCGCCGCGGCTAGAAGCAACCAGCCGCATTAAACTTAAAGAACCAACTCCCTGACAGAAGCATCCAGGAACGCCTGCTTCAGCTCTGCCAGCGTCTTCACCGAACGAAACTGCGGAAACTCATCAATCACGTTTTGCGGCGCGTGGATAAGAATGCCCACGTCGGCCTCACCCAGCATGGTGGTGTCATTGTAGGAATCACCGGCCGCAATCACCCGGTACTGCAGGCTGTGCAGTGCTTTCACCGAGGCCCGCTTGGGGTCCTCCTGGCGCAGCTTGTAGTCCACGACCCTGCCCGCATCGTCCGTCACCAGGCGATGGCAGAACAGTGTGGGCCAACCCAGCTGGCGCATCAGCGGCTGGGAAAACTCGTAGAAGGTATCGGAGAGGATAATCACCTGGAAGCGTTCACGCAGCCAGTTCACAAAATCAATCGCACCAGGCAGTGGCTCCAGAGTGGCGATCACCTCCTGGATATCGTCGATCTTGAGTCCGTGCTGGTCGAGAATGCCCAGCCGCTGCTTCATCAACACGTTGTAATCGGGTATGTCACGCGTCGTGGCGCGCAACTCTTCGATGCCTGTCTTCTCGGCAAACGCAATCCAGATTTCAGGGACAAGAACACCCTCCAGGTCGAGACAGGCCAGTTCCACGTAACATTCTCCTCAAACTCAGCGAATAACAGCGCAACAATCTAAGGCTTTGTTGAAAAGGGCACAAGTCCGAAGGGCAAGAAATCAGTAGGTCGGCAATTCCAGGTGGGAGAACAGGCGTTCCAGCTCTGCCTTGGTATGGCAGCGGAATGCCTCATTGACCAAATCGCGCGTCAGGTGCGGCGCAAAGTCCTCGATAAATTCGTACATATACCCGCGCAGGAAAGTGCCGCGACGACAGCCGATTCGGGTGATGCTGCTGGCAAACAAGTGACTGGCATCGAGCGCGACCAGGTCGGGGTCCATATCCTGGTCGTGGGCCATACCGGCCACAATGCCTATGCCCAGCCCGAGACGCACATAGGTCTTGATTACGTCGGCATCTGCGGCGGTGAAGACCACCCGGGGGTCAGCCCGCGCTCGGTAAACGCTTCATCGAGCTTGGAGCGCCCGGTAAAGCCAAACACATAGGTGACGATTGGGTGTGCGGCAACGTCCTCCAGAGTCAATTCAGACACCTGGCAAAGCGGGTGATCCCGGGGCACCAGAATGCAGCGATTCCAGCGATAACAGGGCATCATGATCAGGTCGGAAAACAGCTCCAGTGCCTCGGTGGCGATGGCAAAATCCACCGTGCCGTCAGCGGCCATCTCCGATATCTGCATTGGCGTGCCCTGGTGCATATGCAGGGAGACGTCGGGATACCGGTCGATAAAGGCTGTGATGGTGGCGGGTAGTGCATAGCGCGCCTGGGTATGGGTGGTGGCGATGGACAGGGCGCCCTTCTTCTCGTTGGAATATTCCTGGGCGACCTGCTTGATGCTCTCCACCTTGCGCAGGACTTCCCCCGCCGCCTCGAGAATGGCCTCACCGGCCGGCGTAACGTGTGTCAGGTGTTTGCCGCTGCGCGCAAACACTTCCACGCCCAGCTCATCTTCCAGCAGTCGTATCTGCTTGCTGATGCCGGGTTGCGAGGTGAACAGGCTCTGGGCGGTTGCCGAGACATTGAGGTCATGATGGGCCACCTCCCAGATATAACGCAACTGCTGCAGCTTCATCCCATCCTCCGCAAGAAACGACCCGGGGTTATTCCATGCAGGCCTTATGAAGAATAGCCATTAACCTTGCAGTTTGCCAAATAAAAATGGAATAACACTGCCCTGCTGTCAGACTCAGTTATTTGCCACGCCGTGGGGCACATGACCGGTGGCAATATGGGCGCTGGCCAGACTCGCAGTGCGTCTGCTGATCGTCGAAGAAAACGTCCGCCTGGTAGGCCCGCAGGAACTCGGTCTTGTTCAGACCACCCAGAAAGATGGACTCATCAATGCGAATATTCCAGGCGCGCAAGGTGCGAATCACCCGCTCGTGTGCCGGCGCGGAGCGCGCCGTGACCAGGGCAGTACGAATAGGTGCCTCGGAGGCGGGAAACGCCTGCTGCAGCCGATGCAGGGCGGCGAGGAATGGCTTGAATGGTCCACCGGCCAGTGGCTGCGTGCGCGGCGGCCTTCTCGCTGGCGGTAAACGCTTCCAGTCCCTCGCTCTTGTAGACCCTCTCTGCCTCGTCGGAAAACAATACCGCGTCACCGTCAAAGCAAAGCGCAGTTGCTCGTTGCCGGTGTCCTGGCGGCCGCCGGACACCAGGGTGGCAGCCGCAACGCCACACTCAAGCGCATTGCGCACATCGTCCGCCTCGTTGGAGAGAAACAGCTGGCAGCCGAAGGCATTGATATAGCGCCAGGGGCTTTCGCCACCGCAAAAAGCCGCCCGATTGATAGCCAGCTCGTAGTGTTGAATCGAATTGAAAACCCGCAAGCCGGTATCTGCACTGTTGCGTGACAGCAGCACCACTTCGACCTGCTGCTCTGATCCCAGCCAGCGTCATTCAGCCGCAGCAGCTTGTGCACCAGAGGGAAGGCCTCGCCGGGCTCCAGGGGCTCTTCCTCCCGGGCTACCTGGTAATCAGAATAGGCCTGCAATCCTTCGTTCTGGAAGACCTGATGACTTTCGTCCAGGTTGAACAGGGCGCGGGAGGAGATAGCAATGACCAGCTTGTCGTTCGAGCTTTTCAGGCATGGGCCAAGCATACCCGGGGAGACAGCCTCCCCGCCAGCAGCTTAACTGACCTTGAGCATGCCCCGCTCCTCGAGTTCCAACAGCAGCATCTGCTGCACCAGGAAGTCGCGGGTGGTGTCCGGGGTGATCCAGGTGCACGCGCTCCAGGAAGGGCCGGCTGCATCCTCATCCGCACGATGCAGCAATGCCTTGAAGGCGCTGGCAAGGAAATTGCGCGGGCTCCTCACTGAGTGACTTGATGTGCCGCAGACTGGCGCCCAATGCCTGCTCCTGCGGTGTGAGTTCAGTCCCGAACGGGTATTCGGGCAGCACTGCCGCCGCCATCTGCGGACGCAGCGTCGCCTCCAGCTTCTCTGGCGTGTTATTGCAAGCAAAGGCGGGAATGGAGTAATCCCGGATCCAACTTGCCATGGGTTTTGGCAAACGCCAGCAATTCTTCCTGAAACCGGGAGTCGGCGACATTGATCAGCCGCTTGATGACTTCCGCATCCGACTGTCCACGAAGATCGGCAACGCCGTACTCGGTGACGATAATGTCTCGCAGGTGCTTGGGAATAGTGGTATAGCCATAAAAGGGCACGATATTGGACCGTAGTTCCTTACCCTCGCCGCGGGTTGCGCGAATACACAATACCGAGCGCGCACCTGGCAGGTCGTGGGCCATCGCGACAAAATTGTATTGCCCTCCTACGCCGCTGATCACCGTGCCATCTTCCAGTGCATCCGAGGCCACGGCGCCATTTAGCGAGGCGATCATACCGGTGTTGATAAACCGCGCGTCGCGCCGTTGGGCGCAGTACAGCGGGTAGTCCAGCAACAACTGGTTTGTGCGGCGCACACCGGTCATGCAAATTCGCTCCTGACCGTCGGCGTCCAGGTCACGCAGTTTCTGGTAGAAATCGCGAGGACCGAGAAAAAACCCGCCGTGCAAGTATACGGCCGTGGCGCAAATGCTGCCCCCGGGCCGCGCCAACAGTGCGGCGCGGGTTTCGGCGTTGTCCATGTCGTTGGGCAGTAATGTTCCACCCAGTTCAACTCATTCGCCGGCCAGGGCCAGCTCAGCCGGTACGATGCCCCAGTATTGCAATTCACCGAGGGACGCGGCATCCAGGTGTTGCGGCATCAACCCCTGCTGACAAACAAAGTCCCAGAGCTGTCGTCGACACGCTCGGAAATCGCGCCACTATTGAGGCCCTGCTGCAGTGCCAGGTTATCGTAGACGCGGCGCTTGACGACGCCCTGCTCCAGCAGGTGCATCATTCCGTTGACGAACATTTCTGTAGAGATGTACAAGCCGCGATCAAAGCGGCCCAGGTCGAGCTCCGCAGGCACCGGCTCACTGCTGATATCTGCCAGTAGTTGACGGTAAGTCGCGTTGTCCTGCTGGCGTAATATGCAGGCGTGGGCGACGGCGTCACCCAGGGAGCCGATGCCTATCTGCAATGTACCGCCATCAACAATGAGGCTGCTGGCGTGCAGCGCGGTGGCGTAGTCTCGCAGTGGCACTGCCGCATTGGGCACGGCAAACAGGGTCTTGTCGTACGCCTTGTTCTGCACAATCCAGTCAAACAGTCAGCGGGCACCTCGGCATCGTTCTCCATAAACGGCATGTCGCTGTGCACCTGCGCTGCCAGGACCACGCGGCGGTCCAGTCCGGCTATCGCGTCTTTCATTTCCAGGGCCACGTCCGGATTGGCTGAGAGGCTGATCCGCATCGCGTCGCCCTCTCCCCGTGCTGCCACCATTTGCGCCATGACATTGACGCCGGCGCCCAACATGTCACGACAAATGTGCGTGTAGTTACTGGAGATATAGTTTTGCTGGGCAACGCTATGATTCTTCATTGAGCCAGCTTTGAAATAGAGCTCGGAAAGCTGGATGTTGGACGGCAGCGCATTGCGTTTGAACGGCTCGAGAAAAGCCAGTTCCTCATAGTCGCCGAACATACGCTCAAGTATGGGGCCGGCGAGTGCTGCTTCGATATCGCTTCCCGGTTTCGGCACCTCCAGGCAGAGGGCGGTGAAGATATGCAGGGATAATGCCGGGTCGTCGGCCACGCGGTGGTAAAGGGCATTGATCAGCTGAACCGGCTTGCCTAAACCCAGCGGGGCACCCAGGCGGATATCGGGACCCACGGCCTCGATAATTCTCTCCACACAATCATCAACGCTGGAGATTAGTCTGCTCATAGTCTTATCCTCTCTGTCACCCTGCTCGACCGGGACTGCGGCATCCCGGCCAGCTATCAAAACACGAACGACTATTTATCCGATTGACCCGGCGCAACATTGCCTCGAATTCTAGTGGCCTATATCGCGATTCTCGAAGTACTCTCTGGTGACACGAAACACCAATGGTCCCAATAACAACAAAGCAATCAGGTTGGGCACGGCCATAAAGGCGTTGAGTGTATCGGCAATGAGCCAGATCAGGTCCAGCTGCACCAGCGTGCCAATGGGAATCGCTACCACCCAGAGTACGCGAAACGGCATCACGCCTCGCGCACCGAGCAGAAAGACGACACAGCGCTCACCGTAGAATGACCAGCCGATCATGGTGGTAAAGGCGAACAGGCACAGGCCCAGGGTTACGATATATTGCCCACCTGGCAGCGCGTTGGCGAAGGCCAGGGAAGTCAGGCTGGCCCCACTGATACCGGTTGGCAGTACGTCCATTATGACGATGACCAGTCCGGTCATCGTGCAGACAACAAGGGTGTCGATAAATGTGCCGAGCATGGCAATCATACCCTGCTGCACGGGCTGGTCCGTGCGCGCCGCTGCATGCGCAATAGGCGCGCTGCCAAGTCCCGCCTCATTGGAGAATATTCCCCGTGCCACGCCAAAACGCAGGGCCGCCCAGACCGTGGCACCGGCAAAGCCCCCCGCCGCCGCCGAGCCGTTGAGGGCACTGTCGACGATGGTCACCAGTGCACCGGGCACCTGCTCTATATTCATCAGGATGACCAGAAAACTTAACAGGATGTAGCTTAACGCCATTATCGGCACCAGCAGGCTGGCCACACTCGCAATGCGTTTGATACCGCCCAGCACAACGGCACCCACCAACAGCATAAGTACCAGGCCAGTGGCAATCGGGGGCACATTGAATGCGTCATTGAGAACCTGCGAAACGGAGTTGGATTGCACTGTATTGGCCAGGCCGAAGCCCGCCAGCGAGCCGAACAGGGCAAATGCGTAGGCCAGCCAGTGCCAGCGCTTGTGCAAGCCATTGCGGATGTAATACATAGGGCCACCGCTGTAGTTGCCCTTTTCGTCCTGCTCGCGAAAGGTCACTGCGCAGACAGCCTCCGAGTACTTGGTCGCCATGCCCACCAGTGCAGTAATCCACATCCAGAACAGGGCCCCCGGACCACCCAGCGCGACCGCTGTCGCCACGCCGGCGATATTGCCGGTCCCGATGGTGGCGGAGAGCGAGGTCATCAGGGCACTGAAAGGCGAAATGTCGCCCTCCCCCTTGCCCTTGCGGCCCTGCAGCAGCAGCCGCAGCGCGACCGGTATCTTCTTCAGGGTCATAAAGCGCAGGCCGACGCTGAGATAAATGCCGGTTCCCAGCAGCAGTACGAGCATCACCGGGCCCCAGGCCCAACTGTTCACGGACTGAATAAGCTCTGTCATGCTAAATCACCTGATTATTGTTGTTGGAACGCTGACACCAACTTCACTTTAGTCCTTGAAGCTGCCGCTTTGCGGAAACACGCCGAAAATGCCACCGGTATGGAGGAACACGATATCGCCTGTACCCTCGAAGCGGCCCTTGCCTATCTCTGCAATCATGCCGGCAAATGCCTTGCCCGTGTAGACGGGGTCCAGCACCACGCCCTCGAGACGGGCCAGCTGCGCGATCACTTCGAAAACCGCCGGGCTGGCCCTGCCATAGCCATCGCCAACGTAGCCGTCGAGAACGCGTATATCCAATTGGCCATTTGACCTGCCGGGAAAGCGCTCCCGCCAGTCGGCCACATCTGCACTCACTTTGTCGAGAAAGTACCTTTCGTCATCGCAGACGTTGACGCCCCATACGGAGAACGGCAAGTCAAAAATTGAGGCACCGAGGGTCAGGCCCGCCTGTGTGCCGCCAGAGCCCGTGGCACAGACCAGTTGGGCATGGCTCACGCCCGCCTCTTCGAGGTCTGCCCTGATCTCAAGGGCCGCGGACAAGTAGCCCCACACACCCAGGCCGTCGCTACCGCCAGTCGGAATGACCAGTGCCTTACGCCCCTGCTGCGCGTAATGCTGCCGCCACTCTTCCAGAATGCTGTCCAGGCCCTGCACATAATCCGCCGTCGAATAATGACTGACGGTCGCCCCGGCAAGATGATCCAGAAAAAGATTGCCTTCGCGCTCGGTAGGCGCCTTACCGCGGAGAACCAGGTGCACCGGCATGCCCAGCTGCGCCCCTGCGAAGGCGGTAGCACGGCAATGATTGGACTGAATGCCGCCACAGGTAATCAGCGTGTCGTAGCCATGGTCCTGCGCATAGGCGGTAATGAACTCCAGCTTGCGGACCTTGTTACCACTGAGCGTACAACCTGTGAGGTCATCTCGCTTCATCCACAGGCGATGCCCTCCGCCCCAGCGGGCAGAGGCACGTTCAAGGTACTGCAGGGGGGTGGGTGTCCTCGCCAGGTCGATCTTGCGGGGAAAGATAAGATCAGTCCCTGGCACAGGTTTAACCGATGGACTTTAGTGTGCCCTTGGGCAGGACAGCGTGCAGATGGATACGTTGGAACTTCATATCCACGTTATTGGCGACATTCAGCACCATGTAATTTTCATCCAGCGAGGTTACCTTGCCCAGAATACCGGAGCTGGTCACGACTTCGTCACCCTTATTCAGGGCTGCCACCATGGTCGCGTGCTCTTTCTGGCGCTTGCGCTGCGGGCGTATAGCAATCACGTAGAACAGGACAAATAACAGCACCAGAAATCCGATCTGGAACAGCTCACCACCCTGTGGCGCCCCCCCGGCTTCCTGCGCATGTGCGCTGGCGATAAACAAACTCATATTTTCCTACCTTCTATTATTTATGCCCGCGCTGCGGACGTCGAAAACGGCGATAAATGTACAGGGTTTCCGTGGAGCGGGCAATTGGCCAGCGACGGTGACGGTGACGGTCGCCAACAATCCTGTCGCAGCTGGCAGGCCTGCTTCACAGCTCAACGAATCTCAAAATCATAGTCCATAATCTGCGGGGCGTGATCCGAGAAGCGCTCCTCGCGATAGATATCAGCCGCCAGCACACTGTCGCGTAGTTTAGGCGTTATCATCTGATAATCCAGTCGCCATCCCACGTTGTTGGCCCAGGCCTGCCCCCGGTTTGACCACCAGGTGTATTGTTCCGGGGAGGAATTTACCAGGCGAAAGGAATCGAGGTACCCGACCTCGTCATAGACCTGATCCAGCCACGCGCGCTCCTCAGGCAAAAAACCCGAGTTCTTCTGGTTGGCACGCCAATTCTTGAGATCTATTTCCTGGTGGCAAATATTCCAGTCAGCGCAAATAACAAATTCCCGTCGCTTGCGTCGCAGGGATCGCAGGTGCTCCAGGAATTTATCCATGAACCGATACTTCTTTTCCAACGCCAGCTCACTGCTGGAGCCTGATGGCATGTAAAGGGAAATCACACTGATACCGTCGAAGTCCGCCTGCAGGTACCGCCCCTCGGAATCGACCGGGTCCCAACCCAGGGAGTCGATTACCCTGCGCGGTTTGACCCGGCTGTAAAGGGCTGTTCCGCTATAGCCTTTCTTGATCGCGTCATTGTAGTAGCTGTGGTAGCCCTCAGGGTGAAAGACGGGGTCACTGAGTTGATCGACCTGCGCCTTGGTTTCCTGAATACACACGACGTCTGCATTCTGCGTCGGCAACCAGTCAAAAAACCCTTTGCGCGCCGCCGCCCTGATGCCATTTGTGTTGACCGTGATTATCCGTGCCAAGCTCCGTCTCCCGCAATCAAAGGCCCGCAGTGTAACGGATTGCAGGATTCGCGTTCAAATTCTCGACCTCGATCACAGTTTTAGCCCGCCACATCACTAACTTATAGCGCTCGCTTGCATATAAAATGATCAACTAACAAAAGTGGATTGCGGTTGTTTTACACGAAACCCGCTTTCCGGAGGTATTCATTTGCAAAAAACCACCGCCCAGAGTAACCGCGAGACGGCCTATCAGCTGTCCAACAACCTGCCCCGGTTGCTGCGCGAATTCTCGCGGGATTACGAACGCAGGATCTGGCGTGAACTGGCCTCCAGGGGTTATCCGGAAATTCGCCCTTCCCACAGTCAGGTGTTTGCCAACCTTGGCATGGGCTCAGTGCGTGTCAGTGAACTGGCGGAGCGGGCCCAGGTAACTCAACAGGCTATGGGGAAAATGCTCAAGGAACTGGAGCAGATGGGCTATATCGCCCGTGATACGGACAGCAGCGACAAGCGCGCGCGGGAAATCCGCCTGACCGAACGCGGTATTAAGCTGGTAACAGACAGCATGGACGTGGTCGAAGAAGTACGCCGTCACTATGATGGCAAGGTCGGTAAGGCAGAGCTTGGCCAGCCTTGAAGAGGCTTTGCGAACAGCGGTCAAAAAGCTGGAGCTGGATTACCTGCCGGAGTCCTGGGTGGACCGGGACTAGCGTTCAGAAACGATAGAGCCAGGCCAGGCCAAACGAATCAAAGTCATTACCAATGCGCGTCACCACGCCGGTACTCGCATAAACCTTCAACAAGTGCTGCGGCGCCAGCGGGCGGCTCCAGGTCAGCCCCCAACGCGAGTTATCCTGACGGTTATCCTGCCGCACGCCATCCACTTCCGTACGTCCGCCGGTAAAGTAATTGGCATCCAGTGACAGCCAGCCGCGGGGAAAATTGTAGATGAGGTGCAGGCTGGTCGAGTACAGCGGGTCCTGTTTCAGGCGTGTGTTATTGAAATAGTCATCGTTGGTCTCAAAAAACGTTGCGCCCAGCTTGGCCTCCCACTGCCAGGTACGGCCGTAGCGGTGGGAAATGCCTATTACCGGCTTAACGGCCCAGCGGTTCGCGCCGGCATTGATCAACTGCCGGGATGTGTAGTCCCCCCAGGGCGCGGTGACAGCAACGCTGGCGCCGATAACAATGTCCTGCTGCCAACCGGCGAACTCTTTCAGCGTCATCGCCGGGGCGCCAGAAAAGTTCCAGGTCAGCTTTAAGCGCGGGTCGCCGTATTCACAGCGCCTGCCTTCTACGTACTCACCCATGAAGAGCCCCTCACCCTCGTAACAGAGTCGGCTCCCGGAAAAATCCACTTTGGCGGAGTCGCCTGCCAGCGCGAAGGTGCGCGAAACGCCCACCGCCAGGCGCGTCTATCCTCAATTCTGCATCCTGCAGTGGCGATGAGCCCGGTGGCGACAAATCGCCCTCGGAGCGTCACCGCGCCAACAAACACGAAAGTTTCATTAATGGGAATATTATTGAAGCTGCGTGGCTCGAGCTCCTGGGCCTGCAACCCACTACAACCGGCGAAAACCAGTCCAGAGGTTAGGGACAGGGGTGCCAGGCAGCGACGCATATGCGTTAGAGGTCCATAAAGTCAGGCGTGTTGAATACCCAGCTTTTTTCCTCTTCGCGGCGACTTATGCGCCAACCGCTGCTGGTGCGCTGGTATTCGTCGACGTACCAGAGGCCCAGAAAGTAGACCTGGCTGCTGCCGTCAGGCATGGACATATGCATAGGGTTAAAGCACATGACCCTGCCGCTGGCGCGATCTCCGTCCAGGGTAACCTGCACATTGGCGTTGAGGTGCTGGCTGGCCGGAAACAGTTCGTCAGTCAAAGCCGCCTCAAGAAAGGCGAGCGTCTCGTCTACGTTACCCACGCTACCGCCCATGGCGCTGTAGTCGATATGCGCATCCTGGGTGAAGACACTGTCACGCAATGCGCCAAAATCCTTACCGTCAATCAATTCAGCGTAGCGATAAACCAGGTCCTGAATTTCAAACCGGTCCGAGAGTTCCTGCTGCGAAAGCATGTGTTTCTCCTAAAAATCGAGGGGCAGTGCGATATGGCGTTCATACATAAGATCCCGGTGCGCTTCCAGGCGCGGTGACAGGGCAGCCTGCATTGCCGGGTCAGTAACCGTGTACATTGCGCGTAACCAGTCTGGCATGGGGTTATCTTTCGGTGGCAATGGTTTCATCATACCGGCGAAATTAGCCCAGTAAAAATCGACGGCACAGGGCGAATCGCCGACAAAATAGTCACCCGCCTGGCCTGCCAGGTAGTGATCGAGGTACTCGCAAATTTCAACTATTCGGCGCGGTGCAGCTGCCACCGCATCCGCTGAAAAACCGTAACGGTGCGCCAGGCGGAGGGTCAGGTCAGGAATGGGGTCGAGGTTCATCATCGGTTCAATCATCAGCAGGCGCCGCTGCCAGCCCAGTCCATCTGCACCTGCTATCAGCGCACTCAGCCCGGTTGCGACTGCGCGTTCGGCTGGCGTTGAAGGCAACAGTGCTGGTTCCGGCTGCAGGCGATCAGCCAGATTAATCAGGTCCAACCAATGGCAGGCAGGCGGCAGGTCGTCCGCTACCAGCACGGGCGCAGAGCGTTGCCCGGTCCACTCCTGCAATGCAGCGTTCTCACCACCGCCATCCTGGTGCACCGCGGTGTATTCAAGCCCCTTGTAGGCCATCATCGACTTGGTCGCTTCGCCCCATGGCCCGGGCACTCCCGCTGACAGTACCAGCCGCACGCCAGGCAGATCGACCGCTTCTTCTACAGAGATATATTCCATTTTACTCATCCAGTTTAAATACGCGCAGGGCATTCTCGCGCAAGAACTTTGGCCAGACCTCATCGCGCAATGGCACGTCGGGCATTTCGGCAAAAATACGATCCAGGGACAAGCCCATCGGGAAGTAACCCGCATACATCACCTGGTCTGCGCCGCGTGTATTGGCAAACTCAACGATGTCCTTGGATACTGCCGCGGGGTAAATGCGCTGGTCATGTAATGCAGGTTGGGGTATTTCAGCATCAGTTTCCAGGCCATCTCCGTCCAGGGCTCACAGCCGTGCCGCGTGACGACGCGCAGCTCAGGAAAGAACCACAGCACCTCATCCAGCAGCTCCACTTTTTGCGGACCCGCGGGCACCCGCGGGCCAGGGACGCCCATACAGGGACAGAACGGAATATCCAGTTCCACCAACTTACCGTAGATCGGGTACCACTTCTTGTCATTCACCGGTACCGGCGGAGCAGATCATCGCCGGCGATGCAGTCACCGCCTTGATATCAAACTCTTCCTTCATGGCGACGATCGTACGTACCTCATCCATGCCGTTGTTGGCATTGGCCTCATAGCAGGCAAAGAAGCGGTCAGGGTGGCGGCGCACGGCCTCGGCGTTGAGTTCCGAGAACTTGCCCACTCCCACCATGGCACGCTCAATATTGTGTTTGTCCATCTGCTCCAGGGTGTAGGCAATGTAATCGTCCTGCTTCCCGGTTTGCGGGTATGTCCTTGAACATGTACTGCGCTGGCATCTTGAACATCTCATGGCTTTCCTTATCCATGAGCATGGGTTTGATCCATTCATAAAACTGGCTGCTGTCCTCTCCCGGTACAGCAAGCATTAGATCGATGACGGCAATATCGGTGGGCATTGGCATAGGCTCTCCTAATCGTCGCTGCGCATGGAATAAGCGCGTTTGCTGAGCCTCGTCGGCCATTGCCTCCAGCTCTGCCGGGTCACCGGGCGCTCTTGAGTGTATTTGCAGGTCATCACCCGCCATTCTGGGGATAACATGCATGTGGTAATGAAATACGGTTTGGCCTGCGGCTGCGCCATTGAGCTGGAATATACCCACGCCGTCGCACTGCAACTCCTCTTGCACTGTATGCGCGATCAGGGTGGACACGTGGCCCACCATGCCAATGGCCTCCGGTGTAGCGTCGAAAATATCAGTGTAATGCGCCTTGGTAACAATGAGACAATGACCTGGCGCCGCCGGAAAAGCATCGAGAAACGTGCGCGTATAGCGGGTTTCGTGGACTGGATGACAGGGCGACTTTCCCGCAAGGATCTGGCAAAAAATGCAATTATCAGTCATAGGCTTTGCCACCTGTATATTGTTGTATGGTTCAACTCCCGGCGACATCGAAGGCGATAGGCATCGCCTTGATACCGCTGATAAAATTGGAATGCAGCCAGCTGATTTCACCATCCAGGCGTGGATTGCGAATACGCCGGGTGATCTCCTGAAAAATCACGCTGCAGTTCCAGTCGCGCCAGGTGCGAGCCCATGCAAAAGTGCTGGCCGATACCGAATGCGCGGTGCTCGTTGCGCACATCTTCACGCTGGTTGCGGGTGATGTCGAAAACGTCACCGTCAGTGAAAACTGCCTCGTCAGAACTGGCGGCACCATAGTACATCTGGATTTTATCGCCTTTGCGAATCTGCTGTCCGCCCAGTTCAAGGTCCTGCATTGCTGTGCGCCGGAATGCGATAACGGCAGGGTTATATCGCAGGATTTCTTCAATGGCGTCATCAATCAGTTCCGGGTCGTCGACCAGCGCCTGGTACTGGTCGGGATGCTCCATCAGCATACGCATACCCTGGCTGGTGACGGTGCGCGTGGTTTCATTGCCGGCGACAATCAATAGCAGGAAAAAGTTACAGAAGTCCTCGTCGGATAGGGGCTCATCCTCTACGGTTCCGGTCAGCAGCACATTGACGATGTCATTGCGAGGATTGGCGCGGTGCTCCGCGGCCAGCTCCATCGCCATCATGAACATCTCCATGGCAGCATTGAGCCCATCTTCCTCCGATGTGGAGAGCTCCGGGTCATCCATTCCCAGCATGATATTGGTGAGTTCAAACAAACGCTGACGCTTTTCCAACGCAACGCCCATCAGCTCACAGATCGCGATCAGCGGAAGGTCTACGGCAATGTCCTGGACAAATTCGCAGCGTCCGCCCACTACGGCCTTGTCAACCAGGTCCCGGGCTACCTCGCGGAACCTCTCCTCGTAGGTGTCGACCATTTTCGGCGTGAACGCGGCGCGCACCAGGCGGCGATATTTCAGATGCTGCGGGGGGTCCATATTGATCAACTGGGTCTGGACCATCGCCAGTTGATCCCCTTCCATTTCATTGAGCAGGCAGCTGCGCTCGGCAGACGAGAACAGGGCGGGGTTTTTGGAGACATAATCCAGGTCCTTTTGCCGCGTTACCACCCAGAAACCCACGCCCTGCACAGGATCCTCATGCCAGTAGATCGGCTCCTCCTGACGCAGGTAACTAAACACCTCTCTGGGGAGGCCTCCGGCATAGGTTTTAGGGTCGGTCAGGTCAAAATGGGGACATCCACTCACTCTGTGTTTCCTCTTTATCATTATCACCCGCCGAGCGACGGGACCAGGCCAAAAGTGTAGCGCGTTTTACGCCCTGCGAATTTGGCGGAGCTGGCCGCAAGGAGTGACCACATACGTCAAGCGCCATGCAAAAATACAATAATAAACTTTAAATATATTAGCTAACATATTGTTTTTATTGACTATACTTGTATTGGCTCCGCATCATCGGCGCTGTGCCTGCGTTTTCGCAATCGCAGCGGCAGCGTGTCATCAACAGACCGATAACGAAAACACCCCGCTTCGTCTACACTGCGCTCCAACTGCCCGCGCTGGAACAGATAGTTCAGGTGTGCCACGCACTCACCGACCGCCAGGCCAATATGCTGCTCATCCAACTCCCGTTTGAACAAAACCGGCAGCAACTCTACGGCTGTGGCCTGCTGTTCCGAGCAGGCTTCCTCCAGCGCGATCAGGTGGTCTTCATGGTGTTCAATAAGATAGCGCAGGCGGTAGTGCAGCCCATGAAAAGGCGTATTGTGTGCCGGCAACACCAGGGCGTCGGCCGGCAGGGCCTCCAGAAAGTACTCCAGTGACGCCAGCCATGCCTTGAGTGGATTACCTTCGGGCTCATAGCCCGTTACGCTGATATTGGAGGTGATACGAGGGATGACCTGGTCACCGGAAATCAGCACGTTCAGCGACTCACAATAAAGGCAGGCATGCTCCGGCGAATGCCCTCTGCCCACAACAATGCGCCAGTGCCTGCCGTTAATCGTCAGCCTGCTCCCCTCCTCCAGACGACGGAAAGAGGTAGGCATGGGATGGGATATGTGCCGAATGCCGCCCATACTGCTGCGCGAGGCATCAATACCTTTCTGGCCGCGGCCCAGACGAATCTGGTGTTCCTCATTGGTCCAGCCAAAGTGCTCACTTTCCGCGCGCGAAAAGACCAGGCCAGTGAGATACTCGCCCTGGGTCATATAGAAAGGGACCCGCCAGCGATCACATAGCCAGCCTGCGAGGCCGGTATGGTCGGGGTGCCAGTGCGTCGCGACTACTGCCTTGATCGGTTTACCTTTGAGTTGTTGTTCGAAAACCTGCTCCCAGAGTTCTCGCGTCGGCCCAACATCCATACCGGAGTCAATAATCCACCAACCGTCGTCGTCTTCCAGCAGGTAAAGATTGATGTGATCCAGGGCCATAGGTAACGGCATGCGCAACCAGTAAACGCCGTCGGCCACTTCCTGTAGCCCACCCGGTGCCGGCAGCATCTGCAAAAGGATAGGTCAGCATAAATCAGGACTTGTCCAGATCCAGTTCCTTGATCAGGGCGATAACGTCGTCGTGATGGCTTTTTGTTTTGACCTTGTCCATAACATGCTTGAGACGACCGTCCTTGCCGATTATGAAGGTGGTGCGCAATACGCCCATAAACTCCCGTCCCATAAATTTTTTCAGGCCCCAGGCGCCGTATTTTTCGGTGATCGCATGGTCTTCATCCGAAAGCAGGGTGAAATTCAGCTCCTGCTTGTCGATAAAACGCCCCAACCTGGCTACCGGGTCCGGGCTCACACCCAGTACCACCGTGTCCAGCGCAGCGAGCTCTTTCTGGCTGTCACGAATGCCACAGGCCTGCACCGTGCACCCGGGTGTCATGGCCTTGGGATAGAAATACAGCACTACATTTTTCTTGCCTCGAAACTGTTTCAGACTGACCTTGGCGCCATCCTGGTCGAGCAGCGTGAACGCGGGTGCCATATTGCCTATCTTCGGAAATGCCATGATTTACTCCTTGTCGCTCTGTTTACGATGACGGTATTCAATCGCGGAAACCCTCACCGGATAGTGCCCGCTCTTCACATCTTCAAAATATTCCTGCAGGGTCTCCCTGACCACCGGAAATGCGATGTCGTCCCAGGGGATTTCACTTTGGCGATACAAGCCGGTTTCGAGACTCTCTGGCCCTATCCCGAATTCGCCGTTGGCAACCTCACAGCGATAAAACATATACACCTGGCTGATATAGGGCACGTCAAAAATTCGGTACAGCTCAAGACCTGTGACGCGCGCCCTCGCCTCTTCCCAGGTCTCCCGCGCAGCGCCCTGCGGCGTCGTCTCGCCGTTCTCCATAAATCCTGCAGGTAGCGTCCAATAACCAAACCTGGGTTCAATCGCGCGCTTGCACAGCAGCACCTGGTCACCGTGCACCGGCAGGCAACCCACGATCACCCGCGGATTAACGTAGTGAATAAACTCGCAGTGGGTACAGACGAAGCGCTCGCGATCGTCTCCTTGCGGAACCTTGAGTGCCACGGCATTACCGCAGCTGGTGCAAAACTTCATTCAGGGATAAGCCTCTTCCCGGGGTACTGTAATAGCAAAAACGCCCAGTATAGAGCGAATCGTACACAACGGCGACAAGCCGGTTACAGGCAAAGCGCGCCGGACTAACGCAGTTCGCGATAAGCACCGGCGTGAAAAAGCAGCGGCTTGCCGGTGGGCCGCGAGGACATGCCCATTACCCGCCCGATGATAATAAGATGATCGCCGCCCTGGTGAGTTGTCTCCAGCTGGCACTCGAAACTCACCAGCGCATTACGGATCACCGGGGAGCCATTACGGCCAAGACTGTAATGGCCCGGAGACAGCTGGTGGTCGCCTTTCCTTGCATACTGGTTCGACAACTCAACCTGCTCTGCAGCCAGGACATTGATGGCAAAACGGCGCGCGGTGGCAAAGGTATCGAAAATTTCCGAGGTATTCTGCAGGGACCACAATACCAGCGGCGGGTCCAGTGACACGGATGAAAAGGAATTTGCCGTCATGCCGACGGCCATGCCCTGTTCATCCACGGCGCTGATGACGCAGACACCGGTTGCAAAACGTCCCAGGGCATTGCGCAGTTCACGTCCATCCATACTCATTCTATCTCCTCAAAGTGCTGCAAATCGGGCATTTGACATCACGGGCCCGCGTGCAGCATCCCCTGTTTCGGTTATTGTTGTTGCGGTTGTTGTTGCATTTTTTGCCAGCGCCGGGCCCGTGCAGCGTCGCTCTCACGCGCATCCACCCAGTTGCTGCCCTGGGCGCCGGTCTCCTTTTTCCAGAAAGGCGCCTGTGTCTTCAGGTAGTCCATAATAAATTCGCAAGCGGCAAAGGCCGCTTCACGGTGGCTGGCGCTGACCCCGACCCACACAATTTGCTCACCTGCCGCCAGCGCGCCCACCCGGTGTACCACGCGTGCGCTGCATACCGGCCAGCGCTGCGCACTCTCCTCGAGTATGGACTGGATCGAGCTTTCGGTCATACCCGGATAATGTTCGAGTTCAAGTGTGTAGACATCGCATGATTCATTGTTGCAGCGGACATAGCCGGTGAAGGTCGCTATGGCGCCCTCATCCGCCTTGTCCGACAGCAGCGAGGACTGCAGTAGCGCGACATCAAAATCATCGGGCTGGACGTCTACTCGCAGCATCCGGCCCACCTTAACCCCCGGTGACCGGAGGGAAAAACGCCACCTCGTCGCCATCGTCCAGGGCAACATTGGCAGTAACAATCACCTGGTTGACCGCCCGAATCACATTGTCCTGGCCCAGAATGGCTGCCCAGCGGTCACCGTGCAGTATTCCAAGCCGCTGCTGCAGTGCATCCAGGTCGCTGCAGTCTTCCAGGTACTCCAGCGCCAACTGCGGGCAATCGAGCTCTTCCCGGATCCGGCCAAAGAACAATACGGTTATCATCGCACGCTAATCTTCCTGGACCCAGGCGCCAGACTTTCCACCCTTTTTCTCGACCAGGCGAATATCCGTCACCCGCATTGTGCGATCCACCGCCTTGCACATGTCATAAATAGTCAGCGCGGCGACAGACACCGCCGTCAGGGCCTCCATCTCTACGCCGGTTTGACCTGACACTTTACAGCGCGCGTTGATCTCAACCCTGTTGGTGGCCTCGTCGAGACCAAAGTCCAGGCTCACCGAAGTCAGCATCATCGGGTGGCACAGCGGGATAAGGTCCGAACACTTCTTGGCGGCCTGAATACCCGCGATCCGGGCCACAGCAATAACATCGCCCTTCTTGTGGCCGCCGTCGCGCAGCAAGCGCAGCGTGGCCGCCTGCATGGTCACCGCGCCGCGCGCCACGGCCTCGCGTTCGGTCACCGCCTTGGCGCCAACATCCACCATCCGTGCGGCACCGGTTTCATCGAGATGGGTGAGTTCTGACATTGAGCCTCTCAAGATCACATTGCGCCCAGAGTCTATCCAAAGGGGCTGGCGAAGAACAGTGCTGATCGGTGCGGTCAGGCAATTTGGCCGTTGGGCACTTTATACGCTGGCCATAACTCGCTTAAAGTAACGGCACCAACAGGAGATCAGACATGGCCAAACTCAAACTCGGATTACAACTGGGCTACTGGGGCGCACTATGCCCCGGCGAAAACCACACCCTGCTGGCACAGGAAGCCGAAAGGCTGGGCTACGATTCTGTGTGGACAGCCGAATCCTGGGGTAACGATTGCTTCACGCCCCTGGCCTGGATAGGCGCCCAGACCTCTACCATCCGCCTCGGTACATCCGTGGCTCAACTCTCGGCACGCACGCCAACCGCCTGCGCCATGGCCACGCTGGCCCTGGATGCCTTGTCTGGCGGCCGTATGATGCTGGGGCTGGGCGTTTCCGGCCCCCAGGTCGTGGAAGGCTGGTATGGCCAGCCCTACAGCAAGCCGGTCACACGTACCCGCGAGTATGTCTCCATTGTGCGTCAGGTGCTGGCGCGAAAGGCTCCCGTTACCAACGATGGGGAGTTCTACCCCCTGCCCTACAACGGCCCGGGATCCTGGGGTATGGGCAAGCCTTTGAAGCCGATCACCCATCCCGTGCGCGCTGACGTGCCCATCTTTATCGGCGCAGAGGGTCCGAAGAACGTCACACAGACAGCAGAAATCGCCGATGGTTGGCTGCCGCTTTACTACTCCCCTTACCGACAGGAAGTCTATGCCGACCAGATAAAGGACGCGAAGGAAGGCTTTGAAATCTGTCCGACGGTGATGGTCAACATCAACGACGACCTCGAGGCCGCGCTCTACCCAGTCAAGGCCATGCTGGGGTTCTATATCGGCGGCATGGGGTCAGCAAAACGCAACTTCCACAAGGAACTCATGGCTCGCATGGGCTTCCCGGAAGAGGCGGAGCAGATTCAGGCACTCTTCTTCGAAGGCAAGCGCGATGAGGCAATAGCCGCGGTACCCGATGCCTTTGCCGACGAGATCGCCCTGTGCGGCCCGCGTGATCGGGTAAAAGAGAAAATAAAGGATTGGGAAAATTCACCCGTCACCAGCTTGCTGGTCAATGGCGATGAAAACTTTCTGAGGGACCTGGCTGAACTGGTGCTGTAGCAAGCCCACCCCGTAAACCAAAAAGGACCGCCCCTTTGGGGCAGCCCTTTTTGATTTATGGCGGTGAGGGAGGGATTGATCACAACAGCCTAAGGGCCGTTGTGACCCCTGCGGGGCGCCTGTGGCGTCTAAACTCTCCCGTGGGGAGAGTTTGTCGAACCGGAGGCTTGAACCAAGTCCGCAATCACCCCCCTAAACCAAAAAGGGCCGCCCCTTTGGGGCAGCCCTTTTTGATTTATGGCGGTGAGGGAGGGATTCGAACCCTCGATACGTTTCCGTATACACACTTTCCAGGCGTGCGCCTTCGACCACTCGGCCACCTCACCGTTGAGGGCGCGCATCATAGCATAAGCCGTGGCGGTTTCCAGTCCCTGAAGGGCTAAAATAGCCCAGGCATTGCCCCTCGTACACGGGAATCCTGCGCCTACTGGCGATTCATCCGTGGCCGCGGACTGGTGCTTGGGTCGGTACTGCGGAAAGGGTTGATGTCCATCCCGCCCCGGCGCGTATAGAACGCCTGAATGTGCAGCGTTTCCGCACGCGTAGCTTACTAATATCGCAGAACATTCTCTCCACGCACTGCTCATGAAAATCCTGGTGCTGCCGGAAAGAGATGATGTAACGCAACAGGCTGGCGTGGTCCAGGCCGTCTCCGCGGTAGTGTATCCACACGCTGGCCCAGTCAGGCTGCCCGGTCACCGGGCACAGGGAGCGCAGCAGATGGCTGTGCAGCGACTCCTCCACTGCCTCCCCGGTCGTGACCAGCAAGTCAGCAGCAGGCGCCGTTGCACCAGCCGCGATATCCAGGTCGTCGATACAGGCCCCCTCTGGCAGCGTGCCGGCCAGCTACGGGCGAGCCAACGGGCAGCAATTCAATGCCCACCTCGGCACCTGCTGCCTGGGCAATATCCCGCTGTATCAACGTGACCAGTTCCTGCTCTGCAGCAAAGCGCGTGTTGTTCAATGAATTCAGGTACAGCTTGAAGGACTTGGACTCGACCATATTGGGAGAGCCGGCCGGCACAGTAAAGCGGCCTACACGCACCTGCGGCTTGCCGGCACTATCGAGCCAGGACACTTCATACGCGTGCCACAAATCAGCCCCGTACAATGCACGCGAGCCATCAATTGCCAGGGCGGCACGCCCGGTCGCCCGCGAAATAGGATAGAGGAGTTGCGGACTGTACTCGTCCACCACCGGCGTGTGTTTGCCCAGCAGCAGTTCTTCGGGTCATTGCGCCATCGTTCTATTGCCTCAGGCGCTTGCCGCTGTTGAGCAGGTGCATGCTGTAGCTGAAGGCGATAACGGTAAACAATGCAATCATGCCAAATGCGACAGGCAGGCTGACGTCGGAAACACCGAGCACGCCGTAACGAAACGCGTTCACCACATACACCAGTGGATTGAGCTTGGAGACCCCCGCCCAGAAATCGGGCAACAGGTCCATGGAATAGAATACGCCGCCCAGGTAGATCAGGGGCGTCAGCACGAAGGTGGGGATGATTGAGATATCATCGAAGCTGTTGGCGTACACCGCGTTAATAAAGCCCGCCAGGGCGAACAGCGTCGAGGTCATCAACACCACGGTCACCACCACCAGATAGCTATGAATCTGCATGCTGGTAAAGAAAAGTGAGACCAGGGTTACCACGATCGCGACCAGTAAACCACGGCTGACGCCGCCGACCACATAGCCCATTAAAATCACGTAATTCGGGGTGGGCGAGACCAACAGTTCCTCCACGCTGTGGTTGAACTTGGAGCCGAAGAAAGAGGAAACCACGTTGGAATAGGAATTGGTGACGATAGCCATCATGATCAGCCCCGGGACAACGAACTGCATGTAACTGAAACCGCCCATCTCGCCAATGCGCGAACCGATAAGTGAGCCAAAAATCACAAAGTACAGCGACATGGTTATTGCCGAGGGCAGCAGGGTCTGGGTCCAGATCCGCAGGTAGCGCTTGATTTCCTTGCGCAGAATGGTCATGAAGGCATTGAACTGTTCCGTGGCGTTCACGCAGCACCCTCCACCAGGTTCACAAACATTTCCTCCAGCCGGTTGGCCCGGTTGCGCATACTGCTGATCCGCACGCCCTGGGCATTCAGCGCAGTAAACACAGCGTTTATATGCTGCCCTTTCTGCACTTCAACTTCCATGCTGTGATCGTCCAGCCTGCGACAGTCGAAGTCAGCGATCGTTATGGTGTCTGGCAGTATTTCCTCGCTGTCGAGAATGAACACTTCCCGATGCAGTCGTCGCAACAGCTCGCGCATGGAAGTGTTTTCCACAATTTCACCGTGGTTGATGATGCCAATGTGGCGACACAGGGCTTCTGCTTCCTCCAGGTAGTGCGTGGTCAGGATGATGGTGGTGCCCTCGGCATTAATCTGTTGCAGAAATTCCCACATGGAGCGGCGCATTTCGATATCCACACCAGCAGTGGGCTCATCAAGGATAAGCAGCCTGGGTTCATGCACCAGGGCTCTGCGCAATCATCAGCCGGCGTTTCATGCCGCCAGAAAGCGTGCGTGAGGCCACGTCACGCTTGTCCCAAAGGCCCAGCTCCCTGAGATATTTTTCCGCCCTTTCCCGTGACAGTTCAACCGGCATGCCGTAGTACCCACCCTGGTTGACCACGATATCGAATACCGTCTCAAACACGTTGAAATTGAATTCCTGGGGGACAATACCGATGTACTTTTTTGCCGCCGGGAAATCTTCATCAATGTCGGCATCGAAAACCTGTACCCTGCCCCCGTTCTTGCTGACCAGGGAACAAATAATACCTATGGTGGTCGACTTGCCCGCCCCGTTAGGTCCCAACAAGGCATAAAAATCGCCCTGCTCTACAGTAAGGCTGATACCCTTGAGGGCCTCAAAGCCGTTGCCGTATACCTTGCTAAGGCTTTCGATTGTCAGTGCTGGTATCATATTGCGTTAGTCTGGTGCCTTGAAAAGGGGCGCTATTGTAACCGCTTCACTGCCTGTAGACGACAATCACCATGGATGACGCCCAATACGCAAGCCACTGCCGCGCGCTGCTGACCGATTTTGCACAGACATTGGTCACCCGCACTGAACATCTCCCGGAGACAGACCCCCTGCGTGCACTGGCCCTGGCCTTCTCCCAATTGGGCAGTGAGGGTAACGATCTTTACGCAGACGGCCAGAACCTCGTTTCACGTTTATTTACTGCTTATCCTGACTTTGCCCCAGGCTTCCCCCGTGACTTGTTGTGGTTTTTTGCCGGCGAGTGCCTGCATTACATGCCCGACGAGGAAATTACTGAATATCAACAACTCGACGAGATGCGACGGGAAGCCGCGGACCAGGGCAAGACACTGGACTTGCGCCAGGCCCGAGCCAGCCTTAAGTCCCTCCAATAGCGGTCATGGATTGCACACGCAAGCCGCGTATACAACGCTACGAAAAATGGCGGGGCTGCGCTTGACGGCCACATTGTGTCCCCAATAAACTTCGCGCCTCTCGTTTGAGTCCTCATGTCCCCTTCGTCTAGTGGCCTAGGACACCGCCCTTTCACGGCGGTAACAGGGGTTCGAACCCCCTAGGGGACGCCACTCAACCGAACCTGTCCAAAGACCGGCAACACTCCGGCCTTGCAGTCACGATGCGCAGAACTTGTCTTCCCGTGCCCCTTCTTCACCCGACGCGGGTGCTCGCCGCGCGGGCGGGCTTTGTACCGTTGCCCGGTATATACAAACAGTTATCACCCAGGGTATTGACGTACCGGAGGGTGCTTTGCGATGTTAGGCATCCTCACAAGCATGAAAAATTCATAAAATAAGACCTGGGAGTAATGACGTGGCCAAGAAAGACATCGGTGACCTGGAGGCGATACGCCAGACCCTGGAAGCGTGGCTGACGCAACATTTGCCCGGTGTGGGCAAAGTCATCCTCGATACGCTGACATTCCCGGAGGAGAGTGGCGAAAGTAGTGTGACACTGCTGCTCGATGCACAGGTCGACGGAGAGCAGCAGCGCTTCGTCTGTCGCATGAAGCCATTGGACAACCCGCTGTTCGCCGAATACGACCTGCTGCTGCAATACCAGTTAATGGAAATAGCCGGCAGCAATGGCGTCCCGGTGCCGGGACTGGTGGGATACGAACCGGATACGGCACTGGTCGGCTGCGACTTCTACGTGATGCATTTCACCGAGGGCCAGATCCCCGTCGATAACCCGCCCTATGCATTTGGCAGTTGGGTAACCGAATTAAATGCGCAGCAGCGCTCTGACATGTGGCGCAATGGGCTTGAGGCCCTGGCACAAATACACATGATCGACATGTCTGCCCATGAACTCGAAACACTGCCGCGGTCAGGCCCTGGCGAGCCAATATTGCAGCATGAGATCGACAAATTCGAAGCCATGCTGGACGAGCCGGTGATGGCCAGCATCGCCCCCGTGGTGCTCGAGGGGCTGGCGTGTGCAAAAGCCAACGCGCCCACCACAGGGCCACTGCGCCTGTGCTGGGGCGATTCTCGTGTCGGTAATGTCATTTGGCAAGACTTGCGTCCCGCTGCGATTATCGACTGGGAGATGGCCAGTCTGTGCGACCCACTGTTGGACGTTTCCTGGTGGTACTGGATTGATTACATGAACAGCGTGGGGCTGGGCGTTGAACGACTCACCGGGCTGCCAGAACGCGAGGAACTCTATCGCCAGTGGCAGGCACTGACCGGGCTGCCTATTGACAATGCCCATTACTACGACCTGTTCAATGTCGTCCGCTTCGCTATTATTCTGGAAAAGAAATTCCTGGAAGCGGGCCTGGGTGCAGACATGGGCGGCGAAAAAAGTTTCGCCAGTGCGTTTGTTGCCCCGGTGCTTGCAAACTACCGGGCGCAGGCGAATTTGGCCTGATCAAAACGCATCAGCAGTAAAGTCTGCTTCCAGATAACCAGAACGAGCCAGACAACCATGCAATCCCAGGATAAAGAGGTACTGCAACAGGCACTGGCGTGGATTCAGTCCGGGGCTGGTTGCTGGCTATGCACCGTGGTTGCAACCGTCGGTTCATCGCCTCGCCCTGTAGGCTCCATGCTTGCCTGTAATGCCTCCGGCGAGAGCACGGGGTCGCTCTCGGGCGGCTGCGTCGAAGAAGACCTGCTTCTCCGCCTGAGTAGTGGCGAAATTGATACCACCACACCGCAGCGCCTGGAATACGGCGTCAGCGCGGCTGAAAATGAACGTCTGGGTTTACCCTGCGGCGGCAGGCTGCAGGTGATGGTGCAGGCCCTCACAGCCCGCGACGAGCCTTGGCTGCAAGGCGCAATAGCGGCGATCGATGATCGGCGATGTGTGCAACGCAGCCTGGCTCTTGCGACAGGTTTGACAGAACTGTTCGAAGCAGAGCACTTTGCCGAGCTGTTGATCTCGGATGACCTGCTACAGCAGTCCCTTGGCCCGCAAATGCGCATGCTGCTTGTCGGCGCGGGGCAACTGGCGCAGTCATTGGCTGAACTGGCGCTGGCGATGGACTACGAGGTCATCGTCACAGACCCGCGCCAACAGGCAATTTCGCAGTGGCGTGGCCCTGATGTGAGCCTGCTGCAAGGAATGCCCGATGACGTCGTTTTGCAACACGCCAATGATCGCTTCGCTATCGTCATTACCTTGACGCACGACCCACGCATAGACGACATGGCGTTGATGGAAGCACTGGCAACTGACGCCTGGTATGTTGGGGCGCTGGGTTCACAGCGCACCACCGAAAAACGACTGCAGAGATTGCGCGAGCTGGGGCTCTCTGAAGACGAGATAGCCCGTTTGCACGCCCCGGTAGGCTTGCCCATCGGCAGCAAGACTCCCCTGGAGATCGCTGTGGCGATCATGGCGCAGATCACGCGTCTGCGCCGCCTGGGCTAAAATTAGGATTAGGGCCGACTCGCCCTCGCCCTTCTCCAGCTTTACGGAAAGGCTGTTTACACAGTAACGCAGCCCGGTAGGTTGCGGTCCGTCGGTAAACACGTGTCCGAGGTGAGAGCCACACTTCTTACAGGTAATTTCTGTGCGCGACATACCCAGGGTGTTGTCCGCTGTCTCCTCTATGACGTCTTCATCCGCAGCGCGAAAAAAGCTGGGCCATCCACATCCGGCGTCGAATTTGCTATCAGACAAAAAAAGCGGTTCGCCGCAACAACGGCAGTTGTATACGCCTTCATCAGTGGTGTCCCAATACTCGCCGGAAAAGGGCCGTTCGGTGCCCTTCTCGCGGCATACCTGGTATTCCTCTGCAGTAAGCTTGTCGCGCCAGTATTCGTCGTCTTTCATGTAATCTCCTCAGTGGGTGTCCGCCCTACGGGATAGAGTATCCGGTCATCGTAACCCGTTATGACCTCGCGATAACCGCAGAGTTCTTGATCCAGTTCCGGGTCGTTGGTGTCCACCAGCAGGGGGCGCCCCTCCAGGCTGGTGATTTTCGACTTCGCGGCGACCACGGACATATTCCCAACCCCTACCCGACGAATGACCGCCGGTGATATCTGCTGATTACCACGCCCAAAAATGTGCCCCTGACCACCGATTGCGGTGACCAGGATGTGCGCCGGACCGGCGTGCGCGGCGAGCACTTCAAGGAGGTCGGACTCGTTCGCATCCGAGCAAAGTAGTGTCTTGTTGCGAATCACGTCTACGCCCAGCAGGGTGTTGGCCAGCCCCAGTTCTGCCATGATCGCGGCCGTAGTCGATCCTGGACCAATCAGGTAACAGGTTTCCTCATCCATCTGCTCCGTCACCCAGGCGGCGATTTCGGCGGCGACCAACTCCTGGCTCTCGCGTCCGCCAACCTTGGTGTGCTGCAGGTAGCGCCCCTCCCCGGGGACGAGCATGTCGCCATAAAAACGACTGCGCACCACGTCATGGCGGAAGGCCTCTTCGTCTATATCCCTCACCTCCTGGCTGCGCAGGCCCACCAGTCCACCGCGCGCAAGCTCCAGCAGCAGCTCCCCGCAGGCCTCCGGGGAGATGGCAAAAACGCCGGAGTGCATTTTCACGCCGGCGGGGATGCCCAGCACCGGCAGTGACTGGTCTACCGCATCGCAGATGTCCCTGGCCGTACCATCGCCGCCGGCAAACACCAGTATATCAACGCCTGCAGCTCGCAGTGTCGCGGCGGCTTTGCGCGTATCTGCGGCAGTCGCCTGCACTGTATCGACAGATCCCAGCGTCTCGTGGGTCAAACCCAGGTCAGCACATACGTCGGCGCCCATGGCGCCCGCCCAGGTTGAAAACCGCACCCCTTGCAGGCCCACGAGTGCGCCAAGGGCGCGCCCTGCACGATCCTGCGAACGATGGCGCTCTTCTGGCGTCATGGTTTCGGCCAGCTCACGCAGGGCCTCCCCATCGCTCCCTTTCAGGCCACGGCTGCCGCCAAGTCCCGCCAGCGGATTGATGATCAGACCGATATGTAAGTCAGGCATAGATCTCAAGACTCCAGTGTGAACGGGTGGCAACCCAGTGCCGACACCAGGTCCTCATAGGGCGCCAGCTGTCGCCCAAGCGCAACCTTGCGCCCGGCCAGCTCTCGTCTCTCAGCATAGCACTTGCGCAGTTGATCGAAGTTGTCTGCAGCCTGCGCGGGGGCCTGCTCCAGAGTGGCCTCGCGCAGTAGACGGTCGTCTCGTTCGATGGGATAGCTGGCTATACAAAGTTGCCGTATGACATCTGCCGGGCCGCTTGCCTGCTCAAGCTGCAAGGGAGGGATCACTGGCAAGGGGTCATCAGCGAGCGCGTAAGTTGACGAATGCGAGTTTTCAGCCAATGCCTGGCACAGCATTCGCGAGGCCAGCACCTTGCTATCAAGGCTATAGCCGGCGATGTGCGCCGTACCAATACGTGCTCGCCCCAGCAGCGCTGCGCTGATAGCCGGCTCATGCTCCCAGACATCCAGCACCAGTTGCGGCGCGGAGGGTTGCGACATTCTGTGCAGCAGCGCAGCATTATCGATCACCGCACCTCGACTGGCGTTGATCAACAGCTGTTTGTTGCGCAGCGTTTGCAGGCCTTGCTGCTCAAGGAGATGGTAACTGGGCCATGGCGACTCACGTGTCAGCTCAGGATGCAGGCAAATGACATCGCATTGCAGAACGTCGTCAAGCGTGGCCGGAAACGGCACCTGATCCTGGTCCAGCCAGGGATCGTACACCCGGTACTCAATGCCCAAAAGCTGCAAGCGCGCTACAAGCGCCTTACCCACATGACCATAGCCGACAACGCCCAGGCGTCCGCCAGAGAGCAAGCGCTCAAGGTAGTCTTCCACGGCCGCGACTGCGCTGAGCACATACTCTACGACTGAGTTGGCATTAGCGCCCGGCGCGTGGGCGAAACCAATACCTGCCCCCTGCAGCCACTGCTGATCGATATGCTCAGTACCCGCGGTGGCGGTGCCCACAAAGCGCACACTGGAACCATCGAGCAGGCCCGCATCTACCCGCGTGACAGAGCGCACGAACAGTGCATCCGCAGCCGCGACGTGCTGACGGTCAATCAGCCTGCCGGGCACCCTGTCTACCTGAACCTGCTCCCCCAGCAGGGACTCCAGTGCTGGCATATTTTCGTCGGCGACTATGCGCACGCGGACTCCCCCGCCAGTGCATTCCAGCGCTTGACGAGCGGCCCGCTAATCCCGAGTTCCGCCAGGTAGTCAATTACCGCCGAGATGTTACTGGCGACTGGCGCAAACACCGGCGGCGGCTGCAGATCGGCAATCGCTGTTTCCAATAGGGCCAGCTCCCGGGACAGCCGCAATTGATCCGCATTCGCCACCAGTTTATCGCGCAAGGTGGCTGCACCCCTGATAGGCAAACCCGGGATACGGTCCACCTGTGTCAGTATGGCATCAACACCTCCCAGCGCATTGATCAAGGCGGCGGCGGTTTTTGGGCCAACGCCAGGAACACCCGGTATGTCATCAACACTGTCACCCACCAGGGCCAGGTAATCTGCGAACTGGTCGGGGCACACCCCAAAACGGTCGGTGAAGCCCGCGATATCCAGCCGTTGGTCTGCGGCAAAATCCCACCAGCTATCCCGGTCTTCATGCAGGAGCTGCCCGAGGTCCTTGTCGCGCGTCAATACGGTCACTGCCAGGCCCTGCTCTCTTGCCAGCTCGGCAAGACTGGCCAGGTAGTCATCGGCCTCGTAGCGAGGCCCACTGTAGCAACTGACGCCACTGAGCTCGGTGATGCGCCGGCACGCCTGCAATTGAAAGGCGAGCGCTGCGTCAGGCAGTTCACGGCTGGACTTGTATTGCGGGTAAAGCTCGTGGCGAAAACAGGTGCCCAGGCTTTCATCAAAAGCCGCCGCGACCCAGTGCTCGCCGCGAGTATGCCTGAGGAAGTCACAAAGAAAACCGGCGTAACCGTAAACCGCATTCAGCGGCATGCCCTCGGCGGTATACCAGCGATCCGGCAGGGAAAACCACGCCCGGAAAATATAGATAGAGGCGTCAAGCAGCCATGCACGCGGGGCCATATTCAGGACAGCTCCGCGGCATCGAAATCAAGCCTTTGACAGGCTGCTCCGGTAGCAAATTCACGGGCCAGCTGTTCGAAAAACACCCGGGCACGATCCGGAAGGCCCTGCTGCTGATAGCGCCGGGCCTGTTCGGCGACGCGGCGGCAAAACGCCGTATTGTCAGGGACCGAGCCGTCGACTCCGAAGTTGTCCGCGCTGACGCGAAAAACCCTGCCGCAGGCAAGCGAAAAGAACCATTCAAGCGCCTGTGGCTTAAACTCCACCGACTCGAATGCCCGCTGCTGCGCGGCATTGCGGCCCTCGGGTGCGTACCAGTAGCCGAAATCGACCTGCGCGCGACGAGCGCGACCTGCAATACACCAATGGGCCACTTCATGCAGTGCAGAGGCGGCATAGTCCTCGCGATAATATAGAAGATGCGATGCATTCGGTTCCCGCGCGGGGAGATACAGCGGTTCTTTGGCGCCACCGACAAGCCGGGTGTTTTCAGTGGCGGCGAAACACTGTTGGAACACTTTTTCCAGGCGTTTGCAGACGTGGACTGCAGGCGAAATGGCGCTGCCCACTAGCCTGTCTCCTGCTTGCGCAACCAGTAGTGGTACTGGCCACCGGCCTCCTCCTGCCTGACCAGGTCATGACCCAGGAAGGCGCAAAACCTGGGTATGTCGCGCTGTGTAGACGGGTCAGTGGCGATCACTTCCACCACCTCACCGGCGGCCATATCACGAATGGTGTTATGCAACAGCATTACCGGCTCGGGGCAGAAAAGCCCTGTGGCGTCCAGAACATGGTCAATCTTCAACGACATCGTGCTCAGCTATTCCTCAAGCAGGGCTTGTGCCTGCTCTGGTGTGACCAGGTCCCACTCTTCGCTTTCCGTATGGTACAGGAGGTGCAATTTCGCCTCCTGCAATTGCTGGCGAAGGTTGCCGCTCTTTTGCTCCAGGGTCAACTCCACTGCACCGTAGTCGGTACCGTCGCGACTGGCAAACTCCTCCAGGAGACGCGTCAGGACGGCCGGGGCCAGTCGCTCGATGGGCACCTCAATATATGCACTCAAACCTGTTTGCTCCTTCTGCCCGAACCCGATGCGGGTTAATATAAAGCCTGCGCAACCCAAAGTGGAGACCCGGAATTGGACGCTTCCTACATCATTACCTTTATCGGCGACGACCGTCCCGGCCTGGTAGAACAGCTTTCCAGTGCTGTTGAAAACAACCAGGGAAACTGGCACGAAAGCCGCCTGTCTCAACTGGGTGGAAAATTCGCCGGCCTGGTTCTTGTCTCACTGCCTGCAGCCAATGCCACCACGCTGGAATCCGACCTCAAGACGCTGTCTGCTACCGGGCTCAGTGTGCGTTTGACCGCCGCCGACGCTAACGTCGCCACCACGGACGGCAAAGCTATTACGCTCACCTTGCTGGGGCCAGACCGACTGGGAATCGTCAAGGAGATTTCCAGAGCACTGGCGGAGCGACAGATCAATGTTGTGGAGATGGACAGCCACGTCGACAGCGCGGCAATGAGCGGCGAACAGTTATTCAGGGCCCGCATCGATGCCCAGGTTCCCAGGGATACCGACATGCATGACTTGCATGACACGCTGGACGATATTGCCAATCAAATGACCCTTGATATCGACCTGGAGTAACCCCGGCCCCGGCGGCCCCCTGCCCACGCATCACCGGGAATGCCCGTCAGTCCTTGTCGCCACCCAAACGTTTAAACAGTTGCCACACTCCCACGGTCAATGCTGCGGCTACGATCACCAGCAGAAGTACCGCCAGAGTCGTCAAAAACAGCTGCAGAATCTCTTCCCATGCAATGCCAAACTGGTCTACCGCCGACCAGACCAGGGCCGCCATCGCAGCAATACCCAGCAGAATTGTTCGATAGTATTTACGGGATGCTTTGCTCACCAGTCATCCTGAGGCTAATTGCTGCGCTGCGCGGGAATGATGGGCGTCTCGGACTGCACATCCGCGTTTTGACCGCGATGGCGCAACAGGTGATCCATCAGCACGATGGCCAGCATCGCCTCAGCGATCGGCGTTGCGCGGATGCCGACACAGGGATCGTGACGCCCATGCGTAACCATCTCCATGGCATTCCCTGCTGTGTCTATGGTGGCACCGGGCTGGCGAATACTGGATGTGGGCTTTAGGGCGATACTGACCGTGATGTCCTGGCCACTGGATATCCCGCCGAGTACGCCACCGGCGTTGTTGCTCGTAAACCCCTCGGGCGTCAGCAAGTCACGATGCACGCTACCCTTCTGCTCTACACTGGCAAACCCCGCGCCTATTTCAACCCCTTTCACCGCGTTGATACCCATCATGGCATGGGCAATATCAGCATCCAGCCGATCGAAAACCGGCTCACCCAGCCCCGGCATGACGTTGGCGGCCACCACATTGATGCGCGCACCAATTGAATCACCTTCCTTGTTCAGCGCAGCCATATAGGCTTCCATTTTGGGTACCGCGTCTGCATCCGGGCAGAAGAAGGGGTTGTTTTCCACTTGCTCCCAGTCCAGTTTCTCGGCGCGAACTGGCCCCAACTGCGCCAGATAACCTCGCACCTCAATACCATAACGCTGATGGAGATATTTCTTGGCAATGGCGCCTGCAGCGACGCGCATTGCGGTTTCACGCGCCGATGAGCGCCCGCCACCGCGGTAATCGCGGAAACCGTACTTCTGGTTGTAAGTGTAGTCGGCGTGGGCCGGCCGGAAGGTGTTGGCGATATTCGTGTAGTCCTTGGAACGCTGATCGGTATTCTCTATCAGCAGGCCAATCGCGGTACCGGTGGTTTTACCCTCGAACACGCCGGAAAGAATACGCACCTCGTCCGCTTCCCGTCGCTGCGTGGTAAAACGCGAAGTGCCCGGTTTACGCCGATCGAGATCCCTTTGCAGGTCTGCACTGTCGAGTTCAAGCCCTGGTGGACACCCATCAACGATACAGCCCAGTGCCGGCCCATGGCTTTCGCCAAAACTGGTGACGGTGAAGAGCTTGCCTATACTGTTACCGGACATCGTGTTGCTACGCCTGAAAATTGAAAGGCGGACATTATACCTGTTCTGCGGTCAGGCTCGCGCGGTATTGACGTAATTCCTGCGCAGTCAGCGCAAAAACACCGTGACCGCCCTGCTCAAACTCCAGCCACGTGAAAGCCACATCCGGAAACGCCTGCTCCAGGGCTGGCCAGCTGTTTCCGACTTCCACGACCAACAGACCGTCCTCATTGAGATAGTCCAGGGCACTAGCCAGGATACTCCGGGTCAGTGCCAGCCCGTCGGCACCGCTACCCAGTGCCAGCTCCGGCTCATGCTGGTACTCGACGGGCATAGCCGCCAGGTCATCAGCATCCACATAAGGCGGATTCGACAGGATCAGGTCATAGCGACGCCCGGCGAGCGCATCGAAAAGATTGGACTGCAATATCTCTACCCGGTCCTCGCAATCCAGTCGCTTGCGATTCACTGCGGCCAACTCCAGGGCCCGGGCATCCAGGTCTACCAGGTCCACGGTGGCATCAGGGCGATAATGCGCCGCGGCCAGGCCGATACAGCCGCCGCCACAACACAGATCGAGAATACGCCGGGGGCCCTGGCCAGCGTACCAGGGCTGGTAGTCGTTGAGGATCAGTTCAGCCAGCGGGGAGCGCGGTATGATTGCCCTTGGGTCACAGCTGAACTCGATACCCGCAAACCAGGCCCTGCCGGTCAGGTAAGGTAGCGGGAACATGCTCTTCGATGCGCCGGCGCAGCAACGACATCATCGTCTGTCGCTGGGCGTCAGCCAACGGCCGGCCGAGAACACGATCATCAGCATCCGCAGGAAGCTGCGCCGCGCTCAGCACCAGTTGCACCGCTTCGTCCCAGGCATTGTCGGTCCCGTGCCCATAAAACACATCGCTGGCTTCCAGCGCTTCAAAGCAGTACTCGATGGCAGCGCCGACAGAGTCGATGCGCCCGTTTTGGTCTCTATCCTGGCTCATCGACGCAGTGTACTCCCTGTCCGGGCGGGTTTGCCATGCGTGGGGTCGATTGTTACTATCGCTGCGCCGCGCTCGCGGCCGTTTTACCGGATATATGAGGCGTTATTCCGTGGAAGAAAACTGGGCAAATATTATCACCGCTATCGGCGAGGACCTGCAGAGGCCTGGCCTTGTCGACACACCCGCGCGGGCAGCCAGAGCCTTTGAATTTCTCACCAGGGGCTACCAACAGTCGGTGGACGAGGTGGTCAACAACGCCCTGTTCCCGTCTGACTCCAGCGAGATGGTGCTGGTGCAAAATGTGGAGCTTTATTCACTGTGTGAACATCACATGCTGCCTTTTATCGGCCGCTGTCACGTCGCCTACATTCCCACCGGCAAGGTACTGGGACTGTCCAAAGTCGCCAGACTGGTGGACGTATTTGCCCGCCGCCTGCAAATACAGGAGTCCCTGACCAGTCAGATCGCAGAGACCATCATGGAGGTCACCGGCGCCGAGGGTGTAGGCGTGATTATCGAGGCGCGCCACATGTGCATGATGATGCGCGGCGTGGAGAAACAAAACTCGGTAATGAAGACCTCCGCCATGCTCGGCAGCTTTCGTGAGCACCAGGCGACCAGGGATGAGTTTTTGCAACTGCTGCAGTTGCAAACCTGAACAAAGCAGCTATCAGGGGCTGATCTTTAGTAACTCTGCGTGCAAGTGCTGCCGGTCTGCAGTGCGTGCGGAACTGAACAACAACAGCCGGTAGCCTGGCTCATCGTCATTGCCATAGGCGCGGTAACGCTGCTCGTCGTCTCGACCATAGAGCAGACGCTCCCCAAACACCCTGTTCGCCCACTGGGCACCCTTGCCGCAACTGCGGCCGTCGCATGCAAATAACAAGTCCGCTGCAACCAGCGCCGACTCCATCTCGGCGAGCAGCTCATTGGCAGTGAAGCCGTCGATGACCTGCCACGTGTAACGTGTAAGCTCGCCGCTCTGGCGCTCGCTGTCCTTGAAACCCCAGACACCGCGCACTTTGCGCATAGCGCCCAGGCCTATTTCGTAATCGGCTACCTTGGCAACGCTGTATCCCACCCTGATTACATGCGGGTAGGCATCAAATTGCGCCAGTAATGCCGCCGGATTATCCGCACGCGCCGGGGATATGCTGAGCAACAGCGCGACAACAAAAACTCTGATAGTGACAGACATAAAACCTCAATCGGGATCCAGCAAAAACTGCCGCAGCCTCTGTGCAAGTGTAACGACACCCTTCTCCATATGGAAATGGTGTCCGCCAGGCCATTGTTCAAGCTGCAGGTCAGGCATTCTCTCGGGCAAGGTGGCAAAAGCTTTCGGATGCTGCACCACCAGCCCCTCCTTCGCCGCCAACAGCAAACTGGGCATAACAAGGGACTTCAACATCACGTCGATCTGTGCCCGGGTCATCTTTGACGGCTGAGGCACCGCGCAAGCGTGGATCAGTCGACCAGGTCAAACCGCCTTCACATACCCGCAGGTTGCGCAGGGCGATAAGCTCCGCTGAGGCCCGATCCAGCCCCTGCTCTTCGCGCACGGTGACCGCCTCCTGTTCAGTCTTGAAGACGCGGTATTTACGCTGTAGCAAACGCTCTTTATCGACAACAAAGCGCCGCATTTGCTCAACATATCCCTCCGCTTCCAGTGACGAGGACGCAACACCGTCGAGCAGCACCAGCCGTGTGACGAGTTCTGGAAACGCTGCGGCAAACAGCGATGCGATAACCGCGCCCCGCGAGTGCCCCATGAGTGCGAAGCTGCTCCAGCCCAGCTGTTCAACAATGCTACGAATCTGGGGCAAATCATCATAAACCTGGTAGGTGGCGTCGGCGGAGCGCCAGTCGGAGCGGCCATGTCCGGAAAGATCCAGAGCGACGACGTAGAAAGTATCAGCAAGCCTGGAGGCCAAAGGCGCAAAGCTGGCTGCATTGTCCAGCCAACCATGGAGGGCCAACAATGGCGGTTTCTCCAGGGTCGCCCCACGCCATGGCGGCAAAACGCAAACCATGGACGGTCCAGGTCAATTCTTTCGCCTTCGCTTCACTCATGTTATTGACTCGTAGGAAGGCGGCTGGGCGCAGAAGCGCGGTGCACCGCAGCCCGGCGCCAGTACGTCGATATCCAGCGTTGCGAATGCCCCGGGCATTAGCGCAGGGACTCGATTTGTCTCACCGACGTAATGATCAACCAGTGCGGAAACCAGTGGTTGGTGCGACACCAGTAGCAGGTGTGTCCGGGGTTCAGCACCACAGATCAACTCCAGCTCTGCGTCCACGTCCGCCGGTCGCCGACCGGGAATCAAGGCCGAGCAGGCAGTGCTTTGCGCATTCGGCAACTGACTGGACAGGATTGCGGCAGTCTGGCGGGTGCGCACCCATTCACTGTAGAGAATTGCGTCCGGCAGCGCGATACCGCGATGCCCACAAAGCTGCACAAACTCCCGGCACCCGCGTCTCATGTCTTCCTGACCCCTCTCAGTTAACGCGCGCAAGCGGTCTCTGGCGGCGTCACCGGCTTCGCCGTGGCGCCAAATCGTCAAATACATGATCTTCACCCTGTTTACCTGGCGCATGACGAACTCGACATCCGGGCCTGCTCCCTGTGCATCAGCGACATCAGCACTGGCCTCTACATCCCGATGCTCGTACAAAATAGCATAGAGCCCATCAACCAGCGGCATGGCGACACCGCGGGATTCTGCTTCCTGCTTGAGCAAACCCAGCGTGTTTATGCCTTCTGCCACCTGATCCATACCCGCCAGGATTGTGTCCAGCGGCTGACCCTTACCCAGCGCCAGTCCGCCCTGATAATTACGTTACAAAAGCGACGAACAGGTCACAAATAGATCACCGACGCCGGAGAGGAAGGGTCAGTGGGTTAGCCCCCATTTCGTAGGCAAAACGCGACATCTCTGCCAGTGCGCGGGTCAGCAGCATACCAACGGTATTTTCGCCAAAGTCCAGGGCCGCCCCGACACCGGCCAGTATCGCGTAGACATTCTTCAACGCACCACCGAGTTCCACGCCATACATGTCCTCGGATGCGTAAACCAGAAACGCTTCGCAGTGCAGCAAATCGTGAATCGTCCGCGTCACCTCCGGTACTGCACTTGCCACCACCGCGGCGGACACATGGCCACTGGCAATCTCGCTGGCCAGATTGGGCCCCCAGAGGACACCCAATGGGTTATCGGGTAGTTCTTCGCCCAGTATCTGGCTCATCAGCCGAAATCCACCGGGCTCTATACCCTTGGTGAGGCTGATGACCTGGGCATTCGCAGGAACCAGAGATGCCACCCGCTGCACCACCTCGCGAAACGACTTTCCCGGAACGGCTACAAACACGATATCGGCGCCTGCCAGCGCATCAGGCAACACAGACGTCGCTCGCAATCGATCGCTGAGGCGATAACCGGGCAGGTAAGCGCTGTTTTCGTGGGCGTCATTGATCGTTGCAGCGAGTGGTTCATTGCGTAACCACAGCCTGACACTGTGCCCATTACTGGCGATGATATTACCGATGACCGTGCCGAAACTGCCACCGCCCAGCACCGCAACGGTGTGTTGAGTGGTCATAATGCCGATTCCGTCGTTATGATTATCTGCAGCAGTCTAACAGCGGGCGCCTCCGCCCGCTGTCATCGACAGTGCAAACTACTTGCCGCTGAGCGCCAGCAACAGCTTGTTCAGCTTGGAGACGTAGGCTGCAGGATCGTCCAACTGCCCGCCCTCTGCGAGGTTAGCCTGGTCGAACACAATCGCCGCGAGGTCAGCAAACTGGTCTTCGTCCTGCTCCTGATCCAGCATTTCCAGCAGCGGGTGACCAGGGTTGATCTCCAGTATCGGCTTGCTGTCCGGTACCGGCTGTCCTGCAGCCTCCATGATGCGGCGCATTTGCGCGCCCATATCAAAGTCACCGACTACCAGGCAGGCAGGGGACTCGGTGAGACGCGCGGTGGCACGAACTTCCGCCACCTTGTCCTCAAGCACCTTCGCCATGCGCTCTACCAGCGCTTCGCTGTCTTTCTGCAATTTTTCCTGTTCTGCCTTTTCCTCTTCAGTTTCTGCGGCAAGATCCAACGCGCCACGCGCAACATCCTGGAACGTTTTGCCGTCAAATTCCTGCAGGTGGTTCATCAGCCAATCATCAACGCGGTCACATAGCAGCAGGACCTCTATGCCCTTCTTGCGAAAGACCTCAAGGTGCGGGCTGTTCCTGGCCGTATTAAAGTTTTCGGCCACCACATAGAAGATTTTTTCCTGTCCATCCTGCATCCGCGACACATAGTCTTGCAGCGACTGGTCCTGCTCTTCCTTGTCCGTGTGCGTTGAAGAAAAGCGCAACAGACTGGCGATCTTTTCCTTGTTGGCAAAGTCTTCCGCTGGCCCTTCCTTCAACACTTGCCCGAACTCTTTCCAGAAAGCCGCGTACTCGTCGCCGCCTTTCTTTGCCAGCTTTGACAGCATGTCCAGAACGCGCTTGGTCAAGGCACTGCGCATGGACTCAACCGCTGCATCCTGCTGCAAAATCTCACGGGAAACGTTCAGCGGCAGGTCATTCGAGTCGACCACGCCTTTCACAAAACGCAGGTACAAGGGCAGGAACTGCTCGGCTTCGTCCATGATGAAGGTACGCTGAACGTACAACTTCAGGCCCCTCGCCATATCGCGATTCCACATATCAAAGGGTGCACGCTTGGGAATATAGAGCAGACTGGTGTAGTCGAACTTACCCTCGACCTTGTTGTGGCTCCAGGTGAGCGGTTCGTCGAAGTCGTGGGATACGTGCTTGTAAAACTCGGTGTATTCCTCGTCTGAAACCTCGGTGCGACTGCGCGTCCACAGGGCGGTTGCCTCATTCACCGCTTCATATTCAGGCGCTTGTTCCGGCTGTTCTTCTGCGTCTGCATCCTCGGCTGCGGGTTCGGCTGGCTTGAGCATCATTACCGGCACGGAGATGTGGTCAGAGTACTTCTTGATCACGCTGCGCACGCGAAAGTCGTCCGCAAACTCCTCACAATCGTCTTTAAGAAACAGCGTTATGCTTGTGCCACGTAACGTTTTTTCGCGCGGCTCCACACTGAATTCAGACTCCCCGTGGGACTCCCACACAACACCCTGGTCAGCCGCTTCACCGGCCTTGCGCGTATGCACCTCCACCCGGTCAGCGACGATAAATGCGGAGTAGAAGCCTACGCCAAACTGGCCTATCAGTTGTGAGTCTTTCTGCTGGTCGCCGGTAAGGCTCTCCATAAAAGCGGCGGTACCGGACTTGGCAATGGTGCCCAGGTGTTCTACTACCTCGTCCCGGTTCATGCCGATGCCGTTGTCCGAGATGGTGATTGTTCGCGCTTCCTTGTCGACATCCACCTGAACCTGGTAGTCGCCCTCGCCCTCCAGCAGCGACTCATCGGACAGGGCTGCAAAGCGCAGCTTGTCGATTGCGTCGGACGCGTTGGAGATCAATTCTCGCAGGAAAATCTCCCTGTTGGAGTAAAGAGAGTGGATCATCAGGTGAAGCAGTTGCTTCGCCTCAGTCTGGAAACCCAGGGTTTCCTTTTTTACGTCTGCAGTCATTGGTTAACCTCGATAGCTAAGCGGTTGAAATTTCAGTTTTTTTCCCTGAGGTTGTACATGGGGACACGGGGAATCGTTTTCAAGGGTCCCCTGCTGACATCATGCGCCTGACCGCCCTATGACACATCTTGCACATGTATTCGACCGCTCAGGTGCTGTTGACTAAAAAGCAAAACATTTAAGCTTTGCGCATGCCAAAATAACAGGACAGCACCATGAACCACGCCGTCTCCCAGCGCGAAACTCTGGACACCCAGGCACTCACCGGAAAACGACTGGGGCCCTATAATAGTTTTAATCCGGTCAGCTCGGTGCAGATCTGGCAATGGTGCAGCGCCATGGGCGACCGCAACCCGCTCTACCTGGATCCTCACTACCAGGCAGAACATGGCATTGTCGGCGCAGTCGCCCCACCCGCCATGATGCAGATGTGGACCATGCGCGACGTCAACATGACCTACGCACCCGGCTCCACAAACGAGCCCCCCTACCAGGTTTTCGATACCCTCAGTGACCACGGCTTCACTGCCAACGTTGCCGTCAGCTATGACATTCAGTTTCATCGTTACCTGCTCGAGGGTGATCGCGCACATCACTACACCACCGTCGTCAATATCAGTGATCTCAAGGAAACAGGGCTGGGCCAGGGCTACTTTGTCACCGAGCGGGTCGAATACCTGGATCAGGCCGAGCAGATGTTTGCCGAGGCCCTGATTACCTACTTACAATATCGCCCCGCGCAGGAATCCCCCGGCCATGCCGAGACAAGGAATCGTCCCCGCCACCAGCCTGCCGAGCGAAACATGGCAGCCTGACTTTGCCGATCTCGATGCTGCGTCATTGTCTGCTGGGACAGGCCTTACCCGAGTTGGCGATACCTATCACCCACAAACTCATTGTCAGCTGCGCTGTGGCCAGCCAGGATTTCATTGATGTACACCATAACGCGCCCGCAGCCCGGGCGGCGGCCATGCCCGACATCTTCATGAATATTCTCACCACCAGCGGCCTGTGTGCTCGCTACCTCACAGACTGGGCGGGATCGGGCAGCCGCCTGCAAAAGCTGAGCTTCAAACTGATGGCGCCTAATGTACCCGGCGACACCATGATTATGCAGGGCCAGGTCACCGCCGATCGAAGGCGACCAGGTGGACGTCCAGTTTGGCGGACGCAACAGCCGCGGCTACCATGTTACCGGTGAAGCGACGCTTGCGCTATAAACGATCACCCCGGAATTTCGCCGGGATATAGGAAAGGAGCAATCACCAAATGACAGCGTTACGCTTTGACGGAAAAGTCGCCATCGTGACCGGCGGCAGCATGGGAATAGGCAGGGCCACGGCGCTGCAACTGGCCAGGGAGGGAGCACAGGTGATTGCCTGCGCCCGACGCGCACCGCGGCTGGAGAGCCTGGGCGAGGAAATTGCTGCGTTTGGCGGCAAGTTCAAGGGGGTTGAACTGGATATCAGCGATATCGACGCCTTCGCCACGCTGATTGACGACACGGCTGCTCATTACGGCAGACTGGACGTCCTGGTCAATAACGCCCCGTCGGTTATCGGCGGCATGATCCTTGACCAGAGCATCGACGACTGGCGCGCAAACTTCGGCGTCTCCGTGGAGAGCGTTTTTATCGGTGTACAGGCCGCCTTGAGAGTCATGCAGCCCCAGGGCAGTGGCTCTATCATTAATATTTCCTCGGTCAGTAGCTTGCGTGCGGGGATGGCCGCCGGCGCTTATTCCGCGGCGAAAGCGGCGGTGAACCAGTTCAGCATGTGCGCGGCAATGGAGGCCGCGCCGCACGGCGTGCGCGTCAACGTAGTTGCACCCGGCGCAGTAGAGACGCCGGGACTGGATGCATCAGTCGGTAAAAACGAGGCGATGAAGGAACTGATGGCAAGCTCTATTCCTATACATCGCCTGGGGACGCCGGAAGACCTGGCCCACAGCATTTGTTTCCTGGCGTCCGACGATGCTGCGTTTATAACCGGTGTGGTGCTGCCTGTCGATGGCGGCAAGACGCCACAGCTACACGTACCGCGACTGGAAGCTAACACTGGATAACCGGGATGTGAAATGACATCACGCCTTGCCGTTGTTTGCGGTTTACTGCTGGCTGCTGCAGCGACTGTGGCGTCCGCTGGAGACTTTCATGGCTGGCGGACCTATGGCGGTGATGATGGCAACACCCACTATTCCGCGCTCGCGCAAATCAACCGCGATAACGTCAAGGAGTTAACCCTGGCCTGGCGCTATGACAGCGCCAGGGGCCAGGCACTGCCAGCAACATCGGAGCTGCAGGTCAACCCCATCGTCATTGACGGCATACTCTATGGGCGTAATCCTCTGCTATAACGTATTCGCGCTGGATGCGGCCACCGGCAAAGCACTGTGGTCTTACGATCCGCCGCTGACTCACGTGGGCCTGTCCAATATGCGCGGTGTCACCTACTGGCAGGGAGATGCCCGGTGCCCGAATCCTGTTCACTACCGGGCATTACCTGATGGCGCTGGACGCCCTCACGGGCAAACCCGTGGCAGGTTTTGGCGCCAATGGCAAAGTCGACTTGCGCCAGGGACTGGGCAGGGACCCTGAGAAGGTGAGCATCAATGCCCCCTCCCCCGGCGTTATTTTTGAAGACCTGATTATTATGGGTTCGGCCGTTTCGGAGAGCACGGGTGCGGCCCCGGGCGATATACGCGCCTACAATGTGATCGACGGCTCGCTGGTCTGGCGCTTTCATACCATTCCGCATCCGGGCGAGCCGGGTCATGACACCTGGCCAGCGGACGCATGGAAAACGGCAGGCGGCGCCAATGCCTGGGCGGGCATGAGCATAGACCGCAAGCGCGCGGCAGTTTACGTGCCGACCGGCTCCCCGACCCCGGACTTCGATGGTTCAGCACGCGCCGGCGCGAACCTGTTCGGCAACTCGATCATCGCCCTTGATGCACGCACTGGTGAACGCCTGTGGCACTTCCAGGCAGTGCACCACGACCTGTGGGATCGCGACCTGAGTTCCGCACCGACGCTGGCTACGGTCACCACACCTGAGGGCAAGCGGGACGTGCTGGCCCAGGCCTCCAAACAGGGCGTTCTCTACCTGCTGGACAGGGACACGGGTAAACCCGTTTTCCCCATAGAAGAAGTCCCTGTTCCGGCATCTGATGTACCGGGAGAACAGGCCTATCCCACGCAACCCAGAGTGACGCTACCGGAACCCTTTACTCGCCAGACATTTTCCGCAAAGGACCTCAGCAGGATTAATCCGCAGGCCCATGCCTACGTCGCAAAACAGCTGGAAGACACGCGAAAAATTCGCCTACATGCGTCCTCCGGGACTAAAAAAATCGGTCCTCTTTCCCGGTTTTTACGGCGGCGCAAACTGGGGCGGCGGCGCCTTCGACCCGCAATCGAATCTCTATTACATCAATGCCATTGAAGCACCCCACATTGTTCAAATACAGGCTGTGGAAGTGGACAAGGGCAGCCCTTATGGTCGCGGGGCCCTGCTCTTTCGGCAACAGTGCAGCGGCTGCCACGGGCTGGACATGCAGGGTTTCTATCCTTACGCGCCGGCGCTTAAGGGCATCACCGAGCGCAGCAACAAACGCGATGCCATGGCGGTGATACGCGCAGGCAAGGGCCGCATGATGCCCTTTCCACAACTGGGCCAACACGACCTGGAAGCGCTGGTCGATTACGTATTTGCCTATGATGCAGGGGACCATCAGGCGGACGAACCACCGGCGAGACCGAAACCGCCTATGTCTTCACCGGCTATAACGACTTCGTTGACCAGCGTTTCTACCCCGCGGTTGAACCGCCCTGGGGCACGCTCACCGCCATCGACCTGGCGACCGGCAAACGTCGCTGGCAGGTGACGCTTGGCGAGTATGCAGCAGTTGCGCAAGGAAGGCGTTCCCGCCACCGGCACCCGCAACTTTGGCGGACCCGTGGTCACCGCAGGTGGCTTGCTGATTATCGCAGCAACCTCTGACGAAATGTTGCGTGTTTTCGACAAGCACAGTGGCGAACTCCTGTGGCAGTACAAGTTACCCGCGGCAGGTTACGCCACACCGGCCACCTACGAACACGCAGGCAGGCAATACATCGTTGTCACCTGCAGCGGCGGCAAACTCGGCACACCCACGGGTGATAGTTACCTTGCCTTCGCACTGCCGCGACGGCACGCTCAACGGCGTCGCCCACGGGAAAAGGTGAGCAGCGCTGAATCACCGAACACTCGCAATAGTCACTTATTCCTGCAAGTATCAAAAAAGGAGAAACCTCATGGGAACCTACGTCATTACCGGCGGTGCCAGCGGCATCGGCCTGGCCATAGCCGAGCAACTGCGCAGTGAGGGCCACCGCTGCCTGAGCCTGGACATACAGCAAGCCGACATCGTCGCTGACCTGTCAACGCCCCAGGGCCGTGCGCAGGCAATAGCGGCGATCGAACAGCAAACTGCAGGTGAATTACAGGGCCTGGTTACCAGCGCAGGACTGGGCTCGCATATACCGAACAAGTCGCTGATCACCAGCGTGAACTATTTCGGCAGCATTGAACTGATTGACGGCCTGCGCTCCACCCTGGCACGCAACAAGGCCGCCGTGCTGCTGGTCTCCTCGAACTCCGCCCCAATGCCGACCAACGCCGACTTTGTCGCTGCGCTACTCGAGGGGGATGGCGATCGCGCCTTTACGCTGGCGGAGGCCATGGAGGGGCAAACGGTCTACTCCGGGACCAAGCAGGCAGTAACCCGCTGGATGCGCAAAAATACGGCAACCTACGCCGCTGACGGCATTCGCATGAACGCCATAGGCCCGGGATATACCCGCACTCCCCTCAGCCTTGCCGTAGAGGAGGACCCTGAGTACAGCGAAGCCATCAAACAGTTTATCGATTCAATTCCTGTGGGCCGGCCCGGGTTACCGCAGGACATGGCAGATGCCGCGAGTTTCCTGCTCAGCGACCGGGCCGGGTTTATCTGTGGCGCGATGCTGTATGTCGACGGCGGTCACGATGCCATGATGCGCCCGGACACAGTCTGAGGCCTTGTCCCGGCGCGTCGTTTAATCTCCGCGCTCGAGGCTTTTCTTGCAGGCACAAAAAAGCCGCGCCCTAAAGGCGCGGCAACAAGAGGCCCGGATGGGCTCCACACTACACTCGTTCTAGAACTCGTAGCCTACCGAAACCGCCCAGGTGCGCGGCATGTTGTAGCCGGCGGTCTGGAACAGGGTCAGGTCAAACGTATTGGTGATGACACGCTTGTCTTCGAGGTTCTTGCCCTCCACCGCGACCCGCCAGTGGCCATTGGCACTGCGGAATGCAGCGATCGCATTCCAGATCGCATGCTCTTCCTGGATCTGTGCTTCAGCAGCGGCTTCATTAGTCAGGTCGATGGGCGAATTGGTATAGGATTCCGTGCGGTAAGCCACATCGGTACCAATCATCATGCTACCCCAGTCGGCGAGATCGAAGTCATAGCTGACACGCCCTGCAACGGTCCAGTCAGGAGAGAAGCCAATCGCCGTGGTATCAGCCAGGTCCCCGTCAGCGGAGGCAAACTCTTTCACATCCACGTCCAGGTAACCCACGTTCAGGCCCAGGGTCAGGCCGTCCAGCGCTGGCAGCCAGGTTAACTCCAGCTCAACACCGCTGGTTTCCAGTTCACCCACGTTATCGACGAACTCTTCGAGGTTGCCATCTTGCAAGCCGATGGTAGCCAACTGCTTGTCCTGGTAATCATTGAAGAAGACTTCACCGTTGGCGCGCAGCGATCCGTCCAGCCAGGTGCTCTTCATGCCCACAGTGTAGGAGTCGACGATTTCGGGGTCGAAGGCTGTACTTTTACCACTTTGACGCTGAAAGCCGCCGGACTTGAAGCCACTGGAAAAGCCGGTGTAGAACATCATGTCGTCGGTGGCAAACCAGGTCAGGCGGGCACTGGGTGAGAACTCGGACCAATCATCCTTGGCGTCTGTGGGTTCCGGGAAGGAAATGTCGATGGCGTCGGTGAATGGCGTGGCCCAGCCGAAAAAGTTTGGGCTAGCCGCGGCATTGTCGCCCTGACCCGGTGCAATCGCCACGGGCTGAACACCAAAAGGCGTATTCGCCAGAGCGATGGCGTACAAAGTCTGGTTGACTGTCGCCTCCTGGGTCTCCTCACGCTCGTCCTTGGTGTAGCGTCCGCCGAATGACAGCTGCCAGCTCTCGCTGATGTTCCAGTCAACGCTCGCATAAATCGCTGAAGACTGGATTTCCCGGTCGTCGACAAAAGTATCTTTCACTTGCAGAGTCGTCGCTAAAAGACGCGGATACTGGGTGGTGGTCCCGGGTGATTCGGTGGTGCCGTCCAGATAGTAGACACCTGCCACTGCTTCGAAGGAGTCACCGCTGTAATTAACCTGGAACTCCTGGCTGAAATCCTCGAACTCACGGTCATTGATCGTGTGAATGAACCGCTGCTCACTGCCATCAAAGTCAAAGGGCTGCACATGGTCAATATTGCGCTGTGCGGTAATGGACTTCAGGGACCAGCGATCGCTGATGTCCCAGTCGATCGTCATGGCCAGCGTGGTCGCTTCAATTTCGTACTGGTTGAGAAGGTCGCCCTGCTCTGTCGAGACTGAATCGGGGTCCGAGGGCAGTGAAGTATCGTTGGGTGTTTGCAACAGGCCGGTACCGGGAGCCAGGAAGAAGTTGGCGCCGTTGGTGAAGAAATCTATCTGTGCCATGGTCGCTGCATCTACGCCGCTACGATTGGGGACACGCGGGGCGGAATCATCTTTGCTATAGTCGCCCGCGAACTTGACACGCAGACTGTCGGTGACGTTCCAAACCAGGCTACCGCGGTACGCGGAAACATCCTGGTCCCAGTACTCATCACCGTTCAGGGTATTTTCCTGAATGCCGTCGCGCTCGCGGTAGAGGGCGCCGAAGCTGCCTAATAATGTGTCGCCGATGATCGGGCCAGAGATGTTGCCTTTGACCTGCATCAGGTCAAACTCGCCGGTTTTGAACTCGATATCGCCCATGAACTCGTCTGTGGGCTCGCGAGAAATGTACTTGATGGCACCACCGATCGTATTACGGCCGTAAAGGTTGCCCTGGGGTCCCTTCAGGACCTCGATGCGATCCACATCATAGACTTCCAACAGGGAGCCGGTAGCGCGGTTCATGTAGACGTCATCCACGTAAATACCGACACCCTGTGCGAAGCCGGGATCATTGCCGATACCACGTATAAATACCGCGATGGAGCCTGCCTGAAGGCCGCCGGTCTCGGTAAGCGTAACGTTTGGCGTCATACGTTCAAGATCTTCCATGCCATCAATCTGCGCATCCTGCAGTTGCTGGGCATTGAATGCCGACACTGCCATGGGCACGTCCTGCAGACTCTCAGAACGCTTACGGGCGGTAACAACCACCTCTTCGAGCTGTGCGGCTGCATAATCAGAGACACCCACAGCGGCGACGACGGCGACGCTCATGAGTGAGTTGCGGAAATGGTTCTGCATGGTGTGTGCTCCTGTTTATTTGTTATGGGCTGCGCTTCCCACGCCCAGTAAACGGATCATTCCGGAAATCGCATACGACCTATTATCGGTAGCCCATGGCACAGGAAACAGGACATGCGCCTTCAGTTTTATGTGCATTTGCGTTCGCTTTTCCACGCAGGGACCGCAGATGTCTACGAGTTTGAACTGACCGGTACTTTTACCCATGGCGCTGCTGATTCATATTCGTCCTATAAGCACAAGGGAATCCCAATCATGTCTTCAAGTTATAAGCATTTGCTCTCACCCGGCGAGATTGGAGGCATGACGCTGCGTAACCGTGTGGTGCTGGCGGCAATGGGCTCGAACTTCGCCAACGTGGACGGCACCTGCTCCGAACGCCTGATCGCCTATTACGAGGAGCGGGCCAGGGGCGGCGCCGGCCTGTTGGTGCTGGAGACGTCCGCAGCGTGCTTTCCCAACGGTTCTACCATGCCCAATACCGTCGGTTTTTCCCGTGACGAGTTTCTTCCTGGCCTCACTGATCTTGCAGCCCGTGTACATCAGCATGGGTCCAGAATAGTCGCCCAACTCAATCACGGCGGAAAAATGGCCCAGGAAGACACGGTGGCCGGCCGTAAAATCCCCATGCCCTCCATCCTGCGCCCGTCGGCCAGCGATATGTTCCACGTACTTACCCGCAGTGAAATCGGCCATTTCATCAAGGCAGCGGGGCCTGACGGCAAGGGCCCCCAGTACTTTGCGATGGAAGAAGCGGATATTGCGGAGATCATCGCCGGTTTCGCTGATGCCGCCCAGGCGCGCCCAGCGCGCCGGCTTTGACGGCATAGAGATACACGCCGGACACGGTTACCTGATTGCCAGCTTCCTGTCCCCCTACAGCAACAAGCGGGAGGACCGCTATGGTGGATCCCGGGAAAACCGGGCCCGCCTGCTGACCGAGATCATCGTTGCCATTCGCCAGGCAACCGGAAGCGATTTCCCTATTCTGGTTCGCCTGGATGCGATGGAGTACCGCACCGAGGGAGGCATCACGCCAGAGGACTGCGTGGTCACCGCGCAACTGTGTGAACAGGCAGGTGCTGACGCTATCGACGTCAGCGCCTATGGCAACGTCGCCCACGCCATTGCCTTCACCGAGGCCCCTTTGGTACATGAACCCGGCGGTTTTGTAGAATTCGCCAGGCGTGTGAAGCAGGCGGTTGGAATTCCGGTTATCGGGGTCGGCCGTATCGAGCCAAAAGCAGCGGAAAAACACCTTGCCGCAGGCGATTTCGACTACCTGGCGATGGGCAGGAAGTTGCTGGCAGACCCTTACCTGCCGGCCAAGTTAGCCAGCGGCAACGCACCGCAGGTTCGGCCGTGTATCTACTGCTATATCTGCGTCAGCCAGATTTTCATCAACCAGCCGATGATGTGCGCGGTGAATAGCGATATGGGGCGCGAGTGGGAAGGCGACATCCTCGCCAGCAGCAATGCGCCGGCACGCGTGCTCATCGTGGGTGGCGGGCCCGGTGGCATGGAAGCCGCACGCATGCTGTCGGAGCAGGGTCACAGGGTCTCATTGTGGGAGCGCGATAAAGACCTTGGTGGCACGGCACGTATAGCTGCGCTCGCCTATGAGCCGAACGAGGGCCTTATCGATTACCTGGCCCAGGAAATGCGTCGACTGCCGATCGACCTGCAACTGGGCAAAATGGCCACAGTCGAAGACATTCGGGCGGCGAACGCAGACCACGTTATCCTGGCTACCGGCGCCCTGCGCCAGGCGCCGGACATTCCCGGCAAATCGCAGCGCCATGTCTTTGACGGCGAGGAGTTGCGCGGTGTACTTTTTGGCACCGACAAGTCGGCGGCGGCAAAACTCTCCCTGTTTGCACAGTGTGCGCTGTGGTTTGGACGCATCAGCGGCGCCCTGCGCAGCATTGCCCTGTTGCGCTTTGCATCGCGTATCTGGATGCCGCTGGCAGACCAGATGGTCATCATTGGCGGCGGCCTGGTCGGACTGGAACTGGCGGAATACCTGGTGGAGCGAGGGCGCAAGGTTACCATTATCGAACCGGGGCCGTCGCTGGGTGCGGAACTCGCCATCGTGCGCAGGGCACGCGTGTTGCACCTCCTGCGTGAGCATGGTGCAGACATCCACGCCAATGCACCGGTGGTCAACATTGGACCTGACAGCGTCATGTGTGAAATCGATGGTGAGGCCCGAACCTTCCCTGCCAAACAAGTCATTATCGCCCTGGGCGCTGAAGGGGATGATCGCCTGGCCAACGCGCTGGGCGACGGTGCCGCGCAAGTGCATCGCATTGGCGACTGCCAGGAGGTCAGTTACATCGACGGCGCCATTCTCTCCGCCCGCAACGTCGTAAAGGCGATCCGGGCCGCTTGAATGCAATCGTGCTATTCCACCCCGAGCTGCAGCTCCACAACCGCGTTGTCGCCCGGCACCTGCTCCAGCCGGTACTCTCCCGTTAAGCGGTAGCCGGCATCAGCCACCCGTTCACGGAACGCCGTCGCCATCGCCTCTGCATCGCCCTCCCCTTGCCGCAACCGCAGCCAGGCACATTTGAAGGCAGGGGCACTATACAACCGATAACGCCCCCTGGGCTGCGGAGCCCCTCGCGTCGGCAGTGCCAGGCGAAGTTCCTCGCCAGGTAGCCCCAACAGGACCACAGGGCCGTCTGCGGTACCGCCTGACTTGACCAGGTTCATGTTAAGCCGCACAGCCAGTGCACCGACATTGGGCAACAGAGCTGCCAGAGTCTCCTTCTGGCTCACGTAATAATAACGCTGCGCATCCACGGTTTTAACGTCCACCTGCAGTGAGTCTTCTTTCTCCTCGCCCACCGGGTCATTGGTCAGCTGTAACTGGTTTTTCCCTCGCGACCTCATCCCGAGGTGCCAACGCGCTCTTCTTACCCTGGCTGCCAAAACAGGGGCCACGCACCTGGCGCAACTCTCCCTCAGTCGCGGGCGCCGCGTTCATAAATTGTAACCATTGGGCCGCCTGCTCATTAGCGCCGCCTACCAGCGTCGCATTGATAAACGCCCTGCGTGCCTCCTGCTCCCGACCCTGCTTGAACAGGCTCACGCCCAGTAGCAGGTTGGCACGGCTGACATAGCGATCATCCAGCCGCCGATTACAGGCTGCCAGCACCGTAGACAGCATTGCTGACCACTGTTGGTCTTCCATCTGCAGTTGCGCCAGGTAGAGGTAGAGCTCGGTATCACCGCTGCTGCTTGCCGCGGCCTGCAGCGCCGTCCTGGCCCTGTCGCGCTCCCTGGCTTGCAGCCAGAGCTGGAAAAGTTTGCTCTGGTTAGCACTGTTTCTTTCCAGGTTGCCTGCCGCCATCGCCTCCTGCAGTAAAACCGCCGCGCTATAGGGGTTACCCGCATTGGCCCGCAGGTCGATAAGTAACTGCAGTTGTGGCCCGGTAAATGTGATGCCCTTCTCATGGGCGAGTGACAACTGGTCCAGCGCCTGTTGCTGTTTATTTTGCTGCAGGTAAACCGTGGCCAACTGGTGCCAGTGTTGCGGCTCATCGGGCTGCAGTGATAGCAGCTGCTGGAGGATACGTTCGCACTGCTGATAAGCGCCGACCCGGTAGTACAGCGCCAGTGCCTGGCCCAATTGCCGGGCGTCAAGTGCAAGACCGGCCGCGCTGATGCCGTCCAGCGCCACCACAACAGCAACATAATCGCCCAGGCGATACTGGGCCTGGGCCAGCAACAGGTAGTCACCCGCCTCTGGTTCAAGGCGGATATCGAGTGCACGCTGCAGGGCAGTCGGCAGCCTGCTGGTAATCTTCGTTTAGCAGGTAAACCTGGGCCAGCTCCCTGAGCATTTCCCGATTAGCGACATCAGAGAGACCTTTTGCGGCCAGTGCTTGCCGGTAATAGCTTATGGCGGCGGGATAGTCCTCCTGCTGCACCGCATGGCGCGCCAGGAAGCGACCCGCGCTGGACTTTGCGTAGGGCTCCTTGATGCTGTCAATCTGTGCCTCGAGCTCGGACACCGACATTTCCGAGCCTTTGCCCATCTCCCCCAGCGGGTCCAGCAGGATACGGCTGCGGTACTGCCCCTGGTCCTGTGCCGCCGCCGGTGCGACCCCGACCAGGGACGCCAGCAGCAAAAAAACGACAACGCGAGGCAACGCCCTAGTCCACATTCGGCAGGTTCTTCGGGTAGTCCTGCCAGCGCACGTCAACACGCTGGGTGAGCACCACATCTGCGGTGTTGCGCCCGGAAAAGTTGATCGAATACTGCCAGTCCTCTACCGCGGCAATGACCTTCTCCTCAAACACACCGCGTGGACGGGCATCGAGCACCCTGACATTGCGCGTTGACCCGGACGGCGTCACCGAGAAGGCCACCAACACCCAGCCGCTGATCTTGTTCTGCCACGCCACATCCGGCACATTGGGCTTGCGAGTATTGTAGGGAACCACCTCAACGAACCCCTGCGCATCCTGGCCGCCGCCGGGATACTGACGCCACCTACGCCAAGCGGAGCGCGGAAGCTGTCACCCACGGCCTGTATGGCCAAACCATCCAGCGCCATGTCCAGGGCCGGCATCTCGAGTTTCTGCGGCGCCTGTGGACTGGGCGGAGCCAGTTGTGGTGCATCCAGTGCGGGTTCCCGGTGGTCTCCCGGGGCTGTTCCTCGCGCAACTCCGGCTCAGGCTCCTGTGGTTGCGGCCGCAGTATTTCGACGTTCTCAAATACCGCCAGCTGCACCGGGTCATTTTCACTGGTACGAATAAGGCTATGCATGAACAGGAAAATAGCCAGAGTGATCACCAGCGCCCCGAAGAATGCGGGAACGACTCGCAGCGCCGACTCCAGTCGTCATTGCACGCCCTTCTCCGCGGCGATCGCAATTCCCTCAACGCCCGCGAGCCGGACCTGGTCCATGACCTCTACCAGCATACGGGTCGAGGCCTCCTCGTCTGACTGGATAATCACCGACCCCTCAGGGTTGTCGGCGTGCAGGCGCGCCACGATGGCGCGCACACTGCGAGGGTCCACCGGCCGCCTGTCTACCCAGACCTCACCGCTGGCCGTGATTGCGATAAAAATATTTGCATTGTCCTGACGAGAGGCAGTATCTGCCTGCGGCGCCGAGACGGTGACCCCCGATTCCTTGACAAAAGAGGTGGTAACGATAAAAAAGATAAGCATGATGAACACGATGTCGAGCATCGGTGTCATGTCCAGTTCTGTTTCGTCCTGCTCCGGCAGATGGCGTCGGGCAGTCATGCTACCGGCTCTCTATCGCTTAAGGTCATGGCCTCACGCAGCGCGCTGCCTCGACGCTCGGCCAGTTGTCGCAGGCGAACGGTGAAGTAGATACCGGTGAGCGCGACCACCAGGCCGGCCATAGTGGGTATCGTCGCGCGGTACACGCCCCTGGCCATCGCCTGTGCGTCATCATTGCCGCTCACGGCGATCACTTCGAAAACGCCGATCATGCCAAGCACGGTACCTAACAGGCCAAGCAGCGGACACAGCGCTACCAGCACCCGAATCATGGGCAACTGTGCATGCAGCGCCAGTGTCGATTCAGACAATATCAACTCACGTATTTTCCTCGCCCGCCAGGAGGCGTGATCCTGCCGTGCCTGCCAACGCGCCACCAACAGGCGGGCCTGCGCCGGCCACGTGATCCGCAGAAACCATGCCCGTTCCAGAATGAGTAACCACAGCAGCAGGCAGGTAGCAAACAGCACCCACAGCACGCCACCACCCTGGGCAATAAAGTCACTGACGGCATACCACAAGGCCATGGTCTATTGCGTCTCCACAGAGCGCGCGAGGACGCCGGCACACTGCTCATCCAGGCGCTGCACCGTTGCACGTGCAAGGAACGCCACCACGCTATGGCCAAACAACAATGGAATGGCGACAACCAGGCCCAGCACCGTCGTGACCAGCGCCTGCGATATTCCGCCGGCCATTAACTTCGGGTCACCGGTGCCAAACAGGCTTATGGCCTGGAACGTAAGAATCATACCGGTCACCGTGCCCAGCAGGCCCAGAAGCGGAGACGTGGCAGCCAGCAATTTGATCAGGCCGTTACCGCGCTCCAGCGCGGGGATCTCCGCCAGCACAGCCTCGTCCAGTTTCAGCTGCAGCAGCTCCTCCTGCTCAACAGGAATTCCCTCTACGGCCTGCAGCACGCGGCCCAGAGGATTATTGGCGGTCGGTGATGCAACAGCACGCAGCTGTCTCTTGATGCGACGGGAAACCAGGAATAGATAAGTCATTCGCCATGCCGTGAGCAACAGGCCGATAACACCAAGGGCAATAATAATGACGCCAATCGTGCCGCCCTGCGCTACGCGCTCGCGTAAATCCGGTGTAAAACTCAGCATGCCCAGCAGATTGCCACGGGTGGGATCCACGGCCAGTGTGTACAGCCCCTGCGAGGAAGTTGCGAAGGACTGGGCCGCATCGCGAAAACGCGCCGGCGGCTGCCGACTCAGGGCGAGCAGTTCACCCGTCTCCGGGACGTATCTCAGGTAATTACCCCTGTCCCAGGCATTAAAAACACCCAGCCGCAGCACCTGAGTCGACTGCGCAGCGCCAGCAGTATCAATCACCGGGGCCTCAAACAGCGAGACCTTGCCTGACTCCGTCATGTCTTCCTGCAGCAACAACCACAGCGCTTGTATCTCGTCGATTGTCACCTGGGTGTCAGCAGCCGCCAGTTCCTGCATAGCCAGGGTCCTCTCCCCCAGCTGCGCACTGAGCATTGACTCCTGGAAAACCGCGGCAAAATCGCCGGCAAACTCTCTAAACGTACTGGAGAGATCGCCGATATCCTCGACCACCTTGCCCAGTTCGGCTTCCAGCTTCTCTATCTCGCGCGCATTACCATCGGTAACCGCGAGCAACGGCTGATTCTGCTGTTGTTGCTGTTCAAATTCGCGTTGTGCCGTCGCCAGCAGTCGCTGCTGCGCGCGCTTGTCGGCGAGGAACTCGGCTTCGCGCTGCTGGTTGATGGTTCGCTGGCGTGCCTGCGCCTGTTTCACAGAATCCAGCAGTTCGTCCAGGTTCCTTATCCCTTCCTGCGTCTCCACCTGCGCCTGCACCGAAGCGCACATGGCTATGGCCGCCAGCAGGACAGTCACTCGCAACAAACGCTTCATTGCGTTGCACCCGTCGCCGGGAACGGCAGTTGCATCAACTCGGGAGCGGCCTGGTTACGCGCTATACGCAGGGCCGCAGCCAGCGACCGATTGTGCGCAGAAGCCAGCGGTACCCAGGTCTGCTGGTCCCTGTCCCAGTAAGCGCTGTGTTCACGATCCAGGCTTTGGTAATAGAGCGCCGTGCGGCCCAGCCGGAGATATTCCACCGAGTAGTTTTGCCCTTCCCGCTGCACCGGCCCGCGCCAGGCCTCTACAGTGCGACTGTAATCCTGCTCCAGCTGGTAGGCCTCCAGTAATAACCTGAATCGTGCCGCCACCGAAAGGTCCGGTCGATCGAGGCGCTGCCGCAATTGAATAACGGAACTGATGCGCTCCTCGTGATGGAACGGCAAGTCCAGCACCACAAACTTTTCCAGTGCATCGACCATTGAGCGCATCAGCGGAAGAATTCGCTGGCGGGTAATACGCGCCTGCGCTATCTGTCTGTTCAGCGACTCTATCTGCGTTTTTTGCGCAGCGTCGAGCTGTTCCAGTTCGCGGGTGTAAGCTTCCTGGTAGGCCGAACTTTCCTTCAGGCTGCGATACTCCTCCAGCATTATCCGGGTTTCCCGGGACAGCGAGTCCACCTTCTGTTGCGATGCTTCCGCGCTCCGATTAGTCGACTCGACCACATCGAGGCTTTGTTGTAGATCGGCAGCAAACCCACGGGGCGTCAGCACGCAGCAGACAAGACATGCAAAGTAAATAAACCGGGCTGGTGTTCGAGATTCGTTCAAGCAAAGCGACCTTTTCAAGAAGTATTGTTTTGGGGTGCCACGGGTCATCCGCTCGTCAGTAGGCAAGCTTTCGTTGCCTGCGCAGCTCAGGTAGATCCGGCAGCTGCAAACGCGCACGTATTTCTTCCGTTAATTCAATGATCTGCTGGTAGAAGAAATCATGGGCCGGGGAACCGATTACGCGCTGGTGGCGCACCACAACGTATTTGATACTGACATCACCGATGCCCGGTAAAGGCAGGGCAGTAATATAACGAGACAAATTAAACTGCTCAATAAACATGGGGGGCGCGGGAAACAGGCAATCGGTTTTCCTGACAATTTCCAGCGCCGTTTGCAGGTCATCGGTCTCGTAATGATGCGGAGCCCGTCGCTCAAACTCCAGTACGGCCTCGGCATCACCCTCGTGAAAGCTCAATTCGGAAATATCTGTGGACAACAGGGACAGGTGGGGAAACCGGGTAATATCTTCAAGGGTCACCTCCGCCAGCTTATGCAGCGGATGCCCCTTGCGTGCCAGCAGCACCGGCCTGGCGAAGGCCAGGGTAGTCAGGTCCAGATCAGGTGGGTAGTGGTGTCGCTCAATTTGCAGGGCGAAGTCGAGATGCCCGCTGGACAACTTGTCGAAGACCTCATCGATTCGCGAGAAGGCCCTGACCCGCATTCGGGGAGCGTGCTCCTGCAGTCGCGCCATCAGCGATGGCAGGAACCAGACACCCATATGCCCCTGCATGAGGATATTCATCTGGCCGTCAAAGGTTGCCGCGTCGAAGTTCAATGGCCTCACCATTGCCTGCACCGCCTGCAATACATGGGGCAGACTGGCCTCGATCTGCTCTGCGCGGGGCGTTGGCACCATACCGGCCCCCCTGCGCACAAAGAGCTGATCATCGAACAGCTCCCTCAATCGGCCCAGGGTTTTGCTCATCGCCGACTGGGTAATGTACAGCCGCTCCGCCGCACGGGACACACTCCGCTCTTCCAGTAATGCCTCCAGCGCTACCAGAAGATTAAGGTCCAGTCGGCCGAGCTCACGTATTTCCATCTATAGCGGCCTTTCTACATGAATCATATTCATGTTACTTATGAAACAGTGCCATTTGAAGAATAGTCACCTCGACCTTACATTAACCACAACGCCGGTGTTTTACTCCGGCACTTCAAGAGGTTAGCAACATGGCTTATATCATTGGTCTCTACACAGCAGTACTCGCCCTCGCCGTCTGGCAGGAAAACAGCGGCTCCGCTCACGCCGAAAGTGACCTGGGAGCGGATCGCTGCAAAGAGTGCGGCAACCACTAAACGCTACCTACCCGATACGCGGGTGTGTAACAGGCTGGCCCAGCTGTTAAACAGGTTGACCAGATCAACACCCGCGGCTCGCCCCCATTGCAGCGAAGCAACATTTCTCCGGTCGCGAACAACGGCCAGTAACTGGCCCGAGTCGTCATCGGAGATACGGAACTCTACCGATATCTCTACCACATCACCGGTGCTTTGATAGCCAGCACCCGCGCCTGCCCCGGCACTGGAGGCGGTGCGCCTGGAAGCGACCCTCACCAGTTCAGCGCTAATGCGCAGCGCCCCACTGCCCTCCACTGGATAGTCAGCGAACGCGCGACCGGTTGCCTCAGACCAGGCCGTGGCCAGCTTTTGTTCTTTTTCCGGGGTCATCTGCCAGTCACGCCGCGTGGTACCGCTGACTGTGGTCTGTGGGATCTCAACATCCGCCGATGTCATGGGTAGGAACGTCACCGATGCAAAGCCGGGAAGGTCCGCACCCGGCAGCACATAGGCATTCTCAAAACCTGTATTACGCACCGGATGCAAATTCTCGGCGACAAATTCAGGCGCGACGTTGTCTTTTATCTCCGGCGTGCTGCAGGCACCCAGCAGTGCCAGAACACTGCACACACACGCAACCTTGAATAACAGATTCATTGGTCTCTCCCGAGCAAAAAAAACGGCCAGCGAGAAGCCCCGGTGGCCGTTAGCTACTCTTTCTTATCAGGCCTCGGCTAGCTTCTTCGGCTTGACCAGGAAGCAAGCCAGCGCCGGCATCAGGATCAGGGCGCCAAACATGTTCCAGATGAACATAAAGGTCAGCAGCACCCCCATATCAGCCTGGAACTTGATAGGCGAGGCAGTCCAGGTTATGACGCCTGCGGCGAGAGTCACGCCGATCAGTGCCACTACACGCCCGGTAAAGTTCAGCGTTTCATAGTATGCCTGGGTGAGATCCATACCCTGCTTTTCCTTGGCTAAAATCACCGTTAGCACGTATAGCGCGTAATCCACGCCGATTCCCACGCCCAATGCGATAACCGGCAGGGTCGCTACCTTCACGCCCATGCCCAACCAGACCATTAATGCTTCACACAGAATCGAGGTGAGCATCAGCGGCAATACCGCACAGATGACGCCCGGGATTGAGCGGAACGTCAGTAGACACAAGAGCGTCACTGCGCCATAAACATAGAACAGCATTTCGCGGTTGGCTTTCTTAACGACGATGTTTGTCGCTGCCTCAAAACCGGAGCTGCCGGCGGCACCCAAAAACTCAATCTTTTCGCTGTCACCCCAGTCCACATTAAACTCATCGAGCGTTTCCACGACGCGAGTCAGTGTGGCCGCCTTGTGATCAGCGAGGTAAATCAGCATGGGCCATATAGAACAGGCGGGGTCCACATATTCCAGCGTCACAAGCTCACTGACGGCATAGTTCACCGTGTCCTGATTGCGGAACAGAGCGTGCCACTTGGGGAAGCCCTCGTTGATACCCATCATGATTTCACGGGTACGGACATTAAGGCCGCGTACGTCTTCAACGCCATCCAACTGACGCAGGCGCCATTCGAGTTCATTGGCCAGGCTGAGGCCCTCGTAATCAATACAGCCGTCGGCAGGGGTCTTGGCGATAATGGCGAAAACATCCGTGCTGACCGAATAATTTTCGATCATGAAGCGCACGTCCTTGTTATATCGGGAATTTTCGCGCAGTTCCGGTGCCCCCGAATCAAGGTCACCTATCTGCAGGTCCTGGGCCACGACGATACCCACTACTGCCAGAACCACACTGACTGCAATGGCGGCAGCAGCAGGGCCACGCTTGGTAAACATCAACAGGAAGCGCCACAACCAATGCATTTCTTCAATAGACTTGTGCGGATGGGAGGCCCGTTCGGCGCACTTTTTACCGACGCCGGTATAGGAGAGCACGATCGGGATGAGAATCAGGTTGGTAAAGATCAGTACCACCACGCCGATACTGGCAGTGATCGCCAGGTCCTGAATCACCTGGATCTGGATAATCATCAATACGGCAAAACCCACGCCGTCCGAAAGCAGCGCGGTTACCCCGGCCAGGAACAGCCGCCGGAAGGTGTAGCGGGCAGCGATATAGCGATGCGTGCCACGTCCTATATCTTGCAGCACACCATTAAGTTTTTGCGCACCGTGGCTCACACCAATAGCAAATACCAGGAATGGCACCAGAATAGAGAACGGGTCCAACTCATAACCCAGGTATGCCAGTATCCCCAACTGCCACATCACGGCGACGAGCGTGCAGGCAATCACCATTAAAGTGGAGCGCAAGCAACGCGTGTACCAGTACAGCAGCAGCGTGGCGATAACCACGGCGATAGCAAAGAACATCATCACCGCTGTCAGTCCGTCGATGAGGTCACCGATCAGTTTGGCAAAGCCGATGATATGTATGGAGCGGTCCGGATTACCCTCCGTGAACTTGGCGCGAACTTCCTCGAGCTTATCACTCAACTCGGCATAATCGAGACGCTCGCCGGTTTCCGGGTTCTTATCCAGCAACGGCACAATAATCGCCGCCGATTTTTCATCGTTAGCAACCAGGTCGCCCATGATACCGGCGCGCAGTATATTGACCTTCACCTCGCCAATGGAACGCGCCGAGCCGTCGAAGTCACCCGGTATCACCGGACCACCTTCAAAGCCCTCCTCGGTCACCACCCGCCAGCGAGTGTTAGGGGTAAACAGGGACTTCATGCCGTTGCGGTTTACACCCGGAATGAAGAAGATCTCGTCATTTACTTCCTCGAAGAACTTCAGGTTCTCCTTGGTGAAAATCGTACCTTCTTTTACTGCCACCACTATGCGCAGGTTATTCCCGAGGCCCTTCAACTCATTGCGATTAGCCTGGTAGTTAATGACGTATTCGTGCGCCTTGGGCAAGGTTTTCTCAAAACCGGCTTGCAGCTGGATCTGGACGGCCTGGTACCCAAGCACCACAGTGACCAGCGCACAAATAGCCATAACGACTGCACGATGATTGAACACCAGTTTTTCCAGGAAGGTTCCCGAGTTGTAATCAAATTCATTCAGATCCGAAATTACCGGCAGGTCTGACTGTTCCACATGCGCCATTGAATTCTCTCCGATAATTTATCGTTATTGAGGAAGCGTCAGCTTCTCGATGCCCGCGGGACCGCCTAACAGCAAACTACCTTCAGGCCCCTCTGCTACCGTGTATATCCGGTTGCCGGTTGTCAGCGGCACCAGGCTGAATGTGCGGCCATCGTCCTCACTCATCATTATCTCGCCGGCGATACCAACCAGCACAACGCGACCATCAGCGAGGACGACTGAATCAACCATGGAGCTTGTGGGCCGTTTGGGTACTTCTTCCCAGCTTTGTCCCTCGTTTTCTGTTCGAAAGACACGACCGCGCAAACCACCCAGTACGATTGCACCACTTTGTGTGGCGGCAGCCGTAAAGAAGCTACCTTGCCAGGGAACCGTCTCTACCCGGGTAGCGATTTTGGCGTCGGCATCTCCGATCATGAACAACCCCGCCTCACCGCTCATAAAGAACCGGTTATTACCGGAAAGGCTAGCCACGTCATAGATATGGTAAAAGGAATCGTTTTCCGTGTTTTCCAGAACATGAACCCAGCTCTGGCCGCCGTCAACGGTTCTCAGAATCATGCCGTAGGCACCACCCACATGACCGAACGTTGGACTATGGAACTCTACCTTGAACAAAGGTTTATCCGCGCCCTGCTCAATCGCAAACGCCATCTCTTCGATCATGAAAGCGTAGGCTTCGTTATCGGGGTTTTCTTCCGCCAACTGGCTGTAGTACGCAAGACCCTCTGTGCCGTAGCGCAGGCCGTCGTACTGTTTGACCCAGGTCTTGCCGCCGTCCGATGAATGCAGAATGACGCCCTCATGACCCACTGCCCATCCCAATTCCGGGGTGGGAAAATGAATATCCAGCAGGCTGCTGCGCACTGGCACGGAGGCCTGGGTCCAGTTTGTCCCATCTTCTGAATACAGTATGTGCCCGTGATGCCCGGTAGCGTAATACGTGCCGTGGTACTTGCGAATGGCAAATATCAGCGATCTGGACGCCAACTCGCTGGGCGTCGCCGCCAGTTCCAGCACATCGTAAGTCTTGGCAAACACGGCTGCCGGGGCCGGGGCCAGTGCCGCGGCCAGACAAATACCGATCAGCGCTCTTCTTATTCCCATGGGGCTGCTTCCCGTAATTATTCAACTTTCAAACAAAAAAGGGGCGCCGCAACAGCGGCGCCCCTGATTTCAGGCAGGATTAGCGTACACCGCCACGCGCCAGCCCTTTCGGTGTGAACCAGCTGTCTTTCTGATCTACGCCATTCGCGAACCCACCAGGTGAAGGCTTGGTGTTGACGTTGTAGAGGCCCTGCACCAGATCGTAGGCGCCGTAAGCGAAGTGGTAGTTTGACTTGATGTCATAGAGGTTAGCGCCATAAGCATACTGGACGCGCCACATGTTGCCCTGTCCATCATAGTTATCAGCCGCAAGGCCTGCCCAGCTGTCTTCATCGATGTAAAAGCGACGCTTGCTGTACAGGTGACGACTGCCTTCCTTGAGTGTTGCCTCGACAACCCAGACACGGTGCTTCTCCCAGCGAATTGCCTCCGGGGTAATAAACTTCTCACCCAGGACATCCAGCAGCTCCGTCTGGAAGACAAAGTCGTAGGAGTTGTAAGGCACGATCATCTCTTTCTTACCGACCAGCTTCCAGTCGAAGCGTTCGGGAGAACCGTTGATGATAAATGAGTCATCATAGGTCGAGGTGCCAGCAACGCCGGGGTTGGGCGTGTCGAAGTTTACTGCCGGTGCCAAACGCACGCGTCGCTGTCCTGTCAGATACTGCCATGCTCTGCGGCCTTTACCTTCGGTGAAATCGGCGCCTGGCTCATGTACCAGGAGGATTTCGCCCGCGCGACGGGCAGGTGCTTTGTAGTTAATACGCAGCTTCAGCCAGGGTGTGTCGTCCATGATCTTTTCCGGCGTCTTGTACATGGGCAGTACATTGGTCATAAAGCCGGTAGTAGACAATATAGGCTTGCCGTTGGAGGAGACGTAATACGTGTCGTAAGTGACAGAGTGGTCAGACAGGTAACGCGTCAGGTGATTCCAAAGGACCTCCAGGCCACTCTGGGGAATGGGAAACGGTACGCCTGGGTAGGCGTTGGCGATACGCTGCCCACCATCTTCAAGCGTAGCGCCCGTGGCGTTCTTCTTGGAGTTCTCGTAGACCCAGTCTGGCACCACAAAATCGCGCCGGGTTTGGTAAACATCCATCTTGAAGCCGTCCGGGCCCAGCTTGGCGAAGACCGCCTTACTACCCTCAGTGAGGATGTCGGCATACTCCTGGTAGTTGTTGACGTCGATGGTGTAGAGCGGCTTGTCATCCGGGTAGGCGTCGACGTAGTTGTCTGAGCCAGCAACAAAGTTTGCCGGTATGGGCGAGCCTGCCGGATTCCAGGCAGGAATACTGCCATCGGCGTTACCCGCGGCCTCGGCGCCCATGGGCGTCAGGTCCTGGCCAAGGCGGGCCGCTTCCTCAGGCGAAACCGCCGCCATGGTGCCGCTGGCAAATAAGCTGCTGAAACAAAGTGCAGCCAGGGTTTTCTTATACATCATAGGTAAATCCTCTTTACGATCTTTATAGCGTTATAGCTGTAGACTAGACCATTCCTAGAAGGTTCGCTTCACAGTAAGGGAGACGTTATCGCGATCCTTCAACAGACCACCAATACCCGCCTGTACCGGGCCAAAATAGGCGTTGTAGCGCGCATCGACGATCCAGACTCCATCCTTGACCATCTCCACACCGATGCTGCCGCTGCCGCGCTCTTCATCGCCACCGAAGGTGAACGGGCTTTTCTCACCATCAATCGTGTATGAGATAGCCATGGGCAGGGTCATATCCCAGCCGGGGGCGACCTGGTACCAGGTTGGGCGGAATACAGCAGCAACCGTGCTCACGACACGATCTTCATAGACGCGGAAGTCAAGCAATTCGCAGTTCTCGGTACAGTCATCCAGCATCTGGAAGGTGGCTTCCAGGATGTAGGAACCGCCGTCCCAGAAGCGACCACTCTGCAGCAGACCCACGCCGTTGATCACTACCGACCAGACGTCGCCCACAGGGCCGAGGTAGTTGGAAGAGTCGTAGCTGTCGTAGTCGCCGGGGATGTGGCCCAGGCCCAAAGCGCCCGCAATCGTATCCACAAAAGGCTCAGGGGCGCCGTAAAAGCGCTGCAGGCCATTGGCCAGATCAGGCGCCAGACCGGTATCCTGGCGCAATACGATGTCAGCGCCCACGCTCACACCGCCAATTTCCTTGGCCAGCGAGATCGCATACAAGTCAATGTCGTCTTTAAACAACCAACCGCCCTGTCCGTAGACTATCGTGCCCTCTTCAGGGTTGACCACGGGATCGTTCGGTGGGCAGGGCTCCAGCACACCGGCAGCGCAGCCGCCGTTCCAGGCCCCTAACAGAGCGCCCGCCAGGGGATTACCGGCCTGGGCCTGAACCGCTGCCAGCGCGCCCGTATCGAACCCGGCATGCAGCCCGTGCAGGTTTTTATCGACGTAGTTCAAGTAGATAAAGCTGGTTTCCAGTGACCAGGCGTCAACAAAGTACTGCAGGTTAAAGCCCCAGTCGCCGCTGTCGTGCTTGTCCTTGTTACCCTTCAGCCCCGTACGGAACGGCGCATTGGGGTCGCCCGGGGGCAAGGTGACGAATTCGGTATCTTCGGTCAAACCCTCGGCAGGGCTGAAATAGGTACCCGTTTCCGGCAGGCGGTAACGCAAGTGCTCAAAGTTGTAGAATGCGTTCAGGGTCAGGTTATCAGTGGGCTGGAACACGGCAGAAATCTTGGCCGTGGGCATAAACAGTTCCTTGGCCTCAGAGCCCGGTACCGACAGCGCCTTGGAGAAATCCAGCGGCGCCATGGCACCGCCTACACCGGCAATCGCGCCGGTTGCCAAAAGGCTGTTACCCCAGTAGATCGTGTGCCGACCCGCGCGAACACCCAGGGAGGTGTCGCCGAAGTACCAGTTACCGAAGACGAACGCGTCCAGTATTTCGCCACCGAAGTAGTGCAGGTCATCGGCCGCATCGGAATACTCGCCGGGATCTACACTGGGGGACGCCCAGGTGTAGATTCGATCGGAAGGATGATCAGAATCTTTATAGGCGTAGTCGTACCAGGCGGAGCCGCTGATGCGGAAACCAAAGTCGTCGCGCCAGATCAGGTCGAACTCAGACAGCACATCCAAACGGGTGCTGACAATCCCGCCGTTACTGCGATCTACAGAGAGAGTGGCGTCGTCAGCGAGGAAAAACGCCGCACCGCGGCGAGGCGTGTATACATCCTTGTCCTGCCTCGACACGCGAGACATGATATTGGCCTTGACGGTGTTATCCCAACGAATTTCCCAGTCGTCGGACGTGTCGAACTGAAAAGCGTTCGCTTGCGTGCTGATGGCGGCGAGAACCGACATGGCGAGCAGCTTCTTCTTCATATTACTTCCCTCTGCGAGTGTAGTGATGCGTTGTGCTATCAGGCGGCTTGAGCCGCTATTTTTTTAATTAATTCCGGGCCGCTTGAACGGCCGCTTGTCGTCAACCATGGGTTGACTGGAACATGACAAAAAAGATCATCCAACAGTAAATGCGCCCAGTGTTATTTCGCTTTGCCCAGGCACTTGTGCCTGGCTACGACGATCAAGCTTTCAAACTGTTTGCCCCTGTAGGGCCGTCTAACTGGACGCAGGCTATAATTTTTTATACGTCCGTGAGACCTTCGTTAATGTACCGCAAAGCATAGTACATCAAGCAGTTCCGCAACCACGTATTGATATGGGACACGGTTTTGTGATTTTAGGCCATTTTTTTTAAAACCGAAAGTCCCGGGAGGAATATATGTTCGGTGCACTGCTGCTAGTAACCCAGGGACCCGGCCTGCCGGGCGGTCAGGTGGCCCTCCTCGTATAGCCAGCGTATGGAGTCTGCCAGGGTCTCCTCGACCGGGCGAAACTCGAAGTCCAGCTCAGCTTCGATACGGCTATTGTCCATCTGAACCCAGCGTGTTGCATAGGTGAGACCTTCCCGGGTGAGAGGCAGATCAAGGTTGAGCAATGGCATCAAACGCTCGGCGACGCCGCCCAGCAGCCGCATGGCCGCACCGGAAACAGGCACCTTGAGGATCCGCCGCCCGGTAATTTGCTCCAGCAACGGCCCCAGGTCCCGCCATGAGACGTAATGGCCGCCCATTACAAAGCGATTGCTGTGGGCACGGCCCTGCAGTATCTGCACATGGGCGCTGGCGATATCGCGGGCATCGACGAACTGGTTGCCAGTGCTCATCAAAGGCACAAACTGGGCCAGGTAGGTCTGCAAACCAATATGCGGCTCTGTCATCTCCGGTGCATCCGGCCCCAATACCGAGGCGGGATACACGATAGTAACGGGCGCGCCTTTCTCCTGTAGCGCGCGCGCATACTTTTCGCAGGCCACCTTGGAGCGGCCGTACCCTGTTGGTTTTCGCGCCGGCGGTGAATCCTCATTAAGGGAGCTGGCGGAGGGGTCGTATAGCGCAGTCACGCTGGAAACGTGAATCACCCGCTTCACCCCGGCCTCTACAGCACCCCCTACTACGTTGCGGGTGCCCTCCAGGTTAACGCGATAAACCCGCTCGGCGTCGGCGGCGTGCGTGGAGACCAGCGCGGCGACGTGAATCACCGCGTCACAGCCCTGCATCGCGGCTGCCACGGAAGCGGCATCGGCGATATCACCGCAGGTGAAGTTTTTGATCACCCCTTCGCCGTAGACCTTGTTGAGTTTGTCCTCGCTGCGCACCAGCAAACTGACTTCCATGCCCTCTGCCAGCAGTGCCTGTACCGTGTGGTAGCCGATAAAACCGGTCCCGCCTGTCACCATTACGCGCATAGTCTTTACAATCCTTTTAGCCGATAAATGCCTGCCCACCGTCCAGTGCAATCGTCTGCCCATTGACGTACGCAGACCCGCCGCTGCACAACAGTGCCACAAAACGACCGATATCCTCCTCGCAGTCACCGATTCGGCGCTGGGGGATAGAGGCGACGAATTCGGCCGCTTCCTCCGGCCGGTTTTCCACCCACCACTTCAGGCCAGGCGAGGTCGCGTGGGGCATAATCACGTTGCTACGAATACCCTCATTGCCCCACTCACAGGCGGCGGCCCGCGTCAGCGAGCGAATGGCTTCCTTGGTGGCGGCATAGGCGCCGTAGCCACTCATATCCCAGCGTTTTGCGGCAGCGCTGGCCAGGTTGACGATGCACCCATCACCCTTGAGGTGCGGGTAGCACAGTTTCATCAGGCGCATGGTCGCCAATGGCCCGGACTCAAAGCCGGCTGTGAATGCCTCATCGGTGACCTCCTGTAGCGTTCCGAGGGGCACTTCCTGGGCATTATTCACCAGTATCTGCAGGCCGCCGAAGTGCGCGACCACCGCCTGCACGCAGGCTTCCAGGGAGTCCAGTGACTTAACCTCGCAGTGCACCGGCAAGGCCTCTCCACCGCGCTCTTTAATCAACTCACAGGTCGTTTCGAGTTTCTGCAATGTACGCCCCGTAACGGCGACGCGGGCACCCTCAGCCGCCAGCGCCAGCGCAATTCCCTGACCCACGCCCTGACCAGCACCGGTGACCAACGCTATCTTCCCTTCTAACAGCATACGCACTCCTCATGACTTTGACGTAAACAAGTTGACCGACAGTATGCGTGACGCCACACACGAAACGATAAACCTGATTGGCCTAATACGCTGACATTTCCGTTCAGGCCTGGATGCCTGCCAGGGACTGGAGTTTGTCGCGGTAGCTGCGCGGCGTTTCCCCCGTCCAGTTCTTGAACGAGCGCACGAACGAACTGGGCTCGGTAAACCCAAGGTAATCGGAGAGCTCCGCCACCTTGGCGTCCTCGTTGAGCAATTTGTCCACAGCAACCTGGCAGCGCACCTCATCCTTCAACTGCTGGTAGGTGGTTGATTCATGCTGCAGTCGCCGGCGCAGACTTGATTCAGACATGTGTAACTGTCGCGCCACATCGGTAAACGAGGGCAAGCCCGTGGCGAGATCAATGCTGATCAGGGATTTGATTGCAGCGCTGGTGCTCGATGGTTCACGGTCGATAAGAATAAGCTGGTAGATGGCGTTATCGAGAAACTCGCGCAGTGATTCGGTGGTGTGCACCACACGACGCGTCAGTTGTTCCGCAGAGAAATGAAACTGGTTGGCAGCTGAATCAAACGCAATGGGCGCGTCAAACCGTGTTTTCAGGCTCTCGCTATAGGCCGCATTAACAAACGGTGCCGCCACCTCCACACGAGTCACCTCCAGGCACTCACCGATCAGCCAGCCGCAGAGCGCCCGCCAGATCAGCAAACCGGAAGCCTTGGCGACCGTGTCCTGGTAGCCCGCCCGGTCCCAGTGTTCAGGGGCCAGCGCAGACCCGCGCTCGGTAAACCTGATGTGGTAGGAGAGACGGGCGTCTTCGCCCTGAACATCAATTCCCACCCGGTGGCCTATCATGGGGTACAGCATTTTTTCATACCGGGAAGCCATGTTCAGCGCCTCACCCAGCGTGCGCTCACTGATCATGCAGTGGCACATCAATGCAAATGCCTCGCTACCCACCCCCGCCGCCCAGGGCAGTGGCTGTTTGAGGGTTTGCAACTGCACTACCATTTCCTTGTAGAGCGCCGAGTACTGCCTGCCCGATAGTGGCTCGTCCGGCGGAAGCGCTTCGATGCGCTCTGCAGAGAGGCTCGCGCTGGCGGCAATCGCTTTTGCGTCCAACCCGAGGTGCTGTAGGTAATCCAGCATACGGAGAAACTTTCTCGCTGGAACAGTAAAGTCTTTCATGCAGGTCGCGGTTTATAATGTTTATAAATATGACCGGTGCAGCCCTAGCTTCACCGCGGGTCCAGCCTATCATAATGGGCTGATTGAACAAGCCAGGAATGCACGCCCATGAGCAGCAACGCCCGACAACACCTGCGCCACGAAGCGCTGGTAGGCGGCCTCTCCAATACGCTTTTCAATGGCCTGATCGCCTGGTTACTGTTGCGATCAGGGCCATCACTGCGATGGGACGGCGACCACAGTTTTGTGATCGACATCTTCGCTACAGCGCTCTTGTTACCGCTGATTGTGGCCTTGATTGTTATACCCCTGCAGCGCAGCAAAATGAAAAAAGGGCGCCTGCAGGCGCTGGACCTGGGGGCCGATTCCGCGCTGCAGCGTTTCGCCGACCGCTTTCCCCACTCAGCCATTCTCAGCGCCCTGCTCTTCGGCCTGCTCGGCTGCCTGTTGATTGCACCACTCACCCTGGCCGGCTTTTACCTCCTGGGTATAGAACAAGTCAGCCCGGCAGCATACGCCATATTCAAAGGCCTTTGGGCCGGCGCTATGGCAGCGGCCCTGGTCATCCCCATGGTGCTGGTTGCCCTGCGCGACCAGGCCTCTTCGCCCCTACAGAAAAAGGAAGTAGATCATGCTGTTACTGCAGAATAAGGCGGGCATTGTTACCGGCGCCGGACAGGGCATCGGCCGGGCAATCGCCCAGCGCTTTGCCGCCGAGGGCGCTGCCGTCGTGGTGGCAGATTTCAATCGCGAGGCCGGGGAAGAAACCGTGCAGCTGATCAAGGACCAGGGTGGCCAGGCCAGCTTTGCCTACGGTGACGTGAGCGACGAAGCGTCGGTCAAGGCGATGGTCGAGAACGCCGTGAGCAGTTTCGGCAAACTGGATATCGCCTGCAATAGCGCGGCGCTGAGCCGGGGGGCGGGGCCCATTCACGAGTACACCCGCGAGGTCTTCGACCAGACCCTGGAAATGTGCCTTACCAACACCTGGCTGTGCATGAAGTACGAGATTCCGGCCATGCTTGCCCAGGGCGGCGGTGCGATCGTCAATATCTCCTCCAATGCCTCCCTGCGCGGACAGGCTTTCAACACGGCCTATGCTGCGGCCAAGAGCGGCGTTAACGTGCTCACCCAGAGTTCGGCGGCAGAATATGGGGCGCAGGGGATACGCATCAATGCCGTATCACCCGGCGTGATTCGCACGCCAGGCGTGGAGAAATACTTTGAGGAGCAACCGAAAATCGCCGAGGGCCTGAAGCGCGCAGCGGCGATGAACCGGCTGGGCGAGCCCGAGGAAATCGCCGAAGCGGTGGTCTTCCTGTGCAGTGATCGCGCCTCGTTTATCACCGGACAAATTCTTTCCGTGGACGGCGGTGGCGCAGTCAAATAGCAAATGCCCGGGGGCTTTTGGGTAGCGCCAACCTGCCCGTCGCGACCCATACACCCGGGTCACTCAGCCTTGTGCAACACCTCTGGCGCCAGGTTCTGCAGTTGACGGCGAATACCCTCGCGCCAATCCACTGCGGTCGTGCCGATCAACGCTTCCATCCTCGTGGTATCGATAGCGAGGCTGCCGAAGGCCCTGGGATTTTCGCTAAAGTTCGGTTCAAACCCGGTTAGCTCGCCGATATAGGCGCACCACTCCTCAATGCTGACTTTCTCTGAACCGCCAAAGTTCAGGGTTGTCACCTCGTCGCTGGCGGCACCCAGCAGATAGGGTATCTTTTCGATGTAATCATCTACATGCAGGGGATTGTAGTAATTGGGGCCATCCGGGTGGATCTCGATAGGCATGCCCTGCTGCATCATCAGCATGTGGAAATACATCCACCCACCATTATCTCCATAGGGCACACTCAGCCGCGCAATAGTCGTCGGAATGTGCTGTTGATGGGCGACAAAGCGGCACACCGTCTCCGCCGCAATTTTGGAAATACTGTAGGTCGGAAACATCACCCGATGATTGTCGCCCAGCGGAGAATTTTCCTTGCGCGGTTCCTGCCCGGCATATTCATACACAGCGGTTGATGAGAAGTGAACAAAGGCTTTGGCCCTGGCACAGCGCATCATCAGGTTGCCCACGCCCTCCGCATTGGCCGCGAGGTCGTACTCAAAATCACCGCTTTTGACCACCGCGAAATTGAGCACGTAATCGATATCATCGGGTATCCCCGCCAGGGTATCCGGCTTGGCCAGGTCGGCCACGATGACCCTGGCACCCATGGACTTGATACGATCCCGGTCTTCCTCCTTGCTGAACCGCGCCAGTGCATAAACATCCGCTATTTTGGCAAAATGCTCCACGACTGGCAGCGCTACCTGACCAGTAGGCCCGGTAATCAGCAGTTTACTGCCGCTAAGGTCAACGGGTTTTACGGGCATCAATCTCTCCTTGCTCGGCGCCAGTGTCAGGCGGTGGTATACGTGGTATAGCCCTGCTCACCTGGTGTGTAGAGGGTGGCGGGATCAAATTTTGACAGCTCTTCTCCCCTGCGCCAGCGCTCGGCGAGGTCGGGGTTGGCGATAAAGTAGCGCCCGAAGGAAACAGCAGTCAATTCGCCATTGCCAACGGCCCCAACCGCTTCCTCATAGGTATAACTATCATTACCGATCAAGCGGTCACCGAAGTAACGGCGGCCCAGTTCCAGATTATCGACCGGGCCCGAAGGCATACGGATAACATGAAGATAGGCGAGACCCAGTTTTTGCGCCTGTTCCAACAGGTGTTCAAAGGTTTGCTGCGGGTTCTCATCGTGCAGGTCGTTGAACGGGTTTCCCGGGCAGATTCGCATTCCCACGCGTCCCGCGCCGGACACAGAGGCCATGGCAGCCAGCGTTTCCAGGACGAAGCGGCAGCGATTTTCCAGCGAGCCACCGTATGCGTCCGTTCGCTGGTTGCTTCCTGTGGACAGGAACTGTGCCGGCAGATAGCCGCTGGTGCAATGAAGCTCCACCCCATCAAAGCCGGCAGCCAGGGCATTTTTGGTGGCCTGGCGGTACTCCTCCACCACTGCACCGACCTCCTCAATGGAGAGTGCATGCGGGTGCTCGTGTGGCTGCATGCCCGCCTGGTCGGTATAGATTTCGCCGGCAGCCTGAATCGCCGACGGCGCTACGGTTGCTGCACCTTCAGGTTTGTTCAATGCGCTGGCCACGCGGCCCACGTGCATGATCTGCGCGACGATGGTTCCGCCCTCCTCGTGCACGGCATCCGTGATGCGCCGCCACTGGGCGACCTGACCGTCGCTATAGATCCCGGGGGTGCGGCAATAACCCAGGCCCGCCGCGCTGGGGGCAATGCCCTCGGTAACGATCAGACCAGCGCCGGCGCGCTGCCGGTAATACTCCAGCATCAGGTCGTTGGGCATACCGTCCGCATCGGCACGGCTGCGCGTCATGGGTGCCATGACGATACGGTTGCGCAACTGCAGTTGCCCCAGTGCCAGGGGTGTAAACAAATCAGTACTCATAGTTCAACGTACCCTTATTTTTGGTTCGCCGGCGTCGCCGCGCATGTTGTTGAGAAATTGATCCAGCGGCGCGGGCAGCGCCACCTCGGGCTCACCCTCATCCGGTGGGTTGTCCCAGAAGGCCTGCCAGGAAGGCCAGAGGTCGTGGTAGGCCCCGGCGTAAGCTTCCCGATCGGGCCACCGCATCTTGTTGTCACCAACAGGCGGCTTGTTGAGGTCTGTGGCATACCAGTAGCAGGGTAATCGACGCCGAAAGTACCAGCGCCCGTCAATCCGCTCATAGTTGTCCCAGTAGAGCATCTGCATAATGACCCATTCGCTGGATCCGTCGGCACAAGGGGTTTCGTGTTCATTTTTGCTGTAGACAACACCGTGCGCGTGATCGTCATCATCGAACTCTATGATGTGGTTACCGGTGTGATGGGAGGTGCCGGTAAATTGCAAACGCAGGGTGTCATCCAGCCAGCGTTTCAAGTGGGCTCTGCCCACCTTGTCGCGACTGACACGAATATCGGCGGCGAACAGGTTTACGTGAGCATCAAGATCACGCATATCCAGCGAGAGCGCATACTTTGCGGGCAGCTGGCGTATCTCATCCAGGGCCTCCAGACGCTCGATTCTCGCGAGTAATTGTTCCTGGGACATGCCTGCCTCCGTCAAGAATGTAGACTGCGAGCTTAGGGTTCATCTGTTGCTGTGGTCAACGACAGCTGCGCTCATATTGAGCAACTTTTGCAACCAGCGCGGGCGAACACGTGATCAGTGCAACTATGTGATATAAACGGAAAATGGACATACGATTTATTCGCGCTGAAGACGGCACGCGGGTGCCGATTTACTGGTCGCCGGCGCAGGTGCCACGGGCAAGCCTGCTATTACAGCCCGCCCTGGGAATCCAGGCCCGGCTCTACCAGCGCCTCGCCGAGGGGCTATCCATACGCGGCTGTTCTACCGCGGTGATGGAACAGCGCGGCCATGGCCTGAGTGAGCTCAAACCTGGTTACCGTAGTCAGTACGCTTTCACCGAGTCCCTGGAACAGGATATTCCCGCCGTTATGCGGTGGTTACATGAGCAGGTGCCTGACAAGCCGCGCCTTATTGGCGGCCATAGCCTTGGCGGACACCTGTCCACACTGTATACAGGACAGCACCTTGACCAGGTTCAGGGCGTGGTGCACCTGGCCTGCGCGTTCCCTTTTATCGGCGACTACACGGGCAAGCAAAAGCGCATGCTGCGCCTGCTTTGTGGACTGATTCCGCTGTTCGCGGTTTTTCCGGGTTATTACCCCGGCCATCTCATCGGGTTTGGGGAAAAGGAATCGGTTGCCATGATGAAGCAGTGGAGACAATGGGCTGTTACCGGGACATTTGATTTCGCCGGGCACACCGGTTTGGCAGATACACTTGCCGATTACACAGGCCCCGTCCTGTCCGTGACGTTCGATAAGGACCACTTCAGCACCGAAGCAGCCGTCCAACGCGCCCTGGCACCGTTCTGTCATGCCAATATTGAAACCCGGCATCTCGGTGAGGGCGAACAAGGAAGCTTCCTTGGACACACCGGCTGGGCAAAACAGCCCAATGGGGTAGTCAACGCCATCGACGGCTGGCTGAACCGTGTTCTGCCCTGAATCAGAAGGGGAAAAGTCGCGGTATCAGTAATAAAACGACAACGGAATAGACAATGGAGAGCGGCAGGCCAGCGCGGAAGTAATCGCTCATGCCGTAGCCTCCCAGGTTTTGCACCATCAAGTTGGTGGTATAGCCATAAGGCGTAAGAAAGCTCGCACTCGCGCCGTAGGCTACCGCCATAATAAAGGGCATATGCGACAGGCCGTAACTCTCCGCAAGACCGAAAGCGATTGGGAACGCCAGCGCCGCTGCTGCATTATTGGTCATGGTTTCGGTGAGCATCAGGGTACCGAAATAGATTCCGACCAGGGCAGCCCAGGGGCCCAGTACAGCCAGGTGGTCGTGCAGGAAATCAGCGAGCACGGCGACCACACCGGTATTGGACAAGGCCTGCGAGAGCGTCAGGGCCGAGGCGATAATCAACCACAGCTCGAAAGGAAAACGCCTGCGTAACTCCGACCCTCGCACGACTCCCATGATTAACATGGCGACGAGCAAAAAAGCCATGCCCTTTATCAGTGGCACGATGCCTGTGGTTGCCAGCACAATGACCACCAACAGCGCGGCGGTAATAAAGTAGTTCTGCAGTGGTGTGGTCTTTACCCCACCTACCGACTCGTCCACCACCACAAAGTTTTTACCCAGGTTCTTGCGTTCATTGAAATCAGGACCCACGGCAAGCATCATATTGTCGCCCGCTTGAATGGTGATGTTGCCCAATTTGCCCGACAGGCGTTTTCCGCCTCGACGCATACCCACTACAGCGGCGTCAAACAGCGAACGAAAGCCACTATCTTTTATAGTTTTACCCTCGATAGTAGCATTGGGCATGACAATGACTTCCACCATATTTTCGCGCAGCAATCCTTCCTCTATCGCGAAGATCCGCAGACCATCTATTTCTTCAAGAATACTGAGCTGCTTGATATCGCCGGAGAAAATGAGTTTATCTCCCGCCTCGATATACTCCTGGGGTGCCACCGGTGAAATCAGGTGTTCGCCGCGCACAAGCTCGACCAGGAACAAGTCCTCCAGGTCCCGCAGTTTATTGTCCAGAATGCTCTTGCCCACCAGGGCTGAATCCGCACCGACCTCCGCCTCGATCAGGTATTCGTTAATGTCTATCTTGTCGTCTCTGTGGCAGGGAGCAGCCGTGCAGAGAAGAGCATGGCGACCAGCCCAAGTACCGTGGCGGTTGCCCCGATCGCAAAGAAATCAAAGAAGCCAAGCCCCTGCCCCGTGGCGTCCTCCAGAAAGCTGCTGACAATCAGGTTGGTGGACGTGCCGATGAGGGTCATAGTGCCCCCAAGAATCGCCGCATAGGAAAGCGGGATCAGCAGTTTCGACGCCGGATGATGCTTGTTGCTGCGCACGGTGTGGGCCAGCGTTGCCACGACCGCCGTATTGTTCACGAACGCTGAGAAGAAGGCTGTTACCACACCCAGGCGAAGGAGACTGATTGAATAGTTTTTGGTCACCAACTGGCCGGATAGACGTGATAGCCAGGAGAGTTTCTCCAGACCCACGGAGACCAGGAGCAATAATATGAGGGTCATAAGGCCGCTGTTGGAAGCCTTGGAGAGCACATCTGCTGTATCCACAAGGCCGACAAAGTAGGCTGCAAGCATCGTACAGGTGAACACCCAGACGGCAGGCCAATCGGTAAAGATCAGGCTGGCAACCAGGCAGGCAAACAACCCGACGATCAACAACTGGTCAATCATTGACAGCTTCTTCTTCCCTGTTCCCAAGAAAACTTAGCATACTTCCGTTGTGTCAATAATGGACAGGCAAATACACCGGCAGAGCCGCGTAGTGTGATCTATTTGGCGAAACTTGTGAGCGAATTGCGCGCCCCAAGGGAGTTGACTATTGCACGCTTTTCGTTTGCGAAAAACGCTTTGCCCATGCTAGCGTCATAATCTGGATCTGGCGCATGATTCGACGGTAAGATGCGCCTGATAAAGAGGCTGGAAAGCACAAGGGCTTGAATGCATTGCACACGGGGCATGGGGTGAGCAGAACGACTGCGATTTTCGTATTAACTGGTTTCATTGTGGGCGCGGATTGATGACAATTGCTGTCCGCTTGAGCCTTGTATTCGCAACCGCTATCGTACTGATCGGCATTATTACGGGTGTCGCAACGGCGCTGCGCGCATTTGACCAGGAGGTGACTGCGCTCAGTGATCGGGCCGACGCATTCCTGCAGGGCCAGCCCGGCTTACAATACTTCATTTACAAATCCGACGAGGCAAAGTTGAAGCAAACGCTTGCTGAGTTTGTCGACACCGGCCCCCGAACTATGGCACAGGCTTTCAATGGCCTGGGTGAACCCCTGGCCACCGTAAGTCGCCAGGGAACACAACCTTTTCAAGCGGACAGCTTCGCCGGCGTTCGTCGCAACCTGATGACGCTGGATAGCGGTATACGGTTTTTCGACGGCGATACCGGCGCTCCGTTGGACCTGAACCTCTGGCAGTCCCTGGGCAACAAGGATTCGCCCATATACCAGACCCTGCCGGTGCTCACCAAGGTAAACACTGGCGCTGCTGGCCTCAGTGCTGCAGATTTTGCTGTGGCCATATCAGGCGATAGCGTCAATGCGAGCCAGCGCGTTATTGGCTATGTGCATATCCTGTCCGACCCTCGCGTGCTGAATACAAAGGCGCTCCGTGCGGGACTGCAAGTAATGCTCTTGTATCTTCTACTGGCAACTGTGGGAGCAGTGGTTAGCTGGTTACTTTCTCGTCGGGCCACGCGGCCACTGCGGGAACTCGCGCGCATGGCAGACGCGGTCGCCGCGGGAGAAATAGACGAGCCCATCAAAGTGGGCGGGGGCGAAGAGCTCGAAGATATCACCCGACTCTTCAACGGTGTCATCGAAGGGATGCGGGACTCGCGGAAAGTGCATGAAATCGACAAGCGGCTGCTCAGCCTGAAAGTGCAGGAACGCAGCTCGCAATTGTCTGAACGCAGCGAAGCCCTGAACAAGGCGATGGAAGAAGCCAACAAGACGCGCGACCAGTTACAGCAAGTCGCCAATTACGACAACGTCACCAAACTTCCGAATCGTCAGCTGCTCACCGAGCAGTTGAGTATGTTACTGAAACTCAACCAGCGCCACGGTCACACGCTGGCCCTGCTATTTGTCGACCTGGACGACTTCAAGCGCGTCAATGACTCGCTGGGCATGGGGGCAGGCGACAAGCTTCTGGTAGAGGTCGGCAGGCGGCTTACCCGCACAGTTCGCGACAGCGACAGTGTTGGCTACATGACAGACGGCAAAACAGGGATAGAGGTCGCCAGGCTAGGTGGTGATGAATTCACCATCATCCTGAATCAATTGGACTCGCCGGAATCTGCAGCCGTGGTGGCCAGCAGACTGGTCGAAAACCTCACCGCACCGCTGACCATCGCGGGACACAAGCTGTCGCTACATCCGAGCATAGGCATCGCTATCGCCCCCACCGACGGCAAGGACGTGGAAAGCCTGCTACAAGCGGCGAGCACCGCCAAGTATCACGCCAAGCAGGACGGCGGCGAAACTCGCTACCGGTTTTACCGCAGCAATATGGGCCAGCAGGGTGCCGAGCGCCTGCGCCTGGAGTCAGACCTGCGCACCGCGCTGGACAGCGGTGGCCTCAGCCTGGTTTACCAACCACAAGTCGACACCAACTCAGGATCCGTTATCGGCGCGGAGGCCTTGTTACGCTGGAATCATCCTCAGCTGGGGCAGGTACCACCGGCAAAGTTTGTCAGCCTCGCAGAAAAAGCGGGCCTGATGGAGCAATTGGGCGACTGGGTACTGGCAGAGGCATGCAGGCAGGTTAGCCAATTTAATACTGAGGGCGTAAAACTCGGCAAGGTCGCCATCAACATTTCGGCCCAGCAATTCTCTCCGGCGTTCGTGGGCAGGATCAACGCGACGCTTGAACAAACAGGAATAGATCCGCACCAACTCGAATTGGGATTGACAGAATCGATTATGAGCAGCAATGAGACCGAAACGGTTGAGGCACTGCGGGCGTTGCGAGATAGCGGCGTCTACCTCTCAGTGGATGACTTCGGCACGGGTTACTCTCCCCTGCACTACCTTAGCCAGTACCCGTTGGATGAATTGAAAATCGATCGCAGCTTCCTGCTGGACGCGGAGCGCACAGACACCGGCGCTAAACTGGTTGTGGCGATCATATCCATGGCCCGCAGCCTGGGACTCAGAGCGCTGGCTACCGGGGTGGAAACGGAGTCGCAGTTCCACTTCCTTACCCAAAATGGCGCCAGCCTGATCCAGGGGTATCTGTTCAGCGAGCCGGTGACGGCGGAAGCACTCAAACCCATGCTTGCTCCCTGGCACTTTGTAGACCAGGTGCAGCAGTTGGCTCAGAGCGCGCCAGACTAACGCCCGGCTTGACTATGCCTGATCCGTGTATGCCGCTGCGAACGCGCTGGTAAAACTGTCGAGACTGTCTACAGGCAGATCATTGATTCCGGCTGCCGCTTCCCTGCCCCCGCCAGTGGGAAACTGCATGCATAACCGGGCGGCACCGCGCTTGTTGCTCAGCGGCGCACGCACGCTAACCAGGTAATTACCGTTTGCCTTCTGCGTCAGCACCGCATGGGCCCTGTCGGGATAACCGGTCGCCAGGTCATTACTGTAGACACCGCTGACACGGCGCGCCCAGGCTTCGTCCGGCAGCATGAACACGGCGACCGCGTCGGTAGCATGCGTCGGCTGCAGCGCCGCGGCCTGTGCCATGTCGGCGTCGTAACCTTCGCTGAGGCGAGTGAAATCAGCAGAGGCGTTGACAAACTCCAGCGGAGAGCCGGCGCTGAGCAGCCTGCGATAAAGCTCCTCAGGGTCGAAGTGAAGGTCCTCAATGGCAGGACCATAGCCATTATAATTGATACAGGTTCCCAGACGTTCCAGGGACGCAAGATCGGCCGCCGATAAGTCCAGATCCCTCGCCAGGGTGCGGGCGGTATCCTTGAGATTGTCGCCAAACGCCCCGGTGACGGCCCAGTCGAGGTGGGCGCCGTGCAGGTGACCGTTGACCAGTGCCGCGGTACAGACGTCGGGGGCCTCGTTGATAATACTGGTCAGACGGGGGTGATCCGGGATCTCGCCAGGGAAGTGATGATCCACATAAAACACCGTGGCGCCGGCTGCCAGAACCGTATCGAGCGCAGTGCGATTTTTGTCCATCGACACGTCAAGCACGGTGATCTCGTCACCCTCTGCTGCCTCGACCTTTCGCAGCAGATTGATGTCGCGCTTTACGCCTGTCACCAGGGTTGCTTCGCGAGGCTGGGCAAGACGCAGTTGGATCAGTGCGCAGATGCCATCTGCGTCACCGTTGAAGAGGTCGTAATTCATTTACTTTCCCATCTTAAAACTGGCCGGCGCCGACGTGTTTACGACGACGCGAGCCATTGCCAGTGATGCTTTATGCTTCAGCTGTCCAGCGACTGGTAGTAGTCCGACAGGATCTTGGCCACCTCGGGGCGTGAAAACTCAGGCGGCGGGGCTATGCCCTTACCGAGCATTTCGCGCACCGCCGTACCCGACAGCAGCACGAAGTCCTCCTTGGTGTGATCCGGCACATCGCGCATCATCACTACCTTGTTCAGCTTCTTGCTGTAGGCGGTGTGGTCCGCTTTGAAGATCTCCAGTTCCAGCGCACCTGCGGGCACTTCCTCATCGAAGATCGTCTGGGCGTCAAAACCGCCGTAGTAGTCGCCAACGCCGGCGTGATCGCGACCCACAATCAAATGCGTACAGCCACAGTTCTGACGGAACACTGCATGCAATACAGCCTCACGGGGACCGGCATAAAGCATGTCGAAGCCATAACCGGTGACCATTACCGTATTGGGCGGGAAGTACACCTCCACCATCTTGCGAATAGATGCGTCACGCACATCCGCTGGAATATCGCCCGGCTTGAGCTTACCCAGCAGCATGTGGATCAGGATACCGTCTGCGTCGAGTTGCTCCATTGCCATACGACACAGCTCTTCGTGGGCGCGATGCATGGGGTTGCGGGTCTGGAAAGCAACAACCTTTTCCCAGCCGTGCTCGGCAATCTCGTTACGAATCTCGACCGCTGTACGGAAGGTATCCGGGAAATCAGCCTGGAAGTAGGAGAAGCTAAGCACCTCGTATAGGCCCGGACAGCATGTGCTGCCCAGGCTCGTGAAGGTAGCGACACCCGGGTGGTTAGGATCCAGGGTGCGGAATATCTTTTCCGCCATGAAATTGACCTGCTCATCGCTGACCGTCTCTACCGCTTCCACATCCATGATTGCCAGCACCGGGATTGCCCTCGACATTGGGGTCGCGCAAGGCGATACGGCTGCCGGCCTCGATGCCGGTCTCCTCGGTCAGGTTGAGAATGGGCACAGGGAAAAACAGACCGTCGACGGTGTGCATCTTCTCGGCAACGCCCAGCGCATCGGCCAGGTTCATATAGCCGGTGAGCGGATTGAAGTAACCACCGCCCAGCATCACTGCATTGGCCGCAGCGGCAGAGTTGAGCAACAGTGACGGCAGGGTTTCGGCTTCTGCAATCAAGGCGTGGCGTTTCTCAGTGTCGTAGACAAACAGCGGGTTGAGTTCATCGGAACCGTGGGGCTTGATCATGGTGCTCTCCTGTTACTGTTTGATGATGCCGCGCTCACGCAGCACGGCGAGAATCTGCTCAACTTCTTCCTGCAGGGTCTGCTGGTCCGAGTGCAGGTGAATTTCCGGTTTTTCCGGCGCTTCGTACGGGTCGTCTATACCGGTAAAATTCTTGATCTCCCCGGCACGGGCTTTCTTGTACAAACCCTTGGGGTCGCGCTCTTCTGCCGCTTCCAGTGAACAGTCGACAAAAATCTCGATGAAGTCCATGCCTGCTTCATCATGCAGTGGCGAACCTGGTCGCGATCGGCACGATAGGGGCTGATAAAACTGGACAGGGCGATCTGCCCCGCATCCACAAACAACTTTGCGACCTCGCCAATCCGACGAATATTTTCAGTGCGGTCCTCCGCAGAAAAACCCAGGTTCTTGTTGATACCCATGCGCACGTTATCGCCATCAAGGCGGTAAGACAGCATACCCATCTCGTGGAGGGTACCCTCAAGCTCCACCGCCACGGTGCTTTTGCCGATCCGGACAGGCCGGTAAACCAGAGCGTAGCGCCCTTGTGGCCCAGAATTTTTTCGCGGTGCTCGCGGGTGATGTCGCCTTCGTGCCAGTGCACGTTTGTGGCTTTTTGCTCGGCCATATCTACAATCCTCTGCTGCGGTCAGGAGACACGCCATGGCGCGGCTCCGCGGTTATTGTTGGCGCGAAGGTTACGGACATTGGCGCCATATGTAAAACAGGATATCATGGATCAAGCCATCGGTTTTACCGATAGTTGCCCATGGAGCGAAAGATGAAGTACACGCTGAGGCAGTTACAGATTTTCCTTGAAGTTGCCAGGCAGCAGAGTATTTCCGGCGCAGCCAATACATTACACATGTCGCAGTCTGCCGCCAGCGAGGCGTTACAAACCCTGGAACATGGCTATGAGATCGCACTGTTCGACCGGGTCAGCAACAAGTTGACACTCAATGCGGTAGGACAGACCGTACGCAAGGAGGCCCAGTCGTTAGTAGACCACGCGCTCAGTTTTGAGGAGGTCCTCAAGTCACACAAGGGACTGGGGCACATAAAGGTCGGCGCCAGTTTCACCATAGGCAACCATCTGGCCACGCGCTACCTGGCCAATTACCTCTCGCAATATCCGCAGGCCGATGTTGCGCTGGAGATCGCCAACACGCCAGAAATCGTAACCAAGGTCCTCGACTACCAGGTCGACATCGGCATGATTGAAGGTGAAGTCCAGCATCGCGAACTGGAGTTGATCCCCTGGCGGGAAGACGAACTGGTGGTTTTTTGCGCCGCCAACCACCCCCTCGCGCGCAAAAGCAGCCTGTCGACACGGGACATAAAGGAGGCCGCCTGGATTTTACGTGAACCCGGCTCCGGGGCACGGCAGACCTTTGACAAGGCGATGGCGGGACTGCTGCCTGACCTCAATGTCTACATGGAATTCCACCACAACGAGGCGATCAAGAACGCCGTGGAGTCAGGCCTTGGAATCGGTTGCCTGTCGCGTATCGTACTGCAGCGCAACTTCGCCAATGGGGACCTGGTGCCATTGAAGCTACCGCGGCGAAACATGCGACGGACCTTCTACTTCGCGCTTACCAGACAGCGCTACCCCCTGGAATCAGTGCAGTCCTGGATGGATACCTGTCGCTCGCTGGACGCCTAGCCCCGTAACCACCATTCATACTAAAATCGTGCAACCCCAACCACGCCAGACGTCACGATGACATCGCCCTGCCCGCCCGAGCCGCCAGACGACTGCAAGAACCTGCGCAAGATTATTCACCTGGACGCGGACTCCTTCTATGCCTCGGTTGAAACACGCGAGGACCCTTCACTGGCGGGTCGGCCGCTCGCAGTCGGCGGATCGGCGCAAAGCCGCGGCGTTGTCGCCACGTGCAATTACGAGGCCCGCCGGTTCGGCGTGCATTCGGCAATGCCCAGCAGCAGGGCTCGTCAACTCTGCCCACAGCTGGTGATCATCAGGCCGCGCTTTGAGCTCTATAGAGAAGTATCGCGACAGTTCCACGCGATTTTCCGCCGCTACACCGACCGTATAGAGCCGCTCAGCCTGGATGAGGCCTACCTGGATGTTAGCCACTGCCTGGATTTCCAGGGCAGCGCCACGCTTATCGCCCAGGCTATCCGTCAGAGCATCAAGGATGAACTCCAGCTTACCGTTTCCGCCGGTATTGCGCCCAACAAGTTCCTCGCCAAGGTAGGCAGTGACTGGGACAAACCAGACGGGTGCTTTACCATTCCCCCCGACTCGGTTGCCGACTTTGTCCTGGACTTACCGGTCTCGCGTATTAACGGTGTCGGCGCCGTCACCGCGGCTAAACTGGCCGGGCTCGGCGCAACCACCTGCGGCGAACTGCAACAAGTGCCGCTGGAAACCCTGGTCAGGAATTTTGGCAAGTATGGCTCGCGACTGGCGCAACTGGCTCACGGCATCGATCATCGCGAGGTGAAGACCAGCCGCATACGCAAATCCATCTCGGTAGAGAATACCTTCAGCAGTGACATTGGCGCGATCGCGGCAATGAATACGGCGCTGGATGCCCTGCTAGGCGAACTGGAGGGACGCTTTCACGCCATTGAAGAACAGTACCGCCCGCACAAACGCGTGGTGAAGGTGAAGTTCAATGACTTCACCCAGACCACCATGGAAGAAGTCATCCCCGAGAACGGCGAACACTGGTTGCAAAGCCGGGCCTTCAGGGGCCTGCTGCAGACCGCATGGCAGAGGGGAAGGCGCCCGGTGCGGTTGCTCGGCGCGGGCCTGCGGCTGGAACCACGCAACCGCTCCAACCATGAACAACTGCTGCTATTCTCGGCTGAGCCGGCGTGAACGGTAAAAGCCTGCGTTACCGTCTGTCAAACCGGGTAGACAAGACAATCGCCGAGTCCGTATCGCGAACCCCTTCCAGCTCGCCAATACGATCCAGCGTCGAGTCCAACTCCGCGGGTGAATTGACGCGCATGATCGCCACCAGGTCGATTTTACCGCTGACTGTATAGAGCGCCTCCACCGCCGACATATTCTTCAGGGCGGATGCAATCTGGCTACCCTGATGGGGATCCACCACCAGGTTAACGTAGGCCTGAAATGTATTGGATTGAAAAACATCGCCCAGCTTGAGCTGGTAGCCGGCGATTACGCCGCTGGACTCCAGCAGTGCCAGTCGCTTCTGCACGGTGGTGCGCGAAAGATCCAGCTGCCTTGCCAACTCGCTGATCGTCTGACGTGCATTACGTTGCAATAACGCAATCAAGCGTCGATCATTTCGGGTTATTTCCATCACTTTGCCCATGCAGCTAATCAATATGTCACTTATTTGAGCATATTAGACAGTATTTGCAACTGTCAGCTGTACATTCGTTTGCTCGATAATTAACCCAGAACAACAACGAGGTGATGTTATGACGGCTAGCAACGCAACTGCATTTACAAGAAAGCCGCTTGCGCAGGGCTGCTATCGGGATTGCGCCGAAGTGACCGGCAAGGTACAGCCTGTGGACCCCGTCTACCTTTTTTGCGCCCCCGCGCTGCAACGGCGGGCGCTGCGCTTTCTTCATGGTTTCCCCGGTCAGGTCAGCTATGCCGTGAAAGCCAACCCGGAACCAAGAGTGCTGGAGACACTGGCGTCCGCGGGGCTGCAGAGTTTCGACGTTGCCTCGCTGGAGGAGGTGAGCCGGGTCGCGAAACACTGCCCGAATTCTGTCCTGCATTTTAACAATCCGGTGAAAGCTCACGAGGCCATCACGGAGGCCTACCTTCGTTATGGGGTGAAATCCTTCGCCATAGACGAGGCGTCGGAGCTGGAGAAAGTCCGCCGCTGCACCGGCGGCGACCCTGACGTCACCTACACCGTGCGTTTCAAACTGGACCATGCCAGCGCCGCCTACGATTTCGGCAGCAAATTTGGCGCCAGCGAAGATGCCGCTGTAGCATTATTAAAAGCTGTCACAAGGTATTGGGGCGAAGGCTGCGCTGACCTTTCATCCCGGTTCGCAGTGCACCGAGCCACAGGTGTACGCGCGCTATATTGAGGCCGCGGCGGACATCATCCGCCGGGCCAATGTGCCGGTACAATTTCTCAACGTTGGCGGTGGCTTCCCCGAACACTATCCGGGCACCAGGCTGCCAACGCTGGAAGACTATTTCAGCGTCATCAAGAAAGCTGCGGGGCGCTTGCTGAAGCAGACCCCCTTGATGTGCGAACCGGGAAGAGCAATGGTAGCGTCGGCCGCTTCGCTGTTAGCTCGCATCATTCACGTGCGCGACTGCGGCATCAGCGTGTTTGTAAACGACGGTGTCTACGGCGGCATGCAAGAGCAGTCAGTAATCGACATGGCATTACCCGTGCGCGCCTGGCGCGAGGGCGAAATGCTGGAAGGCCCGCCCAGGCGCTACCGAATTTTTGGCCCCACCTGTGACCCGGTGGACCGGCTTGCACAAGAGACACCATTGCCGGCAGGACTGCGGCCCGGTGACTACATAGAGTTTGGCCTGCTGGGAGCATACGGCTCCGTGACTGCAACCCGGTTCAATGGTTTTCATTCCAGCACCTATGTCAACGTAGACCAGGGTACGCAATTCACCGACTAGCGCGCCGGCTGGTGTATACCAGATAGGTGAAGACCAGGCACGCTCCTGGATGACAGGCCGGTGTTCTGGCGCACAACAACCCGCGAAGCCCTCTCCGATGGTGGCCTTGTCACTGCAATCCACCCCGGCCGCGACACATTGTCGCTGACTCCAGCGACAACTTGGGTTTTCGATTACGCGCGTGTAGTAAAACGCCGACTGCTGCGGGTCGAACTGGTCGTCACGCCACACGCTGCACAATTGCGCGAAGCCCTCTCCCCGGGTTTCACAACTACGCAGATCCACGTCCGCGCCGTTGTTGGCGTCTCCTGCCACATCAATAACACGGTGATGGGTCGCGCCCTGCTCATCAACCCAGCCCTTGATTAACTGCAGACGTTGTAGCGGCATACCTGGTGCCGCTTTTGTACCCGGGTCCTGGCTGGCAGCCAACATGAATACCGGGGCACTATCGCGCCCTGCCCCGCTCAGTTCACCACCCATGGGCACACCTCCTGCATAGGCGAGACGGACACGCTCGGGCTGCTCGCAAAGATCCTGCGGGTAGTCCCAGCCACCAAAAAAGCGTGCACTGATGCGCGGCCCGCTGGTAGCGTAGGCCTCGCGACGCTGCATGGCGGCAAACAGGGCATCGCGGCTATTCTCTTCTGCCCACAGCACCGCCAGGCCGCCGGGGTTGTATTCGAGCTTGTCCGGGAGCCCGGGAGGGACCTCCTTCAGTGCCGGAACGCCAGCACCACCATGCCCCGGAAAGTTACTCTCGGCCGTGGCGCCCGGTGCCCCCAGGTGTGTGTCGGTACTGCCAATCAGGCCGAACTGGTAAGGATTTACCCCGACTTGCTGTTCGATAGCGAGGCCGTCCGCGAGCGCCTGCCGCACGAAGCCGGTGTCGGGTCTGGGCGGCGCATTATAAACGGCGATATTATCGGTGGGCTGCTGCTCGAAGGCGCAGAGCTCATCGCTCCCGCCGGCGGGTGCATAGAAACACTCGGATGCCCCTTTGTGTTGCATCACTTCCACCAGCGGCTCGAAACGCCGGCGCGTCTGGGCATACTCGCGAGTCATCAGGCCGCCACCGTCCAGTTCACCGGAAAACATATAGCCCGCGCTGAGGTTGGAGTTGTGGGGGATCACCAGGGCATCACAGCTGCCCTCAGCCTGCAGGCACTCGCTATCAAGCGCATCCCATAACAGGTTCGCAGCGGGGTTCTGGATGAAGTCAGGCGGCAATTCCGGCACGTCGGCATTACGAAACACAACATTTCGGTGGAGATTGCCGCCGTTCTTGCTCTGCATCGCCGTCCACTCATAACCGACAAAGGTAGTAAAACGACACGCTTCGCTGCGATCATAGGCCTGCTCTGCCGCTGCCTGCATCTCCGCCCAGGGTACCAGCGCAGCCTCTCGGCATTTGTTGCCGTCCTCGCCGCACATACCAAGATGAGACTGCTGCATGGTGGCCATATAATTGAACAGGTAATAGGCGCCCCGCGGCACATACCGGTATAGCAGGCACTGCCAGCTGTTATAGCCTTCAACCTCCGGCGTGTTGCACATCCGAACCTCACCTATCAGCTCCGCATGGTCAGAGACCATGGCGAAATCAAGCGGCCTTTCCAACTGTAATGTACGCCCGGGCTCACCCTCCTCACTCCAGGGCTGGATACCCAACGGTTCGCCGACGGCAAAGCGGTAAGCCTGTGCCGGTGTAGTCCTTGTGCCCTGGGTGCTGGCGTCCAGGGAATAACGCGTGTGCACGTGCAGGTCGCCAAAAAAAGCCCGGCGAGTTTCTTCATAGTGGCTGCAGGAAGAGCGCTGTTCGGTGTATTCGGTCCCCGCCTGTGCGGTGAGCACTGAGCAAGAAAACACGCCAGCGGAGAGCGCAGCAAAAACTGTACATCTGTTCATTGTATATCCCATGCTTTGGTGACCATCCGGCTATGCAGTTCGCCCCGATTTCAGTTGCCTCAAATGGGTATTCTGCCGCCAGCCCGTTGGGGAAATACCGGCCCAACGACGAAACGCATGGCTGAAATTTCCTGAATCGCTATAACCCAGCAGGGATGATATTTCCTCCATGGGCAATTGCGTGTCGGCCAGATACTCCCTGGCAAGGCCATAACGGATCTCTTCCAGCAGATCGCGGAAATTACTGCCCTCATTCCTGAGCTTGCGCCTGAGCGTGCGGGTAGACAGTTCCATTTTTTGCGCCACGTAATCAACATCAGGGAAAAATCCCGGTCGAGCCAGAATCAACATCCGCACCTCATCAATAAAACTCCCCTGCGCCGTGAGCTTGGCAATCAGCATCTGGCACTGCTGCTGTAAGTGACGTGAGGAATCCGGATCGCTATGCGGCAGCGGTTTGTCGAGTATGCCTGAGCCAAATTGAAAACGGGCATCCGGGGTACCAAATTCCACCTCACAACCAAAGTAACGACGGTATGCCGCTTTATGACCTCTACCATCATGCGGGAGATGCAACGATTCAACCGCGAAACTCTCACCAATAATCGCGCTGAAATCGACACGGGCGGCAGCGAGATCGCGGTCGATATAAACGTTCACCAGGTCTTCATCAATAAGCGGAGGGTCGCACAAGGCAAACCAGGCTGTGGAACCAGCAACGCCAAACTTGAAGTTGAACAGGCTAAACGTCAGCCGACCAAAATTCTCGCCAATAGCCAGAGCGTCGCGGAAGGTCTCAGCGCTCAGCAGCGCATAACCAAACAAGCCATAGCGCTGCGGCACAAAGGGCTCACCCAGTTGTAAACCAATGAGGGGGTCGCCGCTAAGCTCCAACACATTGCGGTAGAAACGCAACTCTTGCTGCAGGTTGATACGCGCACCGGGATCACCGAATTGCGCTGGAAAAACACCAGTGCCTTGCAGGCACTGCGTTCTGTCATAGCCCAACCGCTCCATGACCTCAATGGGCGGGAGCAGTGCGCGCAACGGATGCTGGGTGGGCGTCTGCGTGATTCTTTTCATCTTATTATTGCGCCTGTCAATCTCGCTCAGCATCGAAAATGTAGCATAGTGGCCGAAAATCACAAACAAGTGTCCCTCGCTCAGATTCGCATGTTGCCAACGAAAGCCTACACTCTTGACCGATGGAGACGTGGGCTGCTGCAGGTATGGCTACCGTCAACAGGCAGTAACCTGGCCATGGAGCGAGCGCTTGGGACTTAAAGGAGAATTGTGTTGAAAGCAGTTTTGATCACAGGCGCCGCCCAGGGTATCGGCCTGGCAACCGCACGCCACTATGCAGCAATGGGCTGGTTTGTTGGCCTCTACGACGTCAATCGCCAGGGCATTGCCGACTTGCTCGCCTCAGGCGAGTTCGCCAACGCCTGCGGCGATTACTGTGATGTCGCCGACTACGGGTCTGTCCAGGCGATGATGGCACATTTTGCCGAGCACTCCGGCGGATACCTGAACCTGCTGGTGAACAACGCGGGGGTATTGAGCGTTGGGCCCTTTGCAGACATTGACTACCACGACCATGAACGTATGTTCGACGTAAATATACGCGGGGCAACGCATACGCTGCAGGCGGCCTATGCGCTTTTGCGCGACACTCCGGAGTCGGTGGTGGTCAACCTCTGCTCCGCATCGAGTATTCACGGAATACCTCAACTCGCTGTATACAGTGCCAGTAAGTTTTACATTGACGGCCTTACCGAGGCCCTGGACCTGGAATGGCGCAACGACGATATTCGTGTAACCTGCGTCAAGCCTCCCGTTATCGACACGGCGATGGGCCGGGCCGTCTCTGCGGGTACGCCACTAAAACTTACGGGAGAGCTCGATGCCCGAGATGTGGCGGCGCTGATACAGCGAGCCGCGGAAGGCCGGGGAACCTCGTTCCCAATGGGCTTCAGCGCCAGGGCGTGGTATCTGCTGGACAAGATTCTGCCCAACGCGCTGCGCCACCGGCTAACAGCGTACCTGACAACATGATCAATCGTGCCTCGCCCCGGCGTGGCGTATTTACACATTAAGCAAGGAGAGAGTGATGCCAGGACGTTTAGACGGAAGAGTCGCGCTTGTGACGGGGGGAGGCAATGGCCTGGGCGCAGCAACTGCCTGCAGGTTTGCTGATGAGGGTGCCAGCGTGTTTGTCAGTGATATCAACATTGAGGCCGCGACAAGCGTAGCAGAGGATATCGTCACCAGGGGTGGCTCGGCGCACGCCGTTAAACAGGATGTGACCGATGAGGCTCTGTGGGACACGGTGATCAGTGACATCACCGCCCGCTACGGCGGCTTGCATATTCTGGTTAACAACGCCGGAGTCGCCATCAATGGCAACGTTGAGGAGGCCTCGCTGAAGGACTGGCGCACCACGCAGGCAGTCAACGGTGAAGGCGTGTTCCTGGGCACCCGGGCGGCCATCAAGGTAATGAAAGACTGCGGCGGCTCAATTATCAACATATCCTCCATTGAGGGCATGGTCGGTGAGCCCAACGTGCCGGCCTATAACTACAGCAAAGGCGGCGTACGTATCTTTACCAAGTCTGCCGCGCTGCATTGCGCCGCCCAGGGCTATCCGGTTCGCGTCAATTCCCTACACCCGGGTTTCATATTGACGGCAATGGTCGAAGACGGTATCGCCGCGATGCCCGCCGGCACCCAGGCTGAAATACAGGAACGCCTGCAGCGGGAAATACCCATGGGTTCCATGGGCGAGCCCATTGATATCGCCAATGGCTGCCTGTTTCTCGCCAGCGATGAATCCCGTTACATGACTGGTTCGGAGCTGGTAATTGATGGCGGTTTTACCTGTCGCTGAACAAATTAAATCGTGCCCGGGGGCAATTGTGCGCAACGTGTAATCTGGTCATAATTGCCTCCGCTCTCAATACACAGAAGGGTCTCTCCTTGATACGCTCAACCGCCATTGCCCTCCTTGCCCTCATGCTGGCAGCCTGTTCCTCGGATATCAGTCGCGCCAGGCAGCTGGTAAAAGACAGCCTGGCGATTAAAACAGACCTTGAATTCCAGCAACTGAAAAGTTACCCGGGCGACGTCGTTTGTGGCAGCTACAGTGCCTATGTGTCTTTCAGTGAACCGCGACAGCTGAATCAGCACTTCATAGTGGTCGATGATTCGCTAAACAAGTCTCCCACGGCGCAGGACGAGACAGTTTTATTGTAATGATGACCAGGCGGCCGCATTGCACCGGGATACGGGTATTGGCCCATTCACAAAAGACAGTAAAGAACTGATCAAAATTACCGCTGACCTGGCGCTGATCAATGAGGCACTGGAAGCCTATTATCGCGATAACTATTACTACCCCACCGCCGCACAGGGTTTGCAGGCATTGGTAGAGCAGCCCAAGGTCGAGCGCCAGGTTGGCAGCTATCGCGAGGGGGGCTACCTTGAGGCGATTCCCAAGGACCCATGGAACAATGCCTATTTATATGAAGAAGAACAATGGGGGCGCACCAAGGGAAGCTTCACCGTGACCACACTCGGGCTGTCAGCACAGCCAGGCGGCGCAGGTACCGAAGCGGACATCAGCACCCGGGTTTTGCCCTACTTGCAGCACCTCGCCCGCACCCTGGGTGTCAATTAGCACCCATTGCCCTATCAGTCACGGGTCATGGCGAGAATTAACGCGCGCAATCGTGCTGCGTTAACAGGCTTGGCCAGGAACCGGAAACCCACGGCCTTGGCCCTGTCCCTGATCACATCGCTATCGTCGGCACTGATAATAATGCATGGCACGTCCCCATTGAGCTGACGCGCTTCCAACACCGCGTTAAGGCCCGTATCACCCTCGTCGAGATGGTAGTCTGCGAGCACAATATCGGGCTTGCTGTTAGCAGTGAAATGCTGCAACAACTGTTCACGGTTAGCGGCTCCACCGACGACTGCACCCATGGTGCCCAACAACTGTTGCATGCCTTCGAGGATTAGCGGGTCGTTATCCAGGCACAACACCCGCAGCCCCTCCAGGTCCCTGCTGCTGTTTACCTCCACTGTTCCCTTGCCCTGTGCCTGTGCCTGCCCGTAGGTCACGGTAATCGCAAACAGGGTGCCTTGCCCCTGCACCGAATGCAGCCTGATAGGATGACCCAGTAAATCTGCATACCGGGAAACAATGGCGAGTCCGAGCCCAAGTCCCTCCTCACCCTGCTGAAGCTGTCGCTGCAGCCGCTCAAATTCCTGGAATACCTTCACCCGGTCTTCCTCGGCAATCCCGGGACCGGTGTCCCATACCTGCAGTTCGGCGCCGTCCGCACGACGCCGGACACCCACCAGCACGCGGCCACGCGGCGTATATTTGATGGCATTGGACAGGAAATTCTGCAGTATTCGGGTAATCAACGACTCATCGGAATATAACCAGACAGAGCTAGGCTGAAAGGTCAGCGCCAGCCCTCGAATATCCGCCATGGAATCAAATTCGCGATGCAACGCGGTAAACACGTCGGCAACCGGGAAATGACTGCGCCGCGGCATCTGCCGCCCGGAGTCCAGGCGCGAAATTTCACGAAGCTCAGCAATCAGCTGCTCCGCGCGGTGCAACGAGCTATCGATCTGGTCGACGATGTGCCGCGTCTCGGGGGCAATATCCTCGCCCAGTTTTGGCTTGAGCGCCGCGGTGAAAAGGCGGGCAGCATTAATCGGTTGCAACAGGTCATGACTGGTTGCTGACATAAATCGCGTCTTGCTCTGGTGCGCGTCGCGCAGGCTGGACTCTACCTGGGCCCGCAGCCGATTCTCCTGCCGCAGCCGCGCATTGGTTTCGCTGAGCGTCTGCGTGCCGGTGGCGACTTTCTGCTCCAGTTCGAGCTTGGCTTCCTCGAGCTGGGTCAGCACATCGCGGAAATCGGTGATGTCGATGAAGGTGGTCACAAAACCACCATGTGGCAGCGGATTGCCCCGAATGTCCACCACCTTGCCATCGGGCATGACCCGTTCGAGGCGATGCGGGTTGCCCTCACGCAGCCAGTTCAACCGACGCTCAACCTCTTCTTCAACTGGACGGCCACCACTGCCTAATATGCCGCGCTCTGCGTTAAAGCGATAAACACGCTCAATAGGGCAGCCCACGTATAAAAAGCGCTCGGGATAGTGAAACATCGCCTCGTACTGCTTGTTCCACGCCACCAGGCGCAATTCCTTGTCCACAACCGATACGCCCTGTAGCAGGCTTTCCACGGTCGTCTGCAGTAGCTCCCGGTTAAACGTATGCAAGCGGCTGGCGTCGGTGACCATGCTGGCCAGGTCGCTGTATTCAAGCTGCTGACTGCGTTCCAACTGCTCCATCGCCTGATGGGCCGAAGTCGCACCAATGATACGTGCCAATACCGACTCCAGCTGGTTGACCACGAAGACCGGCGCCCTGTCCCCGGGGAGCAGCCGTTGCTGATACGCATCTTCAAACTGATGCCACATGGCGGTAAATTCGTCGGGCTCCATAAACGGCAGTAACAAGGCCTGCAGCTGACTCACCCGAATGAGGCTGAGGTCGAAGTCCCTGTCCTCCTCGCGCAACTCGCCGGAGCCGTCCTCGATGAAAAGCCTGGCCTGACGCACATCCGCGAGCGATGGGCGCAGCAAAATTGACAAGGTCACCAGGGCGAAGACATTACCCAGCAGGCTCCAGGCTGTGGCATAACTGAGCCTGGACTCCCCCGCAAAACCCAACAGGTTCATTGGCCGCAGCCAATCGATATCGAACAGGCCATTAACCAGCAGCGCGGCATCCGCAGGCAACACCGCTGGCAGTACACCGCAGTAAAACCATAGCGCTAGCCCGACCAGCAATCCGGCAATCACCCCAAGCCCGTGCGCGCGCCGCCAGTAGAGACCGGCCAGCAGGGCCGGTGCCAACTGTGCCGCAGCAAGAAAGGAGATGAAACCAATCTGCGCCAACCATGGAATATCCATAATCAACTGGGTCACCAGCCAGGCACAGAACAGAATGACTGCGATGGTGATCTGGCGAATGCGGCGCAGGCTATCGCCAAGGTTCAACACCGCCGCAGGTGAACTGGCACTGGCGCGCATTACGATCGGCGAAACCACCTCGTTGGTGATCATGATGGCGAGACTGACGGTTGCCACAATCACCATACCGGTAGCCGCTGAAATACCGCCAATAAACGCGGCCACCGTCACCCAGGGCGCGTCCAGGGAAAGTGGCAACAGCTGCACGTACACATCGGGGCTGATATTGTCGGCCACTGCAAACACGCTGGCCCCGGCCAGGCTGATGGGCACAACAAGAAACATGAACAGCGCCAGGTAGGCGGGAAACATCCAGCGCGCTATGCGTGTATTGGTACCTTCCTGTGCCTCTACGACCATCACATGGAACTGGCGCGGCAGGCAGAGTATCGCCAATGCGCTAATCAGGGTGCGGGCAACAAAATCAGCGGACAGTGCCACCTCGCCCAGCGCCTGCGAACTGTGCTCCATCCGCGCGCTCTCTGGCAGCGCCATCAGGTAAGCCAACGCAAGCACAGCCACCGCCAGAAAGGCCAGTAACTTGACCACCGACTCTACGGCAATGGCTGCCATCATACCCTCATGACGCTCGCGACCGTCGAGGCGACGGGCGCCAAAAAGGACAGTGAATACCGCGAGGATAATGGCGACCAACAGTGCGGTGTCACCCCCCATGGCCTCTACTTCCCGCATATCGATAGTGCCGCCGACGATAGACCAGGCCTGGGCGAGCGCTTTGAATTGCAATGCGATATAGGGCAGCACCGCGGCGGTGGCGACCAGGGTAACCAGCACTGCAAGTGATTGCCGTTTGCCGTAACGTGCCCCGATATAGTCCGCGATGGACGTCACCCGGTGCCTTGCCCCCACCAGCAGCATGCGCTTGATGATGGACCAGCCGAAGACGAACATGAGTATCGGCCCAAGGTAAATCGGCGCGTGACTCCAGGCAGACTCAGTGGCACTGCCCACGGCGCCGTAGAACGTCCACGAGCTGCAGTAGACCGCCAGGGAAAGCGCGTACAGCACGCCCCGCGACCCGGGACGACCCAGGTAGCGGCGCACACGGCTGGGGGTGCCGACCGTCCTGCGATCAGCGTACCAGGCCACCGCAAACAGAATACAAATGTACAACAGCGCCAGGCTGAGTAAGTTGGAGGGTGTAAGCATAAAACAGCGTGTTGTTATCCTTTATTACGGCAGCATAGCATGAGGGCCACCGTCTGAAACACACCGGCAAGCCTCGAGATTGGCGCAGTAACGCCAGATTCACTAAACTGACGACTTTGGCTACACGCTCATACTCGGTGAGGCAATCGTGGTAAAAAAGCAATTTCCCGTTATCTTAATGATCCTGGCGCTCCTGGCCTGCCCTGGTGCGTTGGCCAACAGTAAGACTGACATCATCAAGCTTTACAACGGCGACCATATAACGGGTGAGATCAAGTCACTTTATGGCGGTATTCTGGAAGTCTCAACGGACTCAATGGGTACCCTGAAGATTGAGTGGCCGGACGTGGCGTCGATCGAGAGTCAATTTCACTTCGAGTTACGCCTCAGCAATGGTGATCGACTCTACGGCTCCTTTGCAGACAATGTCAGGGCAGGCCAGATAGCGCTCGTTGATCTCTATGGAGATCGCAAAATAGAGTCACTGCAGGTAGTGGAAATTCGCCCGATAGAGGACAGTTTCATGGAGCGACTGGACGTGTACCTCGCCACTACATTCTCCTATACACGGGCAAGTAATCTCGGGCAGATCGCGCTGAACACCGAGATCAGCTATGAAAACGAAAATTCACGCAACACCTTAACTGGCAGGTCAGACATTGTTGACTCCCAGAACGAGCGAAGCCAGAGCAGCCGTTTCGACATCAATCGAGCGACCTGGACCTCGGACCGCGCCCATGCCTACCGGGCATTGTTTGGGAACTACGAGGACAACGACGAATTGGGACTTACCCGGCGAATCGGTATCGGTGCCGGCGTGGGTCGCTATTTCATTGACACGCACAGGAGCCGCCTTACCGGCACCGCCGGATTACAACTGATATCCGAACGCTTTACCGGACAGGACACCAACCAGGACATCGAAATGTTTCTGTCGACGGAATACGCTCTCTGGCAGTTCAGCTCTCCAGAAGTGCGGGTTGACCTGAGTTTTAACCTCTACCCCAGCCTCTCGGACAGTGGCCGTGTCAGAACTGACGGCAACCTGCGCATTCGCTGGGAAATAATCAGCGATTTATACTGGGATATCACCTCATGGGTCACTACCGACAATCAGGCGGAAGGCGATAACTCTATCGACTACGCAATCACTACCGGCGTCGGCTGGAGCTACTGACCCCCTTCCACATCAGGCTGTGGAATCGCATGTCAGATATCATGGTGTGCGCACATGAAGATAGGATTGACCGATTCTGTCATACCGACATCCCGGGTTTTTTAGATATAGTCTTCACCGGGATTGGGTAATGTGGTCGACGCGGATGAAGTTATACTGCACGACGGTTCGGATCAGTACGACCAGTTCTTCAGCGGTGGCTCGTATAACGAAACCAAGGTATTGCGGGAACGCATTGTTGGCATGATGGCGCGTTACAACTTCTAAGCCAGACTGAAGCGCAATCAATGAGGCGGCCAAAGGCCGCATTTTTTTGTGCTGTTAATTCACTGTATCTGCGCAATCCCCACCGCTTCGCGAACCTTTTGCATCAATGGCACGCTGTGCTCACGTGCTCGCTCGGCACCCTTGCGCAGTTCACTTTCAATGTGGCCCGGGTCATCCATCAGTGCATTATAACGCTCACGTGCCGGGCCTAGCTGCTCATTGACCAATTCAAATAACTGCTTCTTGGCTTCGCCCCAGGCGATACCGTTTTCAAATTCCTGGCGCATTCGCGCTATTTCTGATTCATCAGCAAATGCCGCCCACACCTGGAAGACGGTGGAAGTATCCGGGTCCTTGGGTTCTCCCGGCTCCAGCAAATTGGTCTTTATCTTGTTGATATGTTTGCGCAGCTGTTTCTCTGGCAAAAACAGCGGAATAGTATTCTGGTAGCTCTTGGACATCTTGCGCCCGTCCAGGCCCTGCAAGACCGCCACGTTATCATCCACCACCGCCTCCGGAAGGGTGAACACGTCGGCGAAGTTGTGGTTGAACCGCGCCGCGATATCGCGGGCCATTTCCACGTGCTGGATCTGGTCACGGCCAACCGGAATACGCTGGGCGTTGAACATGAGTATGTCCGCCGCCATAAGCACCGGGTAGCTGAAAAGCCCCATCGTCACGCCGTAGTCCGGGTCCTCCCCTGCCTCTTCGTTGGCCTGCACCGCCGCTTTATAAGCATGTGCCCGGTTCATCAAACCCTTTGCCGCATTACAGTTGAGTACCCAGGTCAGCTCAGGTATTTCGGGCACGTCGGACTGGCGGTAAAACAACGCCTTGTCTGTATCCAGACCCAGTGCCAGCCAGGTGGCGGCAATCTCCTTGGTAGACTGGCGCACCACTGCCGGGTCCTGGCACTTGATCAGCGCGTGGTAATCAGCCAAAAAGAAAAAGGAATCGAGCGAATCATCGCGAGAGGCCTGGATCGATGGGCGAATGGCACCCACATAGTTGCCCAGGTGCGGGGTGCCACTGGTGGTAATGCCGGTGAGTACACGTTGTTTGGCCATGACAATCCGTCTGTCGGTAAAAAGCCGCCAATCATACCTAGCTTGGCATGGGCTGGCTATCCTGCCGGTGCGCCCGGCATAGACTCTTGCAGCCCTCTTGAGAACGCCAGGTACCGCGCCCTCAGGGCACCGACGCCAAAGGCGGTGAGGTCTGGCGCCGCCGGTCGTTCCCTGGACATCCTCAGGAGTAGCTGTGCCGCGCCCTCCGCTTCTCGCGCTGGCTCATCCGGGCAGGAGGGGTAACGAAATACATCCGCGTAGGTTTCGCGGTAAGCCAGCCGGTCCGGCACCAACGGCAGACAGCCCGCCGCGACAGCTTGCATCACCGCAAGCCCCTGGAATTCATGCAGTGCGGTTGACACGACGATGTCTGCCTCATGCAGCAATGCAGCGTACTCCTCCGGCCTCGGCACAAACCCAAAGTGAACCAGGCGCCCTGCGAACTGTTCCTCGATGCGCGCGAAAACGGGTGGAGAATCCCTGAATTGTTGGCCGGTCACCGCCAGCTGGTAATTACAACCCTGCTGCTCAAGCGCCTGCAACAGAAGGTACAAGCCCTCTCCCCCTTTATCGTGCTCAAAGCGCGCGCTCCACAGCAAGCGCAGGGCGCCGGGTGACCAGGACATCAACGGTTCCGCTTTGCCATCAATCCGCTCACTCGGCAACAGCGGCACCGGCAGCACCTGCGCCCTTGACCCAAGCCGGGCAACAATACCGGGCGGTACTCGATCCGGTAGACGGGCCAACAAGCGCTCGCAACCAGTCATAAATGTGCGTAGGTTATATCGGGAGTTAAAGGCAATACCATCGGCCGCCAGTGCCGCATAGAGACTGACCATCTGCGCATCCAGCAAGGAATGCTGCTGACGGTCCTGCGGGTACTCAAACTGATTTTCATGAAAGTACAACAGTGTGGGTACAGTCGCCAGTGACGGCACCAATCCGCGCAGGGTAGAGAGATCGACCATTGAGGTTGCGATCACCAGGTCCCAGGCTGACTCCAGCGTTTCACGCTCTACCACACTCCAGTAAAGCGGATTACCCCTGACTCGCCAGCTGAAATGCCGCGGCGGCAGTTCCAGCACGGTCCACTCCCAGTGCGGAAACATCTGCTGCAAGCCGGTCTGCCAGTAACGATGGCTCTGGGCAGCGTAGGCGGACAGCAACAGAACACGCATTACCGTATCAGCTGGCGCCCAGGTTGCCCCGAAGATTGTAAAACCCGGTCAACAAACGCGTGAGGCTGGCTCGCGTCGGCGCTGCCAGCGAGTTCACGAATGGAATGCATGGCAAAGGTAGGGACACCGATATCCAGCGTCTTGATGCCAGTCTCACCGGCGGTTATGGGACCAATCGTGCTACCGCAGGCCATGTCCGTACGCACCACAAAAGACTGCAGTGGCACACCGGCATCGGCGGCCAGCATACGCACCAGTCCGCTGGTCTCACTGTTGGAGGCATAGCGTTGATTGGCGTTGATCTTCAGTACCGGGCCAGCATTCAGCCTGGGACCGTGATTTTCATCATGGCGATCAGCAAAATTGGGGTGAATCCCATGTGCGTTATCGGCGGAGATCATCATCGATCGCTCGGTCAGGGCGGCGTAGGCCTGCCGCTCACCGGCAATTCGTTTGAGTACTGAGGCGAGAAAAGGCCCGTTCGCGCCGGCGGCGGAAAGCGACCCCACCTCTTCGTGGTCATTGCACACCAGCAGCACGCTGCTACTGCCATCCCAGTCCGCTAATGCGCGAAGTCCGGCAAAACAACTCAGCAAATTATCGAGACGCGCTGAGGCAATAAAGTCACCATGCAGGCCCACGACTGCAGCTGCCTGGGTGTCGTAGCAGCACAATTCATAATCCAGGACCCGCTGAGCACCGCAGTCCGGGTGTTCCTTTAGCAGGCGCTCCAGCAACAAGGCACGGAAATCGCCCTGCTCGCCCTCCGGCAGTTGGCACAGTATTGGCGGGATGTCCTTCTGCGGATTGACGCTGCGCTCTTTATTGGCCTCACGATCCAGGTGTATTGCCAGACTCGGAATCACGGCAATGGGCTCACAAAAATTGATCATGCCAGTGCGCAACTGCCCCTGCTCGCACTGGTAGCTTACCCTGCCTGCCAGCGACAGGTCCCGGTCGAACCAGGGGTTAAGCAATGCACCGCCGTAGACTTCAACACCGAGTTGGAAATAACCATGACGCACCGTCTCCGGGGTTGGCTTCACCATCAGGCAGGGGCTGTCGGTATGTGCGCCGACCATGCGCATCCCCTCGACCGGTCCCGACTCCAGGCCCATGCCGAAGGCGATAATCGAGCTGCCATTACGAGTAACGAAATACCGTCCGCCCGCTTCCAGCACCCAATTCTCGTCCTCCGCAAGTTGCTGGAAACCGGCAGATTGCAACACGTTGGCCATTTCAGCTACGGCATGAAAAGGCGTAACCGCCCTGGACAGGAAATCGCATAACCCCTGATTAAACTGTTCTTGACCCGACATATCCGGCTCCACTGCCTATTCCTTATCACTGATTGCACGCATGCGTGCAAAAAGACTGGAGGTATCCCAGCGTCCACCGCCCATGGATTGCACCTGGGCGTAATAGCCGTCAACCAGTTCCGTTACCGGCAACTCCAGTCCCATGCGAGATGCCTGTTCCAGCACCATTCCCAGGTCCTTGCGCATCCAGTCAACGGCAAACCCGTGTTCGTATTCGCCGGCTAACATCGTCTGGTACCGGTTTTCCATTTGCCAGGACTGCGCCGCGCCCTGTGAGATGACCTCGATAACCGCGCCTGCATCCAGTCCCGCATGCTGGGAGAACACCATGGCCTCGGACAAACCCTGGACGATTCCGGCAATACAGATCTGGTTGGCCATTTTCGCCAACTGACCGCTGCCCGCCGGACCCAGCAATCGCACGCAACGGGCATAGCTCTGCAGGACGGGTTCCGCGATGGTGAACACAGCCTCATCGCCACCAACCATGACGGTGAGTGCGCCCGATTCGGCACCCGCCTGGCCACCCGATACCGGGGCATCCAGGAATCCAATACCGGCTTCACTGGCACAACTGTATAGCTCCCTGGCCAATTCAGCGGAAGCGGTGGTGTGGTCAACCAGCACGCTGCCCTGTCGCATGGAGGCGAGTACACCTTCCTCGCCGTAGCTAACACTGCGCACGTCATCGTCGTTGCCCACACACAGGCAGACCATATCCGCGCCCTCTGCGGCTTCGGCTGGCGTAGGCTTGCACTGCCCATTGTAGCGATCAACCCATGCCCGTGCCTTTTGCTCACTGCGATTAAAAACGGTGACCTGGTGGCCTGCCTGCTGTAAGTGGCCAGCCATCGGATAGCCCATTACACCCAGTCCTATAAATGCCAGTTTCACTTACCCACTCCCTGTCAAGCCAGCCAAAGAAAGTACAAGACTGCTGCTAGTACGATCCGGTAATAAACAAAGGGCATCAACCCGACCCGATCCAGGAGGCGCAGAAATAGCGCAATGCACAGATAGGCGGTCACGCCGGATATCAGTGCGGCTGTCGCCATCAACGCCCAATCGACAGGGACACTGCCTTCGGCCAATTCCAAACCCTTTAACAGTCCCGCTCCCGCGATCACCGGTATCGACAACAAAAAGGAAAACCGCGCGGCCTCCTGGCGACTCATGTTCAGTAACAATGCCGCGGTAATAGTAATACCAGACCGGGAGACACCGGGGATGGGCGCCAGTGCCTGCGCCACGCCGATCAGCACGGCCACACGCAAGTCCAGTGAGCGACTGCCCGGTGTCCGCCGAGCGTGACGGTCAGCCAATCCCAGAAGCAGGCCAAAGACCAGTGTCGTCGTGGCAATCACAGGCAAGTTACGCGCGTGGGACTCTATGGCATGTCCGCCGAACAACCCCATCAGGCAAACCGGTACGGTCGCAACCATCAGATACCAGACCATACGGCTGTCCGGCACCCGCTTCGCCGCCACCGAGAGACGCAAACCATGCAACAGCGATTTTGCACAGGTCATGCCGGTAGTAGATAACAACAGCCAAAAGCGTCCCCAGATGCACGGCCACGTCAAACGCCAGCCCCTGATCGGGCCATTCAAGGATGAGCGACGGAATCACCAGGTGCGCCGAGCTGGAGATCGGCAGGAACTCAGTCAGGCCCTGTACCAGCGCCAGCAGAACGGCCTGGAACCAGTCAATCACGGTTGCTTTCCCTGCTGGGGAATTTTTTTCCAGTTGATTTCGTCGCGCACGTAAACAGGCTGCACCTGTGCCGCCGCCTGCACTTCGCCTTCCTGCAACTGATCACTGGCGAGGGTGATCAGGTCACGCGCCTCGGGGACGACCTGCACCGCGACCTTGCTCAGTGCCTGCTGCAAAGCTACAGGCATGCGCTCAAGAAACTTGCAACCACTACCGATTGCGACAGCATCTGCAGCCCCGGCGAGCAGTTGCACCTGGTCGGGAGAAGAGGCTTGCGCTGTCGTAATTTCGCAGACCTTTCCTGCGGACACACGAAACCACGCGCTATAGACCTCGTTGATTCGCGCATCCAATGTACTCAGGATAAGCTGTCCGTCCTCGGCCAGACCCTGTCGGCAGGCAGTTTGCGCCTGCACGGCCAGCGTCGAAACCGCTATGGCGGGCAGGCCCGTCGCATAGGTAAGACCCTGCACAGCACTTGCGGCGATGCGCAGACCTGTAAAAGACCCTGGGCCACATCCGTAGGCTACGGCTTCTATGCCATGTTCTCGCAGGTGGCCGCTGGGCAGTAACTCTGCCAGGAACGCAAACAGTCGCTGATTGTGCTGTCTGGGGGCAATTTCGTGACGCTGTTGCACACGACCGTTATCCGACCAGGCAACAGAGCAGGCGTCTGTCGCTGTCTCAATAGCGAGGATGTTGTTCATTGCGATCGTGTTTGATACCGGAGGTAGGTGTTAAGCTGCGATTATCACACAGCAAGCCAACGGTAAGAACCTCTCAGTGCCCGATTTTGCAACTCAGCATGAACAGGGAAACAGTATTTGCGCACTGGTACTCGCTGGTGGAGCGGGCCGCCGCGTCAACGGCAGGGACAAGGGCCTGATTCGCTGGCAAGGCAAACGACTGATAGAGCATGTGATCGAGCGCATCAGGCCCCAGGTCAGTAAAATCAGCATCAGTTGCAACCGAAACCGTGCTACCTATGGCTCCATTGCCCCTCTTGCGCCAGCAGACTTGCGACCCGGATTTCCGGGCCCCCTGGCTGGACTCGAAGCTGCCCGGGCAACGCTGAATGCCGACTATGTTCTGCTGGCGCCCTGCGACACACCACAACTCCCGCACGACCTTGTCCTGCGTTTGCACACGGGACTGAAAAATAGCCCGGGCAGCCAGGTCTGCTATGCCCGCAGCGACAACCAGGATCAGTATCTCTGCGCGTTGATGCACCGCAGTGCGCTGGATTCGCTAGGCCCGTTTCTCGACAGCGGCCAGCGCGCGGTTCGTCAATGGTACGCCGGGATGGAGGCCATCGCTGTCGACTTTTCGGGACAGGAAAGTTCCTTTCTGAATCTCAACGAGCTCACAGCACACGACAACCGCTAGCATGCCCGCCGTCATTAGCCATGCTGCCGACACGAAAAAACCCGCGGCCATTGCTGGCGGCGGGTCATTACATCAAGCCTGACGTTACTTTTTGGCTTTGGCTTTGGACTTTCTGGCCGGGGCCTTCTTTGCCGTTGCCTTTTTCTTGGGCGCTTCCTTGCCGTTGCCTTTTTCTTAGGCGCGGCTTTTTTCGCAGCTGCCTTCTTTTTGGCTGGTTTCTTTTTCGCCGGCTTCTTACCCTTCAATGCCGCCTCGATTTTTTTGGCCGCAGCCCTGGCCTTGGCTTCAGCTTTCTTCTCAGCTGCCTTCGCTTTTGCGAGCGCTTTCTTCTCTGCCGCTGCAATCTGCTTGCTCAGGCGTTTTTCCAGGGCGGAGACCTTTTTGGCATCCTGTTTAGCACGTGCTTTCAGCCAGTTCTCGGCATGCTTGGCAGACGCTTTGGCTTTGTCCAGTTCCGCCTTGGCAGCAAGCTCAGCTTTGTGCGCCCGTTTCTTCTCTTCCGCAGCAAGCTTCATTGCCTTGAGCTTGGCGGCATCGGCTGCATCCGCCGCGCGCTTCTTCGCATCGGCCACTTTACCGCGCATCCCCTTGATACGTTCTGACGTTTTTGCCCAGGCTTTCTGAGCGGCTTTAACGGCACGCTTATTCGCGGCTGTAGCATCCTTGGCAGCCTGTTTACGCGCAGCAGCCAGTTTCTCACGCGCACTTTCCAGTGCTTTCTTTTCATTTTCCAGGCCTTTCTGCAATTTCGCCAGTGCCTCATTGGCGCGTGCTACAGCAGGGGAAACCGGAGCCTTCTTCGCGGTTGCTTTCTTCTTTGCTGGCGCCTTCTTGCGAGAAGCTGGCGACTTTTTCGCGGTTGTTTTTTTCTTTGCGGTTGCCATTACGCACATCTCCAAAATAGTTAGTCAGGTAACGCCTCCCAAAAGTAACAACAATAAACAAGGCTTACAACACATCCAGGGGACAAAAATCCAATAAAACAAGGGATTCCAGCTTTAAAAGTCGACTTTCAACAGTTCAGGCGGAGATCAATCGTAAAGCCAAAACTACAAATAACACTGTTTTTTCAGAGTGCGGAGAAACCTGCAGGCAAAAAAAGGCTCTTCGCGCATTAAGGTGGTGGAGCAAGTGAATGCTCCAGGTTGCTAAGCGGACATCACGAATGGAGTAAGCCTTCCCTGGTTGGAAACAAACCCCCACGCCCTTGGAAGGCTTACCCCATTCGTGCTGTCCTCCCCTCATTTCGACTCGACTATCCATTACCTAAACTCTCAGTGACGCGCCAAAGCCGTCGCTGAAGTGCCTGAACAGCCCGTCTTGTACACGCGTCCCTCCGGGATTCCCTCGCTCGGTCACGAGCCTTAAAGCGCTTCGCTGTCTCGTGCCTCTCCCTCGGCGCGCACTTGCAACGGACAGTTCAGCCGCTTCACCGACTCCTCCCAGAGCGCGCTAATGGTGGCTATATGATCGATCCTGTGGCTTCACCACTAGTGAGGCGGGAGAGAGGCTGAAATCATCGTTGCAAATCACCCGCCGAAGGAAGATGCGAGACAGTGCTTTTCTGGCTCGCAACTGAGTGAGGGAACCCCGGCGGGGCGAGGTGATAAGACGGTGATTTCAGGCACTCTCCCGGCGACTTGGAACATCACAGGGAGTATAGGTAGTGGATAGTCGAGTCGAAATGGAAGAAGGCCGCTGTAATCGTGGTATACCCCCGGAAGATCGTCAAAAGTGGGTTCGATCTACCGGGGGTATACCACGATTACAGTGGCCGCATTTCAAGATGGAACATTCCCTGGCTGTTCCCCGCTAATGCGCGAAGAGCAAAAAAAAGGGGAGCAAAGCTCCCCTGTTCCACTGTTATGCAATGATGCACTTCAATCGCCGAGTTCAGCAAAAACTGCATCACGTATCTCTTCGACACCACCCACGCCAGGAACACGATGATATTCTGGTGCGTCGTCGCCTACCATATCCTGGTAAAAATCGATCAGCGGACTGGTTTGTGAATGATAGATTTCCAGCCGCTTGCGCACGGTATCCTCATGGTCGTCGTCCCGCTGCACCAGTGCTTCTCCTGTTTCGTCATCTACACCGTCGCGTTGCGGTGGATTGTAAACCAGGTGGTAAACGCGACCGGACCCGGGGTGCACCCGGCGACCGCTGAGTCGGGCCACGATTTCCTCGTCGTCCACTGCAATTTCCACCACGTGGTCAATGTTAACGTCGGCCTCAACCATGGCCTGCGCCTGGGGAATGGTGCGGGGGAAACCATCGAACAGAAAGCCGCGACTGCAGTCGTCCTCGGCGATTCGCTCCTTCACCAGGCCGATAATAATATCGTCCGAGACCAGGCCACCGGCGTCCATGACTTCTTTGGCCTGCACACCCAACTCGGTCTGCGCTTTGACCGCCGCGCGCAACATATCGCCCGTGGATATCTGTGGGATACCATATTTCTCAGTAATGAACTGGGCCTGGGTACCTTTACCGGCACCCGGGGCGCCCAACAGAATCATTCGCATAAGTACGCTACCTCATTATTCTCGAGCTGCGGGCTGGCCGCATGAAAGTTGTCAACAGGGACGTGAAGGAGCGCTACGATACACAGCGCTTCAGGAGGTTACAACCCCTACCTTTGGCGAGGGTCAGGGCTGCTTGGCCTGCTCCCACAGGTCGTCCAGGGCCGCGTCATCCAGGGCTGCCAATTCTACATCCCGGGCCGCGGCGAGGGACTCCATAACCCGAAAACGCCGTTCAAACTTGCTCGAAGCGTCACGCAGCGCTCCCTCGGCATCCAGGTGCAGGTGGCGACTCAAATTGACGCAGGTAAACAACAGGTCACCCATCTCCTCGCGCACTGCAGGTGCATCCTGGTTTACAAGCGCGACTCGCAACTCCGCAAGTTCTTCGTCAAGCTTGTCCATTACCTGCTTGGGCTGCCGCCAATCAAAGCCCACACGCGCTGCTCTTTTCTGCAGCTTTTGCGCCCTGGGTAGTGCCGGCAAAGCCACCGGCACATCATCAAGCGCGCCGTGCTGTTCTCGCGAACCGCGCTCCTGTTGCTTGATGGCCTCCCAGGTCGCATTAACTTCCGCCACCTCGACCTCGTCGCCCACTATCCCTTCTATCTGGCCCGCAGCAAATACATGTGGATGCCGACGAACGAGCTTCCCCACCAAAATATCCACGACTTTATCGAAGTCAAACAGATCCCGTTCACTGCCCAGTTGCGCATAAAAGATAACCTGGAACAGCACATCCCCCAGTTCTTCCGCCACATGGTCGAAATCGTCATGCTCTATGGCATGCGCCAATTCATAGCACTCTTCCAAAGTGGAGGGCACGATACTGCGGAAGTCCTGTTGCAGGTCCCAGGGGCAGCCATGTTCCGGGTCGCGCAGTCGTTGCATTACACGAATCAGGTCTGCAACCGTATACACGGATTCACTGGCGTCGCTCATTCACTCACCCGCATCGCTGAAATGACATTATTGAGCCGGTTCATTCGCTCCAGCAACTTTGACAAGGACGCGAGGTTCGGCACCTCAACGCGCAAGCGCATGGTCGCCGTATGGCTCTTTTTGTTGGTTTGCGTATTGATAGAGAGCACATTGATATGGGCATTGGCGAACAGCCCGGTGATATCACGCAGCAGCCCGTGGCGGTCGTAGGCCTCGATGGCGACATCCACTTCATAGTTATCCGTGGGAGAGGTGCCCCAATCCACATCTATCACCCGCTCGGGAGCACCATCGGCAAGCTTGATCAACCTCGCACAGTCAGAGCGGTGGATGCTCACTCCCCTTCCCTGGGTAATAAAACCGGTGACGGCGTCGCCGGGCAGCGGCTTGCAACAACCGGCCATGTGGTTGAGCAGGTTACCCACACCCTGCACCCGAACTTCACTGCGGTAACGCGTGGCGCCCGGTCGGGCCAGCTTGAGCTGGGGCTCCTGGCGACGTTCCACCAGGCCCTGCGCCGCATTGAGCACCTGCGCTGAAGACAAATCCCCGGAACCAACAGCGGCATACATATCTTCCACTGTCCCCAGCTGCACTTTGCGAGCGATTCGCTGGTAGTCAACACTGGTCAATGCCATGCGTTTGAACTCACGCTCCAGCAAATGGCGGCCGGCGTCAATGTTCTCCTCTCGTGCCTGGGCGCGGAACCAGTGCTGGACCTTGGCCCGGGCACGGGATGTGCGCAGGTAGCCCAGCCCAGGCTGTAACCAGTCACGCTTGGGGCTACCCTCTTTACTGGTCAGTACCTCCACCCTTTCACCCGTTTGCAGCGTATAGGTAAGCGGCACAATAGAGCCATTGACTTTCGCACCGCGGCAGCGATGCCCCACCTCGGTGTGAACGTGGTAGGCAAAATCCAGCGGAGTAGCCCCATGGGCAAGGTTAACCACGTCCCCCTGGGGCGTGAAGACGTAGACGCGATCCTGGGCGACGTCAAAGCTGAACTGTTCAGCGACTTCGCCGGTATCACCCGTCTCTTCGTGCCAGTCCAGCACCTGCCGCAACCAGGCCAACTTTTCCTCGTAGGTGCTGGCCATTCCTGACGCTGCATCGGAGCCTTTATAGCGCCAGTGGGCGCACACCCCAAGTTCAGCCTCTTCATGCATCTGATACGTCCGGATCTGCACTTCAAGTATCTTGCCATCGGGCCCAATGACGGCGGTATGCAGGGACCGATAGCCATTTTCCTTCGGGTTGGCAATGTAATCGTCGAACTCATTGGGGATGTTTCGCCACAGACCATGCACCAGACCCAGCGTCGCGTAGCAGTCCTTGATTTCGGGCACAAGTATGCGCACAGCCCGAATATCATAGACCTGGGAAAAGCCAATGCCCTTGCGCTGCATTTTACGCCAGATGCTGTAGATGTGTTTGGCACGACCCTCGATTTCAAATTCCAGGCCGGCGTCGCCCAGCACATGATTGAGCAAGGCACTGACATCACGGATGAACTGGTCACGCTCCAGGCGTTTACCATCCAGCAGGCGCGCAATCTTGCGATAGGCGTCCGCATAGATATATCGAAAGGACAGATCCTCGAGCTCCCACTTGAGGTGACCAATACCCAAGCGATGAGCCAACGGTGCATAAACGTCAAATACTTCACGAGCCACCAGTTCACGCCGGTTCTCGTCATTTTTCACCGCCCGAATCGCGCAGGTACGCTCAGCCAACTTGATTAGCGCGACGCGTACGTCGTCCACCAGTGCTATCAGCATTTTACGTATGTTGTCCTTCTGGGCATGGGCTTGCCCCAACACCGGTTGATCCTGCTGCAGGCGCAGGTCACCGATGGCTGCCATGCGCAGAACTCCGCCAAGCAAATCACCGACCGGGGAACCAAAATCCTCTCGGGCCTGTTCCAGCGTCATACGCTGCTCACGCACCACCCGGTAGAGCATTCCGGCGATCAGGCAATCTGTACCAACGTGCAACTCCGACAGGATCAGGGCGACATCCAGGCCGGCGCGGAAGCAATCACTTTCGGCGGCCCAGTCGCCACTGTCCACATAGGGTGCAGCCGCCAACTCGCGCACGCGCTCAGCCACCACCAGCAATCGCTGCCGCTCGCCCGCCTCCAGGGAAACGGGGAGACTGTCCAGCCACAGCGGCAGGTCAACCGCATCGGCTGCCGCTTCGTGGTGAGACTGGGGGCGAACTCGCACCATATCAGTCTGCCGCGAATACGCCGGTGGAAAGATAGCGATCGCCACGATCACAGATAATGGCTACGATCACGGCATTCTCAAGCTCCTCTGACAGGCGCAGCGCAGCCGTCACCGAGCCACCGGAGGATACGCCGCAAAAAATACCCTCCTCAGCGGCGAGCCGACGCATATTCCGCTCGGAATCGGCCTGGGAAATGTCCATGACGCGATCGACCTTTGCCGCATCAAAAATGGAGGGCAGGTAGGCCTTTGGCCAGCGCCGGATACCGGGAATGCTTGCGCCATCCTCCGGCTGCAAGCCAATAATTTGAATATCAGGATTCTGCTCTTTAAGAAAGGCCGAGCACCCCATAATGGTGCCGGTGGTGCCCATGGAACTGACAAAGTGAGTGACCGTACCCCCTGTCTGCTGCCAAATCTCCGGGCCAGTCGAGGTCAAATGCGCCAGCGGGTTGTCGGCATTACCGAACTGGTCCAGCACCCTGCCTTCACCACGCGCTTGCATCGCCATTGCCAGGTCCCTGGCGCCCTCCATCCCCTCCTCTTGCGTCACTTCAACCAAAACCGCACCATAGGCTGACATCGCCAGCTTACGTTCATCGCTCATGTGACTGGGCATGATCAATACCATCCGGTAGCCGCGAATCGCTGCGGCCATCGCCAGCGCGATACCCGTATTCCCGCTGGTGGCTTCGATCAGGGTATCCCCCGGTTTGATTTCTCCCCGCTCCTCCGCGTGCGCGATCATGCTCAATGCTGGCCGGTCCTTGACGGAGCCCGCAGGGTTGTTGCCCTCCAGCTTGAGCAGTAGCGTATTGCTGGTCTGCCCCTGCATGCGCTGAAGTCGCACCAGGGGGGTGTTGCCTACACAGGCTTCAATAGTGGGATAGTCGCGCATCATTTCTCTACATCTCTGAGCCCGGCAGGCAGTTTAACGTGTCACGGACAACTGTGCATACGCACCGGGGGAGTACCAATGGAAGATGGGGTTCAAGCCAGGACAGCGAACGCTACCACGCAATCCACCTCGTCGGCGAGACTCAGGGCAACCCGGGTGCCCCCTTGCTCATGAGCGACGCGCAGCGCGCCACCGCTGAGCTCCACTATGGGTGCGCCATGGCTATTGTGAGCAATGCGAATGTCCTGCCAGCTCACGCCACGACCGATACCCGTGCCCAGTGCCTTGGCCACCGCCTCCTTGGCGGCGAAGCGTTTGGCCAATAAATTACCGGGCCTGGCACTGCCTGAGTACTCTTCACATTCCTCCGGGCAAAGTATGCGCTCTACAAAGCGCAGTCCCTGCCGCTCGACCACAGCGTCGATACGGTCAAACCTCAGGATATCGGTACCCACTGCTATCATCGTCATTCCTCGTTTTGCTGCTGAGACCGACCACGAAACAGGTCGCGGCTCTTTAGCGGCGCATCGCCCAGCTGGTTTGCCAGCGCCTGGCGCATCAACCGCCTGGCGGTATGTTTGGCGTCGCCTGAAAACTCGCCCCTGGCCATGGCCAGCAGGTCGAGGCCGCAATAGGCCGCCGTTGCCGGATTGGCCCCCTGCAGGACCTCCACCAGGCCAACATCAGGATGGAAATGGTACCAACTGTCGGCTTTGATGGCATCTCCGCTGGCACCATCTTGCTGCAGCGAGAAACCATAGCCCAGCTCTTCCAGCAGGCTCAACTCAAAGCGCCGCAGCACCTCCTCGAACGAGGCGGCACGGCTCAGTTCCTGCAGCGCCTCGCCATAGTTGGCAAAGAGCAGGGGGTGTGGGTCGTGGCGGTGCAGCAGCCGCATCAGCACCTCATTGACATACATGGCACTGTATAGCTGTTCTGCCCGCAGGGCGATGGGCGCGGCAGCAGCCTCCACCTGCGTCAGTGTTTTCATTTCTCCGCGACCCGTGAAGGACAGTAGCAGGGGCACGAAGGGCTGCAGCAGCGCCGCCGAGCTTCCGCCCCGCGCCCGTCGCCTGGCACCCTTTGCCACCAGGCTGAGCCGGCCCTGTTCAGCAGTGAAGACCTCAAGGATGAGACTGCTATCGCGATAGGCGCGGCTGTGCAGGATATAGGCGGGTTGCAAATTGACGCGCATGATCGCGACCGGTTTCAGCGGTCTTCGTAGCCGAGACTGCGCAGGGCCCGTTCATCATCTGACCAGCCACTTTTCACCTTCACCCATAGGCGCAACATCACTTTGCAGTCAAACAGCTTTTCCATATCCTTGCGCGCGTCGGTGCCGATAGATCGCAAGCGACTACCTTTCTCGCCGATTATGATCTGCTTCTGCCCCTGCCTCTCCACCAGTATTAGCGCCGAGATGTGTGCAATGCCGTTATCGAAGCCAAACTCTTCAATCTCCACAGTCACGGCGTAGGGAAGCTCCTCGCCAAGCTGGCGCATAATTTTTTCGCGCACGATCTCCGCCGCCAGAAAGCGCTGGCTGCGATCAGTAATCTGTTCTTCCGGGAAAAAGTGATCCGAAGCAGGCAGGTGCTTTATAACCTCCTGCTCGAGCACATCGATATTGCGGGCGCGCAGTGCCGACACCGGCACAATGGCTTCGAAGGCACCGCGTTCTGCCAACGCCTGCAGGTGCGGCAGCAGTATATTCTTGTCGTCCAGAAGGTCGACTTTGTTCACCACCAATAGCGTCGGTCTCTTCGACTGCTGCACTTGCTCGAGAACCATCTGGTCCTCTTCCGTCCAGGCGGTTCTATCTACCAGGAACAGCACCAGGTCAACGTCGCGAATTGCCGAACTCGCAGCCCGGTTCATATAGCGGTTAATGGCCTTGTCGGCACCGCGGTGCAGGCCGGGTGTATCGACGAAAATGATCTGGTGATCACCCTCGGTCTTGATGCCCAGCACCTGGTGTCGCGTGGTCTGCGGTTTACGCGAGGTAATGCTGATCTTTTGCCCTAGCAGGTGATTCAGCAGCGTCGACTTGCCCACATTCGGGCGTCCGACAATCGCCACGTAGCCACAGTGTTTTTCGCTACTCACCCTGGCATCCCCAGACGATCCAGCGCGCTGCGGGCTGCCGCCTGCTCCGCTTTTCGCCTGCTGCTGCCAGAGCCTTCAACCACCAGCGTCGGTTTGGCAAGACGACAGGCAACACGGAACTGCTGATCATGGTCTTCTCCCTGGACATCCAGCAGTTCATACTCCGGCAGCGGCCGCTTGCGCCCCTGCAAAAACTCCTGCAGCCGGGTCTTCGCGTCTTTACCTGCATCCCCCAGGCTCAAACCTTCAAGCCTGCTGGCAAACCAGTCGAGTACGCAACGGCGACAGGTAGCGACGTCTGCGTCCAGCAATATCGCTCCTGCCACCGACTCCAGGGCGTCGGCAAGGATGGAACTGCGACGCTTGCCGCCACTCTTGCGCTCACCGGAGCCGAGTATCAAGTGCTCCCCGAGATGCAGTTCCCGGGCCACCTCAGCCAGCGTCTCACCGCGCACCAGTGAGGCACGCGTGCGGCTGAGTTCGCCCTCGCGGGCATCCGGCAGCCGGTGGTAGAGTGCTTCAGCTATGATGTGGTTTACTATGGAGTCGCCGAGAAACTCCAGGCGCTCGTAGTTGCGACCGCCGACGCTGCGGTGAGTCAATGCCAAATCCAGCAAGGCAGGATCAGCGAAACAATGGCCCAGCCTGCGCTGCAGCCGCGCTGAATGCTCCTGCCGGTCATTCACCTGGCTGCGGACTCTCCGGCTTCCATCAGCAGGTCGTCGAACTTGAGTAGCGCATCAATGCGCCCTGCAATCGGGACCCTGGCTTCATAGCTGGCATCGATGTAAGTCTTGCCCTTCTCGCGATAAATTTCCACGTCACCGATTTTGATAGCCGATATCTGGTTGGTATTAAACATATTGTCGATACGGCGCCTCACCTGCCCAACCGTGGTAGTACCTGGCTCGTGCTCGGCCGCTACGGTTTCAATGATTCCCTTGATCGCATTGTACTCAAAATAGTACGGAACCATCTTCACAAAGCACATCACGTAAAAGCCGGCCATAATGGCAATAATCAGCATGCCTGGAATGGACATTCCCCTCTGACGTTGCGGTGTACGCATTTCCCTGCCCCCATCGTTTTTCATTATTTCATTCTATGTAGCCGACACGGTCGAAGCTCGGGAGGCTCAGGAAGGAGTCCCAGTGCATCCAGACCGCGAAAGCCTTGCCTACTATATCCTTTTCTGGCACCTGACCCCAAATACGCGAGTCCGAGCTGTTATCGCGATTATCACCCATCATGAAATAGTGCCCGGGCTTGACCACCACCGAAAAATTAATCGGGCGTCGGGCGTCATTCACCTGCATCATGAACTCAGCTTCGCCCAGCTGCTCAAGGCCCAGACGATAGCGACCGTTGGGGCCCGGGGCCACCGCAACTTCCTCGCGATCAATCAGTTCACCATTGACGTATACGCGCTTGTCCCGGTACGTCACTTTATCGCCGGGTAAGCCGATCACACGCTTGATGTAGTAGGTCTCGTTCATGTGTGGTGGGAAAAACACCATTACGTCGCCCCGCTGCGGCGTATTCAGGTCCATCACTTTCGTGCGCGTGACCGGCAGGCGCAGCCCGTAGGTGTATTTATTAACCAGTATATAGTCCCCAACCTGCAGCGTAGGCACCATCGAGGAAGAAGGTATCTGGAAGGGTTCGACGATAAACGAGCGCAGCACAAAAACCACAAATAAAACGGGGAAGAAAGATCTGGCGTACTCAACCAACACCGGCTCGGACGCGTTGTCCTGAACCCGGGCGCGATACTGTTGTTGCTGCGGGTTGCCATCCTGCTCCCAGTTCGGGTATTGCTCGCGCAATTCGGCGATCGCCTGCTTTCTGCCCGGCGCCAGGAATATGGCATCCAGTAACCAGATCAGCCCGGAGCCCCCCACCAGGATCACCAGTATCAGCGGGAAATCTATGGTCACACCACTCATCAGCTGTCCACCTTCAACACTGCCAGGAAAGCCGACTGCGGAATCTCCACACTACCCACCTGCTTCATGCGTTTCTTACCTTCCTTCTGCTTCTCCAGCAGTTTCTTCTTACGGGAGGCGTCTCCGCCGTAGCACTTGGCTGTCACGTTCTTGCGCAGCGCCTTCACCGTCGTCCTGGCGACGACTTTGCCGCCCACAGCGGCCTGTATAGCAACGTCAAACATCTGCCGAGGAATCAATTCCTTCATTTTCTCGGTCAGTGCGCGGCCACGATACTGGACCTGGTCGCGATGCACGATGACTGCCAGCGCATCTACCCTGTCGCCATTGATCAGCACATCCAGTCGCGACAGCGATGCCGCCTCAAAACGTTCGAAACCATAATCCAGGGAGGCATAACCCCGACTGACAGACTTCAGGCGATCAAAGAAATCCAGCACGACCTCAGCCATGGGGATATCGTAGGTAACCTGCACCTGGGTGCCGAGGAACTGCATATCAACCTGGGCACCACGCTTCTCCGAACAAAGCGTGATAACGTTGCCCAGGTAATCCTGGGGAACCAGGATATTACAGCGCGCTATCGGCTCACGCATTTCCTCTATGTCGCCCACATCCGGAAGCTTGGATGGGTTGTCTACTTTCGCCACCTCGCCGTTCTTCTTCAGGACTTCGTATATCACCGTGGGGGCAGTGGTGATCAGGTCGAGATCGTACTCGCGCTCCAGTCGCTCCTGGATAATCTCCATGTGCAGCATGCCAAGGAAACCGCAGCGAAACCCGAAACCCAGTGCGTCGGAAGTCTCCGGTTCGTAGAATAGTGAGGCATCGTTAAGTGTCAGCTTGCCCAGCGCATCACGAAAGTCTTCATAGTCGTCAGAGGATATGGTAAATATCCCCGCGTAAACCTGCGGCTTCACTTTCTTGAAGCCCGGCAGTGCGGGCACATCGGGGCTCTTGTCGTGGACCAGGGTGTCCCCGACAGGTGCACCGTGGATGTCCTTGATGCCCGCCACGACGTAACCGACTTCGCCCGCTTGCAGGCATTGGGTCTCATGGCGCTTGGGCGTGAAGATGCCCACACTGTCAACCTGCTGGGCCTTGCCGATGGATTTGGCCACAATTTTGTCACGCTTGCGCAACACACCCTGCTTGACCCTGACCAGCGACACCACGCCCAGGTAGTTGTCGAACCAGGAGTCAATAATCAATGCCTGCAGAGGGGCTTCCCGATCCCCTTCAGGAGGCGGGATGTTCTCCACCAGGTATTCCAGCGCATCCTCGATACCCAGCCCGGACTTGGCACTCACCAGGCACGCCTCGAGGGCATCGATGCCGATAATATCCTCGATCTCCTGCTTGACCCGATCCGGGTCGGCCTGGGGCAGGTCCATCTTGTTGAGAATAGGCAGCACTTCCAGCCCTTGCTCGATTGCCGTATAGCAGTTGGCCACGGACTGAGCCTCGACCCCCTGACCCGCATCTACCACCAGCAAGGCGCCCTCACAGGCGGCCAGCGAACGGGAGACCTCATAGGAAAAGTCGACATGGCCAGGGGTATCGATGAAATTGAGCTGGTAGGTCTCGCCATCGCGGGCATGATAGTCCAGCGTCACGCTCTGCGCCTTGATGGTAATACCCCGCTCGCGCTCAATATCCATGGAGTCGAGCACCTGCGCGTCCATTTCACGGGCGCTCAGGCCGCCACAGTGCTGGATAAAACGGTCTGCCAGGGTCGATTTACCGTGGTCTATGTGGGCAATAATGGAAAAATTGCGGATATGCTGGAGATCGCTCAATGCTAGGGCCCGGGCAAGGTCAGGCGGCGATGAATGACCGCTGCCAAAAAACGCGAGATTGTACCTGAAAGCACCGGCCCCCGCTATCACAGCAGGGGCCGGGACTGCAGCTAGTCGGCCAGCTTCAGGCCGATAAACATGGGGGAGCCGCGGCGCATCAGTCGCAGTGGCACCGAACTGCCACCGCGGAGCTTCTCAGCCGCATCGGCGAAGGCGTCCACCGACTTAACCGGGGAATTACCGATCAGCGTAATAATATCTCCCGCTATGACGCCGGCTTCGGCTGCCGGAGACCCGGGTACGACTTCACGGACCAGCACGCCGCCGGACAGCCCCCAACGCTCCAGTTGCTCTGCCGGGGCTTCACCTACGATCAGCCCAAGGCGACCGCCCTGGCTCTTGTCAGCATCGCCACCGCGCAGGGAGTAGCTGTCATCCGCGTCCAGTCCCCCCACCTTGACCTTGATGGTCTTGCGCTTTTGCTCGCGCATGATCTCTACGGGAACCCGGGTTCCCGGCGCGATCAGGCCCACGACATGCGGAAGGTGCGAGGAAGTCGGTATATCCTTGCCATCAAAGCTGATAATGACGTCACCCTCGCGCAGACCGGCATCGTCAGCAGGACCATCCTTGGCAACCTGTGCAATCAGCGCGCCTCGGGGCCTGTCCAGGCCAAATGATTCTGCAAGGTTCTTGTCCACGTCCTGAATGGTCACTCCAAGCCAGCCCCGCGTCACCCGGCCATTTTCTTCCAATTGCGCAACGACATTACGCACCACACTGACTGGAATCGCGAAAGACAAGCCTATTGAGCCGCCGCTGCGGGTAAATATCTGCGAATTCACGCCAACCACTTCGCCCTCAAGGTTGAACAGCGGGCCGCCTGAGTTGCCCGGGTTGATTGCCACGTCCGTCTGGATAAAGGGCACGTAATTCTCATTGTTCTCTGTTGGCAGGCTGCGACCCTTGGCCGACACAATGCCCGCGGTCACCGAGTAATCCAGCCCGAAAGGTGAGCCGATCGCCAGCACCCACTCCCCGACATCCAGTTCTTCACTGGCGGCGAGGCGCAGCGTCGGCAGATCATCGGCTTCGATCCGTAAAAGTGCCAGGTCGGACCGCGGGTCAGTGCCAATTATTTCGGCATTGAATTCACGCCGATCACTCATGCGCACCAGCACGCTGTCCGCCCCTTCCACCACGTGGTTGTTGGTGACGATAAGACCGCTATCGGAAATGATAAATCCAGAGCCCATCCCCATGCGCTGGTGTGGTGCCGGCGGTCCACCGCGATACTCGAAGAAACGCCGTAAATATTCGGGTATCTCCTCCGGGCCTGGCTGGCCCTGCTGTCGACGAGGCGAGCTGGACTCAACGATGATCTTCACTACTGCCGGGGAGCTCTGTTTGACGATGTCCCGAAATTCGGGCAACTGTGCCGACTGGGCATGGCCTGTCAGCAGCAGCGCAGACAGAAAGAGGAAAACGGAGGTAATACGGTTCAATGCAATCATTCCACTTGTCCAATAAGCTTGAGAGAAAGGTGCGAGCCGGTTCAGCCGATACGCAAGGCCTGCGTATCGCGATGCAGAATATCGACCAGCGTGGGCTGCAGCGTCCGGTCATCCCGATGACGCCATGCGTGGGCTCTCACCAACGCGAACCCCAGAACAAACCCCACCAGGGCCCCCAGGGCACCGCCCAGATCGACATTGCTCGCGTAACCTGAACCAATGATGGTGCCGAGCAACATAAATACAAGGGGCATGATATATACGATGAATGATCCGCGCAGGATGACTTCGTCTGGAATAGAAATCTGGACCTCGTCGTCCACACGGCATTCAGACGGATGCCGTTTACCCGGCAACGCGCGAATCAGCGAGCGACGACCAGAAGAGATACTGTTGAGCAATCCGTGACCACAGCCTTTTTGCGCCGCGCAACTACCACAGGTAGTTTTGCGAATGGTCTCGACCCAGATACCGTCAGGCTCTATCGCCACCACCCGGCCAGTCTCAAGTAACATCTCAGCGCACCCAATCAACCGAATCGGCGACCATTCTGGCGGTGTTCACCGGCACTTCGCCGACGACCGTTATCAGTAGCGGCGTATCCGCTATAGATAGGCCGCGGCTATAAGACGTTGTACTCCCTTCACGCACCATGCCTTCGCCGGGCCGGATCTCCCTGTCCAGTTCTTCCAAAAAGACCGAAAACACCGCCAGTCCATCTGTGAAGGTTTTGCGTCCGGCGTTGGCTGGCTGTGTATCGGTGGCCATGAAACCGCTGGGCACCCAACGCACCCGCCAACCCCGGGCCAGCTGAGCGGGGCTTGCATCTGCTCCCGGCACGGGATGTTCGGCCTGGTGTACCACCTCGATATCGATCCCCTCGGGGACGCGTTTATTAAACGAGAGTTCTGCAAACTGGAATTTTTCCAGGACGACGTTGCCACGCCCTATTGTGGTGGTCTTGAGCAGCAAACCCGTCTTGCGATCCAGATCCATCACATAGCCAAAGCGATACATATCACGCGGCGAAACCATCACCCGCACCGCTTTGCGCCCAGCCACGCGGTCACCGTCGGTAACACTGAATCGATAGTGCTCAGCGATACCGCAGTATCCGCCCTGGATCTGTTCACTCATACGCAGCAGTTTATGACCGGGATGCACACAGTCCAGAGGGTGATCGGCGCGCACTACCTGGGCACCCTGCCCGGTCAATTGCGTCAGTTTTTCGGAGCTGCGTTCGCCCTGCACAAAGTGAGAGACCTGCATAACCTGCATATCCTGATCACCGCGCTGGTACGTGACAACACCGTGATAACTTACCTGGTGCACGCTGCGCGACATCTTGTCCAGCCACTGCAGCGCCTCGGGGTCGGCCTCCGGACAGCTGGCGCCTATTGCCTGCGGGGCAGATAACAACGCCAGAAAACACATCATTACCGGAAAAAATCGACTGTACCGCAAACCGCTCACCTCATGTTTATCCACGGCTTTGTGATCACTCACGTATTTCCGGCACGCGCGCGAAGGGAATCAACCCATGCGGGGAATTCAGGGCGGCATGCTCAGCATGCTCCTGCATGTACATCTGCATGCGTTGCCGCGCCAGCTCCTTGTAGGCGGTGCGCGCTGCTGGCTGCAGCATGGGCACGGCTTCAGTGCCGAAACTGGCCTGCACTGTGGTCGCGCCAAGGCTGTTGACCATACCGACGGGCGACACACCGCCGGCAGCGACCGCGCCGGGTGCATATAGATCATCAGCGCCGATCTGCGAAAGCTGCTGTCCGCCAATCACTACAGTCGCGGCTACCGATGCGGCAACCGCAAAACTGGCAACCGGGCGGAAAAAGCGTTCTCTCAAGGAGCGCGACTCAGGCTGGGGAGAATCGATGGCATCGCGCACCCTGGAAGAGATATCCAGCTGCAGATGGCTGACCTGCTGCCCGGACATCGCCGAGCGCGCGGCATTATAGCGTACCCACGTAGACCGCAGCCCGGGATCCTCACCTACCTGCTTTAACAGACGTTGCAACTCCAGCTCATTGGCCTCGTCGTCCATCAGGGCTGACAGTGATTCCCGCAGTTGTTCGCTCATCTCTCTTCCTCCGCACCAGGTGCGTTTACGCTGCACTTCGCCGCTCACTTGACCAGCAAGGGGCCGTGTTTATTCCTTCATCGCAGGCGCTAGCCGTCGATCTGTTCCTTCACCTTGAGATCTATTGCCTCACGCGCCCGGAATATTCGCGATCGGACTGTCCCTACCGGACAGTCCATAATCTCCGCAATATCCTCATAACTGAGACCATCAAACTCACGCAAAGTTACCGCACTGCGCAAATCATCTGGTAAATCCCGTATCGCGGTCTCTACTACTTCCTTCAACTCGGCCCCAAAAAGAGCGCTTTCCGGGGTTTCTATATCCCTGAGGGCGGCACCGCCTTCGTAATACTCTGCGTCTTCAACCTCCACGTCGGACCCCGGCGGACGGCGCGACCGCGATACCAGGTGGTTCTTGGCGGTGTTGACCGCGATGCGATAAAGCCAGGTATAAAACTGGCTGTCACCACGAAACTTGGGCAGCGCCCGATAGGCTTTAATGAAGGCTTCCTGCGCCACATCCTGCACTTCGTCGGCATCGTGCACATAGCGACCTATCAAGCTGAAGATCTTGTGCTGGTACTTGAGTACCAGCAGATCAAACGCCCTCGAGTCGCCCTTCTGCACTCTGGCAACGAGCTGCTGGTCCGTTTCGGCAGCCGTCACGCCCCTATCCCCTCCGTGGCCAACGACGTCGACGCGCTGACAGTGTTTTTGAATCCTGCGTGATAGACCGCGGCAGCGGCCAGGAGTTCAGGGCGGTGCGCTGATTGGTGCCAATATGGGTAATATTGCCGGGATGTATCCCCCACGGGGAAATTCCTTATTCTGGCGGAGATCGTCTGTACTCACTCCAATAAGATGCATAGTAGCGCTAAGTTGTTGAGCCATATAATATAATTGCCACCTCACTCCGGCAAGCGACGAAGCCCGTGCCCAAAACCTTTCAACACGATGTCCTGATTATCGGCAGCGGCGCTGCCGGGCTGAGCCTGGCCCTGCAATTGCCCGGCAACTGCAGCGTTGCACTGCTATCCAAAGCGGATCTCAACCAGGGCTCTACCTACTGGGCCCAGGGCGGCATGGCCGCGGTGCTGCACGACCGCGATACCGTGGATGCGCACGTGGCAGATACCCTCGCCGCCGGAGCCGGCCTGTGCAAGCGGGAGTCAGTAGAGTTCACGGTCCGCAACAGCCGTCGCTGCGTGGAGTGGTTAGTGGAACAGGGTGTGGACTTCGACCTGCGCGACGATCAGCCGGATACGCCGGCCCGCGAATTTCACCTGACCATGGAGGGCGGCCACAGCCATCGCCGGATTATCCACTCGGCCGACCGCACCGGGCGAGCTATTTCCGAGGTGCTCACTGAAAAGGCGCTGGCAACTGACAACATCGAAATATTCACCCATCGCGTGGCCGTGGACCTGGTTAACGAGCAAGGCCGCTGCCAGGGGGCGTACGTACTTAACCAGGAAACCGAGCGCGTTGATTTGTTTCAGGCGCGGGCCGTCGTCCTGGCCACCGGCGGTGCCAGCAAGGCTTACCTCTACACCAGCAATCCTGATGGCGCCAGTGGCGACGGCATCGCCATGGCCTGGCGCGCGGGCTGCCGTATCGCCAACATGGAGTTCAACCAGTTTCACCCCACCTGCCTGTACCACCCCAAGGCGAAGTCATTCCTTATTACCGAGGCGATTCGCGGCGAAGGCGGACACCTGCTGCTACCCGACGGTGAGCGCTTCATGTCGCGCTTCGATGAACGCGGTGAACTGGCGCCGAGGGATGTGGTGGCGCGGGCGATCGACCATGAGATGAAGCGACTGGGCGCGGATTGCGTGTTCCTGGATATCTCCCACAAACCTCGGGACTTTCTCGAGAGTCACTTTCCTACCGTCATGCAGCGCTGTCGCGAGCTGGGCATGGACATGAGCAGCGGGCCGATTCCGGTTGTGCCTGCGGCCCATTACACCTGCGGCGGCGTTATCGTCGACACGGCGGGCCGCACCGACCTGCCCGGCCTCTACGCCATAGGCGAAACCTCCTGTACCGGCCTCCACGGCGCCAACCGCATGGCGTCAAACTCACTGCTTGAGTGTATTGTCTATGCAGAGTCCGCGGCCAGCGACATCGCGAGCAGCCTGCCCAACGCTACCCGCACCGGACCCGGCCAGACCCTGGGACGAAAGCCAGGTCACCGACTCTGACGAGGATGTCGTCATATCCCATAACTGGGACGAACTGCGTCGTTTTATGTGGGACTACGTGGGTATCGTGCGCACCGACAAACGACTGCAACGCGCGGCGCACCGGGTCGAACTTTTACAGTCGGAAATTGCGGAGTACTACGGCAATTACAAGGTCAGCAATGATTTGCTGGAACTGCGTAACCTGGCCATGGTCGCGGAACTGATGATTCACTGCGCCATCGAGCGCAAGGAAAGTCGCGGGCTGCATTATACGCTGGATTATCCCGGGGCAACTGGAAACCGCCAGCGATACAGTGCTAACCCCTTCAAACAGTGCTCTCCAGGGTTAAACGCACGCGTAACCGGCGCAATTGTTGCGGGTCTGCGCCGTGATTTGGCAACCACAGCCGGTACACCCTGCCGTCCCGTGAACGCCATTGCGCATGCGTCACCCAGGCATGACAGTGCGCTCGCTGCAATACGACTTCCTCTGTTGTGGGCCCCTGCTCAACGGTCCATGTCCCCCTTTGCCAGCATACTACGCGCCCTGCAGACCCCGGCCATGGGCCCGTGAATCAGCGCCAACATCATCGCTGTCAGGGCGGCCGCCACATACAGGTGCGCCGGACAGCGCGAGGTGCAGCGCCGCTACACACACCAGCAGCCAGAAGCCACCACTGGCGGTCCTGAGGGCAGTTGACTCAGCGATCCTCAGGCGGAGTGAGGGTGAATGCGAGTATCTTGCTGACAATGGCGGCCAGTTCCCCGTCTTCGGGCTGCGTGCGGCGCATAAACCAGGCGAAAAGGTCCTGGTCTTCGCACAGCATCAGGTCCTGAAACCGAGCACGATCAGCCTCGTCCAGGTCCGCGTAGCGGCTCTGCACGAACGGCTCAAGCACCAGGTCCAGTTCCAGCATGCCGCGGCGGGCAGCCCAGCGCATGCGATTCAGTTCTTCCTTGGACACCATGCCACTCTCGCTCCGGGGGGTATACATCAGGGAGCCGCATTATAACGTCATCTTCGTGCGCTTGTGATAATACTGACAGGCAGCGGCGCACGTCCTATCATTGCGTCTTTGCCCAACAGAAGGAACACTCCCTTGGCCGCACATTTTGCCCTGCTCAAAAACGAAGGACTGCTACACATTGCTGGTCCCGACGCGCTCACCTTCCTGCAGGGCCAAACTACCTGTGACACGCGCAAGGTAGACCCCGAGCATGCGTTACCGGGGGCCTACTGCACGCCGAAAGGTCGCATGGTGTGTGATTTCCTGCTGGTACAACTGGGCACAGAACACTATGGCCTGCGCATGCGCGATGACGTTATTGCGCCAGCAGCCGCGGCTTTCGGCAAGTACATCATGTTCTCCAAGGCGGAACTCGACGAGGCCCGCACGGACTGGCAGGTCGCGGCTTGCTGGGGGGAGGACGTCAAGGCCGTGCTGGCTGCGTCGGGCTTTGCTGTGCCTTCGGCACGTTACGAGTCAGCGGGTGGAGACGGCTGCGTGCTGGTGCAGATGGATGACCAGGGTGAGCAGATTGAAGTCTATATCGACGCGCAATCGCAGCCCCATCACATAAAAGCCCTGCAGCAAGCGCTGGACGCTGGCTCCGCAGAACAATGGCAGGCACTGCAGATCGAGGCAGGCATCGGCCGGATTGAAGGCCCCACGTCTGGTGAGTTCCTGCCACAAATGCTTAATTACGATATCACCGGGCACGTCAGCTTCAACAAGGGCTGCTACACGGGGCAGGAGATTGTCGCCAGGCTGCACTACCGGGGTAAGGCAAAGCGCAGGCTCTATCTCGCCCAACTGGACAAGTCCGCGCCACTACCAGCGGGAACCGACTTGTTTTCCCCCGATTCAGAGCAACCGGGAGGCACGGTAGTCAACAGCGCACCCACGGTGGCGGGCTGCGTATGCCTGGTCACCGCAACCGAGAGTGCTATTGCCGGGGGACTGCGCACCACCGACAACGATAGCGAACTGGTGCCCGGCACCCTCCCCTACGCCCTGACTGAGTGAGGTCACAAAAATACAGGCGGAGGCGATAGCTGCAGACCACGCCGGGCACGGAACCCCCGACAACACAGGGCGCGACGCGCCCGAACTGTCTAGAGGTTGGCCTCTATGGCGTCCAGAAAGCCGTACATATCGACCACGGTTTCATGGCGGGATCCGTGGTCTTACCCTTGAGATCGCCGGTAATGGTGCCCTGGGCTACGGTTTCAATCAGCGCCGCCTTGAGGTGCGTGCATAATCCGTCAGTGGCGCATTGTCCTCTCGCCGGGCATCTTCCAGTGCATTTGCCACGGCAAAAATCAGTGCCGAGGAGTTGAAGTTGCCTCCTTACCATCGGTTTCCAGATAGCGCAGATAGAGATCGTGGGCAGTGCCGTGGGGTGCCTCGTAGAGCATGGTGCCGTCTTTGCTCTCGATCACTGAGCTGGCCGTGGCGAGGCTGCCGCCCAGCGCGGCGGAAATATCAGAGAAAATATCGCCATCGAGGTTTTGCGCCGGATACATACCCCAGCGCGGCGGATCACAGATCATTTTACTCGAGCTGCCGGGAGGGACGCATGATCATGAACGAAGGCGGCGGCGTATCCAGTGCCGCCAGCTCCTTGCGAATCTCCAGGATGATCGAGCTGTAGACCTCGTCGTAGTCGACAAACTCGCGCTTGAGGCCGAAGTACACTTCCTTTTTGTTTAAGGACGCATCGCGAAACACCTGCTTTACCCAGTCCTTGATGGCCTCGCGGTCATTGGACATGAACAGTATGGGATCGTTGGCTTTTACGGTGCGGGCATGTTTTTCCTCGCCGTCGACCATGCACCTTGATGATGCCGTCTTCGGCCGCAGGAGTGTTGTAGCTGCCGTACTGGTCGCCACCACCGGCACTCATTCGCGAGATGGACACGTGGGCCTTGCGCTCGGGCAGGCCGTAGTGCTTGAGCTGCTGTACCAGCTTGTAGAGCTTCATCCCACTGACGTTATCAGGCACACCCCACAGGGCGCGCTCCGGCGGATTGGAAACGATGCGCGCGGCCTGGGCATCGATCAGCTCGTAGTGGTACTTCAGACCCGCCGCCGCGACCTTGTCCGTGTAATCGCTGCTGCGTAGATCTCCTCGATAGCCGCGCGCATCACACCGTCGTAACCGGGTACGACCGTGTCTTTGAGACCGAGATAAATGTCGCGCTTTTCGTCCAGGGCGCGCTGGAAAAAGCGATGCGCCCAGGCCTTAACGTCATCCAGGCTGTTGCTGGCCAGCATCCAGGGATCGCCTTTCTTGTAGAGTGCGCCGGTGCAGTTCCACCGGGTCGCCACTGCTGCCGACAAACATCACCTTGGCCACGCCGGTGGCATTGGACAGCTCGCTGTAGCTGAAGTCGAGCCCTCCGCTGTCCATGGTATCGACCTCGATGTCACGGCCCAGCCAGTCCGGGCGCACGCTCCTGAGGTTGCGAAACTCGATGTCTTCGCGGGTGATATTGCCGCCGATGCCCTTGCGGATCGCACCGTTCGGCGACTTGGTGGCCAGTTTGTCCAGTTCGGCTTCGCGGATCTCGGGATGCTTGCGCAAGCATCTCGTCCAGCTGTCTGCGGTTGACCGTCATGCCCGCATTCTTGATCCCCATACCGTGAGTCTTTGAGGGCGTCGATCGCTTCGCGCACGGCCTGACCGTTGGTGACGAGCCGGTTCTCGGCGGTAAGGTCGATCTCAACCAGTTCAATGTCCAGGCGCGAATTGACGAACTGTTCGAGGATTCTCTCGAAGGCGATCTGCGCCATTTCATCCCCGTGCAAAATGACCAGCGGTTTCTCGACTTTGATCCTCGAACTCATACATCCTCCATCGTGTACTGCACAAACGCCCGGCCAGCCAGTCGTGGTGCAGCCTAAAAAAGCGCAACTGTAGAGGCTTTACCGGCGATAGGCCAGTCGATTTTAGTCTATAGACGGCTACCCGCCGAGGGCCCGCGCTGCCATAATCCGCGACCATGAAATCTTTCCTGCCCCTGATCCAGAGCGAGTGGCGCTTATTGCTGTTCGGCTTCGTGATGACCTTCGGTTCCAGCCTGGGCCAGACCTATTTCATCGGGCTGTTCGGCGGTGATATTCGCCATGACCTGCAGCTCAGCCATGGGGACTTTGGCGGACTCTATTCTGCAGCCACACTGGTGAGCGCACTGCTGCTGTTCTGGACCGGGTCATTGATCGACCGGATGGAACTACGCCGCTATGCCTGCATCATCAGTGCAGGCCTGGCGCTGGCCTGCGCGTTGATGGCAGCGAGCACCACACCGTGGTTGCTATTTTGCGCGTTACTGGCACTGCGCCACTTTGGCCAGGGCCTGATGAGCCTCGCGAGCGCCACAACACTGGTACGTTACCTGGATGCCCACAAAGGCAAGGCCAATGCGCTGGGTGGCATGGGCTACTCTATTTCCGAAGCGCTGCTGCCCTCAATGGTCATCGCTTTGCTGCTGTTGGTGGGCTGGCGGCTTTCCTGGCTCGTTTGGGGCGCACTTCTACTGCTGACGGTTCCCCTGCTGACAATATGGTTGTTGCGTGGCCACGAGGTAAGGCACCGGGAATACCTGCTGCAGCTGGACAACGCGGCCACCTCCGGGGCAGCGACGCACAGACGCCAGTGGACACGTGCAGAGGTGGTGCGAGATCCATGCTTTTACCTGTTCATGCCGGCGTTACTGGCGCAACCACTGCTATTCACCGGATTTATGTTCCACCAGGTGCAATTGGTGGACGAAAAGCATTGGAACCTGGCCGCATGGGGTGGTCTGTTCCTGTTCTATGCGCTGGTCAATACCGTGTGCAAGCTGTTCGCTGGAATAATGGTCGATCGCTTCAGCGCCACACGACTGGCGCCGCTGGTCTGCCTGCCCTTCGGGGCTGGCCTGCTGGCACTGTCCAGTGGCGACCACTTCCTGACGGCAGTGCTTTTCATGGGCTTGATGGCAGTGTCAGTGGGGTTCTATTCGACGGCATCGTCTCCATTTTTCTCCGAAATGTACGGCACACTCCACCTGGGAAGCATCAAGTCGCTGACAACCGCGGCCATGGTGCTGGCGACGGCGATTGCACCGGCGGTCATGGGGTGGCTGATTGACCAGGGAGCGAGCATGAATGACATGGCACTGGGAAGTGCGACCTACACCGCCGTGGCCAGTGGGCTGGCCTTCTGGGGGGGCTATCGACTCAAGCTGTCTGCGGCGCGCAGGCGAAAGGCACTGCCCTGATTACGCTGGGCGTAGAGTTCGGGTAAAAAAAACGACAGGCTGGCCACTTCTTCAACCTGGTGACGCTGCCATTGGTCCATCATTTGCGGATGAAACACCAGTCGGCGGATGCCCCAGTTGAAGAGAGGACCAATCACTGGCCAGTCAACCCCTATCACCGCCGTGACGATATAACGGGTACCGCCATTTTCCGCACGCCAGTCGTGTTTCACCTCACCGACAGCAACCCCGGCGAATTGCGCAATCGCCAGCATGCCGGTGTTGTCGAACTGTGCAAGGCGCGCCCTGCCCCGACTGTCATAGGGCCCAAACCATTCTTCACGCATGATCACGGCGCCGGTGCCCATTCCGGGCTGTCCGTCCAGCGCCGCCTCCAGCACGCTAATACGCCCGTGTTCCGTGGGGTGGAAAATATGATAAAGCGGATACGTGGTGCCCTCATAGTCGACAGTCGCAATCGGTAACTGGCGATAAAACCAACTGACCATCTCGGGGCTTATGCCCGCGAGGAACAAGTGCTCGACATGATTGTGTACCCGGCCCAACGCATCCACCTCCCAGTGCAACTGCGCCTGACGGTAGTCGGGTAAGGTCCACGGCAGGTCTCTGGGGCGTCCCGTTCCAGGGGCGCCGGTAGCAGCCAGACCACCAACAGCACCAGTAGAGTCAGCGCCATTGCCGGCGCAGCCCATTTCATCATTCTCACCTCTCTCCACTTAGCGAGCCATGATCGCATTCCGACGAGACTAGACCAGAAGGCGACGGGGCTTGTGCATCTGCTAGAATGCACCGTTTTTGAACCACCCACCGGGACTAGGCCATGGCCCTGCAAAAGACCTATATCGATGCCAATCAACTGCTGCTGGATTCATACGAATTGGCACTGCAGGTCCTGGACAGTGAATTCCGCCCGGACCTTATTGTCGGCGTCTGGCGGGGGGGCACTCCGGTGGCCATTGCCATCCACGAATTACTGCACTTTCTGGGTGTCCCTGCCGACCACATTGCCATTCGCACATCACACTACACTGGCATCAACCAGACCGCGGACGGCGTCAGTGTAGAGGGCCTTGAACATCTTTTGCGACGCTTGAACAATTGCAGTCACGTGCTATTGGTAGACGACGTATTTGATACCGGGCGCAGTCTGCAGCAGGTAATAACTGAAGTGCATCAGTATTGTGGCGACAGCGCACCGGCCGTTAAAATCGCCACGCCCTATTTCAAGCCGAGTAACAACACCACATCGATTCGACCTGACTATTACCTGCACCAGACGGATGCGTGGCTGGTGTCCCCCACGAACTGGATGGTCTATCCAATGCGGAGATCGCGGGTGAAAAACCTGGACTGGGGCATTTGCGTGAGCGCGTACTGCGCTATCGCGAAGGGCTATGAATCGCCAGGACACGCGACATTAGGGGGCATCCGGCAGCGACCAGTCGATGGGGGCTTCATCGCGCTGCGCAAGTATTCATTGGCAGCAAGGAAATGCCCGCAACCGAAAAACCCCGGTGGGCACTTAATGGAGAAGGATGTGGTGCCTTCAGCACGCAGTGGCGCTGCTGTCGATGATGGCGCCCTTGCGCTGGGCATAACTACCCCACAGCATGAACACCACGCCCTCACACTCGCCGGTTGATAACTTCGATAACCCGGTCGGTAAACGTTTCCCAACCCTTGCCCTGATGCGAGGCGGCTCGCGCGCACTCCACTGACAGCACACTGTTGAGCAGCAACACGCCCTGGTCGGCCCAGCTGCGTGAGGTGGCCGTGCGCGGGAATCGGGTAGCCCAGCTCGGCGTGGATTTCCTTGAAGATATTCTGCAGGGACGGCGGCACTCGCACCCCCGGCTGCACGGAAAAACACAGTCCATGGGCCTGGCCCTCGCCGTGATAGGGGTCCTGGCCAAGAATCACCACCTTGACCTGCTCCAGAGGCGTGTGGGCAAAGGCGTTGAAGATGTCCTCGCCGGCGGGAAAGATCCGCTTGCCGGCGGCTTTTCCGCGCGCAGGAATTCGCGCAACTTACGCATATAGGGCTGCTGCAAATTCGTGCTCAGCTGCGCCAGCCAACTGGGCTCCAACTGGATTGCCTGTCGCGTGCTGCATGTCCAGTCGCTGGCCGCTCAGTTGCAGGCTGCCATGCAGCATCACCTGCTCATACAGCGGTGGCTCATCCGATAGCTTGCGCTCGACTGATCGGCTTGACGCAGCCAACACCGCGGCAGCCGCTTGGAGCGCTGCCGCTTTGCCGGCGGACGCATTGTCCAGCGCTTGCAGCGGGCAGCGCCAAATGCCGCCTCGCGGCGCGCGCCTGGCGCATCCGCGTACAGGGTGGTACGCATCCGGCGGTCACCCGCCCGGCGCGCGATCTGCTGTTCCATGCCCGCCGGCGCCCACTCCTGGCCGTGCCCGGAGCCGGCAGCGCGGGTAATACTCTCATTCATCAGGGTGCCACCCAGGTCATTGGCCCCGGCGCCCAGGCAGGCGGCCACACCCTCCTCTCCCATCTTCACCCAGGAGGCCTGGATGTTGTCGATCAGGCCATGGAACACCAGCCGCGCCACCGCATGCATCAATACCGCCTCGCGAAAGCTGGGGCCGCGCCGGGCATTGCCCTTCAGGTACATGGGCGCCTCCATGTGCACGAACGGCAGGGGCACAAACTCGGTAAAGCCGCCGGTGCGCTGCTGCAGCTCGCGGATTTGCCAGCAGGTGGCGCGCCCAGTGCCGCGGGCCGTTCGATATGGCCGTACATGATGGTCGCGGTGGTGCGCAGGCCCTGCGCGATGCGCCGCCTCCATCACCTCCAGCCACTGGGCCGTATTGAGTTTGTCCGGGCACAGTGTCTGGCGCACCTCGTCGTCAAGTATTTCGGCGGCGGTGCCGGGCAGGGTATTCAGCCCGGCCGCCTGTAAGCTGCCCCAGGAAGGTGCGCGACATCCACCCCCAGCGTCTGCAGCGCCCTGCCACACTTCCAGCGGCGAAAAGGCGTGAATATGCATAGCCGGGGTGGCAGCGCGCACGGTGTGCAGAATATCCAGATAGGTCTGGCCGGTGTAGTCCGGGTGAATGCCGCCCTGCATGCATACCTCGGTGGCGCCCGCGCTCCCAGGCCTCGCATGCAGCGCGCGGCGATCTCCTCACCGCTGATATCGTAGGGGCGGCCGCGCAGGTTCTCACTCAGCTTGCCCTTGGAAAACGCGCAGAACTGGCACTTGAAGTAACACACGTTGGTGTAGTTGATATTGCGATTGACCACATAGCTGACCGTGTCGCCGTTGACCTTCCGGCGCAAGCGTCTGCGGCGCTGCACCACATAGGCGAAATCGTCGCCGCGGGCGTTGAACAGGCCGCGTGATGTCCGGCCTCGGTCCAGCTGCGCCGCCGCTGCTCACAGCGCGCGACGATCGCGCGAATATCGGCGGATACGTTCTCACATGCGCGGCGCCTGTTGCGAGTCAGCTGCTGCTCCAGCGCTGGGCACGCGCTGCTCTTCGCCCGGGCACCCAGTCGTCGCGACGGGCAAAACCCATGCTGTCCATCTGCCGCAACACGGCCTGTGCAGCGCCGGTCCAGCCAGCGCTCCGGCTCGCGTCGCATAAGTCGGGATAAATCGTCAGGCGCTGGTCCAGGAACTTGCCCGCAGCCGCCGTCTCCCGCGCCAGCTGGTCCAGGTGCGGCCAGGGTGCTTCGGGGTTGACGTGGTCGGGCGTCAGCGGCGATACGCCACCCCAGTCATTGATGCCCGCCGCCACCAGCTGGGGCAGCACGCCCGGGACTGAGGTTGGGCGGCGCCTGAATATTCATCTGCGGGCCGAACATCAGCCTCGCAACGGCGATGGTCCACAGCAGTTCATCGAGATCCGGCTCAGGCGCGCTGGCCATCAGTGTGCCGGGCTTGGCGCGAAAGTTCTGCACGATAACTTCCTGCAGATGACCGTGGCGCTGGTGTATCTCGCGCAATGCCAGCAGGGACTCGATGCGCTCCCGGCGGGTCTCGCCGATGCCGATCAGAATGCCCGAGGTAAACGGCACAGCTGCCTGGCCGGCCAGCTCCAGCGTCTGCAGGCGTACGCGCGGGATCCTTGTCCGGCGAGCCATAGTGCGGCATGCCTTTTTCGCACAGCCGCGTGCGAAGCCGATTCCAGCATGATCCCCATGGAGGCGCTGACCTTGCGCAGCCCGGCGATCTCCTCGGCAGTCATGCAGCCCGCATTGATGTGCGGCAGCAGGCCGGTTTCCTGCAAGCACGCGCTCGGCAACATGCCGCACATAGTCCAGGGTGCTGTCGAAGCCCAGTCTCTGCCAGGGCCTTGCGGGCAGCGCTGTAGCGCAGCTCGGGCTTCTCACCAAGGGTAAACAGCGCCTCCTGGCAACCCATAGCCGCGCCCTGCCGGCACAACTCGAGCACCTGTTCCACCGTCATAAAGGGCTGCTCTATTTTCTTTGGCGTCTGGGCAAAGGTGCAGTAGTGACAGACGTCGCGACACAACTGGGTGAGCGGGATAAACACCTTGCGAGAGTAGGTAATGACGTTGCCATGGCCGCGATCGCGGCATTTCCCGGCCAACGCAATCAGCGCCGGGGTATCTGCTACGGCCGCCAGTGACAGGGCCTGCGACGCGTCCGGCAGGCGTCCCTCTGCCAGGGCCGCACGCAACTGCCTCCACTGATCACCCGAAGGCGGCTGCAGGCGCGAAGCCAGTCCTGAAAGCGCCAGATACGCTCCCGTATGTGCTCCCAGTATGGCGCTGCCGATCAGTTCCTGCAGATCCCCGGGCTCATCTACATCCATGGCCAGGCCCGGTTGCTGCAGCACACAGACCTCTATGCCGCGATCTCGTGCCCATTGGCTATGCAAGTCACAGCTATTTTCCCCGTAATGGAATTCAGGAGGGGTCGCCGCCGCAAACAACAACAGGTTTGACCCGCTATTACCGAAGTCTGTTCCTACCACCAACCCGGCTGACGCGCGATGCGCCTGCAGCGCCGCGCTGACATCAGCAGCCTGCAGCGCCGGAACATCACCATGCACAACCAGAATGGACTGCGCGCCTTCGGCGGCCAGCAGCGCGACTGACTCCGCCACAACCGCGTTCAGCCCGTGTCCTTCCAGGGTGTCCTCATCGACAAATCCGGCGCCGCTCTCAGCGGCCAGGGAGCGCGCCGCCGGATCGTTCGACAGCAGGGTTACCGAGGCGATCTCCTCATGACCTACCAGAATGCCCAGCACATCCCGCGCCATGGCCTCGACCAGCAACGAGCGTTCAGACGGCGTTAACACGCTGGCCAGTCTGCTCTTGGCCGCGCTCAGGGTTTTTAGTGGCACCAGGGCATGCAGGCGATTCATCACGTCTCCAGCGCCAGGCAAGCCTCTGCCAGGCGCATTTTGTCTTCCAAACTCGTCATCACACTGGCTGCGCTCAGCGCTTTAAAGCCCAGGGCTTCGATCTCTGGTGCCAGTGTAGCGTCACTGTGGTCTATCAGGAAGTAATCCACCAGTCCGGGGTAGCGCTGCGCATAGTGGCGGGCAACACCCACTGCAGTCACCGGCATCTGTAATTCGGCCATCATTTTCGCCGCCGGACCCTTGATGGCCAGGCCGTTAACGATCGGCGACACCAGGATGACCGGCGCGGCGTGATCCCTCAGGGCCTGCCACGTCCCCGCAACCTGCAGGATGGGATCTATGCTCACAAATGGATTGGAGGGGCAGACCACAATGTGGCTGAGATCCTGCGAGGCGAGCAGCGCCAGCACGCCCGGGTCAGGCCGGGCAGAATCCAGCCCCGCAAAACTGAAGCCCAGCACTTGCGGTTGGCACTGGCGGCGCACGAAATAATGCTGGAATGGCAGGTCTCCCTCGTCCGTATGCACCGTGGTACGCACCGCGTCACAACTCATCGGGTAAACCTGGCTCTGCACACCCAGCCGGCAAGCGAGGTCGCGCGTTACCGCTGAGAGATCGAGCCCGGCGTCGAGTTGCTTGCGACGCCAGAGATGGGTGGCCAGATCGCGATCGCCCAGGCGAAACCAGGTATCACCCTGCAGCGCGGCCATGGCTTCCATGGTGTTCCAGCTCTCCCCTTCCAGCCCCCAGCCCTGCGCCTGGTTGGCACGCCCGGAGAGCGTGTAAAGCACGGTATCGATATCAGGCGATATATGCAGGCCGAGGTGATTAAAATCATCGCCGGTATTGACCAGCACATGCAGGTCGCCAGCGGGCAACACCCGCTCCAGCCCTAATGAAAGCTTGGCGCCACCCACGCCGCCCGAAAGCGCCAGTACCTGTTGGCGTGCAGTCGCCATTAGCGAAACATGTCCATGCTACGCTCGCGCAACAGGGAACCCGAGCCCCCCTCTGCCGGGGCCAATTGCGCACCCCTGACCAGCACCACAGGACAAGCCTCTGCAGCCTGCCCCATCACCAGGGAGGCCGCCGCCGCAAGTTCATCGGCAACAGCAGATTCCGTCACTTCGAGTATATTGCCAAACATGTCTTTTTCGCCGACCTGGTTGAACAGCGGCTGCAGCCCCGCCGTGCCAATGGCGATGCCCACCGTGCCATTACGCCAGGCCCGCCCGGCACTGTCGTTGATTATTATCTGCGGACTCACCCCGGTCAGTCGGCCAAGTTCGCTGCGCAGTGACTGCGCAGATTGGTCGGGGTCCTCGGGCAATAGCAGCACCCGAGGATCGTCCGGGTCACTGTTGATATTGGATTTGTCGATGCCGGCGTTGGCGTGCACATAACCATTGCGATGTTCAACAATCACCACGCCGGGACGCACTCGCACCACTTCCCGGGACTCCCTGAGGATAAGCTCCGCCTGTCGCGGATCTTTGTGCGCCTTGCGCGCGAGTTCCCGAGCTTGCGCGGAGGGCACCACGTCAGCCAGTCGCACGTAGCAGTCCTCCGCCTTGGATACAATTTTTTGCGCCAGCACCAGAACGTCACCCGCTTCCAGGGTAAGTCCGTTGTCGCGCAATGACTGATCGATAAACGCACCCAGATCGTCCCCGGGTTCAACCCGGGGAAAATCATTCAGGGGAATCAGTTGCAAAGAGCCCGCCATACAAGCGAGAGCGATGGCGGTTTCAGTCGCCCAGACCGGTAATACGAATACCGGCGTGACAGCTGTACTGCTTGTTGATGACGATGAGCACAGACGTCAGTGCTTCTGCTGCTGCGGCGTTATTGATCATACCCGCATGAAAACCGCGCATTCCGGCCGCTTCCACCAACTTGATAACCTCCTCGCGCGCCGCCTTCTTGTTACCGCAGACCAATACATCGCAGTCCACACCACTGCCCTCCTGCAGATGTGCCGCCGCCACGTTCTGGAATGCCGAGACGACGGACACGTCCTCGCCCAGCAGGTCCTGCGCGATCTGGCCGGCACTGCCGCCCTCCGGCAATTGCACGCGCCCGACTTTGGGCGGCACCAGTGGCACGGTCACATCGATAAGGATTTTGCCCTGCAGCGCGTCTTTGACCAGTTCCAGCGTACTGGCCTGGTGACTGAATGGAACAGTCACAGCCACAATCTCCGCAGCCTCAGCGGCGGCGAGGTTTTCCATCGCCTGCACGGTAATGTCGCCCACGCCGCGTTCCGCCATCACCTCGCGAAGGTCAGCGACCGCTGCCTCGGCCTTTTCCTGGGTGCGGGAACCAATAATGACCTGGTAACCTGCCTGCGCCCAGCGCCTGGCGAGTCCAGTTCCAAGATCCCCGGTGCCGCCTAAAATAGCCAGTACGGGCAATGTGTCTGTGGTCATAGTCTGTGTCCTGGTGAAGTTTTCATCGGCGGGAGTACAGCAATTATTACCAACTCCCCTTTGTCTGTGGCGGCCAGCCAGGCCACGCCCGACCCGGTTTCCTACGCGGCCCGGCATCAGTTAGCATTGCTGGCGCCGCAGGCATATTAGGGAAATCACCCGCCTACCACAAGCGCCGCCCGCTTCAGGACTCAGTGAGTAAAACTATATGGACAACAACGCAGATAATGCCCCTGTAAACGCAATGGACTTCAGTGGCAAAGTGGTCATCGTCACCGGGGGAGGCAAAGGCATCGGACGTGGCATCAGCGAATGCTTTCTGGCCGCGGGCGCCGAGGTGATTATTTGCGGGCGTTCAGCGCCTGAGTCGCTGCCCGAAGCAGGAGGCAAGCGGGCGCTTTTCACCGCCTGTGATGTACGTGACTTTGAACAGGTAGAGGCCTGCGTCGCTTTTGCAGTAGAGCAGTTCGGGCGACTGGACACGCTGGTGAACAATGCCGGGGGCGCGCCCCACGCTGACGCAGCGACCGCGTCACCGCGCTTTTCAGAGTCCATTATTCGCCTCAACCTGATTGCGCCGTTGAATTTCAGCCAGGCGGCAAACCGGGTCATGCAACAGCAGGAAGAAGGTGGCAACATCATCAACATCGCCAGCGTCAGCACTATCCGACCCTCTCCCGGCACGGCAGCCTACGGAGCGGCCAAAGCAGGACTGGTCAACCTGGGTGGCTCCCTGGCGGTAGAATGGGCACCCAGGGTCAGGGTAAACGCAATTATCGTCGGGCTCACGCGCACCGAGCAGTCCCACCTGCACTATGGCGACGAAGCCGGCATCACTGCCGTGGGCCAGACAATTCCGCTGGGGCGCATGGCCGTCCCCGGGGATGTCGGTAATGCCTGCCTGTTCCTCGCTTCACCCATGGCCGCCTACATCAGTGGCACCAGCATTGCGGTGCACGGCGGGGGCGAAAAACCGGCATTCCTGAATGCCTCCACGGCCAACAACTGACCCGCGGCCGGTCCAGCCTGCTATACTCGCGCCGGAAACGTCACCGGCGCTGACAGGGACTCGCTGATTTGAACAAACTGCTACACCCCCTCTATGGCTACCCGCTGGCCGCCTGGGACTTTCTCTGCGCAATTGGCCAGAATGTTCGCCTGCTCGGGACCGGTCATCAGCCGGGCCGGGGCGATGTAGTCTCCGGCGATTTTTTTGGCGTCAATGTCGCTCCCGGGGCAGACGCGAAAATCGACCGCTACCTGGTCGAGCGTTTGCAGGAACTGGGCATCCGCCAGGTCCGCATGGACTACAGTTATGCCAGTGACGGCGGCAATGCGCAGCGACTGCTGGAACACCTGCTGGACGCAAACATAGTGGTCACCCTGGATCTGCTGCCACCACAGGCAGAGGCGCAAATCATCGCCGAGGATACCGATGCGCAACAGCAATGGCGGCGGTTCCTCACCACAACATTCTGCGACTATGCCGGCCGGGTTGCGCACTTCGAGATCGGCAATACACCAAACCGTGGCAAGTGGTCGGGCTTTTCATCACGCGGCTTTATCGTTGCTACCGCCATTGCCCATGACACTGCACGTGAGTTAAAGCTTAACCTGCCCCTGGTAGGGCCCAACGTGTCCGACTTTGAGCCGCTTTATAACGCCAGCTATCTGCGCATGATGCGCCGACTGGAGGCGACACCCGCCATACACAGCGACAACCTCTTTGTTGAACGCGTGGTCGAACCCGAAGCCTACGATCATCGTGTACTGGGCTGGATCGCACGCGGGCCACTCAAACTCAACCTGATCAAGAAAGCCAGGATACTCAACCGGATGGGGCGAGAAACAGGCACCGGCGGCCTCTTCTGCACCTATACCTGCTGGACCATCAAACGACTGCGCAGGCGATCGGCCTGGCCAGAGTCGAAGCGCGTGGACTACCTGGTGCGTTACCTGGCGCTGGCCGCCTCCAGCCAGGCGCTGGAAAGGGTGTACTGGGGACCGCTGGTGTGTTCCCGCGATGGCCTTATCGACGACCGCGCTGATGATTACCCGGTAGTGGACCAGGTCAGTTTCTATGAGCGGATTCGCGGTGAAGCCAGTCAATTTCGCCCGACACCCGCATACCATGCGCTCGCCTACCTGGTCGGCAGGTTGGGCGGTGCCCGCTGCACTGACGTCTCTCATGACCCGGCCGGACTCAGCATCTTTCAATACATCGGCGCTGACGGCGGCGCTTTCCTGCTGGCCTGGACACGGGACGGTCAGGCGATTTCCCTGCGGTCGGTACTGCCTGAACCTGCCCTGCAAACCGCGCGCTTCAGCAATGCCATTGGCGAGGAAATGCAAGACCCCCTGGTCATCACTGAGCACCCGCTCTACATTACCCTCAGCGAAGCCATTGACTTCAGTCTTTGCAATAACTTGCATAGCGGGGATATAAGACGGACTGTGCACCTTTCCAGCCCCCGGTGGCAGTCCGTTGCGGCGGACGACGCTCAGTGGCGCGGTGCCTTGATGCTGCGCGCAGACCATCGCAGAGACGACCTCACCGCCAGCGAATCGATTCATCCCCGGCACATTCCTTCAATGCAGGCTACCCGGGTATTGCGCGATGCCCGCAACCGCCTGTGGAATGTTAAGGACCCTCGCGACAGCGATAGTCAGATCACCGTCAAGCTCAACCGGGTCAAGGGGATCAAACGCTTTACCTATCGCTTTTATCCGAGCAAGGGCCGGCGTCACTGGAACAACGCCTGCGAAATGCTGCGCAGAGGCGTGGCCACGCCGCTGCCCCTGGCATTCTTCGAGGCGCCAGACAAGCCCGGTATCCGCGACTCCTGGTACCTGTGCCGATTCATTCCCGACGCCTTCTCAAGCCGTGACGTATACGCTGCCATCAGGCGCGGAGAAAGCGAGTTTCGCGGCCTGGACAAAACAGCCTGGCTTGAATTGATTAGCGGTTTTGTTTGCCACATGCACGATATGCAGGTCGTTCACCGGGACCTCTCCTCCGGCAACCTGTTGTTAGTTCAGGATGCCAACGGCAAAGTGACGCCCATGGCGATCGATATTGGCCGGGCACGTATATGGTCCGGCCCGGGCTCCCGCGTCAGCCAGGGGGACCGCATGCTCGACCTGATCCGTGTGGCCTACAAGCTCAACTGGAGCGACAGGGAACAGTTCATCGCGTGCTATGAGCAGCACCTGGGCAAGTCACTGTCACCTCTTTGGCGTGTGCCATTTTTCTACTACGACAGCAAACAGCGCGTTAAGAAAGCGATAAAGGGCAAACGGCGGCGCAAGGCCAGGCCGCACTGACCCAAGCGGGGCGGTTTTAGGCCACTTACATTGGGGGTATACTCGGGGGCTTAGTATCGGACCGCTGCCACGTTGGCGGCATTTGCAGGAGCAATATGTCCAGTCCCCAGCAAAAGGATGTCAACCAGTCTGCCAACCTGCAACTCGCCGGTGGCGCCCTGCTGACTGGCGACATCGTTTGCCTGCCCGACAAGACCCTGCAACTCACACAATTCAGATTAAAGCCCGGCACCACCAGCGATGGCAAAATCAGCCTGCACAAGGGCATGCAGGCCGCACTCTCCCTTCCTGGCAAACCCTGGTGCGGTCCGGTCGACGTGCGTATCAGTGGTGTGTCCAAAGGTGCGCTAACGCTGGGCCTGATGCAACCGGAGTCATCCCTGGGCTCGCGTTTTCTCAAAACCGTCTCTGGTGAGACGCCGACGCCGCAGCGTGCACCCTCCAGACTGAGCAGTTCTTCGGCGCAATACACACAATTATTGCGCAACTTTCACCACGATGCGCTGAACGAGCTCGTCACCAGACTGCCCCCGGCACTGGAGAGCATACAGCTGGATCTGCTGGAACTGTCAACGCGTTCACGGGCGGATGCAAAGGGCAGAAATCGCCTTTATGAGACCGCGGTAACCATGCGCCAGCGCAAGGACGACATCGGCTTTGCAGTGCTGGATAAAATAGAAGGCCTGTTCGAGGAAATGGTTCCCGCCGGCGCCAATCCCAATCGGACCGATGCCAGCAGCGATCCGGAAGGCCTGGGCCTGGTGGACCTGGACGAGTTTGAGGGTAACCTCGCGCTCAATCGCTGGGCCGGCGTTGCCGAGGAGATGCACAAGGTTGCCCTGGAAGCACTGCTCATTCGCGTGGCAACACTGCTGGGAGAGGAGCCGCTGAAGGTTCGCCTGCCAGTGCATACCCGGCAGCTGTGCAAGGCATTCCAGCAAGCAATTGACGCTAACGGCATTCCCGCTGACACCAGCCCAATCGTACTTGAGTACTTCTGTGAACACCTCATTCGACCACTGGACAGTTTCTACGAGTCACTCAACCGTGACCTTGGCGATAACGGCATCAAACCGGACCTGGAAGAGCAGATCGTTGCCAAGGGCACCCTGCTACAAACACCCACACTCACCAAGCGTGAGCAAACCCAGGCTGCTGCTGAAGCTACAGAGCCGTCAGTAACGGAGCCGTCAGCAGAAAGCCAGGACGCCCGCGCCCACGCCAGCCATGTCGCTGCCAGGCTCACCGAGGAGGATGGCGCCTACCTGTCTGAAGCTGCGGCCGCCCTGCGCGACCTGCCATCGCAAAATGTCTATCAGTCAGTAGTCGATGCACTCAACTTCCGTCGCGAGGCTGAAGGGCTGGCCGATGGCGACGCGATTGCACCCGGGACAGCAATCAGTGGTACCTGGGAAGGCGGTACGGTACCCACCTCAGCCCTGGATCAGCAGTCACTGGCAGATGCCAAAACCATCGCCAATGCGCTGCGCGACATGCAGAGAAGCGGCGAAGTGCGCTCACAGGTGCAAAACGCAAATTCACTGCGCGAGTACCTGGCGCAAAATCGGGACCAGCTGGACAGCCTTCGGGAGAGCAGCGGCCTGACGGCCGAGAGCCTCAACCAGCTCGACCTGGTAGACAATCTGTTCGGCACGATCAACTCCCAGATGGACGTGACGCCTGAGCTGCAGTCACACTGGCTAACCTGCAGATACCGTTAGCCAGGCTAGCCCTGCTCGATCAACGGTTTTTCCTCGACAAGGAGCACTCGGCCAGGTCCGTGGTGGACCAGCTGTCGACACTGGCCAGCAGCGCCAATTTCCCGAACCCTGCTCTTGAGGGACGTATTAATAAAATCGTCGATGAGATTGTCCAGGAGTACGAAGACGACAGCGCGGTGTTTGAACGCGCTCGAGACAAGATCGACAAGCTCAGCAAGCAGCAGGAGCGCGCGCTCTCCCGCAACATTGAGCGCGTGGTGCGCATCCAGGAGGGCCAGGAAAAACTGCAACAGGCCAGGCGTGCCGTCAGTGATGTTATCAACCAGCGTATTCAGCCACCGGCAGCGCCCAGAGTGCTGTTTGACCTGGTGGAATGCGGTTGGCGAGACCTGCTGGTTCTGACACACGTCAAGGAAGGCCCTGAAAGTGCCGCCTGGTTCGACCATATCAATACCCTGGATCAACTCGCGCAGTGGCTGGAAGACAAGCGCTCTGGCGACCTCGACGAGGAGATGATGATGCAACGCGGCCTGGAGGCCGAAACGCTGATCGACATGGTGCAACAACAGATCTCCGCCGCCCTGCCGACCAACATCAAACACGAGAAGGTGATGGCAGAATTGCGTGACATTCTCGCCGGCAATCGCGCCGTCGACGCTGCGGAGATCTCGGCAGAAAACGAAACCGAGACTCCGGAACGGGTGCGCGCCAAAGTCGAGGACTTGCCCAGGCTGCGCCGCTGGGTACGGCGAGTTGAACAACTGGAGAAAGACTCCTGGCTGACCTACCGTAACAAGGCCGGGCAAAAGCGACGTATGCAGCTGGCCTGGATCAGCCCCAACAAGGATCGTTACATCTTCGTGAATGAGCGCGGCCAGAAGGTTGCCGACCTGACCGCTGTGCAACTGGCGCGCAAGCTCAGCAGCGGCATCCAGCCGCCAGCGCCGGCAGATGAGCTTTCGGTGCTGGACCAGAGCCTGTACCAGACGCTCGAGCATGTACAGAAGACACTGAGCTTCGCGCGCAACCATGACAGCCTGACCCGGCTGATCAACCGGGAAACCTTTCTCGACCAGATGAGTCGTGCACTGCGTCATGCGCAGTTGAGAAATTCCCAACACGCGGTGCTCTATCTCGACATTGACCAGTTCAACCTGGTCAACGACATCTATGATGAGGTCACCGGAGACGCGGTGCTGCTTGAGTTCAGCAGCCTGCTGGCGCAGCTGCACGGCAAGAAATCATCCTCGGCACGTATCGAAGGAGATCAGTTCGGCGTGCTGTTACTGGATCGAACACCTGAACAGGCAACTGCCGTTGCGCAAAAAATTCGCGAGGACATTGAATCCGGCAGCATGGAAATTGAAGGTGAGAATGTCACTTTCACGGTATCCATTGGCGTTGCACCCATTGTCGAGTACAGCCCCTCTGTGGACCAGGTACTGGAGTCGGCCCGCTCTGCCATGGCCTACGCCAAGAAACAGGGCAGGAACCGCGTGCAGGTCTACGAGGAGGACCGGGAACTGGCGGCCAGCTTCCGCAATGACCGCACTATCACCCGAGAAAATCTTGAACAGGCAATTGCCACCGACCGGTTCGTGCTGCAAGCCCAGCCCATTGTGCAAGTGGCAGTAGACGGCCAGCAGGAGACGAGCAAACACTACGAACTGTTGCTGGGTTTAACCAATCCGGATGGGTCGCTCTCCTCGCCCCTGGATTTCATCCAGAGTGCCGAGCGCTACGGATTTATGAACCTGGTGGACCGCTGGGTGGTGCGCGAGGCCTTCGCCTGGGTAAGCCACCTCATGGACAATGAGAAAGAGGTTCCGCACCTCGCCATCAACCTCTCCGGCAATAGCATTACCGATGATGACTTTTTGGAGTACCTGCTGGAGCAAATATCGGAGTTTGGCGTGGGCACCAGCCGCATCTGCTTTGAGATCACCGAAACGGGCACCATTTCCAACCTGGTCAAAGCCGCAGACTTTGTGCGCGCATTCCGCAATATCGGGTGCAAGTTTTCCATCGACGATTTCGGCACTGGCCTGGCCAGCCACAACTACCTGCGTGAGCTGCCAGTGGATTACGTCAAGATTGATGGTACCTTTGTCACGGGCATACACAAGAACAGGTCAGATTACGCAATGGCCCGCTCGATCAATGACCTGGCCCACTTCCTTGGCCAGAAGACCATTGCCGAGTCAGTGGAAAACGAGGAAATTATCGAAAAGCTCAAGGAAATCGGTGTTGACTACCTGCAGGGGTGGGGCGTGGCAAGGCCCAAACCGCTGACAGAGGTTACCGCAGACCTCTCCAGTATCGACAAGTAAACCCTCGCCATGAAAGCCATGCTGCCCTCCCCTCGCTATGATCAACTGGTGGGACTCATTTACCAGGGGCCGTTAGAGGCCCGCCCCTGGCAGAGCGCACTGCCGATGTTGCGCGAATTGCTGGACGCACAGGTCGCGTCGCTGGTGCTGCGCCCTCCCTCGGAACAGGATCGCGGCGCCATCCTGAATTGTGTGCGACCGGAGCCGGGTGCCAAAAATAACGACGGGGACGGTCTTGCTGACCCCGACGCCTGGCAATCTGCCGCTTATCAGGAGGAGTTTTTTACCCTCGATCCATTCGTCAACTTACCCACCGACGAGGTGGTGGCGCTAGCGGACATGCTGACAGACAAGCAGTTGGTGGAATCAGACTACTATCGGCATTACCTGCAACCCGTTGGTCTATTCCACATACTTGGCGTGGATACCGTTGAGCCCGGCGGCATGCTCGCAAGGCTGCGATTTTCCAGGCGTCAGGAGGAGTCCGGGTTCGACGCCAGCGACCGCGAGCTGCTCACGGCAATAACACCGCATCTGCGCCGAGCTATCCAGATTTATGCCACGCTGAACCGGACTGCCTCAGAAAGAGATGTCTACGCTGGCGCGGTATCGCAATTAGCGGTGGCCAGCATCATTCTCGATGAGCAGGCGCGGGTATTGAGTGCCAACCCGGTGGCGCAGGCATTACTTGACCAGGCAGACGGCCTGTTACTTAAAGGCCAGCATTTGCACATAGAGGGACGCAACATCAACCGGGACCTGCAACAGGCGGTCTCAGCGATTATCCAGGCCCAGCACCGGGGTGAGGCCAGTGTTGTACGCGCATTGCGGGTACCGCGGTCTGCCGGGCGCTCCCACCTGGGATTACTGGTGCGCCCGGTACCGATGTCGCAGTGGAGCGAAGGGCAGTCCAGCCCCTGTGCCGCGGTTTTTGTTTCCGACCCGGACCTCCACGAACCGGCAGACCGCCAAACACTGGGCGACCTGTTCGAGCTGACGCCTGCCGAGTCCAACCTGGCAATTCTGCTCGCTCGCGGTCTTTCCCTGGCGGAAGCCTCAGACGCGCAGAGCATTTCCCAGCACACTGCTCGTGCACAGCTCAAGTCCATTTTCGCCAAAACCGGGGTATCCCGGCAGGCGGAACTGGTCCGCCTGGTGATCAAGAGTGTAGCCTCGCTGGGCTGAAACTTGCGGTTGACGTGGATCAACGCGCCAGGGAAACCTTCCTGATATTGTCTGGCGCATTACACCCGGAAGCTGCACCTGATGACCATCATGCCTCAAGATCTCGTTGCCTCCTCCGCCATTCCTGCGGAACTCCAGGCTGACATGAAACTGGCCAGTAAATACGCCAGCCCCGGTCCCCGGTACACCTCCTACCCCACTGCGCCCCAGTTTCGCCAGGACTTCCCACTGGACGACTACCGCCAGTGGCAGGGTACAGATGGAGACCACAAGCGCGACCCTTTGTCTCTCTATGTGCATGTGCCGTTCTGCAACGACATCTGTTACTACTGCGCCTGCAACAAGATCGTCACCCGGCAAAAAGGTGTGGCCCAGAAGTACCTTGGCTACCTGCAGCGCGAAATCGCCATGCAGTCCGAATTGGTGGGCGACAAGCGCCCTATTACCCAGATGCACTGGGGAGGCGGTACTCCCACGTACCTGGACCATGCCCAGATCACCGAACTGATGCACATGCTGGCCAGCCATTTCCAACTCCTCGATAAAGGCTATCGCGAGTACTCAATCGAAATCGACCCTCGAACGGTAGAAATCAGCACTATGGCCCTGCTCAAGGGCGTAGGTTTCAACCGCATAAGCCTGGGGATCCAGGATTTTGATCCGCTGGTGCAAAAGTCAGTCAACCGAATCCAGCCATTTTCCCAGGTCGCCGCACTGGTGGACTGCATCAGGTCCCATGACTTCCGCTCACTGAGCTTTGACCTGATCTACGGGCTCCCCCACCAGGACCGTGAAAGCATGGTGGAGACGTTGCGTAAAGTAATCGACCTGCGTCCGGACCGCATTGCCTGTTATAACTACGCGCATTTGCCCGAGCGTTTCTCCAGCCAGCGCGCCATTGACCGGCTGACGCTTCCCGAGCCGAATGAAAAACTGCTGCTGCATGAAATTATCAGCCACACCCTGCAGGATGCGGGCTACCTGCATATAGGCATGGACCACTACGTGCTGCCGCAGGACGAACTGGCCCTGGCCCAGCAAGAGGGTCGATTACAGCGTAATTTCCAGGGTTATTCGATGAAGATGGCGAACGATCTGCTGGGACTGGGCGTGTCCGCTATCAGCCAGGTCGGGGAGTTCTACCTGCAAAACGAACGTGACCTGGATGATTACTATGCCATGCTCGATAGCGGTGCCCTGCCTATCACCCGTGGGTGCAAGGCCAGCGCCGACGACAAGCTGCGGCGTCACATTATCATGACGCTTATCTCCGAGCTCAGGCTGGACGTCAACGAGTGCAACCGGGAGTTTGGGATCGATTTTAACAAAACCTTCGCCCATGAGTTGAACACGCTTCGTCCAATGGTAGATGACGGCCTGCTCTCTATATCCGCATCCTGTATTGAGATCGCCAAACGCGGAAGACCCTTTTTGCGTAATATCTGCATGCCTTTCGATGCCTACCTGGCCTCACACAAGGGCGATGAGCCCGAGCCCAAATTCTCGGCAACTGTATAAATATCAACCAGAAAAACACGTATACAGAACATTAGGATTTTCGACTATAATTCCCTGAGTAACGAGCCAGGGGAAGTTAGCATGACGATCCATCTCGCCCAGTCCGGGGACGCCGCGTTAAAGACTTGCAATCACGATTTCCAGGTCAATTGTGGCAACTGTCGCCTCAACACTATCTGTCTACCCCTGGCGCTGGAAAGTGATGACATCCAGCAACTGGATGACATCATCCAACGCAGCAAGCCCCTGCAGAAAAACCAGCATTTGTACCGGGAAGGCGACCACTTCCAGTCGGTGTTTGCGGTTCGCTCAGGCACCCTCAAGGCTTACAAGACTACCGACGACGGCCGGGAACAGGTGACGGGCTTCTACTTCCCGGGAGAGATACTGGGCATGGATGGCATCAGCAACAATGCACACGCCTCCTCCGCCAAGGCCCTGGAAACGGCGGCCGTCTGCGAGATTCCCTTCGTTTCACTGGAGCAGCTTAGCGCCCTGATGCCCAACCTGCAGCGCCACTTCTTCCAACTGATGAGTCGCGAAATTACTGAAGACCAGCAACTGATCACCCTGTTGAGCAAAAACTCAGCGGACGAACGCGTTGCCTGCCTGATGCTGAGCATCTCCGGCGCGCAATGCCAGGCGCAAACTCAGCGCTACCCAGTTCCGCCTACCCATGTCGCGGGTGGATATAGGCAACTATCTTGGTCTTACCGTGGAAACCGTTTCAGCCGGGTATTCAGCCGCATGCAGAAAATGGACGATCCTGCGGGTCGACAACAAGGAAATTGAGATTCTTGACCCAGACGGTCTGCGCAGCATGGCCAACCTCGGGAGTTAAGCTCTCCTGACAGTTACCCTGCTAACTTGATTCACATCAAGGCACGCCCCTGTGGACATTCTAGAATGCGATCGCACAACAACTAGAGTCACTTTGGGGAGATCATAATCTAATGATTCAGCACACCTTTGGCTTGTTAGTGAAGCCCAGTTCCCAGTGGAAGACCATCACCGAGCTCCCTGAGAGCTCATTCAAAACGCTGCTCCTCTACCCGTGGATTCTGGCGATCACTCCCGCAGTGGCCTGGTATTACGGCACCACCCATGTCGGGCTGGACCGTTGGCGATAGGCGACGCCATCAAACTCACCGAAGACAGCGCCACGCCGATTTGCATCCTGTTTTACCTGCGCCATGGTCGCTGCGTGGCCGCCATCGGCTACTTCATCCACTGGATGGCTGACACCTATGGCGCCGAGTCCACCATCGCCAAGGGCATCGTCATCGCCGGCCTGACTGCCACACCCGCTGTTCCTGTCCGGCGCTGGTGGGCTTCTACCCCTGCTGTGGCTGGACATGCTGATCGGCGTCGTGGCTGTCAGCTGGGCGGTCTACCTGATGTACCTGGGTATCCCCATCGTCATGGATATTCCCGAAGAACGGGGCTTCCTGTTTTCCAGCGCGTATGGGTGTCGCCCTGGTGATCCTGATCTGCCTTATGGTGGGTCCGTATCCTCTGGGACTTCGGCGCGGCACCGGCCTTCACCGATTGAGCACGGCCCAACGGCCGAACGATTTTGTATTTATTGAAATCTGACTTAATGGAACTGAAACCATGAGCGAGCTTAACTCAGCACTGGAACACCCCACCTACAACTACAAGGTGGTGCGCCAGTTCGCTATCATGACCGTCGTCTGGGGCATTGTCGGCATGCTGGTGGGCGTACTGATCGCCGCCCAGCTGGCCTGGCCCGCACTGAACTTTGATCTGCCATGGCTGCACTTCGGGCGCCTGCGGCCACTGCACACCAACGCGGTGATTTTCGCCTTCGGCGGCTGCGCGCTATTCGCCACCTCCTACTATATTGTGCAGCGCACCTGCCAGGCGCGGCTGATATCGGACAAGCTGGCCGCATTCACCTTCTGGGGCTGGCAGCTGGTGATCGTGGCCGCGGCCATCACCCTGCCCCTGGGCTTGACCAGCGGCAAGGAATACGCTGAACTGGAGTGGCCCATCGACATTCTGATCACAGTGGTCTGGGTGCTCCTACGCCATCGTCTTTTTCGGCACCATCGCCAAGCGCAAGGCCGACCACATCTATGTGGCCAACTGGTTTCTGGGCGCCTTCATCATCGCTGTCGCCGTTCTGCACATCATCAACAGCCTGGCGATGCCGGTGACCATGACCTAAGTCCTACTCCATCTACGCCGGCACCGTCGATGCCATGGTGCAGTGGTGGTACGGCCACAACGCGGTGGGCTTTTTCCTCACCGCTGGCTTCCTGGGCATGATGTACTACTTTGTGCCCAAGCAGGCGGAACGTCCCGTTTACTCCTACCGCCTGTCTATCGTGCACTTCTGGGCGCTGGTCGCTGTCTATATCTGGGCCGGCCCGCACCACCTGCACTACACTGCCCTGCCCGACTGGGCCCAGAGCCTGGGCATGGTGATGTCACTGATCCTGCTGGCACCCTCCTGGGGCGGCATGATCAACGGCATGATGACCCTGTCCGGCGCCTGGCACAAACTGCGCACCGACCCTATCCTGCGCTTCCTGGTGGTCAGCCTGTCTTTCTACGGCATGTCCACCTTTGAAGGTCCGATGATGTCCATCAAGACAGTCAACGCCCTGTCCCACTACACGGACTGGACCATCGGTCACGTGCATTCCGGCGCACTGGGCTGGGTGGCCATGATCTCCATCGGCGCCATGTACCACCTGATTCCCGATCCTGTTCGGCAAGGAGCGCATGTACAGCATCAGACCTGATCAACGCGCACTTCTGGATGTCCACCATCGGCACCGTGCTGTACATCGCCTCCATGTGGGTCAACGGCATCCTGCAGGGCCTTATGTGGCGCGCCTACAACCAGGACGGCACGCTCACCTACAGCTTTGTGGAGTCCGTAGCCGCCAGTTATCCGGGTTACGTGGTGCGGGTTCTCGGCGGCGCCATCTTCTTCGCCGGTATGCTGATCATGGCCTACAACGTGTACATGACCAGCCGTAAAGATGTCGAACCACAGGCGGCCCCGGCCGCAGCCAGCGCGGCGTAAGGAGCAGACAATGAAACATGAAGCAGTTGAAAAAAACGTTGGCCTGATGATCATCCTGATCATCGTGGCGCTCAGCTTCGGCACCCTGGTCGAGCTGGTACCGCTGATGTTCGGCAAGCAGACCAACGAGCCGATCGCCGGGCTCAAGCCACTGCCGGCCCTGGAGCTGGAAGGCCGCGACATCTACATCCGCGAGGGCTGCAATACCTGCCACTCACAGATGATTCGCCCCCTGCGCGCTGAAACCGAGCGCTATGGTCACTACTCGGTAGCCGGCGAGTCTGTCTACGACCACCCCTTCCTGTGGGGCTCCAAGCGCACCGGCCCTGACCTGGCACGGGTTGGCAAACGCTACAGCGATGACTGGCACCGCGCCCATATGTACAACCCGCGCGACGTGGTTCCCGAGTCCAATATGCCCGCGTTTCCCCTGGCTGTTCGAGAACGAGATCGACGGTGAACGCACCGGCGCAAAGATGTCCGCCCTGCGCACAGTCGGCGTTCCCTACACCGACGATGATATCGCAGGCGCGAATGCCGCCGTAGAAGGCAAAAAAGAAATCGACGCCCTTGTTGCTTACCTGCAACAGCTGGGCACCCTGCTGCAGTCGAGGCGCTAGGATCTGATGGATATCAATGATCTGAGAGGCATCAGCACGGCTGTTCCTGTTTGTCACCTTTATCGGGCTGTGTTTCTGGGCCTATAACAGCAAACGAAAAAAGTCATTTGATGAAGCCGCCAACCTGCCTTTCGCAGATGAAGAGCTGAATCAACGCACCATGCAGGAGGAGAATGAAGAATGACTAGTTTCTGGAGCTATGTGGGTAATCATTCTCACGACGATCACTATCGTGCGGGATCACCTGGATCCTGTTCGCCAATCGCAAGCGCGAGACCAGCAACACCGAGGACAAAACCACTGGCCACGTCTACGATGGCATTGAGGAGTATGACAACCCGCTGCCCGGCCTGGTGGTTCTACATGTTCGTGATCACCATCGTCTGGGGTATTGGCTATCTGATCGTTTACCCGGGCATGGGCAACTTTCCCGGGCTTGCTGGGCTGGACCCAGGTCGAACAGCACGAACGTGAAGTCGCGGCCGCTGACGAAAAGTTCCGCGACATGCGCGACCGCTACCTGGCCCTGCCGGTGGAAGAAATCGCCAGATCCGGCGGTGCGCAAGATGGGCATGCGGATGTTCGCCAACAACTGCGCCCAGTGTCATGGCGCCGATGCCAAGGGCGCTTATGGCTTCCCCAACCTGACCGATGACGACTGGCTCTATGGCGGCACACCCGACGCCATCAAGGCCACGCTGGTCAATGGTCGTCAGGCGGCCATGCCGGCCTGGGGCAGCTATTCTGGGCGACCAGGGAATCACGGAGACCACCGCTTATGTGCTAATCCCTTAACGGCCGGGACGCTGATGCAACCCTCGCAGAGGCCGGGGCCGAAGCACTATCCAGACCTACTGTGCCGCCTGTCATGGCGCCGACGGCACAGGTAACCTGGCATTGGGCGCGCCCAACCTGACCAATGGTATATGGCTGTATGGCGGCAGCGCAGAACAGATCAGCCCACACCCTGCGCGTGGGGCGCAACGGTGTTATGCCGGCCTTCAATGACACGCTGAGCGAGGACAAGATCCATATCCTCACTGCTTATGTCTACGGACTGAACACAGTAAGGCACAGCATACACCCCAGCGCTGTCAACGACGGGGTCCTCGCCCGAGGCCCCTTTTTCCAACCACACCACATGTGCAACAGAACTATGTCTGAGACGATAAGGACCTGATCGATCTTCAGGAAGTCGCCCCTGCCGAAGTCGGCGAAATCGATCTCTACCAGCGCCGCGAAAAAATTTATACGCGCAAAATAGAGGGTTTTTACCAGCGTGTCCGCCTGTTACCGGCTGGCCGCTGTTACTGGGCTACTTTCTGCTGCCGTGGATGAGCTGGGATGGACAGCCAGGCGGTGCTGTTCGACCTGCCAGCGCGCAAGTTCCATATCCTGGGCCTGACCTTCTGGCCGCAGGACTTTCCCATGCTGGCCTTCCTGCTGATCATCGCGGCGTATTCGCCTGTTTGCCGTCACCACCTTCGCCGGACGCATCTGGTGCGGCTATACCTGCCCGCAGACCGTGTGGACCAGTATGTTCATGTGGCTGGAGCAAAAGACCGAGGGCAGCCGCAACCAGCGCATCAAGCTGGACAAGGCGCCCTGGTGTCCATGAAAAAGTTTACCCGCAAAGTCGCCAAGCACGGCTCCTGGTTGTTCGTCGCCTTTATCACCGGCTTGACGTTTGTCGGCTACTTCTACCCGGTATCAAGGACTCTGGTCGCAGACCTGGCCACTCTGTCAGCCGGCGAGCTGGCAGCTTCTTCTGGACGATGTTCTTTACCCTGGCCACCTATATCAACGCCGGCTGGATGCGCGAACAGGTCTGCAAATACATGTGCCCCTATGCACGCTTCCAGTCCGTGATGTTCGACCAGGACACCCTGATCGTTTCCTACGACAAGAACCGGGGCGAACCACGTGGCTCGCCGCAAACGACAGCCGGACCACCAGAGCTGGGCCTGGGCGACTGTATCGACTGCGAGCTGTGCGTGCAGGTCTGCCCCACTGGCATCGATATCACGCGATGGACTGCAATACGAGTGCATAGGCTGTGCCCTGTGTGTGGATGCCTGCAACTCGGTCATGGATAAGATGGGCTACCCCCGGGGCCTGATGCGCTATACCAGCGAACACAGCTCGACGGCGGCACGACCCACTGGCTGCGTCCCCGGATCATCGGCTATGTTGTCGTACTCCTGGTTATGGTTGGCGTGTTCTGCTACAACATGTTCACGCGGATACCGCTGGAACTGACCGTTATCCGCGACCGCAACCAGCTATTTGTACCACAGACACTGGGGCAATTGAGAACATCTACACCCTGCAACTGGTTAACATGGATCCAAATGCCACACGTTTCGAAATCAGTATCGCGGGGCTGGACAGGCGCTGAGGTCATCGGTGAAACGATGCATACGCTCAACGGCGGTGAAGTGCGCTCTATCAGCCTCAGGGTCCGGGTGCAGCCGGGGACCTCGACAAGCCCAGCACCGAGTTTGATTTCCGCGCGCAGGCTGTGGACACGCCAGTCACTCGCAGATCATCCATGAATCACGCTTTATGAAGCCGCTGTGGACATTTATGAACAAGCATCTCCCCCGGAGAGGACACACTGCCCTGGTACAAGCAGTTCTGGCCCTGGTTCATTATGGCCTTACCCGCCTTCGTCGTGGTGGCCGGTATCAATATGGTACTTCATCGCCCACGAAGGCGCCGACGACCTGGTGGTAGACGAGTACTACAAGGAAGGCCTGGCCATCAATCGCCGGCTGGAAAAACACCAGCGCGCCTCGGACCTGGGCATCGCCGCGAATCTTGCCATCACCGGCAACGAGATCGTCGTCAGCACCACGGGGCCGGTAACCGCAGAACGACTGACTCTCCTGCTATCGCACCCCCTGGAGTCCAACCAGGACTTCCAGATTGCACTCGTACAAAGTGTGCCCGGCGAGTACCGCGGTCGCCTCAGCGCCCCTGTCGCCGAGCGCTGGCACTGGGCCCTGCTGGAAGAGGGTGAAGCGCTCTGGCGCCTGGACGGCTCCATTACCTCTGATGTTTTCAGCGCACCAGGCGGTGGCTGAACCCCGCTCGGCCGCCGATGCTGGCCCCTGCCCCTGCTATCATTGCGGCGAGACCGTTCCGTATAACGCGCACTTTGAAATAGAGATTGGCGGCGAATCCCGCGCGATGTGCTGCCCGGGCTGCCGCGCCGTTGCGAGTTTGATTGCTGCCAACGGTCTGGAAAACTTCTATCAGCAACGCACCGCTTACAACGAGCGACCGGTTGAAGCCGAATTCAGCCCCAACGACCAGTACCTGATCTACGATGATCCGGAAATGGCACAGCGCTTCTCGGAGATGGAAGAAGACGGGACTGTCACCGCGCGACTCTTGCTCGGCGGTATCACCTGCGCCGCCTGCACCTGGCTTATAGAGCAATCGCTGGGCGCCTGTGGACGGTGTCTCCAGCGCGCTGGTCAACCTGCAACAGAGTCGACTTGATATCCGCTTCGACCCGACCCGCTAAAGCTCAGCGAGATCTTCTCACGCGTGGAATCACTGGGTTACCGCCCTCGCCCCTTCCACGCCAGCACGCCCGCGACCAGATGTCTGCAGACTATCGCCGTGACCTGCGCCGCCTGGGTGTCGCCGGATTCGGCATGATGCAGGTCGGCATGTTTGCGATGGCATTGCATGCGGGCGACATACAGGGCATTCAGGAGCCAGTACCAGGGACTGCTGCGCGGCTTCAGCTTGCTGGTGTCCAGTTTCGTTGTTGTATTACTCCGCGGGCCCTTCTTCAGTACCGCCTGGCGGCACCTGCAGCAGGGCGTGCTGGTGATGGACCTGCCGGTAGCACTTGCCATCGGCCTGGCCTGGCTGGCGAGCGCCTGGGCAACAGTCACTGGAACGGGGCAGGTCTATTTTGACTCCGTGGTCATGTTCACCTTCTTCCTGCTACTGGGCCGGTTCATGGAAGCCAGGGTAAGGCAAAGCCATCGCCCTGACCTGGTTTGATGCTGAAAGCGCCCTCCCCGATGCGGTGAGCTGCCAACGCGATGGGCAATGGGTTACTGTGCCCAGAACACAGGTTGTCAGTGGCGATACCGTACTGCTAAGGCCTGGAGAGACCATACCGGTAGACGCCGAGATTACCGACGGCAGCAGCGCTGTGCGCGAGGACACCTTCAATGGCGAACACCTGCCCCGCGCCGTGGTGGCGGGCGATACCGTCTTTGCGGGCACCGTCAACGTCGAGGCGCGCGCTGGAGGCCAGGGTTCTATGCAGTTACCGGAGAGCCGCCTGGCTGCACTGCAGCAGTCGGTGGAGGTGGCCCAAACCGAGAAACCACGCCTTGCCAGGCTCGCCGACCGCGTTGCCTCCTGGTTCGTTGCGGGAGTGCTGCTGGTTACCTCGACGACTGCGCTGGTTTGGCTACAGGTTGACCCTTAACAGCGCACTCTGGATCACCCTGTCCGTGCTTGTGATCAGTTGCCCCTGTGCCCTGGCGCTGGCCACCCCCGCCGCACTGACCTTGCTGCCAGTGCCCTGCGAGGCAGAGGTGTCATTGTGCGCGGCGAGAATGCCCTGGAAGCTCTCTCGCGCAGCACACACCTGTTTTTCGACAAGACCGGCACACTGACCGAGGGCAAGCTGACGGTGGCCCGGGTGGTGCCGCTGGCTGACGCGGACAGCACAGAGATACTGGCAATTGCCAGCAGCCTGCAGCGCTGGTCGAATCACCCAATCAGCCAGGCTTTTGCCGATATCGCCGGCGCTGCCGCGGTCAGTGGCGTCCAGTATCACGTCGGCCAGGGGCTCAGCGGGCAGTTAGGAGACGTCAGCTGCAGAATGGGCAGCGAGGCGTTTTGCCGCGAGCTCTTTCCGCCACTCCCGTCCCCTCCCGGCGAGCCCTTATACTGGATCGCGCTATGTGACCGTAACCGTGCCCTGGCATGGATTGGCCTGACTGACAGTGTCCGTCCTGAGGCCGCTGAGGTGGTGGCGCAGGCTCAGCGCAGTGGACTGCAAGTGGGCCTGCTCACCGGCGACAGTTCCGCACAGGGTACGCTGCTGGGCGCTGAACTGGCGCTGGATACGGTACATATAGGACTGGAACCCCAGCAAAAAATGGCCCAGGTACAGGCGCTACAGGATACCGGAGCAGTCGTCACCATGGTGGGAGACGGGTTGAACGACGCACCCGTGCTGAGCCTCGCTGACGCCTCATTTGCTGTTGCCGGCGCCACTGATCTTGCCCGCACCCAGGCAGATTTCGTGCTCGTCGGCGGCGACCTGTCGGCGGTCACCGGCACCTGGCGACAGGCCCGGGCCTGTCGCCGTATAATCCTGCAGAATTTCGCCTGGGCGCTGGGGTACAATCTGAGTGCCATACCGCTGGCGGCCATGGGTTACGTACCACCCTGGGCCGCGGCAATCGGCATGTCGCTGAGTTCCCTGCTCGTCGTTGCCAACTCGCTGCGCCTGAACCGCCGGCCCGGACCCGAGGACTAAACACAATGGACAGCCTCTACCTGCTCATTCCTGTCGCACTGGTCTTTGTTGCCGCCGGCATCAAGCTGCTGCTCTGGGCCATCGACGATGGCCAGTATGACGATCTCGATAAAGAGGCCTGGCGCATCCTGGCCGCAGGAGCAGGAACCACAGAAAAAGCCTGAAGACCATCCGGACGGGGACACCAACAAAACCGTGACAGAACCTGCATTACTGACAGCATTCGCGCTGGGACTGGCTGGCAGCGGCCACTGCCTGGGCATGTGTGGCGGCATAGCCGCAGCGCTCAACCTGGGCGGACACCGCTCGCTACCGGTGACCTTGTCCTATCACAGCGGACGCATCATCAGCTATACCCTGCTGGGCGGACTGCTCGGCCTTATCGCCGCCAGTATCGACCTGGTGGCCTGGACTATCGCCCTGCGCTACCTGGCAGGCGTTCTGTTGATTGGTATGGGACTTTCGGTTGCCAATTGGTGGCAGGGCATCAAGGTACTGGAACGCGCCGGCAGCAAACTCTGGCAGCCAGTGCAGCGCTTCTCATCGCGTTTCCTGCCAATACGCAACCCGCTACAGGGGCTGGCCCTGGGTCTCTGCTGGGGCCTGATGCCCTGCGGTCTCATTTACTCCGCCCTCGCCTGGTCGGCAACCTCGCAAAGCGCACTGGGCGCCGCCAGCCTCATGTTCTTTTTCGGTCTGGGCACCCTGCCGGCCATGCTCGCCGTCAGCCTGGGGGCCGACAAACTGCAGGGCGTGCTGCGCCGCCGCGGTCTGAAGCTGTTTATCGCAGCGATGCTGATTGTCTCCGGCGTGTGGACAATTTACCTGGTCTCCGCCCACGGCGACCACCTGCGGCATGCGGCCCCGGGCGCTGAGCCTATGGAAAACGGCACCATGATGGATCACTCCGGCATGGATCACTCAAAGATGGGGCATCACTGATAGCGGGCACTGCCAGGGACTAACTCTGGCTCGCCAGATAGCCCTTGCAAAACCCTTCAAATCGACGGGCCGTGCGGGTAAACTTACCGCCGCACATGAGCCCTATCATCCAAGAGGCAGGTAAAGCATGACATTTGTTGTAGGCGAAGATTGTATCAACTGTAAGCACACGGACTGTGTGGAGGTCTGCCCTGTAGACTGTTTCTACGAAGGCCCCAACTTCCTCGTCATCCACCCCGATGAGTGCATAGACTGTGCGCTGTGTGAGCCGGAGTGTCCTGTCGATGCGATCTTTTCCGAGGATGAGTTACCCGAGGACCAACAGGTATTCCTGGAGCTCAACGCCGAATTGGCTGAGGTCTGGCCCTGCATCACCGAGATGAAAGACGCAATGCCCGATGCCGAGCAGTGGAAAGGCAAGCCCAACAAGCTGGAATTGCTGCAGCGTTGATCTGTGCCGAAGCCGCAAGCCCCGCCGTCGCGGGGCTTTTTTATGCGCGACGATATAACCGCCGTGAACTGGCAATGAAGTCAAGACCGTTGCTTGAACCCCCTGTAATCGACAGGCGCTTTTCGCGCAAACCCCTCAGCATGGGCACAGCGTGAACATCACAATCATCCTGCTGGCCGCCGGCCACTCGCGCCGTTTTGGTACAGACAAACGCCACGTATTACTGCCGGGCGGCGCGCCGCTATTACAACGCACCACGGAGCGGGCGCTGGCCAGCGACTTGCCTGTCCTGGTATGCCTGCGCCCTGGCGATGAGGAACTGGCTGTGAAACTTGAAAAACTGGGTGCTCAAACTCATTACTGCGCGCTGGCAGACCGTGGCATGGGGCACAGCCTCGCGGCGGGCATGGAGCGGATTCGGGACGAAGACGGAGTCTTGATCGCCCTGGGCGATATGCCCTATATCAAGCCCTCCAGCTACATCGAAGTCGCCGCAGCGCTCGCCCCTGGCACGATCGCTGTACCGCAATACCAGGGAACCTCAGGGCACCCGGTGGGCTTCAGCCGGGACTATTTCCCCGACCTGGCCTCAATCACGGGGGACCGTGGCGCCAAACAACTTATCAGGCGCAACGGGAATGCCGTGACGCCGGTAGCAGTAACCGATACCGGGATCCTGGCAGATATAGATAGGCCTGCCGATATAAAGATGCCCGTGAGTTAAAGCGGATGTACCCGCACCGGCAGACTCTCATAGCCTTTGACAAAATTGGACTTCACGCGGACGGGGTCGCCCATCACTTCAATGAACCTGAAGCGCTGCATAATCTCTTCCCAGAGAATACGCAGTTGCATCTCGGCGAGCCTGTTGCCCATGCATCGGTGCACACCGAAGCCAAAAGAGATGTGATGCCTTGGGTTCTCACGGTCGATGATAAACTGGTTCGGATTGTCGATGGCGCGCTCGTCTCGATTGCCGGACATGTACCACATCACTACTTTGTCGTCCTTCTTGATCTGCTGGCCACCGAACTCGATGTCACGGGTTGCGCGGCGACGCATATGCGCCAGCGGCGTCTGCCAGCGAATAATCTCGGACACCATGGAAGGAATAAGGCCATGGTCAGCCCGCAGTTTGTCGTACTCTGCGGGGAACATATTGAGCGCCAACACCCCGCCGGTGGCCGAATTGCGCGTGGTATCGTTGCCGCCAACGATAAGCAGCATCAGGTTGCCCAGATACTCCATCGGGCGATCCACCATATCTGCGGTATTCGGATCGCGTTGTAGCAGCGTGATCAGGTCAAAACTGTCGCGTGGATTTGCCTTGCGCTCATGCCACAGACCAGTGAAAGTCTCCAGGCAGTCCCTCAGGCCCTCCATACGCTCTTCAGCACCCACAGTGCCACCGGTCATTTCTTCAGTTCCGGCCGAAATATCGGACCAATAAGTAAGCTTGTGGCGCTCTGCGAACGGAAAGTCGAACAGCGTGGCTAACATTTGCGTGGTCAGGTTGATGGACACATCGCTCACCCAATCGAAGGTTTCACCGACCGGCAAACCGTCCAGGATCTCACAGACGCGACTGCGTATCAGCACCTCCATTTCTGCCAGGTTCTTCGGTGCCACCACACTCTGCACCGCCTTGCGTTGCACATCGTGCTTGGGAGGGTCCATGGCAATGAACATTTCAGCGGGCATATCGTCGGGGATGTCGCCAATCAGAATCGCCGGCTCAGACGAGAAGTCCTTGAAATTACTGTCTACGGCAACGATGTCTTCGAAGCGGGTGATAGACCAGAACGGACCAAACGGACTCTCGGCCTGGTAATGCACAGGCGACTCATCGCGCAGGCGGGCAAAGTAAGCGTGCCAGGTGTCTTCGCGCAGCAGGTTCGGGTCGCTAAAGTCGATTTGCTCCAGCGGGGCGGTGGGCGGCAGAGCTGAGGTCACCTGGTTCATAGTATTGTCTCCTGGGTCATTGCAATTACATCTGGTACTCGGGCAGGCGCACGACCATACCGTCCATGGCATCTGTTACCTCGATCTGGCAGCTCAGGCGCGACGCCTCAGATTGATCGGGCCGCATCGACAGCATGGCGTCCTCCAGTGGATTCGAAGCACCCACCGCCTCCAGCCAGGACGGCTCAACAAAGACGTGACAGGTACCGCAGGCACAGGCACCGCCACAATCCGCATCAATGCCCGGCACCTGCTTGTCGATAGCATTGAGCATCAGTGACTTGCCCACCTCGGCATCGATCGTATGGTCCGTACCGTTAAATTCGATCAGGGTTATCCTTGGCATGTAACACCTCCTTTAAAGTTATAGCCCCAGTCTACCCTTCATCGTTGACCGGGGGAGGTCATTTTTTGACACCGGGGAGTCATTAAAAGACAATAAAGCGTCGAGCAGTGCTGCGAACACAGAATATGAGAGAAGATCGCGACCATTTTTTTATCCCCAGTAGCTATTCCCGCATTGTTGCCAGGGTGCTGGACCTGCAGGAGCGCGACCTCCCGAAACTACTGCGCGACACCGGGCTGCCCATCGACACCCTGCTGGCCGGCGATGAAAGCAGGATGACCGCACGCCAGCAGTTACAGGTGTTGGCCAATGCAAGAACAATGGAAAACTCCGCTGACCTGGGGCTTCGCCTTGGTCGGCAATTACAACCCTCGGCACATGGCCCCATTGGCTACCTGGCGCTCTCCAGCCCGGACCTGCGCACCGCCTTGCAATCCCTGCGCGATTTTTTGCCCTTACGTATACCCTTTCTACAACTCGACTTGCAGGAGCAGGGAGATTGGCTGGTTTGCTCTCTGGGGTTTTTACTGGAGGCAGGTGCACAAGAGCGGAAAATGCTGCTGGAGTCGTTTGTATTGGTTATCCAGGCATTGGTGGCGTCTTTCCTGGGCAGAAAACTCACCGATGCACACGTCTGTTTTGAGTTTCCCAGGCCCCGTTACCACGAGCTTTACCGTGAATATATTGACGCCGCTATCCAGTTTGATTGTCCCCGCAGCGAGATGCTTATCCCACTGGCACTGCTTCAGGAGCTGAATCCATCAGGCGACTCAGACTCCTATGCTGCGGCGCGAGAAATGTGTGCCAGCCTGCTGGCGCAAACCCCGGTCAATGCCCTGTCCATGACAGACCGGGTAAAGCGCTTCCTCCTCGCGCAGCCAATGAACAGTGTCAGCGAAGAGCAGGTAGCGCGGTCGCTGTTTGTCTCAAAACGCACGCTCGCCAGGCGCTTGCACCGTGAAGGCAGCGGCTATCGACGTATTCGGGATGAGATCCTGGCGGAGATGGCGGCCAGGCACCTGCGCGACGAGCGCTTCAGCGTGGAATCCATCGCTGCCCTACTTGGCTATCATGACAGCGCCAATTTTCGCCGTGCTTTTCGGCGCTGGTACGGGTGTTCACCTCGCGACTATCGCCATGGCGCAGGACTGCGCTGACGCATGTGCTAAAGTAGTTCAGGTATCATCACGCGGGAAAGTAGCATGGACAATAAAATCGTCGCACTCATCATTTCGATCATCCTGCCACCGCTGGCAGTATATCTGAGCAAGGGAGCCGGCAAGGACCTGCTGATAAACGTATTGCTCTGTTTACTGATGTGGTTGCCCGGCGTACTGCATGCGATCTGGTTAACCGTGCTGTAGGCAACGATGCCATAACCACAGAGGTTTCACGCACTCGACATGGCTGCGATCGCAGCAACAACTTCAGCCACCGACCACACATCGGCGTATTTGGCATGCATATCAAACAGGTTGGCTTCATGCGCTTGCAGGTTGCGGTCTCCTACCGCCTCGCGGGGCACTACCACTCGATAGTCATACTGTAAGCCATCCACGGCGGTGGCGCGCACACAACCACTGGTGGAGAGCCCGGTAACCACCAATGAGTCCACTCCCCTGGCGCGCAGCTGGCTATCGATGTCGGTACCGCGAAAGGCGCTGGCCCATTGCTTCTCAACCAGGGTCTCTCCCGCTTGCATCGCAAGTCGATCGTCCACGCGAACCCAGTTTGAATCGGGCGTGAGCACATTGAGTGCCGGAACGCGCTGTCGAAACACCCTGGCCTGCTCCTCAGAGTGGTAAACAACGGTGGTAAAAAAGACCGGCAGCTCGCGGGAACGAAAAGCGGCTAGCAGCGAGGCGTTTGCGGCCACTACTTCCGGACAATCGCAACCCAGCGGGCATTCAGGGTTGGTGAAGCCTTCAATCATGTCGACAACCAGCAGAGCCGGGCGCACACCCAGGCCCAGACTTTCGCGTTCAAGGTTCATCTCGTTAACTCCTGCTACCGGCGACTGGCTGATCTGCTGCGAGTCGCCATAATTTTTCAATACAAGGGGTGAACCGCTCGGAATTACCCGGCGTATCATTTAATAAGAGTCACTGTGGCGCTGGCAAGCTCCTGGAAACCTGAGCCTTGCCGTCCGTAACGTTCAACCCAGTGTCTGGACCTCGCTACTCCACGGCCATACAGTGCCCGACGATGCAGAGGTCGTTTAAACGCTATTCCCGGTCCCCTCCCCTCAGGGCGCGCACGCGCCCTTTTTTTATTTTTGCAGGACACTCGAAGTGGAACGCCACATTATTGCGCTGCACCGCGGTAGCGCTGATCCCACTTCTCGACTATTGCCCGGTGACTGCCATCCTTTTCAGCGTTGAGCAGCGCTGCGTTGAATGCGGCAATGATTTCTTCGTGGCCCTTGAGGCTGCGGCTCACGGCAACATGGCGCGCTACCGGAGGTAGTTCAATCGCGCTGACTGTGAACTGCGTTACTTTGTCATTGAGGAATTCGTGCAACTGCTGATTGATGGTGCGCTGGTCGCCAATAACAAAGTCGACACGGCCGTTAAGCAAGTGCAGCAGGTTCTGGATAAGGTGATTCTCTTCTACCAATTTGAGTCCGGGTACACCAGCCAGGTCAACACCGTAAGCATAGTCCGCCCGAACACCGAGTCGGGCCCCCGAAAGGTCACTCAGGTCTGTGTAACGCCCAACATTGTTCCGGGACTGCAGAATGATCAGGCGACTGCTCAGGTAGGGTTCGCTGTAGAGCAGGTCCTGGGCCCTTTCGCTGGAATACCAGGCACTGGCCAGCCCATCGTAAACACCAATACGAGCGCCCTCAAGCGCGCGGGACCAGCCCTCGATAGTGATTTGAGGCGCAATGTCTGTGCCGGCAAAGATATGCTCTACCAGTTCCAAAGCCAGCCCGCGTTCGGGTAATTTCGCATCCGCATAAGGGGGTGACGTGTTGGCCATCAGGCGCAAATCCTGCTGCGCCGATGCCCCGACACTGTAAAGTGTCATCGCCCCCAGGAGAACCACTATAAATCGAAACATATACTTACCTCTCTAATCTGCAGCCGTTTACGTGCGAACGCAGAATAAACCGCGATGACTGGAAATACCACGGCCAACTTACCGGACAAAAAAGCAAACTACTCCCTAAAGGGATGGAAATAGCCAGGGCTAACAGCCCGCTCTGTGCAGCCTGCTAACCGGCTATAATCCCGTCCTGTCGCAACTGCGCCAGCGCCGCATCGTCCAACTGCAAAATACCCTGCAGCACTTCTTCATTATGGCTGCCGACCTCACCGCCAGGCCAGACGGTGCGCCCTGGCGTTCCCGCCAGCTTCGGCAGGATAGCAGGAATCTTCAGAGGCTCGCCGTTCACTTCTACGGTTTCGAACATACCCCGCGCGTTATAATGTTCATCGTTGACCATGTCCTCCACGTTATAGATCGGGCCCACCGGTACGCGCGCGTCCTCCAGCACAGCTATGATGTAAGTCGAAGCGTGGGCAGCACACCAGTCCGTCAGGGCACGATCTATTTCTTCCTCGTGCGACGACCCTCCCCGCGTTATCGGCCATGCCAGGGTTTTCTGCCATGTCGGAACGCCCGGCGACCGTCATCAGCCGTTTGAATATTGAGTCCCCATTGCCCCCGATCACGACGTATTTACCATCGTCACAGAGGTATGTATTGGTGGGGACGATGCCCGTTATCGTGGTGCCAGAAGGTTCGCGAATCACACCGCCGCCGTCATACTCCGGCACGATACCCTCCATCAGGTTAAAGATGGACTCGTACAGGGCGACATCAATCACCTGCCCTTCGCCGCCTGGCCTGGCGCGCTGGATAATCGCCAGGCAAATACCCAGGGCAGCGTGGATGGCGGACAAGGTATCACCCATGCTGATGTTGGTTCGAATGGGCGGCTTACCCGCTTCGCCATTGATGTAACGGAAACCACCGAATCCTTCGGTGACAGAGGCATAGCCGGGTTTATCCGCGTAAGGGCCGTCCTGGCCATAGCCGGAAATACGGGCATAGATCAGTCCCGGGTTTTCGGGCTTCAGGTCATCGGGGCCCATACCCCATTTCTCCATCAGTCCCGGGGCGGAAATTCTCCACAACCACATCGGCGTTCTTGATGAGTTCTTTGGCCAGCTGTTGTCCGCGTTCGGATTTAAGGTCCAGCGTCACGCTCTTCTTGTTCCTGCCCAGGCTGCGGTACCACAGCGAGGTGCCATCTTTCACCAGGCGCCAGCCTCGGATAGGGTCGCCTCCAGGAGGCTCCACCTTGATCACCTCAGCGCCGAAGTAGGCGAGCATTGTGCCCGTAAACGGGCCTGCCAACAGTTGCCCCATTTCAATCACCCGTATCCCTTCGAGCGGCCTTTGCGCGTTACTCATTCATTTGTTCCTATATGCATGTCGTGTAATCCACCGCTTTCAAAGCGCCTCAGCATAACGGGCTGTGAGCCCTGGAGCCAGTTTGATTAAACGGCGTTGCACAGTCACGTCGAGGAGAGCGAAGTATGGGGGACTGCCGTTATTAACGAGAGCTTCGGGCAAAACGCCCGGGGGATTGGAACCTGTAATAGCCAGCCCGGTGCATCGGGCAGGATGGGTTGCACTGCAGACTCAAGGGTCGGGGCCATGGGCCCAGCGCGGGAACACCCGGCCTAGCTGAACAACGACTCGCCGCTCAGGCCCTGTGTTTCCATGATGCCGCGAAGTCGCTTGAGGGCCTCAACCTGGATTTGGCGAACCCGCTCTCTGGTCAACCCGATTTCGCGTCCGACTTCTTCAAGCGTGCTGCTTTCGTAGCCTCGCAGACCAAAGCGGCGGGAGACCACCTCACGCTGTTTGTCACTGAGTTCGTCCAACCAGGAGGAAATGCTCTCGCGTATGTCCGAATCCTGCAGCAGTTGGGAGGGGTCACTCTCATGGGTATCGGCGATGGTGTCCACCACCGATCTGTCTGATTCAGGGCCCACCGGGGTATCCACCGAGGTCACACGCTCGTTGAGACGAAGCAACCGCTTAACATCGGCCGCCGGTTTATCCAGCATCTCAGCGATTTCTTCCGCCGTCGGTTCATGGTCCAGCTTTTGGGTCAGTTCCCGGGCAGCCCGTAAGTACACATTTAGCTCTTTCACCACGTGGATGGGCAGTCGTATGGTGCGGGTCTGGTTCATTATGGCCCGCTCTATGGTTTGCCTGATCCACCACGTTGCATAGGTGGAGAAACGAAAGCCACGCTCAGGGTCGAATTTCTCTACGGCGCGAATCAGGCCAAGGTTGCCCTCTTCAATAAGATCCAGCAGGGTGAGTCCGCGATTGATATAGCGCCGGGAAATTTTCACTACCAGGCGCAAGTTGCTCTCTATCATGCGTTTGCGGCCAGCATCATCGCCAGAGCGGGCAAGGCGCGCGTAGTGCTTTTCTTCATCCGCACTGAGCAACGGGGAATAGCCGATCTCATTGAGATAGAGCTGGGTAACGTCGAGTGACTTCTCGACCTTGCGAGCCGTACGCGCCTTGGCTTCATTGAAGCGCCTGGTGTCTCCGGAATCGTCCAGAGACTCGCTGCTACCTGTTGGTTTTATTCCCGGGGTGTCCCTACCGCTGTCCCCGGGGCTTGCTGCTTTTGTTGTCATAGCCGCCCCTGTTGCCCGACCCGATTTTTCATTCCTTTTCGGGCCTTGCGCACGATCCAGTTCCATGGCGATACCTCATCGATGTTTTGTCGCTGCTGAGAGTATTTCCTAAACGGCCAAACAGACTAACCCAAGCGCAAGGCCAATTACAAGCAGCTATGCAAAAAATTGCAATGCAGCGTTTCCGGCCCCGGAGAGGCCCTGCGAGTGGCTGCGTGACAAGACAGGCACCCTAGCGCCGGGGTAACAGCCGCAGGGGATCGATGGGCTTGCCCTCCTTGCGGATCTCGAAATGCAGCCTGACCGAGTCCGTGCCACTGCTGCCCTTCTCGGCAATGCGCTCACCCGCCCGGACCACGTCACCCTCAGCAACAAGCAGCCTCTCATTGTGTCCATAGGCGCTCAGGTACACTTCATTGTGCTTGACGATAATCAGTTCACCCAGGCCGACGATACCTGTACCGGCATACACAACCTGACCTCCCGCCACGGCCTCCACGGGGTCCCCACGCTTGCCGCCGATATCGATTCCCTTGTGCACTGTGGCTGAATAACGCCGCACCACAGCCCCGTTGCTGGGCCATCGCCACGCCTTCACCGGCGCATTGGCTGCCGCCCTGTTGGTGGGTGCCGCGACCGGGGTCTTCCTCGCAGGTGTTGTTGTAGCAACTTTTGATGACGGCTTGATGACCGCTACAGATGGGGTTTTCGCAGAAGTCTCGGGAGCAGGTCGCGGGGAAGCACTGGTGTTACGAGTGGCACTGTTGCTGGCAGACCTTGGTAAATCTGCCTCGCTCAATCGCAACCGCTGCCCAGGATAGATCGTGTAAGGTGCTGCGATACCGTTCGCCGCACCCAGGCGGCGGTAGTCAAGACCGTAGCGGAACGCTATTGAATACAGCGTATCGCCCTCCTGCACGCGGTAACCTTCACTGGGATTGCCCGCGCCATACTGGCGATCTTCAACCGGGGCCGGTGGACTACCCGCGCATGCGACCAGCAATAACGAAACAAGCACCCAGGTGGCGGGCTTTAGCATGGCCACAGCTCTCCGGACCCCGAAATCACCGACGGGCCGTGGCGCCATAATCAGGCTGGTCGCTGGGCTCGTTCTGCCCTGCCCCAACGAGCATCAATAAGCCAAACCAGCACAAAACCCGTGACCATCAACACCAGGCATAAGGCCACTTGCGCGTCCTGTCCGGTGGCGACGGTAAAGTCCAGCGGAGACACGGGCACTTGCTGGGCCGGCTTGAGCTGCCCGTGGCTACCTTCCACCCACGCCAGCACGCGCTTCCACGGCCAGACAACGAGTAGCGAGCCGAACAAGAACCCGGTAAGCAAGGCCATGGTGCCCTCATGAAAGCGCCGCAGCAGGTAGTGCAGGAGGCGGGAAAAGCACATCAGCCCGGCCGCCGCGCCGACGGCAAAGACCAGGATAAAGTCGACATCCAGTGACTTCAATGCCGAAAGAACGGTGCCATACATACCCAGTAGAACAAGAATGAAGCTACCGGAAATACCGGGCAGTATCATCGCGCAGATGGCCAGGAAACCGGAGAAAAATACGCCTGGCATGCCAATATCCAGGTTGGCCGCCGGTGCGAGCGCGATGGCTGTGGCAATTGCGATACCGACGATCAACGACAGGACCCGGGGACTATTCCAGGCCTGGACCTGTCGCAGTAGCACCAGTGCGGAGGCGAAAATCAGTCCAAAAAAGAACGCCCACAGCGGCACGGGGTGATTTTCCAGTGCCCAGGAAATAGCACGGGCAAGGGAAAAAATACTGGTGGCGATGCCGGCCAGCAGCGCCAAAAGGAAGGCGCCATTCACATGCGCCCAGGCACCCCGGATATCGGCCTTGAGCAGCAACCTGAAACAGTGCAGGTCCACGGAGCGAATACTATTCAGCAGCGTATCGTAGATACCGGTGATAAACGCCACGGTACCACCTGATACCCCCGGCACGATGTCTGCGGCGCCCATCAACATGCCTCGCAGGAATACACCAATAGCGGTCATCGAACTAGCGCACCGTGCCGGGGCGCAATGGCACAAAGCGCACCGCTTCTATCACGAGTCGTCTCAAACCCCTCGTGGGTACGATCCACTACGTGCAGGTATTGGCTATCTCCGCCCACTGGAATCACCAGCCGTCCGCCCGGCGCCAGTTGCTGCAACAGTTCTTCGGGAATACGCTCCGGCGCGGCGGCAGCCAGAATGCCATCAAAGGGCCCGCGCTCAGCCCAGCCAAGGCCGCCGTCAGCGTGACTCATCTGGACATTGCGCAACTTCAGCTGGCGCATACGTTGCCGCGCTTTCTGTTGCAGCGGCTTGATCCGTTCCACACTAAACACCTCCGGCACCAGTTGGGCGAGAATCGCTGTCTGGTAGCCGGAACCGGTGCCGATCTCCAGCACCTTATCGGGCACGCCGCCGTCCAGAAGCAACTCCGTCATCCTCGCGACGATGTAGGGCTGCGACAGGGTTTGCTGAAAACCAATGGGCAAGCGCATCGTCCTCGTAAGCGCGATGCGCCATTGCCTCGTCAAGAAACAAATGACGGGGGGTCATCCGAATGGTGTCCAGCACCTGCTGGTTCTCTATTCCCTGGTCGACCAAACGCTGAATCAAACGTTCGCGGGTGCGTTGCGACGTCATCCCGATGCCATTTAGGTTTGCCCTGCTCACTGCCGTTACCACTCCAAACACATCCCGTTTATTTTCTATAATTATGCCTGCAACTCCGTATAGCGAACGAGCTCCGCCAGCAGCGCCGTGGCATAACATCCGGCGCCCAGGCGAAACTCAAGCTGCAGGCTGCCATCATCACAAAAGTCCCAGCAAAAGTCATCAGGGATAAGCCGCGCCGGACGCCAGCCACAATCCAGCCCCTGCTGCGCAAGGAACGCACATATCTCCGCCTGGGCAGCCAGCACAGCGCGCCAGCGAAGGCTTATCGCGTCGTTTCTTTCTTCCAGCCCACGGCCCCAGAGCGGCAGTGCCGGGTGCAGGTCGCCGCTGCGGCAGCGTTCCTGAATGTCCCCATCGGGCCGTTCACATAAAAACTGACTGCGGGTGCCATGCAAAACACAGGTATCGCCGGCCAGCACCCGGTGCCAGTCGCCCTTGACCACCCTGTCCGCCAGCAGCGAATTAAACAATTGCGCTCTCAGCACGGACAACAGCAAGCCGCGCTTTTGGCGCGACATACGACTGCCACTGCCCAACATCCAACGCTTCGCCTGTTCCAGGTTCCTGCCATCACGACCGAAACGCTGCGGTCCGAAATAGTTGGGAGCTCCCTGCTCGGCCAGTCGCCGCAATCGTTGCTCCAGTTCAACACGATCACCCTTGAGCTCACGCAGCACCAGCGTGAAGCGGTTACTGCGGTGGACGCCACGTTTCAGTTTTCGCCGGTGCCTTTCTACAGCCATTACCTGCACATCACCCGACGCCTCGAGTTGCTGCCAGTCCGGTTCTTCCTTACCCGCCATGCGCACACTGAACCATTGCCGCGTCACCGCGTTGCGGTCTTTCATGCCGGAAAAAGCGATATCGCGCGGATGTATGCCACTCAGGCTGGACAGGCGCTGGGCGAGGTCAGCCGTATTCAGGCAGCGCTTCTGCAAGCGCAGAAAAACATGTTCACCCTCTCCTTCCGGCGCAAAACCCAGTTCCTCGTCAACCCGAAAGTCTTCAGGCTGACTGCGCAACACGGCAGTGGCTTGCGGTACCCCTGCGATCGAGGGCCAGTCGGCGCTCAAGTTTCGATAGCTTGCAGCAGCACGACCGCGTGGGCGGCAATGCCCTCCTGTCGACCGGCAAAGCCCAGTTTTTCCGTGGTGGTCGCCTTGACGCTGACCTGGCTTGACTGCGCCGACAGGTCGCTGGCGAGATTGGCTCGCATAGCCGCGATATGCGGCGCCATCCTGGGCGCCTGCGCCACCAGCGTCGCATCAAGGTTACCCAGTGCATAGCCCTGTTCAGCAACGTGGGCCATCACCCTGCGCAACAATACGCGGCTATCGATGTTGGCGTTGCTGGCGTCAGTGTCCGGAAAATGCCCGCCGATATCACCAGCAGCGATGGCTCCGAGCAGTGCATCGCATATCGCGTGTACCAATACATCTCCATCGGAATGGGCCAGCAGGCCCTGGTGGTGGGTAATAAGCACGCCACCCAATATGATCGAATTGCCTTCACCAAAGCGGTGCACATCGTAACCATGGCCGATACGCAGGTTCACTGTCGCTCTCCGGATCGTGACAAGTACCAGGCGGCAAGGTCGAGATCGCCCGGCAGGGTAACTTTCAGGTTGGCAGGGGAACCGGCCACCAGGTTTACTGCATAGCCCATAAACTCCATCGCGGAGGCCTCATCGGTAACCGGCAGCCCTTCAGCTAAAGCTGCCTCCAGCGCACCTGTCAGTTCCCCGAGGCGGAACATCTGCGGCGTTTGGGCACGCCACAGGCGGCTGCGGTCAAGCGTCTTCTCCACACGCCCCGACGCATCTGCCAGCTTTACAGTATCCAGTACTGGCTCAGCCAGAATACCGCCCTCACCGCGCGACATGACGCACTCCACCAGTCGCCGCACATCGGCCTGTTGCAGGCAAGGCCTTGCGGCGTCGTGCACCAGGACCCAGTCGTCAGCCCCAGCGGGTACTGCCCGCAAGGCCGCCAGCACAGAGTCCGCGCGCGCCGCACCACCGGGTACGGTGTTCACTCTTGCATCACGCAAGAGGTCAATACCACCGGCAATGGTATCCGCAGGATCCAGCGCCACAGTAACCGACTTCACGGCAGGTACTGCCAGTAGCGCGTTCAGGCTGTGTTCCAGCAGTGTTGCCCCGCCAAGGCTGAGATATTGTTTCGGCACAGAGCCGCCCATGCGCGTGCCAATGCCAGCAGCCGGTATCACACCGTGCAATTGCGCCGTCATCGTTGAGCTTCCCCGTCCCGGCCCGCACCCGCAGCTGTCTGGTCATTTTCTACCTGATAAAACGTCTCACCTTCCCGGATCAGGTTGAGCTGCTCCCTGGCCCTTTGCTCGACGCCCGCATTACCACTCTGCAACTCCAGTACCTCGCGCTCAAGCACGGCATTACGGGCGCGCAGTTGCGCATTGACGCGGTTGAATTCTTCCACCTGCTGTTGCAAGCGATGCTGCTCAGCGATACTGCCCTCGGCAATCCACAGGCGATACTGCAGCAGCACCAGTAGAATCAACAGTACCCCCAGCAGCCAGCGCAAGTGAGCGTCGCTTAGCGCTTGAATTCCGCGATGCCGCGGTAGGGGGCGCGGCCAGCCAGCTCCGCTTCAATGCGCAGCAGGCGGTTGTACTTGGCCACGCGGTCTGAGCGACACAGTGACCCGGTTTTGATCTGGCCGGCGGCCGTGGCGACCGCGAGGTCAGCAATGGTTGTGTCTTCCGTTTCACCCGAACGATGGGAAATCACGGCGGTGTAGCCAGCGGCCTTGGCCATGGCGATGGCATCCAGGGTTTCCGACAGGCTGCCGATCTGGTTGAACTTGATCAGGATCGAGTTGGCGACATTCCTGTCGATTCCCTCGCGCAGAATTTTGGTATTGGTCACAAAGAGGTCATCCCCTACCAGCTGGACTCGATTGCCGATCTTGTCAGTGAGCAGTTTCCAACCGTCCCAGTCTGATTCGTCCAGTCCGTCCTCGATTGAGATAATGGGGTGGCTACCCGCGAGGTCTGCGAGATAGTCGGTGAAAGCCTCCGAGGAAAACTGCTTGCCTTCCCCGGCGAGGTCGTAAACACCGTCCCGATAAAACTCGGATGCGGCGCAGTCCAGGGCCAGGGTGATATCCGTGCCAAGCTTATACCCCGCTTTGTCGACCGCATCGGCTATTGCCTCCAGGGCAGCTTCGTTAGAGGGAAGATTAGGCGCGAATCCCCCCTCGTCGCCCACCGCGGTATTGAGGCCGCGAGAAGCCAGCACCTTCTTCAACTGATGAAAAATTTCAGCACCCGCGCGCAGCCCCTCGGCAAAGCTGGGCGCGGCGACAGGTTGCACCATGAACTCCTGGATATCCACGTTATTGTCGGCGTGCTCTCCCCCATTGAGAATGTTCATCATCGGCACCGGCATGCTGAACTCGCTGGTGCCGTTGACGTCAGCAATATGCTGGTAGAGGGGAACACCCCTGGCCATTGCGGCAGCCTTGGCCGCGGCCAGGGAGACCGCGAGTATGGCGTTGGCGCCAAAATTGGCCTTGTTCTCGGTGCCATCGGCATCGATCATCGCCTGGTCAAGGTCGCGCTGGGCACTGGCATCGCTGCCCAGTAGTAGGTCCCGGATCGGTCCATTGACGTTGCCCACCGCATTGAGCACACCTTTGCCCAGGTAACGTGATGCATCGCCGTCACGCAACTCCAGGGCCTCGCGAGAACCGGTGGAGGCTCCCGAGGGCGCACAGGCGCTGCCAACATGACCGGACTCCAGCGTCACCTCGGCCATAACAGTGGGATTGCCTCGGGAATCCATTACCTCAAAGGCCTGGATATTGGCGATATTACTCATAGGGGTCGCTCCGTATTTTCTAATCGATTTGTAGGGGAGGCAGGGACTTCACCAGGTCGTCCACCGCTTTAACCTGTGCAAGGAATGGCTCCAGCATTGCCAGTGGCAAAGCACTGGGGCCGTCGCAAAGTGCTTTTTCAGGCTCCGGGTGAGCCTCCAGAAAGAGACCGGACAGGCCTACCGCCATGCCTGAACGGGCCAGCTCCGCGACCTGTGCACGACGGCCACCGGAGGCCGCACCACCGGGGTCCCTGCACTGCAGGGCATGGGTGACATCAAAGATCAACGGCACATCGTTACAGACCTGTTTCATGACACCAAAACCCAGCATATCAACCACCAGGTTATCGTAACCAAAATTGCTGCCACGCTCACAGAGCATGACGCGGGAGTTACCGCACTCGGCAAACTTATCGACCACATTGGCCATTTGTGACGGGCTCAGGAACTGGGGTTTCTTGATATTGATGGCTGCACCCGTCGCGGCCATGGCGGCCACCAGGTCAGTCTGTCGGGCAAGGAATGCCGGCAACTGGATAATATCCGCCACCTCGGCAGCAGGCGCCGCCTCCTCCGGACTATGCACATCGGTTATCACCGGCACGCCGAAGGTGGACTTGACCTCGGCGAGTATGGACAGGCCTTCCTCCAACCCCGGACCACGGAAGGAATGAATGGAAGAACGGTTAGCCTTGTCGTAGGACGCTTTAAAAACGTAGGGAATACCCAACTCGGCGCACACCGACACGTAATGTTCAGCAACGGACAGTGCGAAGTCACGACTCTCCAACACATTGACGCCCCCCAGCAAAACAAAGGGTGCACTGTTGTCGAAGCGAATATCCCCCAGGGTGACGGTCTGGTCAGTCACGGCTTGTCCTCATGTTTGCAGGGGCAAGCACTCAGGCGACCTTGCCCCCACGGTGTTTTATCGCTGCTTCAATATAGCTGGTAAACAGCGGGTGACCACCCCGTGGCCGGGATGTGAACTCGGGGTGAAACTGGCAGGCGATAAACCAGGGGTGATCCGGGAGCTCCACCATTTCTACCAGGGACCGATCTGCGGACCAGCCGGCCACTTTCATGCCCGCGCCGCAGAGTTGATCAAGGTAATTATTGTTCACCTCGTAGCGGTGACGATGCCGTTCTTCAATGGTGTCATGGCCATAAATCCTGCGCACCATGCTGTCCTTGTCAAGGTGACAGGGTTGCGCGCCCAGGCGCATGGTCCCCCCCTTGTCCGAGGACTCATCACGCTGCTCAGTGCTGCCATCGGCATTTGCCCACTCGGTGATCAGGCCCACAATGGGGTGTGGCGTGTGGCTGTCCATCTCGGTTGAATGCGCGCCGGCAAGGCCACACACATGTCGCGCGTACTCAACAAGGGCTACATGCATTCCCAGGCAGATTCCAAGGAAAGGGATGTTGTTTTCGCGGGCATACTGCACTGCCGTAATCTTGCCTTCGATGCCCCTGTCGCCGAAACCGCCGGGCACCAGTATCGCGTCGGCTGACTCCAGTACACCGGTTCCGTCCCGTTCAATGTCCTCGGCGTCGATGTGGTCGATACGGACAGTGGTCAGGGTTTGCAGGCCAGCGTGGGCCAGGGCCTCGTTCAGCGACTTATAGGCATCGAGCAGGTCCATATATTTGCCGACCATCGCCACCCGCACTTCACCAGAAGTTTCAGAGAACTCCCGCTCCACCACCTCATCCCACTCCGACAGATCCGCAGGTGGGCAGTCGAGGCCAAAGCGCTCCACGACGAAGTCGTCGAGACCGAAGCCGCGCAGCATACCGGGAATGCGATAGATCGAATCGGCATCGATCAGTGGAATTACCGCTCGCTCTTCGACATTGGTAAACAGGGAGATTTTCTGGCGCGCACTCTCTTCAATATCCACCGTACAGCGGCAGAGCAAAATGTCAGGTTGCAGGCCCAGAGCCCGCAGTTCCTTCACCGAGTGCTGGGTCGGTTTGGTCTTGATCTCTCCCGCGGTAGCGATGAACGGCACCAGGGTCAGGTGCATTAGCAAAGCCCGACCGGGACCCATTTCGACCTTTAACTGGCGGGCGGCCTCCAGGAACGGCAGTCCCTCAATATCACCCACCGTGCCGCCTATCTCGATCACTGCCACGTCGGCATCGCCCGCACCCAGAATCACACGGCGCTTTATTTCATCGGTAATATGCGGAATGACCTGAACCGTACCGCCAAGATAGTCCCCGCGGCGTTCCTTACGCAGCACCGTATTGTAGACGCGCCCGGTGGTGAAGTTGTTGCTGCGCTTCATGGTGGTATGGGTAAAGCGCTCGTAGTGACCCAGGTCCAGGTCTGTCTCGGCCCCATCTTCGGTCACAAATACTTCACCATGCTGGAACGGGCTCATGGTGCCCGGATCCACATTGATATAGGGGTCAAGTTTGAGGAGAGTCACTTTGAGGCCCCTGGCCTCGAGCACAGCAGCAAGGGACGCCGCGGCGATGCCCTTACCCAATGAGGAAACCACACCACCGGTGACGAAGACGTAACGCGTCATGAAAAGCCTTTAATTAAGCCGTATTGCTGGAAACACAGCGCCCCACTCGCTCGCCATATACGGCGATGGAATTGCTGCAAAAAGATGGGAAATCAGGTTATCAGAAAGACGCTGCCAGCTCAATCGAATCCGCCTGCGACAGCGGGCTCCCAGACTAACTCCCATGGGGCCTCAGCCTCTTCTCCCGCTTCACCCCAGCGGCTGCTCTGGCAAGGCCATAACCCACCCACGGCCAGGAGCTGGTTCTCCAGGTAGAGCAGCGGCACACGCTCACGCCACCAGGGGGGTACCGCGGCTTCCTGCAGCCACTTTTTCAGGTCTGCGCTGCGCCTTTTTCCAGCCGGCCGGGCGCGCTCACCACCACCTCGCCAACGCAGCTCCAACTCCTCGTCGGCAGCGAGCCATATACCTGGCGGCTCGCAGCGCTGCAGCGCCAATCGGCCTACTCCATCGATTTCGAGGGCCTCGCCGGGCGACAGGGAAGCGGCCTCCTGCGCAGACCCCATAGGGCGGGGAAGCAGGTAGACCGCGTCGCGGTAGCGTTGCAGGCAATAAGCACCTGTATCCAGCCTTGGCCTGGCGCTGCGCGAAGCCTTGCGCAGCTGGCGTAAAAACTCCTCCAGGGCTGACTGGTCGGGAGCCTGCATTGCCCCCAGGCGAAGCCAGCTCCTGATCACCTGCGCCGCCCCGTCGTCATCCACTTCCTCGAGAAAGCCAAGCGGCAAGCCCGGGTCCCCCAGGGCGCTGAAACAGGTCTCGGGAAGCTCGACTACCCTCTCCAGTGCCTCAGAGGCGCTGGAGAGGTGCATAATGGCCCGAGTGACTGTGTTGCGATAGGCGGGCCAGCGCCGCTCAAGCAACGGCAGCACGTCATGACGCAGGTAATTCCGGTCCAGGTTGCTATCGAGATTGGAGGGATCTTCGATACTGCGCAGGCCCTGTCGCTCAACATAGGCTGCCAATTGGGTTCGAGACAGGTCCAGCAGGGGGCGGAACAACAATCCCTTGCCCAACGCCCGCTGCCGCGGCATTGCGCCCAGGCCATCAATCCCGGCGCCGCGCAGCAGTCGCAGGAAGAAAGTCTCTACCTGGTCGTCCTGGTGGTGCCCCAAAAACAGCACCTCATCCTTCTCCAACAAGGTGGTGAAAGCGTCATAACGGGCGGTGCGGGCAGCAGCTTCGAGCCCGCTGCCGTCGGGTTCCACTGCAGCCTGCAATGCAACAAAAGGGACATCGAGAAAACGGCAGATCCAGGCGCAGTGATTCTCCCACTCATCGCTTTGCCCTTGCAGGTTGTGATTGACGTGCACGGCTGTCAACGGTGGTGCAGCAGCATTGGCTTTGCGCCAGCTGTTTACCAGGTGCAGCAATGCCGTGGAGTCTACGCCCCCGCTAAAGGCGATATACCAGCGAGGCGCGTCATTCAATGACGCCAGTGACGGGGACAGTGTTTTCCAACTAATCGCCTTGGACATGGCCCGAGGGCGCCGTGACTCAGTTACCGTAGGACATGAGGCGCTGATAGCGTTTGGCGAGCAAATCTTCAAGGGGAAGCTGTCGCAACGCCTCCAGCTCCCCAATAATATGCGCCTGAATACGCTCGGACATCAGGTCGACGTTACGATGGGCGCCCCCCAGGGGTTCCTCAATGGTAGCGTCTACAATGCCCAGATCCTGCAGGACGGATGACGTTACACCCATCGCCTCAGCGGCATCCGGCGCCCTGGCGGAATCTTTCCAAATGATGTTGGCGCAGCCCTCCGGAGAGATCACGAAATAGGTGGAGTATTGCAGCATGGCCAGATGATCGCCGACGCCAATGCCCAGTGCACCGCCCGAACTCCCCTCACCGATGACAACACAAACGATAGGCGTCGCCAGTCGCGACATCACCGCCAGGTTCTGGGCTATGGACTCACTGATACCGCGCTCTTCCGAATCAATGCCCGGGTATGCCCCGGGTGTATCAATCAACGTCACCACCGGGAGCTTGTATCGCTCTGCCAACTCCATCAACCGCAGGGCCTTGCGGTAGCCCTCGGGCTTGGGCATGCCAAAATTACGCATAACCTTGTCTTTAACCGCCCTGCCTTTTTCCTGGCCAATCACCATCACTGGCTGGCCGTCCAGCCGCGCAACACCACCGACTATGGCATTGTCATCGCCGAAATGGCGGTCCCCGTGCAGTTCGTCAAATTCACTGAAAATGCGCGGGATATAGTCCATGGTGTAGGGACGCAGCGGATGACGCGCCACTTTGACAATATCCCAGGCACTGAGGTTGGAATAGATCTTTTCCGTGAGCTTGGTGCTCTTCTGCTTGAGGGTTTCAATTTCTTCGCCGATATTGAGCTCGTTGTCTGAGCCTACCAGCTGCAGTTCCTCGATCTTCACCTCAAGTTCGGCGATGGGTTGTTCGAAGTCCAGGTAATTGGGATTCATTATTGGTGACAACCGGGCTGTTAACGTTGTCGCCCAGTGTAACTAATATTTCGCGCGCTCACCATTGCCGGCAGGCTTCGCTGAACAAGGCGTGAGGATTATGAGGCGCTGCCTGCCGCATAAATTCTGACATCGCGAAACTCCGCCGACTCGTCCAGGTCCGGCAGCGTACAGCTTTGCCGACGACCAATCTGCCGATAAGGGGGATGATCAAACTGCTTTACCCTGGAGTCCGCAATCAGCACCTGCGGTGCGCGCTCTACAAAGCGCGCCAGCCAGGGAAAGTTTTCCCTGTCGTAAAGCACGTCGGCAACGATAATTACGTCGACCTCGCCATCCACATCCCAATAATCGCTGGCATATTCCAGCGTCACACCGTTGAGACGCGCATTGACACGGGTCGCCGTCAACGCGAGCGGGTCAATATCACACGCGATGACTTCCTTCGCCCCCGCCATGGCTGCCGCCACTGCCACTACCCCTGAACCGCAGCCAAAGTCCAGCACCCGTTTGCCGCGGACCCGGTCGGGGTTATCCAGCAGATATCGCGCCAGTACCTGACCGGAGGCCCAGCAAAAGACCCAGTAAAGCGGATTGTCCATGACCCGCTGCATCGCCTGCGGACTGAGCGCGCCCTGGGGGTATTCGCCATGCAACAGCAACAATTGTAATTGAGGCACACCGGGCAGGGGCGTAACCGCCAATGTCGCACCGGGTATAATGGCCGCCAGGCGGGCGTCGAGTTGTTCACGAAGTGAGGACATGGCCGCGGATTATACGCTTGTTATCTGCGCAACGGACCTTACACTAGCCGCCATGAACGAACTGCCACCCTATATCGTGCCCCACAGCCAGGAAGAGATTCGCATACTCTACCAGGATGATGATCTCTTGCTGGTGCGCAAGCCCGACCTGCTGCTATCCATACCGGGGCGACACCCGCTGAACAAGGACTGCCTGATCACCCGCCTGCAGCAAGACTACCCTACAGCCACCATGGTGCACCGGCTGGACCTGGATACCTCCGGCATCATGGTGATCCCCCTCAACAAACCGGTGCATGCGCATATCAGCAGGCAGTTCCAGGAGCGCAAGGTCGAGAAACAGTACCACGCTATTGTCTTCGGATTGCTGGAGCAGGATACCGGAGAAGTGGAATTACCCATTCGCTGTGACTGGGAGAACCGGCCCCTGCAAATGATCGACCACGAGCGGGGCAAGCATGCCTTGACGCGATTCGAAGTACTGGAACGGCTGGCGGATCGCACCCGGGTACTATTGAAGCCGGTCACTGGCCGCTCTCACCAACTGCGCATTCACATGCGCGAACTGGGCCACCCTATTCTTGGCTGCGATATGTACGCTCACCCCACGGCACTGGCAATGGCAGATCGCCTGCTACTGCATGCGACCTACCTGGCGTTCGAGCACCCCGTTACCGGCGAGTGGTTGAGTGGGGAATGCGCCGCGCCTTTTTAGTATTTCAGACAGCCTTCGAAACCCACTCTTACACCTGTCTGGTCAGCAGGGCCGGTGTACGGCACGGGCAACCACTGGAGCCATTGACAGATGGCAGGTGCAGCAGCAGGGTAGCCCCGAACCCGGGACGTCGGAGGCCATGGATGCTGGCCGAGCGCCGAGCCTGACACGGACGTCTGCTGTTTGGCGATCCCGGGCTCGGGGCTACCCTGCTGCTGCACGAAACTCATAGCAACACTCAGAACTGGTTGAGAATAAAGCCAATCACCATCACCTGCGGTACCGTAATCAGCGGCAGGAACAGGGCAATTTTCCATGAGTGAGTGGTATCGCGGATAGACATCACCTCGGTGTAATCGGTGGCGACGCCGGCCATCAGGAAGGTAAACGCATTTCCCGGTGCATTGGCCCGGTTCATCAGGTCCGCCGCAATCGGAGTAGAACCCTCCGAGCAGACCTCGATAATAGTCGTAGCCAACAAGGTCAACCAGAGGCCGGCAAAGGTAGCGCCAAACCAGGTGGCAAAGGCATCCTCAGGTACCAGCGCGCGAATCACCCCCGCCAGGATCAGGCCGAATAATGACCAGCGGATGACCACCCGCGAACCGATGAAACCCTCGCGCAGAATGTCACCGGTGCCAGAGAGGGAAAAACGCATGGATTGTCGCATCTCCCGCCACATTTCACCCAGCGGCCTCTCCTCTCCCAGTTCATCCTGCCAGGGATTGCCTGGCAGGGTCCCACGGCGCGTCAGCCCGTCGAAAATCAGGCCGCTCACCACACCGATAACCAGTGACAGCAATATAAACATCAGCGTCCAGCCCACACCAATCAGGCCAAATAGAATCAGCGTAAGGGAAAACGAGTTCCAGGGACTGGCCAGCAGGAATGCCATTACCTGGCCGATACTGGCACCGCGCTCGTAGAGCTTCATGCCGACGGCGAGAATGCCATGGCTGCAAAGATCCAGGAACACCCCGGCAAGGGTCGCACGAAACAACCCGCGGACACCGCCGTCACGCCCTAGCACCCCCATCACCAGTTCCCGGGGGATGCGGCTGAGCAAGCCCACAAATATAATACCCAGGGCAATACCCCACCACATCATATTGAATAGCTCATACACGCCGCCGGTAAAAACGCTCACGGCGCTGTCATGCTGGTGCGGGAGAAAAGCACCCATAGGATACGCAATGCCCACCACAACCAGGCAAACCCAGAAAAAATAGTCTTTCCTGGCCGGTGTTTCACAGCAGCTGTCGCCGCCGTCGGTGGCCTGGTGACCGTCGTCCATCGATTGATCACCGCTGCAGGGCGCTGACGGTTGGCCGTGTGCTTCATGCGACGCAGAAGCACAGTGATCCATCGCGGCGTCATCCGGGGAGGTGCCGCAGCAGCCACTGCTTTTCACTGTGGTTTCACTCATGCTCGCGACACCTTGCCGCCGGAGAGATCGTCAAGGATTGCGCACTCCGGTCCTTCATCCCCGTGACAGCGACTGGCCATATCCTGCAGCACTTGTTGCATGGCCTGCAGGGATTCGATACGCGCCTGCAACTGGTCGCTTTTCTCCAGCACCAGCGAGCGAGCGTGCCTGCTCTGGCGCCCGCTGTCCTGCTGCAGGTGAAGCAACTGTCGACACTCGTCCAGGTTAAACCCAACCTCACGAGCACGGGCCAGGAACTGCATATCCTCAATCGCTTTCGCCTCGTACTGGCGATAACCGTTATCGCCGCGCTGCGGCGCGTCGATCAAGCCGATTTCTTCGTAGTAGCGAATGGTCTTGCTGCTCAGCCCGCTGCGGCGAGCCGCTTCAGAGATATTCATGGGCACCTCCAACGTGTCATAGGGCCAATGTAAACCTTCCCACCACTGGAAGGTCAAGCCCCGAGCGGGGTGAATCATTCCAGTGGCCGAAGGTGCTCGGCTACCAGTTGTACGCTGCGCCTGCCGCGAAACTCGTTCACGTCGAGGCGATAGGCCAGGTGCACACGGGAAAGCCCGGGATTGGGCCATACCTGTGGATCAACATTAAATGCAATGACATCCAGTAACTGCGCACTGTCCGGATGCGATAGCACGAGTTTCAGGTGTTTTTCACCGACCAGGCGCTGATTGATGATGTCAAACACACCATCGAAGACGGGTTCGGGAAAATGCTGCCCCCAGGGCCCGGCGAAACGCAGGGCCTCGGCTAACTCAAGGTTGAATTCGTCTGGCGCGAGTTCGCCATCGGATTCAACAACCGCTTGTAGCAGCACCTCCTCGGCATGCAGCGACACTTCCGCGACAAAAGCTTCATGAAAGGCCGCATAGGCCTCCCGCGGAATGGACAGGCCCGCCGCCATCGCATGCCCGCCAAACTTGAGTATCATTCCAGGATGGCGGGTTGCCACTGCGTCGAGAATGTCGCGAATATGGATACCTGCAATGGAACGCGCTGAGCCCTTTATCTCCCCTGCATCACCATCGGCAAAGGCAATGGTCGGTCGATGCAGCCGGTCCTTGATCCGCGAGGCCAGGATACCGATCACACCCTGGTGCCAGTCCGGACGATAGAGCGTCATCGCTACCGGCGAATCCTCGGCCTCTACCGCCAGCTCATCGAGCAGCTGCAATGCCTGTTGTTGCATATCGGCCTCAATGAGCCGGCGATCCTGGTTTTTCTGATGCAGCTCTGCGGCAAGTTGACGCGCGTTGGCCTGGTCTTCCTGCAGCAAACACTCAATACCCACCGAGATATCGTCCAGGCGACCTGCAGCATTGATGCGTGGCCCAACCGCAAAACCGAGGTCCGAGGCAACCACGTTAAGCGGCGAGCGCGAGGCCACTTCAAGCAGGGCCATGATCCCGGGTCGCGCCTGTCCCTTGCGAATGCGTTGTAATCCAGCGGCGACCATAATTCGATTATTGCGATCGAGCGGCACGACATCGGCCACCGTACCCAGCGCCACCAGGTCCGTGAACTGCGCCAGGTTAGGTTCTTTACGGGTGGCAAACCATTCTCGACTGCGCAGTTCGGCCCGTAATGCCAGCATGATATAAAAAATAACACCAACACCCGCCAGATTTTTGCTGGGGAAACCACAGTCAGGCTGGTTTGGATTGACGATGACATCGGCATCGGGCAGTACATTGCCGGCAAGGTGATGATCGGTGATCAGGGTGCGAATTCCCGCGTCGCGCGCGGCGAGCACGCCATCGATGCTGGATATACCGTTGTCGACGGTGACAATAACGTCCGGGGCGCCATTGGCGATCGCCAGCTCTACAATTTCCCGCGTCAGGCCATACCCGTACTCGAAACGGTTGGGCACGAGGTAGGATACGTGGCGACAACCGAAAGCTCGCAGCGCGTCCAGGGCCAGGGCGGTACTGGTCGCCCCATCCGCATCGTAGTCACCAACCACAAGAATATGCTCATCAGCTGCCAGTGCATCTGCAAGGAGAACCGCAGCGCGATCTGCATTGAGGAGTTCGTTGGGCAGTATAAGGTGCGCCAGGCCCAACTCCAGTTCCGCTGCGTTCGCGACACCGCGGCCGGCATAAACACGCGCCAGCAGCGGATGCAGGTCGGCGCCGGACCATTCCGCTTGCGGATTGGTTTCGCGTCGACGAATCTGTTTTTGCATTGGGTGGCTGCTTAAGCGTTGATGTTTTTCGCCATAAAGGCCTGTACTGCAGCCAGTTCATTGGGCAGCACTTCAGAGCGCTCGGGGCGGTCAAAGAGGTCTCGCAGATGGTGCGGCAAGACCGGGGCATCGTCCAGGCCAGCCTCGCTCACTGCAGCCGGGAATTTTGCCGGATGCGCCGTGGCCAATGTTACCACCGGCACAGTTACCGGCACGTCGCAAGAGAGCGCAGCAGCCACACCAATCGCGCTGTGCGGGTCAAGCATGTATTCACAGCTATCCCAGGTAGCAGCCATCTGGGCGCAGGTCTGTGCGTCATCGACACGGTGGCTGGAAAACAAGTCCTGCACACCCGACATGGCCTGCTCGCTAAAGCTGATATCGCCGTGTTCAAAACGCGCCATCAGGTCGGCAATAGCCGCGCCATCTCGGCCATACAGGTCAAACAGCAAGCGCTCAAAGTTTGAGGATACAGAGATATCCATACTCGGTGACAGCGTATGCTCCAGCGTCTGGCGACCGTAGGTTCCAGTGGTCAACACGCGGTGCAGAACATCGTTGCTGTTGGTGGCAATGATCAAACGCTCCACCGGCAGGCCCATCTTGCTGGCGAGATAACCGGCGAAGATGTCGCCAAAGTTACCGGTGGGAACAGAGAACGCTGTTTTTCTTGCCGGAGCGCCCAGGGCAACAGCCGCGTAAAAATAGTAGACAATCTGCGCCATGATGCGCGCCCAGTTAATGGAGTTTACTGCCACAAGGCTGCGATCGGCGGGCAGGAAACTGCGGTCTTTAAAGCTCGCCTTTACCATCGCCTGGCAGTCATCAAAATTACCCTGCACCGCGAGATTGTGGATATTGTCCCCAACGACTGTTGTCATCTGCTTGCGCTGCACGTCGGAAACGCGGCCGTGGGGGTGCAAAATAAAGATGTCGATGTTATTGCAACGCTTGCAGCCCTCGATGGCCGCGGAGCCGGTATCTCCGGACGTGGCGCCCATAATCACGACTTTCTGGTGCTTACGCTCCAACACGTAATCCAGTAGCCTGCCCAGCAATTGCAGGGCAAAGTCCTTGAACGCCAATGTGGGGCCATGGAAGAGCTCCAGTACCCATTGATTGCTGGCAATCTGCACCATGGGGGCGACGGCGCCATGCCTGAACTCGGCGTAGGTCTCTTCCAGTATCGTCTGCAGATCAGAGGCTGGTATACAATCTTCCACAAAGGGCGTAATAATTTTCTGCGCCAGCTGCGCGTAGTCCATGCCCGCCATTTCCGCGATTTCGGCGGCGCTGAAGCTTGGCAAGGTCTCTGGCACATAAAGGCCGCCATCCGACGCCAGGCCAGTGAGCAGGACCTCTTCGAAATTAAGTGCCGGGGCCTGGCCCCGCGTGCTGATGTACTTCACTCTAGATCCCTTAACCGTCCAGTACTTCCACCCGGATACGGGCGACTTCTCCGCTGATCGAGTCCAGCGCTTCGATGGCGCTGACCGCTTTATCCATATTGCCCTGCAGCGCGCGGTTCGTCAGTACGATCAGTGGCACTCTTGTCTCACCTTCTGCCGGCGCCTTTTGTATCAACGCCTCGATGCTGATGCCTTCATTGCTGAAAATAGAGGCGATCGCTGACAACACACCAGGTTTATCCTCGGCCACCATGCGCAGATACCATGGCGTCACAACGGCCTCCATAGGAACGATCGGCAACACCTGCAGACTGTCGTCGGCAAAACCCAGCGCCGGCACTCGACAGACCTGGCCGACTGACAGTTCACGCGCCAGATCAACGATATCTGCCACCACTGCCGAGGCTGTGGGTTCAGCACCCGCACCAGCGCCATAATACAAGGTGGGGCCAACGGCATCTCCCTCGACCAATACCGCATTTTTAACGCCATTAACATTGGCCAGCAGGCGCGCCTCGGGAATCAAGGTCGGGTGGACACGCAGCTCGACACCGGCCTGACTTTGCTTGGCCACACCCAGGTGCTTGATGCGATAGCCCAACTCCTCCGCATACTCAACATCCTGCGGCGTCAACCGCGTGATGCCCTCCGTATAAACAGCGCTAAATTGCAGCGGCATGCCAAAGGCGAGAGAGGCCAGAATAACCAGTTTATGCGCGGCATCGATGCCTTCCACATCAAATGTGGGGTCGGCCTCGGCGTAGCCCAATGCCTGAGCCTCTGCCAAAACATCGGCAAAATCCCGGCCCTTGTCACGCATTTCACTGAGGATAAAATTGCCGGTACCGTTGATGATGCCCGCCAGCCATTCGATGCGATTGCCCGCAAGCCCCTCACGCAGCGCTTTAATAATCGGAATGCCACCGGCAACGGCCGCCTCGTAGCGAATCACCACCTGGTGCTGACGGGCCAGAGCAAACAACTCATTACCAAACTCAGCGATCAGCGCCTTGTTCGCAGTCACCACATGCTTACCGTTGCGCAGCGCTTCTTCGACCAGTTCTTTGGCCACCGTGGTGCCGCCTATCAACTCGACGAGGATCTGGATATCCGGATCCCGCGCAACGTCAAATATATCCCGGCTGATCCGCGTATCGGCCGTATCACAATCCGGATTATCCCGGCGGGCACCCACGTGTGCGACCTCGATACTGCTCTGCGCCCGCGCGGCGATGGCACTCTGGTTGCGTTGCAACACGTTGAAGGTCCCGCTGCCAACCGTCCCCAGACCGCATATCCCTATTTTCACTGCTTGCGAGCTCATTCTCTACTGCTTACTCCGGTGTGCCAGTTCCGCCTCAGGCGAATCCGTCCTGTTTAATCATTCTCTTGATGCTGCGCAGTGCCTGGCGCGTACGGTGCTCGTTCTCTATCAGGCCGAAGCGCACATAACCCTCACCGTACTCGCCAAAGCCAACCCCTGGTGACACAGCCACCCGAGCTTCCTGCAACAATTTTTTGCTGAACTCCAGTGAGCCCATGTCGGCATAAAACGGCGGTATTTTGGCCCAAACAAACATGGTCGCCCTGGGCGGAGTTACTGGCCAACCGGCTTCATTCAACCCATTGCAGAGCACATCCCGGCGGGAGCGGTACATGGCATTGATCTCGCTTACACAGCTCTGGTCGCCCTCCAGTGCCTTGATGGCGGCAACCTGAATGGGCGTGAACATGCCGTAATCAAGATAGGATTTGATGCGCGCCAGCGCCCCGACCAGGGACTTGTTACCACAGCAAAACCCGACGCGCCAACCCGGCATATTGTAACTCTTGGACATACTGAAAAACTCAACAGCCACATCCATCGCCCCATCCACCTGCAGGATAGAAGGTGCCACATAGCCGTCGTAGCAAAGGTCCGCGTAGGCCAGGTCCTGCACCACCCAGATCTTGTGCTCCCTGGCGATCGCCACAACCTTTTCGTAGAACTCCAGTTCTACACAGTGCGCTGTGGGGTTGGAGGGAAAATTCAGCACCAGCATTTTCGGCCGGGGCCAGCTGTTGTGAATGGCTTTTTCCAACTCTTCGAAAAAAGCATTTTCATTTTCACCCATAGGGACATGCCGGATATCGGCGCCGGAAATCACGAAACCATAGGGGTGAATCGGATAAGACGGGTTTGGCACCAATACAGCATCGCCCGGGCCAGTGCAGGCCAGCGCCAGGTGTGCCAGCCCTTCTTTGGAGCCGAGGGTGACGATGGCTTCGGTTTCGGGGCAAAGCGTGACGTCATAGCGCCGCTGGTACCAGTCACAGATCGCCTTGCGTAAGCGGGGAATACCCTTGGACTGAGAGTAGCGGTGGGTGTCACCGCGCTGCGCAGTCTCAACCAGTTTATCGACAATATGCGAGGGTGTGGCCTGGTCCGGGTTGCCCATGCCAAAATCAATAATGTCTTCCCCTGCCGCGCGGGCCTGCTGCTTCAACTCGCCAATGATGTTGAAAACATAGGGGGGTAGGCGCGATATTCGCCGAAACTGGTCGTCCACGGTGCTCACTCTGGTCCGCGGCCCGGGGGCCTGGGGTGATAGCTAAAAAGGTTGGAAACAGTAAGGTTTCAGGTAGGGGATGTCAACGCGGGGAACCGGTAATTCCCCGCCCTGAGCGCACTGGGCACGCCTGAGGGGCGAACAGACCGCCCGCCAGGCGCTTGGCCAGATTCAGCGAATCAGTTGAGCCCCAGGGTTACCATCAATTGGTCCGCGCTCTGGTAGCCGGGAATCATCTGGCCTGTCTCGGTAACCATTGCGGGAGTGCCGCGTACTCCAACCTGCTGACCCAACTGGTACTGCGCTGCCACCGGATTATCGTCGCACTGTTTGGAGGGCACGGATTCCTTGTTTTTCATTCGCGTCAGGGTCTCCTGTGGGTTCTCTGCACACCAGGCCCCCACCAGCTGGCGGTAGCCAGGTGAGTCAACCCCGGCACGGGGATAGGCCAGGTAACGCACCTCCACTCCGCGTTTGTTCAATTCCGGTACTTCTTTATGCAACTTCTGGCAGTAAAAGCAGGTGATATCGGTAAACACACTGATATGCGCCCTGGTCTCGCCATCGGCGGGAAAAATGATCATGTCACCCGTTTCGACAGCATCCAGCGCGGCCACCCGTTCGGCGTCGCGACGCTGCTCTGCCAGATTTACGAACTGCCCGTTATCCACCTGGAACAGATCGCCCAGCAGAAAGAAACGACCATCTTCCGTGGCGTACACCATCGGACCGGACTCAAACTGCACCTCATAAATACCCGGGATCTCACTGGCCTCTACAGTGCCCACTTCCAACCCCATAGCTGGACTGTTTAACGCCGCGGCAAGCTTATCGACAATGGCCTTGTCCACCGGGTCGCCTGCGAGAGCTATGGCGGAAACGCGGATAGAAATAGCGCGGAAAAGGCTTTGCTGGTCGGGTTGAGCATTGTTTGTCCTCGATTGGGGCCGCGTAACACGCTGCCAGTAATGTAAGTCGCTGCCTCTTTGAGCAGACTTCTTGCCGGTAGTTCCTTAACCTCGTGGATGATGCTGCGCGTGCAGTTCCTGCATGCGTTGCTTCGCCACGTGCGTGTAGATCTGCGTGGTGGTCAGGTCACTGTGCCCCAGCAGCATTTGCACTACCCGCAGGTCCGCGCCATGGTTCAACAAATGCGTAGCAAAGGCGTGGCGCAGGGTATGCGGTGACAAAGCCTGGCGAATTCCAGCGCGTTGGGCATAGATTTTAATACGATACCAGAAGGTCTGGCGAGTCATCTGTCGCCCGCGCATGCTGGGAAACATCACGTCTGAGGGAATTCCCTTAAGCAATTCGCTCCTGGGGCCGGAAAGGTAGCGCTGCAGCCAGGACAGGGCTTCCTCTCCCATGGGCACCAGCCGCTCCTTGCTACCCTTGCCAAACACCCTGACCACGCCCTGGTTGAGGCTTACCTGATTCACCTGCAGGCTGGTCAGTTCAGTCACCCTCAGCCCGCAGGCATACAGCAGCTCCAGCATGGTTCGGTCGCGAAACTCCAGGGCGATGTCCAGGTCGGGGGCCTGCAGTAATTTTTCCACGTCGGCCTCGGAGAGGGATTTAGGCAGGGGACGACCCAGTTTGGGGCTTTCCACATCCAGCGTGGGGTCCACGTTCACCCTGCCCTCTCGCAGCAGGTATTTGTAGAACCCCCGGGCACAGGACATAAACCGTGCAGTGGAGCGCTGTGACTGTCCCTGCTCCAGCCTCGCCCCCAGGTAGGCCTGTAATTGCGGAGCGATCGGCGCGGACAACGGAACTGCTTTTGTTTTTTACCAACCAGTCATTGAACTGGCGCAAGTCCCTGCGATAGGCGCCAAGGCTATTGTCGCTGAGGCCCTTTTCCATCCACATGGCGTCGATGTAGCGCTCTATTTCGGGGTGTTCCAGTAACTCGGTCGGCATGTGGGTACGTTAGCATGGTTTTGGCGGTTTTTGGCTATAGGGTGCGTTGGACGGACGCGTCTATACGGCGCGGTGCCCCGGTCAGGCCTGCTGGAACGGCCATAAGCTCCGCCGGCTTTTTGGGCCGCTGCGGAACTCGGCAAAGGTTGCTGTTCGCAACCTTTAATCGCCTCAGACAGTCCTCGCGGAAAGCCCCCAAAAAGCCGGCTGCGCAAAAAGCGATGGCCTGACTGTTCCAGCAGGCCTGACCGGGGCACCGCGCCTCGATATGAGCTCAAATGCACACGGTGGCCAGTGCCGAGTCGACTTTGCTGGTAAAGGAGGATCAGTAGTGGTCTGCCTCCTCCAAAAATGTGCGCAGCCATGGATGGCGGAGCCCAAGCGGCCAGGGACGGCACGCTTTCGCGTTTTTTGGGAGGAGGCAGACCCACTGCTGAGCCGCGCGCATTTCACGGAACCATCACAACCTCGAGAGAACCTCAGGCACAAAAAAGCGGCCACGAGGGCCGCTTTGGAAACTGCTGGGTAAGCTACCTCAGGACAGCTTCTCCTTGATGCGTGCCGCCTTACCGGACAGCTCGCGAAGGTAATAGAGCTTGGCCTGACGCACATCGCCACGGCGCTTGACCGTAATGCTCTCAACCAGCGGGCTGTAGGTCTGGAAAGTACGCTCAACACCAACGCCGTGGGATATCTTGCGCACGGTGAAGGCCGAGTTCAGGGCACGATTGCGCTTACCGATCACAACACCTTCAAAGGCCTGCAGACGCTCACGGTCGCCTTCCTTTACTTTCACCTGCACGACCACGGTATCGCCGGGGCCGAATTCAGGCAGTTCTTTTTGCATCTGTTCAGCTTCAAGCTGAGAAATGATCTTGTTGGTGCTCATGTTGCGCTCCTGTTGATATCCAAACGTAGCTTCACAGCTAGCGGTTTTAAAAAGTGTTCATTCCCGTTCACGGAGATACTCCGCCAACAGCGTTTCTTCCTCGGCCGTCATGGCCCTGCCTGCCAGCAAGTCAGGGCGCCGCTCATGCGTTCTGCCCAGTGCCTGCTTCAGGCGCCAGCGGCGAATCTCCTGGTGATTGCCGCTGAGTAATACATCCGGTACCCGTTTTCCCTGGTACGTTTCGGGCCGTGTGTAGTGCGGGCAATCCAGCAAACCATCTGCATAGGAGTCTTCCTCCGCAGAAAGGTCATGCCCCAACACACCGGGCAAATGTCGTGTCACTGCATCCATGACCACCATGGCAGCCAGTTCACCACCGCTTAACACGTAATCGCCTATGGACAACTCTTCGTCCACTTCAGCCGCGATCAAGCGCTCGTCCACGCCTTCATACCGGCCCGACACCAGGATCAACGCGCTCTCTTGCGACAGTGCCACGGCCTTGTCGTGGTCCAGGCGTTGCCCCTGCGGCGACAGGTAGATAACGCGCGCGCCATCTCCTGCACTCTCTCTGCCTGCAACGATAGCCTGTTGCAGGGGGTCAATCTTCATCAACATGCCCGGGCCACCGCCGTAGGGCCTGTCATCCACCGTACGATGCCTGTCGGTGGTGTAATCGCGCGGGTTACAGTGACTTATTTCCACCAGGCCCTGTTTTACCGCCCTGCCGGTGACACCGTACTCCGTCACTGCGGCGAACATTTCGGGGAACAGGCTGACCAGTGCAAAATGCATGCTGTAATTACCCTGTTCCCACTCCTGCAACGCTGCGGTGCTGCAGTTGCCTATTCCTCAAGGTACCAATCTACCTCGATAATCCCCTCTTCCAGACTCACCCGGGTGACCACATCATCGGGCAGGTAGGGAATCAGGCGCTCCGCCTCATCAATACTCTCGGCTGTTGCCTTTATCACCAGCACATCATTGGCACCGGTTTCCAGGAGGTAGTCCACCTCACCCAGCAGCACACGCTGCTCATCCGATCCCGGCTCCCGGCCCCAGACTTGCAGGCCCTGCAGGTCGCGCCAGTAGTAGTCGCCTTCTTCCAATCCGGGCAAGCTATCTGCCGGAACCAAAATCTCCAGGCCTTTGAAGGACTCTGCGAGATTGCGGTCATCCACACCGGTAATGTGCGCGACCATGCCTTTTCCATGCCGCTTCCACTGGTCAACCTCGAAGGCTTCCAGCGCGCCGTGTCGCTTTAACCGCCACTTGCCGAAACCGGCAATGTTCTCCACCGGATCAGTATAGGAGTGGACCTTCACCCAACCCCTGACACCATAGCAACCGGTGACTTTGCCGGCGGTTACCAGCTTGTATCCTGGCTCACCCATGGGGTGTGCTTACCCGGGCGTTAAGCCGCTGCGGCAGCTTCTTTAACCAGTTTGGAAACACGCTCTGACAGCTGCGCACCCTGGCCCTGCCAGTAGTCAATGCGGTCAGCATCCACGCGCAGGCGCTCTTCCTGGCCGCGGGCAACGGGGTTAAAAAAGCCCACGCGCTCAATAAAACGACCATTACGTGCATTACGGTGGTCAGTCACGGTCAAGTGGTAGAAGGGGCGCTTCTTGGAACCGCCACGTGCAAGACGAATTGTTACCATTTGCTCTAAATTCCTGAAATATTAGGGGTATCTGTGCACGATCTTGCCCAGTTACCCACGACAAAAACCGGCACACTGGCCGGAAAGGTGGCGTATCATACGGAAAACACGACGGGATTAAAACCCCGGAGAAGGGATTTTTTCAGGTAATTCCGCGGCTTAGCGGCCTTCCCTCTGCCAATCTCCAACGTCCTGGAACGTGGCCTCACCGCTCACTTGAAGGGAGGCATACCACCGGGGGGCATACCTCCCGGGCCACCCGCGCCGGGGGGCATCATTCCGCCCAGGCCACGCATCATTTTCTGCATGCCGCCGCCTTTCATTTTCTTCATCATTTTTTGCATCTGCTTGTGCTGCTTGAGCAGGCGATTGAGGTCCTGAACCTGGGTGCCCGAGCCACGGGTTATGCGGCGCTTGCGTGAGCCCTGGATCGTTTCCGGGCGACGGCGCTCTTCCGGGGTCATGGAATTGATCATTGCCTCCATGCGGGAAAACATCTTGGTATCCATGTTCTGCTGGGCCATTTGCGCGACGTTGCCCATGCCCGGAAGCTTGTCCAGCATGCCGGTAATGCCGCCCATATTGCTCATTTGCTGCAGCTGGTCACGAAAGTCTTCCAGGTCAAAGCGCTGGCCTTTCTTGACCTTGCGCGCCAGTTTGGCCGCCTTCTCCTTGTCAACTTTCTGCTCTGCTTCCTCGATCAGCGAGAGCATGTCGCCCATACCGAGGATTCGTGACGCCAGACGATCGGGGTGGAACGGGTCCAGCGCGGCAGTCTTTTCGCCCACACCCAGGAACTTGATCGGCTTGCCCGTTATCGAGCGCACCGACAGTGCGGCACCACCGCGGGTATCGGCATCTACCTTGGTCAGAATGACCCCGGTCAGCGGCAGGGTCTCGCCGAAGGCCCGCGCCGTGTTTGCCGCGTCCTGGCCGGTCATGGCGTCCACCACAAACAAGGTCTCGATCGGATTTACGGCCTTATGCACCTCGGCGATTTCCGCCATCATTTCTGCATCTATCGCCAGGCGACCGGCGGTGTCCACGATCAGTACGTCGGCAAACTTGCTTGCGCGCATGGGCGACCGCTGCCTCGGCGATAGCCACTGGCTTCTGGGACGTATCCGAGGGGAAAAAATCTGCACCGACCTCTGCAGCCAGCGTCTCCAACTGTTTGATCGCGGCGGGACGGTAGACGTCCGCGGACACCACGGTAACCTTTTTCTTATCCCGCTCCCTGAGCAGTTTCGCCAGTTTAGCCACTGAAGTCGTCTTACCTGCGCCCTGCAGGCCCGCCATCAATATCACAGCGGGGGGCTGGGTCGCCAGGTTAAGCCCCTCGTTGGCGGTCCCCATGACCGCTTCCAGCTCGGCCTGGACAATTTTGAGGAAGGCCTGGCCCGGGCTGAGGCTCTTCATCACCTCCTGACCCACGGCACGCTGTTTGACCGCCTCTACGAAATCCTTGACCACGGGCAGCGCCACGTCGGCCTCCAGCAGGGCCATGCGCACCTCGCGCAGGGTTTCCTGGATATTTTCTTCAGTGAGGGTGGCTTTGCCCGTTATGGCACGCAGGCTGCTTGAAAGGCGGTCGCTGAGACTCTGGAACATCTTGTTTCTCTCGGAACTGGGTATAAGGCCCGGACGCTATTGATTCTGGGGGGCCACTTCTGTACAAAGGTGCGAAGTATACGTCACCTCGGTCCAACCCCCAAACAGATGTCCACTACCCTGTTCGCCATGCTTGCCGCGCTGCTCTACCTGGCTGCGACCGGGCTGCACCTGATCCACGTATTCCAGCGGCGTCAGCAGGTCACCCGGGGTGTTGCGATCCTCGGGGGTATGGCACTGCTGTGCCACTGTGTAGTCGCGGTGCAAAGCGTTGGCGGCCAGGGGGGGCTCAGCCTGGGCTTCTACACGATCTCCGCACTCATGTTCCTGGCAATCAATCTAATCTGCGTGCTGTTGATGGTGCGCCGCCCCTTGCAAAACCTGCTGATCATCCTGTTCCCCTTGTCGGCCATGTCCGTGCTGGTTTCCACGCTTGCGCCGGAGACCGCCGCCATCACCACCGATCTGCCCGGCGGATTGCTGTTGCACATAGGCAGCTCCATTCTTGCCTATGCACTGTTGACGCTCGCCGCGGCGCAGTCGGCGCTGGTTGCCGCCCAGGACTATCAATTGCGGCACCGGCATACCCGCGGCATTGTACAAATACTGCCGCCACTGCAACTGATGGAGAAAATGCTCTTCGAACTGCTGGCGGCCGGTGTGCTAATGCTTACGCTGGCGATTATCTCCGGCTTCATCTTTGTCGATGATATTTTCGCCCAGTCATTGGTGCACAAGACCACGCTGACACTGGTCGCCTGGATCCTGTTCACCGTACTGCTGTGGGGGCATTACAAACTGGGCTGGCGCAGCCAGACGGCAGTGCGACTGACCCTGGCAGGCTTTGCAGCGCTAATGCTCGCGTTTTTCGGTTCCAAGCTGGTACTGGAATTGGTTTTGCAGCGCGGTTGAGTAGGTGCCGTCGGGGCTTGCCCCTGCCGGGCTTTTTCTTCAAGATACCATTTCAGAAATTATCACAGGTTCAACCTCCCTTTGAACGACGCTCCGCTGGGTCTCCTTTTTTCGATTCTGGCTGCACTCATCTTCCTCTCTGGCTTCTTCTCCAGTTCCGAGACTGGCATGATGTCGCTCAACCGCTATCGGCTGAAGCATCTGCAGAACAACGATCATCGAGGCGCTATTCGGGCTGGAAAACTGCTGGACCGACCGGACCGGCTGATTGGGCTTATCCTGATCGGCAACAACCTGGTCAACATTTTCGCCTCCGCTATCGCCACCGTGATTGCTATTCGCCTGTGGGGCGACGCTGGCATATTCATTGCCACGGCCGCATTGACCCTGGTGATCCTCATTTTTTCCGAGATCACGCCCAAAACCCTCGCCGCCCTGTATCCGGAAAAAGTGGCCTTCCCCGCCAGCCTGATACTTTGGCCATTGCTGAAAATTTGCTACCCACTGGTAGCGGCGGTTAACTGGGTTACCAATGGGCTGCTGCACCTGCTGGGCGTGGATGCGAAGAAGCAGAACGATGAACACGTCTCCTCCGACGAACTGCGCACTATCGTCACCGACGCCGGCAAACTGATTCCGCCGCGTCACCGCGGCATGCTGCTGAACATTCTCGACCTGGAGGAGGTCAGCGTGGACGACATTATGGTGCCGCGCAGCGAAGTCTATGGCATCGACCTGGATGACAGTGACGACGATATTCTCCGCGCTATCCAAACCAGCTCCCACACCCGCTTGCCGGTCTGGAAAGAGGACATCAACAATGTCGTGGGCATGCTGCATATGCGCAATATCAGCCGCGTGATCGATAGCCAGGGCCTGGACAGGGCAGCGCTGGAGAGGGAAATGGAAAAACCCTACTTCGTGCCCGAAAGCACACCGCTGCATACGCAATTGCTTAACTTCCAGCAAAAAAAGACCCGCCTTGGGGTGGTGGTGGACGAGTACGGCGACATATTGGGACTGGTGGCACTGGAGGATATTCTTGAGGAGATCGTCGGTGAATTCACTTCCAACCTGGTAGACAGTGAAGACAACATTTTCCCGCAGCGCGATGGCAGCTTCATCATCTCCGGCACGGCCAATATTCGCGAGATCAACAAATCGCTGCACTGGGACCTGCCAACAGATGGCCCGAAGACAATGAGCGGCCTGATTCTCGAATACCTGGAAGGTTTTCCCGATGCGAACGCGGGACTGTCAATTGACGACTATCGCCTGGAGATACTGGAACTGGAAGGGAACGTGGTTCAGGCGGTGCGCGCGCATCTCAGCGAAAGCCCGGAATCATAGACCCGGATTGCGCACCCTCGCCCCACTAGAGCAGGCGAAAAGGCGATGACGCCTCGCGACGCTCCTCGGCCATGGCGAGAATCTCTCGCTTGCGCTCAGCACTGGACATAAACCAGTCGGTCACTTCCTCGGCGCTGCGAAAACAGCCCTGGCAAATATCCTTGTCGTCCAGGACGCATATGGATACGCAGGGGGACTGCGGCTCAGTATCGCTCATACTTGCTCACTCAATTCTTCACGGAAACGCCTGGCATTTCCAATGTAATGGTCTGCATTGTGTTGCAGCAGTAGCTGGACTTCTTCACTCAACTGCTTGACTACTTTTGCCGGCGACCCCAACACCATGGAACCGTCGGGAATCTCCATGCCCTCTGTCACCAGCGCATTGGCACCAATCAAACACCCGCGCCCCACCCTGGCACCATTAAGTACTACGGCATTGATACCCACCAGAGTACCGTCACCAATATGGCAACCATGTATCATGGCGTTATGACCGACGGTAACGTTTTCGCCAACAACGGCGGGAAAGCCGGGGTCGGCATGGATCACCGTACCATCCTGAATATTGCTACCCGCACCTATCTCAATGCGGTCCGCATCTCCGCGCAGCACACAGCTGAACCATACGCTGGCATTCTCGTGCAGGATCACATCACCAATCACCGCCGCATTGGGTGCGATGAATTGCCCCTCACCCTGCAGTTGCACGTGTTTGTCGCCTAATGAGTACTTCATGGTTTTTGCTTCCAGTCCCGTTGCAAGTCAAGGCCAGCATCGTAGGCGATGTTGGCCAGCATCGCCAGCACCGCCGCGGTCACCCCCCAGATATTGTCGCCAAGCAGCTGGTAATGCGGCACAGCGCGCGTTTTACCGTGCACCGTCATCGCCTCTATCCGAAACAAGGCAGGGTCAGCAAATTGCAGGAGTGGACGCCTGAACAAGGAATCAAATTCTTGCTTGTCGATAACCAGCGGTAGTTCGACAGGAACCCTGGCGACACAGGGATGCACCTCGAAACCCGTGCGGGTCACCAGGGGCGGCAGTTCACCCAATGGCTGCACCTGGCTGCGGTCTATGCCCGCTTCTTCATTGGCCTCGCGCCTGGCTGTGCACCATGGGGTACTGTCTATCGCTTCACGTTTGCCACCGGGAAAGGCAATTTCCCCAGGATGGTGCTTGAGGTGGGCCGCCCGCCGGCCCAAAAGCACCTGTGGTTCAGCTTCTGCAGAGAGCGTCACCAGTACAGCGGCCTGCGGCAATGCTGCCGCTGCGCCAGGCCGGCTGTTCAAGGGGTAACGCGTCTTCAAGCTTTCGCAAGGCATCAGGCACAGAACGCATCAAGGCAACTCCGTCACCAGCTCTACCAGGTCCCAGGCTGGTGTTTCATAAGGGTGCGCCGCTATCAGCGCGTCAACGACCGCTCGCACCACTGCCCTTTCGCAAACCATTTCTACACGGTACTCCGCCAACTGCTCAAGCTCTCCCCGCTCGCCTATAAAAGGGCTGCTCTCCGGTAAGGGTCTAAACTGGCCCTGGCCCAGGGTTTGCCAACAGCAATGCTCATAGTCACCAATGCGCCCTGCACCCACGGCGAAACAACGGCTTTTCACCGCCTCCAGATGGGACGAAGGGACGTAAAATCCAAGCTTATACACCGCGGGCCTGCCCCTCGTAGAACGCCGTCGCAAATGCGTCCAGCGTGCCCGCTTTCGATTGCCGCGCGAATGCCTGCCATGTGCTGCTGATAGAAATACAGGTTGTGAATGGTATTGAGCTGGGATCCCAGAATCTCATTGCACTTGTCCAGGTGATGCAAATAGGCCCGGCTGAAATTTGCACAGGTATAGCAGCTGCATTCTTCATCAAGTGGCTGAGTGCTGGTTTTATGGCGGGCGTTGCGCAGTTTGAGCACGCCTCGCGAGGTAAAAATATTGCCATTGCGGGCATTGCGTGTCGGCATAACGCAGTCGAACATGTCCACGCCCCGGCGCACGCCCTCCAGCAAGTCCGCAGGGGTCCCTACCCCCATCAGGTAGCGCGGTTTGTCTACCGGCAGCAGCGGCCGCATGACATCGAGCACCGCCATCATCTCATCCTTGGGCTCGCCAACAGACAGGCCGCCGATGGCGTAGCCGTCAAAACCAATTTCAGTGAGGCCAGCCAACGACTCGGCGCGCAACTGCGAAAACATTCCTCCCTGCACAATACCGAACAACGCGGCGGGGTTGTCGCCATGGGCGGCCTTGCTGCGCGACGCCCAGCGCAATGAAAGCTCCATGGATTCGCGTGCCTCCTGCTCTGTGGCCGGGTAAGGCGTGCACTCGTCGAAAATCATGACAACATCAGCGCCCAGGCTACGCTGGATGGCCATGGACCTCTCCGGGTCAAGAAAGACTTTTGAGCCATCCACAGGAGACTGGAACTTGACGCCCTCTTCGCTGATCTTGCGCATATCGCCGAGGCTGAATACCTGGAAGCCGCCCGAATCAGTCAGTATGGGACCATCCCAACCCATAAAATCATGCAGGTCACCGTGACTCTCGATAATGTCTGTACCGGGACGCAGCCAAAGATGGAAGGTATTGCCCAGAATGATCTCTGCGCCAATGTCGCGAATATCCCGAGGGAGCATTCCCTTGACTGTCCCATAGGTGCCGACTGGCATGAATGCCGGGGTTTCCACCGTACCCCGTGGAAAATGCAACCTGCCACGACGGGCATCACCATCAGAACCCAGCCGTTCATACTGCATATGACATTGAGAACTCATATGGCCTCCACGGCGCCGGTGATGAACATGGCGTCTCCGTAACTGAAGAAACGATAGCGCTGGGCCACCGCTTCGCGGTATGCCCCCAGAATAGCGTCGCGACCAGCGAAGGCACTCACCAGCATCAGCAACGTGGACTCCGGCAAGTGAAAATTAGTAACCATTGCGTCCACCGAGCAAAAGCGGTATCCGGGATAAATAAAAATATCGGTATCACCGGTGAAGCGGCTGAATCTCACCACTGCTGCTGGCAGACTCCAGTGAGCGCACAGCCGTGGTGCCTATGGCAACGACCCGCCCTCCCCGCTGACGTGTCGCGCGAACGGCGTTACACACCGATACATCTACCTCTACAAACTCTGCGTGCATCACATGGTCTTCGATATCGTCTTCCCGCACGGGCTGGAATGTCCCGGCGCCAACGTGGAGCGTAACAGTTGCCCTGTGCACGCCTTTTTCGTCCAGGCGGGCGAGTAACTCATCGGTAAAGTGCAAACCAGCAGTCGGCGCAGCAACGGCACCTTCGCGCTCTGCATACACGGTCTGGTAACGATCCTGATCCGCCGCTTCGTCTTGTCGTTCGATATAGGGTGGCAAGGGCATATGGCCGATGCGCTGCAGGATCTGCGCCACAGGCGGGCCGCCCTCGCTGGACAGGGCAAACAACTCACCCTCACGGCCGGTCACCTGGAGGCTGTAGTCACCAGGCTGAGCGCCCTCCGATTCGGCTAGCAGGATTTGCGTTCCTGGCCTGGGAGACTTGCTACAGCGAACGTGGGCCAGCGCAGTGTGTGCACCGGTGACCCGTTCGATGAGGATTTCCAGCTTGCCGCCAGTTTCCTTCTGGCCCCAAAGCCGGGCCGGTATTACCCGGGTATTGTTGAACACCAGCAAATCGTCTGCCGAGAGCTGGTCTATCAAGTCCGTAAACTGGCGGTGTGCTACGTGACCGCTGATACCGTCAAGGCAAAGCAGCCGGCTGGCGCTGCGCTGCGCCAACGGATACTGGGCAATCAGTTCCTGCGGCAATTGGTATGAGAAGTCGGTGCGTTTCATCTACAAAAAAGCCGGCGCTGGGCCGGCTTCTCTCTCCTGGTGGCCGGGAACTAGTCTTCTTTGGCCGCGTCTTCCTCGGCAGGCGCTTCTTCAGCTGCCGCTTCGCTGGCTTCAGCCTCGGCTGCGGGCTCTTCTGCCGCAGGTTCCTCTACAGGCTCTGCAGGCACCGCCACCTTAATGAGGTCCTCGGCGACCAGTATCTTCACCTTCTCTTCACCGTTCACCGGCTTCTTGTCAGCGTCCTTGACCGCATAGCGATCGTCGCTGCGCTGGTAAATGCTGTACTCGGCAGTTTTCTTAACCAGTTTCATGGCCATGTTCTTTTCTCCTCTTAGGTACTCAGATCATCCGCACTGAAGGCGGTTCGGGTGTTGATCACAATGGCGCGAAGTTTACAGGCAAATGGCGACCGGGTTAAGGAAAATTATTGCAGTTTGGAGGCCGGTTGATATAATCGCGCGCTCTTCAAACGGACACCTGGTGTTCCGCTACCCTCATTGCCGGTGTGATGGAATTGGTAGACATGAGTGATTCAAAATCACTTGCCGTAAGGCGTGGCGGTTCGAGTCCGCCCACCGGTACCATCACTCCCAGCTGTTCCAACCGCGTCACCGTTATCCGCAAAACTGCCAACAAACCAATCCGCTTTACAGTCGCTCACCTGGTTCGTCGGCAGGCGCGGGTGGCTGATCTGCCAGTTCAAAGGCCAAAAGCACGTTTCCAGGCATGTGGAAATAGATGCCATAGCCGCTGTTGATAAACAATCTGCGCCCCTTGAGTACCGGCCCGGTGCCTCCTCCAAACGAACCGCCGTGGGCGGTAACGCCATTGACCGTACTGAAGTCCATATCTGTATCGATGTCCCAGAGGATCTTGCCATCCGTGGCCCGGTAGGCGCGCAGGTGGCCGTCCATTGCGCCGCTTAACACGCCGCCGGGGAAGGCCGATGCCGGCGCGGACAGCCCTGGCTGGCAATACTCTTTACCCGCGCACTGATCTTGCGCGCGCTGGTACCACAGCACCTTGCCACTGCTTACATCCAGCGCGTACATACCCGGATAGGCTTTGCCGGGCCAGCGTGCGCCACCATCAAAATCTGACATGGGCACATAGACCGTCTGGCCATCGACCGCCATACCGAAGTGCACACCGCCCTGGATACCGCCTCGTCCCAGCTTTTGATGCCAGAGAACCTTGCCCCGGTCGTCCGGGTCCAGCGCATACACATCGCCGGACTTCTGACCGGCTATCAGTACATCCTTGCCGTTGGCGTCCTGGGCGATGATCACGGCGGCGCCGAAATCAAAATCCGGACCATCTTCCGGAGGGCAATTGATCCTTTCCTCCGTTTCGCAACCCATGTTCCAGGCGTCACCCTCAGTCATCTGCTGATGCCAGCGTATACGCCCGTCTTTCATGTCCAGGGCAAGGATCGCATCACTGGTGTCATTGGCAGGAGAGGAGTAGTTAGTGCCGGTGCCCACGTACATCACGCCACGCTTGGGGTCCAGGGCGGGTGTATTCCAGACGGGTGCGCCGGAGGGTGCAATTCGCGGCGTACCGACGCTGTTCTTACCCACTTCACGCCCGGGCTCGTCAATGGAATAAGCCGTCCACAGCTTTTCGCCCGTAATGGCATCATACACAGCAACACCCCCGCGGAAAGTGCAGCAGGCGTAACCGGGATCTGCCGCTGCGGTGACTTCCAATGCCGACAGGGGCACATAGAGCCTGCCCTCGTGCAATGCCGGTGCGGCAGTCAACGTAAGGCTGGGATGCTCATCCGCCCGGTCGCGCCAGGCCAATTCACCGGTCACCGCATTCACCGCATAGACATTGCCTACCAGATCGCCGAAATAGAGCAGGGGCGAGGCGCGCTCCCCGGCTTTCCAGGGCGCGACCACAATACCCGTGCGGACTTCGGCGACCGTGCTGAACGTCCAGCGAATACAGCCGCTGTCCTCATCGAGCGCAAACACCGTGCCGTTCTGGCTGCCAACATACACGGCACCGCCGGCCATGGCAGGCTGTGAGCGCGCTCGCACCGCCTCGGGATAGGCAAAGGCCCACTTGAGACGCAGTTTCGCTACATTGTCTGCATTGATTTCAGTATGGCTTTCATCGAAACGCCGTTGATTGTTGAGCTTACCGCCCCAGCCTGCCAGGTGCGGCGGTTGCCCATAGTCGAATTCTGCGGCTTTATCCGCACAGACTGGCGGCAACGATAGCGCCGCGACATCAGCAAGGCTGTGGCCCGTCAGGTACTCTGCAACCTGCTGTCGCTGCGCCAGGCTCAGCGCCGCGGCCTGTTCACGCATCACCCCCTGGTTCATCGCCCGGTAGATCGAGCCCGTCGACATGATCTGCAATAGGCTCAACTGTGGCGCCTTCGACACCGAGCCACCATGGCACTGCTGGCAATGCTGCTCATAAAGTGCCTTGCCTGGCGCCTGCTCAGCGGTCTGCCCGACCGCGGGCAACAAGAGCACTGCGAAAATACTGATCCACCAACGCTTCATAGTGTCGTTATCCTGTAACCAGATCGGGGAAAGTGAACGACGACATCACCCACGCGCGGGTCGGTGCGTCTTATCGCTATATCGTGCTGGGTGAGGCGAGCCAGTTCACCCTGTACCGGAACAGCCCCATAGTCGTCAGGGGTGACCTCTATTGCGGTACCCATTGTCAATTGTGGCCAGCAGTCCGGCGCCAACGCCTCCGCTACCTGCGAGGTGGACGAGTGCGCCACGTCATGGGCATCCTGTGCTGAGATTTCATTACGCTCCCCGTGCCCCTGCGCCAGCATGCGCTGCTCCCACTGCTGCAGCAAGGGCAGTCGGCCCAGCAACTGATCCGAGCCGACAATGTTGCCCCTGCACATCCATACCGGGGCATAGCATGCCGCATCGGCCCAGCATGGTTCGCTGCCCAGGAGGTACGCGCGGCCATCTGCGAGCATATCTTCAATACGCTGCAGTCCAGTGCGGAACTGGGCGAAAAAATGCGGCATGTCAGTCGGCAGCTGTTCCCTGTCAAGGAAATCGAAGAAGGCAAACCGGTCGGCCAATACCGCCTCAGGGAGGTCGAGGTTAGTACCCATGGACAAACCCGCACCCGGTTGAAACAGAGCTCTATCGCTCCAGGCGGCTACGGTCTCTGCCAGCGCCCCAGCAGACCCGGCAAGTAACTGTGGCCCCTCACAGCGGGCATCAAGCTCACTGGCGATGCGCTGGGTGTCGCAGTAAATATCTGCGCCTATCTGCAAAACCGGGGTTTTCCTGTAGCCACCCGTGAGCAGGGTCAGGTCGGGCTTGGGCATTACCATGGGTATCTGTACCGACTGCCAGCTCAAGCCCTTGATACCAAGTGCGACCCTCACCTTTTCGGCGAAAGGAGATGCATCGAAATGGTGAAGAATCAGCTGTGTCATCGCAATTTGCCATCGTATAAAAAAAAGGCCGGTAAAACCGGCCTTTTGTCAGGTGAACGAGTGCGAGAAGCTGCCAAGTGCACGTTGCTGGCACTGGACAAGGTTCCCGAAGACCAGGATCAGAACTTGAGCTCTGCTTCCAGGCCATAGGTCATCGGTGCACCGTAAATCGAGAAGCTCCACAGGTTGGCGACACCAAGGCCTGAACTCTGGTACTCCTCGTCAGTCAGGTTACGACCGTACAGGGACAGTCTCAGTGACTCGCTGGCATTCACATAGGAAATGCTCGCATTAAGCAGCGTGACCTCCTCGTGAACGCTGGCCTCCGAGTTGAAAATGTCGTTGTAGAACTCGTCGGTGTACGTCGCGTTAACGTTGAGGTCAAGACCGCCACCGGACTCACTCAGGGCAATGTTATACGTCGCGCCAAGGCTACCGGTGAGTTCAGGTATGCGCTTCACGTCGAGAACAGTACAGTCCTCGTTGCCGTTTGTCGGGTCACGATCCAGGTCACAGTTGAACTTGTCGTACTCTGAATCCAGGTAACCCAGCGTGGCGTCAATCGTAAGCGCTTCCGTGGCAGCCCAGAGCAGGTCCATTTCAACACCCCAGGAAGTCACCTCACCCGCGTTGGTGATGACAGACTCCTGGCCAATGGCAGAGTCTGGAACCGGCACCACCGAGTCTAATTGCAGGTCCTCGTATTCAACATAAAACAGGGCCATGTTGAGGCGAAGTGAATTGTTGAGCAGGTCGGACTTGAAGCCCAGTTCGATCGAGTCAGCCAGTTCCGGGTCAAAGGACAGTGCCGCCGTAGCCGGGGTTGTCGCCTGCTCGTTGAACCCACCGCTCTTGAAGCCGGTCGAGTACGTCAGGTAAACCAGCACGTCTTCGTTGACCACATGATCGATGCCGACTCGGTACGTCGTCTCATCCCAGGAATCAGACAAGTCCACGCGGCTGTCTTCACCCAGGCCGATGGGGCGCAGGTCGAAGTCCTTCTCGTCATCGGAGTAACGCGCACCCAACAGCAACCGTGTATCGTCCGTCAGGTTATAAGAACCTTCACCGAACATAGCCCAGGAAGTTGTGTCCTGGCTACCGTCGCCGTTGCTAAGCAAACCCTCCGCTGGCCAGGCGATCACCGCTGAAGGGATGATCAGGGCCAAGGCTGGTGAAATTTTCATAGTCGAGATCATTCTGCTGGTAATAGCCGCCGATCACGTAGTTGAAACGATCAGAGGAAGTCATCGCATAACGGATTTCCTGGCTGAATGTATCCCGGTAAACGGAGCGCATGGTGGCATAGATCGCAGCTGGCTCGCCTACGTAGTCATTGTAGTAGTCTGAATCAACGCCACGATAGCCGGTAATCGACGTCAGGGTGCCACCCAGGGCATCCCAGTTCATCGTCAGGTACACGCCTTCTATATCTTCTTCATGGCCGCGTCGTATCCTTGGACTCCGCAAATCCCGGGGCATGGGCTGAGGGCCTTACCAGGCCAGTCTTGTAGGGGTCACCAAGAGGCACGTTGGCTGGGCCTCCCGTGCCGCGACCGGGGTAGCCGCTGACATAGAACAGGTCACCGCCATAGAAGCCGTTGGGGTCATCGGCCGTGGAGGTATTGACCACCATGGGAGTGTCACTCTTGTCGTCGGAATACTCGAAGCCAAGCAAGGCCTCAAAAGTATCAGTCGGTGTCCACAGTAACTTGAAACGACCCGCTAACAGATCCTGTCCGCCGGCATCGCTGCCATCGACCGTATTTTCGTAGAAGCCATCGAAATTGAATTTCTGCACCGCCAGGCGTGCCGACAGCACGTCCTGGACGATGGGGAAGTCCACGGCGCCCATGATGTCGGTGCGTCCTTCATTGGCGGCGCGCACTTTAGCCTGGAAGCCAAGATCCCCGGAGGGCCGCTTGGTGGTGACATTAACGACACCGCCGATAGTGTTCTTACCAAAAAGCGTGCCCTGCGGCCCACGCAGGATTTCGATCTGTTGAATATCGAACATATCCAGCAGGGATGCCTGGTAATGGCCAAGGTAGAAGCCGTCTACAGCAATCGTTACCGCAGGATCAAACGTCGAGGGAATGTCGCCAGTCGAGACGCCGCGAATAGCAATCGCCGCCGCGTTGAAGCCTGGTACCACACCGATACTCACGTTGGGAGCATAAGCACCGATGTCGGCAAGATTCTGGGCAAAGGTCTTGTTGATCTGTTGCTCGGAGAATACCGAAACTGCTACAGGAACATCCTGCAGGTTCTCTTCAACCTGCCGTGCCGTCACCGTGATCTCTTCCAGGGTGCGCGCACCTGTTTCCTGTGCTGATGCATATTGACCGCCAAATGCCATGGCCGGAGCCAGGCTCAGCAGCAGCGATTTTCTGAAAAACTGACGACCGATATATTTGGGTGTGTGCCGGAGGGCCTTCATTATGATTCTCCTTTTCGGTTCTTTACGAACTCGTTTATGTTTTAACTGCGGTTTTTAATTTGAATCTTATTCAAGATTGGACTTACGACTTGTTTTTGTCAAGCAAATATCGTGTTGCTTATTCCTGCGCCAGACGGCGCTCGAGCTCAACGTGAAAGTGGCGCAAGCGCTGCTCCTGCTCGCCCCAAAGCTGCCCCTTGAAGCCGCGACTGCGCATGCCTTTTTGCACCACAGGCAGCAACGCGGAATCCTGGCTAAGTACTAACCCGAGACCGGCATCTTCTTCGATAGAGTAGTGCTCGGTTTCCGGGCGCACCCGGCCAGTCACGTCGGTACCTTCCGGCAGACCCATCCAGCCCGGCGGACAGTAATCGGGGTCCTCGGCAGGGAGCAACAGGGTCATGGTGTCGTAGTAGAAACGCTCGGGGTCCGTTTCATGGGGCAAAAAGCGCATCAGGAAGACAGCCTCCGGGTGACAGCCAATCTGGACATTGGGGAACACGCCTGTGGCCCAGCTATCAGACAACTGGCCATCCTCGAAGCGCTCGTACTCCAGGCCCAGTCGCTGTGACCGTTCCCGCTTGCCCTGCTGTATGGCACGACGCACGTCCGCAGCAGAGCCGGCGAAATCGGTGGGATCTACACCCGCTTCCTGCAGCATCATCTGCAGGCCTTCGTTAACCGTGTCCTGGTCACGCATGCGAGGGCTGGGTTGGCCCAGCGGCACGATCATGCGGCTGGCGCCATTGGGGTACAGATCGTACTGCACGTTGAGGTCACCCATCACACCCCGTGTTTCGGGGTGAACCGCATGCAGGTGGTAGCTCTCGTAGAAGGCCTCGACCCCTACTTTCCAGTTGGAACCCCACTCACTGCGCACATGCCGTACCACTTTCATCTGGTCCAGGCGATAGGCTTCAAGATACCCTTCCGGCAAACCGATACTTTCAACCAGTGGCGGCGGATTGCTCCCCATATGGATAAATACGATTCCAGCATGCTCTGCACATGCCACCGGGGTTAGCCCCGGCCTGTGCGCCACCACCTCAGGATGAAACGTGTCTTCATCGGTGATGCGCCGAAGGTCTCCGTTGTTGTGAAAGCTCCAGCTGTGGAAAGGACAGACGAATACTTTTCTGTTGCCACGCTCATCCCAGACCAGTTTCGCGCCGCGATGTGCGCAAACGTTATAGAATGCCTTCACCCCTTCGTCAGTGCGGGTAACGATAATGGACTCGTCACCGATGTCGAAAATAAAATAATCGCCTACCTTGGCGAGGTCCGACGTCACACCGGCAATCAACCAGGTATTCGTCCACAGGCGCTCCCATTCAAGCTGCATATACTCGCGGCTGAAGTAACCCTCTTTTGAATAGCATTGCGTACCGTTATCGATGTGCGGCTGTTTGGCCTCCAGCGACTCGCTGGGCGCATCGGGATTGATCACGGCAAAAGGCGGATTCGGGCTATTCATAACAAAACTCTCCTGTAAGACCTGTCAATCGACTAAACAAAAAACGGGCAGAACGTAGTCAGCCCCCCAGGGTTCAAACATGACTTTTACTGCGGCACCCACGCTTACCTTCTGCGGATCGTCGACAACGATATTCGTCATCATGCCAGGGCCTTCGTCCAGCGTGACCAGAGCAACCACATAAGGCGCTGCATAAGCCGGCGAGACAGCCCGCCGTACCACGGTAAAACTGGAGATTACGGCCTGGCCGGACACTGTTCGCCAGGATAAACCGGAGGCACCGCAATGACTGCAGAGAATGCGGGGGTAGAACTGGTATTGATCACAACTGGCGCAATGCTGCAGGCGCAGCTCACCCAAACGACAGCCCTCCCAGTAGGGACGAGCAATCTCTGAATCGGTAGGTAGTATGCGTTCAACCTGTGGGGCATTCATATCACCCTGCCTCCCGTGAGAGCACTAGGGCCGTATGCGAGGACATGATGCCCCCCTGCGCATGCACCAGCGCATGGCGCGCATTCGGCACCTGCCTGGCACCGGCGCTGTGGCGCAATTGCCAAACAGATTCGGTGAGCGCGAACATGGAGCCAGGGTTACCGGGGTGACAATGAGAGAGCAGTCCACCATGGGTGTTCACCGGCAATTCGCCACCGGGCAACAGGGCACCACTGTCGACAAACGCACCGCCCTCACCCTTCGCGCAAAAGCCCAGGTCCTCCAATTCGACCAGCACGGTGGGGGTAAAACAGTCGTAAAGCTGGGCGAAGTCCATGTCGGCGGGAGTCAGCCCCGCCATATCAAAAGCGCGCTGCCCAGCTTCTTTGGCCGCTGAGGTGGTTAAGCTGCGAGCGGCGCTGATATGCTCATGGCTATGGCCTTCTCCTGCGCCCATGATATAGACCGGATCATGGGCAAGATCCGCCGCCCGCTCGGCACTGCACAGTACAATGGCAGAACCACCATCGGAAACCAGCGAGCAATCCAGCAGGTGCAGGGGATCAGCAATCATGCGCGATGACAGAACATCGTCGACGGTAATGGGGTCGCGCATCTGCGCACTCGGATTGAGCGACGCGTGCTGACGGCAGGCCACGGCAATCCCGGCCAGATGCTCTTCTGTAGTGCCATATTGCGCCATATGCGCCTGGGCAATCAGTGCGTAATACGCCGGCACCGTAGCGCCGTAGGGTTGCTCAAACTGCGGATGCCCGGTGGATGCCTGCACCTGCATCGCCTGATCACGGGTTAAGCCGCTGCGCAGTGAATCGGCCATCGCCACAACAATCACGTCCGCCATACCCGTCACGATAGCGGAGGCAGCGTGATGAAGGATGGAAAATGTGGTCCCCCCGCCGGCACCGACGGACAGGCAGTAGCGGGGGAAGATCTGCATATACTCGGCCATTGCCTCGGCGTGGTACATCAGTGGCTGCGCCATGGCGTTGCAGGTCAGCAAACCATCGACATCAGTTCTGTCCAGCCCTGCGTCGTCGATCGCCGCCAGAGCAGCTTCTACGCACAACTCCATCGGCGTACGCCCAGGCAACTTGCCCACGGCCGTATCGGCAGCGCCCGCTATCGCGACCTTGCCGCGCAATGCCTTACCAGGATTCGCCAAAACGCACCACCACTTTGCCCGGCGCCACAACGACGCCCTCACTGTTTCGAATGAACACGTCCAGCTCCAGTTCCTGGCTGTCCGCATGCACGGCAGCAACCTCGCCGCCAGACGTCAGTACCTCACCAACGTAAGAAGCCACCCGGTTGGAATAATCAATGGACACAATGCGGCCGTCGTCGCCCAGCCACTCTTCAACACACTGGTGCAGCCAATCACCCAGTAAGGGACCGGCGACAACCAGGCCGGGATAACCTTCGACCTCGCGCGCATAGGGCTCATCAAAATGAATCCGGTGTCCATTCCAGAGCGCCGCGTTGTAAAGCATCTGTTGCACGTTGTCGCAGTTAAACTCGCGCTCGGGCAACGCGTGCCCTACCTGTACCGCAGCATAGCGCGTCTCTGCGCTGGTATCGTTCATCGCAGGATCCTCGTGGTCTTCTCACGGATCACCAGTTCCTGGTCATCGTTGACCACATCCATAACGACCTCATAGAAAATGAGCGGACCGGAGCGTCCGACCTTCTCATAAATATCGGTAAGCGTACGTGTTGCCGTCAGCCAATCGCCGGGATAGACCGGCTTGAAATACTCGATCTTTAGCCCACCCGCCATGGCTTTTTCCAATGGGAATTTCGGCAGCAGCGTATCGATTGACACGCCGTCAGGACTCAGTTGATCCAGTTCGACTACATCCCAGAACAAGGGCACGTGGAACATCGGCGGCGCCTGGTCACCGTCCAGGTACTTGCGTTGCCTGCTTGCGGTCGCAACCGCGTACTTGCGAATATCCCTGCGCGTCACCAGCTCCCGCTGCGGCGTGCTTTGACGGCCAATGTTGTCCAGGAGGTCCGGGGTAAGAAGGCTCATATGCTTTTTCCCTGGGCTTGCCAGTAGGGGTCGCGCAACTGACGCTTGAGTATTTTGCCGGTGGGTGCCTTGGGCAGGCTATCTACAAAGTCGACCGACTTCGGCTTCTGGTAAGAGGCTAGATGCTGGGCCGCCACGGCAATAATTTCCTGCTCGGTGGCTGACTCGCCCGGCTTCATTACCACCACCGCTTTCACCGACTCTCCCCACTCCTCATCGGGCACGCCAAACACAGCAGACTCGAGTACGCCGGGGTGGCGATGGATAGCGGCCTCAACCTGGGTGCTGAAAATATTCTCGCCTCCGGAAATAATCATGTCCTTGGCGCGATCGACAATGAATATGTAGCCGGCCTCGTCCCAGACCGCGATATCTCCAGTCCACATCCACCCGTCGCGAATGGTTTGCGCGGTCAGGTCCGGACGCTGCCAGTAACCCACCATGTTAGCCTCAGAGCGAACCAGTATCTCGCCTGGTGTTTCGCCATCTCGAGGCACCGGATTGCCGTCCGCATCCGCCAGCCGGATCTCGGTAACAAAGCCTTCCCTGCCGCAAGAGGCCAGGCGCTCTGGATGCTGTCCGGCAATCGCATGCAAGTGATCCTCCTGGGAGAGGAAGCTCATGGTCATACCCTCGGTCTGGCCATAGCCCTGGATCAGCGTGCAGGGGAACGCCTCCAGCGCGGCGGCCACCACACTGTGCGGCATGGGCCCGCCACCGTATTGAATGTTGCGTAAGCTGCTCAGGTCGAACTCTGCAAAGCGCTCATCTGCCATCATCCAGTTAAGCATGGTGGTAATACCCAGAAAAGCCGACACTCGCTCGCGTTCTATCGTTTCCAGCGCCAGTCGCGCATCGAAGTTGATCAACACCATGGGGCAGCCATGGGCGTGGTAGTTCATGCCAAGGGCCACGGGAATGTGGAACATCTGCCCGGTGAGCATATAAACATCAGTGGGCACTACCCGCTCCGCCACCGTCTGGTTAATCATGCCCATATACAGTGAACGGTGTGTATGCAGTGCGCCCTTGGATTCACCGGTGGTTCCGCCGGTGTAAAGAATCAATGCCGGATCGTCGCCGCCAACGTCTGCCGATACAGCGGGTTCATGGGTTGGCGAACGCTCCAGAAGCTGCTCATAGGAACCATCACTACCTTCACCGAAACCCAGCCAATGCGCAACGGACACACGTTCTTTCAGTTGTGCCGCTTCGCTGGCGTAGTCGCCCGAACAGATCATCACCGCGGGAGCGCCGTCTTCGACAATGCGCGCCATTTCCTCGATGCCCAGGCGCCAGTTAACCGGCTGGGCGATCAAGCCTGTACGGGCACAGGCATAGTAAATCTCCATGTACTCGGTAGAGTTCTTGGCAAGCACAGCCACTCTATCGCCTTTGACCACGGCAAGCTCATCATTGAGGCCGTTGCCCAGTCGCCTTACCCGCTCGTCCAATTGGCCAAAGGTAACTCGCCGACCGCTGTGGACATCGATCAGTGCTTCCCGAGTGGGCTCCAGCCGCGCCGTCTTTGCAGGAATGAATCCTATATTCACGAGCAGCGCCTAATATGCGTTGTCGAGTTCAATGTGGCGGCGGGCCAGACGCCAGTCGCCGGCTTCATCCTCTATCACCATGTCGCGATACATCCCGGCCGAGAGCAGCCTGGTTTCGCTATTTTCTGTCGCAATCAAGGTGAGGAAGGAATTGACGATGGTTTCTTCGTCGCTGCTGTCGAAGAAAATATTGCTGACCACATGGCGGCGAACATCTGTCTGCTCTTCCATGGCGCCACTCATCAGGGCCATTATCGCTTTCCTGCCCTCGAAAGGACCGGCCAGATCGCCGCCGGCGATGCGCATGGTCAGGCTCGCATTGGCACTGAAGCAACTGGCCAGCATGTCGAGATCGCGCACATCGTAGGCGTAAGACGCCCTACTCAGCAATTCATGTATCGCCAGCTTCTGTTCCAAGGTTACGCTCATGGGTGCGGCTCCGTTATTTTTGTGTCCATGGATGCAGTGGTCAATGATGCAGTTTGACTGTCATCTACCGTTTCGCATGAACCCGGTTCTTATACTTGCTGTTTGGGGATACTAGGTGTAATTTGAATTTAGTTCAAGTTAAGTTGCGGTCCTTTGCCGCGATCGCGACTATCAAGGATATACGTTATGCCAAAAGCCGCTGCGCAACGTGCTGGGCCCGGCCGACGAGACAGTCGGGGTGACCAGAGACGACGGCGCATCTTCAAATCCCTGCACGACTGCATACTGTCACAGGGCTACGTGAAAACAACGCTTGCTGATATCGCCAGCGGTGCCGACATGACGGCCAGCCACCTGCTCTACTACTTCAAGGGCAAAGAGGCGATCCTTGAACAGTACTTCGAGAACGTGTCTGTGATGTTCCTGGAACGTATCGACGAAATCAGTGAGGAACCTGCCCGAGGAACAGATCCAGTCACTGGCCAACTTCTGGTTCCGCAGTGAGACCGGCACCATCAAGGAGATCGGCTTTATGCTGGAGTGCTTTGGTGCGGCGGTTAATGACGAGGTGTTACGCGTCACCAAAGCCGACTTCGATGATCGCTGCAAAGGCTACCTGGCGGATATTTTCGCCGACTGCCCCAGTGTTTTCATGGGTAACTGCAAGGACGCCGCCGAAATTGGCTATGGGCTGATGATAGGCCTACGCTCGGCGGTATACTTTGATGATGACATAGACCTTGAAGACGCCCACCGTCTGTTCGTTTCCAGCATGCTGACGATGGGCGGCCTGGATTGAGTCAGCCCAATCTGGGCAGAACCTTCTCGGCGATATAACGCAAGCGGGCATCACCGGACTCCACCGACTCTCCCGGGAACTGGGCCCAGAAATGGATGTCACGAATATTCGGATACTGCTTCATTAACTTGTTCAACTCGGTAACCGCAGTATCCGCGTCCCAGAGCTGATAGAGGCCGTTCTCTATGGCTGCTGAGGCATCATCGTACAGCGGCATAGTCCCTGGAGGTCCAAAGGCACCCCACTTGATGTACTCATTGGCCTGGTAGAGCACGTGCTTGCCAATCCTGGCGGCCTCCGCTTCCGGGTCTTCGGCAATGATTGCCCAGCTCCCCAGAATAACGTCGCCGTCCTGCACGGACTTGCCCTGCTGTACCAGCGCTTCATTGTACATGTCGATACCGATACCGCCGGTACAGAGGAAACCATCAGCGACCCGCGCAGCGCGCTGGATTGCGGGCTCCACCATCCCGCCAAGGTAAACCTTGGGAACGGTTTGCGGTGTCGGTGTGACGCACAGGTCGCCCACTTCAAAACGCTTGCCGGAGAAATTAACCGGCTTGCCACTCCAACTGCGGCGCAGGATCTCAATGCCCTCCTCCACCAGGCTGGGACGGTGCGACAGCTTGCGCTGGAAGTGGTCAAACTCCATCTGGCGATAACCGATACCAACACCGAGGTCAAAGCGCCCACCGCTGACCAGGAAAGCGTAGCGGCATCCTCTGCCACCCGAACCGGATCGTGCAGGGGTAATGACATAAGATTGGTGCCCAGGCGCATCTGCTCGGTGCGTGCTGCAATAGCGGAAGCCAGTAGTAAAGGGGATGGCGTATAGCCGTCCTCGCAAAAATGATGCTCTGTCAGCCAGCAGGAACCAAAACCCAGGGCTTCCGCGCGGGCAATTTGTGCCAGTCGCTCGGCGTAGAATGCCTCAAAGGGTTGATGCCATTGAGTCGGATTGCGAAAGTCGTACCACAGGCCGTAATTAACCTTGCTCATTATGTTGCTCCATTGAGGTTCGGCGGAGAGGAACTTGAGTAACTCTCCGTCGTAAAGCGCTTTTTCTTCTATAAACGGTGCATGACCGGAATCAGCGCACTCAACCAACGTGACATCAGCTGCATAATCAGACACCGAGCGGCAAACTGCAGGATCCACCACCGCATCCTGGGCACCGACGTAATTCAACACAGGCATGCGCAACGAAGCCAGGATCTCTCGCTGGTCGAGAGGCCCAAGGTCACCCAGGGAGCTCGCCGCCAGTGGTGATGACTGCAGGAACATTCCCGTCATCCAATCGACAACCTGTGGGCTGACTTCAGTGGCGCAGATCCCACCTGATAGCGCGGCGAGAAAATTAACTCTGTCTGCAGCCATAGCAGCCTGGGTCTCGGCCATGGCCTCTTCGGTACCCACCAAAGGCATAGTCGGGTTTCTGCAAATAGCAGGGTGTGGCGGCGCAGGTCAGCACGACGCCCGTGCAGCGCTCGCCGAGCTCGGCCGCGGCGGCAACCGCTACGGCCCCGCCCAGATGACCAGCCGTTGAGCACTACTCGCGCCAGCCCGAGTTGCTCAACCAGCGCCACCACGTCGCCGGCGATAGCTTCGATGCTCATGTCAGCAAAATCCTTGCTCGACTGACCGCAGCCTCGATGTCCAACATCACCACCCGGTAGCCCGCTTGCGTCAGCGCCGGCAGCGTATAGTCCCAGGTACGCACCTCGTACCCCAGCCGTGGATCAGCACAATGGCCGAGTCGCCGTCACCGTAGTCTTCGAAATAACACCTGCTTGCCATTTTCTCTTGCCAGGCTACTCATGTTTGTCTCCTCGTTATTGTTTGGATAAGTCATAAATGCAATGGTGTTGTCTACATAACCGTCAATCACCGCGTCCAGGTCAAGAGCATCGGCATCAACCAGCCACTGGTATACCGTGCCGAAAACGTAAGAGCACAGTATGGGCAGCAAATAAAGAAGGGTCAATCCCCGCCCTGATTTGTCCTGCGTCAATTCCCTGCTCTATCCAGCGTTGCGCGTCCTGCCTGTACACGTCATGGTGGTCTGCGAGATTGCGCCGCATCTCTGTTTCATGACCAAGGCACTTCATACCAGAGTAGATACATCGCGCCGCATGTACCCTGACTCTTTCTTGAGAAATCCCGCAAGCGCCCGTCGCAGCCTGGCGCAAGGCGATCGATGCCAGTGGCTATCCCCCATGTAGTCATCCACGGTGCGCTTTCCATACATGGTCAAACTGCTCGAATAACTCCATCATCAGCCCGTCTTTGGAGCCGAAGCGATAATTTGCCAGTCCGCGGCTGTAACCCGCGCGTTCGCCAATCTCCTTGAGCGTCGTTTTCTGCGTACCCCGCTCATTGATCAGCTCGATGGCGGCGGCAAACATACGCCGGTCAGACAGCGCAGTGCGCTCTGCCTGGGTCATACGGCCATCCGCACGATCCTGGGCCTTGGGATTCTCATCATTGCACCACCTTGATATCCAGTTGCCCCGCCTCGTTCATCTCGCGCAGGCGTTTCTTGTCTATTTTGCCTACGCTGGTCTTGGGGATCTCGTTGGTAAACGTCCAGTACTCCGGCAGCCAGAAGCGGGCCACTTTGTCGCGCAGGAATTCGCGCATCTGTGCCGGGTCTGCTTCCGCTTGTTCAGCGACCACAATCACCAGTGGCCTTTCCTGCCAGCGCGGATCTGGCGTGGCGATCACCGCGACCTCGCGCACGCCATGCAACTGGTGAGCAGGTTTTCCAGGTCTACCGAGGATATCCATTCTCCCCGGACTTGATCACGTCTTTGGTACGGTCCGTCAACTGCACATAGTGGCGTTCTGTCGATATGACCCACGTCACCCGTGCGCAGCCAACCATCATCACTCAGGGCATCGGCGGACTCGCCCCGGTAGTAGCCACCGGTGATCCAGGGGCCACGCAGTTCAACTCACCCACGGTCTCACCATCGTCGGGCAGAGATTACCCTCATCGTCGACAACACGCACCTGCACGCCGGGAACAGGCCTGCCGCTTTTTCGCCCGCCACACGGTTTCCTCGGGCCGCCTGCGTGCTCACGGGGCGGATGAGACAGGGCACACAGCGGGCTGGTTTCTGTCATTCCCACCCCTGCAGGACGGGCACCCCCAGCGCTCGCGGGCAGCATCTATCATTGACGGCAGGCACCGCACAGAGCCGCCGCAGACCAGCATGCGGAAGCAGCTCATATCCAGGTCACTGGCATCGGCATGCAACAGATCCCCGAGGATGGTCGGCACGGTTGCGGTAATCGTGGGCCGCTCCAGCGCTATCATGCGCTTGATGCCCTCTGGCTGCAGATGCGGGCCCGGCAAAGTGAAGTCGCTGCCGCTCATCCAGCCGCTGTAAGGCAGACCCCAGGCGTTGGCATGGAACATCGCGGGCAAGAGCAGAATCCGGTCACGCTCGCTGACGCCAAAGGTGTCGGTCGCGCGGGAGGCAAGAGAGTGCACGAAGGTAGTGCGATGGCTGTAGACCACCCCCTTGGGGTTTCCGGTCGTGCCACTGGTGTAGCAGACCGCTGCCGCAGAGGTCTCGTCCAGCTCTGGCCAATCCTGCAGCGGCTCGTGTTCGGCCAGCAACTGGCGATAGTCGAGTGTCGCGATATCGGATTGCAGCGTGCCGTCGCCGATCAACAGGATATGCTCAACGCACTCCAGCATGGGTAAAACGGGCGCAAACACATCGATCAAGCTGGCATCAAGCAGGACCACCCGGTCCCCTGCGTGGTTGATAATGTAAGCGATATGCTCGGGCGACAGGCGAATATTGACGGTGTGCATGATTGCACCCATGGAAGGTATACCGAGGTAAGCCTCCATATGTGCGGTGCTGTTCCAGCTAAATGTGGCGACACGATCCCCGGCGGCGACACCCAGCGCGCGCAGCGAAGCGGCTAGCCTGGCGGCACTTTCGGCGATTTCGGCATAGCGCGTGTAGTGCATCGCCGTGCCGTCGAAAGTCCCTACCTGCGAATCCGGAAATACCTCACTGCCATGCGCCATAATCATTTGCACGGTCATCGGCATGTGCATCATTGTCGCTTGCATCACCAGTCTCCCTCCGCTGCCAACGCTGCCTCTTGCAACAACGCGGGTACATCGTATTCCAGGCCTCGAGCATAGGGCGTGTCGACCTTACCGGACAAGTACAATCCGTAGGCCCCTTCGACAATTGCCGCCAACCGCCAGAAGGCAAAACAAAGATAAAATTCGAGGTTATCTGCGGCCAGCCCACTGGCTTCCGACCAGGCACTGGCGAGTGCCTGCCGACCGACCACAGCCTCTTTGCGCGAGACCGCCTGTACATGAGTAAAGCCGGGTGGCATGACCTTGCGTGGGCCCCAGAACATCAGCAGCAAACCCAGATCTGACATCGGGTCGCCAATGGTACCCATCTCCCAATCGATCACCGCCAACAACTCAGGGCGTTCGCGGTGACACAGGGTGTTATCCAGGTGGTAGTCGCCGTGGACAATCCCTACCGGCCCTTCCGCGGGCAAGTGATCCAGCAACCATTGCCCAAGACGCGGCAGGTCGGGCAGTTCCCGCGTAGGCTGTTCCTTGCGCACCTGCAACCAGCGCTCGATCTGCCGCTGCAGAAAATTGTCGGGCCGCCCCATATCTTTCAGGCCCAGTTCCTGCCAGGGCGCGCGGGCGATCTCTCCCAGCGCGCCCGCCATCTGCAGGCCAAGCTGATTGACTGCATCGACGTTGTCGTAGGCCGCTGGCAGCGTATCTGTCAGCGACAAGCCATCGATAAACTCGACCAGCGCAAAGGGCTGGCCAATAACGGCGGTATCCTCGCACCAGGCAGTGACTGCGGGGACCGGCGCGTGACCATGCAGCGCGGCCATAAACTTCGCCTCTCGTTGCACACCCAGGTGGGCTTTGGGGGAAATCGTGTTCGCCGGCGCGGAGCGCATTACCAGCTGCCCCTCGTCGTGAACAACCATCCGCGTCAAATTGGAATTGCCGCCACTGAGCTCTCGGTCTATGCGTGCATTGCGCAGGCCCAACTCGGCTTCTGCCCAGTCGCGGAATGTAACTGTCTCAACACTCACCCTGGCATACCAAAGCTGGAGAGCAGACCACCGTCTACCGGCACAAAGGCGCCGGTCATATAGCGGGAGCGGGCAACCCACTCGATGACTTCGGCGATCTCATCGGCTTCACCGTAACGTGCCATGGGGATTGTTTTACACATGGATTCCAACGCTTTTTCGGAGAGCCCGCCGGTCATCTCCGTAAGCACCAGCCCTGGTATGACCAGGTTCACACGGATGCCCTTGGCCGCCAGTTCAATGGCCAGCGCCCGGGTCAGGCCAGCGAGACCGGCCTTTGATGCGGCATAAGCCGCATCCCCCGGAAAGCCTCGAAAACCGACCACCGCGCCAACATTGACGATAGCGCTGCCCGCTTGCAGACTGGCGCGGGCGCTGGTGATCACATTGAGAGAACCGGTAAGATTGGTGTCCAGCACTGCCTGCCAGTCTTCAGCTGCCAGGCGGCCCACTTTGCCGCCACGATGCAGCCCGGCGTTATTCACCACAAAGTCCAGCTGCCCCCAACGGCCAAGCACTGATTGCACCGCCGCTTCAACCGCCTCGGCGTCAGCGATATCTGCCTGCACACCCATAGCGCTGTCGCCAATCTCTGCAGCCACCGTGTGCACGGCGTCGCCTCGCGCAAGCAGCGCCACCCGGTCGCCAGCCTGCTCGGCTCGCTTGGCCAGGGCGAGTCCGATGCCGCGCGAGGCGCCGGTAATCAGCCAGACCTTTTCTTTTCTCATCTGTGGCTTTTCTCCCCAACTTTATTCACAATATACTTGTTTCTGAATTTTATTCAAAATATGCTTGTTTGAGTCTAGCAAGTATAGCCCCGGTTGCAGCCAGGGTAAATATAAAGGAGTAGATCCCGTGAGTTGGAGTTTTGAAACAGACAGTGAGTTCCAGGAAAGTCTTGACTGGATAGACACGTTCACCCGAGAGGAGATCGAACCACTGGACCTGGTGTTTCGCGGCCCTGGCGACCCCTGGGATCCGGACTCCCCCGCCGCCAAAGCCATGGCCCCGCTCAAAGAAATCGTCAAAAAGAAGCGCCTGTGGGCCTGTCACATTGGCCCGGAACTGGGCGGCGAAGGTTACGGCCAGGTCAAGCTCGGCCTGATGAATGAAATACTCGGCCGCAGTCGCTTCGGCCCCAGCGTATTCGGCTGCCAGGCGCCGGACTCCGGCAACGCGGAGATCCTTGCCCACTTCGGCACCCCGACATCAAAAAGCCAAGTATCTGCAGCCCTTGCTGGACGGAAAAATCGCCTCATGCTACTCCATGACAGAACCCCAGGCAGGCGCTGACCCCGCCGAGTTCACCTGCACTGCAACCCGCGATGGTGACGAGTGGGTGATCAACGGCGAAAAATGGTTTGCCTCACACGCCCGCTTTTCTGAGTTCTTGCTGGTGATGGTGGTCACCAACCCCGACAAGCCTATTCATGAGGGCGCTTCTATTGTCCTGGTTGAGAAAGGCACCCCGGGCATGGAAATCCTGCGTAACTCGGCCGTAGGGCCTTATGTGGAACAGGGCGACGGCGTGCATGCCTATATTCGCTTCGATAACTGCCGCGTGCCGGCTGATCATCTGCTGGGTGCAGAAGGCGAGGGATTTCTCGTCGCGCAAACCCGACTGGGTGGCGGACGGGTCCACCACGCCATGCGCAGCGTTGGCAAGCTCAAGAAAGCCATGGACATGATGTGTGAGCGGGCAGTAAGCCGCACCACCAAGGGCGAGTTACTGGGCCAGAAGCAGCTGACCCAGGAGAAGATCGCCGATAGCTATACACAGATCCTGCAATACCGCTTGCACGTTCTCTACACAGCTTGGCTGATAGACAAGCACAAGGAATATAACCGTGAGGTGCGCAAGGAAATTGCAGCGATCAAAGCGGCGACGCCGAAAGTGACCCAGGAAGTGGTCTACCGCGCCATGCACCTGCACGGCAGCCTGGGCATGTCAGATGAGATACCGCTGATGTACATGTGGGCAGATATCCCTGAGCTGGGGGTGGTCGACGGGCCAACGGAAGTACACAAAGTCACTGTCGCTCGCACTGTGCTGCGTGACTACGAAGCCGCTCCAGGCCTATTTCCCACTTATCACTCGCCGACGCTGCGCGCCGCCGCCATGGAAAAATACGGACACTACCTTAACGAGAGTAACTGACACATAATCTTGGCAATACTACGACTGAGGCAAGGAGAAAGATAATGACTACTCAGCAGAAACCAGACTTTGACGCAATCGCTGTAGGTGCCGGCTTTGCCGGACTCGCACTCATTCATCACTTGCGCGAGGCGGGTCAGTCGATTCGCGTGTTTGATCGCGCTGCTGACGTCGGCGGCACCTGGACGTGGAACCGCTATCCCGGCGCCATGACAGACAGCGAAAGCTACTACTACTGCCTGACGTTTTCCAAGGAACTCCTGCAGGAGTGGTCCTGGACCAGGCGCTTTCCCGATTGGAAAGAAACCCATGATTACATGCGCTTCGTCGCCGACAAGTGCGACATGTGGCGAGACATCCAGCTCAATACAGAAATTGTCAGCGCTGATTACCAGCAGGACTCTGGCTTGTGGTTGGTGAAAACCGGCGACGGCGAGTCCTACACCTGCAAGTATTTCATCAGCGGCATGGGCATGATATCTGAACCCGTCATCCCCAAAATCAGCGGCATGGAAACCTTCAAAGGACCGCTGTTCCATTCGTCTCGCTGGCCCCAGGAAGGTCTCGACTATGCCGGCAAGCGCGTCGGCATTATTGGCGCAGGCGCGACGACCGTGCAGATGGTGCCGGTGATGGCAGAGGATGCAGCCAGTGTCACCGTATTCCACAGAACGCCGAACTTCATCATGCCGGCCATGCAAAAGCCAATGACGCCGGAATGGGAGAAGGAGATAAAGGAACATTACGACGAGATCGTAAAGAGATGTCGCAATCATTCCTTCGGCATGGACTTCAACACCGCAGGGCGTAACCTGGCCGATACGCCGCGTGAGGAAGTACAGCAGATTTTCGAAGAAAACTGGAACGGGAGTTTTCGCTGGGTATTTGAGACGTTCGACGACCTGCTCTCAAACCCCGAAGCGAACAAGATGGCCCGCCAGTTTATCATCGACAAGATGAAAGAAAGGATTGCTGACCCCGAGGTGGCCGACATCCTGGTTCCCGACATTGACGACTACGCCCTCTTCGCCAAACGCCCTCCCCTGGATCATGGCTATCTGGAAGCCTACGCCCGCGACAACGTGCACCTGGTGGACATAAAGAATCGTGAGCCTATCGAGGAGATCACCGAGACTGGCATTCGCACCAGCGAGAATCACTACGAGTTCGATATCATTGTGCTGGCCACCGGGTTCCGCGCCTATACCGGGGCACTGGAAGCCTTCCCCATTCGCGGCGCGAGCGGTCAGTCCTTGCGTGAAAAGTGGCAGGACACCTCCAACTGCATCATGGGTGTGTGCACCGCCGACTTCCCCAACCTGTTCATGATAACGGGCCCACAGGCACCTTTTGCAAACCTGCCAACGTCTATCGAACAGAACGCCATCTGGATCGCCGACTGCATCAGGAAGATGGAAAGCGAGGGCTATGATGTGTTCAAGCCCCGGAAGGATGCCGAGGAAGAGTGGTCCGCCGCACGTGTCTGACGTGCACCAGCAGACCCTGCTCAACGACGGCGACAAGGTAAACTCGTGGATGATGGGCGCCAATATCGAGGGGCACAAACCCAGGGTACTGATCTACTTCGGTGGTGCCAACGTCTACTACGACAAGCTTCGTGAGTCAGTCGACGCAGACTTCCCGGAACTGGAATTTGAAAAGCTGGCGAGTTAAGGAAGCACCGACGCCACACCCGGGTCTTGCCGGGTGTAGCATCGGGTCAGAAACCGAAAGCCCCGCGCGCATACCATCGCCGGGGCTTTTTTTAGGTTCATCGCATATTAGCGGGGAATAGCCAGAGAACGTTCCATCTTGAAATGCGGCCACTGTAATCGCGGTATACCCCCGGTAGATCGACCCCCCTTTTGACTCTCTTCCGGGGGTATACGACTATCACAGCGGCCTTCTTCCATTTCGACTCGACTATCCACTACCTATACTCCCTGTGATGTTCCAGGTCGCCGGGAGAGTGCCTGAAATCACCGTCTTATCATCTCGCCCCGCTGGGGTTCCCTCACTCAGTTGCGAGCCAGAAAAGCACTGTCTCGCATCTTCCTTCGGCGGGTGATTTGCAACGATGATTTCAGCCTCTCTCCCGCCTCACCAGCGGTGAAGCCACAGGATCGATCATATAGCCACCATTAGCGCGCTCTGGGAGGAGTCGGTGAAGCGGCTGAACTGTCCGTTGCAAGTGCGCGCCGAGGGAGAGGCACGAGACAGCGAAGCGCTTTAAGGCTCGTGACCGAGTGAGGGAATCCCGCAGGGACGCGTGTACAAGACGGGCTGTTCAGGCACTTCAGCGACGGCTTTGGCGCGTCACGGAGAGTATAGGTAGTGGATAGTCGAGTCGAAATGAGGGGAGGACAGCACGAATGGGGTAAGCCTTCCAAGGGCGTGGGGGTTTGTTTCCAACCAGGGAAAGCTTACCCCATTCGTGATGTCCGCTTAGCAACCTGGAGCATTCACTTGCTCCACCATGCTAATGCTCGAAGAACCTTTTTTAATCGTCCAGCCCGGCTTTGCCCGCCTCGCGAATAATCGGGCTGTATTCGGAGAAAGCCGGACCCGCTGCCGTGGCGCCGATAGTAATACCCGCATCGGTGGTGAGGGTGTGGCCTGTTGTGTAACCGGACTCGTCACTGCCAAGCCAAAGCACCGCATTGGCGACATCCTCAGCCAGCCCCGGACGCCCATGCAGCGGAGAAAGCTCCGCCAACTGCGCTTTTGCGCCCTCGATATCCGTTGGGTCTCCCGTCATGACAGCGGCGACCATGGGCGTTGCCATACTCGCGGCAGCAATAGCGTTGACGCGAATACCACTGCCGGCAAGTTCCGCCGCCACATTCTTGGTCAGGCCCACCACGCCATGCTTGGCAGCCGCATAGGCGTGTGGCCCCAGGCCGCCCATCACACCGGCAGTGCTAGCCATACTGATAATGGAACCGCTGCCCTGGGGCACCATCACCCGCGCCGCATGCTTGAGTGCATAAAAGGTGCCATTGAGCAGCACGTCCATGCTGAAACGCCATTCGTCGCCGGGGGTAGTCGCAATAGGACCCACGGCGCCGACAATACCGGCGCTGTGAAAAACAATGTCCAGGTGGCCGAAACGTTCAACCGTCGCATCGACCGCTGCGGATACCTCCTCTTCAACGGTGACGTTACAGTGTTGGTAGAAAGCCTGGTCTCCAAAACGTGCGGCAAATGCCTCACCAGCTTCATGCTGTATGTCGCAAATGCACACGGCACAACCCTCGGCAATGAAGCGCTCGACGGTGGCAGCGCCCAAACCGCTGGCACCGCCGGTGACCAGGGCAGTTTTGTTTGCCAATCTCATGATACAATATTTCTCCTGTGATGAAAGAAGACGCACCGCGTTATTTGTGCGGTGGTCGCGCCGCTGCGACCAGGTTCCAGAACTCAGAAATCTGCGCGATGATGACTGAGGTCACCCGGCAGGTCGGGACTGATATCCCTGAAGGTAAACTGCCAGGTACCATCGACACAGCTGAAGCTATCATAGTAGTGTCCGATAAAGATCGGCTGCAGCGGAAAATCAGGTGGCACCGCCTGGTTAACGGTAATGTAACACTGTGCCGTCGCGGTTTCGCCGTTGGCGTCAACATTAATCTGGACGTTACTCATGACATGTTTGGTGTTGGGTTTGCCGTCGTAAAGAATGATATTTTTCAGGGTCTCCATAACTTCCTCTGACCCTGTATCACCGCCGGAAGGGTCACCCTGCACCCGCCAGGTACCCTGGCTGAACAGGTCAGCAAAGCCCTGCAGGTCTCCCTGGTCGATCCGGTAACAGTACTCGTTCATTAAGGTGAGGATCTTTGCCTCTGCAGTGCTCATGCTTTCGCTCCTTTGAGATGGCGAAGGGCCTGGATTCCCGCCTGCGCGGGAGAACGGCATCGGTATCAGGTCACAGCAACTATTCTGCGCAGTCTACAGTCCGGACTTTCCTGCCTCTCTCTGCATTGGCGCATATTCGTTGAACCTGGGGCCTCCTGGCATGGCACCTGATGTGATGCCCGCGTCCACCGTCAGCGTATGACCAGAGGTATACCCCGCTTCATCGGAAGCAAGCCAGAGCGCCGCATTGGCCACGTCCAGGGCCAGTCCCGGTCGGCCAACCAACGGCGATTCATCCGCCAGCATCTTGGTTGCCTGGTCAATCGCCTTGTGGTCATGCAGGTAGGCGTCAGCGACCATGGATGTGGCTACGCTGTAAGGGGCTATCGCATTGACTCGCACCCCGTAGGCACACAGCTCCGCCCCCACGTTCTGCGTCAGGCCAACGACCGCATGCTTGGCCGCAGCGTAAGCATGGGGGCCAAGCCCTCCGGTAAGGCCTGCCACGCTGGACATACTGATAATGGAACCCGACTTCTGGGTCTTCATGACGCGGGCCGCATGTTTCATGCCATAAAATACGCCATTAAGCAGTACTGCCAGCGTCGCGGTCCACTCGGCATCTATGGTGGTATCAATGGGACCAATAGCGCCGACGATACCGGCGTTATTGAACATAACATCCAGTCGGCCAAACTCACTCACCGCCAGATCCACCAGAGCTGCCACTTCGTCTTCACTGGTTACGTTACACTGTGCAAACACGACTCCCTCGCCAAGCTCATCCGCCAACCCCTGGCCCGCCTCTGTCTGTATATCTCCCAGTACGACCTTGCAGCCTTCCTCAACGAACCGGCGCGCAGTAGCCTCGCCGATGCCGCTTGCGGCACCCGTAATCACGGCAACTTTTCCCGCTAGACGATTGGACATGATTTTCTCCTGATCAGGTTCAGCTATTATTTGAATGGTTAATCATCGCACCGTACGTCATCGCACAGTTGCGCTTATGCCTTTTGCCAGCTTACTTGAACGCCTCGCGGCGGCGATAGACAAGGTCCTTCTCATTGCGATGGCCTAAAAACTCTGCCGGCGTATCGAAGAAACCCTGGCATGCAGGTGGCTCGGTTCTCATCCAGTCGGTGAGGCCGGTACGATGGCTTATCTTCCAGACCTCATCGCGCTTCTGGAAGCGGTCCAGGTAGCGCCCGCCCACCCAGAAATCCATTTCAGTATCCCAGGCATCGTCGGCTGCTTTGGGGTCACCCCTGGGGAGCATCCGGTGATAGGCTGTGAAATAGGTTTCCGCGTAGGCGTTTTCGCCATCCGCTTCCAGTTCAATAAAGATATTGCCCAGCTGGTGATGCGTGCGACTATGGGTATTGAGCACGTCGAACGCAAAGGCGACAAAGTCGCCAGGCTCACCCGGCTTTGAAGGCAGGGAAGGGTCCGATGAAGGGCCTACATAAAAATGTGCGTGCCGGGAATCCGGATGAAAGACTGAACGCAGCAGCGCTTCATCCAGGCGGTCGATAGCGCGCGCGTAGGTCATAATGACCTCAGATATTGACTGCTTGTCGAGCAATCCCGTCAACTGTTGTTCGTTCATAGGTGTCCTCTGAAATAAAAAACGCATGCCCTATCGAGGATAGGACACGCGTTTGCAGCTAACAAGTTGTCAGGTGAGACCTACGATCAATTGGCACCGAAGTTGTAGACCACCTCTGCGCCCCAGGTGCGAGGTGCACGCGCGGATGCATAAGCCCACAGGCCGGAGACATTCAGGCCGTGAGCCCAGCCGTCTTCATCAGTCAGGTTGCGGCCAAACACGCTAAAGGTCAGACCATTGATCGAATAATTGACCGAAGCGTCGACCAGGTGCTGATCATCGTTCTCCAACTCCGGACGGTTGGTCTGCTCGATAAAGTGCTCACCAAGGAACCGGTAAGATCCTCGCAACCAGGCGTCCCCACCGCCCATCTGCCACTCGTAGGTAGCATTCACAGAGCCGGTAAATTCAGGTGCCCGACGGAACTCCAGGCCACTGTTGTCGACGATGCCAAGGCCGCTATCGAAGGTGAATTCATCGTACTCCGAATCGAGATAACCGAGGTTTGCACTCATACTCAGGTTATCTGTGACGATGGCCTGCAGCTCAAGCTCCAGACCCTGCATGGTCGCGTCAGCCGCGTTGAACACTGAGATCCGCTGGCCTGTTGCACCATCAGAGGGCAAGCCTATCTCTTCCTGCTTGTCCTGGTAGTCCATGTAGAACATGGCGCCATTGAGGCGCACTCGCTGATTCATCCACTCGGTCTTGAAACCCAGCTCGTAGTTGTCTACTGTCTCCGGGTCATAAGGTTCCGTGGCGGACAGCAGCTCATCGACCCGTCCGTTGAAGCCGCCGCTGCGATAGCCCTGGGCGTAAGTCGCATAGATCATCGCATCCTCATTTATCCGATAACGCACACCGACCTTGGGCGTAAACTCGCTCCAGTCCTCCTCGGGGTCGTTTGGAGCCGTTGACAAGTTGCCTCGCTGTTCAGACAACTTTTCATCCTCGGTATAGCGACCACCGACAGTAACAGTCCAGGAGTCGTTAAACGCATAGTCCGCTTCAAAAAACAGCGCAGTGGAATCGGTTTCCTGGTGTGTGGTTTGCGGGATATCGACTACCGTATCGGGTACAGAGAAAGTGATCCAGCTGCGCAGGCGGATGTCGTATTCTGACTCCCAGAAATAGGCTCCCGCAACAAAGTTAAACGCGCCGCCGTCATCATAGGTGAGCCTCAATTCATGGCTTGCCTGCTCGTATTCCGCTGGACGATCTGTGCCGAAGAGCATGACGGGCTCCGACGCAAAGTTGGTCACCACGGTCTCTTCAGTTTCAAAGGTGCCGTAGATGTAGTTAAGCGTCATGCTGTCGCTGATATCCCAACGTGTTTCAAAGATGAACGTTTCAGCATCGAAGGTGGCGTCATCATCATTGGGAATCAAATCGGCGATGGGCGAGGTCACGATCCCGGTAGGAGCGGGTTTTAAAGACGCCGTTGTTGGTTCAAATTTCAGCGTTGTCGTCTTGTATCTGTCGCCAGAACTCGGCGTGGTCAGCGACTGTGCACAAAACCCAAAGGAGCCACAGAAGAGCGTATCCGGTTGCGCCATGTTGACCAGCGGTGGTGTATCCTGATCCGTTTCCTCATCCTGGTATGTGACTTCGAATTCCAGTTTTTCAGTGGCGTTCCACAGCAGATTGATGCCGTAGGACTGGTAATCGATCATGCCGTCGTCATCGCCGGTACTGATATTGTCAAAGTAGCCTTCCTGCTGGTCGTTCTTCGCCGCGCTCAGTTTCACTGCCAGGTCATCGGTAATACCAAAATTGACCACCGCATCCAGCCAGTAGTGATCATAATCACCATAGCCAGCGCGCACCTTGCCGCCGAACTCACCTGTAGGGCGGGTTCTCTCGACGTTGATCGTGCCGCCGATGGTGTTACGTCCAAACAGCGTGCCCTGGGGACCACGCAATACCTCCAGCGATGCGAGGTCGATACTGCGCATGATCGCGCCACTGTTAGCGCCGATAAACAGGCCGTCAACAGTTACACCCACTGCGGGTTCAAAGTTCTTCTCTACATCGGCCACACCGATACCACGGATATACATGGCCGCGTTACCGCCGGGGCCCTGCGAGGTGTCATCGATAATCAGGTTGGGCGAGATAAAGGCGAGATCCCTGATATCTCTGGCAAATGTGCGCTCAATTTCCGTGCCACTCATGGCGCTGACAGATAGCCCCACATCCTGCAGGTCTTCCTTGCGTTTCCGCGCGGTCACCACTATTTCCTCCAGGCCCACTTCCTGGGATGTTGCGATAGGTGCGACCGTCGCAACAAGTGACCCTGTGGCAATAGACAGTGCGGTGCATAAAATCTTCTTTTTCATGAGCAGTCTCCGGGATTACATTATTAAAATAATTAATTGGGTTAGGGTTTATTTTCGCTCACGTCACAGGCTAAACGCTCTCTGGCGCCGATAGCACTGTACCGGGAACGGGGTTGAAATAGTGAATTTTTACTCTGCGCTCAAGTATCTTCCAGGCGCCATCCCGCCGTTGTAGCTGGTCGTAGTAACTGGCGCCGACGATGGTACAGGTGTCTTCGCCTGCCAACCTACCCACGCAATCAACGTCGCACACGGCGCTGGCTGAATCGGCATCATTAAATTCTATTGTGAGGTTGGTGGTGAGGTGGTGGGACTCGCCCCAGGCGGGCCAGAGCACGTCATGTACCGCAGTATGAATGCCCTCGTGGCCTTCAAAGCTACCAAAGGGAGGCCCGATGTCCCAGGTGCAATCCTGCCACCAGATAGCGAGAAAGCGCTCGTAGTCGCGCTTGTCAAAGCCGTGACAATAGTCCGAGACCAGGTCCCTGATCGCGGCCCGGCTTTCCAGCCGGTCTATGCGGGCAACCAACTGCGCTATCTGCGTTTCACTGCTGCTCATTTACCAAGCCCAAACTCCAGATTTATAGTCGGACAATCACGCCCTTGTTATGTCTGTCACAGCTTGCTTACAACTACCTTGTTGTGAACAAGCAAGTTAAATGCAAACGATTATCAAGTCAACACTCTCGCCATACTCTATAGCGGTAATAGTTCTCGCTCAGTGCCCTAGCGGCGAGCGTGGTTCACTCGGGCAATGCAAAGACGTGAATGGCCTGCCCGTTGGTCGGCTGATAGATCTCCGGACTGACGGTAGCGGTCAGGGCGCGAAATACCCCAATACCAGTGGGCACGGCGATATATTGCCGACCGTCTACTGCATAGCTGATGGGATATCCATGCAGCGGCGCCAGCAGGCGAGTGCGCCACAGGCGCTTGCCATTGCGCACGTCAAACGCCGTGAAATAACGATCCACGTCACCGATAAATGCCAGGCCGCCGCCGGTTGTCAGCGCGCCCGTCAAAAACATTGCACGTTGCTCCACGCTCCACTTCTCTTCCAGCGTCGTTACATCCCATGCCGCGAGTCGCCCAAGGTTGCCCTCAACGCCGGGCATCTCGTAGGTCCTCGAATCGCCACCATAGCCGCCTCCCCCGGGCACAATTTCTACGGTGCGACCCACCATGTCAGAACACAGTTGATGCAAGGGTATTATCAATGACTGGATCTGCGGGCTATAGGCCGTGGCCTGCCAATTGTGGCCGCCATAAATACCCGGGCACGCACTGACCGTATCGCCGATACCCGCGTCCAGAATGTCCTCGCGATAGCTGACCCGGCCATTGACCTTGTCAACCGCAGCATAGATATTCTGCTCCTGCGTCTCGGCAAGACCATTGAACTTGCCGGTCGCGGGGTCGAGCTGCCAGAGGATGCCGTCCTTGCCAATCGTGTACAGCCTTTTCTCCCCCTCTACCTCGACAAGAACACGCTCGAAGCCAACTTCCATATCAATGGTTTCACCCGGAACGTGCTGGAAATGCCATACGATCTCGCCGGTACGGGGGCGTATTGCCAGCGTGGAGTTGGTGTACAGGGCAGCGTCCCTGGCTGACATACCGCGGCTGGCCGCAACCCAGGGTTTTGCCTGTGACGTGCCGATAAAAAAGAGGTCAAGGTCAGCGTCGTAGCTTCCGGCTATCCAGCTGTCTGCACCCGCGCGCAAGTTCGCAGGCAAGCCACCCCAGGTGTCATTGCCAGGGCTCCCCGGCAAAGCAATCGTAGAAGTGCGCCACAGTTCCTTGCCGGTGTCCGGGTCGTGCCCGGTGATGAAGCAACCACCCTCCGTATAGAGTTCGCAGCCATTTATGCCGCTTAATACCACGCCGCCGCCAATGATGGGGCCAGCGGTATGCGTGTAGGCCTCGCGGTAGTCGGCCTTGGGGGTGTGCCAGACCTGTTCACCGCTGCGCGCGTCGATGGCAACGATGGCCGCGTCGTAGGTGGCAAGAAAGAGCTTGTCACCATAAATCGCAATATTGCGCACCGGGCCGCCCAGGGTTTTGGACTCGGGCGGAAAGCGATATTGGTATTCCCATATGACTGTGCCGGTATCGGCGGCAATCGCCTGGATCTTATTCCCGGGGTGGGTGAGATACATGATGCCATCGTGCACCAGGGGCGTGACCTGGTTACTCCCATCGTCCATGGCCAGCGACCATACCAGCGTCAACTCATCGACGTTGCGACGGTTTACCGTGTCCAGTGGGCTATAGCCCTGACCGTCCCGGGTACGCCGCCAACTCAACCAGTCGGCCGCGTCCGGTCTGGCGAGCTCAGCTTCGGTGACCGGCGTAAACGCGGGCAACGGTTGATTCACAAAACCGGACTTGCTGCGTGCTGCAGCATCGATAGTGTCGGCAGAGCCCCAGCTTTCCATGGCAGCGCCCGGTTCGATATCCAGTGGCTTGCCGCTGGCAATCGCCAGGGGCGCCTGTGCACTCAGCGCCTGTTCGAGCTGCAAATCGTTGCTCGCAAGCAGGTAGGCAACGATCGCGAGGTGTTGCTCCTCACTGAGGCTGGCGCTGGCACCCGGTGGCATATTGACCTGATTGAAACGCAGCAGGGCTGTGGAGTCGCGTTCACCCCATCGTTCTTCAAAGGCAGCGCCGCGCAGCGCGGTTCCGTGCGCTGAGCCGCGCAGGGACATGGCATGGCACTGGGAACAATTGGCGTTGTACAGGGCCTCACCAGACGCCCAACTGCTGACTGAGCTCCGGGTCCTGACCCAGCGCAAGGCCCGGCGCTGCGGCCCCGCAAACGAAGACAAGCAATACAGCCAGGAACGTCGATCTCACCCGCACATCCTATTTTACTTGTTCAGAACAAGGATGTTATATAATAGCAGCTATTGCGCAGATAAACGAATGTGCCTCATTGGCTATCCGTAGGGCAGAAAATCGAAAGAATAGTTGACGCGGGTGGTCAGTACCTTGTCGGCATCAAAGCGGATCATGCCGATTCTCGCGAGGATCTTGCGGGTGAGGTCATCGTCCTGTAATTCTGACGAGATCAGGCGAAGGGCGGAAATTTCGCCGGAGGGCTCGATGACCATCTCGAATACCACCTTGCCCTCCAGCAACGGATCCTTGCGCAGTGCCCGGTTATAGACGGAAAAAATAGCGCCCTTGCTGCGGTCCATGGCCCGGCGAATGGATTCATCACTGCGACCGCCCTGATGCTCCGATGCATTCCTGGCCTCTCGTGTCCCCGTACCGGCGGTGATATTGCTCTCAACCCGCGTCGCCTCTCGCCCGGACAAAGCAGGACCACCGGCGTCGCGACTGATCGCTGCGGTTTCGATACCGCCGCTACCGGTATTGTTGGCGGTGATCAAGGAACGCTGCACGCGGGCAGAATCGGTTTCGCCCCGGCTGGTTTGCGCCTGGTTGAGGTCGGCCACATCAAGACTGTCACGCATATCCATGAGCTCGTCCCGGAAGGCCAGCACACCCGCTACTTTTGCCTGTTCCCGAGCCTGCTCTACCCTGTTGACTGCCTTGACGGGCTCTTCCACCGTCTGCGCCGGCGGCACCTCCAGCGGCTCCGGCTGGGTTATCGGTTCCGGCACCGGTTTGGGCTTTACCGGCTCCGGTTCCGGCAGCTCTTTTTTCTCCAGCAACACGCGGGCGAGATGCGCGGGGGCTTCTTCTACTTCTTCCCGGGTCAGCTCCGCAACCGGCAACCATGGCACGGCCACAGCCACAACCAGGAACACGGCCAACAGTAGCCGCTGAATGCGCCGGTAAAGAGCGTCCTCCTGCTGGCTCGACTCCCAGGGCAGCAGCAAGCGACGGTGTAGCGATGGCCGCGCCCATACTCAGCTATCCTCCGGGCTGACAGAATCCGCCGCCAATGCCGGCTCGGCGATACTGCTTACGGCCAGTGAAATATCCCGATAGTCCTCGCTGGCGCAGGTGGACATAATGCGTTGCAACAACGCATAGGGCATGGTCTGGTCGCCCATGATAATGACACTGCGTCCGCGGGCCGCACTGTCCTCTTCCAGCGGGCCAGCGCGGGAGGCGTGATGCTGCAGTTCAGCCTGCAATGCGCTGAGCATGACATCCTCCTCTGCCAGCGCATCGCCCACCGTACTGATCGCTCGACCCTGGACCAGGATGGCTTCCGGGCTGATCTTGATGGTCAGGCACCTTCGGGCTTCTGCTCGGACACCGACTCCGGCAGGCTGAGGCTACGGTCCGCCTGCAGCACCTCCACGTCGCCATTATTGACCATCAGGAACAATACCAGGATGGTGAAAATATCCATCAGCGCCACCAGGTTGAGCCTGCGCCGGTCGCTGCCAGTCGGCGATGATTGCGCGCCATTCGCCGCGCTCGCAGGGAGCTGCTCATCGCGACACCCTCCTGGTGGCCACTCGCCGGCGCAGCGCCAAAAGAAATTTCAGGAAACAACGCGGCATCCACCACCGAGGCCGCCACCAGGGCCTTGAATGAACGCACGGTATCCATCGCTGTGACTATGGTCTGGTAGTCGATCTCCGGCTCCGACAACAGGGTGATGGCCGCTTGCTCAACCCCCTGTTCGCGCAATTGCCGCTTTACTTCCTGGAGCACCAGGCAAAAGCATGCGAAATCATAGCTCTCCGTTTTCCAGCAACGGAATCTGCTTCAACAACACCCCCTGCGGATAATCGAGACGCATACCTGTCCCGGCGAATCACCAGTTCAAGTTGCTTGCGATCGGTAGCATCCGCGCCTTGCTCGGCTGCGGGCAACAGGGACATCGACTACGGTAATGCGCGAAAACACCATCCCCAGCAGCAACATCGGCACCAGCACGATCATCAGGTTCATGAAGGCAGTGATATCCAGTTCTGCCTCTACTGCCGCCTTGTGTCGCCTTCTTTTCATAGAAATACCAGCCTGTGCTTCGCTCCGCTGCGCGGGTTCGGCTGGGCAACGCGCCGGCATCGGCCAGGGTATTGAGCGACCTTTACGCTGGCCATCTCAAAACTGTCGACAATTTCAGTGGTCTTGGTCTGCAGTACCGCATGCAACAGCAATAAGGGGATCGCCGAGATCAGCCCGAAGGCCGTGGTATTCATGGCCACCGAAATTGAGCTGGACAACATGCTGGCCTTCTCCGTCGGCGCGGCATTGGCCACTGCCGTAAACGCCGCTATCAGGCCGACGATGGTACCCAACAGTCCCAGCAGCGTCGCGACATTGGCCAGGGTGGCCAGGTACTGCGTGCGTTTTTCAAGACGCTGGCAGGGCCTCCATCACGCCCTCCTCCATGGCCGACTCAATATCTTCGCGGCGGCGGCTACCGACGTATCGCGCTATGCCTGCTGACACAATGCGCGTGATCGGTACCGAGGAACTCGCCCCTGCATCGACCACTGCCTTGTAGTCTTTTTTCCTCAGCTGGCCCATCGCCGTGTCGAACGCCCGGCGATTGCGGCTCCGCGCTGTGCTAAGCACCAGCCAGCGCTCTATAGCGATGGCAAGGCCGATCACCAGCACGACCGCAATGGGATACATAAATGGCCCTCCACTCTGGAAGAAACGAATCACAATATCGTAGCTGTCCATGTTGTTTTCCTCTTTACTCTGAATTGTCTGTCGCACTGGAGCGCGCACCAGTGGCACTCTCCGCAATGGTATTCTGGTAATGCAATTTTCTTCGGTACTCATCCCGGCGCAGCGGTTGGAACAGGTCCGCCGCGATACCCGCCTCCGGCTGCCAACTGAAATCCATCTCCGCGGGCTGTCGCCAGGGCAAAATATAGGTCACCTTGGGTAGCTCACGATTGCCGGTAACACGTGACTCCAGCTGCACACTGGGAGTCTGGGCATAAACCGCCGCGGCGCCAAAGACCAGACCGACAACCAGTACGCTTAGCGAGCCTGTTTTCATGATGCACCGCCTTCACTGGAGTGGGATTGCGCCAGTTGGCGCTGCAGGTCAGCGATCCAGCCGGCAACCTGTCGGCTTTCACCGGCAGTCAGTTCCTGGTAGCGGGAAAAGTGATCGACGGCCGAGGCCTTCTCACCGAGGTAGAGGTCGTAAAGAATGCCCAGGTTGAAGTGTGTGGCCGCATGCTCGGGCGCGATCGCGAGCGCGGCCTGGTACTGCTCCCGTGCCTCCTCATAACGCCCCTGCTCGCGCAGGAAAACCGCAAATGCGTTGTGTGCGTCAATGTTGGCCTGGTTCGATTGCAGCGAGCGTTGAAACCACTGCTCCGCCAGGTCCGGCCTGGACTGGCGCTGGTGAATGAGAGCCGCGTTGAGCGCAGGTCCGGAGTACTCTGGATAGTCGTGCCAAAGTGCTTCCATCTCCCGCAGGGCATCACTCCAGGCCTGGGCGTTCATGTCCTGCAGGCCAGCGTCGAAACGCGCCTGCACTCTTTCCGGTGCAGCAGCGACGGCATCGCGTCCAGACGACTCACCCATGCCGACAACTTCGTTGCTCAGGAGGCAGTACGCCACAGGCGCTGACCGATAGCAGGCCAGCGAGCAAAGCAACTCGTTTGCATAAACCGATCATCAGTGTATCTCCCCGCTCAGGGTCAATGCCTGCTCACGCTTGCCCCAGCGCGCCGGCATCAACTCGGCCAGTGCAGTAAAACTCTGTTCTATCCAGGGGTCGAACAAGCCCTCCCAGGCGCGCCGCGCATTCGCTTCGTGAATTGCCAGGGCCTTTTCTTCAAAAGGCCAGGCTTGCTCTTCCAGTAGAATCTCGTACTGCTCCAGGGCCAGCGCATCCAGCCCCTCGGGCCTCGGTGACGCCAACAGCGCCTGGGATAACTGCCGGTAGACCTCGCCCAATCGATACGTGGCGCGCGTGCCGAATGCCTGCACACCGTATGCGTTGACGCGCTCATAGGCGCCCACGGTCAGCGCCAGTGCCTCGCGTTTGCGTCGCAGGCTCTGAGGCAGGGGTTCGGTCAATTGGATGTCGCCATACTGCAGGTAATAACTGTCTGCCAATTCAGAGACTGAACTGGCGGCCAGGTAGAGACTGCGATCACTCGCCTCCTCACCGGCAGCGTCATGGGCGTCAGCCATTGCATTGAGCCAGTAATGGCGCCTCGCGGTATCGGACTGCTGCGCATACAGGTCTGCAAGTGTCACCATGGCTTCCATGCGCGGCGCCAACGGCGACTTCCACGTGTGCGCATAATGGCGATACCGGGCTATCGCAAGGTCCGTCTCGCCAGCGCGCTGGTAATAATCCGCCGCCAGGTAAAGTGCTTCACGTTGCAACGCAGGGTCATCGCCGTCGGCACTGATGGCATCCAGTTCAACCGCAGCCGCTCGCCACTGCCCGTTCATCTCATAATTCTGCACCAGCTGGGCGCCTATGCCCGAACTCAGTGGATGCTCGGGATAGCGCCGCCTGAAGTCCACCAACAGCGCATTACCCTGCGCATAGTCACCGGCCAGGAGGTAATTGCTGGCCGCATCATACTGTGCATTCAGCCGAATAGCGGACGCCGGCGCTGCGCGCATTACCCGGGCAAAGTGTTCGGCCGCCAGCGCATTTTCGCCTGCCAAAGCGGCCAACTCGCCCTGGCGGTAAATTGCAGCCGCCAGGCTTTCAAGTGTTTCACCGCGCCGCGGGTCGCCCTCGGGAAACAGTGCCAGCGCGCCACGGTAAGCTTCCTCGGCGACTACATAGTCACTGCGCGCATATTCAGCGTGCCCCAGGACCAGCCAGGCGGGCAGCAGCACTTCCTCTGCCGGCGCCGGCTGCCACCCAACCAGTTGCGCAGCGGCCTGCGCCGCTCTCTCGTTCATTGCCAGCTCCAGTAGCGCACTGGCCGCAGCCCCCAGTACATGAGGCGCCCGTTGGTCAGCCTCGAAAACGCGAGCAAAACTAAGCTGGCTGTCGATCATGGCCACTCGGTCTTCCGGTGCTGTGGAACCCAGGCTGTTATGCGCGATAATCGCTGCATAGGCGGCTTCCGGGGCTTGCGGATGAGCGGGGTACACATACGCCATTTGCTGGTAGGCATTGATAGCCAGGCGGTACTGCCCAGCCGCTTGACGAGACTCGGCGAGCAAGAACAACATATCCGGCACGCGCTCTTCTTCAGGAAAACTCTCGACGTACAGCGCATAATAGTCAGCGGCCAGCAGGTATTGTTGCTGCGCTTCCACACCCTCTCCCGACTGCGCCAGGGCATGGTAGTAACGTGCCAACTCGTCAATATACTGGGCCAGAAGCGGCCCAATTATGCTTTGAGAGCGCTCATCGGCAGACTGCCAGTAGGCACCTGCGACGCTATAGGCTGCAACATAATCCCGTTTCGCCGCTATCACCTGCTGGGCAAATCCCGCTGCCTCATAGACGGCAATTACCTTGCCCTGGAACACATGGGCAAGGGGTGATTCAGGGTTTGCAGCAATAAAGCCGGCATAGGTTTGCGCACTGTCCTCAAACCGTTCCTGCTCCAGGTAAAGCTCACCCAATGCGGCGTAAAGCAGCGGCTGGTAGCCTCGTTTACCCAGCTCTGCGTAGGTCAGGGCTATGGCATCACTGCCGCCGCGGGAATCGAACATCACCGCCAACACACGCAGACAGTCAGCGGCTATTTCACGGTCACCGCGGGCCAGCCCCTGCAAACGATTATCGGGCGGCATCAAGGTGTCCAGGGTCGAGGTAAACATCTCTATAGCCTGATCAGTGCGCTCCTGCTTGAAGTAGGACCAGCCCAACATGTAGAGACTGTTGATGTAGTAGTCGCCACCTGTCTCGCTGCTCACCACCCGCTGATAGGCCTCAGCGGCGGGCGCATAGCGGCCGGCTGAAAAATAGGCCTCAGCCTTACGAAACTCAGCCTCTGCAAGGTGCTCGGATTCGGGATGCCTTTCACTAAGCTGAGTCATCAGGGCAACGGCTGCATCGCCCTGCCCGTCCAGGTCATGGGCCCGGGCCATTTGGTACAGCAACTGGTCCCCACCCGACACGTCCGGGTATTCCTCGAGCAGGCTCTGGTAGGAGGCAATGACAGCACTGTAGGACGCCGCCGTTGGCTGCTCCAAGCCCTTCACTTTCGGTCGCCATCATTTCCAGGTCGGCCAGACGGCGACGTACTTTAAGCTGCAAAGCCGGGTCCCCGGTCGCATCCAGGACCTCACGATAAGCTGCCTCCAGTTCGCGCAGGGAGCGCTGGGGCACCTCTTCCTGCGGCGCCTCCAAAGCAACGGGCTGCAAGTCTGCCAGGGTCGTTTCCGGCGGCGGGCTGGCTTCGCCCAGCAACGGCATCTCCGGCAGGTAACTGCAGCCTGCTGCAGTCAGGGTAAGCATTATCAGCAAGTGCCTCACCTGGGCACCTCCTGACTGGCCAGGTCATATAACCTTGCGACGGCTAATAACGCCTGGCCCTCGCTGTGGCGAAGATGGTCGCGCTGTTGCTCCAGTTCAGCCACGGCCACGGTGCGCAACCGGGCCTGTGCGCTATCAACGGCGGCGGCAACGACGTCCGCGTGAATGCCGACACGTTGGGCCAGGTCGTCAATGCGCTGCTCGAATAGCGGTCTCGCGCTGCCTTGCATAGCCGAGCTAACTGCCGAGTATGCGACTGAGGACTCGGCCGCAAGCGCCTCCAGTTGCTGCATATCGCGCAACAGGCGCCAGCGCCGCTCGGGGAACGCTTCATTATCAGACCACTGCATTAGCCCCTGCATCAGGCGCAATTGATCCTGTGCGTCGGTCTTGTTCAACAGCCGGGCACGTTCCGCTGCCCTGTCAATTCGTTGCCAGCGGGCAGCCTGATCCGGTGTCGCCAGCAGCCTGCCGTCACCGCTGGCGATAGCGCTGTCCAGCCGCCGGCGCAGCTCTGCGCTTTGCTGCAGAAGCAGCTCCCGCCGGGTTGCCAGCGCCTCGGCGCCGCCGCCATCGATGGTCTCGCTCCAGTGCTGCCTTTGCTCGCTATCTACCTGCTTCAACACCGCCAGTCGTTCCTGCGCGATCGTTAACTTGCGTTGCATGTCACCCAGATCGTACAGCTCGCGCAGCGCCAGCTGCACGGTGTCAGTACTTAGCAGGTGTAGCAGAAATGGCGCATACTCACCTTGCGGCTGCGGGTCCTCCCCGCCCAGCCACTGGGGATCGGCCAGCGTATCCAGGCCGAACAGCGCCAACAGGTCCCCGTCACGCAGCTCTGTCACTGCCGCGCCAACCCTTTTACGCGTATCAGCATACTGCTCGGCGGCTTGCTGATAGAGCGTCAGGGCCGTCGCCGGTCGCTGCAGTTGCTCATAGGCATAAGGCACTGCAAGCAGGCTCTCCCGAACGCTGCCACTGGCCAGGCTGCGCGCATTCAACGCCTGCCACGGCACCAGCGCTGCGTCATAATTCCCCGCGTTGGCATGACTCCAGCCATATCCCAGCAGTGCCCTGTCTGCTTCCGGCCCATGCAGCCTCACCGCCAGGAAATCTGCCACTGCCTGGGAGGAGTCACCGGCAGCAAGACTGGCAAAACCCGCAGCGGTATGGGCCTTGTCCCTGAGTGCTGCTCCCTCCTCGTCGACACAACCCAAACGGGTCACCTGGCGAAAGGCCTGCGCCGCGTTCTCCCAGTCGCCGGAACGCGCAAGACCACTACCCAGGTTGTAAAAGTAATAGGGTTTGAACGGACAGCTGCCCTGCATCGCCCGCAATGCGGCGATGGCCCGCTCGTCTTCACCGGCGGCCAGCGCCTGCATCGCCCTCAGGTAATGCCCTTCATCGGCGAGCGGGCCCGTGTATTGCGGGTCCATCCTCGCCAGGGCTGAGGCGGTCGCCGCTTCGTCACCTCGCCGCCAGGCAAGTTTGCCCAGATAAAACCAGGCCCTGTCAGCGTCGATGTCATCAGGGGCCTGCTCCAGCATAGCGTCAAATACACGTCGTGCTTCGCGATCCATGCCGTAGGACAGGCTCATGCCACCGCGCAGCAGTTCTGCCTCTTCGCCGTGGTGTGGCAGCTTGTTCATTTGCTGCGCCGCGCCCAACTCCGTCAGAGCATCGAAATAGTGTTGTTGGAAAAAATGATAAAGGGTCACGCCGTAGCGCAGGTCTCTGACGGACTCGTTTGCCAACACCGTGGAGGCGCCAAGGAATGCCAACGCCATAACAGCGACACCAAGCCTGTACACAACCGCTGAAACTGTCGGCAACCGGCGGACCTGCATCGCGTTCACCACTCCCGGACCGAAAACTCCGGCTGCTGTAGCGATCGGAGTCAGTAATACGCAATTCAAGATTCTTGGCACCTGTGGTTTTCTCGATCTGCAACTGGGTGGCGCGGCGATAGTCACGCCCGTTTGGCCCTCGCCGGTGAATACGGCGACAATTTCATGCGGTCCCGTTCCTTGAGGTTGCCCATGTACAGCCGGTGAACACCACCGCGCTGCAGCGCATCGACCTGACGTTCGGTGTAGAGGTAATTGGTGACCACCGTGCCGTCTATGGTGAGTTTGACCGCGTCCAGGGCGAAGAACGTCGCCCACATCCATGCGACAGGTACACGGCCATCTGGGTATTACTGGGAAACAGCAACTCCTCTTCGAGAATGAACAGGTCACGATTGAGCTCCAGGGTCTGCTGCTTGATATCCTGAATCTGCTCGCCGTAGCGTCAGCTCCTCAGCTGCCAGACAGCCGGTGTGACAGACAAGTGCAAGCAGCAGCAGGTACATCACTGCCAGCCTCGACGCCAGTTTACCAGTCATCAGCCAACACGCCTCCGCTGATACTCGGCAGCGGTTCAAAAGCCACCAGGCGATCGCGAGTTGCAGCATTACCCAGTCCATGGCCGGGAAAGAATCCGTGCGTCGGCGAACAGGTTCTGCTCACCGTGCAGTGCCATGTAATTGAGAATCAGCGTTTCCACCATTGAGGTTTACGTTGTTGGCAGCCGGCGTGGAGGTGGTTTCCACCGAAGCGTCCGGGCGCATCCAACCGAGTCTGCTGGTGCATCGCAACGGATCACCTGACCTGCTCCATCAGCTGCGGCGCACCCGCGGGGTCGTAGACCAGGAAAAATGAGGCCGCGGTGGAGGAGTTGTCGCCGCTCCACACGCCTTTCTCCACGCCGTTGACCATTTCAATGCCGCCATCGCTGGATACCGAACCGTCGCTGAAAACATAAATCATCAACGGCGTTGCGGTGCGCCGGGCATAGTCGAGGCAGGCCCCGATACATTGGCCGGCGCGAAAGTCCCGTGCCTCGCCGGTGCGGCGATCGCCGGTGTGGTAGTCATAGCCGCCCATCTCGATAGTGCCGGCGCCGGCAATGCCGTCGACGACCAGCTTCATCACCGAGGCCGCCTTGCTGAACTCGCGGTCACCGTCGAACTCGGCGCTGTCGAAAATGCCCGCCGGCGCCGACTATCTCCGGATCGGCGCGAAGGGTCCAGCGCATCGGGGTTGGAAAACTTTTCCAGGGTGTCGGCACTGCGCAGGTACTCGCAGCTGAGCCGGTCCTTCAGGCGCTTGTCCTCGCCGGCGGATTGCTGATACCGCGTGTTGACCAGGTCCAGTTTGAAATCCGTGATGCGCTTCATCGACTCCAGCACCGAGACGATGTCTTCCGGATCATCCAGCAGCAGATTGAGGTCACCCACGTCGACCAGGCCGCTGGCGTCCGAGGGCCGGTCGATCTTGGTCGGCCGAATCTCCGGGTCGATCAGCATGGCAGGCGCCATGGAGTTGCCGCCGGAATCAGTGAATTTTCCGAACCGATCAGTTGCAGGATCTGGCCGCGCAGGCCCGCCCGGTAAATGCCATACATGGGGTTGTGCGGGTTGTTGCCGGTATCGTTTTCAGAGCGACCGGGAATCACCGCGCCGTTGACAAAGCCCGCGCATGCCCCGTGGACTTGTCGAGGATGCCACGCAGCATCGCGCTCTCGGTAGTGAAACAACAGACCCAGGCTGTCATCGGTAAAATCCCCGGACAGCGGCAGGCGGCATTGTTGGCAAACGGGCGATATCCGGGGGCAGGCCCAGGCGGCCATAACCGGCAGTGCTGAGCGCATCACGCTGGCCGCCGGGGCCACCGACAATCACATTGGAGCCGGCGATATTGGCGCCGCCGGCCAGGTCAAAGCAGATAAAGGGAATCTTGCGCCCGGCAACGCGCCCCCAAGTCGCAGCTGGTATAAGGGGTGTGAGCCGGGTCCAGCAGGTCAGGGGATATGGCCTGCGCCCGGCTGCCCCAGCAGGCTGTAAAGCGAAGTGCCCAGCAGGGTTGCGCCGCCGGCGCGAAAGCCCTGTGAAATCAGCTCACGCCGGGTCAGCGGGCGCCGGTGGTCCGGGTGGCGCAGTGCCTCATCGGGTCCGTAAGTATCGTGGTACGCCTGGCCATATTCCTGTTCTCCTTTCCGCCTGCACTTCATTGCAGCAGTACCACGGCGCTGCCCAACACCGCGGTACAGGACGCCTTGACGACATCGGCTGTGCGCGAGGGTGGGCAGGCTGGTACCACCCTCGCAGTAAATCAGTCCGTCGCGCTTGTTATGCGCGGCGGGGTTCGGGTCACTTACCCAGGCGCCCGTTCACAAAGACGTAGGGTTTCAGGTCGCGGTCGTCGGTAATCAGTAACTCCACTTCATCGATGATGCGCTCGCGATCGGCGCAGCTGAACAGGCCACTGTTGATCGCCCGGTCCACCAGCGGTGCGACGACATGCTCGCGCCAGTCGATACCCGGGTCTGCCACAGGCGCACTGAAATTGAAACCGCGTGGCGGCGGAAGATCTGCTCGCGCAGAGCCACGTCCTGCACCAGGGCATCACAGTAGGCGGCGGTGAGCTGGGTAGCCGCCATCTGGTGCGAGGACATGAATGCCTGGAAATCGGCCACACCGGGCAGCGCCCGGCGCACCGTTCAAAGGTCTCGGCGACCGTCTTGCCCGTCACCGGGCTGACACTCGGCTGGCCATCGGCACGCCGGTCAGGCGTAGACAGGGTGGCGTTGATCTCGTCGAAAGTGCGCATGCCGATATCGGCGCGACTTCCCGCCGGTCAAGGTGCGCTGGAAAGGCTGCACTGACGCCGTCATCGGCTGCGCCAGCCTGACCGTCCACATCTGTCAAAGGCGAGGAAGAATATATCCTGGTCCGCGCCATTCTCCAGCGGGATGATGCTGCCAACCGTGCGCCAGCGCAGCCCGGCCTCACCGCAGCCTGCCACTGTTGATGCGCTGCGTCCACATTGACGAAGGCCTGGCCAATATGAGCCAGCTTGCCGTTGATACCCAGGCGAATGCCGCGCAGGTCAAACTCGACAGTCGCCGCCCTGCGGGATTGAGGTTGACGAAGAATGGCTTGATTGAACAGATAGCTGCCGTCGTCAAACTGGCTGACCTCGAACACCACGTAGCAATAGTTGGTGCGCTCGCCTGCATCCATCACATGGCAGCTCCTTCCCGTCCACCAATCTCGGCCACGCTGAACAGCAGGTAATATTTCTGCCCCACGCCCGACGTCGAAGTTCTGCACTACCTGCCCCGGGCGTAAGCGCCGCGATTGTGAACCGCAGCCATGCGCATCGCACCCGCCCAGGGGTTGGCACCCGCCGTGGCTGTTACCCAGCACCACGGCGTAAGGACTCGCTCCAGTTGTTGAGCAGGCCGCCGCCGGCCGGATCCATGTCGCCGCTGTAAATACGCCGTTTACGTAAATCCTGCGGCCCTCCACCGGGTCGTAGGTGACCACCACGTGCTGCAGGGTGGCCTGCGCCAGTTCGGCATCGTCGTCGGTGGCCAGCGCCGGCTCGCCGGCGTTGTTGTCCTCGGTCACGGTGCTGCGAGTGAACGCCTCGTAGTTGTACAGGCTCTGGCTGCAGCAGCATATTGCGGCTGTCCGGGCCGCCGGCATAGCCGACTATCCAGGCCTCTTCCTGGGACTGACATTCGCCGGCGCCACCCAGGCCTCTATACTGTACTCGCCCGCGCCGAGTCATATTGAACAGCTTGCTGCTGCCGCTGACGCCACCCTGGGCCTTGCCGTCCACCAGGCGTACGCCCCAGCCCGCCTGCCAGCTGAAATCGCCAGACAGGGTCAGCGGGATTTCCGGTGGCACACCGCTGGTATCGGCCGTGGTGTTGCCGGACTGCCCTCGCGAAACTCCCACTTGGCCACCAGGGATGATTCGAAGCGGCCGCCGCTGGTGGCCACGATGCCATCGGTTTCCAGCACCTGGGCGATACTGATCAACAGCTGCGGGTCGACGTCAGTCTGCGGCACCACGTCCGCGAAGCGCTGCACCGCCGTCGCGCATCGTGCTGGCGTCATCTGGGGCAATCACTCCAGCAATTGTGTGACTCCGGGTTCAGGCGCAGTACCACCCGCGACTCGCCGGGTCGCATCAGGTCGACTTTGCCGCGCAGGGCGGCGTAGGCCAGCTCTGGTCGTCACTGGCAAAATAAGGCACCTGCGGTACCGGCGCGGTATCGGAGTGGCATTCGGCGCAATACTCCCGCAACAGCCCCAGCAACTCGCCGCTGGCAGTCAGGTCGATGCCAAGCGACTGCGCTTCCAACAGCGTCTCCGGCGGCACGCCGGGTGTCACCCGGCCGCAGAATGCGGCGCGGTGCTAGTTGACACTGGTCGCCGAGTCTGCACGCGTCAGCTGCCCAGCGCTCGATATAGCCGGTCATGGTGGTGGCGCAGGTTGCTGCCTGGTCCGGCGCCAGCCAGCAGTTGTGACCCGTCGGCCACCCGCTGCACCACTGCCGAGGCAGACGGGTCGTTCGAGATTGACCACGGTGCGAGCCTGCTTGCCAGGCAGTGTTGACATCGCCCTGGTCGACGAAATGGGTGCTTGCCCGTGCTCACCGGGGTATGGCAGTCACCGCAGCGATCATTCCCCGCCAGCGGATCGTAGAAGTCGATCTTGAATTCTGTATTTCTTCGCTGGCGGGGGTCGGGCCGCCGTAGACAAAATCTCCGCCGCGGGATTAGCGTCGGGCAATCCACCTCGCGCTCACTGCCACCGCCGCCACTACCCCCGCTGCAGGCCTGTCAGCAAGAGCAGCGAGCAGAACAATAGACAAGGCGATTCCTGGTGCATCACAGGTTACTCCCCCTACAGGTCAGCGGCGCAGTACGCCGCCACTTCAGCAAAAACCTGCTTCATGTTGTGCCGCCGCCATTAAAGCGTGTTGACAAAGCCGTCCACCGCCATGGCCGCATCCAGCGTGGCCATGGGCTCGCGCAGGCATACCGCTGCGAAAGGCCTTCTTCACCTGGCAATAGGCAAATGCCTCGGTATTGGCCAGTTCCCGGCCCAGGGAGGCCGCGCCGTCGCCCTCGGAATAGGCGGGGTTGAACGCCAGGTCGACGCACCGCTGTTCCCTGCGGGCAACGCCAGCCGATGCGCGCGCTGTTGTCACCCAGGCGCCAGTAATTGGTCCAGTGATCGTTGGGGGTGACATAACCGGTGGGGAAGCTGGCAGCATTGATCAGGTATTTCCCCTGCACCGCGCCCGGTGTATAGGCGATTCCGCCCAGATCCTTACGCTGCTCCAGCTCCAGCCCGGGAACTGCTCTCCTCGCCGGGATAGGGAAAATCGTAGTAGGCAAAGGCCTGCGCCAGTGGATCCATGCCGGCGTGGCAGTCGACGCAGGAGTTAAGGAACAGGCTGGCTGTCGCCGCCCGGGCTGCGCGACATATCCTGGCGAATGCGGTCAGTCGGCCGGGTGCCATCCTTGAGCTGCTCCAGGTCCATGCACAAGTGGTTCAGCACCGTGAAGCGGAACATGGCGCGGTTGGTGCCATCGACAAAAAAGGCCCGCGCCGACGCGCGGCTGGTCATCACACCGGCGACCGCTTCCGCAGCAAGTCCGGTTACGTTGCTCTGTGCCCGCCGGGTCAACACCTGCGGATCACCCAGGTTAGCGCCAGCGGACTCCAGTGCTGCGTAGTGGTCGTTGTTATTGACGCTATAGGCAGGCAGGTTGCCAAGGGAGCCGACATAAATAATGTCGGCACTGAGAATCTGGCGAAAATCCAGCTCATCGCGCACCGCGCCAATGACCGTCGCGGAGTAGTCATTGAGCGGAGCGAAAGCGTCCTGCGCCTCGTTGGTCCACGGCGTGGACCAGTTTTTTAACACGGTGGTATAAAACTGTCCGCTGGCCGCCACACCGGGTGCGCCATCAATGGCATACAACGCGGCGGCAACCGCATCACCGCCGGCGACCGCATCTGTCATTGCATCGAGCATGGCATCGCTGGGCGGCACGCCAGTCAATCGATCGTGAATACGCCTTGCCTGGTCGCGCTCGTCTGACCATGCAGAAACCGGCGCAGCAAACAGCACAAGGGCGACGCAAAGTATTGGAACTGTCGGCTAATTCTAGCCATGTATAACATTTCGGCCCTGTTTCTTTGTACCAACTTTGCAGAGCGCCACTGTCCAAACAAGGAAAAACCGCGAAAAGTCGAGAATTGCAAAACCTCTAGTTTTCACCTGTTTTCACTTGCGGCATTTCCACACCCTTTGCAAAGCTGGCGGCACGAAAAATACGTCACCGGAGTTGCCCTTACCTATGAGGGAGAATGTTTCCAGCCTGCCTGCCCACCGCCTGGTGGCGACAGCGCTCGCCCTGACCTGCCTCGCCGCGTGCGGCGGAGGCGGAGGTGGTGGTGGCGTTTCGCTGGTGTCGGGTGATCAGGATGCAGGATCCGGTCGTCGTGGAAATTCCTATCGCCTACGTCCGCAGGCCAGTGCCCGAACAATTCAGCGACTTGCGTGATCCACTTGCATTCAACCCCGGCGCACAACTGTTGCTACGGGAGCGGGCGTCGACAACGGCGAAGGATATCGACATCACTCGCCAGATAACGGCGATCGTTGCCGAGGAACTGGCAACCGAGGCGGAAAACCTGCAAGTCGATATCAAGGGCCTGGAAAGCTCCTTCGACGGCAAGACCATCGTATTCGCTGCCAGAGTCGTGCCGGAACCGGTCGCCGCCAACCTCGAAAATACGACCTGGAACCTGTGGCAACTCGACGTGGAGAGCGAACAAGCCAGCTACCTGATTCCGTCTCGCATCAAGCGCAACGAGGGCCTGGAAAGCGGCGGCGCGCAGGACATTGCGCCACACTTTTTGCCGGACGATCGCATCGTATTCAGCTCAACACGGCAAATCGCCAGCCAGGCAAGGCAATTGAACGAGGGACGCGCGCAGATTTTCTCCGCCCTGGATGAAGATCGGCGCAGTCCGGCTGCCGTACTGCACATCTACGACCCGCAGCTGCGCAACGAAGAGTTCCAGCAAATTTCCTTCAACCTCAGCCATGACCTGGACCCGACCGTGCTGGCCAGCGGAGAGATATTGTTCAGCCGCTGGAATAACACGGCAACTGACCATATCAGCCTGTACCGCGTCGAGCCCTCGGGTGCGGGCCTGGCCCCGGTCTATGGCTTTCATAGCCAGAATACCGGCACGGATGGCGCCCGCATCGTCTTTACCCAGGCCACGGCAACTGGATGACGGACGCCTGGCGAGCGTGGTGCACAACTTCAGCCCACAGAGTCTTGGCGGAGAGATTATCTTGATCGACTCGGCCAATTACGCCGACGCAGACCAGGGGCGATGGGAAAACCGCAGCAGCGGCGGCAGTGGCCAGGAATCGCTGACCGACACCGAGGTACGCAGCGACGAACTGATCTCCAGAGGCGGCCAGTATGGCAGCGTTTACCCCTTGCGCGACGGCACCGGGCGACTACTGGTCACCTGGAGTGAATGCCGGGTGGTAGATGCGGACACCGCGCTGGAAGACGGGCAAATCGCCGAGGCCGGTGACCTTGCCCCATGTACCCTGCAGCCAGACAATACCGACGCAGCGCCGCCGCTGTATGGCGCCTGGGTCTACGATCCTGCTGCCGACACACAGCGGCCGCTGGTGATCGCTGAAGGAAGGGCTCTGGGTAAGCGAGATCATCGCAGCGGAAAACCGTGACTTCCCTACTGGTGTTACCAGTCGATGAACGCTTCAACCCTGAACTCGCCGCCGCAGACCAGGGACAGCTTCGCATCAACAGTGTCTACGACTTCGACGGTGTCGATAATTCCCCCGAGGGCATTGCCAACCATGCTCGCCCGGGAACCACCGCCTTCCGGCGAGCGACCGGCGCGCTTCCTGCGTGTGATCACTCCGGTTCCATTGCCGGACCCGGATGTCTACGAAATACCGCGCTATGCCGCAGGCGTGACCGGCGCGTTTGGCTTCCGCGAAATTCTTGGTTATGTCCCGGTAGAACCCGACGGCTCGGTGACCGCGAACATACCGGCGCGCAGACCGTTCAGTTTCGACATACTCAACCTACGCGGCCGCAGTATCGGGCCACGTCACAACTACTGGTTACAACTTGCACCGGGCGAGGTCCTGGAATGCGGCGGTTGCCACGATCACGCCAGCGGCCAGCCACACGGCCTGGTCGATTCGCGACCAACACCGGCGAACCCGGGCGCCAGGGGCATTGCCGGTGGTGTCACCGGCTTTCCCGCTACGGACAGTGAGCGCCTGTTTGCCGAGGCAAGCGGGGCCACTATGGCGCAGACGTGGGACTTTCACATGCCAGCGGACAATCCTGCGGCCCCAGCTCGGGCGCTCGATACTGCGCCGACTTATGTCGACGCCTGGAGTGGCCAACAGGTCAATCCAGAGGCGCCGATAATGGACCGGGAGTACGCCGCCGACTGGACCGACATACCGCCGGAGCGGGCCATCCTTACCCGCGGCTTCGATGCCACCCAGCCCCCGCGCAGCGTCATCAACTATATCGACCACATTCAGCCGATCTGGGAGCGTGTGCGAACCCCCGTTACAGATACAGCCGGGACGGAACACGAATACTGCACCAGCTGCCACATCAGCGCCGACGCTGCCCTGGTGCCCGCCGGGCAGTTGGACCTGGGCAGATCACCCTCCGACATTGACCCGGATCATTACCGCTCCTATCGGGAATTGCTCAGCAGCGACAACGAACAATGGATCGATGCGGGCGGAGCGCTCGCAGACCGTCAGCGCACCTGTACGGAGCTCAACGAAGACGGTGACACCGTTACCACGGTGCTGTCGTTGCCAATGCCAGCCACGCTGCGTGCAGGTTCCGCCAACGCCAGCAGTGCCTTCTTCCGCTGCTTCGAAGGGGGCAGCTGCGGGCCAGCGGACACGCCAGCGTTGCCGGCAAACTGCGTCGAGGATGCCGGCGAGCCGGTACCCGCTACCCGCAATACCGTTAACCACGTGGGCCTGCTAAGTGAGGCGGAGCTGCACCTGATTTCCGAGTGGCTGGATCTTGGCGCCCAATATTTCAACAACCCTTTCGACAGCCGGCTGCAGGACTGACCCATGCAAACAAGGCTGATCATGCTTGCCCTGATTGCATTAACGCTGATGCCGCCAGGTCTGTTGGCGGAAGATACTGCGCCGCCTGAAAGCCGCGTGGTGGACGCATACATCGACTTGCACACCCAGCCTGGCCGCAACTACCCGGTCTTCTACGTTGCCGAACGCGGCGAGCACATAGAGCTGCTGAAACGGCGCACCGACTGGGTCAAGGTGCGCAACAACCGGGGCATCGAGGGCTGGGTACACATCGACGCCATCGGCCGCACGGTTGACACCAATGGTGCGGCCCTGGGATTCACCAGCCCAAACCGTGACACTTTTAACAATCGCAACTGGGAGTTCGGCCTGATGCTGGGCGACCTAGATGGCACCGACGCCATTACCGGCTATGGCGCCTGGCAATTTACGCGCAACCTGTCGCTGGAAGCCGCTTACACCGAGAACTACGGTGACTTCTCTGACGGCAAGATGGCTGACTGGCAGCATCGTCCACCAGATGTTTCCTGCAATGGCGCTATTCGCCCTTCTTCACCATTGGCGGCGGCATGCGCGAGACCAACCCGAGATCCACGCTGGTAGACACCGAAGACCGCAGCGATGGCATGGCCAGTGTGGGCGCGGGTATACGCATCTATCTCACGGGACGGCTGATGCTGCGCCTGCAATATAAATACTATGTGGTTATGACCGACCGCGATGACGATGAAGAGGCTGGAGAATGGAAACTGGGAATAAGCGCCTTTTACTAGGCTTGTGTTTGACCCTGGCCGCGGCTGCCGGCACTGGCCGAGGACCCCATACAGGTCATCGAACCGGCGTGGAGCGCCAGCGAGTTCGAACCCCCGGCAATTGACACCGAGAACTTCGAGGTTGGCATGTTCGTGGGGATGATCAGTATCCACGATTTCGACAGCGAGCCGGTTTATGGCGTCAGGGCCGCCTGGCACCTATCAGAAGACTTCTTTTTTGAAGCCAACTTGGGCATGCGCGGAAGCGGACCTCACCAGCTATGAAAAACTCAGCGGCGGCGCCCCGCTGTTCGACGATAGCGAGCGGGACTACACATTCTACAACCTGAGTGTGGGCTGGAACGCTGTTACCGGGTGAAATTTATTTGTGCTGAAAGCCGCGCCTTCAAATCGGATTTTTACCTGACGGGGGGCGTCGGCAGCACAGACTTCCTGGGTGACAACTTGTTCACGGTCACTATCGGTACCGGTTATCGCCTGCTGATCAACGACTGGATCAGCCTGGCGCATGGATGTGCGCGATCACATCTTTGATCGCGATACCTTTGGCGAAGATGAAACCACCAAGAATATCGAACTGGTCCACCGGCGTGACCTTTTTCTTCTGACCTGCTGCCCGTGGAGAATATGCCATGAAACAGCATCACCCTCGCATTGCTGCTCTTGTGCGTGCCACTCGCCAACGCTGTCACCGACCAGGGCAGCGCCGCCAACTTCACCCTGAAGAGCACGACCGGCGAAAACATCCGCCTGAGTGAGTATCGCGGAGCAAGTCGTGCTGATTAATTTCTGGGCCTCCTGGTGCGGGCCCTGCCGCCAGGAAATGCCTGAGCTTGAAACCTTGCACCAACGTTATCGCGATCTTGGTTTCACGGTATTCGGCATAAACGTTGAGCAGGATCGCAGCAGCGCGGACACGCATATTGCGCGATATTCCGGTTTGAGCTTTCCCGTCCTGTTTGACGATGACAACCAGGTAAGCGAGCTCTACGACGTGGACGCGATGCCAGTTACTGTACTGGTCGATCGCAACGGTGATGTGCGATTTGCATGCACAGGGGCTACAAGCCAGGCTACGAGGCCATGTATGAACAGCAAATTCGCGAGCTGGTGAAGGAATAAGCCATGAGTGTACTGCGCACAGCCAGCTTGCTCGTATTACTGTCGCTGCTGTCGCGGCTGCGGCATACAACCCTGGGTCAAGCCCTACGAGACGCCAGCACCTGGCGGAGCCTATCATGCGTTTTGAAAGCGACCCTGTGGCCGGCGCTTACACCAAGCACGTCTACCAGGTCGCGCGAGGGCGCTCGCGGCGCAGAGGGTGGCGCGGGAGTCGGCTGTGGCTGCAACTAGATCGACTGACTCCTCTGCTGGCCATGGCCTAGCTGCTATGGCAGCTCTGGCACGCCTGCGGCCCATTCAATAACTCTGCCGGAAGAGCGCGGCTGATGCCATGTATCACAGCTATGACGGCGGTGGCGTGACAGTTGATGGCCCGCGCTACTGGTACGCAAGAACTTCAAGGAAACGGTGTCAGTCAGCGGCAACTACTACGTTGACAATGTCAGCAGCGCCTCCATCGACGTCATTGCCACCGGGGCGAGCAAATACACGGAAGAGCGCACAGAATATTCATTGGCAGCGGACTATCTGTACGACAAAAACATGTTCAGTGCCGGCGCATACCTACAGCGACGAAAGTGACTACCAGGCCAGCACCTATTCTGTAGGCGTAAGCCAGGATTTCTTCGGCGACCTGACCACCATTAGTTTCGGTTATTCCCTGGGCCAGGATGACGTTTCACCAGAACGGCAACGCCGGCTTTGAAGAAGACATTGATCGCCATAGCTTCCGCATCGGCTGGAACCAGGTTATCACCCCGAAACTCGTGTTGGCGGCAAACTATGAGCTGATTACCGATGAGGGCTTCCTCAACAATCCCTATCGCAGCTATCGTTACCTGAACGACCCCCTGGACCCGGGCGCGGGGTACCAACTGGCGCAGGAGGTTTACCCCTCCACCCGAACATCGGACGCGGCGTCGCTACAAATGCGCTATCGGCTACCCTGGCATGCGGCACTGGGGGGGCAGTACCGCTTCTTCACTGATGACTGGGGTATTGACGCACATACGGCGCAAATCGGCTACACCCATGTGCTGGATCAGCACTGGACTTTTGATCTGCTGTACCGCTGGTACAGCCAGGGCCAGGCAGACTTTTACCAGGACCTGTTCCTGTTCCCCTCACAGGATGAAAAAGACTATCGTGCGCGTGACAAGGAGATGAGCGAATTCAATAACCAGACTTTGTCTTTCTATGTCAGTTATGAACGACCGCTAAGCTGGCGGCATGCCTACAAGGCTGCTATCCGCCTCCAGTACGATCGAATCAATTTCGATTACGACAATTTTACTGACCTGACAGTCGAGTCAGAGATTCCCGGCAACGAGCCGCTGTACGAGTTCGACGCGGACGTCATCAAACTGCTGTTCACTCTGTGGTACTGAGCAGCAGCTCCTTTGAATAATGCAGTTTGCCCTCGCCGTCGACAATGATTGCGTCAACACCGGGAAGGCTATTAACCAGCGCCAGCCCTTTCTCCACACCCAAAACAAAAACGGTGGTGGACAGCGCGTCGGTATCGATGGCGTTTGCAGCAATCACACTTGCGCTACGCACCTTTCTCGCTGAGTCCCCGGTAGCAGGGTCAATAATGTGGTGAAACACGCACCCCGTCGCGGTCGAAGAAGCGCTCATAATCACCTGAGGTCGAGATCGCCGTATCTGCCAGCGGGATAACGGCGATGTACTCGCCTTCCTTGCGCGGATGACGAATGCCAATCATGCGCGGACGGTCACCGAGGTCACCAAGGATACGGCTATCGCCGCCGGCGCTGACCACGGCTGACTCAACCCCTGCCCGAATCAATATCTGGATGCCGCGGTCAACCGCATACCCCTTGGCAATTCCTCCAAGATCCAGCGACATACCCCTGCGACCAAATTTTATGGTGCGCGCAGGGACATCCACCGACAGTTGCCGGTAATCTATGGCAGCACTGGCCTCTCTAACTCGCTGGGCGATGGCGCCACACCTTGCCTGAAATCATAATGAAGACCCGCAGCGGCAAAACTGATATCGAAGGCGCCCTGGCTGAGCCGGGAAAAATGCAGCGAGCGCTGCACCACTTCGATCAACTCCGGAGTAACGGTCACGGCGCTCTCAAAGGCCTGGCGATTAACTGTGGCCAGCAGGCTTCGCTCATTCCAGGGATTCATCATTTCATCGAGTCGACGGAACTCGTCAAATACAGCCTGCTGCGCCACCCTGCCCCGCTCTGGGTCATCGCTCCACAGCTCCACACGGATCTCTGTGCCCATCATGGGACGCGTTTCAGTCAACCATTCAGCACGGCTGGGGCTTGCCATACAAAGTAACAGCACCAGCAGCGCTGGCTGGAGCCGGCGATTTCGCAATAGTCGTAACATAGTTAGTTACTATCAGCGAAAAAACGGAGATTTCAACCATTTTTAGTGGCAAAAAGCGCGCTGCCTCTCTACATTCTGACGATATCAAGCCACCGGGGACGGTTTGCCAACGGACTGGATAATCGATGAAACGCTTCGATCTCACTTTCAAGGGCGACATACTGCCGGACTTTGAACCGGAACACGTTCGGGCAGGCTTTGCCGAGTTATTCCGTATCAACGATCCGTTGGTGATGGACGCGATTTTTTCAGGCGACTCCTTCGTCCTGCGCAGCAATCTGGACCGCAAGGCCGCGGCAGACTATTTCCGCAAGGTGGCGCAACTGGGTGGCCGGGCAGAACTTGTCCCTCGCGCGGTACCGGAACAGCAAGTACGAGAACTGGAAATAGCCAGTGAGGTATTTACGCGACTATCAGAGCAGGATACGCCAGACTCCACACCACACTCCGGCGAACATCGGCCGGATATTGACTATCCAGTGTCCGATAGCAACACGGAAGCGGTTGCTGAGCAGATCGAAGAAACCACGCCATCTGCCACTGAGCCCTGCACGCAGGAAGTCCTGGCACGCCTGCAACAGCTGAAAACCGAGGCAGAGGCTGCGCACCAGGCAAAACTTGACCAGTTGCAGCGGCTGCAGGCAGAGGTAAAACAGGAAACCTCGACAGCACTGCAGCAGATCAAGGATCGCCGGGAACAAGTGCTCATCGACAGCCAGGACGAGGTCACTCGTCTGCAGGACCTGGAAACACAGTCACAGCAGCAGTATGAACGCGATATCGAGGCGCTGACGAGCCAGGAGAAAAAACAGGCGCGGCAGCTGCAGGAGTCACTGCAGAGGCTCGAAGAGCAGAATCGCGACCAGCAGGCGAAGGCCGAGACGTCACGTCAGCAAATCAACAGCGAGCTGGAAAGCTACCGGGCAAAAGTTGCAGCAGAAATTGCCGAACTGGAAGCGCAAATTAAAGCGCTACGTGAACAATGCGAGCAGCACACTGCTGAAGTTGATCAGCAATTAATGGAGAACAAGGCCCGCGCGGATGCTCTGGCGAACACTTTCCAGGATCAATCCCAAACCCTGCAGTCTACCCATCAAACTGCCCTGGAGAAAATTGCACGGGAGCGCGAGGAGCACCAGCGCCAATTCGAGTCGCAGTTGGAAGAGATAAATCGACTTCAGCTGGAACAGGAAAGACACCGCGAAGAGACAATTGACTGAACTGTGGGCAGCTGAAGAGAAGAACCAACACACGGCCCAGCAACGCCTCAAGCAGCTGGAAGTTTCCCGCAAACGCCAGCAAAATGAACTGCAACAGCATCTGCAGCGCCTGCAGCGCGAGGAGGAAAAGCTGAGCAGGGGCGAACTCACTGTTCCCTGATCCAACTAGCCCTATTGGGTACAGATAGTTCAGTCATTGCCCAGAAAAAACTCTCCAGGAGCTTAGGCCAGCGGATTGAAGCTGTTAGAGTGCTCTGACTGAACTCAGGGCCCAGGCCTGTGGTCCCCACGCAAAAAATGCCAGAAGGACCTCAACGATGTCAGACGCACCCGCCTACGTAATCGCCAACTTTACCGTTCATGACAAGGATGAATACCGCAAATACGAGAAGGGTTTCTTTCCCATCCTGAAGCGACACGGTGGCGAATTTTTCACCTATGACGATAGCCCGCTGACATTCGAAGGGTCAGACCCACGCGAGGGACGAGTAGTGATTTTCACGTTCCCCAGCGAGGATGCCGCGAAAAACTGGTACAACGACCCCGACTACCAGGCCCTTTCAGAGTTTCGCAGGGCTGGCACCGAACTGAAATTTATTACCCTGGTGCATGGTCTCCCGCCACGCGGCTAGCTGTTACAAGCGCCAGTAAGGCACTCCGGCTTGCTCCAGTGATTGGCGATGGAGCCGAGACTTTACGTCGATAACAATGCCCTGCGGGGCCAGTAGCCCCGTCAGCTCAGCCAGGTCCATGTCAAGGTAAGCAGCATGCGGCACCGCCAACACCAGCGCGTCCGCTGGGGGCAAGCGCAGACCATTCGCTGAGCGTTATCCCATATTCATCCCTGGCGTCTTCCGGTTCAGCCAGGGGATCATGTACCCATACGTCACAGCGATATTCCTGTAGCTCGGATATGATATCTGCCACCTTGGAATTGCGAATATCCGGACAGTCCTCCTTGAATGCCAGTCCGAGTATGACCACTCGCGCGGAATCCAGCGGCCTCCCGGATTGCAGCAGCTTCTTCACCGTTTGCTCGGCAACGAACTTGCCCATGCTGTCATTGGTTTGACGCCCGGCGAGAATCACCTGAGGGTGGTGGCCCTCCGCCTGCGCCTTGTAGGTAAGGTAATACGGATCTACGCCAATGCAGTGGCCTCCCACCAATCCCGGCCGAAACGGCAGGAAGTTCCACTTTGTTCCAGCGGCTTCCAGCACGTCCAGAGTGTCTATATCCCAGGCGATTAAAGATCAGGGAAAGCTCATTCATCAAGGCGATATTGAGGTCTCTTTGCGTGTTCTCGATCACCTTTGCAGCTTCACCTACTTTGATGCTGGCGGCGCGATGGACACCGGCAGAGACGACGGACTCATAAAAGGTGGCAACCCGCTCCAGCGTCTCTGGCGTGTCGCCCGCCACGACTTTTACCACGGTTTCCAGTCGATTCTTTTTATCACCCGGATTGATGCGCTCCGGTGAGTAACCCACATAAAAACCTTCAGTTGCATCCTCACCGGGGGCACCCAACCAGGGCATTCCCGAAGCCTCTACCAGCAGCGGCACACACACCTCCTCTGTACAGCCTGGAAAGACGGTGGACTCGAAGATAACGGTCGCCCCTGAACGAAGGTGAGCGCCTACCGTACGGCAGGCATGCTGCAACGGGGTGAGGTCCGGCCGGTGGGCCTCGTCTATGGGGGTAGGTACAGCCACGAGTATGGCGTCGGCATCCGCCAGAGATGCCGGATCGGAGGAAAACGTAAGCTGGTTTGCCTGCGCAAACTCAGCTTTGCTGATACCGCCATTCGGGTCGTCTCCCTGGCGGTAACGGGTCAGGCGCTTTTCATCCAGGTCAAAGCCAATGGTGCGCTGTTGTCTGCCAAAGGCGATGGCCAGCGGCAGGCCCACATAACCCAGCCCTACTATCGCAACTGTTTCAAACATAGAGTTTCACTCAGCAAAAGTACTTTTTATTACGCGGAAAACAGTGCGCGATTACGCTGCCTGACTGTAACCGGCTCAACTTTCGGGATCTGAACAAGCGAACCGGCAACATCATCTGCAGACCATCGTGATGCCAATGACGGGGCATTCAAGTCATCACTCCCATCCTGTTGATCAGGAGCGGAATCAGGCAGTGTCGTTGTTGTCAGCTTGCGCCTGCCTGAAAGTCTGCACCTGGTCCATCTGGTGGCGATACGCTTCAACAACCTTGTCCACGCCGGACGGGTTAAGGCCGCCCACATTGCCCACGGCAACATAGGTCGCGTACACCGCTGAGGCGGACATCAGCGCGGCAGACACGACATGCGTGCCCACCCCTTCATCTTTCATGGTGTTTGCGAGATCAACAAAACGATTCATGCACTCATGATGCTGTTCGGCGTCGGACTTGGACATAGGGTTCTCCTGGGGGAAACGGAATGATTAAAGGCGCAGGATTCTAGCATCTTCGTGCCGCCCTGCCGAGACCGGCCAGCGGCAGGCGACAGCGCATGACACGAGGCGGCCTGCAGCCTTAACTGTCTGGACCACTATCCCCCGGCGCAGGCGACGACTCCGTTCGCTGAAAAGCGCCTGACCGTAAAAAGCTGACGGCCTGTGCCATGACCGAGGTGTTCCATATCATAAACGTGTGCAGCACCGGCATCTCCAGAAAATCGAGCATCCCGGGAACTGTTGTTTCCGCCACGGAGACCGTACCGTCGCTGGGCTGGTCGGGAAAACCCGGTAACAGAGTCGTATTGCGCAAGTTACCGGCGATCACCCCCAGTTGAAAGTCCACCGGGCCAAGACGCCTGGCGAGCGAACTATCACCCGTGCCCAGTTGGTCCAGCACCTGGAGCTCCATCAAACCGAACAAATCAAATCCGCTCCAGTAGTCCGCTACCTGGCTACCCTGGTTCGGCGGACCCAGCATCACCACGCGGGTCTGGTGAGGTAGAGCATGGATAGAGGCATACTGGCGCACCAAAACCCCGCCCATCGAATGGGCAACGAAGTGTATGCGGTTAAAACCCATCGCCCGGCACTGACGCAAGCCGCCTCCCACTACCTCTTCAGCCAGCTCCTCCATGGGACGGCTGATTGAAGCATAACTCTCGTTAACCGTCGCGTAACCAGCCTCCTCCAGGTACCACTCCAGCGGCTTCATCGCGGCGGCGCTGCGAAACAGTCCATGCAACAAAACCACACAGGCCTGCTCCCGCTTGGCAGCCGGTTGCGCCCAGGCAGGGCAGCTCAACAGCGCGACAGCGAAGAGAACGGGCAACCATGATTTATGCAACGAAGGTAACACCAGTGAGCGACTCCAAAGTCATTGGCGAGCGAATGCGCAGCCCAGAGAATTTGCCATGCTACACCCTCACCTGCGCCAGAATTTTTGCTATCATGAGCCACTTTCGCGGCTCACCACGTGAACGCCTTAAACAGACTACTCCCGGATACCGTCAGATGAAATGGCCGGCACATACGGTTAGCGTGTCTTGCGCCCTGATCATGGTGGGCCTCACGGTGCCTGCAAATCCAGTATCGGCAGACGCTGCGACCACCTTCTCCGCAGAAGTGGGCATTGGCGGCGAGTATGACAGCAATGTTTCGATAGATGAACTGGATGCATCCAGCAGCGAGAGCGACTATGCGCTTATTGTCGACGCAGAACTGCAGGTCGACCACAGCTTCAACGACTCACTGGACATGGCGGTAACCTACGATTTCAGCCAGAGCAACTATGACCAGTTCAGCGAACTGGACCGGCAAACGCATCTGCTGGGCCTGGACCTGGGCGCCGATATGGGCGCAGTTAACTCGGGGCTATCGCTTTATTACATTCACGCAAGACTGGATGGTGAGGAGTTTCTCGAGTACTACCGCGCATCGCCTTATGTCTCCGGCTTTCTCTCCAAAAAATGGTTTGCCCGCGGTGCCTATGTGTACTCTGACAAGAGCATCGAGCAAAACCCTGGCCGGGATGCTGACAGCCATGCCGCAGAGGGCGACCTCTACTTCTTTCAGGCGTGGCCTGCGCAGTTACTTTAACCTGGGTTACAAATACAAGGACGAGGACGCGGTTGAAGACCGTTTCGACTACAGTGCCAGCAATATCAAATTGCGCTACATACACCGGTTTGATGTGTTTGGCGATGTGTTAAAGACAGAATTTTCCTGGCGTTACGAATACCGGGACTACAGCTCCATTACCCCCAGCATCGGTGAAGAACGTGAGGATAAACGCCAGCGCTGGAAACTGGACCTGGAGTACCCCGTTCTGGAAAAAGGCGCGATTCAGCTCTATACGGGCTATGCCGACTACGACTCGAATTTCCCGCGGTCGGACTACGACCAATACGTCGTGGGGACCAGATTCTCCTACCGCTGGTAAATACGACAATGCGACTGCTGATGATCACCGACCGCAGTAACATTAATTGCCTCAGGGCACATCAACGCAGCAGATAGTGACGACTGGCGTTACTCAGGAGTCGCCGAACCGCAGTAGCCCATAGCCGTAGATATCATCGCGACCGGGAGGGCCAAGATCCTCGGCGGACTGATACAGCATCGCCATGACATCAACACCGGGATGCAGCGTGCGCAAACTGGCCGCGGCTGTCGCCGCAAACGGCACGGCAAAGGAAGTGCCCGAGGAAGCTGCGTAGCCACCACCAGCGCGGGCATGCAACAGCCCTACTCCAGGCGCAGCGATGTCCAGGTACTCCCCCGATTAGCCAGCCGGAATACTTTGTTACCGGTATCGACAGCGGTCACCGCGACCACAGTATCGTAGGCTGCAGGATACATCGGCCTGGCAACAGGGCCGCCGTTACCCGCCGCGGCCATGACCAGCACGTTTTGCTGTGCAGCGCGCTGCAGTGCGGCCTCGAGCAAGCGGTTTGGCGGCCCCGCAAGACTAATGTTCACAACATCCACTTCAGTTGAAATCAACCAGTCCAGCGCACGCAACAGGCTTACGGTCGAGGCGATTTCGCCGCGTTCCTGGTCCTGCTCAAACACGGCCGCCGCATAAACCTGTGCATTGGGCATAAGGCCCTGGTACTGGCCGTCATTCGCAGCAATGATCGAGTGCGATGGCTGTGCCATGAAAGTCTGGCAGCTCCGCCCCTTGTGAGACGAAAGACCGGCTCTCGATATTTGCCCCGGTAGAGCGCGGGGTGAGCCACATCAACGCTGCTGTCAATCATACCGATGCGCGGCGCGGTATCGCTCGCCGGCGTCGGCATGCCAATAGCGGCCCTGGGTGCAACACCCTCCTCGAGCACAGCCACTTCCGAACCCGCGGTGTAGATATGGTTCAAATCCACTTCCGCACGGTCCTTGCCCACCACGTCAAGCACGCCGCGGCGCACTTCGGTAATATCAAAGCTGGAGGGGCCTGCCACCTCGGCCAGCCTCATGCCTAACCCGGGAAGGTCGGTCACCGTGTCAAACAGGTAGCCCTGCTCGGTCAATTCCTCAAACACCTCTGGCTCAGCCATCACCAGCCACTGCTCCCGGTGAATGCGCTCTTCATCTACTTCCAGCTCGCTCTCAAGGCCATCGAGTATGTCGTCTATTTCATTTTCCAGGCGCTCTTCAACAGCATCCGCTACCTGCACTTCTGCGGAGGCCTCTACTGCCTGTTCCACGTTATCCTCAACAGCGACTTCCACCGAGCTCTCGACGCTGCTTTCAACGTCCGCCTCGACGCTCTGCTCTACGGTTTCTTCAACCTCGCTCTCGAGGTTCTGCTCGACGTTTTGCGCCACCTCCTGCTGGACGGACTCCTCTATCTGGTCCTCCACGCGTATCCTCGACGTTGTCGGCAACCGTCTGCTCAACTTCTTCCTCTACTTCCTGCTCGACATCGTCTTCAACCTCTTCGGTCACGGTCTCCGTTATCTGCTCTTCAACAGCATCTTCCAGCGTCTCCTGTACCTCTTCTTCAGCGACCTCCTCAACGACATCTTCTACTTCTTCCTGAATCTGCTCTTCTACCTGTTCCTCGACTTGCTCTTCAACGAAGCGGTCACCCGGACCTAACAGCAGCTCATCCAGCCGGTCTTCAACCGCCTCTTCCACCTCATCCTCGGTCGCTTCAGTGACGGAGTCGTCTACTTCGTCTTCTACTGAATCCTCTACTTCATCCTCGACCTGGTCCTCAATCACGTCAGAACCGTCGAGACTACCGGGGACCTGCGCTGCAGTTTCCTGGGAGAAGGGGAAGGCTGACAAGGAGAAGCAACAAGACTCCCGCCGCAGCGGATATCAATGCGCCGGGGTGAAATATCTTCAATTCTTTCAATGAGTTGCGGAAAAACATGTTAGTATTTACCGTGAAAATAAACCGTCATTCTCTATACAGATGACGTTTGTCGCGAAGAAAAATTCCGCAGTAGGGAATAAAATAACGCGCCTAAACGTCACTTATTTTAACAGGATTTGTATGTCCGCGCTCAGCGATTCACAGCGTGAGGCCCTGATGGCCGAACTCGAGTGGATTACGCCGCTTCTGTTACTCGCTGACCGGCAACGCCGCGGATGCGGACGACCTGCTGCAGGCGACTGTAGAAAAGCTGCTGCACAAGGGCATGCCGGAAGACGCACATGCCGGAAAGTGGAGCTACCGGGTCTGCAAGAACGTCTGGATCGACGAATTGAGGTCACGTGACGTGAGACAGCGCTACCCCGCTTCGCAAGTCGATGAGGACGTGTCGCACAGCACAGAAGACGTGGCAGAGGGAGAACGGGAAATCGCCGCCGTATCGGCCGCACTGGAGCAACTGCCAGCGGAACAGCGCCTGGCATTGAGCCTGGTAGCCATTGAGGGCAAGACCTACGCTGAAGCGGCAGAAATAATGGAGGTACCGGTTGGCACAATCATGAGCCGTATCGCCAGAGCCAGGAAAAACTTATTGCAGCATTACAGCCCCGAGAACAGAGAAGGCTGATGGGACCAGAAACATGAATGAACAGGACTACCAACTGATTTCGCGCTATGTCGATGGCGAACTGGACGATGTCTCAGTGCAACGCCTGGAACAAAGGCTGGCCGCGGAGCCCGGGTTGCGGGATACGCTCGACCAGTTCAGGGCGCTTGATAGCAAACTGCGGCACACTTTCCGTGATACTGATACTGTTCCAGAGCGGGTGCAAGCGATGGTTCGCCCCGCCGCGGAAAGTGCTGAGAGTGTCGTAGTGCCTTTCACCCGGCGCCAGTCTCGCCCAACCTGGCATTATGCCGTAGCTGCCTCACTGGTAGCGGCTGCCGGGCTGCTGCTGACACCTCAATGGCAGGATTCCAACCCAGGAGCGCCTACGCTTGCGTCAGTGCTTGAAACTACTCCTTCAACAGCCTCTGACTGGGCTTCACTGGCCGATGGTCGGCAGATTCGCCCGGTATTGAGCTTTCGCTCCGTCGACGGTGAGTGGTGCCGTGAATACCTGGTGGCCATGGAGAACTCAGGCGAACGCGGCGTAGCCTGCCGCCATGATGGTCAGTGGCAAGTGCGCGTTACTGCCACGGCCCAAATCCCTGGTGGCGCATCCGAATTTCGCCCGGCCGGAGCAGGTGATGCCGATGTCATCGCCGATTTCCTCGCTGAGCAAGCCGATGACATCGCCCTGAGTGCTGCAGAAGAACATGCTGTCATCGCGAAAGGCTGGCAACGTTAACTGCTAAAGCAGGTCCCCTGGCCCGGTCACTCCTTAGTGCCCGGGCTTTTTTTATGGTTCTTCGCGCATTAGCGGGGAACAGCCAGAGAATGTTCCATCTTGAAATGCGGCCACTGTAATCGTGGTATACCCCCGGTAGATCGAACCCCCTTTTGACGATCTTCCGGGGGTATACCACGATCACAGCGGCCTTCTTCCATTTCGACTCGACTATCCATTACCTATACTCCCTGTGATGTTCCAAGTCGCCGGGAGAGTGCCTGAAATCACCGTCTTATCACCTCGCCCCGCCGGGGTTCCCTCACTCAGTTGCGAGCCAGAAAAGCACTGTCTCGCCTCTTCCTTCGGCGGGTGATTTGCAACGATGATTTCAGCCTCTCTCCCGCCTCACCAGCGGTGAAGCCACAGGATCGATCATATAGCCACCATTAGCGCGCTCTGAGAGCAGTCGGTGAAGCGGCTGAACTGTCCGTTGCAAGTGCGCGCCGAGGGAGAGGCACGAGACAGCGAAGCGCTTTAAGGCTCGTGACCGAGCGAGGGAATCCCGCAGGGACGCGTGTACAAGACGGGCTGTTCAGGCACTTCAGCGACGGCTTTGGCGCGTCACGGAGAGTCCAGGTAATGGATAGTCGAGTCGAAATGAGGGGAGGACAGCACGAATGGGGTAAGCCTTCCAAGGGCGTGGGGGTTTGTTTCCAACCAGGGAAGGCTTACCCCATTCGTGGTGTCCGCTTAGCAACCTCGTGCATTCACTTGCTCCACCACGCTAATGCACGAAGAGCCTTTTTTATGCCCGGGCCTTTTTGGCTGGGTATCGATCTCAGCTGTAACGGGCAGGCACGCAAATGGCGACCGGTGGTCATTGTTGAAAGCAGGATTCAGGAATCAAATGGAAACGGACTGGCTTTTTAGCGAGCGCTACAAACAAGAGGGAGGAGAAGCAGGGCCTGTCGCCCCATGTAGACGACAGGCCCTGAGGTTCAGTGCGGAGGGCTAGCGGTCCCCGCTCTGGGAGGCGTTGCCACGAAGAAACGGACGTGTTGAACGCCCGTGCTCCGTGGCTAAAAAGGTGAGGTCTGCGGTGGGGCCAAACATCTTGTGCGGCCTTAAGGCTCTAAGATGCATACCCAAATGGCTTGCCACCCGTTACCTCTTGTGGTGTTTCACTCCACTTTGATTAATTAACGGATGGGAGGCCTGATTTATTCCCCTGATTGGCAAAAAAATATCAAAAAATTTTACCAGAGTCGCAAAAACCTCGTAACTCATTGTATTTATTGCTTATTTTAAAATGCGCTCCGGCCTACTGCTGCACCCTGCCACACCGGACCTTGGGCCTGCCTCACCAGCCCCGTTAGAAAGCACCCCGCAGCCGCATTTCTGTACACAATCGCGCTTTTGGCTATTGCCTACCGTATCAGTTGCCAGCATCTGCGGGCCCTGACAAGATGCCCAGAGGACCCAGGCGGCGCCATTGCTGCTATCAGAGTCCGGCAAATACGACTACAGGAGAATTAACCGCATGATTAACGTACTGCAACCGACGGGCGACCAGGTTCGCGCCTTCAGGGACCGCGCAACAGGCGAGCCGATTGCCATGCTCAACCTGCTCAAGTTCAAGGACAAGGCCCAGTATGAAGACGGCAGGGAAACGGATCTCAGTGGCAGAGAAGCCTACAAGCTCTATGCGCAGTCCTTCAGCGATATTATGGGCCCCAGGGGCGTGACCACCCTCTACGCCGGGTCCGTTAAGGGCCTGCTGATAGGCGCGGGGGACGACATCTGGGACGAAGTCGCGGTGATCCAGTACCCCTCGACGCAGGTGATGCTCGACATGCTCAGGGATGAAAACTACCAGGCGGCGCAGCAGCACCGCGCCGCCGGCCTGGAGGGGCAGTTACTGATTGAGTGTGGCGGGGCCGCGGCCTTCTAAACCTAAGCTGCGTCACCACCTGCCAACCAGACGGATCAGCGGTTCCGGCCGAGATTTTCGTGGGCATCCACCCACTCATTCTTGCCGGACTCCTTGTCGCGACGGGTTGCCGCACTCAGGGACAGTTCTCCCGCCACAACCATGCCCGCGGCGATTTCCAGCAGCTTGTAGGCTTTGCCCTGGCCATAACAGCCCATCAATTCCAGACATTCTCGCTGGGTCGCCAACCCCGTACCACCGCCGTAGGTGGCCATCACCAGGCCCGGCAGGGTAATGGAAAAGTGCAGGTCTCCCTTGCGCGTTACATACTGGTATACCGTGCTCTGCGCTGCTTCCCCAATACAGGCGGCATCCTGCCCTGTGGCGATATAAAGCGCGGCAAGGCCGTTGACCGGGTGCGCCGCATTACTGGAGGAGCCGGCAATGTATGAACTGAGCATACTGATGCCATAGCCATAGGCCATTTGCTCAGGCGTGATACGCAGCAGGCTGATGAGCACCTCCCTCGGAATAGTCAGTTCCGCCGTTACCCGGCGGCCTCGCGTTCCCAGCGAGTTGACGTAGGATGTTTTCTTCTCGGTATCGAAGTTACTGGACAACAGGTAATGCCGCAGCGCCGGATACTGTGCACTGATCCATTCGCAGGCGACATAGGTCGCCCTGCCGGTCATATTCTGGCCAGCGGCGTCACCAGTAGAGTAATTGAAACGCGTGTTCACAAAGTTATGGAAGACGTATTGTTCAACCTCCAGCAACTTGCCCACCGATGTGGTCGACTCCGCCTGTGCCTTGATTTCCTCAAAGTGGTCGCCCAACCAGAGGGAAAAGTCTCGCGCTTCGCGGCTATTACGAAATACAAAACAAGGCGCGCGCTGCATGGCTTCCCCACACACTGTCGTGGTAACGCCGCCGCTCTCACGGATGACTCGCATGCCCCGGTTGTAGCTCGCAATCAGTGTGCCTTCGATGGTTGCCATGGGCACATAGAACTCCCCCTGGGCATGCTCGCCATTGACCAGCAGCGGACCCGCGACACCAATGGGCACCTGTGCGACGCCAAAGAGGTGCTCACAATTCCCTTCCATGCTTGCCGGGTCGAAGGAGTAGTTGCGGGTGTGGTCCAGAGTAGCGCCGGACTTCTCCTCCAGAAAACGCTGGCGCAGGGCGATGATTTCAGGATCGAAGTCGTTGCTGTTGTCGCGGGGTATCTTATTACTCACTGTTCTCTCCAATATTCAACGCAGACGCCATGGAATGCGGTATGACAGGCCCGTGACCAATAACCGGGCGCTGTTGGTTAAACTCGCCTATATCGCCGACAGGATCTGGCCCATTCGTGGGAAATGCACATGCACGTCACCCGCTTGCGAGTCCTCGCGAGCAATGCTGATGCGTTCATCATTGAGACCGACCAGGGTGCCTTCAACTGCAGCCGGATCCGGGGATTCGGTACGAATGGAAACCCGCTGGCCCGCGCTCCAGCCCTGCCCCGGGGCCACTTCGCAGGGGTCGGTAGGAACATTATCGTGCGCATGTTGAATCGCCTGCTGGGCTGTCCACTGCTCAAAATCACCATTACCGATCGCTTCCACGCGTTCAAACCAGGAGGCAACTTGCTGGCCGTAGTCCGCGGGTGCAATGCCCGCCAGTTGCACAAAACGCATGATCATATAGAGCGTGAGGTCAGCGTGGCCGGGGTCCTCTCCGCCGACAAAGCGCCGACCGTCCGCCAGCGACGCCGCCAGGTAGTTAGCGCCTGCGGCAAACTGGGACTGCAGGTGGGGAACTGCCGGCAGGAAGGTCTTACGATCCATGCCGAAGCGTTTCTTGCGATCTTCCCAGAATGCATCGGGCAAACTGTCGGGGTTGCCGCCAAGTGCCGTCCCGGCTGCCGGCATAAACCAGGCCGCGCCGGCCCACATGGCAATCATTTTACCCGCTCTGCCCAAAGGCGCAGGGTAGAGGCTGGGCTCGGGTTTCAGCGCCTCCAGTGCATCGGTAATGCAGTCAGTATCGCAGTAGATGTCAGCGCCGATTTGCAGAACCGGGATTCGCTCGTAGCCGCCGGTCAGCGCACTGAGGTCAGGCTTGGGTGAAATCAAAGGCGCCTCTACCGACTTCCACGAAATACCCTTGAGACCCAGCGCCAGCCGCATGGCGGTGCCAAAGGGTGACAGCTCATAGTGGTGCAAAATTACATCTGACATTTCTTTTATCCTTATTAGCGATTGCCATGGGAGCTTATTGGAGTTGGGCCGCCGCTGCAATCGCACTGGCGAAGCACCGCTGACATTGAGGAAGAGGCCACTAATCCTGCCTCCTGAAACTTCCTCCAACAGCAGGAGCGGTTCGACGAGTTAATCGAGGTATACAATAACGAACGCCCTCATCAGGCACGGGTGGCCGGTATCCAGGTGAGCTTTATACACCTTCACCCAGAGAGTTCTTCTGCCAGAGCCACCTGATACCCTGTTCACGACCGTACGATCCAGGTCACCAATTGTGGCCGGATATGTATTGGCAGGCGAAAAATAAATCTGTGTACCGATCTTTGCCGGACAGCACGTGGGGATCAGAGAAGTCGCAGACGAATTGGCTTTTCAGCTTTATGGAATATGATCTAGGATTCTTTGACGAGGATGAAAGGCTGGAGCCAGCGAATAATCCTTTTGTACCAAAGGTGTTACCTATGTCTCTCGGTATAATGATGCAACCTATGTCACCAGTATACACCTTTTGAAATTGGTCGGGACGGCAGGATTTGAACCTGCGACCACCACACCCCCAGTGTGGTGCGCTACCAGGCTGCGCTACGCCCCGAGAATCGCAAACTTTGCGAGGGCGGCATTATACTCAAAACCACCCCACTGACAAAGACTATTTCGCCGGGGACAGCGTCCTGAGCAGTTCTTCCAGTTCCTCGATCGTCTCCTTGATCACCGCCTGGACATCGATCCCCACGTTGCCATCGCCTTCGTCGGTCATGCGCTGTCGCGCGCCACCGATGGTGTAGCCCTGATCATAAAGCAGGCTGCGAATCTGCCTGATGGTCAACACGTCGTCGCGTTGGTAGTAACGACGATTACCGCGGCGCTTGACCGGTTTAAGCTGCGGAAATTCCTGTTCCCAGTAACGCAGCACGTGAGGCTTTACCGCACACAGTTCACTGACCTCACCTATGGTGAAGTAGCGCTTCCCCGGAATGGCGGGCAGTTCGTTATTGTTGCTCGGTTCCAACATATTCTTCTACTCGGGCTTTCAGCTTCTGGCCAGGCCGGAACGTGACCACACGGCGAGCAGAAATGGGAATCTCCTCACCGGTCTTGGGGTTGCGCCCAGGACGCTGACTCTTGTCGCGGAGATCAAAGTTGCCAAAACCTGACAACTTGACCTGTTCGTTGTTTTCCAGACAGGTGCGAATCTCCTCGAAGAAGAGCTCGACAATCTCCTTGGCCTCGCGTTTGTTGAGCCCAAGCTCTTCAAACAGGCGCTCGGCCATCTCAGATTTTGTCAGCGCAGTCATTACTCTTAACTAGGTCCTGAGCTCGGCTTTATAGTTTTTTTCCAGCGAATCAACGACTTGGTCGACCGCCAGGTTCACATCCTGATCACTAAGAGTGCGCGAAGAATCCCGGAATGTCAAACCCAGACCGACACTTTTTCTTTTAGGATCAATACCTTTGCCTTCATAGACATCAAACAGCGTTAAGTCCGTGAGGTAAGTGCCTGCCGATGCTCGAACATTTCTCAAGAGATCCCCTGCCGGCACATCTTTGTCGACAATTACCGCCAGATCGCGGCGAACTTCGGGAAACTTCGACAATTCAGCAAACGCGGGGAGTTCGGCCTGCAGCAGCGCTGACAAGGTAATCTCGCCGGCATAAAGGGGAGCGTTTAAACCCAATTCACGACATGCCGTCGGGTGCAAGGCGCCAAGGTAACCCACCACTTCCTCATCCCGCGATACCAGCGCGGTCTGCCCAGGGTGAAAGGCATCGCGCCGGGCAGCGGCAAAACTGAAGCTGCCTTCATTACGAGTCAGCGACAACAGGCTCTCGATGTCACCTTTCAGGTCGAAGAAGTCGGTCGCCTGTGCCGCAGCACTCCAGCCCTCGGCAAAACGTTCACCGGTAATCACCATCGCCAGCGTCGGCACCTGCTTGAGGCAATCTTCACCCGGCAGGAAACGCAAGCCGGTTTCAAACAGGCGCACCCTCGGTTGCTGGCGATTGGTATTGCGCAATACGGCAGACACCAGTCCCGGCAGCAAACTGGTGCGCATCACCCCCATGTCTGCCGAGATCGGATTGGTCAGCGCCACCGGTTCCAGCCCGGGGTCAAACAACCGCTGCAGCTTCGGGTCTACAAAACTGTAGGTAATCGCCTCGCGATAGCCCCGCGCCGCAAGGTGGCGTCGCACACCGGGAAGCGCGAGGGTATTCTCCGGCTTGGGCGGGATCACCAGGTCAGTGGTAGGCTGCGTTGTGGGCATGCGGTTGTAGCCATACACCCTCGCCAACTCCTCCAGGAGATCGGCTTCGATGGCGATATCGAAGCGCCAACTGGGCACAGCACAGGTCCAGCCATTGTCGGTGACCGTCACCCCAAGGCCAAGGCCAGTGAGGATACGCGTCACTTCCTCGCGCTCCATGTCAAAACCCAGCAGCCGCTTGATTCGCGCCGCTCGCAATACAACATCTGGCCTTTGTGGCAGATGCGCTGCAGCAACGGTCTCAGTCACGGGGCCTGCCTGGCCGCCGACAATGTCCAGCAACAACGCGGTTGCCCGCTCCATTGCGGTGGTTTGCAGGGTGAAGTCAACGCCGCGCTCAAAACGATGCGACGCATCAGTATGCAAGCCATAGGAGCGGGGCTTGCCCGCCATCAGTTCAGGCGTGAAGAATGCCACCTCCAGGAACAGGTCGGTGGTGTCCTCGCTCACGGCACTGCCCTGCCCGCCCATTACACCGGCCATGGCAACGGCTCGGTTATGGTCAGCAATCACCAGAGTCTCGGCGTCAAGTTCGACAGCCTGGCCGTCCAGCAATTCCAGCGACTCGCCCTGCTCAGCCAGGCGCACGCGTATCCCACCCTGCAATTTATTCAGGTCGAAGGCGTGCATGGGCTGCCCCAGTTCCATCATCACGTAGTTAGTCACGTCCACCACTGCGTCAATGGAACGCAACCCAACGCGGCGCAACTTCTCTTGCAACCACAGCGGACTGGGGCGGGAAATGTCGATCCCCGTGAGTACCCGGCCGACAAATCGCGGGCAGCGTTCGGGCGCCAGCAGTTCAACGCCCAGGCTCGCTGCTGTGGTTGCAGGCACCGGGTCGATTGCCGGACCGCAGACCTCAAGGTTATTCAGCAGACCCACCTCGCGGGCGATTCCGGCCATACCCAGGCAGTCGGCGCGGTTTGGCGTCAGCCCGATTTCTATGCTGTGATCGTCCAGGCCCAGGTACTGACGCAGGTCGCTGCCGACGGGGGCGTCAGCGGAGAGCTCCATCAATCCCTCGTTGGCGTCGGACAAACCCAGTTCCTGCTCCGCGCAGAGCATGCCGCAAGACTCTACGCCGCGCAGCTTGGCTTTCTTGATCTTGAAATTGCCGGGCAACAGGCCACCCACCGTGGCGAGGGGCGCTTTCAGCCCGGCGCGGGCATTGGGTGCGCCGCACACGATTTGCACTGTTTCACCGCCGGCGTTTACCTCACATACCCGTAACTTGTCTGCGTCCGGGTGCGGCTCGGCAGACAAAATCTCTGCCACCACCACGCCACTGAACTCACCCGCGACCGGGTCAACCGCGTCTACTTCCAATCCCGCCATGGTGATCTGGTGGGCTAGCTCTTCGGTGCTGATATCCGGGCTGACCCATTCGCGCAGCCACTGTTCACTGATAATCACTATTTAGTCTCCAATATACTGGGGAATCAGAACTGCTCGAGGAAACGCAGGTCATTGTCAAAGAACAGGCGCAGGTCATTGACGCCATAGCGCAGCATGGCCAGGCGCTCTACGCCCATGCCGAAGGCAAAACCGGTGTACTTCTCGGTATCAATGTTTGAGTACTCAAATACCCTGGGGTGCACCATGCCGCAGCCCATCACTTCCAGCCAGCCGGTCTGGCTGCAAACGCGACAACCCTCGCCCCCGCAGTTCACGCACTGTATGTCCACCTCGGCCGAGGGCTCCGTGAAGGGGAAATAGGAGGGACGGAAGCGCACCGCGAGTTCGCGCTCAAAAAACTCGCGCAGGAAAGCTTCGATCACGCCCTTCAGGTCAGCGAAGCTGGTATGTTCGTCAATCAACAGCCCCTCGACCTGGTGAAACATAGGTGTATGGGTCAGGTCTGAGTCGCAGCGATATACGCGACCAGGGCAAATGATTTTAAGCGGTGGTGACTGGCTTTCCATTACCCGGACCTGGACCGGTGAAGTGTGGGTGCGCAACACGGTGTGTTCGTCCACATAGAAGGTGTCGTGCATGGCCCGCGCGGGGTGGTGGGCAGGGATATTCAGCGCCTCGAAGTTATGATAATCGTCCTCTATCTCCGGCCCCTCAACCACGTCAAAGCCGATGGCACCGAAGAATTCGGCCATTCGCTCCATGGTTCGACTGACCGGGTGAATCCCACCGGTTGACTGGCCACGGCCTGGCAGGGTGACATCTATGGTCTCGGCAGACAGCTGTGCCTCTACCGCGGCAGACGCCATCGCGGCCTTGCGCTCACCAATCAACGCCTGCAGGTCTTCCTTGACGGCATTGATCCGGGCACCCGCCTGCGGGCGCTCGTCGGCGGACAGTTTACCCAGCCCCTTGAGCAGGGCGGTAATCTGGCCTTTCTTGCCCAGGTAATCGACACGCAGTTGTTCCAGTGCTGCACCGTCTTCGGCAGCTTCGATGGCCGCCCTGGCTTCTGCTGCCAGTGGTTCGAGGTTTTCCATTTAATTCGTCTCGATATATTTCTGCTTATTCAGGGAACACGCTTATTCCCAACCGCGTCCGCTTCGGCGTCCTGCCTCTCGCGGACGTAGGGGACATTTTCATTCCCAACCGCGTCCGCTTCGGCGTCCTGCCTCTCGCGGACGTACGGGACATCCTTGTCATTCCCAACCGCGTCCGCTACCGCATCCTGCTCTCGCGACATACCGCACATCCTTGTGCATTCGTCGCTACCGCCATCCATGGCTCTCGCGACATACCGCACATCCTTGTGCATTCGTCGCTACCGCCATCCATGGCTCTCGCGACATACCGCACATCCTTGTGCATAAAAAAAAGGGAAAGAGCTTGGCCCTTTCCCTTTTGAGTTTTGCATGTAGCCAGCGAACCGCAGGTCATCCCGCGGTGGGGTGGGCTTAGGCCAGAGAGGCCTTCGCTTGCTCCACGATCGCTGCAAAAGCCGGCTTATCGTGCACTGCCAGGTCCGCCAGTACGCGACGGTCCAGGGCAATATCAGCCTTCTTCAGGCCGTTGATAAGGCGGCTGTAGCTGAGGCCATTGGCGCGAGACTGGGCATTGATGCGAGTGATCCACAGCGCGCGGAACTGACGCTTGCGCTGACGACGGTCACGGTATGCATATTGTCCAGCCTTGGTAACGGCTTGCTTGGCAACACGGAATATCCGGCTGCGAGCACCATAGTAACCCTTGGCCTGCTTCAGAATCTTCTTGTGACGGCGATGCGCCACTACACCACGTTTTACGCGAGGCATAAGTCTTCTCCTTTCCTATCTAGTGATTTCCAGTACGGTTACTTGGCGCGCAGCAGGCGATCGATCAGGACTTCATCATTCTTATGAATCATGGAGGTCCCACGCAGCTGACGCTTCCGCTTGGTCGTCATCTTGGTCAGGATGTGACTCTTGTGTGCGCTCTTGCGCTTGTAGCCACCGGCAGTTTTCTTGAACCGCTTGGCAGCACCACTGTGAACTTTTGCTTTAGACATAATCAAATACTCCGCATTTGAGTAATAAAATATAAAGAAACCGGGGCGTCACAATGCCTTCAGCTCTTCTTCTTGGGGGCAATAACCATAGTGAGTTGCCGGCCTTCCATTTTCGGGAATTGCTCGACAGCACCCAACTCGGCCAGATCAGCTTCTACTCGCTTGAGTAGCTCCATGCCAATTTCCTGGTGAGCCATTTCACGACCGCGAAAACGCAGCGTTACCTTGGCCTTATCGCCGTTTTCAAGGAAACGTACCAGGTTGCGTAGTTTTACCTGGTAATCCCCTTCCTCCGTCCCTGGACGAAACTTCATTTCTTTGACTTGCGTACGCTTCTGCTTCTTCTTCTGGGCAGCTTTTTGCTTCTTCGCCTCAAAGATGTGCTTCCCGTAGTCCATAATCTTGCAGACTGCGGGATCTGAATCAGCTATCAATACGAGATCCATACTCGCGGCTTCTGCCGCCGCCTTGGCTTCGCTCAGGGATACAATGCCCACCTGCTCGCCCTCGGCTCCAACGAGGCGAACCGGGTCCGCCGTAATCTGGTCGTTCGTCAGCGCCTTTTTCGCGGCGCTTTTGCTGTCTCTCTTAATGCTGACTCTCCATTAATCCATTGCAATACGACCGCGACGCCCTACGTCCTGTGTGAGGTGCGTTACAAACGCATCGAGATCCATGGATCCCAGGTCCTCACCACGACGAGCGCGCACGGCCACTGTCTGTGATTCGACTTCTTTATCCCCCACTACAAGTATGTAGGGAACCTTCTGAATCGTGTGCTCGCGGATTTTAAAGCCGATCTTTTCGTTTCTCAAGTCCGAAATCACCCGAAAGCCCTTGTTTTTTAAGGAATCTTCCACAGTTTTGGCGTATTCGGCCTGTTTATCCGTAATATTGACCACTACAGCCTGTGTCGGTGCCAGCCAGGTGGGGAAAACCCCCTCGTAATGCTCGATCAAAATGCCGATAAAACGTTCGAAGGAACCGAGAATGGCGCGGTGCAGCATCACCGGCACCTGACGCGAACCGTCTTCGGCGACGTACTGGGCATCGAGGCGGCCCGGCATGGAGAAATCGACCTGGATAGTGCCCAACTGCCAGACTCTGCCAATACAGTCCTTTAACGAGAATTCAATCTTCGGTCCATAAAAAGCGCCCTCTCCCGGCAACTCTTCCCAGGGCAGGCCCTGCGCATCCAGCGCGTCTGCCAGGGCCTTCTCTGCGCGATCCCAGTCCTCGTCCGAGCCCACCCGCTGCTGCGGACGTGTGGAGAGCCGATAAATCACGTCGGCGAAGCCGAAGTCGGCGTACACCGCGTGCAGAAAGTCGATAAACGTGGAGACTTCCGGCTGAATCTGCGCTTCCGTGCAGAAAATATGGGCATCGTCCTGGACGAAACCCCGCACTCGCATGATGCCGTGCAGCGAGCCCGATGGTTCATTGCGATGGCAAGAGCCAAACTCAGCCAGGCGCAACGGGAGGTCGCGATAGGACTTCAGGCCCTGGTTAAACACCTGCACGTGGCAGGGGCAGTTCATCGGCTTGACGGCAAACTCCCGCTCTTCCGATTTGAGCATAAACATGTCGTCGCCGAACTTGTCGGCGTGGCCGGATTTCTCCCACAGGGAGAGGTCTACCAACTGCGGCGTCTTGATCTCCTGGTAACCGTGCAATCGCTGCTGCTCACGCATGTACTGCTCAATGGTCTGGTAAATGCTCCAGCCCGGGGGGTGCCAGAACACCATACCCGGCGCTTCTTCCTGCGTATGGAACAGGTCCAGCTTCTTGCCAATCTTGCGGTGATCGCGTTTTTCCGCTTCCTCGATACGATGCAGGTATTGCTTGAGCTGTTTCTTATTCGCCCAGGCCGTGCCGTAGACACGCTGCAACATTTCATTATTCGAGTCACCACGCCAGTAGGCGCCGGCGACCTTGGTCAGTTTGAACGCGCCCAGTTTGCCCGTGCTAGGCGCGTGCGGACCGCGGCAGAGGTCGCCCCAGTCACCTTGCTTGTACAGCGAGATTTCCTCGCCCTCGGGCAAATCCTCGATGATCTGTACTTTATATTCCTCGCCAATGCTGCGAAACAGGTCTATCGCTTTCTCACGGCTGGTAACAATACGGGTGACGGGAATGTCCTGCTCCACCAGTTCCTGCATGCGCGTTTCAATGCGAGCCAGGTCCTCCGGCGTAAAGTGATGCTCGGTGGCAAAGTCGTAGTAGAAGCCATCCTCGATAACCGGGCCAATGGTGACTTGCACGCCGGGAAACAATTCCTGCGTGGCCATCGCCAGCAGGTGAGCCGTGGAGTGGCGAATAATCTCAAGGCCGGCCTCATCCCTGTCCGTAATGATAGACAGGGACGCATCCGCTTCAATGATAAAAGAAGTGTCGCGCTCGCGACCGTCAACAACGCCTGCCAGGGCAGCCTTGGCAAGACCGGGACCGATATCGGCCGCCACATCATGAACAGAAACGGGGTTTTCAAATGAGCGCTGGGAGCCGTCAGGCAGCGTGACAACAGGCATAAGCTTTCCTTCTATCAGTGGTGACCCCTACTAAAGGCCACGTGATTCAGCTTGAATCCGGGATTTAAGGCTGAGGTTAAGGTTCTGAGAACCGGTTTTAAGGCGGCGGAGTCTAGCACAGATTGCAGCTGAAGTGGCATACGTCGCGCTGCCGCTTATGATTAAGGGAAGCCCCGGGCACGGGGCTCTCGCCGCTGCCTATTTACCTTTGGGACGTGCTTTCTTACGCACCGGCCGCCTGGTACTGCCGCCTTTTGCGGTTGAGCGCTTCACCCGGGGGCGTTTTTCCTGGGAGCGTTTCACCAGCCAGTCCGCCGAGTCCGCCCACACTGCTTTCTGCGCCTTACTGCCGATGATTACACCCATGTGTCCGCCGGGCGCCTCACGAAATTCCTTGTCTGCAGAGGCCACCACGTCAATGATGCCACTCGCGACTTCCGGGGGCACCAGGATATCCGTCTTACCCGCAAAGGCGAGCAGGTTACACTTTATGCGGTCCAGTTCAGCAACCGACTCACCGATATGCACCCTGCCCCGTGCCAGTTGATTTTCATTCACTACCCCGGAGGCCATGTCCCTGACCACCCCGCCCGGGTAACGCAGCATGTTGTTGAGATAGTCAGCGGTAGTGGAGTGAGATTCAACAAACTCGCGATCGCGTAGATGCGTCACCAGGTCCCAGTAGGTGGTGACGCTGCCCACCGGGTCGGTCATCTTGAATACCAGCGTGGTCAGCCAGTCGGGCATGGACAGGCGCGCGGGGTCCAGCGCATTCAGCCGGAAATTGGAATAATTGCTCACCAGTTTTGCGGGGCCGTCCATTGCCTGGGCCACGCCGGCCACCATGGAAATCACACCCTTGCCTGTCTCCAGGTCGATGGGACTGGCCACCGTGACAATATTGCGCAAGTGTTTATCCTGGGTCAGTCCCTGGTAGAGCAGGCAAAACAGTCCACCCATGCACCAGCCCATCATGGACAGGTCTTTACTGCCGGAATGCCGACGCACCTTATCAAGAGCCACGCCCATCATGTCCCGCGAATAATCCAGCAGGCCCAGGTGCGCATGTTCCTTCGCCGGCTTGCCCCAGTCCACCAGGTACACCTTGAAACCTCGGGCGACCATGTACCGTACCAGGCTGCGCTGGGGCATCAGGTCAAAAGTCTCGGTAGTCACGCCCAGCGGCGGCACCAAAACCAGTGGCACAGGATGTTGCTTGCGCTGGATGGGCATCGTGCTGCCGTCCACCAGTTCGATCTCATCGTCCTCGGGAAGCGCGTAGTAACGCACGGACATCAGGTCGCCATCGTGCACCAGTTCAAACCAGGTGCGACCAGACTTGATCAGGGTATCGCGCTTGAACAACCAATCAATACTGTTGGCGGTAGACTCCGCCATGCGCTGGTTGAGTGCCAGCCCCTGGTCCAGGGCAAATCTTGAGAGCTTGTTCATTATGCTATCTCCCCCTGCGCGACCAGTTCTTCCAGGTCCGCCAGGGCCTTGCCAAGGTAAACCGCCATGCGCTGCAGATGAGGCAAGGTATCGCGCGCACCGGTAAAGCCAATATTCAGGGTGCCGGCGTAGCTGACACAATCGATACTGAGGGCACTGAACTGCAACAACTGGCTCAGGGGATACACCGCCTGCAACCGCGCACCATTAAAATACAGCGGATCCTCCGCACCGGACGTATTGGATATCGCCAGGTTATAAAGTGGCGGCACAAACTGGCCGACGCCGGACAACTGGCTCGCATACAAGGGGGCAGCGCGCAGCATGACATAGGAGGTAACGGCCTCCTCGGGCAGTGAGGCCCGGTCCTGGCGAACCTCCTTCAACGCCTCCTTTACCGTCTTCAGGCGACGCAATGGGTCGGCGACGTGGGTGCCCAGCGGGACACGCAGGCCAGCGATGGCATTCCCCGCCAGGTGTTCGCCGCGTTCCTGCAATGAAACCGGGATCACACCCACCAGCGACTCGTCAGGCAGGGCGTTGTATTCCTTGAAAAAGCGACGCAGGGAACTGCCGCAAAGGTAGGTTAGAATTTCGTTTACTGTGCTGTCAGTCTCCTCCGCCAACGCTTCTATGCGCTGCTGCTCAAACTGCTGGGTAGCGAAGCGCCGTTGCGCGGTAATGTGCCGATTGAGCGTTGAACGAGGCGTGCCGCGCGGAAACAGAAAACTGTTGCGCTCGCTGGGGCTGACGGCGCCACGCAGCAGGCCCATGGCTGCACGCCCCATCGATGCCAGGGAATCTACAGAACCCGACAATCCCGGCCACTGCAGGGTGTCAGTCAAATCGTCCTGCACGTCGCTGTTAACGATAGGGTTCGCCCAGAGGGGCTGTGCGTCGCGGGCACGCGCGCGCGTGGACAACGTCGCCAGAACGGGCGGCACCGCGTTCACGCCGCCAACCAGGGCATGATGCACTTTTACATAGATCGCAAAACGGTCGCGCTCAAGGCCTTCTATCAAATGGACTTCCCACAAGGGTCGACGGGGGTTGAGCGCATTGCTGTGCAACCGCGATATCATCTGTCCCAGTTCACGCTCACCACCGGGCGCCGGCAGTGCCGAACGCCGAAAGTGATAGTCAATATCGAAGTCCCGCTCGGGCACCAATCGATAACCCAGCCGACGGGAAACGCGACAATTCCATGGCGCAACCGGCGGCACCGTACGCATCCCTTCTGCCAAATCGGCAAGGTAGCTGGCGGTGGCACTTGCCGGCTTTTTGAAAATAGCCAGCACACCCATATGCATGGGCGTATCGTCGCTTTCCATCATTAGCCAGACGGCGTCCAGCGGCTTGAGCAATGCAGAATTCATCGGCTGTTCCAGATTCGTTTACAGATCTCAGCCGGTAAGTATAACAAGCCGGTGACGATTTAAGACACCGGGTACACGTATTCAGGCACGCGTACGGTCCCGCTGCCAAGGAATAAGTCCATCGGCTGTGGGCACCATACGCACCACGTAACGCAGCGGCCCCGCGTCACTGATTGCTGTGAAGGGATAGCACGTTATCAGTAACAACTGCGGCGCCTGGTCGATGGTCGGCAGCAGGCCCCGCGTGCTGTCCACCACTACCGTCTCGACCACCTGGTAATACTTGCGACGCCTGTCCGGTAGCTGCAATTCAATCAAGTCGCCCTGCGCCAGCTCGCGCAGAAAAGCAAAATGCGTGTCACGATGTCCGCCAACGACCGCGACCCCGTCCGTACCCAGCGCAGCAGAACCCTGGTCATGTCCCGGCCCAAAGGCCAGGGCGTGCCCGCTGTCTCCGTGCAGAATGTAACGAGATAAACCTAAAGACGGCACGAATAGCTGGGCCACCGGCCAGGTGTCTGCCCAGGGCCAGGGTTTCACCGGCTGCCCACCTGCCGCCAGGCTCTCCTTCCAGGCACGCTCTACCAATATCGGCGCAAGCCAGGCTTTGGCCTGTATCAGGGCGGCGACGCCAAACTGCTGTAGCGAAATCACCAGCAGCAGCGGCGTCACTACCAGCGCCAGCTGCCTAGGCATATTTATCCTCCTGGCGCAGCGCATGGATCAATATCGCGACAAACAGTAGCAGGCTGCCCAACCATATATTCGCCCGGGCAGTAGTGGCCGTGCGCGGATAGGCATAGGGCTGGGGTGATTGGCCCAGTGGCCTGCTATTGGGCACGGGCAGGCTGTCCAGTGCGCTGCTGACGGTCTCGCTACCACCTCCTCGACGGCGACGAAACTGGTATAGGGACTCAATAATTGATGACGCAAGGCCACAGGCAATACCTTGTCGCGAATCGTTTGTGTGTCTTCCCCCAGGTGTTTTTGAGCTAACAGCTGTTCTATTTTTTTGCGCGCCCATAAGGATGCGACACCGGGGTGAGCCTCGATTGCAGCAGACCCTTCGTTGGCGGGCCACTGCAGTGATGTTTGCCAGTCGGACATGCCAAGCCGGCCACTGATAGCCAGGGGCACGGCAGGCAGCTGTGACCCGAGCTTGACCAGTTGCAGCAGGGGCTCACCTGCGTACAGGTCCGGCGTGAATTGCGGCCAGGCTTCGGCCGCATCGGGCCAACGCACCTCGATATCCATTGCCAGCGGGCTGGCCAAATGCCGAAACAGGGCAGACATCATCGAGTCAACTTCCGCCGCGTCACCAATGTGGGTATAGCTACCTCGGCCGTAATCTGCGGCCTTGCGCATAAACCAGCTGTTGGGTGCTGAGCCGATACCCACGGTAAACAGCCGCGTCGCCCCAAGGCGTTCAACGATCTCGGTAAAGAGTGCCTCCTCGTTGCCCACGGCCCCATCGGTGATAAACACCACCTGCCGTAAAGGCGGCTGGGCACGTAATTCATCGACATCTGCCCCGGGCGTAAGGGCAGCGCGTAACACCGGCAGCATTTCAGTGCCGCCGGACGCGTCCAGGTGACGCGTAAACTCCGCTGCCAGTTGCAGGTTATGCGCGCTGGCTGGCTGCGCACGCCGGAACAGCTTGCGATAGTCACTATTAAACTCGATGATATTAAAGTGATCCTCCGCGCGCAGAAACTGTAACGATCGAGCAAGACTCGCCCTCGCCTGACGAATCGAAACGCCGCCCATTGAGCCCGAGGTATCGATAACAAAAACCAGCTCCCTGGGCGGTGCTGCAGACGCCGGGGTCAGCGCCGGAGGGACCAGCATCAGCAGGCCGTAGTATTGCCCGTCTACCTGCTCGACAAACAGCGCACCGGCCGGCGCGCTGGCTGCCACCGGGCGCCAGTGCAACACGAAGTCCCGGTCCATCTCGGTCTCGCCGCCAGCAAGGCGCAAGCTGTAAACCTCGCCACTGCGGCTGAGCACAGTTTGGTGATAAGGGGCTTCTACGCCCGCAAGTGGCATGCCTGCATCGAGCTCAATAAAGACTTCAAGGGGGTTATGCGGCTGCGCAGCAGAACCTGGTTGCGCATGTTGCAGCGGCGATATCGCGGCGGCATCGGGAACCTCGTCTGTAGGCACCGCCCAACCGTGGGCAGGCATTACCGTCAGCGAGCGGCTTGCGTCGCCCGACACACCGGGCATATAGCGCGGAGTGATCGTTGTCGGCAGGCGCAGGCTGAACTGCCCCTCCCGGTAGTCAACGGGTTGCACGTATTCCAGCTCAACAGACACTTCTTCGCCAGGCGCCACGTTGGCAACGCGTGTGGTGAACAGGTTGGGTCGCTGCTGCTCAACCAGCGAGGCTTTTTTACCTGCCTTGCGGGCTGCCTGGTAGCTCGCCCTCGCCGCCTCCCGCTCTCTTATCTCGCCGACAATGCGCCTTTCTCCCAGCTGCATCTCCATAAAGCGCACGGCGCTCCGGTCTGGCAGGGGAAACGCATAAACCCCCTCCACCCACTCCTCGGTAGCGTTCCTGAACACCTGCTTCAGCCGCACCACGGCGACCATTCCCGAAATACTCAGGTCGACGCGACTGCGCTGTGTCACCGCGCTGTGCAATTGGCCATTGCGGTCCGTTAACAAGAGCTGGCCACTGCCCGGCTCAGCGCTCTCGCCAGACTCTGCTCGCACCGACGCGGCCGAGAGTAACAACAGGGACAAGGTCAGCAGCAACGCCACTGGCAAGCAACGAAACAACAGCCACCAGGAGACATGCTCGAAGCGCTGGCGGTCACGGTAAACGGTGCGGTACACGCGGGTAAGATTCATTTTCAGGCTCCCATTGAATGAAGCCTCTATTGAGCGCGTCCACTGTGGCAGCACCGGGGATCAAAGCTGGCATTGCCATGGGCAATTATGATCAATTATGGCAGGCGCTTGAGGTCACGGCTTATATCTGGAACCATGCAGACACCTTCGCTCTACTCTGTGAACAACAGATGCCCCAGCACATCGCCATCGTCGAGGACGAGGCAGCCATCGCCGCCAACTATCGCGATCACCTGCAGCGTCAGGGCTTCCAGGTGTCTGTCTACGGTGAACGCAGCGCTGCGGCAGCAGCTTTCGCACTACAACTGCCGGACCTGGCCATCATCGACGTGGGCCTGGGGGATGAGATGGAAGGTGGTTTTGAGTTGTGCCGTGAGCTGCGCACCCACTCCCCCACGCTACCCATTGTGTTTCTCACCGCACGCGATTCCGAGCTCGATATTATTTCCGGGCTGCGCCTGGGGGCTGACGAGTACCTGACCAAGGGCATTTCCAACGCACAGCTGCTGGCCCGCATCCAGGCGCTGTTCAGGCGCGTGCGTGCCCTTGCCTCGCCTGAGCGCAGGGAACAACTGCTGCAGCAGGGGGCGCTTGAAATCAACCTGGAACGCATGACCGCCAGTTGGCAAGGTGAACCCGTTGAGCTCACCGTGACCGAGTTCTGGATGGTAAACGCGCTGGCCAGGCACCCCGGGCACGTAAAGAGCCGACAGCAGTTAATGGAAAGTGCCGATGTAGTACTCGACGACAACACCATCACCTCGCACATCAAACGTATAAGGCGCAAATTCCAGGCACTGGATGCCACGTTTACTGCTATCGACACCGCGTACGGCGTGGGCTACCGATGGAAAGCCTGAGGTTCAGCCTGCGGCGGCAACTCATTGTTGTATCACTGCTACTGCTTTCGCTGCCCTGGGCAGGCTGCCAGTTTATCCGTGAAATGGAAGGCGCATTGGCGGGTGCCCAGGAACAGGCGTTGATAGCCACGGCGCAAACCGTCGCATCTATGGCGGCGGAGCGTCCGCAACTCATCTACCCGGACTTGGAGCGCATGGCGTCTTCGCCCGATGCTCGCCAGTCAATCTACGCACAATCAGCAACCCGGGCCGTTGTAGTGGATGGCTACGACGAGGACTGGGAGACGGTGCCGCAGAGCCGCTGGACAGCTGCCGAACCAGGCGCCTCGCTGGCGGTTAGCGCGCAGGCCCTCAGCCACGAAAACACGCTTTACCTGCTGTTTCGCGTTCAGGACGGGAACGTGGTTTATCACAACCCCGGTCTCTCCAGGGAGTTCAACGGCGACCGACTGGTACTGCGCACCTGGCGCAATGGTGCTGCACAGGATTACACCCTGGCGACAGCGGCGCCTGGCGCGCTGCGGGCCCGCGCGTCCGGGCGGCAGGAACAGGGAGCCGATGCGGCGCTAATTCGGGGCTACTGGCAAGATGCCCACGGGGGCTATACGCTGGAACTGGAAATGCCACTGGAGCTCACGGGAGATCGACTGGGCTTTTATATCGTGGACAGCCCCGCCGGAAAGCGCCCCGGCCAAAGTGACCCACTCATATCGCTGGGCAACATCAACCCGGTAGAAAAGAGCACCACCTCCCTGGCTGATACGCTCACCCAACGAACTCGATGCCCTGCTCTCTCCGTTTCTCGCGCAGGCAGATTCGGTGCAGCTGATTGACCGGGAACGCTGGATCGTTGGCGACTTCGCGGCGTCGGCGTCGGCAAAAGACAACGCTGAGACCTTCTGGTTACTGCGTCTGCTCTACCGCAGTATTCTCGCCGATAGCGCGCTCGATTACCCGCCGGAGCCCGACGCGGGTGGCAAGTTGGCCCGGGAGAGCGTGGCCGGCGCACTGGCCGGGAACCTGAGCAGCATCCGCTACCGGGATCGCGACAACAGCAATCGTGCGTTGAGGTCCGTGGCAGCACCGGTCACCCACAAGAATGAGGTTATCGGCGCGGTCGTGGTAAACCAGGGCAGCGATCGCTATCTGTCTCTAACGGACCAGGCATTCAGCCGCTTGCTTGGCTATAGCGCACTGGCAATCGGACTGGGTGCAATCGGGCTGCTGGCCTATGCCAGCGTGCTGTCCTTGCGCATCGGCAGGCTCAGCAAAGCGGCAGGCAGTGTCATAGCGTCAGATGGATCGATATCGAATCGCTTTCCCGCGAGCACTGCACCCGATGAAATAGGGGAACTCTCGCGGCGCTTTGCGGAACTGCTGGACAAGCTGCGCGAGTACAACGATTACCTGCGCACGCTGAGCCGCAAGCTTGCCCATGAATTGCGCACCCCTATCGCCGTGATCCAGACCTCGCTGGAAAACCTGGAGGAAACCCATGCCGGGGAACAAAATACCGGGCCGTACCTGACCCGGGCGCGTGAAGGCCTGCTGCGCCTCAACGGTATTTTGCAAGCCATGAGCGAAGCGAGCCGGCTGGAAGAAAGCCTGGCCCAGAATCCCGTCTTCGTATTTGACCTGGTGCCATTGTTGCGTGAATTACAGGAAGCTTATAGCGCGATATACACCTCTAACCCCATAAACCTGGACATAGCCGAGCATCAACAGGCGAACATCATGGCCGCGCCGGACCTTATCGTGCAGCTGCTGGACAAGCTGGTAGACAATGCCGTGTCTTTCAGTCCACCTGGCGCAGCTGTCACGCTGTCGCTGGAGCATGCCGACGGCGCATGGACACTGGCGGTGATTAACCGCGGCCCAAAGCTCCCCGACGCGGTAAAAGGCACCCTGTTCGAACCCATGGTGTCTTCGCGAAGTGCTGACGATGGCGCACTGCACCTTGGCCTCGGCCTGCATATCGCACGCCTGATCAGTGACTACCTGGGTGCGGACATACGGGCTGACAATATCGACCAACCTGCGGGCGTGCGCTTGACGTTGACGCTGCCCTGTCAATCGCAGGCATAAAAAAAGGCTCTTCGCGCATTAGCGCGGAACCGCCAGAGAATGTTCCATCCTGAAATGCGGCCACTGTAATCGTGGGTTACCCCCGGTAGATCGAACCCCCTTTTGACTCTCTTCCGGGGGTAACCCACGATCACAGCGGCCTTCTTCCGTTCGACTCGACTATCCATTACCTGGACTCCCTGTGATGTTCCAAGTCGCCGGGAGAGTGCCTGAAATCACCGTCTTATCACCTCGCCCCGCTGGGGTTCCCTCACTCAGTCGCGAGCCAGAAAAGCACTGTCTCGCATCTTCCTTCGGCGGGTGATTTGCAACGATGATTTCAGCCTCTCTCCCGCCTCACCAGCGGTGAAGCCACAGGATCGATCATATAGCCACCATTAGCGCGCTCTGGGAGGAGTCGGTGAAGCGGCTGAACTGTCCGTTGCAAGTGCGCGCCGAGGGAGAGGCACGAGACAGCGAAGCGCTTTAAGGCTCGTGACCGAGCGAGGGAATCCCGGAGGGACGCGTGTACAAGACGGGCTGTTCAGGCACTTCAGCGACGGCTTTGGCGCGTCACGGAGAGTCCAGGTAATGGATAGTCGAGTCGAAATGAGGGGAGGACAGCACGAATGGGGTAAGCCTTCCAAGGGCGTGGGGGTTTGTTTCCAACCAGGGAAGGCTTACCCCATTCGTGGTGTCCGCTTGGCAACCTGGAGCATTCACTTGCTCCACCACGCTAATGCGCGAAGAACCTAAAAAAAGGGCCTCCTGAGAGGCCCTTGTTCGAGAGCTGGGAAATGTTACTGAGACGGAGGCTGTGTCAGCGCATCCATCACCTGGTCCAGCGAGAAGCTGGCCGCCTTCTGGCGCGGCGGATACTTCTTGAAGGTAGCCAGGAATTCGCCCACATAGGCCTGCGCTGGAACCAACATGTACGCCCGGTCGATCATCCAGTCGAAATACGTGTTCGAAGTTATCAGCGCGCGTTCGTATGGATCGCGACGCAGGTTAATAATATAGGGCAGTCGCAACGGAACAAAGGGCTCGATCCATGCCTGCAGTGTCGCTTCAGCACGCTGCTCCATGAAAATAACCTTCCAGTCCCGGTAACGTAAGGCCGTCAGGTCACCGTCATCAGAGAAGTAGAAGATTTCATCCCGAGGGCTTGTATCAACTTCGCCGGTGAGTAATGGCAGGAAATTGTACCCGTCCAGGTGCACCTTGTAGTTGCGCCCGATTGCGCGATGACCTTTCAACAGTTTTTCCTTCACGTCTGGCTCACCCGCTGCTGCGAGGAACGTGGGCGTCCAGTCCATGTGGTGCATGATGTCGTTGGACACGGAACCCGGCTCGATCTTGCCGGGCCAGCGGACCATTGCAGGCACCCGCCATCCACCTTCCCAGTTGGTATTCTTCTCACCGCGGAAAGGCGTCATCGCCGCGTCAGGCCACGTGTTCATGTGTGGGCCGTTATCCGTGGAATAGAAAACGATGGTGTTGTCGGCGATTTGCAGTGCGTCCAGCTTATCCAGGAACAGACCGATATGGGCATCGTGCTCCAGCATGCCGCAGGTGTAGGGGTCCTTGCCGCGCCGCGGGTACTGCTTTTGGCACCACGCCATTTTCTCATCGGATACGTGGGTGCGGAAGTGCATACGCGTGCCGCTCCACCAGACGAAGAAGGGCTTGCCTGCGTTGTGGGCCTTCTCGATAAACTTGAGCGCCTCAGCAGCGGTATCGTCATCGACGATTTCCATACGCTTGCGCGTCAGCGGACCGGTGTCTTCAATCTTGCCATCGGCAGAGGAACGAATGACGCCGCGGGGACCGAACTGCTTACGAAACTCCGGGTCCGTCGGGTAGTCGGCGTTTTCCGGCTCTTCCTCGGCGTTCAAGTGGTAGAGATTGCCGTAGAATTCATCGAAGCCATGATTGGTGGGAAGATGCTCGTCCTTGTCACCAAGGTGATTCTTGCCGAACTGCCCCGTCATGTAGCCGTGGTTCTTCAACAGCCCCGCAATCGTTGGGTCTTCTTCCTGCATACCAAGTTCGGCACCCGGGAGGCCAACCTTGCTCAGCCCGGTCCGGAACACAGACTGCCCCATAATGAACGAGGAACGCCCAGCGGTGCAGCTCTGCTCACCGTAATAATCGGTGAAAATCATGCCTTCCCTGGCGATCCTGTCGATATTGGGAGTCTGGTAGCCCATCAGGCCCATGGTATAGGCGCTGATATTCGACTGGCCGACATCGTCGCCCCATATCACCAGAATGTTTGGCTTATCCGCCGCAGAAGCGGCCGCGGACATCAACAGCCCCAAGCCCGCCGCGAGGCCCATCTTCAAATGTCTGCCTGGCTCTACCCCACGGGTAAGCCAATGCAACATGGATTTTCGGTGCACCATCATTGCTGTGTCCTTGCTTTGTTAGGTTGTTTGCCGGGTGAAGACGCGGATGCCTTCCACTGGCTGAGCATAGATAAATTCCTAAATAATGCCAATGCATTTAAATGTCTTTATTGATAACCTTACGTTATGAACTTAACTTTCCGCCAACTGCGGCAGATTCAGGCGCTGGCCAGGCACGGCAACTTCCGACTGGCCGCCGAAGAACTTTACATAAGCCAGCCCGCTTTATCGCGCGGCTTACAGACCGTGGAGCGCTCCCTGGGCAGCCCTCTTTTCGACCGTTTGCGCGGCGGCATCGAGCCCACACAGCTCGGCCGGTTGGTGCTGGAGAAAGGCGAAACCATTCTGCGCGAAACCAATGCCCTGGATAAAGAAATTGCGGCCCTGCTGGGGCTGCAGACGGGTACGCTGCGAGTTGCTTCAGGGCCATACCCTGGCGATCGGCTGGTTCCCACCGCCATCGCCCGCCTCAGCGCAAAACACCCGGATATATTCTGTAGTCTGAGGGAGATCGTCTGGTCTGAAGGGATTGAGCTACTATTGCAGGGTGAAGCGGACGTTGTATTTGCTGACTATGACGGTATCGAGCAGGACCCCAGGTTCGATATTGAGCCAATGCTCAATGACCGCTTTTTCTACATCTGTCGACCCGGTCACCCGCTGGACGGATCAAGGGTTCGCTCCCTTGAAGACGTCGCCAGATATCCGATCGCATCTAACCGGGCTCCCCCGCGATTCGGCGCGTTCTTCAGTGAGGGCCCAGCCGGGCGCTACAGTGAAGATGGCGAGGTGTTCTTCCCAAAAGTCGAGGCGCCCACACTGGCAGGCACCCGCCTATTATTGCAGGAGAGCGACGCCATCAGTCTCGCGCCGCTGTCTGTAATTTACCGCGATATTGGCCGTGGGGACCTGGTAATCGTCAACACACCGCCAATGCCTGCGTTCATGCGTTCCGGCCTGGTGACACTGCGTGGACGCACCCAAAGCCCGGCGACAGAGGCCTTCAGGGAGGAACTTCGCAAGCTGCTGGCGCAGGAAAACCTGGAGGTCAGCAAACTGGCAGAAAAACTGGGCATCAAGGGATGGCGAGAATGACCGGATGGGGCAACACTACCACCGGGCCTAATTAAGAAACGCTGCCTGCTTCAGTTCTGCCAGTTGATCACGCAGGGCCGCCGCTTCCTCAAACTCCAGATTTTTCGCATGCTCCTGCATTTGCGCCTCTACCTGCTTGAGCTTTCGCGCCAGGGCCGCGGGCGAGAGACTGGCCAGGTCCGTTCCATAAGCCAGCGAGGGCTCGGCCGCTTTTTTCGACTTGCCTTTACCCTTGGTGGGCATGCGCCTCGCGCCCTCCATGATGTCCTGAACCGATTTCTCAACCCCCTTCGGCGTGATGTTGTGCTCGAGGTTGAAAGCAATCTGTTTTTCCCGCCTGCGCCCGGTTTCGGCCATTGCCCGTTCCATGGAACCGGTGATTTTGTCTGCGTAAAGAATCGCGTGCCCATTCAGGTTGCGCGCAGCGCGGCCTATGGTCTGGATCAGCGAGCGGTCAGAGCGCAGGAAGCCTTCCTTGTCGGCATCCAGAATGGCAACCAATGATACCTCTGGCATATCCAGGCCTTCGCGCAGCAGGTTGATACCCACCAGAACATCGAACTCACCCAGGCGCAGGTCGCGAATAATTTCAACCCGCTCTACAGTATCGATATCAGAATGCAGGTAACGCACACGAACGCCGTGTTCGGACAGGTATTCAGTGAGGTCTTCTGCCATACGCTTGGTCAGCGTGGTGACCAGAACACGCTCGCCCCTGGCCACCGTTGTGCCAATTTGTTCAAGCAGGTTGTCCACCTGCGTCGTGGCCGGCAAAACCTCGATTTCAGGGTCCACCAGACCGGTTGGGCGCACCACCTGTTCCACCACCCTACCGGCGTGCTCCGCTTCATAGGGCCCGGGGGTTGCCGAGACAAAGACGGCCTGCGGCACCAGCTGCTCCCACTCCTGGAAACGCAGGGGTCGATTGTCCAGCGCAGAGGGCAAGCGGAAGCCATATTCCACCAGCGTTTCCTTTCTCGACCTGTCGCCCTTGTACATGGCGCCGATCTGGGGAATGGTGGCATGTGATTCGTCAATGATGACCAGGGCACTCTCAGGTAAATACTCAAACAACGTGGGCGGCGGCTGACCCGCTTCCCGCCCGGACAGGTAGCGAGAGTAGTTTTCCACACCCTGGCAGTAGCCCAATTCCCGGATCATTTCCACGTCGTAGCGCGTGCGTTGCTGCAGGCGTTGGGCCTCTACCAGTTTCTCGTTTTCCTTGAGCTGTTTGACCCGAACCTCCAGTTCCGCCTCGATCTGGTCCACCGCATTGAGCATCACGTCTCTGGAGGTCACGTAGTGGCTCTTGGGGAAAATAGTAATGCGGGGCACTTTGCTTTCCACCGCGCCGGTGAGGGGGTCAAACATGTAAATATTGTCGATCTCTTCGTCAAACAACTCTATGCGCACCGCCTCCCGCTCGGAGTCGGCCGGGAAGATATCGATAACATCGCCGCGAACCCGGTAGGTACCGCGAGCGAAGTCCACGTCGTTTCGGGTATATTGCAGCTCCGCCAGCTGGCGCAGCACGTCGCGCTGGTCAATGAATTCACCGCGAGACAGGTGCATTACCATTTTGAAATAGGACTTGGGGTCCCCCAGGCCGTAGATAGCGGATACGGTAGCCACCACCAGGCAGTCCTCCCGCTCCATCAGCGCCTTGGTGGCAGACAATCGCATCTGTTCAATATGCTCATTAACCGAGGCGTCCTTCTCGATAAACGTATCGGATGACGGCACGTAAGCCTCGGGTTGGTAGTAGTCATAATAGGAAACGAAGTACTCCACGGCGTTGTTAGGGAAGAACTCCTTGAACTCGCCGTAAAGTTGCGCCGCCAGCGTCTTGTTGTGAGCCATCACAATGGTCGGCCGCTGGATCTGCTCTACCACGTTGGCGATAGTAAACGTCTTGCCCGAGCCGGTGACACCCAGCAGGGTCTGCGAAGCCAGGCCCGCCTGGATCCCCTCAACCAACTGCCGGATGGCCTCTGGCTGATCGCCCGCGGGCTGGAAACGGGACTCCACTTTAAATGGGCGTGACACGGGTTGTTCCCTCATTCTGGGTCGAAAAAAGCCCCATATTATCGACTACATGGCCCCGAATTGCAGCCCGAATCGCCGCGCAGTTGCGAAGCCCAAATAAACCGATTCCAGGTGTTGACCCCATCCCCCGCGATCATTAATATACGCGGCCTCTGGTTAAGTCCATTCCGCCTTAGCTCAGTTGGTAGAGCAAATGACTGTTAATCATTGGGTCGCTGGTTCGAGCCCAGCAGGCGGAGCCATATTTAGTTAGATTTAAAAGGGTTGCAGCGATGCAGCCCTTTTTTTGTGCCGACGAAACCGAGCCAAAGTTAGACTACCCTGCACTGAAGTTGCGACAGCAGATCATAGTACTTCTGTTTACAGGGGGCGGGACGCATCAGCATGCGCATGTCGTTCAACATCCGTACCCTCCCTTTCATCCCTTTGCGATGACCAAAATCGCTTCACCCTGCCTTCGGGATGCTGCACGCGGTGTAACTTGGCATGACATTGGTCTCTATCTACTATGAGGACGCCACGACGTGCAGCAAATGTGCGAAAATAAAGCCATAATGTCAGCATGGATATGCACATGAAAGTCGTTAGACGAAGACCCGAAACCTTCGCCCTGATCCAGGAAGAGGCCGGGATTCATGTGGGCATCTCAGCGAGTCTTCCTCTCGCGGGCAGACACGCGGCGCAGGTACTGCAGGAGCAGTACACGTACTGGCTGGAAAAAGGCCGGTTCAATGCCTGGGGTCATTACAAGCGCGAGCACTTCACCCTCGCTATCGGCGGCGGCAATACCGTCAAAGCACAGTATCGCGCCTGGCTGGACAAGCATTTACTGACCATTGACTGGCTCGCTCACGTGCGTTTTTTCGCTGGAGGAGAGCGCTGGAGAGCCCGGCTGGGAAAGCGCAGAACAGTCCCTGGTGACGAATTTCATTGTGCCGCTGACGCGACAGCTGTGCAAACGACGCGGCAGGCGCAATGTCGCCCGTGCCCTTGGCCTGCCCAACGGCGCCGATGAAAACGATATCATTGATGCCGCTGTCTCGCGTCTGGTTAACGCTATCAATGTGGCGCCGGTGAGTCTGGCACTGGAGAGCGGGAACCGCCGCAAGGCCCTCGCCCAGGCACGCCTGGAAGCACAGCGCTATGGTGACGACATCCGCAACAAACTGGGTGAGTCCATGTCATTCCACTGCATTATCAGCGGCATAGGCAAGGACGGCACGCTGGGCGCGTTCTCACCCTATGTGGCAGAGCTGGCGATACGCGAGCCGGACGCCCTGTTGCTGCGCGAAGCGTCCGGGGCCCTGCGCATCGCCCTCAACCGTGGCGTGCTGACCAACGCCGAGCGCATCTCGCTTATCGTATCCGGCACCCATAAATTGAAGGCTCTGGGTCGCTTCGAGATGGAAGAGGCAACCGATTTTGAGCAAACGGTGATGGAAACACCTCTGCGCATGCTACGGGAGAGCCGGGATATTGCGGAAAAGGTGTATATCTTTGCCGATGAACAGGCACTGAACTTCGATGAGACCGTATTCGAGTACAGCGAACGCGGACAAGCCGTGCAGATCAAGGCGGAAACCCGACCGGGCGATGAAGATAATGGCGTGCACATACTGCTGCTGCACGGCTTCATGGGCCTGTTCAGCTTCGCTAACCTGCTGATACGCCTGCCCAGTGCCTGGACGGTATCCGCCCTGCACCGCGGTAGCCGCGCCAAGTTCCTCGACAACGACGAAATCTTTCCCCACTACGCACTGGCACTGCGCAAGGCCATACTCAGCAACTGGCGTAAGGGTCGCCCGGTGCCGATTGCGGGCCACTCCATCGCCGGCGTAATTTCTGATCACCTGCTGCTGTCTGTACTGAGTAACTATGACGCGGAGATTCCACCCTATGAAAGCCTTGGCAAGGAGAATCAGCTGCTGATTGACGCGCTGCGCGCCTCTGGCATTATCCACCTGGCAACCTGGTCACCCTGTGATGGTCCCAACACCGGCGCCAACGTCAAGTCGCTCGTTGCCCATCTGCGGCGTAACGCCGAGCTGGATTACGGCGGACTGGACCGCACCTATGATGTGGACCGCAGCGGGCAGTTGCGCCCCGCCTATGTTGAAGCACTCGCGGACAGCGCCTCGAATATGGCCGGTCTGGACGGTTTCCTGAAACGACGCATCGCTCGTCCGCTGGTCAACGGGATGACGGTGGGCCTGAGGGAGCTGTTGAATAACCAGACGGTGCAACAACGGATGCTCAACGCCCAGATGCCCTATGTGATGAGGCTAGTCGGTGGGCGACTGCTGAAAACCGCATCACTTTACGGCATGGCCAAGGAGGTCAATGCGGCACTGCATGACCCGGTGGAATACCAGGACCGTCACCTCAAGGCGCTGGACGTGATGCTTGCCTACGACATTCCATTTCTGGCCATCGTCCATGAGGACGACTTTCTCGTTTCCGCGCGCAGGCACACCCAGGAGCACCGCTATCTGCTCAATACCCGGCTGCGTAAAGAAAATGTTCGCAGGGAGTCCGAACTGCAGGTACCGGCCCGGCTGGTCATTCTCAAGCGACAGCAAAGCGAACTGGCGGTCGATCCGCTCAATCCTCATTTGCTGGTGATGTCTACCTCACCGGAAGGCAACAGCATGGCCCGCCAGATCACCGCAGCGATGACACGCTTCGTCAACGAGAATGTCTCCCGGGCAATCAAGGCAAAGTCGATCAACCCCCTCCCCAGCATCAGTCTCTGGCAACGCAAACAAAAACGACCCAGGCGCAGCAAGGTAGCCTGACTGCGCCCTGACAGCGTATCATTGCGCACTGTCTGAAACCTGAGGATTACTGTTAGTGAAACTGATCTATTACAAATTCAGGGCCTTCGTGGTCACCTGGCTTCTTCGCCTGCTACCTCGCAATGCGCCGGTGGTCTACAAGGGGCCAGGCTCAGCGCTGGTTCTCGCAGAACAGGTCGCTGTCCTGGGGATAAATAAAGTATTGATCGTGACCGATGATTTTCTTGGCAAATCCGGCATCCTGGACGGGATCAAGCAACAGCTGGACAAGGATGGGGTCGCCTTTGCAATTTTTGATGGCGTCCTGCCGGACCCGGCTTTCGACCAGGTGCAGGCCGGTGAGGCTTTGCTGCGCACTGAGGCCTGTGAGGCTGTCCTGGCTGTAGGGGGTGGGTCGGTACTCGACGCCGCCAAGATGATCGCACTATTGCACACCAATCCCGGCGACCTGAAGTTCTTCGACGGCATACAAAAAGCGAAGAACCCGGGGCTGACCCTGTTTGCCATTCCGACTACGGCCGGCACGGGCTCTGAGATAACGCTGGCCTCGGTCATCACTGACCCCGTCAGCCACCGCAAGGTCCCGATAGCGGACAGCAAACTGATTCCAGGTTATATCGCCCTGGATGCAGACATTATGAAAGGTATGCCCCCGGGGATCACCGCAGCGACGGGCATGGACGCACTCGCTCACGCCGTGGAGTCCTATCTCTCCAAGGCGTCCAACGCGTCTTCAGAGCTGCAGGCAAAGGCTGCTATCAGGCTTATATTCAAGCACCTGACCAGTGCCTGGCACGACGGCAGTAACATGGCAGCGAGAGACGCGATGGCCCTCGCCGCCTTCTACGCCGGCGCAGCCTTTGGACGCACCTCAGTCGGCTACGTTCACGGTGTCGCCCACCAGTTGGGCAGGATCTGCCATACCCCTCATGGCAATGCCAACGCGATGGTACTGCCCGAGGTGCTGGCCGCCTACGGAAACTGCATTCACCCAAAACTGGCGGAGCTGGCGATACTGGTCAGGCTGGGTGCAGAGACAGACGCACAGGCCACGCTGGCGAAAAAGTTTATCCAGTCGATTATCGACATGCGTGCAGAACTGGAACTGCCATTAAAGCCCGAGGGCCTGCAAGCGAGTGACATTCCCGGCATTGTCGAGGAGGCGCTCAAAGAGGCCGGGGATCTGTACCTGTGCCCAGGTATATGTCCGAGGCGGAGATTACAGCAATCGTCAGGGACTTGCTTCCAGCAAACTGAGTCGCCTATCCTGACAACCGCAGCGACTTATATTACGAGTATCACTCGCAGAGAGGGAAAGCACTGATGTCCACGGAGTTTAATGTTGGCAGTTTCATCGGGCGGTTGGTTTTCGCCGCCATCCTGGTCTTTGGAACCTATAACCCGACGGATTACTCCTACGTCAGCTGGGTGATGGCCGAGGGAGTCGAATTCGGTCCCATACAGGCCTTGATCGGCGTGGTGCTGTTGATCGCCTGGATCATCTACCTGCGTGCCACTTTTCTGTCGATGGGCTGGCTGGGCATTATCCTGGGGGCCGCCCTGTTTGGCTGCATAGTATGGTTGTTTGTCGACCTGGGCTGGCTCAGCATTGACTCAAGCGGGGCGATTACCTGGGTGGCGTTGGATACTGGTCGCTTTCCTGCTCGCCGTCGGCATGTCCTGGTCTCACATCCGCAGACGCCTGACTGGTCAGTTTGATGTGGACGATATCGAAGACTGAGCCCTCAGGAAGATTTTTCCGGAAACAACTCTTTTACGTTTGAAGTGACAGCGGGCGCCTTGGGCTGGGCGCCCTGTTCCGCCTGCTTGTTCCACAGGTAGTCGTGTCTTACCTCCTGTTCGCTGAAGCCACTGACAGCCTTGCGCAGAACAGCGGTTATGCCCGCACAATCCAGTGCGTCGCAGCAGCGCATCAACTCAGATATATACCCATGTATCTGCCCGTAGGTGAGGCACTCTTCTTCGGCGCGCATGATCATGGGATGCCCGGTACCAGCGACATTGCTGCCCAATAGAAGCTCTTCATAAAGCTTCTCTCCGGGTCGCAGGCCGATGAATTCTATATCGATATGATGGCCGACGTGATCGTCGTGGTCCATCTCGTAGCCGCTGAGACGGATCATGCGTCGGGCCAGGTCAACGATCCGCACCGGCTCGCCCATATCCAGCACGAACACGTCACCACCGGTACCCATTGCGCCCGCCTGCAACACCAGCTGCGCCGCCTCGGCGATACTCATGAAGTAACGGGTGACCTCAGGGTGGGTAACGGTCACCGGCCCACCGCGCTCGATCTGCTCACGAAATAGCGGTACTACCGAACCTGAGGAGCCAAGTACGTTGCCGAAGCGCACCATGCAAAAGCGTGTTTTGGTGTCGCGCTGGGCAAGTCCCTGCAGCAGCATTTCGGCAAACCGCTTGGAGGCGCCCATGATATTGGTAGGACGAACGGCTTTATCCGTGGAGACCAGTACAAAGGTGTCCACACCCGCCTTGCGGGCGGCCTCGGCGGCGTACCACGTGCCAAATACGTTGTTTGCGACGCCTTCTGCCACATTGTACTCAACCATCGGGACATGTTTGTAGGCTGCGGCATGGTAGACCGTTTGCACAGCGTAGGTGCGGTAGACGCTCTCAAGCCTGCGGCCATCCTGCACCGAACCCAACAGTGACACCAACTCACAATCCACGCCTGCGGAAGCCATCAGCTCCCGCAACTCACGCTCTATGTTGTAAAGGGCGAACTCAGAGTTATCGAGAAGCACCAGAACACGCGGCCCGGACTTCACAATCTGCCGACACAGCTCGGACCCTATCGAACCTCCGGCACCGGTTACCATCACTACCTTCTCGGTAATACAGCGGTCGATTAACTCTGGATGAGGCGGCACCGGGTCGCGCCCCAACAAGTCGTCCAGGTCGACGTCCTGAATTTGATTGACGCTTGCCTCGCCCGCCACCAGGGCAGCGATACGCGGCACGGTGCGCACATAGACTGGCAAGCCGACCAGAGAGGTAATGATTTCCTTACGACGGTCCGCCGACGCAGAGGGTATTGCCAGCAAAACCTGGGTAATGTCATGTTCGGCGATCAGTTGTTCAATCTCTTCCGGGCGAGCTACCTGCAAACCGTTGATCACAGAATGATGGAGACGCTGGTCGTCGTCCACGAAGACCACCGGGCGGTACTGGTCGCCGTGATTCAGCGCAGTGAGCAACTGCCGCCCCGACTCCCCTGCCCCGTATATGATGACGTTCTCAGACAGTGAGCGCAGTTTGGCCTGGTAGTAGGCGCGCACACTCAGACGGGTACCGCCAATACCCAGCATGGCGAGACCCCAATAAATAAAGGGCATCGAGCGCGGCACATCGGCCTGGGTGAAGAAAACGGTAGCACCTAGAATCAGTGAGGAGTAACTGACGGCGGTAATAACCGCCCAGATGGCCTGCTGGCCCATGAACCGGATCACCGCACGGTAGAGGCCCAGTCGCAGGAAAATAATTGCGCTCGCCAGTACCGTAAATCCAGCACAGAAGAACTCGACCGGACCCAGGGTAAACTCCAGGTGTCCGTAACGAAAGGCAACTGCCGCCCACATCGCCAGGGTCACGAAACTCATGTCCAGAGCAAGCAGGCAGGCTTGTTTGATATTGCGGGGAAGTTCGATCATCTTTTCCAGACCGCCGCGAAACCCTCCGAGAACCCCGGAAGCTGAGCGCGCAAATATACGGCCAAAATATTTCAGCAAGCCCCTTCCTCACTCTCTACGATCTTAACGGTCTGTTACCGACTGCTATGTAGTAGTTTTTGATTGCAGCCTAAAGACGTGATGTTAGCCCAATTTAAAGGCTTTAGCCATGCCTGCCAGCAAAGGAACATATGCCAAAATTACCAATAAAACCCCATACTTGGGATACAAACCTGCCAACCAGGCTAAAGGAAACAGCCAGAGCGCCAGCAGCGCGATCAATATCAACACCACGGGGCGATGGCCCCCAAGGTCACGACTTAACCGCTGGTAAGCGTGCATTCTGTGGGGGCGCATGAAGGGTTGCCGGGTGCTTATCCGCCAGGCCAGGGTTGTCGAGGCATCAACAATAAAGGGGCCGAGCAGTATCGCCCAGCACGCCAGGGGTACGTAGCCGCGCATCCCTCCCAGTAACGCCAGCCCGCCCAGCAAAAAGCCGGTTGGCACGCTCCCGGCATCGCCCATGAACAATCGGGCCGGCGGCCAGTTCCAGTAGAGAAAACCCAGTTGCGCTGCCAGCAACAGCAGACAAAACTGCAAAAAAGCCGGGTCGGCCCCTCGTTGCAGGGCAATAAGCAGCGCACCGGCACAGGCCAATACGCACTGCACCGCGGCAAAGGCATCAATACCGTCCATGAAGTTGTACAGGTTCAGCAACCACAGCAGGGCCACTGTAGCCAGCGCGCCCAATACCCAGGTAGCAAAGCCGAACTCGACGGACAGAAAGGGGTAAAAGGTGTCGGTGGCCACCAGTGCGCACAGACCATAGATCACAAAGCGCAGGCCTACAGGCAGGCCCCTGAGGTCATCCACGACGCCGGTCGCGACCAGCACCATGACCAGACCCAGTAGTACGAGATACTCGGTGTCCCAGGTAACCCCTGAACCTGCGGCCAGCCCAACCCCCAGAAAAAATGCCGCAAACAAGGGTAGTCCGCCGCCGTGCGGGGTTGGCAAGCTGTGTGAGCTGCGTTCGTTAGGCCTGTCCAGCACGCTCCACCTGCGCGCGAGCAAAAGGTAACCGCCGCAGAAGAAAATCGAGAGTAACAGCGTGAACAACGCGACGATCAAGACGCATCTTCCCTTTGCAGGCATTCCTCAAGGCGCCGGGCGGGCCGCCATGATGTTGACCGTAAAACCAGTTCATTACTGTAGCGTTCGCTGCCAAACAGCTTAACCCAGGTGCGCTCCTGACCCGGGTTCCTCCAATCCTGCAGCGCACACAACCCTCGCCACAACCAACGTGGCCACCAGGCCCATCCCACACCTTTGCCAAGGGCACGGCGAAGGGCGTCGTAAATTCGGCGCATACTGTAAACCTGGCCATCGGTGGCAATGTAGGTGCTAACACCCGCCTCGCCTTCATCGGCCAGCGTCATCATCAATCTACACAGGTCACTCACGCCAATCATTGACCGTCCACCATCAGCTGGCGGCCGAGGCAGGCCAAGCTCAATGCCCCGCGCGAGCTGTTGCAGGTTCCCTTTAACATCGGGCCCGTAGACGAGGGCAGGACGAATAATAGCTACCGACATATCACCGTCACCGAATTCACGATTGAGTGCGGACTCCGCCATCCACTTGGACTGACCGTAGGCGTCATGCGGTAACACAGCGTCACTCTCATCACGCACCGTCTCGCCTGGCACCGCGCCCATCGCCTTGACACTGCTGGTGAAAATAAACTGCTTTACCCCCGCATCACGCGCCTCTCTGGCTAGCCTGACTACCGCCTGCTGATTCACCTGGTGGTAGTCACTGTCCGGCGCCTGCTGATGAGCAATGCCAGCGAGATGATAAACGGCATCGGCCCAGGTCATATCTTCTGGCGCCGGGCTTTCGCGGCGCAAATCGATGGCCGTTGTGGCAGTACCGTCATCAAGCCGCTGCCCGGAAAAGCTATACGCCACAAACTCGTCGCCGGCCGCAGCCAGCTGCCGGCATAACTCACGCCCGACAAAACCGGTGGCACCGGTAACCAGGCACTTCACAAAAAACTGTATGAAAACGGGGGCATAGGCCCCCGATGATACGGATGCAGCTGTCTTAATCCAGTGTTATCCGCGCACGATTCTTATCGAGCGTGGCTTTGCCTATACCTTTTACCTCGGACAATTGATCTACCGTGGTAAACGGCCCGAACTCTTCCCTGTACCGAATAATATCCTCGGCACGAGAAAGCCCTACCCCGGTCAGTCCTGCAGACAGTACCGAGGCCTCATCGCTGTTGATATTTACCGACTGTGACGCTGCCGCTGGCAACTCATCCTGCTGCGCCCGGGCCGGCTGAGGGCCAAGCACAAGCGCCAGTGTTAGCGCCGCCATGATTATGAGTAAGCGAAGTGGGCGTGACCGCGTTGAGTCGTTACCGTCCTTCGCCAGTGGGTTTGCAGATAGTGATATATTCATAATGTGATCTCCCTGATCAGTTTGCTGCATCCATGCAGGCATCCGTATCAAGAAGCAGTCTAGCAGTTGGCGCGCAGGCAAACGTTTAACAGCCCGCATTTGATGTTACGGCAGGGCGGACAACTCACTGTGCACACGCTGCAGCGCTGCCAGTGGATCTGGCGCACCCGTCACAGAGCGGCCAATCACCAGGTAGTCAGCGCCATTGGCAACGGCGTCCGCGGGTGTCAACACCCTGCGCTGGTCACCGGCATCATCGCCGGCAAGGCGAATACCGGGGGTCACCAGGCTGAACTCGCTGCCACACTGGGCACGCAAGTCCGGCGCCTCCATAGCGGAACACACCACTCCGTCGAGGCCGCTGTCGCGGGTCAGCGCAGCCAGTCGCAGCACCCGCTGCCGCGCCGATTCGGTGTAGCCCATCTCGCGCAAGTCCTCATCAGACATGCTGGTCAGTACCGTCACCCCAATAAGCAGAGGCGCCTGGGCATAAGACTGTAATGCATCAGCGGCGGCTTCCATCATGCGCCGCCCCCCGCCCGCGTGAACGTTCACCATCCAGACGCCAAGATCGGCTGCCGCGCGCACCGCTGCAGCCACCGTATTGGGTATGTCGTGAAACTTGAGGTCCAGAAACACGTCAAAGCCACGGTCCTGCAAGTCCGTCACCAGCGCGGGACCGCAACGTGTGAACAGTTCCTTGCCCACTTTCAGCCTGCACAACTCGGGGGACAGGCGTGCGGTTAGTGCCAGCGCAGGATCCGCCGCCGGGAAGTCGAGGGCCACTATCACCGGGTTTGCCTTCATAACTTTATCTCTTGCAGGTACACCAATTACTCCATGCTGGTGCCACGAATGGGCGTAATGGTACCCCAGTACTTGCAGCCCGGGCAGAACCAGTGCAAGTGACGCCCGGCGAAGCCACAGTGACTACAACGGTAGGAAGGACGCTCCTCAATCAGGCGCTGCACCAACTGCTGCAGCAGGCACAGGTTCTCCCGGGTGTCGCCATCACTGCTGTCAGCCTGCAGGCTGACCAGCTTTTCCAGGCCGCGCAAGGAGGGCATTTTCTCCAGCTGCTCCACCAGGAAACGTTCAGCAACATCTTGTCCCTCCACCTCTCGCAGGTCCTCCACCGTCGCCAGCAGCAGGGGCGGTGACGGATGCAGTTCCAGGCATTCCATCAGGTAGGCACGCAGTGCCCTCTCCTCACCCAACTCGCGAAAACAGGCGCGCAAAGTCGCAATAGACTCACTAATATACACCGGGTCCTGCTGCCGGACCCGACGCAGGGCCTTGATCGCCTGTTTGTAGCGCCCGGCATCATACTCGACGGCGCCAAGCATGATCGAGGCGCGCACGCACTGCTTGTCTCGCGACAGCGCTTCCTGCAGCAGGTTGCGCGCACTCATGAGATCTCCAGCCTGATGTTGCTCCGCGGCGAGTTCACAGTAATAGTGAGACAGCACGACGGGCACAGACTGCCCGGGCTCTTCCGTCGATTCCGCGCCCGAACCACCGAGGAGAGACTTACGTGGCAGCAGGCCGGCAGCGATGTCGATAGCCTGCTGCCATTCCCGTTCGCTCTGATAGATATCCATGAGGTGCCACTGACTGGCCCTGCGCTGCACGGGCGACTCAGCCACCAGGTCAATGAGCAGTCGCTCGGCGCGATCGAGCAGGCCTGCGCTTATATAATCCCTGGCCAACTCGAGATGCGCCTGGTGTACCTGCGCCCGCGGCAGGCTGGGGCGCGCCAGCAGGTTCTGGTGAATACGGATCGCCCTGTCTACCTCACCGCGCTTGCGCAAGAGGTTACCCAGGGCGATATGGGTCTCCAGTGTTTCGGTGTTGACTTCCAGTGCATTGATAAACGCGTCCACAGCACCGTCGGGACGGCCATCGAGCAAATAGTTTAAACCTTTGTAGTATTGGCCGGGGAGATCACGAACCGGGGACGCACGCTTGATGCTGCGCCGCCCCAGAAACCACCCTATGGCAATCGCAGCAAATAATAGTGAGAAAACGAGATAGTCATTCACCGTCTTTCAAGCCCGCCGTGCGCAACTTGTCCACTTCCGCCTTGCTCTTGGCAAGTTGGCGATTCGCTGAAGCCAGGGCAGCCCGATTGCGCAGCATCAGTACCGACGACACGACAAGACCGAGCACGCCGCCCAGCGCAAAAGCAATAAGCAGCCACAGGGCAAGGCTGCGCGGCTGGAAGGTGTAGACCAGAACATCCAACGGTACCGGAGCTTCATTCTGCAGTGCAAACAGTGCACCGACTGCAGCCATGGCCAGGACGACGGCAATGTAGATCAGGTTGCGTAGCAGTTTCATGAGGTAGTCCGATTGGTGAGATGAAAAAAAACGGCATGACCTCGCGATCATACCGCCTGTATTTCCTAGGGCAAGCTCACAGCCCCATTTGCAACCCGAGGTTCACTCGTTCGCGCAATTCCTTACCGGGTTTGAAGTGCGGCACATACTTGCCAGTCAGTTCAACGGCGTCCCCCGTCTTGGGGTTACGGCCACGCCGCGGCTCGCGATAATGCAGGGAGAAGCTGCCAAATCCGCGGATCTCTATACGCTCGCCATCTGCCAGGGACTGGGACATATGTTCCAGTATGGTCTTTACGGCCAGTTCCACATCCTTGGAGGAGAGCTGTGCCTGCCGGGCGGCGATCGTTTCAATCAATTCACTTTTTGTCATCGGTCTTATTCATTCGGCCGTTTTTTCACCAGCACTTATTGTGAACCCAGTTCTCGCCTTTCGCAAGTCCTTATTTTATATAGGAAAAGTTACATTTTAGTTCAGAGGAACAGGCTGGCGGTTACCGCCCTAACGCTATTGTCTTGCTTCGCATCGGGGCCAGGCTACCGGGGGTTGCTTCGCTGCAGTAAGCATGGCTTTGCAGAACAACGGCCGGGGTTCATTGCGGGCTCAAACACCGCGCAGCTCCGCTACCGGATGAGCGAGGGGGTATTCCCTCACTCCATGCCCGAACCGCTCTGCGGTTCCCTCAGTCGGCCAGGAGCCTTAAAGCGCTCCGCTGTCTCCTGACACTCCCTCGGTTCGGCCTCTTATATTCCGTGAGGAAACACCCCCTCGCACACCCTCCAACAGGTCACAGCCGATAATAAAATCTTCAGGCAGCACCATAGTCAGGGACAGGGCATCGGGGGTTGCTTTGCGGCACGATAAAGTCGAGCGCCGAGGGAGTGGCGCGAGACAGCGAAGCGTTTTAAGGCTCGCAACCGACTGAGGGTAGCCCGGAGGGCCGCCGACGTGCAGCAAAGTAACCCCCGGTGGCCTGTCACGGATGCGAAGCCTCAGAATCGTATGACCGCGCAAGGTACATTTAATCGATAAATCACGAACAAAAAAAAGAGCTCACCAATGTGAGCCCTTTTTGAACAGAGCGGGCCGGGGCCCGCAGCATAACCGACGTTTAGTTGTCGCTCATTTGCGCCTTGATCAGGTCGCCGATAGTACCCGGAGAAGCGGATTCCTTCTCTGTGTCTTTCAGCGACTTAACAGCTTCTTTCTCGTCGTCGTAGTCCTTGGCCTTGATGGACAGCACGACACCGCGATTCTTGCGATCGACAGAGATGATCTTGGCCTCGACGGAGTCACCCACCTTGAAGGACGCGCGCGCATCTTCCACACGATCGCGGGAGATGTCGGACGCCTTGAGGATACCCTCTACCTCGTCAGCAAGCTTGATGATCACTTCCTTGGCATCCACTTCAATGACTTCACCGGTGACGATAGCGCCGCGGTCATTCACTGCAATGTAATTGCCGAAGGGGTCGTCTTCCAGTTGCTTGACGCCCAGGGAGATACGCTCACGCTCAGGATCGATAGACAGGATAACCGTCTCGATCTCGTCGCCCTTCTTGTAGTTACGAACCGCTTCCTCGCCCGCTTCGTTCCAGCTGATATCGGACAAGTGCACCAGGCCATCGATATTGCCTTCCAGGCCGATGAAGATGCCGAAGTCGGTGATGGACTTGATGGAGCCGGCAATTTTGTCGCCCTTGCTGTACTGCGATGCGAAGGCATCCCAGGGGTTTTGCTGGCACTGCTTGATACCCAGCGAGATACGACGACGCTCTTCGTCGATATCCAGAACCATCACTTCCACTTCGTCGCCCAGCTGGACGATCTTGGAGGGGTGTACGTTCTTGTTGGTCCAATCCATTTCGGAGACGTGCACCAGACCTTCCACACCCTCTTCCAGCTCGGCAAAGCAGCCGTAGTCGGTAAGGTTGGTGATCTTGGCCTTGACGCGGCTGCCCTCGGGGTAGCGACCGGTGATTTCCACCCAGGGATCCTCACCCAGTTGCTTCAGACCCAGGGAAACGCGATTGCGCTCACGGTCAAACTTGAGGATCTTGACGTCGATTTCCTGACCCACTTCCACAATCTCGGAAGGATGCTTGATGCGCTTCCAGGCCATATCAGTAATGTGCAACAGGCCGTCTACACCACCGAGGTCGACGAACGCGCCGTAGTCGGTCAGGTTCTTGACGATACCTTTGACAGACATGCCCTCTTGCAGGGTCTCGAGCAGCGCTTCGCGCTCTTCACTATTGGCCGCTTCCATCACAGCGCGACGGGAAACCACCACGTTGTTGCGTTTCTGGTCCAGTTTGATGACCTTGAATTCCAGTTCCTTGCCTTCCAGGTGCACAGTCTCGCGAACGGGACGCACATCTACCAGGGAGCCCGGCAGGAACGCACGAATGCTGTTGATGTCCACGGTAAAGCCACCTTTGACCTTGCCGTTGATAACACCCGTGACAACTTCTTCTGCCTCGTGGGCAGCTTCCAGTTCTTTCCAGGCTTCAGCACGCTTGGCTTTCTCGCGGGACAGTTTGGTCTCACCAAAGCCATCTTCCACGGATTCCAGGGCTACCTGTACTTCATCACCGATGCTCAGGCCACACTCGCCAGCAGCATCGTTGAACTGGGAACGGGGAATGACCCCCTCTGACTTGAGGCCCGCATGTACGGTAACCCAGTCGTTGTCGATATCGATTACCACGCCGGTGACAATAGCACCTGGCTTCATATCAACCGTCTTCAGACTCTCTTCAAAAAGTTCAGCGAAGGATTCGCTCATTACACATTACCTGTTGGTTTGGTCATCCGTCCCTCCAGCCGGGTACGGGGTTCGTTTGTCATCACTGTGGACTGCGATTATGACTGGATTCAACCGCAGCAACAGTGCTTGCCATTTAAAAGGAGTTTGGCGCAATTCGCCGCTATACAAGGCCTTTTAGTGCCACTTCCTGCATTACTTGCGCAAAAACCTGTTCAATTTCTGCGCCGCTGCTGTCGATGACGATGGCGTCTTCTGCAGGCATCAGGGGGGCGACGGCACGACTCGAATCGCGTGCATCTCGCTCCTTGATGTCCTCCAGAAGGCGCGGGAGACTAACACTTTCCCCCTTTAGAATCAACTGCTTGTAGCGCTCTCGGCCCTCTCGGCGGCAGACGCGGTGAGGAAGATCTTCAGCGTGGCCTGCGGAAATACCACGGTTCCCATGTCACGACCATCCGCCACCAGACCAGGCGGACGCCTGAAGTCCCGCTGGCGCGCCAACAGGGCGGTGCGCACTTCAGGAATGGCCGCCACCGTAGAAGCGCCACGACCGCCCTCTTCCGTGCGGATAACGGCAGAAATATCCTCACCTTTATAGGCCACCAGGACCTCACCGTTGGCAGCAGCACTGAAGCAAACGTCCAGGTGACGGGCGATGTCAGCTACGCCGGCATGGTCATCCCAGCTCACCCCCTCAATCACGCAAGCCTGGCCGGTGACACGGTAGAGGGCACCGCTATCCAGGAAGTGCCAACCCAGCTTGGCCGCAAGCAAGTGACTTACCGTCCCTTTACCCGCTCCACTGGGGCCGTCGACGGTGATGACAGGCACCTCGCCCATATCAGTCATCATGGACACTGATGCGCAGGCCCAATTGACCCGCCAGACTATCAAAGCCGGGAAATGAGGTGGCCACGTGGTCGCAGTCCAGCACCACAACCGACTCTTCGGCACGCAGGCCGGCAATCGCAAACGACATGGCTATACGGTGGTCCATATGCGTGCGAATCTCGCCGCCGCCCATAGTGCCGCCCTCTATCACAATGCCATCCTCAAGTACTTCATTATCGATGCCCAGTGTAGTCAAGCCTTCAGCCATCGCCGCAATCCGGTCACTTTCCTTGACCCGCAGCTCCTCGGCGCCACGCAACACCGTACGCCCCTGGGCGCAGGCCGCCGCGATAAACAGCGCGGGGAACTCGTCGATAGCCAGGGGCACCTGGTCCTGCGGAATCTCGATGCCACGCAGTGGCGCATAGCGCACCCGTATATCGGCAACGGGCTCGCCTCCCACTTCCCTCTCATTGGCCAGGGAGATATCGGCGCCCATGAGCCTAAGAATATTGATCACCCCGGTGCGCGTCGGATTGATGCCTACGTGTGTCAGCAGCAGATCAGAACCCGGGGTGATACTGGCGGCCACGAGAAAGAACGCAGCAGAGGAAATATCGGCAGGCACGTCGATGTCTGCCGCTTTGAGGCGACCACCGCCCTGCAGGCTGATAACGCCATTTTCCCGCGTAACCGGGTAGCCGAATCCGCGCAACATGCGCTCTGTATGGTCGCGTGTCGGCGCCGGTTCGGTGACCGAGGTTCGCCCATCGGCGTAGAGGCCAGCCAACAATACACAGGACTTCACCTGGGCGCTGGCCATGGGCAAGTCATAGTGAATACCCTGCAGCCGGCGTCCGCCGGTTACGGACAAGGGTGGCCTACCGCCCTCCTGAGAGTGGATTTGCGCGCCCATCAGCATCAGCGGGTCAATCACCCGGCCCATGGGGCGTGAACACAGGGAAGCATCGCCGGTGAGCTCACAATCAAATGTCTGGCCGGCCATCAAGCCGCACAGCAGCCGCATACCGGTTCCCGCGTTACCCAGGTCCAACGCCGCCGAGGGTGCCTCAAGTCCATGCAGCCCCACTCCGTGCACTACCACCTCGCCCTCTTCAGGGCGCTCTATTTCCACGCCCATCGCACGAAAAGCGTTCAGGGTCGCCAGCGCATCCTCGCCCTCAAGAAAGCCGCTGACCCGGGTCACCCCCTCTGCCAGGGCGCCGAGCATGATCGAACGATGGGATATGGACTTATCCCCGGGAACCCGGGCCTGGCCGCCAATAGTGCCGCCTGGTGAAAGTGTGAAACGCATAATAGTTCAATCCGGGGTCATCAACGCGCAACGCGGTGACCGGTTAATTGGCTTTCCCCTGCCCTCGGTCGGCAAGAATCCTGGCAAATTCATCCCGCGCCGACTTGGCGCGCGAAAAAGTGGCGTGTATACCTTCGGCGTCTTCATCGGCAACGGCCTGGCGCAGTTGTCCCAGGTGCTCCGCGAAGAGGTCGATAGACTGCAACAGAGCCGTCTTATTGGCGATCGCGATATCCCGCCACATCACCGGGTCGGAGGAGGCAATACGGGTGAAATCCCGAAAACCGCCCGCGGCACAGCGAAATATCTCATCACTTTCCGGGGATTGGGCCAGTGCGTCAACCAGTGCATAGGCCAACAGGTGAGGCAGGTGACTGGTAGCTGCCAGGACGGCGTCGTGCCTGTCCACCGTCATTTCTACAACCTCGGCACCGGTAGCGCGCCACATATCGTGCACCTGCGTCACGGCGGCGGTCGCATTTTGCGCCAGCGGGGTAATGATAACGCGGTGGTTGCGGTACAGGTCCGCCCTGGCCGCCTCTACGCCACTGCGCTCGGAGCCGGCAATGGGGTGCCCCAGGACCAGATAGGCGGGAAATTCGCCACAAATCTTCAGTGCGGCATCGCGCAGACTGCCTTTCACACTGGCGGCATCAGTAATCACCGGGGGCGATGCCATGGCTTGTGTGCGCGGCAGAATCTCAGCCAGTACGTCAGCGGCAACCAGCGTCGGCGTGCAGATCACCAGTATATCGGCGGACGTAATGGCCTCATCCAGGTCCAGCGTAAAGGCATCGATAACACCCAGTTCGAGGCCGCGACGCAGGGAGGGTTCACGGTGACCATAGCCGATAACGCGGCGACAAAAACCCGCGTCTCGCAGGGCCATTGCCAGCGACCCACCGATCAGACCGAGTCCCAGGATCGCGACGGTGTCGACTTGCGGCTGCATCAAAACCCGAACTTACAGTACCGCCTGCGGGTAGGACCCCAGGGGTTTGAGCAAAATAGATTGTTCTTCCAGCTCGCTGATGATGGCGGCGATTTTTTCATCCTGCAAATGCCCTTCAAATTCAATGAAGAACACGTACGCCCACTTTTCTGTGCGCGAGGGCCTGGTATCGATACGGGTCAGGCTGACCCCGGCCTTACGGAAAGGGTCCAGCAGCAAATACAGTGCACCGGGCTTGTTGCGGCTGGACACAATAATCGAGGTTTTGTCATGCCCGGAGGGCGGCACTTCTTCGCGCCCGATGATCAGGAACCGCGTGGTGTTGTCCGCATAGTCCTCTATATGCTGTGCAAGCTTTTCCAGCGCATACAACTCCGCAGCCATATCACCGGCTATGGCCGCCACGCCCGGTGTTTGGGCAGCGAGGCGAGCGGCCTCCCCGTTACTGCTTACGGCCTCGCGCGGGGTATGCGGCCAATGCTGGTCCAACCAGTTACGGCACTGCGCCAGTGCCTGCTCATGGGCGCAGATCCGGGTCACGTCATCACGCCCCGTACCCTGGGCGACGAGCAAGTGATGGGTAATCGCCATTTCCACTTCGCCGGAGATCTTCAGCGCCCGAGTCCATGAAATTATCCAGCGTATGGCTGACCATGCCCTCGGTAGAGTTTTCTACCGGCACCACACCATAGTTGCACTCTCCTGACTCCACCTGCGAAAACACACGTATCGATGGTGGACTGGGACACACACACGGCGGCGTGCCCAAAGTGCTTGATGGCAGCGGCCTGGGTAAAGGTACCCTCTGGCCCCAGGTAGGCGACCTGTAGCGGCTTCTCCAGGGCAAGACACGCTGACATGATCTCGCGAAATACGTGGGCAACGGTCTCGCCTGCCAACGGCCCCTGGTTGCGATCGATAATGCGGTTTAGCACCTGCGCCTCGCGCTCGGGGCGGTAGTAGACCACCTCAGCTTCAGCGTCGCCGCGCGTCACGCGCCGCGAGCACCTCGGCCAATTTAATATCTGCGACCCGCTGCGCGCACTTGGCGCGGCGGTTGATGAGTTCCTGTATCTCCCGGTCTATGGCGTCAATATCCGCCCTGACCTGCTCCAGGCTCCTGTTGTCGGAAGTGTCCGTCATGAATTCAGCCGTTGCGACGCTCAAAGTCCTGCATGAACGCGATCAATGCGTCCACGGCTTCTTCGTCAACTGCGTTGTAAATGCTGGCGCGCATACCACCCACGCTGCGATGGCCCTTCAAGTTCAACAGGCCAGCCGCCTCCGACTCGGTTAAAAATGTCTTATCCAGTGCGGCATCGGCAAGCGTGAAAGGCACGTTCATCAGGGAACGACTCTGCACTTCCACCGGGTTGGCATAAAAAGCGGAGGCATCGATGGCGCCATAGAGTTTCTCGGCCTTGCGTCGGTTGACCACTTCCATAGCCTCCAGGCCACCCTGCCCCTTGAGCCAGTCAAAGACCAGGCCCGCCAGGTACAGGGCGAAGGTGGGCGGTGTGTTGTACATGGAGTCGTTGTCCGCTGCCGTTTTCCAGTTGAGCATAGCGGGGCACTGTGCGACTGCCTTGCCCAATAGTTCCTTGCGCACGATCACCAGGGTAAGCCCGGCAGGGCCAATGTTTTTCTGCGCACCGGCGTAGATCACGCCAAACTCCGCAACATTGACCGGGCGCGACAGAATGGTGGATGACATATCCGCAACCAGCGGTGCCTGGGCTTCGGGCACCCAGAAATACTCGACTCCGCCAATGGTTTCGTTGGGGGTGTAGTGCAAATAGGCGGCATCCGCCGACAACTGCCAGGTTTCTCGCGCCGGTATCGTCGAAAAGTTGGTGTCTTCCGAGGTTGCAGCCACGTTCACAGCGCCAAACCGCTTGCCCTCGGCGATGGCTTTTTTCGACCATTGCCCGGTGTTCACGTAATCGGCAACGCCGTCTTCACCCATAAGATTAAGCGGCACCGCTGCAAACTGCGTGCTGGCACCGCCCTGGAGAAATAGCACTGCATAGTCTTCACTAATACCCATCAGCTCGCGCAGCGTTGCCTCGGCGCGCTCGGCGACGCCAACCACCTCGGGGCTGCGGTGGCTCATTTCCATGATAGACAGGCCGGCACCATGCCAGTCGAGCATCTCTTCGCGCGCCTGCTCCAGGACCGCGACTGGCAGCGCAGCCGGACCGGCGCAGAAGTTATAACAACGGGTCATGCTTCGGGTTCCTTGTCTTCGTCATCTGCAACGGGAGTATCTTCCACCGCAGCGGTGGGCACCGCTGCGTCATCGGCCGCATCTACAACCAGTTCGCTTAGATCCTCGGTCGGGCTCGTCGATGCGTTCCACACTCACCAGGGACTCGCCATCCTTGGTGCGAATCACCCGCACCCCCTGGGTATTCCTGCCCAGGATGGATATCTCGTCCGCGCGCGTCCTTACCAGCGTTCCCTGGTTGGAGATAAGCATCAATTCATCGCCGTCAAATACCTGCACGCCGCCTACCAGACGGCCATTACGGTCGCTGGTCTGCATGGCGATAACGCCCTTGTTGCCGCGGCCCTTGGTGGGGTACTCGCTGATTTCCGTGCGCTTGCCATAGCCATTCTCGGAGACCGTCAGCAAGCGTCCGCCCTCGCGGGGAATGATCAACGAGATCATGCTGTGGCCCTCACCCAGCTTGATACCGCGCACACCGCGAGCCGTTCTGCCCATGGCTCGAACATCGGCCTCGCGGAAACGCACAGCCTTGCCCTCACTCGACAGCAACATGACATCGCACTCGCCGTTAGTCACTGCCGTGCCCAGCAACACGTCCCCCTCTTCAAGCTCCAGCGCGCGCAAGCCAACACTGCGCTGGCGCGCGAAGTCAGTCAGCGCCGTTTTCTTGACCGTGCCGTTGGCGGTGGCCATAAAGATGTAATGCCCCTCGGTGTATTCCTCTACAGGCAGGATGGAAGTCACCCGCTCGCCCTCTTCCAGCGGTAACAGGTTTACCATGGGACGCCCGCGCGAATTACGCCCGGACAAGGGGATCTGGTAGACCTTTAACCAATAGACCTTGCCCTGGTTGGAAAAACAGAGAATCGTGGCGTGGGTGCTGGCGATCAGCAGGTGTTCCACGAAATCCTCGTCTTTCACGGCGGTAGCGGACTTACCCATGCCGCCGCGGCGCTGGGCCTGGTAGTCAGTCAGAGGCTGTGTCTTGGCGTAACCGCCATGGGATATGGTCACCACCCGGTCTTCTTCGGTAATCAGGTCTTCCACGGTCAGATCGTGTTGCGACGCGGTGATTTCCGTGAGGCGCTCGTCCCCGTATTCCTTGACGATCTCCTCGAGCTCCTCGCGGATCACGACTTTGAGGCGTTCGGGGTCAGACAATATCTCGAGGTAATCGCCTATTTCACGCAGCTTTTCTTCATACTCCTGCAGCAGTTTTTCATGCTCCAGGCCAGTCAGGCGATGCAGGCGCAACTCAAGAATGGCCTGTGCCTGCGCCGGTGACAGGTGATACTGGCCATCGCGCAACCCGTATTCGGGTTCCAGCCCGTCGGGTCGGCAGGCATCCTCACCGGCACGCTCCAGCATGCCCATGACGTCGCCGGGGGTCCAGCCGTGAGCAATCAGCTTTTCCTTGGCCTCCGCGAGCTTGGCGACGCCTTGATCAGCGCTATCACCGGGTCAATGTTGGCTAAGGCGATTGCCAGGCCTTCCAGCAAGTGGCCACGCTCGCGTGCCTTGCGCAACAGGTAAACGGTGCGCCGGGTAACCACTTCACGGCGGTGACGGATGAAAGCCTCAATAATTTCCTTGAGGTTAAGAATCTTCGGCTGCCCATCAACCAGGGCCACCATGTTGATGCCAAACACCGACTGCAACTGCGTTTGCGCGTACAGGTTATTGAGGACCACGTCGCCCACTTCGCCACGGCGCAGCTCTATCACCACCCGCATGCCGTCCTTGTCGGACTCATCGCGCAGTTCAGTAATACCCTCGATCTTCTTTTCCTTAACCAGCTCGGCAATACGCTCGATCAGGCGCGCCTTGTTCAACTGATAGGGAAGCTCGTGGATAAGGATGATGTCCTTGCCGCGCTTCTCATCGTGAATCACTTCGGCGCGCGCGCGCACATAAATGCGGCCGCGGCCGGTGCGGTAGGCCTGAATGATACCGGCACGACCATTGATGATTGCCCCGGTGGGGAAATCCGGACCGGGTATATGCTCCATCAACTCATCGACCGTCAAATCCGGATTACCCAGCAGTGCCAGGCAACCGCTGACCACTTCGGTGAGGTTATGCGGGGGAATATTGGTGGCCATGCCCACGGCGATACCGGAAGAACCATTCACCAGCAGATTGGGCACCCGCGTGGGAAGTACTGCCGGGATGCGCTCTGTGCCATCGTAGTTGTCAACGAAATCGACGGTTTCCTTGTCCAGGTCGGCGAGCATCTGGTGGGATATCTTCTGCATGCGGATTTCGGTGTAACGCATGGCAGCGGCATTATCGCCGTCGATGGAGCCAAAATTGCCCTGGCCATCCACCAGCATATAGCGCATGGAAAAAGGCTGGGCCATGCGGACGATGGTGTCGTAGACCGCCGAGTCGCCGTGCGGGTGGTACTTACCAATGACATCACCCACCACACGCGCTGACTTTTTGTACGCCTTGTTCCAGTCATTATTGAGTTCGTTCATCGCAAACAGGACCCGGCGATGAACAGGTTTGAGTCCGTCGCGAACATCCGGCAATGCCCTGCCGACGATCACGCTCATCGCGTAATCAAGGTAGGACTGCTTCATCTCGTCTTCGATATTAACGGGAAGAATTTCTTTGGCTAAATCACCCATGGTGGGAAGGTTTCCTTCAGGTCCAGCTTACAGGCTTTATTATGTTTGCAGCTTGCCCCGCAAAGACGCCGGGAAGAGTGCAAAGAAAATGTTGAACGCCCCTAAATACAAGCGGCACATTATAGGGAAAATAGCCTCTAACTACCATGTTTTTAAAGAATTTCACCGACATTTGAAGGCCGCTGCGGTTATACTCTGGGCGGCCCGCCGGGTTGACTCACGCGGGCCTCGTTGCTGACGTTTTTTTAACCGTTTTCCACCGCTCCGGAGCCACTTGAAGCTGCCCATGACCACTTCGCAGACCGACGTAGACACCCTGCTGCACCCGGACTGGATCATCCCGGTACTGCCGCGCGGGACCGTGCTGAAAGACCACAGCCTGGCCATCACCGGCGGTCGCATCAGCCACATTCTGCCCCGCACCGAGGCCGCCAGCCTGAACGCCGCAAGCGTTCTGCCGCTGCCCGGGCACGCCCTGTTACCCGGGCTGGTCAACACACACGGTCACGCCGCCATGAGCCTGCTGCGCGGCTACGCCGATGACCTGCCCCTGATGCCCTGGCTGGAGCAGCACATCTGGCCCGCTGAAGGCGCGCATGTGAGCGCCGAGTTCGTGCGCGATGGCACTGAACTGGCTATTGCCGAGATGCTGCTCGCCGGCACCACCACGTTCAGCGACATGTACTTTTTCCCCGACGCCGCGGCCAGTGCCGCAATCAGTGCCGGTATTCGCTGCCAGATCGTGTTTCCCATTCTCGACTTTCCCACCGCCTGGGCACGAGATGCGGATGAGTACATCAGCAAGGGTTTGCGCCTGCGCGATGAGCTGAAACACCAGGGCCTGGTCACCATCGGCTTTGGCCCTCACGCACCCTATACCGTCTCCCCACAAAGCCTGCAAAAGGTCGCCACCTATGCCGCCGAGCTGGACCTGCCCATCCAGATCCACCTGCACGAGACGGCCGGCGAAGTACTGGCTGCTGTTGAAGAACACGGAGAACGGCCACTGGACAGCCTGAACGCCATCGGCCTGCTGGGTCCGCGTACGCAGTGTGTGCACATGACAGACCTGGGCGACCAGGACATCGCGCTACTGGCCGCCACCGGTGCCCACGTCGTGCATTGTCCCCAGTCCAACATGAAACTGGCCTCGGGAGCTTGCCCGGTCAGCAAGTTGCTGGACCGTGGCGTCAACGTGGCCCTGGGCACAGACAGCGCAGCCAGCAACAACGACCTCAATCTGTTCGGCGAGATGCAAAGCGCCGCACTGCTGGGTAAGCTGACTGCAGCAGACGCGACCACCCTGCCGGCGGCAGACGCGCTCTATATGGCCACCCTGGGCGGCGCACGTGCCATGGGGCTGGAGCAGGAGATCGGCAGTCTGGAGACTGGCAAACAGGCCGACGTGATTGCTGTAGACCTGTCAGGGCCGGAGTGCCAACCGCTCTACAACCCAATTTCCCAGTTGGTCTACGCCTGTAATGGCAGCCAGGTCAGCCACAGCTGGGTGGCCGGCGTCCCGTTGATCGACAATCGCCGGCTACTGCGTATCAACCTCGAGGACCTGCAGCAGCGCACGGCCGCCTGGCAGGAAAAAATCAGCTTAACCGGCAATCGTTCATGAACAGTAAAAGTAATGTAGATCCCGCAGAAATCGCCAAATTTGAAGCGCTGGCCTCACGCTGGTGGGACCGCAACAGCGAATTCAAGCCGCTGCACGATATCAACCCACTGCGCGCGAACTGGATTGACAGTCACTCGCCAGTGGCTGGCAAACGTCTCATCGATGTCGGCTGTGGCGGCGGCATCCTGGCTGAATCCATGGCCCAGCGCGGCGCCAGCGTGACCGGCATCGACATGGGCGAGGCACCCCTGTCAGTGGCCAGGCTGCACCAACTGGAGTCAGGCGTGGACGTCCAATACCTGCAAACAACGGCAGAGGAACGCGCAGAACAGGAGCCCGGGTGTTACGACGTTGTCTGCTGCCTGGAGATGCTTGAGCACGTGCCCGATCCGGGCGCGGTGATCGCGGCCTGCGCCAACCTCGCGAGCAGTGGCGGCAACCTCTACTTTTCCACTATCAACCGAAACCCCAAGGCCTTCCTGTTCGCCATCGTCGGTGCGGAACACATTCTCAAGCTACTGCCAGCGGGCACCCACGATTACGACAAGTTCATCAAACCCTCGGAGATGGCCGGGTGGATTCGAGATGCCGGACTGATTCTGGAAGGCATGACGGGCCTCACCTATAACCCCATCACTCGTAACTACCGGCTAAACCCCGCGGATGTCAGCGTTAACTATATGGTAAGGGCGATCAAACCCGCATGAAGGACGGCAAGCTCAAGGCCGTCCTGTTTGATCTCGATGGCACGCTCGTCGATACCGCCGATGAGTTCGTGGTGGTGGTGCAGCAGTTGCGCGACGAGCATGGCATGCAACCCATGGACCCGGCGCGTATTCGCGCCTCTGTGTCCAATGGCGCCCGGGCGCTGGTAGCGCTGGGACTGGGCATTGACCCACAGGATCCGGTATTCGAAAGCAAGCGCCTGCGCCTGCTGGAACTGTACAGTGAGGTGCTGGGCAGTGCGGCGAAGCCCTATCCTGGCATCCCGCCACTATTGATTGCGCTCGCCGAGCGTGGCATTGCCTGGGGAGTGGCGACCAATAAACCCCGGGCCTATGCAGAACCGCTGCTGATCGCACTTGGTCTGTTAGCTCCGCCTGAGGCTGCAGCCGAAGTACCCACATGGCCCGGGGTCGAATACTGCGGCAGTCTCGTCTGCCCCGACGACGTGAGCGAACGCAAGCCACATCCCGAGTCACTTCATCGCAACTGCCAGGACCTGCTTTGCGCGCCCCACGAGGCCATTTACGTTGGCGATCACCTGCGTGACATCGAGGCTGGACGCCGCGCGGGCATGTATACCGTGGCCGCTGCCTATGGCTACATCGAGGCCGACGACAATCCGGCAGACTGGGGCGCCAGCGCCCGGGTGGACTCCAGCCACCAACTGACCGAACTCATTCTCAACCTGTAAAACAGGATCGACATGATGAATATCCAACGCTTACCTGCCGACTATAATCCAGCCCCCACACTGCTTGCCGGTAAGACAATACTGGTTACCGGTGCCGGTGACGGGATCGGCAAGGCCGCGGCCCTGAGCTTTGCTGAGCACGGCGCGACGGTTATCTTACTGGGACGCACAGAAAGCAAACTGGAAGCCGTTTACGATGCGATAGAGGCCGCCGGCCATCCAAAACCGGCGCTGGTCACGATGGACCTGGCCACCATTACTGAAGAGCAGTGTATGCATCTTGCCCAGGGCCTGGCAGAGGAATTCGGCCACCTGGACGGCCTGCTGCACAACGCCAGCCTGCTCGGAGAACGGCGCCCCATAGAAAGCGCCACCTATGCGGCCTGGCAAGAGGTCATGCAGGTCAACGTCAATGCACAGTTTATGCTGACGCGCTACTTGCTGCCGCTGCTGCAGGCGGCGCCCTCTGCTTCGCTGGTGTTTACGTCCTCCGGGGTCGGCCGCGCGGGCCGGGCTTTCTGGGGCGCCTATGCGGTGTCCAAGTTTGCCACCGAGGGCTTTATGCAGGTGCTGGCAAGTGAACTGGAAAACACCTCGCAGGTTCGCGTCAATTGCATCAACCCGGGGGCCACCAATACCGCCATGCGCAATACTGCCTACCCGGCTGAGCCGCCCTCGGACAATCCCTCACCGGCGGAGATTATGGGTGCTTACCTGTACCTGATGGGGCCGGACAGCGCGGGGGTGACTGGCGTTTCGCTGGATGCGCAGTAGGTTCGTTCCGGGGCGTAGGGGTTGTTAGCGGTTCAGGGTGATCTGGCGTTAGGCCTTGTTTGGTAAGTCTAGACGAGCCGAGGGTGACCCCTGACGCGCCCGGAATCGGTAGCGCGCCATCCATGGCACCTCGATTCCGGCCATCCATGGCCTCCAACGTTCCTGGCGCATCAGGGGCCACCCTCGGCTCTTTTATCGCGTTCTACATACTCTACGTGCTAATTCTGCCGGGAGGAGATCTGCGGGGTTTGATTCTCTGCCGATCAGCGGCAGAGGAACAAATTTATGGGCCGTCGCGCAGAGAACCCGCTAAACTCGGGATTCAGGACTTACCGCGTCCCCGAGCCGGAACCGGTCCGCGCCGTTTGGCAAACTGGCGCTGCATTTTTTCGCGCTCTTTCATGGTGCCGCGTTTCTGCTTCTTGAGCGGCATCTCTGCCATGCGGTACAGCGATTTAACTTCCTTGGCGTCCAGTTCAACCCACTGCCCCTGCTTCACCTTGGAGGGAATGAATACCTCGCCATAGCGAACGCGCTTGAGACGGGACACGGTCAGGCCCTGGGATTCCCAGAGCCTGCGCACCTCGCGGTTACGGCCCTCCATGAGCACCACGTAAAACCAGTGATTGATGCCGTCACCGCCGCCGTCCTGGATATCGGCAAAACGCGCCATGCCGTCGTCCAGCATCACGCCTTCCATCAGGCGCTGCAGCATGGACTCATCCCACTGCCCCATCACCCGCACCATGTACTCACGCTCGATATTTGAACCGGGATGCATGAGCTTGTTCGCCAGTTCGCCGTCGGTGGTGAACAGCAGCAGGCCAGAAGTGTTGTAGTCCAGACGGCCTATCGATATCCAGCGCCCGGACTTAAGCTTGGGGAGGCGCTCAAACACTGTGCGCCTGCCCTGCGGGTCCTTTCGCGAGCAGACCTCGCCGGTAGGCTTGTGATACAGGATGCAGCGGGTTTCCTCAGCCGGCGCCGTATTTAGCGGTTTACCATCCACCGTGATTCTGGCGGTGGCATTGACGCGGTCGCCCAATTTGGCGGGGCGACCTTCAACGGTCACACGCCCCTGTTCGATCCAGCGCTCCATTTCCCGGCGCGAGCCAAGGCCGGTGCGGGCAAGCACTTTCTGCAGTTTTTCGCCGGAAGGGTTACTGTCCGGCGCATCGCTGCTGCCGGGCTGGTTTTTATCGTTCATCCGCCGCCAGCCTAGGACTGAATCTCGGGCTTGACGGCCTCGATATCGCTGGTCGCTTCAGTACTCGCTTCTGTGTCAGCGCCTTGTTCCTGCTCTTCAGCATCCACGCTGACGGTCATCTCTTCCATCGCCTCCGCCAGGTCTCCTGCACTCTCCGGCTCTTCCTGGGAGATGACCTCCACGGTCTGGTCTTCGGCGGTCTCTTCCGGACTTGCCTGGGGCGCATCTGCGAGTTCAGCCTCTGTAACAGGATTGTGGTCGATGCCCCCTACCACGGTAAGTCCGGGCGCACCCTCGCCTGCCTGACCGCCCTCTTCCTCTTCCTTGTTTGCCAGGGGCTCGGTAAAGCCGAGCTCGGCGTTAAGCGTGTCGAGGTCGCGAATTTCCGCCAGCGCGGGGAGCTGGTCGAGGTTCTTCAGGTTGAAGTAATCCAGGAATTGCCGGGTGGTAGCGTACATGGCGGGCCGACCGGGTACATCCCGATGCCCCACTACCCGAATCCATTCGCGCTCGTGCAGGGTCTTGATGATATTGGAACTGACGGCCACGCCGCGGATCTCCTCGATCTCACCCCGGGTGATAGGCTGGCGGTAGGCGATCAACGCCAGCGTCTCCAGCAATGCCCGTGAGTACCTTGCGGGTCGCTCCTGCCATAGCCGGGCAACCCAGGGGCTCAGCGCCTGCCGCACCTGGAACCGGAACCCGCTGGCCACCTCGACCAACTCAAATCCGCGGTCTTCACAACGCTCTGCAACTTCTTGCAATGCCTCGCGAATCTGTGCGTTTTCGGGGCGCTCATGCTCTTCAAACAGCTCACTCAGCTGCGCTACCGTGAGCGGTTTGCCCGCCGCCAGCAGCGCGCCTTCGAGAATTTGCACCAGACCTGTTTCCGCCATTTTATTCTGACCTTGCCTTGATATGGATGGGACCGAAGGGCTCGGTCTGGACGATCTCCACCAATGATTCCTTGATAAGCTCCATGACTGCCAGGAACGTGACGACCACGCCCAGACGCCCTTCCTCTGCACTGAATAATGCAACAAACGGCAGAAATTGCTGGCCGGCGAGTTGCTCCAGTACGTCAGACATCCGCTCACGCGTGGACAGGGCCTCGCGCTGGATATGGTGGCTCTCGTACATATCTGCACGGCGCAATACTTCTGACAGCGCTACCAGGAGTTCGCGCATGTCCACGTCCGGATCCGGGCGAGAGCGATTAATATCCGGCGGGTTGGCGCTGCCGGTCCAGGTATCGCGCTCCATGCGCGGCATTTCCTCGATATCCTCGGCGGCCTTCTTGAAGCGCTCATACTCCTGAAGACGGCGGATGAGCTGGGCCCGCGGGTCCTCCTCGTCCTCCTCCACGTCCGCCGAACGCGGCAACAACATGCGTGACTTTATCTCCGCCAACATCGCGGCCATCAACAGGTATTCCGCAGCCAGCTCAAACTGCACCGCATCCATCAACTCCACGTACTGCATGTACTGATGGGTGATCTTGGACACGTCTATCTCGAGTATGTCGAGGTTCTGGCGCTTGATCAGGTAGAGCAGCAGGTCCAGCGGACCCTCGAAGGCTTCAAGAAACACTTCCAGTGCCTGGGGCGGAATATACAGGTCCTTGGGTAGCTCGGTCATTGCCTGACCCATCACCACGGCGAAAGGCATCTCGCCCTGCTGAGGCGGATTTGGCTGCACCTGGGAGCGGTTATCTGCTGCGGCCGACTGTGTGCCGTGGTCTTGCCGGGGCCCGGCGGAGGACTGGTCCTCGGTCCCGGTCTGCGCTTCGGAATTGGGTTCGTTAACTGACACGGGCGTACCTTTGCTTGCTTACCGGCAGTATACCTGATCAATCCTCAAATGGGGCAATATCTCCCTTGCCGGCACGCAGCACCAATGGGCTGTCGTCGACAAGATCCACTACCGTGGTTGCCTCCATCCCGCAGTACCCGCCATCAATCACCAGGTCGACATCATGCTGCAGGGTCTCGCGGATATCATAGGGGTCAATCAGGGGGTAATCGTCGCCGGGCATGATCAGTGTCACGCTCATCATCGGCTCGCCCAGGTCAGCCAGCAGGGCCTGGGCAATGTTGTTTTCCGGCACTCGCAAGCCCACCGTCTTGCGTTTTGGGTGCAGGAGACGACGGGGCACCTCTGAGGTGGCACGCAGGATAAAGGTATAGGGGCCAGGCGTGCAGTGCTTGAGCAGCCGGTAGACCGCGTTATCTACCCGGGCGTAACTGGCGATTTCAGACAGGTCACGACACACCAGGGTGAAATTATGGCGATCATCCAGTTTGCGGATACGACGAATGCGGTCCAGGGCGTTCTTGTCACCGATATGACAGCCGATCGCATAGGCGGAATCGGTCGGGTAGACCACAACGCCTCCCTCACGGATGATATCCGCCGCCTGACGCACCAGGCGCGCCTGGGGATTCTCCGGGTGGATCTGGAAAAACTGACTCACTGCTGGCCCTCATCAACTGTCTGCCAGCGCTGCCACACGGCTGCCCGGCCCTCAAGACGGCGCAATTCTACACCTAACTCGGGGTTGTAGGGACCATCCCGGTGGAAATCGCTGCCGGCGGAGGCAAGCAGCTCAAACTCGTCCGCCAGACGCTGCAGCTGCGCCACCTGATCCGGCGTTTGCCGACCGCTGAGCACTTCAATCCCAGTGCCCCCTGCAGCGACGAAATCCAGCACCAGCCGGCGCAGCTTCATACGCGTGAACTTGTACTTGAGAGGGTGGGCAAGCACGGCCACGCCTCCCGCCGCGACGATCCAGCGGACCACCTCCGCCAGCTCAGGCCAGCAGGCTTTCACATCGCCCACCTTGCCCTGCCCGAGGTACTTGTCGAATGCCGCCTGGTGATTTTTGACATGACCCTGATCGACCATCCAGGCGGAAAAATGCGGGCGGCCCAGCTGACTCTCCCCGGCCTCTGCCAACGCACCCTCCAGCGCACCCTGGAACCCCCTGGCCTCAAGGCGGCTGGCGATAATAGTGCCACGCTCGGCCCTGGCGCCACCCAACAGGGCCAGGGCCTCGCGCATCGCGTCGTGGTCAAAGTCGACGCCAAGGCCTACGATGTGGATAGTGGTCGCCGACCAGCGGCAGGACAGCTCAACGCCGGGAATCAGCCGGACTTCAGGGTAGTCATCGCGCAACTCACAGGCGGCGCGATACCCCGCATCCGTATCGTGATCGGTAATGGCCAGCAGGCTAATCCTGCGCTCGGCGGCCCTGCGCAACAGTTCAGCGGGAGAGAGCGCACCGTCAGAAGCAGTGGTATGGGTATGGAAGTCGATCAACACAATCTTTACACTTGGCGGCCCTGCAGCCGCAAACGGCGTCCACGAGGACATTCAGGGAGAGCACCCATGATAACAGCCAAGGTACCCGGCACACCATGAAGCAACTGGCAGAATTCGTCCCCATCGCCCTGTTTTTCATCGTCTACCAACTTAATGGAGAGGCGGTATCGCTGGGCAACTGGCACTACACCTTTGATGGTATCTATTCTGCGACGGCGGTGCTGATGGCCGCCACACTGGTGCAAGTGGTGCTCACTTACGCGCTCACCGGGGAATTTGAGAAGCGCGCCATGTGGATGCTGCTGGCGGTACTGGTATTCGGCGGCGCCACCCTGGTGCTGCGCAATGAGCTGTTCATTCAGTGGAAGCCAACGATATTCAACTGGGCCCTGGCTATTGCTTTCGGTGCCTCGCAGTTCATTGGCGAAAAGAACCTGATGGAGCGGACACTGGGCAGCCAGATTCGCCTGCCAAGGCCAGTATGGACAAAACTGAACCTGCTCTGGGTGAGCAACTTCGCTATCGTTGGCGCGCTTAACCTGGTGGTCGCCTATGGATTTTCCGAGGCCACCTGGGTCAGCTATAAACTGTATTCTGCCATTGGCTTTACGCTGGCATTGACGGTGCTGACCGCACTGCTGATCAGCCCCCACCTGAAGGAAGAGAACCCGCAGGGCTGAATGTGTAGCGCCGCGCCTACAATTCTCACCGCATCGGCGTTAAACTAGCGCCGCTTTTCATCACGCTGACAAGGAAACGGTTGTGCTGCGTTTTATCAAGATTTTTCTGTTTTCATTGTGCATGGCACTGCCCGCGGCCGCGCAGGATGTTCGCTACATCAGCGATGAAGTGTTTGTTGTCCTGCACACCGGGCCGGGCAAAGAATACCGCTGGGCAGCCAAGCTTAACCCGGGGGCCCGCCTGCGGGTTGCCCGCACCAGCAGCGACGGCAAATGGGCCGAGGTCACCACCGACCGCGGCACCACGGGCTGGGTTACCACCGAGTTTCTCACTGCCCAGACGCCCGCCCAGGTCAAACTGCCCGCGGCAGTAGCCCGCGCTGAAAAGCTGGCAGCCGAAAATGAAAACCTGAGCGCGCAACTCAATAACCTCCAGACCCAGAAGAGCGAGCTGGCCAACAAGGCCAGCTCCACAGATTCCCAACTCGATAGCGTTTCCCGGGAACTGGCCGACCTTAAGAAGATATCAGGCAAGGCTGTGCAGTTGGATACCGACAATCGACGCCTGGTACAGGAAAGCGAGCAACTGCGCTCGGAGGTTGACATGCTGGAGGCCGAGAACGCTCGCCTGCAGGACAAGCTGGACAGCGAAGATTTTCTCAACGGCGCACTGGCGGTACTGCTGGGCGTCATTATTACACTGGTCGTCCCGCGGTTGTGGCCCAAACGCCGTAAAAGTTCAAGCTGGGCCTGAGGAGATATCAATAATGCGCACTTTTTTGCTGGTGCTTGCCGTTTTGCTCGCACCCCTGTCATTGGCGGAAGAAAGCCATGTACCGAACCCGCTGGTAACGTTGAAAACGTCTGAGGGCTCCATCACTCTGCGCCTGTTTCGCGACAAAGCGCCGATCACGGTGGACAATTTCCTGGCCTATGTCGATGAGGGTTTCTACAACGGCACCATTTTCCACCGGGTCATGCCTGACTTCATGATACAGGGAGGAGGCTTTCTGCCCGACATGAGCGAGAAAGAGACCCGCGACCCCATCGTCAGTGAGGCAAAAAATCGCCTGCACAACACCCGCGGCACCGTCGCCATGGCGCGCACCAACGACCCCGACTCCGCTACTTCCCAGTTTTTCATCAACGTGCGCAATAATCTGCGCCTGGACTGGTCACCGGGCCAGCCCGGTTATACGGTGTTTGGCGAAGTGATTGAGGGCATGAGTGTCGTGGACTATATCGTCACGGCTCCCACCGGCAACGTGGGTGGTCACCAGAATGTCCCCGTAGAGCCCATCACTATCATCGAGGTGACACGTCAGTCGCTGCCATGATCGCGCTTTCGGTCAACCTCAATAAAATTGCACTCATTCGCAACTCGCGGGATACCACCAATCCCAGTGTTCCCGCGCATGCCCGGATGTGCATCGATGCCGGCGCAGACGGCATCACTGTTCACCCCAGGCCAGATCAGCGCCATATTCGCGCCAGTGACTGCTTTGACCTGGCCGCTATGCTGCAGGTGGAGTTCAATATCGAGGGAAACCCCTTTACCAGCGCCCGCAAGAGTGACCGCGCAGGCGTGGGTGATTATCCCGGGTTCATGGCGCTGGTGCGCGAAATTCGCCCAGCCCAGTGCACCCTGGTCCCCGATACGGATGGCCAGCTCACATCCGACCATGGATTCGACCTGCACAGGGATGGCGACCGCGTCGCACCGCTGGTAGAGGAGCTCAAGTCACTGGGCATTCGTACCAGCCTGTTTATGGACCCGGACCCGGAACAAATTCGCCTGGCCGCACAGACAGGCACTGACCGTATCGAACTGTATACCGAGTCCTACGCCCAGGCATTCAGGACCGGGCAGGATGTGGACGCGGTCTTCAACCAGTTTGTGACTGCCGCTGAGGTCGCGGCAGACGTCGGCCTGGGACTCAACGCCGGCCACGACCTGGACCTGCACAACCTGCCCCGCTTCGCCTCGATACCCGGACTACTGGAAGTCTCTATCGGCCACGCGCTGACAGTTGACGCAATTCGCATGGGGCTGGCAAACGCCGTTAACGCCTATCAGGCAGCACTGGGAAACTAACGTGGACCCAAGACTACAAACCCTGCTCGACAAGCAGGACATTACCGACCTGGTGTATGCCTATTGCAATGCCTCGGACCGTCATGACCTGGACAAGCTGCGCCAGCTCTACCACCCGGATGCCACGGATGATCACGGCGGCTTCTTCAAGGGGCTGGCGATGGAGTTCATTGACCAGCTCCCGGAAATACAGGCGCCGATGGAAATCCTTCATCACAATGTCACCAACATAAACCTCGCTATTGACGGGGATTATGCGGAGGGCGAAATCTATGTACTGGCCTTCCATAAAATTCGCACGGACGCAGAGCCCATGGACCTGCTGATTGGCGGGCGCTACTTCGACCGCTATGAAAAACGCGAGGGCGTGTGGAAATATTCAGCGCGCGCAGTGGTGGCAGACTGGGCAATGGTCAACAACAAGTCCACCGTGCAGCTCGATCACCCGCTGGTACAAGGCTCGCACATCGGCAAGCCTGGGCTGGATGATCCTTCCTATGACTTCTTTACCCTGTTCAAATGGGGTCAGCGATAAGCTTCGCGCGTTTCAGCAAAAATACCATTGGCTACATCCGGGTTGACCGATTTGAACGGTCCGGTGGCAACACGCCCCTCTGGAAACAGTCAGGCGCGCACCAGCGAAGCTGCTTTTTCAGGCCGCTGCGGGACTCGGCTTAGAGGTTGCGCGCGCAACCTCTGCCAGACAGTCCTCGCAGTGGCCCCTGAAAAAGTAGCTCGCTAGGGCGCGACCTGACCGTTTCCAGAGGGGCTTGTTACCACCGGACCTCTTATCTTAACGGGAGGTTTCTTGCGCAGCAAGCAGCAAAAACAGTTAGCCACCCACCAGGCTGATCATGACACCAGCAGCGACGGCAGAACCAATCACACCGGCAACATTTGGCCCCATGGCATGCATCAACAGGAAGTTGTGCGGGTTGGCTTCCAGGCCAACCTTGTTGCTGACCCTTGCGGCCATGGGCACCGCGGAAACCCCGGCGGAGCCGATGAGAGGGTTCAACGGTGTGCTGCCAAAGCGGTTCATCAGCTTTGCCATGAGCACACCCGAGGCGGTGCCAATAGCGAAGGCCACGATGCCCAGCCCGAGAATGCCCAGGGTATTCACATCCAGGAATTTGTCGGCCACCAGCTTGGACCCCACAGACAGCCCAAGAAAGATGGTGGTGATGTTGATCAGGGCATTGCGCGCGGTGTCTGCAAGCCTGTCGACGACGCCGCACTCTTTCATCAGGTTGCCAAAACAGAACATCCCCAACAGGGGTGCGGCCGCGGGAAGCAGCAACGCGACCAGAATCAGCAGGACCAGCGGGAATACAATTTTCTCCCGCCGGGAAACCGGGCGTAACTGCACCATCTCGATTTTGCGCTCTGCCTCAGTGGTGAGCGCACGCATAATCGGCGGCTGGATCATAGGCACCAGCGCCATGTAGGAGTATGCGGCAACGGCTATCGCGCCCAACAGGTCAGGCGCCAGCACGGATGAGACGTAGATCGCGGTAGGGCCATCTGCGCCGCCGATGATACCGATTGCCGCGGCATCGGCGATGGAGAAGTCCATCAGACCGAGGGCTGTCAGTCCGACAGCGCCCAGCACGGTTGCAAAAATACCGAACTGCGCGGCAGCGCCCAGGAACAGTGTTTTCGGGTTGGCCAGCAACGGCCCGAAATCGGTCATGGCACCCACGCCCATGAAAATCACCAGCGGTGCAACGCCGCTGGCTATGGCGACGGAGTAAAAATTGTAAAGCATGCCGTTACCAAAACCGGCGTCCAGGGCCCACTGGTGAACGGCCAGATGCGTCGCAGAATCAACGGTTTCGTAGGCAGCCAGTAGTTCCTTGCCACTGTCGGCGGCGGCCATGCCCAGCAGGCGTGTCAACTCCGCCAGCTGCGTCGGGTCTGCGCCCTGCAAGGCGTTTTCCACTGCCGAGTAAGCCATTCCCGCCCCGGGAATATTGGCGAGGATGCCGCCAAAGCCGATGGGCACCAGCAGCAGCGGCTCAAAGCCCTTGCGAATGGCCAGAAATAGCAGTCCCAAGGCCAATCAGGATCATAAAGGCCTGGGCGAAAGTCATCTGGGCAAGCCCGGAAGCAGTCCACAGTGTGAGCAGGTTATCCATATCAGCCCAGGGTAAGCAGGGTGTCGCCGACGGCAACCGAGTCACCGACTTTGACATCGACGCTGGTCACACTGCCATCGCGACTGGCGCGCACTTCCGTCTCCATCTTCATCGCTTCCAGGATCAGCACCACGTCGCCGGCGCGCGACGGCATCCCCCGGGCTGACCTCCATTCTCACGATATTGCCCGCGAGCGGCGCGGCTAACGGTTCACTGGCAGCAGACACGGGCGCGGCGGCAGCGGCGGGCGTCGGGAGCGGCGGCAGGGGCGATAGCCGCTATATCACCCCCCTCTGCCACCTCCACCACATAACTATTGCCGTTGACCGTTACCGTATAAACGTCTGCTGTGCCGCCGGGCACATTCGCAGCCGGGGCGACGGCGGCCGGAGCGGCCGCCGGCTCAGTGCCCGGAGCAGGCTCGAAGGCGGCGGGGTTGCCACGATTTTCCAGAAACTTGAGCCCGACCTGGGGAAACAGGGCATAGGTGAGCACATCATCAATTTCACCCTCACCCGCGGTCAGCGCAATGCCCTTTTCAGCGGCCAGTTTGCGCAGCTCATCGCAGAGGTCGTCCAGCTCGGCATCAAGCAAGTCCGCTGGGCGGCAAGTGATGGGGTCGCCACCCTCAAGCACTCGCGCCTGCAGCGCCTTGTTGACCGCCGCAGGGGTCGCTCCGTATTCACCTTTGAGCACCCCGGCAGTTTCCCTGGAAATGGATTTGTAACGCTCACCGGTCAGTACATTGATCACCGACTGGGTACCGACAATCTGTGAGGTAGGCGTAACCAGGGGAATAAAACCCAGGTCCTCACGCACCCGCGGAATCTCATCCAGAACGGCGTCAAGCTTGTCCGCGGCGCCCTGCTCCTTGAGCTGGCTTTCCATATTGGTGAGCATACCGCCCGGCACCTGCGCCACCAGGATACGCGAATCCACACCGCGCAAAGCGCCCTCAAACTTCGCATATTTTTTGCGCACCGTACGAAAATAGGCCGCCACTTCCTCCAGCTTGCCTATGTCCAGGCCGGTATCCCGGTCGGTACCAGCAAGCATCGCCACCACGGACTCAGTGGGCGAGTGTCCGTAGGTCATGGACATGGAGGAGATAGAGGTATCTACATTGTCGATGCCGGCTTCCACGCACTTGAGAATGGTGGCGGTAGACAGGCCGGTGGTGGCATGGCAGTGCAATTGAATGGGAATGGCACAGGCCTCCTTGAGACGGCTGACCAACTGGTAGCCATCATAGGGCTGCAGCAAACCGGCCATATCCTTGATACAGATTGAATCGGCGCCCATATCCTCGATGCGCTTGCCCTGCTCCACCCAGTTGTCGATGTTATGGACCGGGCTGAGCGTATAGGAGATCGTGCCCTGGGCATGCTTGCCCACCTGCTTAACGGCCCGCAATGCCACCTCGATATTGCGCATGTCGTTCATGGCATCAAACACGCGGAAGACATCCACGCCGTTGACCGCGGCACGCTCGACAAATTTTGCCACCACATCGTCAGCATAATGACGGTAGCCGAGAATATTCTGGCCGCGAAACAACATCTGCTGCGGCGTGTTGGGCATCACCTTCTTCAGTTCGCGGATGCGCTCCCAGGGGTCCTCGCCAAGATAGCGAATACAGGCATCAAACGTGGCCCCGCCCCAGGACTCCAGCGACCAGAATCCGATCTCATCCAGTTTGGCGGCAATGGGCAGCATATCGTCCAGCCTGACGCGAGTGGCCAGCAGTGACTGGGACGCATCGCGCAAGACCACATCAGTGATGCCCAACGGGCGCTTGTTATCGACCATGGGTGAAACCTCGTGTACACATAAGCTGCTTGGAGAAAAACCTACTTCCGGCTGCGGTGCTGGTGAATCGCCGCACTGATGACGGCAACCAGTTCCGGGTCATCCACCGCCAACGCCGTCTTCGGCACGACGACCGTTGCCGTTGCTTTTTCAGCCTCGGGAAAATACCGGGCGATAAACGCAGACATGGCCATGGTGGCTACCACCAGCAATGCCAGAAACACCACCACGGTACCCATGCCATAGATCATGAGTTCGATACCCTGCGCCATGATGTTGTCTTGCATACCGCCCTCTGACTGCTCTCGCGCGAACGACTACCCCGGTGACCCGGGAAAACCCCAACTATAAAGCAGCAGCCTGACGAGTGCCATCACCCAACCGGGGGAGTCACTGTGCCTGGCGCTGCGGCTGGCGTATACTCCGCGTCTTCTGAAACCTCACAACTATCAAGACTGGTAACCATGCGCCTTTTTCTCGCCCCCATGGAGGGGGTTGTTGATCACACCATGCGCGAGCTGCTCACATCCCTGGGCGGCCTGGATCGTTGTGTGACAGAGTTTGTGCGGGTCAGTGAACGCCTGTTACCGCCGAGGGTGTTCTACCGGCTTTGCCCGGAGCTCCACCACGGCGGCAAAACGGCTTCCGGCGTGCCGGTCTATGTGCAGTTACTCGGTGGCCAGGCCAGCGTGCTGGCAGAGAATGCCGCGCGCGCCGCTGAATTGGGTGCTCCCGGTATCGACCTGAATTTTGGTTGCCCGGCGAAAACTGTGAACAAGTCAGATGGCGGCTCAATCATTTTGCGCCAACCTGAGCGCGTCGCTGCTATCACTGCCGCCGTGCGCGCGGCGGTACCCCCGGCCGTGCCGGTTACGGTAAAAACGCGGCTGGGTTATGAACACCAGGAACAGTTTCTGGAGATCGTCCAGGGGATTGCCGAGGCAGGAGCCAGCGAGATTATTGTGCACGCGCGCACCAAACGCCACGGCTACCGCCCCCCCGCCTACTGGGAGGAGATCGCCAGCGCACGAAAAGTCGTGGATATACCGCTGATAGCCAACGGGGAAATCTGGAGCGCCGATGATGCCTTGCGCTGCCAGCAGGTAAGCCAGTGCAAAGACCTGATGCTGGGCAGGGGCGCACTGTGCAGGCCAGACCTGCCTCGCCTGGTGCGCGCAGCGCAACGGGCGGAGAACCTATCCCCGCTCACCTGGGCAGACGTTGCTACCGTTGTTGATGCACTACTATCAACTCACCCTGGAGAACTATGACGCGGCCTACGTCGGCAACCCGATCAAGCAGTGGCTGGTTTACCTGCGCACCTACTACCCTCAGGCTGCACTTCTCTTCGAGCGTATCAAACGCCTGCGTGATGCAGTAGAGATCGGCGATGGCCTGCGCAGGGAGATGGCGGACCAGGGCTGCCGGCTGGCTGCTGCCTGAGCATCCTGCCGCGACAAAGCCCTAGGCTGTAAGGCGCAAGGACTGCGCCACTTCAAGCTCCAGTTCATAAAGCTCCCGCCTCAATTGTTGCAGTTCCCGCGTCGCCATGGCGCGCCATTCGCCCGTGCCCTCTTCCTCTGTTTCCAGTTGATGGGCAACGTCCAGCATGTCCGCATCCAGATCCAGGCTGGCAAAATCATGCCCCTGACCCGGCTCACCAATACCTTCCTGAAACGCGGATAGCATGAGGTATCCAGCCTTGAGGTGCTCTTCCAGACGGGGATCAGAGCTGTTGCCAATACAAAACAGCAGGGCATCGCGCAGCGTTGACTTGTCGTGGGGAAGTCTTGCCGCATCGACGATTTGTCCGGGCATGGGCGCCGAGCGCTCCAGATAACGTGCATAGTCCAGCACCATGCGCTGGGCACCCACGTAATCCATTTCTCGCGCACCGTGGTTGGGCTGGCCGAACAAACGGGTAAACATGTTCATAGGTGTGACTCCGGGGTCAATGGCTGATTTGATGTCAGCTATTGAACCGGAGTTTGCGCGTTCAGCGTATGGCCGCCCACGCCACATGCATGGCCGCGGGCGACAGCGCAATGCGATGCTAAAAAATAGTGGGAACGATCGCGTCGATCAGGCGGGGTCCTTTTTGCATCATCGCTTCGGCAAACTGGGCGTTGAATTCCTCAGCGGTTGCAGCGCGGCTGGCCTGCACGCCCATCCCACTAGCCATGGCGACGAAGTCCATATCCGGGCTGCCGATATCCAGCGTGCTCGCTGCACTGGGGCCGGGTACGCCGCCGCGGGCGCCCGTGCGACCGAATTCCATTTCCAGAATCGAGTATTTTCGATTATTGAAGATCACCACGGTGACGTCAGCATTTTCCCTGGCCATGGTCCACAGCGCCTGGAGGGTATACATGGCGCTACCGTCACCCTCCAGGCAGACAACCTTGCGATCTGGCACAGCAATGGCCGCACCCAGTGCTGCGGGCAAACCCCAGCCAATGCTACCGCCGGTCTGATTCAGTTGCTCATGGGGCCGCGCAGTGGCGGTAAACATATTGACCATCATGCCAGAGGTGATGCCCTCGTCGACCAATACCGCATCCTCCGGCAAGTGATGCGCGATAGCCATACCCACCTTGCCCGCATCGAGGTCACCCTCCGGCAGGTCAGGAAGGCTCAGCGAATGCACGCGCGGTTCCAACTCCGTCGCCCCACACTCCTGCGCAAGTGCCTGCAATGCTGCGGTAATATCATCATTGGGCCCGGCCATGACAAACCGGTCACAGGCTTCTGGTGCAATGGCGCTGGGCACCCCGGGATAAGCAAAAAACGATACCGGGTCTGCGGCGCCGACCAGGATCAACTGCTCAATCTCCTTGAGACTGTCAATTGCCAGTTCGGCGAGGTAGGCGAGCCTGTCGATGATCGCTGTGCCCGCGCCCCTGGCTACCTTACCGGGCAGCACTTCAATCAAGGCCTGTGCGCCGGTGGCGTTGGCAATGCGATCCAGCAGCAAGCCCTGCTCCCGCGTGACTTCCCGTCCACCGATCAAGATCAGGGTATTGGCTCCCGACCGTAAACGCTGCGCCGCTTCACTCACCCGCTCTGCGGGCACTTCCTTGGCACCGGCCACCTGCACCGCCCCCTCGGCACCATTTGGGTTGTCACCCCAGGAAACATCGGCGGGCAGCACCAGTGTGGCAATCTGGCCGGTGCCGGCCTGCAGCACAGCCTCCGCCGCATCGCGGGCAATGTCCGCTGCGGCTGCTGATGTGCGCACCCAATGGGATACCGGACGCGCGATGCCCTCGATATCCGAGGTCAGCGGAGCATCGTATTCGAGGTGATAGGTCGCGTGATCGCCAACGATATTGACCATCGGTGAATGACCTTTTTTGGCGTTATGCACATTGGCCAGTGCATTGCCAAGGCCGGGGCCCAGGTGCAACAGGGTTGAGGCCGGCTTGCCCTTCATTCGTGCGTAACCATCAGCCGCGCCACTTAACACACCCTCAAACAGGCACAGTACGCAGCGCATCTGAGGGACTTCATCGAGGGCAGCCACGAAGTGCATTTCCGAGGTGCCAGGATTGGTAAAACAAACCTCTATCCCGTTATTGGTGAGGGTGGTAAGCAGGCTTTGTGCTCCATTCATTATTTGATCTCCTTCATTGTTTTCTCGCGCGTTGCCTTGAACTCTACTTTGTTGTTCCAGCGCGCAAAATCGTAGTTATTGGCCAGGCGATTACCCGTGGCAAAAAGCAATTGCACACGCTGCACCGTCCCGCGCGGGCCCCGATTGGGTAAGTATTCAGCCTAGGGCTTGTGGTAGTAAGCGCTTGTTTAGAAAAAACCCGAATGCCCCGTAAAGAGCGCTATCATACTGCCATCGCAACCCCACGCCCAGCATTGGGGAAACTGGACAGGATTCACTCGTTCGACCCGGCTTTGAGCGCCGCCACGTTCTCAGTGCACGGTTCTGCCCGATAAGGACACCGGCCAATGACAATAACCAGCGCCTACGATCCAGCACTGGATACCGGCTTCTTTGGCCACCCTCGCGGACTCCTCGTCTGCTTCGCCACGGAGCTATGGGAGCGTTTTTCCTTCTATGGCATGAAATACCTGCTGCTGCTCTACCTCACCAAGTACCACCTTTTTTCCGACACTAACGGCCTTGAAGTCCTCGGTGGCTATGCTGCCCTCGTTTACGCCATGCCAGTCATCGGCGGCCTGCTGGCAGACCGCTACCTGGGCATGCGCAAGGCGGTGCTGTTTGGCGGTGTCCTACTGGTACTGGGGCACCTGGGTATGGCCGTGGAAGGCGAACAGGCGCGTATCGTCGCGGGCGAGGTCGTACGCGATGAGGGCGCGCTGCAGGTTTTTTACTTTTCACTGGCGCTGATCGTGGTTGGCGTAGGCTTTCTAAAACCGAATATCTCCACCATCGTCGGCCGGCTTTACTCGGAGGATGACCCACGACGGGACTCGGGCTTCACCATCTTCTATATGGGCATCAATATCGGCGCTTTCGCCGCCACCCTGCTCTGCGGTTATCTTGGTGAAACCTATGGCTGGGCTTATGGCTTCGGAGCGGCCGGAATCGGCATGCTGCTGGGTCTGGCCACATTCACTTTTGGTCAACGGCACCTGCATGGCCACGCTGAACCTCATGATCCGGCACTACTGAAAGAGCCCTCACCCATCGGCCTCAATAAGGAAACAAGCATCTACCTGGGCGCACTGGCGGGTGTAGTCGTGACCTGGCAGATGCTGCAGTTTCAAGGGGCCGTGGGCATGACGCTCAACCTGATGTCTATGGCGGTACTCGCTGGCCTGACCTGGTTCATCACCACACAGTGCAATCGGGTGGAACGTGACCGCATGATTGCCCTTGTCGTACTCACCATGTCCACCGTGGTCTTCTGGGCGCTGTTCGAGCAGGCGGCCGGTTCCATGACCCTGTTCGCCGACAGGGTTATGGACCGCACCTTACTGGGCATGGAACTCACCGCGGCACAATACGGTTCGCTGAACGCTCTGTTTATATTCCTGCTCGCGCCCTTCTTCGCCTGGCTGTGGACCGCGCTCAATAGACGTGGGCTGGAACCGGGCACGCCGGTGAAATTCGCCCTGGGGATTGCCCAGGCAGGACTCGGCTTCGGCGCACTGGTCCTGGGCGCCGCAAACCCCCAGGCCAGCGGCCTGGTCGCCAGCTACTGGATGGTACTGGCCTATCTCTTGCACACCAGCGGCGAACTATGCCTGTCCCCCGTGGGCCTCTCTGCTGTCACCCGCCTTGCCGTGCCGAGCATCGTCGGCGTAATGATGGGCGCATGGTTCCTCGCCACGGCCTATTCCGAGTTCGTGGCCGTCCAGTTGGCAAAACTGGCAGCGATAGAGACCGTTAATGGCAGCGTCAGTGACGTAGGCGCGGCACTGGATCGCTACAGCAGCCTGTTCAACGACCTGTTGTATGTGGGAGTTGGCGTGGGGGTGTTGCTGCTTCTGCTCTCTCCAGTGCTGAAGAAACTGATGCACGGAGTGCATTAATCACCAATGATGACTTGGCAAATCAACGCGGTTCACCGTACATTGGCCCTATAAACAAGGACCACAACACGGGGACAATCGCGCGGGGTGAACAAGTTTAACCTCACGTTCAGGGGCGAGGTTTTGCCAGGGAGGGACCCGGGCGAGGCCAGGGCCGGTTTTGCCACACTGTTTGACATTCAGGACGCCCGGCGCCTGGAGCAGTTTTTCAGCGGCGAGGCCATCATTCTGCGCCGTAATCTGGAGCGCAAGGCCGCAGCGGAATGCTATCTGCAACTGAACCAACTTGGCCTGGAAGCGGAGTTGGTGAAAGTAGAACCCGATGCGAACGGGGAAACCGCGGCGCCTGCTGACATGCACAGCGCCCAGTGGCAGGCGGCGCAAAAAAAATCGCAGTTGGCTGAAGAAAAACGTTTGCTGGAGCGGAGGCAAACCAAGCGGCCGGGCAAGGTCGACGGCGAGGACAAGAAACAGCGTAAACGGGCCGCTCTGGCGCAGTTACAGCGCGCTGCGAAGGAGCGCAGGCAGGCAACTGCTGAGCAGGCAGAACAAGATGCCAAGGCGGAAACCGCACGCGCGAAAGCCCAGGCAGAACTGGAAAGACAGCAAAGGGCGGAAGAAGCCGCCCACCGAAAGGCCGCAGAGGAGGCGGAAACGCAGCGTAAGGCAGCAGAAGCCGCCCGCAAACACGCCGCCGCAGAGGCCGAAAAGCAACGCAAGGCGGAAGAAGCCGCCCGCAAACGCGCCGCCGCAGAGGCCGAAAAGCAACGCAAGGCAGAAGAAGCCGCCCGCAAGCGCGCCGCCGCAGAGGCCGAAAAGCAACGCAAGGCAGAAGAAGCCGCCCGCAAGCGCGCCGCCGCAGAGGCCGAAAAGCAACGCAAGGCAGAAGAAGCCGCCCGCAAACACGCCGCCGCAGAGGCCGAAAAGCAACGCAAGGCAGAAGAAGCCGCCCGCAAACGCGCCGCCGCAGAGGCCGAAAAGCAACGCAAGGCAGAAGAAGAGAAACAGCGCGCGGCCAAAGCTGCCGCACGAAAAGACGCAGAGACTCTGGCGGCGCAGCAGCGCAGCGCGGAGAGCGCCGCGCGAAAACGAGCCGCGGCAAAATCCGCAAGCATCGCCGGGCCAACCGCCCAAAATAACGCGCTGGAAGAAAAAGCCATGCAAGCCGGGGCCAGTGCGCTGGCCGGCCAGCCCAGGCTGAAGCGGACGCCGGCGCGGGTCAAATCCCGGCTGGAACTGCCAAGAAGAACAGACACCTCCAAAACCCACCGGCCCAGGAATCCGCCGGGCTCCCCCAATACCTACCGGCTACAGGCTTTCCGCAGCACCAGGGAGATTCAACAGCGCGCCGAGACCGCTGCACAACAAAGTCGTAAAGGGATTGTGCTTGGCAGCGTGACGCTCGCTTTGCTGCTGATTTTACTGGGACGGTTCCTCAGCCTGAGCCCAGCCACATCGGTCCAGGGACCGTCCATTGTCGCCGCGAACGCGACAGGCGCCCTGGTTATTCTCGCAGGGGACACGCTACTGCTTCACGACCGGGCTGGCGTAACGGCAGATTCCCTGGAAGCCTCCGCCCTTGGGCTGGAAGAGCTGTCGGGGCCCATGGTCTTCGATCTGCAGGGAGACCTGTTACTGACCGCCAGGGCGGCGGGCCAGGAGACTGGACCGCGAACGCTGTGGCGCTGCAACCTGCAGGACCGCTTGTGCCAGCCCGCCATCGCAGACGCGCCGGGCGGGCCACCTGCCGCGCTGACCCTGAACAGCATCACGGGCGCATATTTTATTGCCAGTGACAACCAATTGAGCAAGTTGGGGCGGGACGGAAGCTTGCGCGCTCAAATAGATCTGCCGCTGCCGCCTGACCCGGTGCTGCGTCTTGATTCGGGTCTACTCTTTGTCAATAGCGCCCAGGGACCGGCAATCAGCGTTTTCCGCTATGAGGACCAGGCGTTTGGGCAACAGCTCGACGAGGTCCTGCTGCTGCCACCGCCCGCCCTGGAACGGGAACAAACCCGGGTCGGTAGCTTTACCCGAAGTGGTGATTACTGGTGGGTCAACCTCCACAACCCCGAGACAGCAACATCAGGGCTGTACCTGTTTGACCAGAACTGGAAGTTCATTCGCGCGCTGCCGCGTGGCGCGGTGGCCGGTCGCGGACGGCTGACGAACTGGAACAGCAAAGTCTTACTCTACAGTGATCAACAACAGGGAATTTTACGCTTCAATGAACAGGGCCAGGCCGAGGTGCCACTGGAGTCCGAATCACTGGCCTTGTTGATAGCGAATGCCTCGGGAAAGCGGGTCTGGGTAAATGCGGCCTGGCAAGTATCCCTGCTGCTACTGTTCCTCGCCAGTGCCGGCGGCTTCACCTGGGCCTACCTGCAGGCGACGCGCGCCCTGGTCTATCGCGGCAGGCCAGCCCACGGCGCTGCACCGCTGGATGATGTCGCCGGCGACATTCACTGGCTGCAAACTGCACCACACCGGACTCGTCAGTGGCGGCAGCACAACATCGCCTGGGGCGTGATTTCTGTGGCCTGCCTGATCCTGCTGATCGGATCGGGCGTATCCCTGCTGCAACTGGTAGCAGCGAGCCTTGCGCTGGCGGGTCCCGCCATTGCCCTGCAACTGATGCTGCGCAGCGAACCCGAGCACGCCGGCACGCTGGCCGGGCAGCTGGTACTGGCGGACCACAGGGAGATGTACCACATGGCAGCCGGGCCCCGCGTTCATTACCGGGGACCCTTTATCCTTATTGATGATGTCATCATCTTTACCGGCAACCGATGGTTCCCTGGCCTGCTCCAGGCGCAGGTAAACAAGACGCTGGAACCCATTGTAAAAGCGGGTATACGCGTCGACCGCAAAACGATTGCCGTAAAACTGCTGCAGAGCCAGCACCCTGTCGCCAGGAGCGCTATCGTCATCAGTCTAGGCGCCATTCTGGGTGCATTGCTGTTGACCATCAGCTTTCTGCCCTGGCAGGGCTAGAGCGGTAGCCGTAATCCGATATACTTAGCAATCCATTACCCGGACCATTGCCGACATGAGTGACACCACTGCCCCACGCGTTTCCCTGTTTGTCACCTGCCTCGCCGACCTCATGCGCCCCTCTGTCGCCTTCGCCAGTATTCGCTTGCTGGAACAGGCCGGTTGTATCGTCGATGTCCCACTGCAGCAAACCTGCTGCGGCCAGCCGGGTTACAACAGCGGTGAGTATGAGGCGACTATACCCGTCGCCCAGCAGATGATTACGCTATTTGAACACGCTGAATATGTGGTGGCACCGTCGGGATCCTGCGCGGGGATGATTTGCCATCATTACCCCAAATTGCTTACCGGTGAGTGGCGCGAACGGGCGCTGGCGCTGGCAGAGAAAACCTTCGAGCTGACCAGTTTTCTCGTCGACGTGGTAAAGCTGGAATCAGCGCCGGCGGTCTCCACGAACCTGCCCCCGATCACCTACCATGACAGCTGCGCCGGGCTGCGCGAAATGGGCGTCAAGCAGCAGCCGCGGCAGCTACTGCAAGAACTCTGCAATGTAGAGATACAGGAAATGCAGCAGACTGAGGTTTGCTGCGGGTTCGGCGGCACGTTCTGCGCCAAAATGCCGGATATCTCAGAGAAAATGGTGGACGACAAGCTGCGCAATGCAGGTAACACCGGCGCCGCCCTGCTCACTGGCGGCGACCTCGGTTGCCTGCTCAACATCGCCGGTCGCGCACGACGGCAGGGAATGGAACTGGAGGTCCGCCACGTGGCGGAGATTCTCAGTGGTGATCTCTACTCCCCCGCTATCGGCGAAGGTGACTAACCCTATGGAACAGCACAGTCAGCAGTTCAAGGAGAATGCGGCCCGCGCCCTGGCGGACACCGAGGGTGTTGCCCAACGTGACATCCTCGCACTGTTCACACCCTTGATGCGCGATGCGGCCGTGGCCGAGTTTGGCGACTATGAGGGACTTCGCCAGCACGTCAAGCAGGTACGTGAACACACTCTGGAAAACCTGGATTATTATCTGGCACGTTTTGAACTGGAGGCAACCAACAACGGCAACCACGTTCACTTTGCAGAAACCGCGGAAGACATGAACTCCATCGTGCTGGACATTTGCCAGCAGCACGGCGCCCGCAAGATTGCCAAGGGCAAGTCCATGGTGACCGAGGAGACGGGACTTAATGAGTACCTGCAGCGCGGTGGGCTGGAGGTAAAGGAAACGGATCTGGGCGAGTACATTGTCCAGCAGGCCGGAGAGACGCCCAGCCACATTGTTGGGCCCGCACTGCACAAAACCCGACAACAGATACGCGAACAGTTCCTGGATAACCACGACCTGGGCGAACGGGAACTGGATTCGATCAGCGCACTGGTTGACGAGGCTCGCACCGTGCTGCGCGACCACTTCCTGCAGGCGGAGGTCGGCATTATCGGTTCCAATGCCTTAATTGCCGAAAGCGGCTACTCCATGTTGGTCACCAATGAGGGCAATGGCGACCTCTGCGCCAACCTGCCTAACGTACTCATTATTTGCACTACCCTGGACCGGGTTTTGCCGCGAGCTGAAGACGCAACCGCGATCCAGCGCCTGCTTGCGCGCTCAGCAACGGGGCAGCCGCACACCTGCTACACCAGCTTTTACTCCGGTCCTCGCCGTGAACAGGATGCCGATGGCCCGCTGGAAACCCATATCGTACTGCTGGACAACAAGCGTACCGACATTCTGGCCAGCGACTACAGCGACATGCTGCTTTGCATACGCTGCGGCAGCTGCCTGAACCACTGCCCTATCTTTGCCGCAACCGGGGGTCACAGCTATGGCTGGGTCTACCCTGGTCCAATGGGCTCTGTGCTGACGCCTTTACTCACCTCGCTGGAGGCCAGTGAAGCGCTGCCCAACGCCTGCACCAGTTGTGGCCGCTGCGAGGAAGTCTGCCCCAGCGCGATTCCCCTGCCCGACCTGTTGCGCGATCTGCGTCATGAGCAGAGCGTGCAAAAAATTACGCCAGCGGGCTGGCGCAACGGCTTGCGCGTCCATGCCTGGGTTGCTGCGCGTCCGCGCCTCTACCAGGCACTTACCGGTGCGGCCATCTCGCTGATGCATCGCCTTGGCCGTAAAAAGGGTCGCTTCAGCAAGCTTCCCCTGGCCAGCGGCTGGACCAGCAAACGCGACTTCCCTGCCCCCCAGGGTCCGACTTTCATGCAACAGTATAAACAGAGGGCCAAGGTTAATGAGCAATGACAGCCGGTCCAGGGTCATGGCGCGGGTGCGCGCGGCCTGCGTGAGTAACGACGCTGAAGTCATCGACCAGCAGCGAGAGGCCCTGGGCAAAGCACCCGCGGCGACGCTTCCTCATGAGGACCCCTGCATTGCCTTTATGGCAAACGTGCTGCGCAACCAGGGCACGCTGGATGTGGCCCCGGACCGCAGTACCGCCGTCAAGCAGGTGGCGCAATACGTTTACCAACACTATCGCAGCCATCGACTGGTGGCGGGCAATGACCCCAGGCTGGCAGCCATGCCCTGGCGTGACGGCGGCGTCTTACCCCGCTTTGGCGAGTTGGAAGCCGGTGAGCAGGTCGCGCTCAGTTACGCCCAATGGGGGCTGGCGGAAACTGGCGCCACGGTATTTCTATCGGGTAAGCACAATCCCTCACGCAATAACCTGTTACCTGAACATCACGTGGTGCTGGTCGACGCCCAGAGCGTGTTGCCTGACCTGGAATCACTGTGGCAGCAGGTGAACGCATCCATGGCCGCCAATGGCAGGCCGCGCGCCTTGTACTGTATTGCCGGCCCGTCCAGCACCGGCGACATCGAGGGCCAGATCGTCTACGGTGCGCACGGACCGCGGGCCTGGCACGTCATTATGCTGGGCGACGTGAGTGCCGAGCAGACGGATACCGCGCGCGCCCTGCACGGCGGCTAAAAAATTCCGGCGACAGCGCTGGCTGTAGCCGGGCCTGCATCGTCCATATGCGCTGCGTGTTACAGCGGCGTGTAGGAAAACTTCTGACCGCCCAGGGCAGCTTCATACATCAGCCCTCCTTTGGCGATGGTGAAAATAGCCATCCCTTTACGATAACCACCGTGGGCCGTAGACGCGTTATTCTGACCGCCGCTGATACCAGAGCCGACGCCTCCACCGGTGTTCGCCTCAGCGGACACGCCGGCGGTCAGCACCACGGCTGTTGCCTGGGCGCTGAATTCAAAGTTACCTGACGTAAATTCGCGGAAAGCGCGCTGATCCTCAAAGAAGATAATCTGGCTGAATGCCTGCCCGCCCAACTGGAAACCCACGGTGACCTGGGTCATCGTCGCATTGCCAACATGTTGGCCGGCGGCATAGACCTGGCCCTTGCCGTGAGCACCGCCAATGCCGATTCCGCCTTTACCGATAGTGGGAAATACCGCATAACCGTAAGCCGAATTAAAATAAGCACCGCTTTCACCGGCCTGTCTAAATGCATTGACGGCCTTGTCGTAGGCTTCCTGCGCCAGAGCGCCTTGTGCGACCACTGTCATACAGATAACCATGAGACTGGCTTTGAAAATATTTCGCATGCTGCTTCCTCGATTGGGATAGGTCGACCGGCAAGGCCGCGTGGCGCCATTGTCGGCAGCAAGTCGCCCGCGGTCAAGGCCACCTTGCAAGGCCGGGAGCTAGCCGGTATTGCGCATGCCCGCGGCGATGCCCGCGATAGTCACCATAATCGCCCGCTCCAGGCGCTCATCTTCATGCTCACGATTGCGCTGCAGCAACTCCGCCTGCAGGAAATTCAGTGGGTCGGTGTAGATGTTACGCAGGCGAATGGTCTCAGCGGTCCAGGGTTGGTCGGCGAGCAGTTCACCCGCCCCCTGTATGGCCAATACACAGGGTATATCCTGGCTGAGCTGCTGGCGCAGCCCGCGCCGATCACCTGCAGTTCTGGTGGCACCAGCACCTCGTCGTAATAGGCGGACAAACCCTCATCGGACTTGGCGTAGACCATCTCCAGCATGGACAGCCGCGTCGAGAAGAAAGGCCACTGCGCGGCCATCTCGCCGAGCAAATCGGCCTGGCCTGCCGCTATGGCTTTCGACAAGGCACTGCCGGCACCCAGCCAGGCGGGAAGCATCAGCCGGTTCTGTGACCAGGCGAAGATCCAGGGAATCGCACGCAAGCTTTCGATACCGCCACTACCCTTGCGCCGGGCAGGTCGCGATCCCAGCGGCAGTTTCGCCAGTTCCTGCTCTGGTGTCGCGTGGCGAAAATAGGGCACGAACCCAGGTTCCTCGCGCACCACGGCGCGATAGGCCGCACAGGAATCTGCAGACAGGGTCTCCATCATCTCACGCCAATCGGCCCTGGGTGCGGGAGGGTTCATCAGGTTGGCGCGACAAATCGCAACGGTGTACAGCGCGAGCGTTTTCACCGCCAATGACGTCCAGCCTAACTTGGTCCGTATCATTTCGCCCTGCTCTGTCACCCGCAAGCCGTTCTTGAGTGAGCCCGGCGGCTGGGAGAGCAAAGCCTCGCGCGCCGGCGCGCCCCCGCGACCGATGGTGCCGCCACGGCCATGAAACAGCGTCAGCTCTACCCCGTTCTCTGCGCACACCTCCAGCAAGGCTTCCTGTGCCCGATACTGGGCCCAGGATGCCGCCAACATGCCGGCATCCTTGGCGGAGTCGGAGTAACCGATCATCACCATCATGCGCCCGGAGATTTGACCTCGATACCAGGTATCACCCAGCAGGTCGGCAACGACCGAACGGGCCCGTGACAGGTCGTCCAGCGTCTCGAACAGCGGCGCCACCGGAATCGCCTCGGTGACACCCGATTCCTGCAGTAGCAGGTGCACGGCCAGCACATCCGAGGCCTGACGGGCCATGGAAATAACATAAGCCCCCAGTGCCCGGGCCGGTTGCTCGGCGACCACCGCGCAGGTATCAAGCACTTCCTGCACATCTGCCGAGGGCTGCCAGTGCCGCGGGATCAGGGGCCGCCGATTGCCCAATTCGCGCAGCAGGAAGGCACGGCGGGCCTGCTCATCCCAGTCCCCGTAGTCGCCCATGCCCAGGCTGCGGGTAATCTCGGACAGGGCCTCCGTATGGCGCGCGCTGTCCTGGCGGATATCATGGCGCACAAGGTAGACGCCAAAACACCGCACCCGTCGCAGCACATCAAGCAAGGTGCCGCGGGCAATGATCTCCATTCCGCTGTCCATCAGGGACTGGTAGCAGGCCAGCAGCGGTTCCCAGAGCTGGGACTCGTCGGCCAGTATTTCAGCATCGCCGGGCACCTGCCCCCGCAGCAGCGTCTCAATGTGCTCGCGCGTTGCTCGCAGCAAATCGCGCAGGCGACGCAATATTCCCCGATAGGGCTCATGGGCATCGCCCGCAAGCTCACGCAGCGCAGCACTGCATTCGGTCATGGACAACTCTTCCAACAGGCGATTGACGTCGCCCAGGTAGAGGTCTGTCGCCTGCCAGCGCGACAGCAACATGACCTCACGGGTTATCTCCGCAGTGACATTGGGGTTGCCGTCGCGGTCACCGCCCATCCAGGAAACAAAGCTGACCGGCGCTGCATCCAGCGGCAGGCGCTGGCCACAGTGCTGGTCAAGCGCCTCGTCCAGCCTGCGCATGAACTCAGGAACGGCTCGCCACAGGGACTCCTCGACAACAGCAAATCCCCACTTGGCTTCATCTACCGGTGTGGGACGTTCCCTGCGGAAGTCGTCGCCATGCCAGATTTGCGCGACCAGTTCACGCAGCCGGGCGCGCAACTGCGCTTGCTCTCGTTCGCTGAGTCCGCCCAACTCCAGTTGGCTCAGGCAGCCGCCAATTTCACTGTGTTTGTGAATCAGCGTGCGCCGCGTAATCTCGGTCGGGTGAGCGGTGAGCACCAGCTCAATATTGAGTTCTGCGATAGTGGCGGCAAGAGCCTCGGCAGTAATGCCCTCTTCGCGCAACTCGCGCATGCTGTTATTGAGGTTTCGCGATGCCGACAGGATGGGGTCCATGCGCCGCGACACCAGGTGCTGTTGCTCGGCGATGTTGGCCAGGTTCAGAAACTGGGCGAAAGCCCGCGCCACCGGCACCAGCTGTTCGCTGTCCAGGTCACGAAGTTGCCTCAGCAGTTGTTCGCGGTCCGCGAGCGAACCCTCACGGGCACCCTTGGACAGTCCACGAATACGCTCTATCAACTCAAGGAAGTCGGCTCCCTGGGCGTGGGCGATCGTGTCTCCCAGAATTCGCCCCAGTTCACTGACATTACTGCGCAGTCCGCTGTAATCTGAATCGGTACCTGACTGACTCACCAATGACTCACCTTTTTCAGTAAATCGACCACGCGGCAGGAATAGCCCCACTCGTTGTCGTACCAGTTCAGCACTCGCAGATAGCGATCCGCCGTCACGCCGGTAAAACCCGCATCGAAAATCGATGAGTGGGAATTGCCGATGATGTCAGAAGAAACGATAGGTGTCGTACTGTATTGCAGAATCCCGCGCAGCCGGTCTGACTCCGCGGCGGCACCCACCGCGTTATGTACGTCATCCACGCTCACCGACTTGCCCAGTTTAACGAACAGGTCGACCACCGAGCCGTCGGGCACCGGCACACGCGCGGCAATCCCATGCAGTTTGCCCTGTAAATCCGGCAGCACCTGCCCCACCGCCTTGGCCGCGCCGGTAGAGGTAGGAATGATGTTTTCTGCCGCCGCGCGACTGCGGCGCCAATCGCTGTGTGGCACATCGGCGAGGCGCTGATCATTGGTATAGGCATGGACCGTGTTGATGACCCCCTCTTCGATCCCAAACTCGTCGTTAAGCACCCGCGCCATGGGCGCCAGGCAGTTGGTGGTGCAGCTGGCGTTGGAGATAATACGGTGAGACGCATCCAGGCCCTCATCATTAACCCCTAATACGACGGTGTAATCCACCGGATCCTTGGCGGGCACGGTGAGCAGCACGCGGCTGGCACCCGCCTCAATATGCTGCTGCAACTGCTCACGCTTGCGAAATACCCCGGTCGCCTCGACCACCGCGTCCACGCCCAGTTCACGCCAGGGAAGATCTGCCGGGTCACGCACGCTGATCAGTTTGGCCCGGCTCTTGTCCGTCACAAAGTGATCATCCTCCAGCTTCAGGTTTTTGCCGAAAGGCCCCATCACCGTGTCGTAGCTGAGTAAGTAGCGCAACGCGTCGTAATCAAACAGGTCATTGATGGCGACCACGTCCACGCCCTCAACATCTTCAAGGATTCTGAATACGGAGCGCCCGATTCGGCCGAAACCATTTATTCCTACTTTCATTACGCTGCCTCCTGTTGCTGATCCAGCTGCTTGTAAAGCCGCACCACATCAAGCAGGCGCGCCGCGTGTCCCAGGTTTTCGTACCAGCTGAGGGTCTTTACGGTGTTCGCACCCGCCTTGATCGTTCCCTTGGTATCAAACAGCAGTGAAAGCGGGTTGCCGATGACATCGGACGATACGATCGGATCCTCCACCACGCCAATAATACCCGGTTGACGTGCCGCGGCCGCGCGCATGGCATCATTAACCGCCTCCACTTCAACGGCGCTATCGGCCATCACCAGGTTGACGTCCAGCAGACACCCTTCCTGCACCGGCACATTCAGCGCTGAGGTGAGGATCTTGCCCTCAAACTGGGGCAGGATATGACCCAGCCATAGACTGGCCTCGTGGCTGTTGGGGATAATGTTCTTGGCCGCAGAACGACTGCGACGAAAATCCGAACCGGCGTAATCCTGCAGCGCCTGGTCTGAGGTAAAGGCATGAATGGTAGTCATACTGCCGCACTCGATGGCAAACTCGGCAGACAGGCTATGCAGCAGCAGTGCCAGGGCGCTGGTCGTGGCTGAACCGGCCGACACCATGCGGTCCTCCGCGCGCGCGCTGTCCCCGTTGATACCCGGGATAATAATGCGGTCGATATGATCGGTGGGTAAGGTTCTCAACAGCACACGGTGAGCGCCGTTGCCCAGGTGGCTCTCCATTGACTGACGGTCACGGTACTTGCCCGTGGAATCAATCACTGCATCCACACCGAAGATATCCCATGGCATCTCTGCCGGGCGGTCGATTTCCATCAGTCTGGCCCTGCAACGATCATTCACCAGGAAGTTGCCCTCCAGTTGATGACGCTCGGGTTGCTCGACTTCAGAAGTAAGCAGGTAATGCAGTATCTCCGGTTTACCGATGTCGGCAATGGCAACCACTTCGATATCGTCGCTGCGCGACGCCAACTCAAAAATCTGTCGCCCGGTTTGGCCAAAGCCCATAATGCCCACTCGAGTAGGCGCTTGTTGTGTCATCACTGGTCTCCTTACTTCGTGTTAGTGCGTCGACATGGCCTCGCGGGCCAGTTCCTCAATTTCTTCCCAGCGTGCATTGTCTACCAGATCGCTGGAAACCATCCATGACCCACCGCAACAAACCACGTTGGGCAAGGCCAGAAAGTCGCGGAAGTTATCGCGGTTAAGCCCGCCGGTGGGGCAGAACTGCATATCCGGAAATGGCCCTGAAAGCGCCTTGAGCATGCCGATGCCACCGACCACTGTTGCCGGGAACAACTTGCACACATTCATGCCGTAGTCCTTCGCCAGCATGACCTCCGAGGCTGTTGCCACACCGGGTATAAATGTCAGCGGCGCAGCAGCGGCGGCGGCCAACAGCGGGGCCGTGCAGCCCGGACTCAAAGCCAGGTTAACTACCCAGGTCTACCACCTGCTCCAGTTCTTGCGGTTGGTGACGGTACCCGCCGCAACCTGCATGGCAGGCACTTCGCTGCGCACCGCCTCCATCGCCTGCAAAGCGGCGGGCGTGCGCAGAGTGATCTCGATAGCACCCATGCCACCTTTCAATAAAGCCCTCGCCAGTTCAACCGTCTTGCCCACATCATGGGCGGTAACCACCGGCAGCACCCGAAACGATCGTAAAATGGTCTCATCCATCATTAAACAACACTCTTTTTGTAATAATATTACATTTTTATAACTTTATCCTCTCCAGCCTCGGCGCGCAATAGGCTGGACACATTTCCAGGGCCATGCTAATCATTTGCCTTTTACGAATAAATACCCTATAAAAAACTTATAAAAATCGGCCACGGATTAGAAGAACCTGGAAAGCAGCCTCAACGATGGGCGTATTTTTATTACAATTTATTAAATTCGGGAACGACATACACCATGACCCTGCTCTCCGACCTCGCCGATCCGCACAGCAAGCGCAGTAAATCAGCACACAAAATTGCCGCCTGCGTGGTCGACGATCCGCAGGCGATACTGTCGGCAACGACCGCTGCGCTGGCCGCAACGGCCGGCGTCAGCGAGCCCACCGTCAATCGTTTTTGCACCGGACTCGGGTACAAGGGGTTCCCCGACTTCAAACTTGCCCTGGCCGCAGAGTTGGCCCGTCAGCAGCCCCGTATGACCCGCGACATCGAAGCCGACGATAGCGTGGGCAAGGTTGCCGCCAAAATCTTTGAGCGCACGCATGCCAGCCTGGACAGCGCGCGTGAAAGACTGCACCTGGATGCGCTGCAGGAGATCGTTGACGTCCTGGCAAAGGCCCGCTCCATTGTATTTTGTGGTTTAGGCGCCTCGGCTTCTGTGGCGCTGGACGCACAACACAAATTCCTGCGCTTCCCGCTACCCGTCAGCGCTCACACCGACATTATCAATCAACGCATGGTGGCCACCGGGCTCGGCGAGGATGACTGCCTGGTCTGCATTTCCTACTCGGGCCGCACCCGTGCGATGGTAGAACTGGCAGAGCTGGCCACGGCCAGTGGCAGCCGTGTTGTGGGCATCACTGCACCCCGCTCTGCCCTGGCCCAACGCTGCTCGCTGGTGCTGGCTGTGGAAAGTGGTGAAGATACCGACCTGTATACGCCGATGACCTCCCGGATTGCCCAGCTGGTGATGATCGACATTCTCGGCACCTGTCTCGCCCTGCGCCAGGATGGCGAGTTCTCCGAGCATTTAAAGGCGATAAAAGACAGCCTGAGGCAAACCCGACGCAATTGACACCCCCGGCGGTGAAAACAAGTTAACGCTACTGGCCGCGTGGCGAATATGATATTGCTCAAACAACTGTCCAGCCGCATGGGCTACACTGCAATTATCGACATGCTGCGGGCGCCGATGCCTTAACTGCCGCTCTCGGAGTTGCGGCAATGGCAAATCGCCGTAACCCTGCTGACGCACTAATAAAAAACGCTGACAGAGAGCCCCTATGAGCAATGCCTCTATCCCGCCACTGGACCTGATGTTCTTCCTCACGGAGTCCGCCCAGAGCCCCAAGCACGTGGGTGCCGTACAAGTGTTTGAGCTGCCGAAAAATGCGCCTGCAAACTATCTCCAGGATCTGGTGGCGCGGTTCAAGCAGGCCCCGGTGGTTGCCCCCTTCAGTTATACCCCGCACTTCCCGCGCCTGGGCCGACCGCAATGGTTGGAAAGCAAAGAGATAGACATAGACCATCACGTTCGTCACTCAGCCCTGCCCGCGCCTGGTAGCGAGGATCAGCTGATGGAAGTCGTGCAGCGTTTGCACAGTAGCTTGCTGGACCGCCGTCGCCCTTGCTGGATGTGCCAGGTGATAGAGGGTCTGGAGGGCAACCGTTTCGCTGTCTACTCCAAGATTCATCACGCATATATCGATGGCATGTCCGGGGTGAAACGCATGTATGGTTCACTGTCGACCTCGCCACGTGATAACAAGCTGGTCACGACCTGGTCCTTTGAACCCAAACCAGGGAAGAAGCAACAGCCGGCCGCTGCCAGCAGATCCAGCGCAAATCCACTGACCCAGCAGGCCAGGGGGGTCGTGGAGGCCTCCCAGTTTATGGGTAAAATGGCGCTGCAATGGATGAAGCTGCGCGACAGTGAGGCACAGGTGCCCTTCTCTGCCAGGCGCACACGTATGAACAAACCCATTGAGTGGGACACGCGCTCCACGGCAATTTGCACACTGCCACTGGACCGTATCAAACGCCTGGGCAAGGCCGGGCAGTGCACCGTCAACGAGGTCGTCCTGGCGATCATTGGCGCCGCCCTTGACGACTATCTCAGCGCGCATGGGGAGCCCCCGGGAGCACCGTTGGTGGCACTCTGCCCCATGTCCGTTCGCAGCCAGTCTGATGACAGCGCCCGCACCCAGGTTTCAGCCGTGCATGTGCGACTGGGAGACCCCGGGGTAAGCCCCGCCCAGCGACTGGCACAGGTGATGGCATCATCCGCCGCATCCAAGGCGGAAGTAGCAACCCTGTCCGCCGAGGCCATGATGGACTACGGCGTGATGATATTCGCTGTCTGGGAGTTACTGCAGCGCAGCAAGCTGGACCAACTCCTGGCGCCCTCGTATAACGTGCTGGTATCCAATGTCCCTGGACCGGGCGATGAGAACCTTTATCTCTGTGGCTCGCGCATGGTCGCCAGCTACCCGATCTCAACGCTGTTGCCCGGGGTCAACCTTAACGTCACCCTGCTCTCACACGGCAATTCCCTGGACTTTGGCCTGCTCGCCGACCGGCATGCACTACCCGACGTCAACCAGCTTGCCCAGGGTATACTGGAACAGTTCGTTTCATATGGAAAAGGCAGTGCTGCCAAAGCCGGCACGAAAACCGCGCTCGGCAAAAAAAGCGGCGCAACGCAACAGCGCGCGCGGCAAAAAAGGCTAGCGCCAAAAACGCTGGTAAGGCGCGCGTCAAAAGCAAAAGCAGACCGAGCGCCCGGCCCAAGGTAAAGCCCAAGAATCCCGTGAAGCGCCAGACCCGGTGAAATTGAATGCTTAAATACCTGCCCAACGCACTCACCATGTTGCGCCTACTGCTGGCGTTGCCCCTGGGGTTACTCATTTTGCGCCACGACTATGCTCTGGCATTATGGATCGGACTGCTGGCAGGCATCACCGACGCACTGGACGGTTTCACCGCCAGGCGCCTGGGCTATTTCTCCCAGTTCGGCGCCGCACTGGACCCGGTGGCCGACAAGCTGCTGATCATGGTCAGCTTCCTCTGCTTCGCCCACGTCGGCCTTGTACCCTGGTATGTCGCCGCGGTGGTGGTAGGACGCGACCTGGTCATTGTCAGCGGCGCCCTGTGCTATCGACTGCTGGTTGGGCCAATAACATTCGCCGCCACGGTCCTCAGCAAAGTCAACATGTTGGTACAGATCTGTTTCTGTGTGCTGCTGCTGGCAGCGCAATTGCTACCCGCTATCAGCCCATTGGCAATACAGTGGGCCACCGCGGTATTGCTGGTTATCGCCGTGGTCAGCGGCCTCGATTATATGGTGACCTGGACGCGCAAGGCCCGCCAGAACAAGCAACCGGAAAACTGATTCAATGGCAGGCAACAAGCGGGAAATCCACATCCTCACCTATAACGTGCACAAAGGTTACTGCTCCGGTAATCGGCGTTTTATGCTGGAGTCCATGCGTGAGCGCATCGCCGAGACCGGGGCAGACATCGTTTTCTTGCAGGAAATTCACGGTAAAGCAATCAAGAGCAAGGCCCAGAAACGCAAGTTTTCCTACCCCGACCAGCCGCACTTCGAATACCTGGCAGACGAGGCCTGGCCGCATTTCGCCTACGGACGCAACGCGATCTATCGCAAGGGCGACCACGGCAATGCGATTCTGAGCATGCATCCCTTCGTAAGTTGGGAGAACATCGATGTCTCCATCTTTCCTCGTTCCAGTCGCAGCATCCTGCATGGCGTGATTGAGCTGCCACACAAGGCCACGCGCTTGCATACACTGTGCGTACACCTGGGTCTGCTGGAGCAGGAACGCAAGGAGCAGTTACAGGCACTAACCCAGCGCATCAACGAACACGTGCCGCGGGATGAGCCGATGATTATTGCCGGCGACTTCAACGACTGGCGCCGCCGCGCGGAGAATCACCTGCACGATGACCTGGGGCTGGAAGAACTGTTTGTTAATCTGCAGGGCCGCCACGCTCGTACGTTTCCCGTGTGGGCCCCACTGTTGCCTGTGGACCGGGTTTACTACCGCGGGCTACAACCCAAATCATGCCGCCGCCTGGCAAGAGGCCAGTGGCGGGACCTGTCTGATCACGCCGCACTCTTTGGAGTTTTCACACTAAAATGACACTTAACAAAATGAAAGACACGCTGCGCCAATTGCCCGCCATCACCTCACTGGCAAAGGCGTTGCGGCCCAGGCCAATGACCACTGTCGATTGCCTCGGTGGACGTGTGGAGGATCTTGCCCAGCGCCATGCCCAGCGCAGCGCCGTGATTTTTGAAGGCCGCGAATTAAACTGGGCAGAGCTCAACGCAGAAGCCAATCAGGTGGCCCACGGGCTCAAGAAATTGGGAATGGTCCGTGGCGATTGCGCGGCATTGATCATGGAAAATCGCATAGAGTTCCTGTCCACGCTAATCGCACTGAACAAGCTCGGCGTCATCGCAGCATTGATCAACACCAACCTGGTGGGTCGAGCCCTGTCACATTGCATGCAAATTACCGAGGCACGCTGGTGCCTGTTTGGGGAAGAGCGATTGCAGGCAGTCGCCGAGATAAAGGGCGAGGACGCATTAAAAGATGTCGCGACCTGGCTTTACGTGCGCGATGGCGGCGAAGAAGAATGTCCTGAATGGGCTACCGATCTGGCGCAGGTCAGTGCCAGTGAGCCGACCAACAACCCCGCCGATACCTGCCAGAACACCATCGCCGACCGTGCCCTGTACATATTCACCTCAGGCACCACCGGCCTGCCCAAGGCTGCGGTTATGACCAACCGGCGCTTTATCCTAAGTTCATTAATGTCATCGCTGGGCGGGCTGCGCTGTGATGTCAACGATCGCATCTACCTGTGCCTGCCGCTGTATCACGGCACGGCCCTGTTCCTGGGTGCCGGAGCCGCTTTCAACACCGGGGCCAGTCTTTTTCTGCGCCGCAAGTTCTCCGCCAGTCACTTTCTCGAGGAAGTGCGCCAACACGACACCACCTGCTTCATCTACATTGGTGAGATCTGCCGCTACCTGCTGGCGACACCAGCGCAGCCAGATGACTACAAAAACCCGCTGACCACGGTAATGGGCAACGGCCTGCGCCCTGACATCTGGCATGAGTTCAAGGCACGCTTTGGTATTACCCGCGTATCCGAATTCTATGGCTCCAGCGAAGGTAATATGGGTTTTATCAACCTGCTGAACAAGGACTGCACCGTGGGCACAGGCAGCCTGCCCCATACCCTGGTGCAATACGACATTGATGCCGATGAGGTGGTTCGCGATGCCAAGGGGCGTTGTATAAAAGCCACGCCCGGGCAGCCCGGGCTGTTGCTGGGCAAGATCACTGCTGTCACCGAGTTCGAGGGGTATACCAATGCCGAGGCCACGGAAAAGAAGATACTGCGCGACGTCTACAAACCCGGTGACGCCTGGTTCAACACCGGCGACCTGCTGAAAAAAGTCGACGTAGGCTTCGCTCTGGGTCTGCCTCATTACCAGTTTGTGGATCGTGTCGGCGACACGTTCCGCTGGAAGGGTGAGAACGTCTCGACCAATGAAGTGGGTGAGGTCATCAACGCCCACCCCCAGGTACACTTCTGCAACGTCTACGGGGTGGAAATACCTGGCACCGACGGACGTGCGGGGATGGCCGCCCTGTTGCTGGAGGAAAATACGACTGAGCTGGATATGGATAACTTTTCAGCGCACATTTGCGACCAGTTGCCCGCCTACGCGAGGCCGCAGTTCCTGCGCATCCTGCCCAGTATGGACACCACGGGTACATTCAAAATGCTCAAGGGTGATTTGCGCAAGCAGGGCTTTGACGCCAGCGCAGTCAGTGACCCGCTGCTGGTGATGAAGCCCGGCAGCAATGTCTACGAGGCGCTAACTGCAGAGTTTGCCGCTGAGATAATGGCCGGCCGCGCCGGCTACTAAGGGTCGGGCCCCGCTGGGTCGGGCCTCGTCAGGTCGGGCCCCGCTGGGTCGGGCCTCGTCAGGTCAGGGCCTCTGCACACATCAGGAGGGGGTCTTGCGCCCCGCAGAGCCCGCCCGCGGCTTGCGTCGGCGCCGCGTTCGATGGGGACCGTCACTGCCGCGGCCACGTGCCGTGTATTTGCCTGGGCTGCCACCACGCCGTTTACCCGCACCTGATTTGCCGCCCTGCCTCGGCTTACGCAAGGGCGCACTGGGTGGCACCTCGTGGTCCGGCTCAAAACCGCCGATGTATTCGCGAGTAAGATGCCGCTGTATCAACTGCTCTATCGCATTGAGCTGGTTTATTTCGTCGGCGCTGACCAGCGAGTAGGCCCGCCCGGAGGCCCCCGCCCGACCGGTACGGCCGATGCGGTGCACGTAGTCCTCCGGCACATTTGGCAAATCAAAATTCACCACCTGGGGAAGCCCGGCGATATCCAGCCCACGGGCGGCGATATCCGTCGCCACCAGCACCCGCACCTTACCGCGCTTGAAACCGTCCAGCGCACGCGTGCGCGCATTCTGGCTCTTGTCACCGTGTATCGCCGCCGCGTCCAGTCCCGCCTTTTCCAGTTGCTGGGCCAGACGGTTGGCGCCATGTTTGGTGCGCGCGAAGACCAGCACCTGGGTCCAGCCGTTAACGTCTACCAATTCACGCAGCAGCGCGCTCTTGCGCTTCTTGTCTACCGGGTAAACCCACTGGCGTACCGTATCTGCCGTGGCATTGGCGGAGGCGACCTCCACTTGCACTGGATCGCGCAAAAGGCCGGCAGTCAGTTCGCGTATCTGGGGGGGGAAGGTGGCCGAAAACAGCAGGTTCTGGCGCTGGGCGGGCAGCACTCTGAGTATGCGACGTATGTCCGGGATAAAGCCCATGTCCAGCATACGGTCAGCTTCGTCCAGCACCAGTATTTCCAGCGCATCAAAATTGACCTCACCCTGGCCATGCAGATCCAGCAAGCGACCCGGCGTGGCAATGAGAATATCAACGCCTCGCCGCAGGCCGGCAATCTGTGGATTGATCTTCACGCCACCAAATACCACCGCAGACTTCAGCGGCAGCTGAGCGCCGTAAGTCTCTACGCTTTCCGCCACCTGGGCGGCCAGCTCCCGTGTAGGCGCGAGAATAAGCGCGCGAATGCGGTGCGGCTTTAGTGCAGCACTGTTATGCAGGCGCTGCAGGATAGGCAGCGTAAATCCCGCTGTTTTACCGGTGCCGGTTTGCGCCGCGGCCATCACATCGCGACCCGAAAGAACCGCCGGTATAGCCTGCACCTGAACCGGGGTGGGTTCGTCGTAGCCTTTTTCATGAACGGCCTGCAGCAGAGCAGGTAAAAGGCCGAGTTGTTCGAACGTCATGGGTAATCTCTTGCCAGACCCGGCGAGGCGCAAATGCGGCACTGGGGATAAAAAACAACGGCGGGCATGTTACTTCACCGGCGGCGAGTTGGATACGGCAGACCGCCGCAGCGCATCCAGCTCACGTTGCAGGTGCACTGCATCATTACTGAATATCCACTCTACGCCACGGGCGATTTCGCGCAACATGGCGTTGCGCGACCGGGGGAAGCCGGTGCCTATCCACTGCCCTGCAGCGCGATGGCGCCTGTGAACGCGCTCGTTAAGCAGCAGGTAGTGACCGGCCAACCCGGCGTAATCACGTTGCAGGCTGATTTTGCTCAGCGCAGCCACGTTCAGCTCGGCCACCGGCAACAGCGCACGCGATGGCAGAAACGCGACCAGCTCAAACAGCGCCGGGTCGAGGGCGAGAATGTGAAAATCCATGCCGGGTTGCAGGCCGCCCAAAATGGCCTGCAGGCTCGTGCGCTGCGCGGCCAAATGCGCGCGGCTCAATGACTTGATCTCCAGCATCAAGTGAGCGTCACCACCATAACGCTGGACTACCTCCGCCAGCGATGGCACCGCTGGTGCCAGCCTGCGCAGCTCTACAAAATCCAGCGCTGCCACTTCCAGCGGCAGGCCAAAAATCCGTTGTAGCGAAGCGTCGTGGCAGATAACCGGCACCTGGTCCTGCGTCCAGCGAATATCACATTCAAGGCCGCATACGCCCGCGGTCCTTGCATTGTCGAAGGCCAACAGGGTATTTTCCTTAACCATGCGGTTATCATGTTCACCGCGGTGGGAGATTATTTTGCATTTGCGCAGCGCGTCTGCATCGGGCACGCGCCGGGGGATCAGGGCCATGACCAGGTCGACGCCGCCTATGGCCAAATTTTGTAACGCTTGTTTCAACAAAAACTGCCTCCCCTGTGCGCGCAGATAGCCTCCCTTTGGATCAGGATAAACCAGACTCGACGGACCAGCAGACGCCACCGCGGGAAATCATCGCCTGGGCATTCTACGACTTCGCCAACTCAGGCTACACCACCGTTGTCCTGACCACCATCTACAGCGCTTACTTCGTAGGTGTTGTCGCCGCAAGCCTTGACGCCACCACACCCGGTACAGCCACCCTGCTCTGGACCCTGGCGATCGCCGCGTCCAACCTGATCGTACTCTTCAGCGGCCCGGTGATTGGTGCAATCAGTGATTTTCGCGCCAGCAAGAAACCGTTTCTGCTGGTGTCTTCGCTCGTCTGCATCGGCGCGACAGCAATGCTGGCGTGGGCAGCACCCGGGCAGATTTCCCTGGCGGTACTGTTGCTGGTGTTATCCGCAGTCGCCTTTTCCAGCGGCGAGAACCTGATCGCCGCCTTTCTGCCAGAGATCGCCAGCAGCAAGAACATGGGCCGTATCTCTGGTTATGGCTGGGGCCTCGGGTACTTTGGCGGGCTGCTCACACTGGGCTGCTGCCTTGCCTACATCCAGTACAGTGACGGCCGCGGCCTGGGCCCCGAACACTATGTCCCGGTCTGCCTGCTGATCACCGCGTGCATTTTCGCCATCACCGCCTCGCCAACGTTTATCTGGCTGCGCGAGCGAGCCCGGCCACGCCCACTGCCCCACGGGGGCAGCTACGTGGCAGCCGGACTGGGACAGGTATTGGGTACGATCAAACATGCAGCGCGACTGCCGGACCTGTTTCGTTTTCTGGCCTGTATCGTGCTGTTTCAGGCGGGTGTCTCAACGGTCGTGGTGCTGGCTGCCATATACGCACAGGAGGTGATGCAGTTTGACAGCCAGCAGTTGATCGTCCTGATTATGTTGGTCAACCTGACTGCGGCAGTAGGTGCGCTGGTTTTTGGTTTCGCCCAGGACCGCTTCGGTTCGGTACCCAGCCTGGCAGGCGCGCTGATGATCTGGATCGCCGCCATTGCCGTTGCCCTGCAGGCCAGCACTGAAACCGATGTGTGGATAGCGGGCAACCTGATTGGCCTGGCCATGGGCGCAACCCAGGCCGGCGGGCGGGGCCTGGTGGGCCAGCTAACGCCAACGTCGCACAACGGGGAAATATTCGGCCTGTGGGGGTTAGCCAATCGCGCCGCGGCGATTATCGGCCCCATCAGTTACGGCGTCATCAATCGACTGGCAGGCGGTGACCATCAAGTGTCACTGATCTCAACGCTGGTGTTCTTTGTGCTCGGCCTGGGCCTGCTGCTGACCATCGATGAAAAACGCGGTCACCGCGCTGCCCTGCAGGTCAGCTGAGCGTCGCTTGCTGGCGGTAAATTCGCGACCACTGGACAAGGCCCCAAACCGATAGCACCGCGTAAACGCAGATCAGGGCCGCGTAAATGTCCAGTGAGCGATCCATGTACAGCCAGATTGAGGCGACGTTGAGGACGATCCAGTAGACCCAGGTTTCCAGCACTTTCTTCACTTCCATGTAGGTGGCAGCAAAACTGAAGGCCGTGGTAAAGGCATCGATGTAGGGCCTCTGTGCATCCGTGTAGGTGCTGAACAAGGTCGCCAGCGTTAGCGCAACAACGGAAGCCACCAGGATAATCACCGCATGGGCTGGCAGGCGATAGCGAACAACCGGATTATGGTGGGCAGCAACGCGACGACTCCAGCGAATCCAGCCCCAGAAGCCCGCAACCACGTAAAATCCATAGAGAAAAGCTTCGGAGTACAACTTGCTGTCAACAAACAGGTAAATGGATAACAGGGAACCGGCAATGCCGAAGGGCCAGGCAATCACCTTTTCGCGGATCAGGAATATCACATAGGCCAGCCCGGCCAGCGTGGCAAAAATTTCCACCAGTGTATTAACTGCCATTATGATTCCCGATTCGATTAAGCTTGCAGCAATGCAAACAAGGTTCATTCATGTCTTCTGATCTGCATCACCAGATTCTGGTCACTGACCTGCCCGCGCTGTCAGTCAATGCGCCCGCCTCGGCCTTGCGCCGCTTTTGCCAGCGCCCCAGGGCATATCGCCAGGGATTCCTGCAATCCCGCTATGCCACCGCTTTTGATGGTTATTCCTACCCGGGACAGCGTGACAGCCTGAATCAGGGGCCCGAGGACGAACTGCATTCCTTCGTTGTCTCCGACTTCTCGCCACCGGCAATGTACCCGGCTGAACTGCAACCCATCCTGGGCCGTCACTGGCAACAGCTCACCCGCAGCGCACACGCCATCGAACAGCGAATATTGCAGGACCTGGGCCTGACAGGCATTGCCCAACAGCATGCCAGCGGTTTTGGGCATATGCTTTCCGCCAACTACTATCCGGCGCCGCACGCCGGGTCGTCTGCCGTTGACGCGCTGGCGCCAGCGCCTGAAACACGGCTGCGTTTATCGCCTCATCCTGACGTCAGCCTGCTTACCGTATTGTTCGGTGGCATAGGCAACGATTTCCAATACCAGGACGGCAACGGCCACTGGGTCGATGCGCCGCCGACTGACAGAATCGCGGTCTTCGCCGGTGATCTTTTACAGTGGCTGACCGACGGCGCGATCCCCGCGTTGCAGCACCGGGTCAAACAGGGTGTAAATTCGGGAGAGCGCTTTTCATTCGCCCTGTTCTCCCTGCCCAGGCCCGGTGCAGAACTGCGCAGCGACGCGGGCAGGAGCATCACTACCGAGGACTGGTACCGCCTGCACCTGAGTCAGTGGGACAGCTGAAATGGCTCAGAGCCACCACGACACATCCAGTCCATAAGTGCGCGGCGCCCCCAGCTGATAGTAACTCTGGTTGCTGAAGGCACCCACCTCATCGCGCGGGTCCGCCCCGAAGTAAAGCCCGTGCGTGGCGTAATCCTCGTCGCTGAGATTGCGCCCCCAGAGGTTCACCGTGACCTCGCCATTGCTCCAGTTCAGGCTGCCGTTGACCAGGTTATAGCTTTCCAGCTTGCCGTCGTGGTAGTAGCCAAAGTAGCTCTCATCCCTGCCCTCGGCTTCCAGTGATGCGGAGAAACCAGCAGGCAAGAGCGCCCTCACCCCCACGTTGTACTGGTAACCCGGCGACTTGCTCTGTTCACGGTTGCGCTTGGTGACGAAGTCGCCGGCATCCAGGTCAAAGGTACGGATGGTATCCACTTCTGTCTCTAACCAACCCACGTTTGCAAAAAATTGCAAAGATGCCGCCAGGTCGTAGGTGGACTCAAGTTCCAGGCCATAGGCCTCGGCGTCAGAGTTACTGTCCAGATAACCGATCCACAGTCCCGCGCCTTCATCCCACATCCAGTTTTCCAGCTGGGCGCCATCGCGCGTGGTGTAAAAAAGCGCGGCACGCAGGGCCAGACGATTGTCCAGTTGACGGGTCTTCAGGCCTATCTCACGGCTGAACAGCGTCTCATCCTCGAAGCGCAGGTTGCCCTGCATGAAGCCCTGGAACTCGGGGCTCATAAAGGCGACCTGCGAACTTGCGGCCACGTTGACGCCGCCGGGTTTGTTGGCCAGGGCCAGCGTGGCATAGGCAAACGTATTATCGCTCAGGCTGTATTGCAGGCTGAGTTCGCCGTTATACAGGTTCTCGCCGTTATCTTCTGACACACCGTTACTGTCGCGGTAATCGTCCTCGAATCGCTCTACCCGAATGCCGCCGGTCAAGCTCAAGCTATCACTGAGACCGTATTCCAACTCACCATAGAGGGCATAGCGCTCAGTCTCATAGCGGCTGGCGCTTTCGTACAGGCCAAAAAACGCACTGGGGTAGGCGTAATCCAGGTCTTCGTCATTGCGGTTGGCATAGAGTCCCAGTACATAACGCAGGTCACCCGCTGCCAGGGATTCCGCGCCACCGAGCAGGCGAATATCCACGGTGTCCTGGCTGCGCTCACGATCAAAGATCTCGCGGGCGGTGTCGTAACCAAAGGAGCAGGTAAAGCGCTCACACAGTTCCGGGGAGACCCAGTCGGCATCGTAGCTGTAGTACAAATCTGAATCGAGGTGAGTCGCCACCGCCTGCAGGGTACTGCCATTACCCAGCTGCCAGGCACCCCTGGCACTGAAAGCCAGCGTGTCCTGGTCATCGTCGCCGGGCTGGTCGGCCCAGCTGTGGCGGTCATTGTCCAGGGAGTAAGCATCGTAGCCGTTATCGGAATTGAAACTGAACAGCGCAAAGTCATAGCTGGCATCTGCGCCGGGCTGCCAGGACAACTGTGCGCGTCCCGTCACTTCATCATAGCCATTGGTATCGTCACGCCCCAGCGCGCGATTTTCCATGTAGCCGTCGCCCTTGTTCTGTTGCAGGGCAATGCGGCCGTTTACCGTCTCACCCAGGGGGCCACTCATCACCGCGCCATAACGGTAGCTGTCGTAGTTGCCTACGCCACCGCTGAGCCGGGCTTCAAAAGTGTCGGTGGGGGCGTTACTGTTGATCTTGACCATGCCGGCATGGGCACTGGCACCGTACCGGGTACCCTGGGGACCGCGTAAAACCTCCACCTGTGACACGTCGAACAGCATGCCCGCATTAGCGGCGCTGCCCAGTTCCAGGTCATCGACAACCACGCCCACAGCCGGGTAATACTTGGGTTCCGCATACTGCTCAAGGTCACCGACACCACGCATCTGGATAAAGCGGCTGCGCGAGGCGCCGGTTGACCAGCTGACATTGGGCGCCGCGCTCAACACATCCTCCAGGTGCTGTGCGCCACGCTCTTCTATTTGCAGTTGACCCAGCACGCTGACGCTGGCGGCACTGCGCATCAGTTCGGTCTGGCGGAAGTCGGCGGTGACGATTACCTCTTCCATCTCATCAGCAGCGTGCGCGGCGCTGGCACCCAGGGCAAGGGCGAGTAAGGTGTTGCGAGATACATTCATGGGCTTGGTCTCCAGCTGTAAAACAAGTAGAGAACCGGAAAGCGGTGGAGAGTTACAGGCCGAGGGCGAATGCCTGCGGCAAATACCTATTCCTACGCCGGTGTTATCCGGATCAGGTTCAAAGGGTCTGTTGCGAACAACATCTCAGGCACAGCGGCCACCCCTTAGGACAGAACCGATTCTAAACCATTGCCCTGTTGTGGGCAATGCGGTCTCCCTGGCGATTCACTCCCCAAGGCGACAGAGCGTGAGGGCGAAGTCGGCCTGACACTGCAAGGAGTCGAGCTCAGCAAGCCGCGCCTTGTTCTCACGCTGTCCGCCATAGGCATAGGGCGTCATCGCCACCAGGTCCTGCAGCAATTGCCCCTGTAAATCCAGGGTGAATGTAACCGGGGTCAGCGCGATAACCTCCAGACCCGCGGGGCAGCCTGGTGACTGCTCATGGGGCCTGGGCGAACTGTAAAGCAGCTGCCGCAACTCCCACAGATGATTGGCACCAGGCGCGACCTTCAGATAGTGTCCACCGGGCCTGAGCAGTCGTGCCAGTTCCGCGTCACTGGCGGGCGCAAATACGCTGACCACCGCGCTCATACTCCGCGCCGGCAGCGGCACGTCAAAGGCGCTGGCGACAGCAAACTCTCCGGCCGGGCAGGCTTTGGCCGCAAGGCGCACCGCCGCTTTGGCGATATCCAGTCCGAACAGGTCAATGGGCAGCGATGCGGCGAGCAGCCCCTGACTGTAATAACCCTCACCGCAGCCCAGGTCCAGCACAGAGTCTCCTTCGGCGAGGAGCGGTCGCAGCGCAGCGACAATCGCATCGACCAGCGGCTGGTAAAGGCTGGCGCCATGCACCCTGCGCCGCGCATCAATCATCTCCCTGCTATCGCCCGGCTCTCGACTGCGCTTGCGTTGTGCCGGCAGCAAATTGACGTAGCCCTCGCGCGCATAATCAAAGCAATGGCGAGCAGCGCACTGCAGGGAATTGCCCTCGCGTTGCAGTGGCTCACGACAAAGCGGACAGCACCAGAAGGTGCTCATATTCGCACCCCTGCAATGCCGGCCTGCTGACAACGCGCTAACTGCATAAACTGTAACTCCCGGTATGGATTGTTCAGTGCGCCTTTTCGAACCCCGTGGTGTTTTTCCAGGGCGGCGCTCACGCTACACAGAAACGCCATGGCGCACAATCAACAAGCGCCGTATTATTTTCACGGTAACAGGGCAAGTTACCGGTAAAACAACAACAGGACCAACGCCAATGAACAGCATGCCACAGGCGCGCATACATGCGCCCAACCAGATTGAGCTGGACCAGGTTGCAAAGCCTGTCACCGGCACGGATGACGTACTGGTTAAGGTTGCCAATTGCGGTATCTGTGGCTCAGACCTCACCTATGCCAAAATCGGCGGAATTCCCGGTGCCGCCAGCCCCTTCGCCCTGGGGCACGAATTTGCCGGCACCGTGGTCGAGGCTGGCATAAACGTCAGCGACTACCGGGTCGGCGACCGCGTCGTGGTCAACCCGGACCGCGGTGATAACGCCATTGGCAGCGGTGGCATTCAGGGCGCCTTCGCCCTTTACGTGCTCTACCGTGGCGCTACCACTCATCCAGATGGCCTGCTCAAGTTGCCCGATGAACTGGACTTCGAGACCGGCGCCCTGGTGGAACCACTGGCGGTGGGTATGCATGCCGCGCGTCAGGGCCGCATCGCCCCGGGTGACAAGGTGGCAGTGCTTGGCGCAGGGCCGGTGGGACTGGCATCGGCCATTGCCGCGCGACACCTCGGTGCAACAGAAGTGCTACTGGCAGACCTTTCCGATCATCGCCTGCAGGTGGCCCGGGAAATGGGTTTTCGCACGGTGCAGGCCGGCCAGAATGATCTGGCTGCACAGCTGCGTAATGCACACGGCATTGTGACCAACGATCCCCTGCTGGGCGAGCAACCGGGTACCGATGTCTATATCGAGGCCACCGGCGTCGGATCTGTGTTGCAGGACATCACCACCACCGCCCGCAAGGGTGCGCGTATTGTCGTGGTCGGCGTGCACTTTGCGCCCGTTGAATTCAACATGACCAACTTCCTGATCCGGGAACTGCAGGTCACTGCTTCCATGGCCTACCCCGACGAGTTTCCCGAAGTAATGGAAATGCTGTTGTCAGGTGCGGTGGACGTTACCCCTATGATCAGCCATCGTTTCCCACTGTCGCGATTCAATGAGGCCTTTGCCCAGGCGCAACAGGCAGACAAGGCAGTCAAAGTGATGGTGGACTGCCAGCACTAAAACCTCTCATTCCTTTTAACTTACCCCGGCAACGGCGGAGACACGACCATGAGCACAGCGACAGCGACTTATAATTTCACCGGTGCCCGGGTACTGGTAACCGGCGGCACCAGCGGTATCGGGCTGGCCACCGCCCGGGGCTTCGCCGACGCCGGGGCAAATGTCACTATCACCGGGACCCGCGATGGTGCAGCCGCCTACGACGAGGACCTCACCGCCTTTGCATACCGCCAGTTAAGGGTGACCGACAACGCCGAAATTCATGCAGTCGCGGCCAGCCTCGATGGCCTGGACGTGCTGGTGAACAATGCCGGCAACGCAAAGTTCGCGGGGCCGGACGACTCGGTCGAGTCGGTATTTGAGGAAATGGTGCGAGTGCACCTGCTCTCTGGACATCACCTCTCTGAGGCCTGCCTGGATATGCTCAAGGCCAGCACACTCCCCGGTGGCGCCAGCGTGGTGGGCATCAGCTCACTCACCTCGTTTATGGCCGCACCCTGGGTGCCAGGCTACGGGGCGGGCAAGGCAGGCATGGTGCAACTGGCCAAAACCCAGGCCAAGCTCTGGGGCACGCTTGGCATACGCAGTAACTGCGTCACCGCCGGCTACACGGAGACCCGCCTCACGGCGCCGGTAAAAGATATGCAGGAGACCTATGACGCGGTGGTGCAGCGCACGGCTTTGCAGCGCTGGGGGCAACCCACAGAAATTGCGGACGCGGTGCTGTTCCTGTCATCCGACCGCGCCTCCTTTATTACCGGCGAAACCCTGATCGTGGACGGCGGCTACCTGCACAGCGAGTAACGGGTCTAGCGACCGCGCGGAATGATAGGTCGCATCAGCTGTGAATTATTCTGGGTTGTCTGCGCGGGCAAGGGCCTGACCGGAGGACGATGGATGGGATGCTCGGGCTTGGGCCGATACCCCGGGCGCCAGGGAGGGCGCCCCGGTCGATAGTATCCGCCGCTGTTGTAGCTACCATACCAACCGGTGCTGTATTGATCGACCAGGGTCTGCGGTGGCTGCGCTTGCCGGGGCTCTGAACGCGCGGCCAATTCACGCAGCTCGGCGCGATGTTTCTCACGTGCACGGCGATCCTCCGCCATACGGTCAGTGGACTCACGCATCGCTTCCAGGTTCTGCTGGTAGACTTCCGGGTCCTGCGCAGCAGGAACATCCAGCGTCATCGCCTCGACCGGCTCGCCTGCTGCCGGCGGCGTATCGGAAAAGCTCACCACGCCGTTTTCGTCCACCGTGCGATAAACCGTTGAGCTGCCCTGCGCCAGCACCTGTGAGCCCAGGCCAAGCAGCAATAACAAGAAAAACGTTTTCATAGGACCCGCTATCCAGTGCTTCCTGCAAAATTATAGACTATTTATGTCGCTGGAAGTTTAGCGTCACTCGCCCGGCCGCGATGCCTCAAGCCCTGGCCACTTCGCACCAGGGTATCTGCTATGCTCAACGGTAAAGTTTGCGAGCAGCACCATCACAATGACCGGGCAAAACCATCCGCTTTTTTGAGGACGTCAGGACCATGAGTTTTTACAGCGACAATTCACAGAGCCGGCAGGCAGTCGTCGATACGCTGCGGGCGCTGGGCGAGAAAAACCTCAACAAAGGCACGTCAGGCAATGTTTCCGTGGCAACCGAAACCGGTATGCTCATCACGCCTACCGGCGTTGCCCCGGAGCAGCTGCAGGCCGGGCATATCGTGCATATGGCATTGGACGGTAGCGTCACCGGCAATCAACTCAGCCCCTCCAGCGAATGGCAAATGCACGCCGACATTTACCGCCACAAACCAGGTACAGCCGCGGTCGTGCACTGCCATTCTCCCTATGCCACCATTCTCGCCTGTGCACGCAAAGCGATACCGGCCATGCACTACATGGTTGCGGCCGCCGGCGGCGACGGCATTCCACTGGCGGACTACGCCACCTTCGGCAGCGACGAGCTGTCGACGGCTGCGCTACAGGCGATGTCAGGTACCCTGGCCTGCCTGCTGGCCAATCACGGGCAGCTGGCCACCGGGCGTGACCTCGCTACAGCACTGAAACTGGCAGAACTGGTGGAAGAGCAGGCACATTGTTACTGGGGCACCCTGTCCATAGGGGGACCAGTACTGCTGGATGCGCAGCAAATGGAGGCTGTACACGTCGCTTTCACAGACTATGGCCAGCAAACCGAGCGTCCCGACCTGGCCAGCGGTAACGCATTGCGGCGATAAGCCACCCCCAATAAATTCTACTTAAAGGAGACACCAATTAATGTTTCAGCAACTGAAGACCTGGGGGCTGCGCCGCTACTACCGTTTTGTCAGCGCCCGCAGCTGGAAAGGACACAGTAGCTCTATTCATTGGGGCGGCATCGCGATACCCGGGGCCTGCGGTCCCATCCAGGGTCGGATTTACAATGCCGCCGGCGGTGCAGACAAGCCCGTTATCGTTTTTTTTCACGGCGGCGGCTGGGTAATAGGCGACCTCGAAACTCATCATCCTTTTTGCCTGGAACTGAGTGACAAAACCGGATGCACGGTTCTCGCCGTCGACTACCGACTCGCCCCGGAGCATCGCTTTCCCGCTGCGGCAGATGACTGCCTGGCAGCGGTACAATGGATTGCCGACAAAATAGGCGATTTTGGCCCCAGCAACGGCAAGCTGGTTATCGCCGGCGACAGTGCCGGCGGCAACCTCGCGGCAGCTACCTGCCTGGCGCTTGATCCCACGCTGCGCCAGCACGTTTCGGGCGCACTGCTAATCTACCCTGCCGTTGATGACTACAACGCTGACCACAAGTCCTACGTGGAACGTGCCAAAAGCCAGCCATTGACCACCAATCTCATGCGCTGGTTCTGGGACACCTACCTGGGCAAAGGCGGCAAGCAAACCGCGGCGACCGCAGGGGCCTACCCGCTGCAAGCCCAAAACCTGGACACCCTTCCCCCTACCCTGCTGGTTACTGCAGAATTCGATCCGCTGCGCGACGAGGGCATCGCCCTGGCCGAAAAACTGCGCGCCGCCGGCGTGGCGGTCAACTACCGGCACTTCGATCAGGCGGCGCATGGCTTTGCCTCGTCCAACGGACCGAATGCCGATCACCAGGCGCTGCTGGCGATGGTCACCGAATGGCTGGCGTCGCTAGCTGCCAGACCTGAGGGCGTCAGTCGTAAACAGGCGCCGGCTGGCGGCGCCGTACTGAAGCACCAGGAGGAATTATCGATTCCCAAGCGCTGTATTCCCATGCCGCTGATGTGCTACTTATCGCCCATGTGGCGTTCGTCGCGTTTGTTATATTTGGGTTAGTGTGCATATACCTGGGTTTTTTCCGAGGTTGGCGGTGGGTAAGAAACCGCTGGTTCCGCATCCTGCACCTGGTCGCAATTGGCATTGTCGTGCTGCAATCCTGGTTCAAGTCTCATCTGCCCGCTGACGACCTGGGAAATGAACCTGCGCGCGAAGGCAGGACAAACCGTCTACGACGGCTCTTTCATTACCTACTGGTTGCACAAATTATTGTATTATCACGCACCCGATTGGGTTTTCGTTATCGGCTACACCGTGTTTGGCGCGCTGGTACTACTGAGCTGGTTCGTCGTACGTCCAAGGTCATAATAAACAGCTCGAAAAGATACGCAGATACACCCGTCAAACCCTGAAACGCTACCCGGCACTGCCGCCGCAGCTTACATATCGTTAAGGAGATAAAATCATGTCATCCGACCCCGTTGTCATCGCGGCCTATGCGCGCACACCCATGGGCGGCTTGCTCGGCTCACTGTCGCCGGTGAGCGCCACCGAACTGGGTAGCGTCGCGGTAGAGGCTGCCGTAACGCGCTCTGGTGTCTCTGCAGAGCACATAGACCGTATCTACATGGGCTGCGTATTGCCCGCCGGCCTGGGGCAGGCTCCCGCCAGACAGGCAGCACTGGGGGCAGGCCTGTCACAGTCGGTGGAGGCCACCACGGTAAACAAAATGTGTGGCTCCGGCATGCAAGCGGCCATTATGGCCTATGAAGCCTTGTCCGCCGGAAGTGCTGATGTGATTGTTGCCGGGGGCATGGAGTCCATGAGCAATGCGCCCTATTTGCTCGCGAAACATCGCCAAGGCGCGCGCGCGGGCCATGGCCAGATAATCGACTCCATGTTTCTTGACGGTCTGGAAGACGCCTACGAGCCAGGCACGCCCATGGGTGTATTCGCCGAGAACAATGCACACAACTATGGCTTTACCCGCGAGGAACAGGACGCCTACGCCATCGAAAGCCTGACCCGCGCCAACGCAGCGATTGCGAGCGGCGCATTCGACGAAGAAATTGCCCCCGTCAGCGTCAGCACGCGCGGTGGTACAGAAGATATCAGCGTAGACGAGCAACCTGGCAAGGCCAAGGTAGACAAAATTCCCAAGCTCAAGCCCGCCTTCGTGGAGAATGGCACCATCACCGCGGCCAACTCATCCTCCATTTCCGATGGCGCCGCTGCCCTGGTACTAACCCGGGCCAGCGTTGCCCAAAAGCTGGGGCTGCCGATTTGTGCAAAAGTGGTGGCGACGGGGAGCCACGCCCACGAACCCGGGCTGTTTCCAACCGCACCGGGCCCGGCTATGCGCAAGGCCCTTTCAAGTGCTGGCTGGGAAGTCGAGGATGTTGACCTGTTTGAGGTCAATGAGGCTTTTGCGGCAGTCGCCATGATCGCCATGCACGATCTGGCCATACCCTATGACAAGATCAATGTGAACGGCGGCGCCTGTGCATTGGGCCACCCTATCGGCGCTTCCGGGGCAAGAATCCTGGTGACCCTGCTGGCGGCCCTGAAGCATCGCGGTCTGCGCCGCGGTGTGGCCGGAATCTGTATTGGCGGCGGCGAAGCCACCGCCATGGCGCTGGAACTGACCTGATCAGGCGTTGACGTCTACCACCAGGCGCCCCTTTACTTTGCCAGCGAGCACATCGGCAGCCACTTCCGGGGCCTGCGCCAGCGTAATATCGGTGGCCACCGCCTCCAGTGTGTCGGCGCTCATATCGCGCGCCAGGCGCGCCCAGGCCTGTTCCCGCGGGGCCACGGGAGCCATCACGCTGTCAATGCCATACAGGGTGACGCCGCGCAGGATGAACGGGGCCACACTGGCTGGGAAGTTCATGCTTTCAGCCAGACCGCAGGCAGCCAGGGCACCGCGATATCGCGTCTGCGCACAGGCATTGGCCAGGGTATTGCCCCCCACTGCGTCAACCACACCCGCCCAGCGCTCTCTCTGCATCGGTTTACCGGGTTCGGACAGCGCCGCCCGGTCAATAATGTCGCTGGCGCCCAGTGACTTCAGGTAGTCAGCCTCGGCCGACTTGCCGGTGGAGGCGACTGCCTGATAACCCGCTGCCGCCAGCAGTGCGATGGCGATACTGCCCACGCCGCCGCTGGCACCGGTCACCAGAATCTCGCCATCTTCAGGCGTAACACCGTGATCTACCAGGGCGTTAACACAAAGGCCCGCCGTGTAGCCTGCAGTACCGATAATCATCGCCTGACGCGTGTCGAAAGCATCCGGCAGGGGCACCAGCCAGTCACCTTTGAGCCGCGCATATTGCGACAAGCCTCCCCAATGCGCTTCGCCAACACCCCAACCATTGAGGATAACCTTGTCCCCGGGGCGCCAGCGAGCATGCGCACTCTCCTCGACGACGCCGGCCAAATCAATACCTGGCACCATGGGAAAACTGCGCACCACCGGCGAGGCACCGGTTATCGCCAGGGCATCCTTATAATTGATGGTCGAGTAATCCACGCGGACCAGCACATCGCCCTCTGGCAGCGCCTGCTGCTCCAGCGAACTGACCGCCACGACCTGACCTTCTTCTGCTTGATTGATAAGCACTGCATTGAACATAGATGAACCTACCTGGGGCTGTTGTCGTTGTGAAAGGGCTGCCCACCGCCAAAGCCAGGCCAAATAGTCAGCCAGGGACAGGCAGCGCCACGTTTCCATAGTAAGATAGCAGCATCGCACAACAATGGGAGCAACCGCAAAAATGCTGAACGATTTGCATATCGTCATTACCGGGGCCGCAGGGACCCTGGGCCAGGCCACCGCTAAAAAAGCGCGCCAGTACGGAGCCCGTGTCACCGGCATGGATATCCAGGAGGCCACAGCCCTGCCCCACACGGACGCCTACCAGCAGTTGGACCTGCTGGACCGCGAGGCCACGCTGGACTGCTTCCGCGGCCTCGGCCCGGTGGATGCCCTGTTCAATATCGCCGGTGGTTTTGCCATGGGCGACGATGCTGCCGACCCGGATTCGCAGCAATGGCAGCTGATGTTTCGTCTCAACGTTGAAACCATGCGCAATGCCACAATGGGAGCCGTGCCATTGATGCAGGCACAGGGCTCAGGGGCGATCGTCAACATTGGCGCGTTAGGAGCCCTGAGTGGCCAGGGTTCGATGAGCGCCTATTGCTGTGCCAAGGGCTCGGTAATGAAGCTCACCGAAAGCCTGGCCGATGAACTGCGCGCGCAGAACATCAACGTCAACGCCGTGCTACCGAGCATCATCGACACGCCGCCCAACCGGGAGGGCATGCCCGACGCGGACTTTAGCACCTGGGTCACACCGGAGGATCTTGCGGAAGTCATCTGTTTCCTGGCGTCCTCACGCGCCGGTGCGGTGCATGGCGCGCTGTTGCCGGTGCGCGGGCTGTCCTGAGCTGAAAAGCGTTACGACGGATCAGGTTGCTGCCGCAACCGCACTGCTGAAGGTAAACTGCCCCAACAGTGTCGACAGCTTCTCCACGTCAGCGCTGTCCACACTGCACCTGGCAACTATCCCCTGCCGTGGGTCCTGCTCAACGTGCAATGTAGTTAGCGCAATACCAGCGTCATCGGCGCTCTCGCGCACGACAGACTCTACCTCCATTATGGTCAATGCCGGCTTGAAGGTTTTGCCCACGGCCGTCAGTGGCAGGGAATCAACCAGGTAAATTGCCTTGGGCACCGCGGCGCGTTCTGAAATCGCACTCTGGGCAAACTCAAGCAATTCTGCTGCCGAGGCGCTGCCTGCCTGCTGCAACTGTACATAGGCTACCGGCACCTCGCCGGCGTGGGCGTCCGGCCGTCCCACTGCTGCGCTCAAAGCCACCGCCGGATGCGCCGCCAGCGCCTCTTCAATCACTTTGGGATCAATATTGTGACCGCCGCGAATGATCAGTTCTTTTTTGCGCCCAGTGAGCCAGAAGTAGCCGTCGGCGTCCCTGCGCGCCAGGTCCCCGGTATTGAGCCACCGGCCTTCACCGGGCACCTCAATCCACGCAGAGACATTGTGTGCCTCGCTGAGATAGCCTGGGAATACATTGGGCCCACTGAGCGCGACAACGCCAATTTCATCGACTGCCGCATCGCGAAGGTAGACCCCGTCATCGTCCAGTAGCACAGTGCGCATACTTTCCCACGGCAGGCGTAAGCCAATGGAGCCGATACAGGGCTTGCCGTAGGCAGGGGTGAGCGACGCCACAGCGGTAGACTCGGTTAAGCCATAGCCTTCCAGCATGCGCATGCCGGTCTTTTCTTCAAATGTATTGAGCAACTCTACCGGCATGGGTGCGGCGCCGCACACAGCATAATCCAGGCAGGAAAGGTCCAGGCCTTTCATGGGCGCTTGCAGCAACCCCGCGTAGACGGTGGGTACGCCAGAGAAGGACGCCACCCGATGATGGGCGACTATCTCCCAGAAACGCTCTATCAGCCCCGGGGCACGATAACCGGCAGGCGGGCCCAGCAGGCAGTGTGCGCCGGCGGCAAAAGCGGCCAGGCCAGTACCCAACTGCGCATTGACATGAAACAGCGGCAGGCAGGTTAACGACGTTTTACCGGGCTGAAACAGCTCAGATACCACCGCCCCCAGTTGCACCACGTTGGCCGTTTCGTTGCGCTGGGTGTGCATGGCAATTTTGGGCAGCCCGGTGGTTCCACCCGTGCAAAAATAGGAGGCGATATCTTCAGGCTGCGGCGCTGCGAAGTTCAACGCCGCGCCGGAGTCCTTTGCCAGCTCCACATGAAAGTCGTGAACAGGAACACCGGCCAGAGTCTCAGGCAACTCAGCGGCACGCTCAGTGCTGCAGCTGCCGGCGGGACTGCCGGGAAAGTGACGCAGGGCATTCACTGCCAGGATGCCCTGCAGATTCAGGCCAGTCGCCTGCGGCGAGCACAGCGCTGTTGCCACGCGATCCCATATCTCGCTGACAGGAAACGGCCCCAGCGTAATCAACCAGCGGGTATCGGCGGCTCGCAGCAGCTCGCCCATCTGCTCGCCCTCGAGCAGCGTATTCACAGCAAAGGCAATACCGGCAGTTTCACCGCCCCAGACCGCCAGGTGCGCTTCCGGCAGGTTGGGCAGCACATAGGCCACCACGTCGCCTTTGCGAACGCCCAGGCGGCGCAGCATGTTGGCGGTGCGGGTAATATCCTCCAGCCACTCGCGGTAACGCCAGGTCGCTGGCGTAGCGAAGTCCTCACTTCTGAGAAAGAAGGACAGTGCGAGCGCATCCGGATTAATTTTGCCCCCAGCACGAATCATGTCGTAGGTACAGGTCAGATCAGCAAAAGGATCCGGGTTGGCCTGCTCAATGGCAACAATATCCTCAAGACCGCGTATCTTCACTGGTTCCTCCCGGAGATCCTGCCGACGTAACCTTCATCCGCGTAATGCGGGCGCGGGAAAGACGGTTTTGGCCAAATCAGCTACCCACCAACAATCCCGGCAAAACGGTCATTGATAATCTTCTCTGCATCACCAACGATGTTTTTCACCAGGTCTTTACACGTCGGAATATCGTTGATGAGGCCACCACACATGCCCACGGTCACCATGCCCGCTTCGATATCACCCGTGGACCAGGCTTTCTCCTGGTTGGCGCCTGACACCAGGTGATGCACTTCGCCGAACTCGCCGCCGGCGGCCTCGATCTCGGCGACCTTGTCAGCGATACCATTGCGGTAGACGCGAGCCGTGTTCTTGTAGGTGCGGAAAATCAGCCGCGTCTGGTTTTCATCCATCTCCACGATCTTCTGCTTGATGCCCTCGTGGATCGGCGCCTCCTGGGTCACCATGAAACGGCTGCCCATGTTGATGCCCTCACAGCCCAGTGCCAGCGCCGCCACCAGGCCGCGGCCATCAGCGATACCGCCGGAGGCCACCACGGGAATTTTCAGCGCCTGGGTTGCGGCGGGAAACAGCACCAGGCCGCCCACATCCTGCTCGCCCGGATGGCCGGCACATTCGAAACCATCGATGCTGACCACATCCACACCGATACGCTCGGCCTTCAGCGCGTGACGCACGGCCACACACTTGTGAATCACCTTGATATCGTTAGCCTTGAAGCGCTCCATAAACGGCTCGGGGCTGCGGCCCGGCGGTTTCAACAATTTTCACGCCGCTGTCGATGATGGCATCCACGTAGTCGTCGTAGTTGACCGCCGTCGCGACCACGCCCACGGTGAGGTTGACGCCGAAAGGCTTGTCGGTCAGTGAGCGACACTTTTCTATTTCTGCCGTCAGTCCCTCCGGGGTAGGCTGGGTCAGTGCCGTCATAATGCCCAGGGCACCGGCATTGGATGCAGCGGCAGCCAGTTCTGCTGTACCAACGCGCATCATGCCGCCGCAGACGATGGGGGCTTCGATGCCGAACATTTCGGTAAATCGGGTTTTCATTGTTGTCTACTCCTGTTATTAGCTATCAATAGCGTCCACTCCGTGTTGGCCTGTCCTGAGCCAAACGGGTTAGTTGACGCGTATGGATTAAATGAGGCCTGCGATATTACAAGCTGGGCGCCGCAGAGGCCAGCCATCCGCAAGCGGACTTGCAGGCCTGCCATGCTGCAAAAAAGAGGAGCTAAACCTGTGCACTTTATATTCGAGATCAAAATGAAACCCGGCTTCCCGCCAGAGCGCTACGCAGAGGGCTGGATAGAAGCGAGTACCATTATCCAGCAGGCCCAGGGCGCTCAGGGCACTCGCCTGCATCGCAAGATCGGCGAGCCCGATGTCCTGCTCGCCATCGCCACCTGGGAATCAAAGGCCATGCGCGATGAAATGGAAGGCACGCCCGACCCGCGTGTGCAGGCGATTATCGCCCGGCAGACCGAGCACGTAGAGTTTCGCCTTATCGGCGAGTACGAGGCACCGGAATGGGAAGTGATTCCGGATGGGTTGAGCTGAATAAAACAGCGAGCCCACGCTCCGGTTAACCATCAGGCCGATGTGCTTCCAGCACTCCGTTACCTGGGCCTTCCAGGATTGCCAGCGCCCCGCCGGATGCTGGCAATCGTGGTATATTATGCTTGGCATTGCACCGGCTGAACGGGAAGACGCAGAATGGAATACTGGCTGGCCTGGTTTCATGAAACCAACCGAGGGGCCGACGTAAAAGCGATTGCACGCCACGCCGAGGCGTTAGGCTATACCGGGGTTGCCCTCTCTGACCACGTTGCCCTGCCAAAGGTACAGCACAGCCGTCACCCGATGCTGGGCATTCCCTATGATCCGGCCATCCCCAATATCGAACCGATGACCACAGCGGCCACCATGGCTGCCGTTACGGAAACACTGCGTTTCATGACCTACGCCTACGTGATGGGCATGCGCGACCCGTTCACCGTGGCCAAGCAAACCGCAGCGCTGGCCGACCTCAGCGACAGTCGCTTTGCGCTGGGTATAACGCCGGGTTGGAATACCGATGAAATCGCGCTGCCTGGGCCACGACCCGACCACCCGCGGCAAGCGCTTCGTGGAGTCGCTGGACGTGATGCAAGGCTTGTGGACACAGGACCTGTTCAGTTACGACGGCCAGTGCTACCAGTTTCAGGACGTGGGGCATTGCACCGCGTCCGTCGACACCGCCGCCCATCTATATTGGCGGCAACTCGCCGCTGGCGATCAAACGCGCGGCCAACCAGGCGGGCTGGATCGGCATGAATCACTCCATCGAAGAACTTAAGCCGCTGCTCAGCACACTGCAGGAGCTTTCCTGCTGGCCAGGCGATGCCTACGTCATCGCTGCAGAGCCGCTCAGCGATAGACTATCTGGGCAGCCTTGAAGCCTCGGTGTTCAAGGCTATTGTGCTTATGCCCTGGGCTGTTATGGAGCCGATTCTGAGCCGCTGGAAGAAAAGATACGGGCGATGACTGAACTCGCGCAGTACTGGTTATAGTAGCCCGTACATAAATGAGGCTAATGGCGATGGATGCGCCAGGCGCAAACTGCACCCACTAGCTTACTCCAACAGCACTTGCTCAAGCCGGGCGCGAGTTGTTTCATTGATACCCAGACCATCGCGAAGGGGGTTGAAGGGGTACAGAGTCTGTGAGGCCTCGAGCGCATCGTGTTTTCGGTCGCTGACTTCTTCGACCGAGGGGCCGCCAGGGACGCGAGCAGTGACACCATGCACACGAATAAAGTCGCACCGATCCTACACCGCAAACTGTCCATCGACATTGCTCCTGAACCCGGTGGCAGCAGCGAAGCGTTAGTACTGCGTCTGGCCTGCAAATCAGAACTGCCTGAACCGACGCTGCACATGGCGTTGGCGAATAGCCACCTGCTCGCGGCGCTGCGCCTCCGTGACCACCTGTGTCGCCGGGGGCAGATGCTCGCGAATTTCATCAAAGCGTACCTTCTTCGCGGTAATGCTGGGCCACTGATCCTCTTCAGGCCGTTCACTATAGGCCCAGCGCGGCGTCAGGAAGCCTTCACGCAGACCGCTGGTATCGAGCCAGTTGGGCACCCCGGGGTCGCGATGCGCCACGACCAGCCGAATCACACCATCGGCATCCACCTGCACCTGTTGACCGTTGAGACTGCCGACACGACTGGCATACTCCAGCGACTCACCCCAGAGATTACCCAGTTGAAAACCAATATAGTGTGGCTGCTGTTTGATGCGGTTTTCGATAATCAACGCTTCGTCCGGCTCCAGCTCAAAGACCCCGCCCGCATACAGATTGGTACTCATGCCACCGCCGGTGGCGCCTGAAGCGGCATTAATGTTGTTAAACCCGTTACGCTTGAACGCCATGCCCGGCAGCGTGCCGGGTCGCTCCCCATGGGTACCCATGGGAATGGTCCAGAAGGCATTCCAGAAATGCATCTGCCCGCGCACGATGTCACCGCATTCACGCAGCTGCCGGGCCGCGTCTCGGCACTGAACGCCGGTGCGGGGCAGCCTTCTGCACCCGACTGGGTAATTTCCAGGTGGATGGCTTCCTCGCACTCCCAGTCGCCAAACAGCTGACGACCGCTGATATAACTGGCATAGCGCTCGGGCGGCATGTCGGGCTTATTCGGGTGCGGCTTGTTCACCACTTTCATGGTGGCTATAAAATTGCCCTCGTAGTTGGCCGGTCGCTGCGGCGCCAGCAGAATCTCAAAGCTGCCGTCGGCATTGACGGCGATCTGCGAACAATCCAGCATCCCGGTCTGCGTTTTGGTCCCGGGTCGCAGCTCCTGCAAGGTCCCCGAGTCACCCGCAAGCCCACCGCTGCTGGCCTCAAAAATCAGGTAATGCGGGGCCTTGCGCTCTCCGATTACCGCGGTTTCACCGCGCCAGTGCCGGGAGTCGCCTGCGACTCCACGAATACAGGTAAGTCTGGCTGCCATCGATGGGCGCATAAAAGTAAATGGCGTCCGCATTGTCGATGGTCGCGCGCGTAATCGGGCTTAATGCATTGCGAAACTGCGGGCGCACCGGGTCGTTGTGAAAGGCCCGCTCCACTGCACTGTGCACAAACCCCATCAGGTAACGATAACCCTCGGCCAGGCTGCGATCATTGGCAGGCGGCGGCATCAGCTCCGGGTTGTCGATGGCATCTCGCGCAGACTGCAAGGTGGCAATCATGTCATCCCAGGCTTCTCGCAGTGCGTCTTGTGCCTCATTTGCATCCATGGTCATGTTCGCCATCTCCCTTGTGATAACAGTGTATTTTTTGAGCCTTCATGCGGTTGCGTCCAGGTCTGCCGGCATAAAGGCATCCCCCAGCACGTGCTGTCCATCCAGCGACTTTACCGGCAGCCCCAGGCTGTGCACCAGTTGCCTGCTGTAACAGTCCTGGCCGACAAAGCTGCCGTGACACAAGGCCAGCGCCGCCTCTGCCATCATCTCTACCGGTTCGGCCATGTCCGGGCTGCGCACTGCGATCTCGCGCACGTACTCCGCACCCGAGGTGAGGACGATGTTCTCCGGGGCCAGGGTATTGATGTAGATGCCGCTTGGGGCCAATTCATGTGCCAATCCCGCGGAATACCGGTTTAACGCAGCCTTGCTCGCGCCGTAGGCGGCGATAACGTGGGCCGCCATGGCAGAATCGCGATAGGGCACTACAGGCTGCTCGCAGGTTCGGGAACTGATATTGAGTATCCACCCTGCCCCGCGCTCACGCATACCCGGGATGGCCTGCTGCGCCAATTCGATGGGCACATTGACGTTTAAGTCGAACATAAAATTACGCTGCGCCGTAGACACTTCACTGGGCAGTCGCATGGTCGAACCCGCGGCGTTATTGACCAGGATATCGACAGCACCAAAGGCGTTTTCAGCCTGGCTGACCAGGTCAGCCCGCGCGCTGCATCGGTAAGGTCACAGGCAACGGCAGCGGCCTTGCCGCCGGCAGCGTTAATCGTCTCCACTGCGCCCTCCAGCGTGCCCTGCAGTTTCCGTGCGCAGCCCATGCGGGATGCGCACAGCACAACCGCTGCACCCTCTGCGGCAAAACGCCGGGCTATCGCAAAACCGATACCGCGGCTGGCGCCGGTAACCAGGGCGACACGTCCCGTCAATGCACTCATACATGCTCTCCTCTTGGCCAGTCAAATTCCGTGTAGAAGTCTGCCAGTTCGTCTTCGATACGCTGCACGCGACAGACCGTCTTCGGCGAACTCTTCAATGCTGTAGGTAAACGGCGTTCGGTGGCCTCGCTCCTTTTGCTCCTGCTGTTGCAGGTAGGCGTCAAAGTCGTCGCTCACGCGTCATACCCAGCGCCTCGTACAAAGCCAGCACTGTCGTCGCGTGGCTGCGTGGTCAGTTGCCGATAGTCAACCACCGCCTGCGGCGTATCCGGATGCGCGGCCAGCACTGTCCGGGGATGGCGAAACGTATCAAAGGAAATCTGGATCAGTTCACGCATGGACGCTGCGTAATCGGCATGCTTCCAGCCCCGGCCTCGCCAGCTGAACTGCATCAGCTTGAGCACACTGGGAATACACTGGGCGGGGTCACGCATCACCACGGCTACACGTGCATCGGGAAAGGTCTGCAATAGCGACTCTACCCAACCGCTCATCATCGGGTTTTTGCTCAAGTGCGCGCCTGCCCCGCCATTCAGTAATAACTGACGTTTAACGCATTCGCGGTAGTGGTGCATCCAGCGCCGGCGTTTACGCGCTGGCATCTGGTCAAGATGAAAGAAGTCCAGTTTGTCCATCATCGGCACATCCAGCGCCCACTGCTGGGTAACAAAGGCCGCGCGCATCACAAACTGGTCTTCTTCCGAGGCCCACAGGCTCATGTTGTGAATATGCCGGGAGGAGCCGAACATTTTTTCGTCCCAGGCTTGCAGACGCTTTTTTATCGGGCCGCCCAGCCAGTGCTGGTCCACCCAGCCCAGCGCGCGAATCACTTTCTTTTGCAACAGCGACGGGAAAAACGTCTCCCAATAAAGGAAGTAACTGAAGGTCTCCCCGTCCGCCGCCAGCAGCCGGTGACAGAGCGTGGAACCGCTGCGCGCATGACCAACAATAAACACCGGTTTGATGACCTGCTGACGCCAGAGTCGCGGGAAACAACAGGTAATCCAGCAAAAAGCAAAATGCGTGGAACACCGTCAGCAACGGCACCAACACCAGCAGGCGGAACAACATACGTCGGCGACCCGGCCAGGTCTTGAGGGACCAGACGTGACGCAACACGCGCCAGTAATAATCGAAATCGAAATACATTCGTCTACAGCTCTACCACGTTGGAACGCACCAGCACCCCACCATCCACGACCAGGTCATGACCGGTAATGAAAGAGGCTTGATCCGAGCACAAATAGACCACCGCGTCGGCGATTTCCTCGGGTTTGGCAAGGCGCCCCATGGCATGCGCATTCAAGGTCTTTTCACGCATCTCCGGCATGGATTTGAGGTAGAAACGCATGCCGTCGGTGTCTATACCACCCGGGCAGACGGTGTTAACCCGCACGCCACGCCGCGCATATTCTGCGGCCACAGCCTTGGTCAGGGTAATCACACCACCCTTTGCCGCTGCGTAAGCCGACTGCAGCACTTCTCCGCGTATGCCTGAGACCGAGGCGATATTCACGATGGCGCCACCGCCAGACGCTTCGATCAGCGGTAACTGGTACTTCATGCACAGCCAGACACCTTTCAGCGTAATGCCCATACAGCGATCCCAATCTGCTTCACTGAGTTCGGTCACGGGCTTATTAGGCGCGGCCTGGGCGGCGTTGTTGGACACCTGGTGCAGGCCACCGAAGGCGCTTTGGCAGGTCTCCATCACCCGCGCTATGTCATCAGCGAGGCCCATATTGGCTGCCACCGCGACGGCCTTGCCGCCCGCCTCCTCGATCAGCTCGCGGGTCTGCTCGGCCTTGTCTGCCTTGATGTCGGCCACGACCACCTGGGCGCCACTTCTGGCGAAGGCGAGCGCCGTGGCCCTGCCGGTACCGGCACCACCACCCATCACCAGCGCAACCCTAGCGCTCATGTTTTTCGCTCCGGCCCCGCTCCAGCACCGAATCGCGCCGCTCGGCGATCATGGCTGCAGACGCCTGCCTTGCCGATTCAATTGCGCGTTCCTCTTCCCAGGCCAGCGCTTCATGGTAAGGCATGCTGTAGCCCTGTTCGATCAGTGGTTTGTATTGCCTGAGCACGTGGGGCACGCAGGCGCACATGTTTTCGGCCATTTCAATCGCCCGCGGTAGCAACTCATCCGCAGCGACAACGTGGTTCACCAGGCCCCATTCATAGGCCTGCGCTGCAAATACCGGCGCACCGGTAAAGCAGATCTCCTTGGCGCGTGACATTCCGATCATGCGCGGCAGTTTCTGGCTAAGGCCCCAGCCGGGCAGCATGCCAACGCGCGCATGGGTATCGGCAAAACGCGCATGCTCCGAGGCAATGAGCACGTCGCAGGCCAGCGCCATTTCGAAACCGCCGGTAATGGCGTGCCCGTTAATGGCACCAATGATCGGGCCCTCAAAACGTTCCATCGCCCTGGCAACCGCGTTGTCTGTCTCGGTGGACGAGTCCTGCTCACTGCTGCTGGCCAGCTCCTTGAGATCCATGCCGGCACAGAACGCACGACCATTACCGGTAACGATAACGACCCTGATCGACTCGTCGGCGCTGCATTCATCAAACACTGCGACAAAATCCTGGCGCAGCTCGCGCGACAGCGCGTTCATGTCATCAGGCCTGTTGAGAGTGACAATGGCGAAGCCCTCTCGCTTGTCCAGAAGTACCTTATTCATTTTCTTTCTCCATAAAAGAGGGCAGGTCCAGGGCGGCCAGCTGTTTGGCAATAAATGGCCCGCGCAATAGCTCATCAGCGCCCCAGTCCGCGTGCGGCTCATTGTCCGCGAGCCAGGCCACCACCGCGGCGATGGCAGCAGGGGTGCAAGGGCGATAACGCTTCAGCACTTCTTCGGTGATCCCTGCGGTTTTCATCACCTCGGTCAACACGGTGCCGGGCTCAAGGTTGAAGCAACGCAGGCCACTGCCTGCATGCTCAACCCGCAAAGAGCCCGCCATTCGCGCCAGCGCCGCCTTGGAAGCAGGATAGGCAAAACTCCAGCCGCCCTTGTCAGCCGGTGCCGGCGGATTATGAAACGCAGTGTAAGACACCATGTTGATAATGGTCCCCCCGCCCTGCTCCAGCATGGCCGGCAGCAATGACCGAACCAACGCCAGTGGCGTGTAAAAGTTGCCCTGCATGATGGATTCAATCTGTCCACGCTGCACATCCAGCACGTTGGCCAGATTGCCATCGCCCTGGTAAACGGCGTTGTTAAAAAGCAGGTCAATGGTGCCAAACTCGGCCAGTGCCGCTTCAGCTGCTTCGCGCATCGCGGCTTCGTCCAGAATATCTGCCTGCAGCGACAGCGCCCTGCCCCCTTCCCGTTGAATCGCATCAGCAGTGAGGGAGAGGCTGCCTGGCAGGGCCGACAACTTACCCACGTGGTCATGTGCCTCACCTTCAACGGCCGTGCGCGCGGTGATGGCCACGTCGTAACCACAGCGCGCCAGGGCAACCGCCGACTCTGCACCAATCCCGCGACTGGCCCCGGTGATAAATGCTGTTTTACGCCGGCTCATGCTGCTTCCTCCCCTGCAAGCGCCGGCAGGCGTGACAGCAGTTGCATGGCGCCCGACAGTGCTTGCTCATCCAGCATCGCCGCGTACTGATCCCATACCGTTTCTGTAGACCGCGTCAATTCATCGATCAGTTTCTGCCCCTTTGCTGTGAAGGCAACCAGCTTCGCCCGTGAATCCGCCGGGTCCGCCGAGCGCGTTACCAAACCCAGTTCTTCCAGCTCGTGTACCGTCTTCATCATTGACTGCGGCGTTACGCCGATTCTTTGTGCCAGGTCCGCACTGCGACTGGCGCCGTTGCGCTTAAGGTGCATAAACACCCGACGATGGCGCGACGGAATGCCGGACACCCCGCGCCTGGCCAGGTCCGCGTCGAGCCGCTGCTGGAAATCGCCAAGGGCCATCATCAGTGTCTGGCCCAGTTCGTGTTTCGGGAAACCACTCATTGCAATAACCACTATATAAGCTAAACTTACTATCAGTTTAGCTGTCTATTTTGCGAGGAGTCAAGTCATGTTCGAAGTGTTCGCCGCCACCCCCGAGGATATGGGCCCCGGTGAGATTGGCGCGCATGCTGCGCGCGCCGAAGCCATGGGCTTCGACGGCCTGCAAGTCCCCGATGCCATTCACGATGGGCAACTACTGGCCGCGCTGGCGCTCAATGCCACCTCATCATTGCTGGTGGGCACCGGTGTACTGGTGGCCTTCCCGCGCAGCCCAATGACCGTCGCAATTGCCAGCTGGGACCTGCAGAAAATGTCTGGCGGGCGTTTTGAGCTGGGCCTGGGCACACAAATAAAGCAGAATATTGAGCAGCGCTACTCGGCGCGCTGGGACAAACCGGTCTCGCAGTTGCGCGAGTACGTGCAGTCACTCAAGGCGATCTTCCACAGTTTCCAGACCGGGGAGCGACTCTGTTTTGAGGGGGAGCATTACCAGTTCACCCGCTTGCAGCCCTTCTTCAATCCCGGGCCAATTGATCACCCTGACATACCCGTCCTGTGCGGCGCGGTTGGCCCGGACATGACCCGCATGGTCGGCCGCATCGCGGACGGCATGATTACCCACCCCACCAATACACCGCCGGAGTACATTCGCGATGTGTGCCTGCCGCGCCTGCAACAAGGTTTCGACAAGGCACAGCGTTCCGGGGAGGACTTTCGACTGCTGCTGGGGCCGCTGACCGCAACCGGCGCCGGACGAAGCCACTGTCGCCAAAGAATGGGAAAAGCAGCGCCAGCTGCTGGGCTTCCTGTACTCAACACCGGCCTACTGGCCCAGCCTGGAACTGTTCGGCTGGCAGGAAAAGGGCCAGCAACTCCTGGACATGACCCGCAGCGGATCCTGGGAGGAGATGCCAAACATCGTGACCGATGAGATGCTGGAAAAATTTGTACCCAGAGGCACCTACGACAGAGATAGCGGCCATTTACCGCGAGCGCTTCGCCGGGCTTTCGCGCAGGGTCACCTTCCCCATGCCCAAAGACCCGGCGCAGGATGCCGCCGCGGCGGAGGCTATTGCTGCACTGAAAGCGAGTTAGCTGACAGCGCTACCGCTGAACGCGGTAACCTGACTTTTTCAGATCCCAGGCCTGCTCGCTAACACCCGCATCACGAAGTACAAACTTTTTTACCTTATTGGTCGGTGTATAGGGCAGTCCGTCAACGAACAGCAGATAGCGCGGCACAAAATAATGTGGAGCATTTTCGTTTATAAAGGTGCATAGCGCCTCATGGGTGAGTACAGCCTGCGGTTTTAAAACCACGCGGATCATCAGCTCATCTTCGCTCTCGACCTCGCTGGAGGGTATGCCATAAGCCGCCACGTCCTGCACATCCGGGTGCTGGCGAACGACGCTCTCTACCTCCAGCGTTGAAATATTGCGACCCGCGAAGCGTACGGCATCCTTTTTCCTGTCCATAAAGAAATACGCACCCGTGGCGGGATCTTTCCGGCCCATATCACCTGTTTGGAACCATTCACCGCGATAACTCGCAGCCGTAGCTTCCGGGTTATCGAAATAACCATTGAAGAGGACGTGTGCAACGCGCGGCTTGATACAGATCTCCCCACTCTCACCCTCGGCAACGGGTTGGCCATTGTCGTCAAAAAGGCCAACTTCCGCTTCGTCCGGGGCAAACCCCAACGCGTATACCGGCACATCGTCACGTGCATCGATTTGCCGCAGTATCTGCAGACATTCACTCATCCCCAGACCACCGCGCAATAACCTGAGGCCGAAGCGTTGCTCAAATGCCTGCCACTGGTGCGGCGGCATGGGCACGATTTGCGCCTCGCGCAAGCTCGTTCTCGCATCATCGTCACGCTCTGGGCTATTCATTAGAAACGCCCCCATCGCGCCGATAGCAAACGTTTGGGTTGCGCCAAAATGCTTGACCCGTGCCCAAAAACCGGAGACAGAAAACTTGTTCTCGATGACACAGGGAATGCCCTCGATGAGCGAGCGAAAGATGCTGGTAATCCAGGCCGCTGAATTAAACAATGGCAGAACACAATAAATCACATCACCAGGCTGCGAACTATACTGCCTGCTCGCGCCCTGCACGATGGCCCTGACCCAGTTATTGTAGCTCTGCATCACCCCTTTGGATTTACCCGTAGTGCCTGAAGTCCATAGGATCGCGCAGGTATACCCGTAATCCATACCACTGTAACCAGGACTCAGCGGCGCGTGATTAATCAGGTCCGCATAGTAGCTAACCTCACCCGCAAGCTGACTCACGCTGGCGTCTGCCACCAGCATCAGTTTCTCCAGGCCCAGGTCTTCCTGAATGTCGGTGATGCGACCCTGAAAGGTTTCATCGGTGACCAGTAGTTTGCAACGACAGCGCTGCAGGGTATCCAGTAACCACTCACCCTTATAGTCCGTATTGATCGGCGTCCATATTGCCCCGAGCTTATTAACTGCAAGTGCCAGTAGTACCATCTCCGGGCGATTGCCCATGTAAAGGGCAACACGGTCGCCGCGTGCAACTCCCAGCGCCTGCAAACCGCCAGCCAAGGCATTGGTAAGCTCTTCGGCCTCAGCAAAACTAATGCGTTGATCATCGTTGATCAGAAACTCGGTTGCACCAGCCTCCGCGGCCTGACGCGCCAGCATCCGGCCAAATATGCGGTCGTCGGTATTGCTTAGGTCTAGCTTGTTCACGCTGGCTTCCCTGCTGTGTAGTATTTTAAATAATTAGTCTGTTGCAGTGGTTATTCAACGGCGTACCGCGGGGCTACCCCACTTCACAAGGTTCTACCCAGACTAACGCCGCCCTCAATCGTGGTGCGGTTGATCACACGCCTTACCCCGGGCTTCGTTCCGGTCGTGCAGTGCATGGCACGCCAGTTATCCCATAACACCATGTCCCCTTCGCGCCACTCGTGAAAATAATGAAACTCCGGCTTGCGGGTATGGGCAACCAGTCGCTCCAGCAACTCGATGGCCTCGTCATTCGATAAGCCCGCTTTCTGCGGTGTGATAACCCGATCCAGAAACTGCTCAACAACGCCCAGCACTTTGGCGCCAGTTACGGGGTGCGTAACGGCACCCGGATAGACCGCATCCGAAAAATCCGGGTAGTTCATATCGGAGGGTTTTTTCGGGCTATCAGGACCTGGCTCGTAACCCTCCAGGTTGACGTAACGCATATGTTTTCTCTGCATGGAAAAACTGTAGGCAATCTCGATCTTTTCCAACAACGCTTTTGTCTCAACATCCAGTGCTTCATAGGCCTTGACCAGGTCGCCGAACCCGGTGAGACCATCGGATGAAGGGAGTTCAACTGCTCGCAGCAGTGCACCATGATTGGGACGACCGGTATAGTGCAGGTCAATGTGCCAGTCCAGACGCCCGACTATCTCCTCGCCGTGGTAGGTAGCGGTGAAGAATTTGTCCTTCTCACTGCCATTCTCCAATACAAACAATTCCGGGTTCGCTTCTGAAGTAGTGGCCTTGAGGGGATGTAATTCCAGCGGTCCAAAGATACGGCTGAACTCGATCTGCTTTTCAGCATCGATATCCTGATTGCGAAACAGCAGGATCCCGTGTTCATACCACAAAGCCTTCAGTTCGGCCTTCAGTGGGTCACTCATCGGCTTGCATATATCAAAACCGGAGACTTCTGCGCCAACATTGTTCAGGGGGGTAATTTTCAGAGACATGTTTAATCCTCGATACCGATCGATTTAATCCAAGATTGATGGGTCTTCCCGGAGTTCACGTCTTGCCATCGCCTCCCAGCAAAAGGGGAAGCCATTTTCGTCAGCAATCGTGAGCTTCTCGACCTCTTCATCCGCCAGCGGGGTTGCGCCGCCTGCAACCAGCACCTCATAGGCACGCTTACTGCGCCACTCCAGGGTAATTGCCCGCAGATGGGCCTGACGAAGGTCCCGGGCCACCACCAGGGAACCATGATTAGCCAGAAGTGCCCAGCGAGCGTCACCGAGGGCCTCTGCCGCCGAAAGGCTGGTTGCTTCGTCCTCGAACGTACCGGCATATTCGTTGTAAAGCGGTAAATGAGAGCCACAATAAGAACCCGCCTGGTCATATACAGGCGGCACCTTTTGCAAGTTTGCCCAGATACCACTCCAGTGTGCATGGTTGTGAATAACCACATGCGCATCGGGCCTCAGCGCGTGTAGCTGGAGGTGCAGACCGATTGCCGGCGTGACGTTCCAATCGCTGTCGATAATCTGGCCCTCATCGTCCACAGTGACAATATCGCTGGCGGTCACCTCGTCCCAACTCAACTCCCAGGGGTTAGTCAGTATGTGACCGTCTCCCCAGGCGGTAGGTAATGTGGCCAGCTATATGTTCGTTCCAGCCTTCCTTGAACAGCATCCGGCACATTAACGCGACCTGCGCTTTCTCTGACAACGAGGGCAACAGCGGGCGACGACCCGGCCAGGGCGCAAACTGTTCGACCATCTGCCGATTAAGTCCATAAAATCGTTTCATTTGATTCCCACTCCGACGGTTAGTGCACTGCAAGCAGCGATTAAAGAGTCGAGAGAATCTAGGCCAACTTTATACATAAGTAAAATTGATATAAAATATATATTTAATCCACAAAGTGGATATTATGAAAACGAAGCTGAATCTCAAAGGTATCGATCTGAACCTGCTAACCGTCTTTGAAGCCATTATCGAAACGGGGCAGTTATCACAGGCAGGCGTCCAACTGGGGCTGAGCCAGCCAGCGATGAGCGCTGCGCTGCAGCTCTTAACTGACATTAAAAGACCCCCTGTTCATTCGCAGTCGACAGGGTATGGAGCCCACGCCAAGGGCCCAGGCCTGGTATTTGGAACTGACACCCGCGCTGGCCCAAATTCGTCAAAGCCTCGGCCGAGACAAGTCGACCCTGCAAAAGCGAAAGGGATTTCACCCTGGTCTGTGGCGATTATTTTGAAACCGTGCACCTGGCCGCACTGCTACAGCGGCTGCAGCTTGAAGCGCCTCATATTGGACTCGATTTAAGGCCATTCTCGGCCGAGGGTGTACCCCGGACTTCAAGCTCGGCAGGAATGACTTTGCAATCTACTTTCAACCACCTTCAGGCACAGAGAAGAGCTTGAGGTTTTGCCGGGGTAGCGGCACCATGGCATTAAGCCCCAGGCCGGCAAGGAACGCCGCCCGCCACCGGACCGATGTGTCCGCTACCGTGAGCCACTTATGAAGACCTCCGCACTCATGATCGCACTGGGCGTCGCCAGTCTCAGCGTCCCTACACTCGCTGAATCAGCCCCCGAAAGCGTTCAGGCGAATGACCTGGTGACCCTGTTCGAGACACTGAGTGGGCCGCAGCCCGGGCACCGCAAGGCACATGCACGGGGAGTTTGCGCCAGCGGTCGCCTGGTACCCAGCCAGAGCGAGACATTTGCCGGAGCGCCGCTATTATCCTCAGGGGCACTGCCCGTAAGCCTGCGCTTTTCAATCGGCGGGGGTAATCCGCAGGCCGATGAACGCGTGCCGGGGACCCGGGGCATGGGCATGCGCGTGGCCTTGCCCGACGGCAGTTACCACACACTGGCCGGCAACAATTTCCCGGTGTTGGCGGGCAAAACGCCGGAGATTTTCTTCGGCTTCCTGTCTACCCTGCTGCCGGACGAAAACGGGCAACGCGACCCGGCAAAAACAGCGGCCTATATCAAGGCCCACCCCAGCACCTGGGCCAATGCGGCATGGCAGCAACAGGTAAAAACGGCGGCGTCCTACGCCAACACGGAGTACTTTGGCCTGCACACGTTCTACTATCAGGAGGACGGGGCCGAGCAGACGAAATTCCGCTGGCAACTGGTGCCTGCCCTTGGCGTAGAGAGCCTTGATGCTGAACAGGCATCAGAGAAAGCACCGGCTTTTCTGGAAGAAACACTAGCCACGCAACTCAAGCAGGGAGAAGTCAGTTTTACACTGCAGGCCATTATCGGCGAGTCAGCGGACGATGACGTCGACCCCTCCGTGCAATGGCCGCCAGAGCGCAGCAAAGTAACAATGGCTACTGTTTACCTCGAGGCGGCCGGCGGTGACGACTGCACGGTAATCAATTTTGATCCCACGGTGCTGTCTAAGGGCTTCAGCCCCAGCGCCGACCCCTTTCTGCAAATGCGCTCAACGGCTTATGCTATTTCATTTGGCAAAAGGCTGTCGGGGCAGTAGCAAGCGCAGCCACGCCTCCGTCAGCTCCAGCACCACTAAACAGGCTGGCGACAGTCGATCTGTCATTGCTAGACTGATTCTGGAAGATGATGTGCCATCCCCTGGCGCACAAGGTGAGCCGTATAGCGGCGAGCAATAACAACCGGCAAGGTGACGACAAAGAATGTTTGGTGATAACCCTAAGGACGAATCACTCAAGGCGAGTTGGGACCACTTCTGCGATGAGCTGAAAGCAGCTGGCGAACTGGTATTCAAGGAAGGCGCGCCAAGCAGGGACATAGACCGCGCTAAAGGGTTCAGGCTGTTGGCCAGGAATATCTCCCTGGGTCTACAATTTCAGCTGGAAAATACTGATCCCGAGTTCCCGGAACTCCTTCACTACTTCGACCCGCTGCGCAAGCAGGGCGGCGACAATACAGACGCACTGTACGTGGGTGCCCCCATCAATGGCGAGCACACCTATCGTATTTCGGGCAATCGCGGGACCGCCCGCTATTTTGCGGTCACGGTCCTGGAAGATGGCAATACACCCTGGGGTGGCCGCGTGGTGGGCAACCTGATCGATAGCGAGATAGAGACGGAGGAAGATGGTTCTTTCGAGCTGTTCGTCGGACCCAAGGAGCAACCGGGCAATTTTATAAAAACCACACCTGGCGCCTGGCGTATCACTTTTCGGCAGTTCTTCGCTGACTGGGAAACTGAAGAGCCGATGGCCGCGCGCATCGATTGCCTCAGCGAGGTACCCCACGACCCGGTCTTAACGCCGCAACGTCTTCAGCGAGGGCTGGCCGATACCGCCGCGTGGATCAGGGAGTCCACATTTTACTGGGCAAACATGCTGGACCAGTGGAAAGCCCGCCCGAATGACTTCGTCTCCTACCGACAGCTGGACGACAACCCCATAGACGCGACTCCCGGCGGTGAACCGCTGATCTGCTTCTGGCAGGTCCCGGAAGATGAAGTACTGGTCGTGCGCGTGACGCCGCCCAATGCCAGTTACTGGGCTGTGGAGTTTGGCAATTACTGGTGGGAGTCAATGGACTACCGCTACCGTTTGTGTAGCACAAATTGCCACCATGCCCAGCTCGAGGACAACGGCGAGCTCATCGTTGTGGTTGCCCACAACGATCCAGGCGTTCCTAACTGGCTGGACCCCTCGGGACACCATGAAGGCTATATTGCACTGCGCTGGCTAAACGCAGACCATTACCCCAAACCAGAGTGCACCCAGGTCAAGACCACTGAACTGCAGTCTGTGCTGGGAAGCGAAGCAAAAACCCTGTCACCTGAACAACGCAGGCAACAGTTGCAGGCACGGAGGCGAGGCGTCTTCAAGCGCTTTCCCTATTAGCCGGGTGGGCCACCGCGCAACGCCCTCGAGAAAAACCCTACGTAGACCAGGACATGAGAATGAGCAAGACTGATACACCGACCTGGACCGCTCCCGAACAGCCACTATGGCTGCAAACAGTCAATCAGGAGGGCGGCTACTTTAACCTTCAGGCCGTCGTACCACTGGATGAAGCATCCCTGATCGCCCACGCGCGCCAGACGACCGGTTTGACTGATTTCGGCGATGATGCGTGGCGTGAACCCTTTTCCGTTCTGGTGAAGGCGCTGGAGGAGGAGGCACAGCTGACCCTGATGGGCCGCCTGATGGCGCGAAATGACATTATTCTCTGGCTCAGCACACGACTGCAGGTCACGGCGACGCTCAGCGCAAACCCGGAAATTCTTGAGCAGGAAATCGAAGCGCCCATGGTCATCACCGGGCTGCCCCGCTCCGGCACTTCCATTCTGTTCGAGTTGCTGGCGCAGGATCCGGACGCGGGCGTTCCCCTTACCTGGGAGGCCATGATGCCCTGCCCGCCTCCGGAACAGGCAACCTACGAAACCGATCCGCGAATACCCGTGGCCCACCAGTTGGCAACGCAGTGGAGCCGCGTGGCACCCACCTTCGCCAGCATGCACGAAATGGGCGGCACTATTCCCTCCGAGTGCGGTCAGTTGATGGTGGGCACCTTCATCAGCGACCAGATAGCCGCCCTGCACCAGACGCCCAGCTACAGCATGTGGTGCGCGAAGGCGGACTATCTGCCTGTGTACCAATACCACAAGAGTATCCTGCAAATTCTGCAGTGGAAAAACCCGCGAGTACGCTGGTTGCTTAAGGCGCCGGAGCACCAGGTGCACCTGGAAACGCTGCTGGCCGTCTACCCGGATGCCCGCATCGTGCAGACGCACCGCGACCCGATCAAGTGCATGGCCTCCACCACCAGCCTGATAGGCACCCTCTACAGCATGCGCAGCGACCAGCCGTTTAATGCGGAGCTGTTCGAAAACATCATCATGGGCGAGGCAACTGCGCAAAGGCTGGAGCATGTTATTGAGCAGAGAGCATCGGGCACAGTACCGGCAGCAAATATTGTCGATTCCCGCTACCAGGACCTGATGGACGACCCCATGGCCTGTATCGAACGGATATACGATCACTTTGATATGACGGTAAGCGACGAGGCCAGAACGAAGATGCTGGCTTACCTGGCGGGCAAACCCAAGGGGCAATTTGGTAAGCACGAGTATGCAGTGGATGCAAAGCGCAGCGAGGAGCGTGCGCTTTTTCGCCGCTATCAGCAGTTGTACAAGGTTCCCGACGAATTATAGATTCAGCGCTGTCCTGCCAGGCTGGGCAGCAGCTACACGAAACCCTGGACGTGTCAGCCATGCTGGACCAAGGCGGCATCAAGGCACCCGGTAGGGCAATCGGCGCTTAGTGAACCTGGTCACATACTGTCGACTCCGAAAGACAAAATCGTAAAAAACGCTGCTATACTCTCCAAAGACTCCTTCCAAAAGTCAGCCGACATGAAGCACACCACAGAGAAAGCGCCGCGCCATATTTTCTGGCCTAGCGATAGCTTTGTCTCTCAGTCACAGATGACTGACTTCATCGGCTTTTGCGAGCGGGAAATCGGTCAGGCGTTCTCGGGGTATGTGGCATTTGAAGACTTCTGTGCCCGGGAGTATAGCCAGTTCTGGCGTCTGTTCATGCGCTGGTCCTCGATCGCCTACGAGGGCGAACTAGACCCGGTCTGTACAGATAGTTCCTGTGAAGCAGCTGAGTTTTTCCCCGGCGTGAGCCTCAATTATGCCGAAGTATTACTTGGCGCTAATGAACAGGATGATCTCCTCGCGGTAACTGCCTGTCACCTTGATGGCCGACGAGAGTGTCTCACCAGGTCTGAGCTCCGAAGCAAGGTATTGCGGTTAAGTGCTTTTCTGATCGACGCCGGAGTCAAACCAGGGGACCGCGTTGCGGTCATTGCACGCAACAATAGCGATGCAATCGTAATTGCGCTTGCGACAGCAAAAATTGGCGCTGTATTTGCCAGTTGCTCTCCCAATATGGGTGCTTTCGCAATATTGTCACGGTTCACAGCTCTCCAGCCATCGGTATTGGTCGGTCACGTGGCCGCCGAGCCTTATGACACTGGCGTTTCAGTCGCTGACAGGTTTGTGGAAGTGGCGCAAAAGTTGCCAGACCTTAAAAGCATCGTTTTGCTGGACGATGGGGAAGCACCAGAGGCACTGCCCCTGAAACCGCACAGACTTACAGAAGTACTACGCCTCTACGAAGGGCGCGAAGACACCACATGGCAGAGATTTCCGTTTAACCACCCGCTGTTCATCTTATTCTCATCCGGCACTACCGGCCCTCCAAAGTGCATAGTGCATGGTGCTGGTGGAACATTGATTGAGCACCTCAAGGAACATCGACTGCATTGCGACCTACAATCTGGCGATAAGCTTTTCTACAACACCACATGCGCGTGGATGATGTGGAACTGGCAGTTGACGGCCCTGGCATCAAATACGGAACTGGTCGTTTACGATGGCCCGATTGAGGACGCGAGCACCCTCTGGCGCATTGTCTCTGATGAGCGTGTCACTGTTTTTGGCACAAGCCCTTCCTACCTCAAGCTAGGCGAGAAGCTTGGCCATGTACCGAAGAACGAATATGACCTCAATTCGCTGAGGTCTATTCTCTCAACCGGCTCAATTCTATATCCCGGCCAATATGACTGGGTCGCACAGAACGTTAAAAACGTTCCCTTGCAATCAATCTCTGGCGGCACAGACATCATTGGTTGTTTCGTATTGGGCAATCCAAACCTCCCGGTCTACCGGGGAGAGGCACAGTGTCGAAGCCTGGGGCTTGATGTGCGATCGCTGCCGCCTCAGGATGCAGAGGAGAGTTCGATTGGCGAGCTGGTCTGCGTAAACCCATTTCCTTCACGCCCTTTGGAGTTTTTTGGGGACAGCAGCGGGGAAAAATTTCATCGCGCTTATTTCAGCCAGAATCCGGGTATGTGGACTCATGGCGACCTCATCGAAATCACCGGGTCCGGTGGTGCACGTATGCACGGCAGGTCGGACGGCGTGCTCAACATTAACGGTATTCGCATTGGGCCAGCGGAGATTTACCATATTCTTGAAGGCCTGGAGGAGTTGGATGAGGCGCTCGTCGTCGAACAGCTCGCTGAGAACGAGGCAGGGGGTAGTCGAATGGTGCTCGTTGTCGTTCCGGCTGCTGGCTTCGAACTGGATAGTGCCCTGGTCAAAAAAATTCGCGCGGCCATCACCAGGAATGCCTCTGCGGCTCTGTTACCTGCCTGTATCGCAGACGTAAAAGCCCTGCCAAAAACTCATAGCGGCAAGATCTCCGAAGCTGCCGTGCGTGACGCATTGAATGGCCGCACCGTTCGCAACCGTGATGCCTTGCAAAACCCGGACTGCCTGGAGGAAATAGCGAACCACAGCGCAATACGCCCGTCATCCGCGCCTGGCCCTGCCACACTGCGCAAGTCGGCTAAACCAAAATCACTAGGCGAGCTGCGCATAAATTTGCAGCAAATATTCAAGGATTTTCTCGGGCTGGATTCGATTGGTGGCTCTGAGAATCTCCACGAAATTGGAATGGACTCACTACAGATTGTCAGTATCACTGTTGAGATAGAGCATCAACTTGGCTGCAAATTACCGTTTGAAGCCTTTTACAATGCGCAAAATCTCGATGATCTGGCTAACTTCCTTGCCCAGGATCTAGTGACCAGCCCGGATCGCGGCGGCACACAACCTCCTCTCAACAAGGCGCAAAGCGCCAATTCAGGGGCACAGCAACTGGTCAGGCCCGCCAAGCGCAGTGATATTGAAACCATTATTCAACTTCTACAGGCAGGTTTCAGCGATAGCAGGGTTGCAGGAAACGACTGGTGCAAAATTTTTGACTACCCCTGGCTAAGTGACAAGCCAAATTTCGGGTTCGTCGCAGTTGATGGGGATTTAATTGTCGGATTTATTGGCGTCATCTACGCGAACCGCAGTATTCGCGGCAAACAGGCAATGACTGCCAATCTGACCTCATGGTACGTGCGCCCTGAGTATCGATGGTTGAGCGTGGCTCTCGCGGCGAAAGCCGTTGAGGATGACTCCATCACCTATACGGCCCTCACCCCGGCCCCGGTAACATCCAAGGTTCTCAAGACCCTGGGTTTTTCTGAGAGAAATGCGCCAAGGTTACTTTTGCCGCCACTGGTTAACAGCGGCTCGCTTTTCAGTCCCGCACTCGCCATCACATTCGACACGGATTCGATAGCTAGTATATTGAGGGATGAGCATCGGTCCATCTTCAGGGATCACTCTCTTCCGGACTGCCTCCATGTAGTTTTGGGCAGTGCCCCCGACTATTGCTACCTTGTCATTAAACGTCGATTACGCACCGGGAAACTGAATAAGTGGCTGCCACTCCCCTTAAACTTCTTCTACTCAGAAATACTGTATTGCAGTGACTGGGATATTCTTTTACAGAACCTGGAGCGGGTGAAGCTAAAAGTTATGCGAAGACAAGGCACACTGGCGATGGCCCTGGAGACAAACAACTTTAAAGCAACCTCCAAAGTACGTGGCGTGCGTTTTACCCAGCGCGGCTTTTACAAGTCGCTGGAATGCCAGGAAAAAGACATAGACAAACTCTACTCCGAGGTTGTCCTGCTACCGCTTTAGCCCGTCAAGCTGAGCGTCACGTAATTCACATTTGCCCAGAAATGGGTATCCGCCTGGCGGGACAGCTCAAGATTTAAAGTTGCGATAGATCACATGACTTCTTTTCCGGCAATTTTCGTATATGTTTTAAGTGTAATACCTGCGAAGCAGGTACTAGCCGGGACGGACCCCATGACGAAGGGCAAGAAGAATAAATCGAAGAACCCTGCCGGTGATCGACATCTTCTTCAATGCACCGTAATCGGCATAGAACCAGGACTTCAGTGAACGCCTGTCAGCTGCCGCTTTTTCTGCATTTTTATAGAAAGCGGTGATGTCTTTTGCACTGATACTTTGCTGATGTATCCATCGTGGTATATAGGTTTCACTCAAGGTTTTCACATCAGTCAATACCTTGGTCAAGCCAGAGCCCGTTGCAGGGCTAACGCTCTGGAACGAATCACCAATGACGACGACACCGGGAACGTCCTGGCTCTCCAAGGTATAGTAAGTGGTGGGCATTACCTGCACCCTGGAATCCAATACGACATCGCCAAGGTGTTGATACAGGTCGGGAAAAAGGTCGCACAAGGTTTGTACGGCATCATTTCTGAGAGAGTTGGAAAGCTCATCCTTTCGGGATAGCTGCGTACACAGCATTGATGAAGTTGAACTCACTCCAATTTTTTAAGGTTCTTCGCGCATTAGCGGGGTGGAGCAAGTGAATACACCAGGTTGCTAAGCGGACACCACGAATGGGGTAAGCCTTCCAGGTTGGAAACAAACCCCCACGCCCTTGGAAGGCTTACCCCATTCGTGCTGTCCTCCCCTCATTTCGACTCGACTATCCATTACCTGGACTCTCCGTGACGCCCCAAAGCCGTCGCTGAAGTGCCTGAACAGCCCGTCTTGTACACGCGTCCCTGCGGGATTCCCTCGCTCGGTCACGAGCCTTAAAGCGCTTCGCTGTCTCGTGCCTCTCCCTCGGCGCGCACTTGCAACGGACAGTTCAGCCGCTTCACCGACTCCTCCCAGAGCGCGCTAATGGTGGCTATATGATCGATCCTGTGGCTTCACCGCTGGTGAGGCGGGAGAGAGGCTGAAATCATCGTTGCAAATCACCCGCCGAAGGAAGATGCGAGACAGTGCTTTTCTGGCTCGCAACTGAGTGAGGGAACCCCGGCGGGGCGAGGTGATAAGACGGTGATTTCAGGCACTCTCCAGCCGACTTGGAACACCACAGGGAGTCCAGGTAGTGGATAGTCGAGTCGAAATGGAAGAAGGCCGCTGTGATCGTGGTATACCCCCGGAAGATCGTCAAAAGTGGGTTCGATCTACCGGGGGTATACCACGATTACAGTGGCCGCATTTCAAGATGGAACATTCTCTGGCTGTTCCCCGCTAATCCGCGAAGAACCTTTTTTAAGGCATTGCTCTCGGCTCCCCCCCCTATAACAAAGGCAGAGCTGTATTCTCCTTGACCGCCCGCAAGCTGAAGTTCGTTTCAATATTCTTGACGCCGGGTATCTTGAGAATCCTGTTCATCGCCAGTTCAGAGAAGTGATCCATGTTTCGGGCTACGGTCTTCAACAGAAAGTCGTGTGAGCCACTCATGGCGTGAGCTTCTATGATGCACTCCTCAGCTTCCACCGCGGCTAGAAACTTAGCCACTTTCCGGTCGTCCTGGGTCTCGAGTGTCACCAGGACAAAAGCCGTAACTTGCAACCCGATTGTTCGTTGATTTACCTTTGCCCCATAGCCCTCAATAACGCCGGCGTCCTCAAGAGCGCGAACCCTTCTGTAGCAGGGAGACTCTGACAGGCCCACCGACTCTGCCAATTCGACGTTAGAGGCACGCCCGTGCTGCTGCAGTATTTTCAGTATTTCTTTTTCCTGACGCTCGAGCTTCATGGTGTATTTCTTCTATTTATTGATATTTATAGACTATATTCTTCTTTAAACGTGTATATCAAGGCAAATATAGAAGAATACCTCCAAACAGCTCCCTGTAAAATTTCTTCCTGAGTTCATAAACACAATACACGGTGGCTTTGCATGGCAGATCTCTTTGAAAACCCGATGGGGCTGGACGGCTTCGAATTCGTTGAATACGCAAGCACTGAACGCGGTGTACTGGAGCCAGTTTTCGAAATGATGGGCTTTACTCATGTCGCGACACACCGCTCCAAAGACGTGGACCTGTGGCGTCAGGGCGACATCAACTTCATCATTAATTACGAACCCAAGTCCTGGGCATACTATTACGCAGAGGAGCACGGCCCCTCTGCCTGCGGCATGGCGTTCCGGGTAAAGGATGCCAAGGCTGCCTATGCACGTGCGCTCGAACAAGGCGCCCAGCCAATCGACGTACCCGCTGGTCCCATGGAACTCAAGCTCCCTGCCATCAAAGGCATTGGCGGAGCTATCCTGTATCTCATCGATCGCTATGAAGAAGGCGTCTCTATCTACGACATCGATTTCCAGTATCTCGACGGGGTCGAACACAGGCCGGAAGGCTGCGGTTTCGAAGTCATCGACCACCTCACCCATAACGTCTATCGCGGCCGTATGGATTACTGGGCAAAGTATTACGAAGACCTGTTCAATTTTCGCGAGATTCGCTACTTCGACATCAAGGGTGAGTACACCGGTTTGCGCTCACGTGCCATGACAGCGCCTGACGGCAAGATACGTATACCCCTGAATGAAGAAGGCCAGGCCGGCGGAGAGGGCCAGATCGAGGAGTACCTGCTGCAGTACAACGGTGAAGGTATTCAGCACATCGCTTTCTCCTGCGACAACCTGCTCGAATGTTGGGATCGCCTCAAGGAGCGTGGCGTGCCCTTTATGACCGCCCCGCCTGAATCCTACTACGATATGCTGGCTGAACGGCTGCCGGGCCATGGTGAGCCGGTGGATGAACTCAAGTCTCGCGGTATCCTGTTGGACGGCTCCACCGAAGAGGGAGATAACCGCCTATTGCTGCAGATCTTTTCTGAAACGCTGATCGGCCCTATCTTCTTCGAGTTTATCGAACGCAAGCGCGACGAGGGCTTCGGTGAAGGCAACTTTCAGGCCCTGTTTGAATCAATGGAACGGGACCAACTCCGTCGCGGTGCACTCGGCACTGACGAAAACGCCGCCTGAGAGATACCGATGCAACTCAAACGCATACACCACGTGGCCTACCGTTGCAGGGATGCCAAAGAAACAGTGGAGTTCTACCAGCACGTGCTGGGGATGAGATTTGTGCTGGCGATAGCGGAAGACCAGGTGCCTTCCACCAAGGCACCCGATCCCTATATGCACGTCTTCCTTGATGCGGGTATGGGCAACGTACTGGCATTTTTCGAACTGCCCGCCTCCCCCGACATGGGCTTCGACAGCAACACCCCGGACTGGGTACAGCACATCGCCTTTGAACTCGAGGACTGGGACGCCCTGCTTACCGCCAAGGCGGCAGTAGAGGCAGAGGGGCTGGAAGTAACCGGCCCCACCAACCACGGCATCTTCCAATCGATTTACTTTCGCGATCCCAATGGACACCGGCTCGAATTGGTGGCCAATACCTGTTCGGATGCAGAAATGGCTGAGTTAAACCGGGTCGCACCGGCGATGCTGGAAGAGTGGAGCCAGACCAAGAAAGCGCCCCGCCATGCCGCGTGGTTACACGAAAAAGAATTCACTGGAGAAAACCTATGAAACTGGCCAGCCTGAAATCCGGTCGCGACGGAAAACTGATCGTCGTGTCGCACGACCTTAGCCGCGCGGTGAGCGCCGAGAGTGTGGCCCCCACCCTGCAGTCGGCCCTGGATGATTGGTCCAATATCGAGCCTGCACTCCAGACGATCTACAGCGAACTCAATCAGGGTAAGTGTGAAGGTGCTTTTGACTTTGACCCCTGCGCCTGCGCGGCCCCCCTGCCCCGGGCTTACCACTGGGCCGACGGCAGTGCCTATGTGACCCACGTTGAACTGGTACGCAAGGCTCGCGGCGCAGAGCTGCCAGACTCCTTCTGGAGTGACCCACTAATCTACATGGGCGCGTCTGATGCATTTATCGGGCCCTGCGATGACATTGAGGTAGAGAGCGAGGGCTGGGGCATTGATTTCGAAGCCGAGGTGATTGTGGTCACCGACGATGTGCCCGCTGGCGTCAGCCCCGACCTTGCCCGTGACCACATTCGCCTGATTGGCCTGGTGAACGATGTCTCCCTGCGTAATCTGATCCCGGCGGAGCTGGGCAAGCAATTCGGCTTTTATCAATCCAAGCCATGGACCAGCTTCACACCGGTACTGGTAACGCCAGAGGAACTGGGTGAAGCATGGGATGGCGCAAAGTTACACCTGCCTTTAAATGCGACTTTAAACGGGACCCTGATCGGTGCGCCCAACGCCGGGGTGGATATGACCTTTGATTTTCCAACCCTGATCGCGCACTGCGCCAAGGCCCGCTCACTCATGACTGGCACCGTCATCGGCTCCGGCACCGTATCCAACGCTGGCAGCGAAGCCGGATCCTGCTGCCTGGCGGAAGTTCGCTGCCTTGAAACAATCGCTGATGGAACCCCTAGCACCCCCTTTATGAGCTTCGGCGATCGCATCGAAATAGAGATGCTCAGCACCGAAGGCGAATCCATCTTTGGCAAGATTGACCAGATCGTGACTCAGTACCATCCACCCAGGTAGGAATTTAGTGAAACTCTATTCTTACTTCCGTTCTTCAGCCGCCTATCGGCTGCGTATCGCCCTGAACCTCAAGGGGTTGGATTATCAGTACGTTGAGGTAAACCTGCTACGAGGCGAGCAGAAGAGTGAGGAATATCTGGCTCGTAATCCCCAGGGCCTGGTGCCCGCTATGGAACTGCCCGGCGGCGACACGGTGGGCCAGTCAGTAGCACTACTGGAGTGGCTCGAGGAATCCCATCCCCAACCACAGCTATTGCCTGCGGACCCAATCGAACGTGCACGCGTGCGCTCGGTAGTGAACATTATTGCCTGTGATATTCATCCTATTTGTAATATTGCGGTGACCAACTACCTCAAAGAACGTCACGATGCCCAGCGCGACGACATCATCGCCTGGTATAAACATTGGATGCACCGGGGCTTCCAGGCCGCGGAGCAGGTGCTATCCAAAAACGACTCGCGCTACTGCTTTGCTGAACAACCCTGCATGGCAGATGTCTGTCTCGTGCCGCAGGTGTATAACGCCCGGCGTTTCAATATACCGCTGCAGGCTTTTCCCAACATCGAGCGGGTCGTACACAATTGTAACCAACTTGCGGCCTTCCAGGACGCTGCGCCGGAGCAGCAACCCGACAGTACACTGTAGGAATAAACGCCATGACGCAAAATGAAATTATAGACAGCCTCCCCGCGCATCTGCGCCCCTTCGTCAAGACCCAGAACTACGATGACTATACTGCGCGCGATCAAGCTGCGTGGCGCTTTATAATGAAGTATCTGACGCGGCAATTGGCTGATACCGCGCACCCTGTATACCTTGATGGACTCGCGCGAACCGGTATTGCCCTGGACCACATACCTTCCATTGAAGAGATGAACGAGTGCCTGACCAAACTGGGGTGGCGTGCAGTGGTTGTGGACGGATTCATTCCCCCGGCGATCTTCATGGAATTTCAGGCCCTCAAGGTACTGGTGATCGCGCTGGATATGCGCAGTGTAGATCATATCTTCTACACCCCGGCACCCGACATCGTGCATGAATCTGCCGGGCATGCTCCCTTTCTCGTGGACACCGACTATGCCGAATTCCTGCAGCGCTTCGGCGAGGTAGGCATGCAGGCCATCGCCACTCGCGAGGACGTGGAGATGTACGAGGCGATAAGGAGGCTATCTATTCTTAAGGAGTGCCCGGAAAGCACGGAAGCCGAAATCGCTGCTGCCGAGAGCGAACTTCAGCGACTTGCCGATAGCGACCTGCCGCCCTCCGAGGCCGCACTCCTCACCCGTCTCCATTGGTGGACCGTGGAATACGGACTGGTGGGCGAGCCAGATAACTACCGTATCTTTGGCGCTGGCCTGCTATCGTCCCTGGGTGAAAGTCGCCACTGCCTGGACGATAAGGCGGTGACAAAACTCCCTCTTACCGTAGATGCGATACTCACGCCTTACGACATCACTCGAGAGCAGCCGCAGTTATTCGTCACCAAGAGCTGCAAACACCTTAGCCAGGTGCTGGAAGAATTCGCCGAGTCCATGTGTTTTAAACGCGGGGGCTCTGAATCGCTGCGCATTGCCATAGCGGCCGAAAGTATATGCACCGCCACCTATGACAGTGGCATGCAGGTGAGCGGAGTGTTCGTCGAGGTTCTCTGTGATGCCGTCGGCAACGCCATATACATACGCACTAACGGGCCAACCCAATTGGCCTACCGCGGCAGTGAAATATTCGGCCATGGCACGGCCTATCACAGTGAGGGCTTCGGCTCCCCTATAGGCCACCTCAAGGACTTCAGCCGCTGCCTGTCAGAATATACGATCGATGAGTTGGCAGCCCACGATATTGTCATAGGTAAACAGGTGCGATTGGAGTATCTCTCGGGCATCTCCGTCGAGGGCACTCTGGAAAAGGTATTTCGCCAGGACCATCGCAACCTGATCCTGACGTTCACCGATTGCACGGTAAAGGACCTGCAGGGCCGCATATTGTTTGAACCTGCCTGGGGTAACTATGACATGGCAGTGGGCTCAACCATCGAATCTGTACACGGCGGTGTTGCCGACCGCACGGCATTGCAGTTATACAAGCCCACGCCGCGCACCGAGACCATCAGATTAAACCATGACGAAGAGCTGATGGCCTGTTACGAGCGGGTTGACCAGTTACGCCGCGATGGCAAGGCAAGCGACAGCCCGGGCACACAGGACGCTCTGCACTCCGCCCTCGCCCAATACCCGCATGAGTGGCTGCTACGAGCAGAAATGCTGGATATTGCCTGCGACTCATTAAAAGAAAGACTCATCGCAGAACTTCGCGCGTTAGGCGAAAAAAAACCATCTCTGGAAGCGGTGATAGCGCTAGCCCTTGATCAGGACTTCTCTTTGTCCTTATCCAAATCAGCTTAAGAGAGCAACTTGTGTTGAGCAATAAACACCTCTTAATGTGAAATTGAAGGTAACCCATTGATTTGATTGGCGCGCCTGGCACGATTGAGTCAATGCCACGCACTAGGGAATTCGAGAAAGGCGGAAGTTTGTGCTCCTGAGTCCGGTGGCACGATGGAATCAAAACACCCTTTGGGGTCTTTTGACCCTGCGGGCTCGCCTTTGGCTCGGTCTAAATTCGCCCGTGGGGCGAATTTGTTGAACGGGAACGTGGAATCGGCCAGGCAAACCGACAAACAAAAAAGGTTCTTCGCGCATTAGCGTGGTGGAGCAAGTGAATGCTCCAGGTTGCCAAGCGGACATCACGAATGGGGTAAGCCTTCCCTGGTTGGAAACAAACCCCCACGCCCTTGGAAGGCTTACCCCATTCGTGCTGTCCTCCCCTCATTTCGACTCGACTATCCATTACCTGGACTCTCCGTGACGCGCCAAAGCCGTCGCTGAAGTGCCTGAACAGCCCGTCTTGTACACGCGTCCCTCCGGGATTCCCTCGCTCGGTCACGAGCCTTAAAGCGCTTCGCTGTCTCGTGCCTCTCCCTCGGCGCGCACTTGCAACGGACAGTTCAGCCGCTTCACCGACTCCTCCCGGAGCGCGCTAATGGTGGCTATATGATCGATCCTGTGGCTTCACCGCTGGTGAGGCGGGAGAGAGGCTGAAATCATCGTTGCAAATCACCCGCCGAAGGAAGATGCGAGACAGTGCTTTTCTGGCTCGCAACTGAGTGAGGGAACCCCGGCGGGGCGATGCGTGACTTCACAGGATTCATCCTCTTGGGCCGGATCGTCACACCCGCCAGCAAAATGCATTTCGGACATGCCACATATATTTCGTTATCGAAATATGATATTTTGACCGGCCTTCGTTAGAAGTGACGATTTTTGTGTCAACCAGGAGCCCAATATCAGGAGCCCAATATGGCTGATTTTTATGTAAGGCACGAATACTGGTTTGCGGCCAGCCAGCTGATTCTGGCAATGCTGGGCATGGGTGCCACCCTCACCGCAAAAGATTTTCGCGACGTGGTGCTTGAACCCCTCGCCATGTCGGTGGGCACAGCGATACAGCTGGTGGCCGTGCCCCTGGCTGCCTTTATCTTTTTGCGCTTACTGGGCGTGCACGACGGGCTGGCCGTAGGTATCGCCTTGATAGCTGCCATCCCGGGTGGCACCACTTCCAATATTTTTACCTTTGTTGCCCGCGGTAATGCCGCCCTGTCGATCAGTATTACCGGTGTCACCACCATAGCGTGTCTGGTATCCACACCCTTGATTCTCTCGTTGATGATAAGCCAGTACCTGCCGGCCGATTTCACCATGCCCAAAGGGCAGATAATGAAAGAAATCGCGCTCACTTTGCTGCTGCCGCTGGGAATCGGCATGATATTTTTACATTTATACCCACGCAGCGCCCCCAGCTTGTCCAAATGGAGTATTCGCGGGTCTTTGCTGGGCATCATTGCAATTGTGGTTGGCTCCGCCATGGCTGGTCGATTGAATATGGCCACATTTGGCTATAACAATATGCTGCTGGTAGCGCTGTTTACTGTATTCCTGTCTGCTGTTGGTTATCTGACTCCCAGGCTGGCGCGTTTATCGCGGCCGGATTCCACCGCAATCGAGTTCGAAGTTATTGTACGGAACATAAATCTGGGTGTTCTGATCAAAGCCTCTATCTTCCCTGCAGCTGTCGTGGAAACTGCACAGCTGGGAAACACGGTGCTATTCACCCTTATATTGTACGGTGCCCTCCAGCTGCTTATATCTGCGGTTCTTATCTTTGTATATAGACGGTCCTCCAGAGTATAACCCTCAGATTCCGGGGATCTCATAGCGTAATCCAGAGCCTACTCGGTACTCCACAGGGACACCGACATCATTCGTAAAATCTATCATAATGAAAAGTAATTGGAATTGGACTGAATATTAGGACTGGCATACCTTACTCTTATCTATAAAAGAGATAAAAGCATGAAAATTGTAGATGTTCGTATCCGCGAACTGACGGGTACCGCGCAATACACCGACGATTTATGGCAAGAGCGCCAGCGCAGTCCAATGGATATCTACCCCGAGGCCAAAGCTCGAACCGGCAGGGACCTTTACAGGGCCTGGAAATTCATTGGCGACGGCGACAGCCATGAGGTCAAAGGTGTCTTTGTAGAAATCGATACCGACGAAGGCATCACCGGCATCGCAGGGCCCATAAACTGGACCATACCCTGTGTCTATATCGAAGCTCAGCTCAAGCCGCTGCTTTTGGGTAAGGATCCTTTCGCCACCGAACTTATCTGGGACCAGATGTATCGTTCCTCGCCGCATGGGCGTAAGGGCTATCACATGCACGCCATCAGCTATGTCGATATCGCTCTGTGGGACATCAAAGGCAAAGCTCTTGGCCTGCCTGTGTGCAGCCTTTTGGGTGGCCCGGTACAACAGAAGATTCCCGCCTATGCCAGCACGGTTGGCTTCTCTCTTGAACTTGAAAATGTTTACGAAAAGGTCAAACAGTTTCGCGCCGATGGATATACCGCCACCAAGTGGTTCGTCAGCGAAGGCCCTACAGACGGCCCGGAAGGTGAACGCAAGAATGTCGAGCTGATAAAAACCATTCGCGAGGCCGGTGGCCCCGACATGAAGATCATGCTGGACGCCTGGAGTGGCTGGGACGTCCCTTACACCCTTAAAATGGCGCGACTGATGGAGGAGTATGAACCCTATTGGTTCGAGGAACCCGTGCTAACGGATCTACCCAAGAGCTACGCCCGCCTGCGCCGAGAGTGTCCTGTAAAGATTGCTGGTGGCGAGCACGAATTTACGCGCTGGGGGGCCAAAGCGATGATGGATAATGACTGCTGCGATATCTACCAGATGGATCCCGTATGGGCTGGCGGCATTAGCGAATTGATGAAAATCTACACGCTGGCTTCCACCTACGACGTCCCCGTGATTCCGCACGGCTGTTCAAGCCACATCAATGCACATGTGTCTTTCGCCCAAAACGCAACGCTCGCACCCATGATGGAAGACCTGATCGCCTTCAGGCAAATGACGCAGCATTTTCTGGCGCCCACTTATACCGGTCGACGGCTATTTCACCCCCCGGAAGTCCCGGGATAGGCATCGATCTGGACGAGAGCAAAATCGAATCAGAGCGGGCACTCAGTTGGGAGTAAGAATCTGGTTTCTGGGGAACTGTGCCGCCCCGCCCCATCAACTCGCAAGACTGTTAACTTAAAATAATATGCATCAGGAGATACATCATGAATAACCAAAGCAAAAAACATTTTTTACGGGGTAAAACCTTTGGCCGCCGCCGTCAGCGCGGCGCTCATTGCAGGTACCGCACTCCCTGCAATGTCTCAGGACACACCCGATCGCTCCGGGTCACTGATGCTGGAAGAAGTGGTAGTGACCGCCCAAAAGCGGGAGCAAAGCGTCAACGATATTCCGATGTCGATTACCGCATTTTCAGGTAATACTCTGGATGAAATGGGAATTCAGGATACCTCAGACCTCGCCGCTATCGTTCCTGGCTTTGCCTACAGTGATTCAGTTCTTGGCGCACCCGTTTATACAATGCGCGGTGTTGGCTTTAATGAGGCAAGTGCTCCAGCCGCATCAACTGTGGGCGTTTATATCGATGAGATTGGCATCGCATTGCCAATTATGACGCGTGGCGCGATGTTGGATGTAGAGCGTGTGGAGGTGCTTAAGGGCCCTCAAGGCACCCTTTATGGTCGCAACTCCACCGGTGGCGCGGTTAATTATATTGCAAACAAGCCCAGTGAAGAGTTCGAAGGAGCTGTTTCAGCCAGCTACGGCAGTTTTCAAACGCTGATACTCGATGGCTTTGTTACCGGGTCTCTCACCGATAACCTACAGGCACGATTAGCTGCCAAAGTGATCGATTCAGGCGAAGGTTGGCAAGAGAGCGTTACGCGTAATGACGAATTGGGTGAACAGGA
>CAWJQW010000003.1:0-68524 GCA_963845135.1 uncultured Gammaproteobacteria bacterium | reverse complement strand
GCGCAACCAAGTTCATCGAAGAGAACGGGCTTACCTACACGATGCTCGAAAACGGCGAAGATGCCAATGGAATCATTCGGACCGATGTTCAAGGTTCGTTCCTTCCCATCGTCATTCCTGATCGACCGCGATGGGAAAGTGATGTACTTCCATCTCGGCTTTTCGAAGACCGGCGATGACTTCTGGCAAAGCCAGGCACTGTGTCCCGTTCGTCTAGTGGTCTAGGACACCGCCCTTTCACGGCGGTAACAGGGGTTCGAACCCCCTACGGGATGCCATATTCCAAACCCGGCTCTGCCGGGTTTTTTTATGCCTGTACTTTCTCTTGAGGTACACTGGGCCGCGGCGATTGGCGAAGGACAAAAGCACTTATGAGCCGTTTTTGGAGCGATCTTGCGACCCGTTTGACACCCTACGTGCCGGGTGAACAACCCCGGGGAACGCGCCTGGTCAAGCTCAACACCAATGAGAACCCCTATGGGCCCGCACCGGGCGTGCTTGCCGCGCTGGCCAATGTCAGTGCCGACCAGCTGCGCCGCTACCCGGACCCCGACTCCGGCGAACTGCGGGCCGCCTGGGCAGCACGGGAGGGCCTTGAGCCCGGGCAGGTTTTTCTTGGTAACGGTTCCGACGAAGTGCTTGCCCACGCATTCGCTGCGCTGCTCAAGCATGAGCAGCCGCTGCTGTTTCCGGATATCAGCTACAGCTTCTACCCCGTCTGGTGTGAACTTTACCAGCTGGCTTTCCAAACTGTCCCCTTACGTGAAGACTTTTCCGTGCAGGTGGATGACTACCAGGTCCCTTGTGGCGGAATAATTATTCCCAACCCCAATGCACCGACCGGTATGGTCATACCACTGGAGGACGTGTCCCGCCTGTTGGCGGCGCACCCCGACGTTGTGGTGGTGATTGATGAGGCCTATATCGACTTCGGCGGGGAGTCGGCGACCGCACTGGTCCCGAAGCACGACAACCTGCTGGTCATTCAGACCGCATCCAAGGCCCGTTCGCTGGCTGGCATGCGAGTGGGCGCGGCCTTTGGCCACCCGGCACTGATAGAGGGGCTGGTGCGGGTAAAGGATTCGTTTAATTCCTACCCTCTGGATGTAGTTGCACAGCAGGCCATGTTGGCGTCGCTGGCAGATGAGGCGTGGATTGACTCATGCCGTCAGCGGGTAGTGGCGACGCGAGAGCGCACCGTCCAGGCCCTGGGGCAGATGGGCTTCGAGGTTTTGCCTTCGGCGGCCAATTTCCTGTTTGCTCGGCATAAGACACAGGACGCGGCCGAGTTGTTTGCCGCGTTGCGTGAACGTGAGGTGATCGTGCGCTATTTCAGCAAACCGCGCATAGACCAGTTTTTGCGCATCAGCATCGGCACCGATGAGGATATGGATTTGCTGCTGGCGGCGCTGCAGGACATTTTGGCCTGAGCGCGACCGGGGGACTCAGTTAATGCTTCAGCGTTTTTTCAGCACGACGCTGCCGATGGAATAACCCGCACCGAAAGAACACAATACGCCGATCTCGCCGGCACTGATGTCGGCCCGGTGCTTGTGGAAGGCGATTACCGAGCCCGCTGAGCTGGTGTTGGCATACTCATCGAGAATGGTAGGCGCTTCTTCCGGTGCGGCCTCCCTGCCCAGTACTCGCCGTGATATCAGTTGATTCATGCTCAGGTTGGCCTGGTGCAGCCACATTCTCTTCAGTTGCTCCGGTGCGATACCAAGACCGGCAAGCTGCTCGGAAATCTGGCTTGCAACTGCGGGGCATACTTCCTTGAAGACCTTGCGGCCCTCCTGCACGAAGAGTTTGTCAGGCTGGCCCACACCCGACTCGTCACAGCGGTTGAGAAAGCCGAAGTTGTTGCGGATATTGTTGGAGTAAATGGTCTGCAGCTTGCTGTCCACGATAGTGTATTGGTCGGCAGAGGTCGGCGGTAGCTGCCTGCTCCACAATGACCGCTGTACAGACGTCACCGAAGATAAAGTGGGAGTCACGGTCACGAAAATTCAGGTGACCGCTGCAGATTTCCGGATTCAGCATCAGTACGCACTTTGCGCTGCCCGTGGCGACCGTATCCCTGGCCTGCTGGATGCCGAACGTGGCTGACGAGCAGGCCACGTTCATGTCGAAACCAAAACCGGTGATGCCCAGGGCATCCTGTATTTCCACTGCCATAGCGGGATAAGCGCGCTGCATGTTGGAGGCCGCGACAATGACCGCGTCGATGTCTTCGCGGCGCTTGCCCGCCTGCTCCATGGCTTCGGCGGCTGCCGCGACAGCCATCTCACACTGTACCGATTGTGCTTCGTTGGGGCGGTCGGCAGATTGGGCGTCATCCGCTGCGGGTCGAGGATGCCGTCCTTGTTCATCACGATAGCGTGACTTGATGCCAGATGCCTTTTCGATGAACTCTGCGGAGGAGGGCTGCAAGGGCGGCATATCGCCGGCGGCAATCGCCTCCGCGTTGTTCCGCGTTGTAAAGCTCGACGTAGGCGTTGAAGGATTCGACCAGTTCCTCATTACTGATGGACGTCCCTGGGCGTGTACAAGTCCGGTCCCGCTGATGACAATTTCGGTCATGGTGTGCTATCTCCGTCTATTGAGGTGTTATTCTAGCCATCGGGTCAGGTAAGAAAAAAAGCCGCATCGCGGCCTTTTTTTCGCTGTGGGCCTGCGAGTGTCAGCGCTCTTCCAGGGCTGACGAAATCACGCTTGGTGTGACCGGTGTACAGCTGGCGGGGTCGGCCGATACGGTAGCTTCCGCTGATCATCTCGTTCCAGTGTGCTATCCAGCCTATGGTGCGACCCACGGCAAAAATCACAGTGAACATGCTGGTCGGGATGCCAATGGCCTTGAGAATAATGCCGGAGTAGAAATCGACGTTCGGGTACAGCTTTTTCTCCACGAAGTATTCGTCCTCCAGCGCGATCTGCTCCAGGCGCTTGGCAATCTTCAGCAGCGGATCGTCTTCCAGGCCCAGTTCTGCCAGAACCTCGTCCGCTGCCTTCTTCATCACCTTGGCGCGGGGATCGAAGTTCTTGTACACCCGGTGACCGAAGCCCATGAGGCGGAAGGGGTCGTTCTTGTCCTTGGCACGTGCGACAAACTCTTCGATGCGCGACTCATCACCAATCTCTTCCAGCATATTGAGCACGGCTTCGTTCGCACCACCATGCGAAGGTCCCCACAGGGCGGCAATGCCTGCAGCGATACAGGCAAAGGGGTTGGCGCCGGAGGAGCCAGCCAGGCGCACGGTAGAGGTTGACGCGTTCTGCTCGTGGTCGGCGTGCAACAGGAAGACCTGTCCATGGCGTCGGCCAGTACCGGGCTGATATTGCTGGGCTCGCAGGGGTCGCCGAACATCATGTGCAGGAAGTTCTCGGCATAGCTCATGCTGTTGTCCGGATACATGAAAGGCTGGCCGATGGAGAATTTGTAGCTCATCGCGGCGATGGTCGGCATTTTCGCAATCAGGCGGAAGGCAGCAACCTGACGATATGCTCGTCTGCGATGTCCAGTGAATCGTGATAAAAGGCGGAGAGGGCGCCGACGACACCACACATGATAGCCATGGGGTGTGAGTCGCGGCGGAAGCCGTTGAAGAAGTGCACCAACTGCTCGTGGACCATGGTGTGGTGGGTGACCGTAGTGACGAACTCTGCCTTCTGCTCTGCATTGGGCAGCTCACCGTAGAGCAACAAATAGCAGGTTTCCAGATAGTCTGAGTGTTCCGCCAGCTGCTCAATAGGGTAGCCGCGATGCAGTAAGATGCCTTTGCCACCATCGATAAATGTGATCTGTGACTCGCATGCTGCGGTAGAAACAAAGCCAGGGTCGTAGGTAAACATGCCTTTGCCGGTGAGGCTGCCCACGTCGACGACATCGGGTCCAAGGGTCCCTGAATAGATCGGCAGCTCAATGGCTTCGTCTATTCCGTCGATAGAAAGAGTGGCTTTTTTGTCGCTCATAGAGGGGGTCCTGCTTGATAAATCAGTGGGTCGATCACTATAGAGTGTGTGATGTTTTTGTCAATCGACCTTAGCCTAAAGTCGCCTATCTTTAGGGTAACGCGCCGCTAAAATCGTCAATGCTGATCGCGTACGATCGGCGAAGTTCGGCGCAGATCAATTTATCGCGACAAACCGGGCCTCAGGTTTGTAATCAGGGCGCTAAGTCCTTATAATTTCGCGCGTTTTGGTCAACTGTCTGGCATTGGGTACGCATCCGAATCAGGCACTGCACCGTATACATTAACCGCCTTCTGGCGTCAACGATGGTATCCAATGTGAAAGACAATCGTCCTGTAAACCTGGACATCGGGACCATGCGGCTTCCTATCACCGCATGGGCGTCCATTACACACCGCGCCACCGGCGTAGCACTGTTTGCCGGCATGGCTATCTTGCTCTGGCTGCTCGATGGTAGCCTGTCCGGCCCTGAGGGCTTTGCTTCTGTCAAGGAGACCCTGGACAGCGTGCTGGCCAAACTGATCATCTGGGGCGTTGTTTCCGCGCTGATCTATCATTCCCTCGCCGGCGTCAAGCACCTCATCATGGATTTTGGTGTCGGTGAAACCATGGAAGGGGGTGTCATGGGCGCACGTATCGTCATCGCCCTGTCGGTGGTACTCATTCTGATTGCGGGGATATGGATATGGTAAGGTCTGTCACCAGCTTTGGTCGTTCTGGCCTGTCCGACTGGCTTCTGCAGCGAGTCAGCGGGGTCATTCTTCTGGCCTATTTTCTCTACATTGGCGCAGCGTTGGTCGGCGGCGTTGATTACTTGTCCTGGCGGGATATGTTCGAGGGTACCGGTATGCGCGTATTTACGCTGCTGGCGATCCTGTCCCTCGCTGCGCATGCCTGGATCGGCATGTGGGCCGTCAGCACGGACTATATGACTGAACGACTGATGGGCAAGAAAGGCAATGTGTTGCGCGTCGCCTTCCAGATTGCGTGCAGCCTGGTGATATTTGTTTACGTGATCTGGGGCGTCCAGATCCTCTGGGGTTAAAGCATTATGAGTGGAATTCGTACTATCTCGTTTGACGGCGTTATTGTCGGTGGCGGTGGCGCCGGTATGCGAGCAGCACTGCAACTGGCGCAGTCCGGCTATAAGACCGCGGTCATATCCAAGGTATTTCCCACGCGTTCGCACACCGTTTCCGCTCAGGGCGGTATCACCTGTGCCATTGCCAGTGCGGACCCCAACGACGACTGGCGCTGGCATATGTATGACACGGTCAAGGGTTCTGACTACATCGGAGACCAGGACGCCATCGAGTATATGTGCAGTGAAGGCCCCCAGGCTGTGTTCGAACTCGAACATATGGGGTTGCCCTTCTCACGCACCGAAGAAGGCCGTATTTATCAGCGCCCCTTCGGCGGCCAGTCCAAGGGCCCGGATAATCCGACCCAGGCTGCGCGTACCTGTGCCGCGGCCGACCGCACGGGTCACGCCCTGCTGCATACGCTTTACCAGGGCAACATGAAGAACAACACCGTGTTTTTCAACGAGTGGTATGCCACCGATATCGTCAAGAACCAGGACGGCGCCGTGGTCGGCGTGATCGCAATCTGCATGGAGACCGGAGAAACGGTCTATGTGAAGTCCAAGGCCACGGTATTCGCAACCGGCGGTGCCGGACGTATCTACGCATCGACAACCAATGCCCACATCAATACGGGTGACGGCATCGGCATGGCGCTGCGCGCCGGGTTCCCGGTGCAGGATATCGAGATGTGGCAGTTCCATCCCACCGGTATTCACGGTGCCGGTACGCTGGTGACAGAGGGCTGTCGCGGTGAGGGTGGCTACCTGATCAACAAGGACGGCGAGCGTTTCATGGAGCGTTATGCACCCAATGCCAAGGACCTTGCTGGCCGTGACGTGGTCGCTCGCTCCATGGTGCTGGAAATCATTGAGGGCCGCGGTTGTGGCCCTGAGGGAGACCACGTATTCCTCAAGCTGGATCATCTTGGTGAAGAGGTGCTGGAAAGTCGCCTGCCGGGTATCTGCGAGCTGTCCCGTACCTTTGCCCATGCCGACCCGGTCAAGGAGCCAATTCCCGTCGTCCCGACCTGCCATTACATGATGGGCGGAATCCCCACCAATGTGCACGGTCAGGCACTGACGGTCGATGCCCAGGGCAACGACCAGATTATTCCCGGGCTCTACGCCTGTGGTGAGGTCGCCTGCGTATCTGTTCACGGCGCTAATCGGCTCGGCGGTAATTCACTGCTGGACCTGGTGGTCTTCGGTCGCGCCTCAGGTCTGCTATATCGAGAGCGCGCTGCGTGACGGTATCGAGATGCGTGACGCATCAGACAGCGATATCGAGCAAGGCATGGCGCGCCTGGACAAGCTCAATAACTCCAGCGGCGGTGAGAACGTTGCCGAACTGCGGAAGGAACTGCAGAACACCATGCAGAACCACTTTGGTGTGTTCCGCAACGGTGAGTTCATGCGCGAAGGCATCAAGAAGCTCGAGCGACCTGCGAGGCCGTATCGAGAATGCGAGCCTCTCGGATAAGAGCATGGCCTTCAACACGGCGCGGATTGAAGCACTGGAATTGCACAATCTCTTCGAAGTTGCGGAGGCGACGGCGATTACTGCAGAAGGGCGCAATGAAAGCCGCGGCGCGCATGCGCGCGAAGACTTCCAGGAACGCGATGATGAAAACTGGCTTTGCCACTCCATGTACTACCCGGCCGATAAGCGTGTCGGTAAACGTGCGGTGAACTTCGAGCCCAAGACCGTTGATACCTTCCAGCCGAAAATTCGCACCTACTAAGGAGCAGGACACATGTTGCAAGTTAGTATCTATCGCTACAACCCCGAGACCGACAGCGAGCCCTCAATGCAGGATTTCCAGGTCGATACCGGCGGTAAAGACCTGATGGTTCTGGATGTACTGGAGCTGATCAAGAGCCAGGACACCACTGTTCCATACCGCCGTTCCTGTCGTGAGGGCGTGTGTGGCTCAGACGGCTTGAATATGAACGGCAAAAACGGGCTTGCGTGCATTACGCCGTTGTCGGAAACCGTGAAGGGTAACAAGCTTGTGGTGCGCCCCCTGCCGGGCTTGCCGGTCATTCGCGACCTGGTCGTCGATATGAGCATGTTTTACGCGCAGTACGAGAAGGTGCAGCCCTACCTGATGAACGACACGCCCGCGCCCGCGATCGAGCGCTTGCAGTCTCCTGAAGACCGGGAAAAGCTGGATGGCCTTTACGAGTGTATTCTCTGCGCCTGTTGCTCGACAGCCTGCCCGTCGTTCTGGTGGAACCCGGATCGTTTCATCGGCCCGTCAGGCTTGTTGCAGGCATACCGCTTTCTGGCGGACAGTCGAGACCTGGCTACAGATGAGCGTTTGTCGCGGCTGGACGACCCTTTCAGTGTTTTCCGTTGCCACGGCATCCAGAATTGTGTGAATGTGTGCCCCAAGGGGCTAAACCCGACCCGGGCTATCGGCCACATTCGCAATATGCTGCTATCGCGGGCGACATAGCCCGCGAAGAAATAACTTGAGCAATATTGCTTAAGTGATTGAAGAATATAGTTTTTCTATTTAAATGACGCGGCCCCCCAGGGGGTGTGTCACAACCGCAGTCGGCTTGTCCGAGGTTTTATCAGCACGTCGGACAGGGCACTGCTAGACTTCGGATACACTTGCCCCTTATCGGGCACTAACCCCTTCCGGAAGGGCTGCAATGCAAGAAAGCTCAATGGAGCTCCTTTGGCGGAGTTCTCATATCGCTGGCGGCAACGCCACGTACGTAGAGGACCTGTACGAGTCCTACCTCAAGGACCCGAACGGCGTCCCGGAACAGTGGCGCGACTATTTCGACAAACTGCCCAGGGTGGAGTCCGACTTCGTCCACACGGAGGACATTCCCCACTCGGTGGTTCGCGACCGTTTTGCCCAGATCAGCAAGATGCGGGTGCGCACCGAGGCGACCGTAGCCCACGACTCGCAGGCGACCGAATACGAACGCAAGCAGGTAAGCGTGGTCCAGTTGATCTCTGCTTACCGGCAGCGCGGCCACCAGAAAGCGGAACTTGACCCGCTGGGCATCGCCGAACGGGAGCACGTTCGCGACCTTGAACTGTCTTTCCACGAGCTGTCTCGCGCTGACTACGACACGGTATTCCAGACTGGCAGCCTGCACATCGGTAAGGCTGATGCCACGCTGGGTGAGATCCATGACGCGCTGGAAAAGACCTACTGCCACACCATTGGCGCCGAGTTTATGCACATCGTTAACACCGATGAGCGGCACTGGATCATGACGCGGATGGAGTCTGTGCGCGGCGCACCTGATTTTGGTGAAGAAGTACAACTGACATTGCTGCGTCGCCTGATCCGCGCTGAGGGCCTGGAGAAGTCCCTGGCCTCCAAATATCCCGGAACCAAGCGCTTTGGACTGGAAGGCGGTGAGAGCCTGATTCCTATGCTGGCGGAAATGATCCAGCGCTCAGGGTCCTATGGCGTCAAGGAAATCGTTATCGGCATGGCTCACCGCGGGCGTCTCAATGTGCTGGTGAACACACTGGGCAAGAACCCTTCTGAGTTGTTTGATGAATTCGAGGGCAAGGCCGAGTACGACGGGTCAGGTGACGTGAAGTACCACCAGGGCTTTTCCTCCAACGTCATGACACCCGGCGGTGAGATTCACCTCGCGTTGGCGTTTAACCCCTCGCACCTTGAGATTGTTTCCCCTGTCGTCGAAGGTTCCGTAAGGGCCAGGCAGGAGCGCCGTGAGGATCACGATGGGCGCACTGGTGACGCCGGTAGTCATTCATGGTGATGCGGCCTTCGCTGGCCAGGGCGTGGTGATGGAGACCTTCCAGATGTCCCAGACCCGCGCCTACAAGACGGGTGGCACCATTCATATCGTGCTCAACAACCAGATCGGCTTTACCACTAACCTGCGCGAGGATGCCCGTTCCACCGAGTACTGTACAGATATCGCCAAGATGGTCCAGGCGCCGATATTTCACGTCAATGCCGACGACCCGGAAGCCGTGTTGTTTGTTACCCAGATGGCGGTGGACTACCGCACCGAGTTCCGCAAGGACGTGGTAATCGACCTGATATGCTATCGCCGTCGCGGTCACAATGAGGCGGACGAACCGTCCGTCACCCAGCCACTGATGTACCAGGCCATTCGCAAACACAAGACAACGCGGGACCTTTACGCCGCCAGGCTGATTGCCCAGGGCGTTATCAGCGAGGAGCAGGACGCTTTCCTGGTGGATACACTTTCGTGAGTCCCTGGACAGGGGCGAACCGCTGGTGAGCAGTCTCGTCTCGGAACCCAACAAGACCTTGTTTGTAGACTGGTCACCTTACATCGGCCATAAATGGACGGACCATGCAGATACCACGATTGACCTGCAAAAGCTGCAGGCGATGGCGCATGACATCAACGTTGCCCCGGACAATTTCCCGGTGCAGCGAACGGTGTCCCGGATAATTGAAGACCGTCGGAAAATGGCGGCAGGTGCGGCACCGGTTAACTGGGGCTTTGCCGAAACGATGGCCTATGCCACCTTGCTGGAGGCCGGCTATCCCGTTCGCCTGACCGGGCAGGATGTGGGCAGGGGTACATTCTCCCACCGCCATGCCGTGCTGCATAACCAGAAGGATGGTGGCTGTTATATACCTCTGCAGCACATCAGCGAGGAGCAGGCGCCGTTTGTCATCCATGACTCGCTGCTGTCGGAAGAGGCGGTACTGGCGTTTGAATATGGTTACGCCACGACCATGCCAAAAGGCATGGTTATCTGGGAGGCACAGTTTGGCGACTTCGCCAATGGTGCCCAGGTCGTGATCGACCAGTTTATCACCAGTGGCGAACACAAGTGGCAGCGGCTGTGTGGTTTGACCATGCTCCTGCCCCACGGTTACGAAGGGCAGGGCCCGGAACACTCTTCTGCGCGCCTGGAGCGGTTCCTGCAGTTGTGCGCTGAGCACAACATCCAGGTGTGTGTACCCAGTACTCCGGCCCAGGTGTTTCATATGCTCAGGCGGCAGGCTATTCGCCCGCTGCGTGCGCCGCTGATCGTCATGTCGCCCAAAAGCCTGTTGCGCCACAAGGAAGCGGTTTCCACCCTGGAGGAGTTGGCGCAGGGTCGGTTCCACAATGTACTGGACGAGTCCGATGACCTGGACAAGTCCAGGGTGCGCCGGGTGATACTCTGCAGTGGCAAGGTTTACTATGACCTTCGCGCTGCCCGCAGGGAGCGCCAAATCGACGACGTGGCTATTGTTCGTATCGAACAGTTATATCCGTTCCCGGAAGAAGACCTGCTCGCAGTGCTCAAGCAATACCCTGCGATCACTGACGCAGTCTGGTGTCAGGAAGAACCTATGAACCAGGGGGCCTGGTATTCCAGCCAGCATCATATGCGACGGGTGCTGTTCAATCACAAGAGTGACGTTTACCTGCATTATGTCGGCAGGGACAGTTCAGCGTCTCCGGCGGCGGGCTACATGGCCCTGCACCTGGAGCAACTGGAAGCATTTATTAACAAGGCCCTGGCTCCCGAAGAGCCCTGGCAGTAATAGCGCAAGGAATAAAAATGGCTATTGAAATCAAGGCACCCGCCTTTCCCGAGTCAGTCGCAGATGGCGAAGTGGCTGCCTGGCACAAGCAGGAGGGGGAGGCGGTTTCACGTGATGAATTAATCGTTGAGATCGAAACCGACAAGGTGGTCATGGAAGTAGTGGCGCCTGAAGACGGTGTACTCACCGCCATTCATGCCCGCGAGGGTGACACGGTATTGAGCGAGCAACTCCTCGCGACCCTGGAGCAGGGCGCGGCCGCCGCCAGTGCGCCTGCCGCAGTCGAGGAAGCAGCGGCTCCGGCTGCCACGGCTGCCGGTGGTAGCGAGGACGCGGCAGCCCTGCTGGGGCCTGCGGCACGTCAGCTGGTTGAAGAGCATCAACTGGATATAGGCAAGATTACCGGTACCGGTAAAAACGGGCGCATCACCAAGGAAGACGTGGTGAGCTTTATGAAAGCGGCCGAAACAGCTCCCTCTGCAGCCCCCGTGGTGACGGCAAAAGCCGAAGCGGAAAAAGTCACGCCTACCGGGGAGCGTATCGAGAAGCGTGTGCCCATGACCCGCATGCGCGCCAAAATCGCAGAGCGTTTGCTGGATGCGACGCAACAGACTGCCATGCTCACCACATTTAATGAGGTGAACATGGCGCCCATGATGGCGCTGCGCAGCAAATACAAGGAGCAGTTTGAGAAGACTCATAACGGAACGCGCCTGGGTTTCATGGGCATGTTCGTGAAAGCTGCCTGTGAGGCACTGAAGCGTTTTCCAGAGGTGAACGCATCCATTGATGGCAATGACGTGGTCTATCACGGTTACCAGGATATCGGCGTCGCCGTGTCTACGCCCAATGGCCTGGTCGTGCCCGTGCTGCGCGACGCCGACTTTATGAGTATTGCCGACGTCGAAGCAGCTATACGTGACCTCGGGCTGCGCGCCCGTGACAACAAGCTCACCATTGAGGATATTACCGGCGGTACCTTCACCGTTACCAATGGCGGCGTGTTTGGGTCATTGATGTCAACGCCCATTCTAAATCCGCCGCAGACCGGCATCCTGGGCATGCACAAGATACAGGAACGCCCGATGGCGGTAGACGGTGAAGTCGTGATTCTACCAATGATGTACCTGGCACTGTCATACGACCACCGTTTGATTGACGGTAAGACAGCGGTGCAATTTTTGGTGGCGATCAAGGACCTGATCGAAGATCCGGCGCGAATTTTGCTCCAGCTGTAGTTTTAATTTCATTCGCCGCCGTCGGTAGTCGCGGCGAATCTTGGAACGTGATACGGGAACAAACATGGCAGACAAGTACGATGTAGTAGTGATTGGTGCGGGCCCAGCCGGTTATGTGGCGGCAATCAAGGCGGCCCAGTTGGGTCTGTCCACGGCTTGCGTGGAGCAGTGGCTGGACAGCAAAGGCAAGGTTCGCCTTGGCGGAACCTGCCTGAATGTCGGCTGTATCCCCTCCAAGGCCCTGCTGGACTCCAGCCACAAGTTCCACGAGGCGAAAGCAGACTTTGGCGTACACGGCATTTCCGTCGGCGAAACCAGCATAGACGTACCCGCCATGCTCGGCCGCAAGGAAAAGATCGTTGACCAGCTCACCGGCGGCATCGCCGGTCTCTTCAAGCACAACGGGGTGACGGCGATTTCCGGTACCGGCAAGGTGCTGGCAGGCGCCAATGTTGAAGTGACCGACAAGGACGGTAATGTGCAGGTGGTGGAAGCGGGGAAAGTGATTATTGCTGCCGGCTCGGTCCCGGTCGCGATCCCGCCGGCCCCCGTTGATGAAGAGTATATCGTTGACTCTACCGGGGCACTGGAGTTTCGCGAGGTGCCAGGAAGGCTGGGCGTCATCGGGGCGGGCGTGATCGGCCTGGAGCTGGGCAGCGTCTGGGGTCGCCTGGGTGCGGAGGTAGTGATGCTGGAAGCCCTTGACGAATTTTTGCCGATGATGGATCAACAGATCGCCAAGGAGAGTGGCAAGATATTCAAGAAGCAGGGCCTGGACATACGGCTTGGCGCGCGGGTAACAGGCACCGAGGTAAAGGATGGTAAGGTAGTCGTGTCCTATAGCACGTCCGACGGTGAACACAGTGAGACTTTCGACAAGCTGATTGTTGCCGTCGGCCGCAGGCCGCGCTCTGAAGAGCTGTTCTCCTCCGATAGTGGAATCACACTGGATGAGCGCGGCTTCATTTTCGTTAACGATTTTTGCGAAACCGAGGCGCCTTCCGTGTACGCGATCGGCGACGTTGTTCGCGGTCCCATGCTGGCCCACAAGGGCTCGGAAGAGGGGGTCATGGTCGCCGAGCGTATTCATGGCAAGCCGGCACAAATTAATTACGATTGCATCCCCTCCATTATCTATACACACCCGGAAGTAGCGGCGGTCGGCAAGACAGAGCAGCAACTCAAAGCCGAGGGCGTACCCTACAAGTCTGGGACGTTCCCCTTCGCGGCAAGCGGCCGTGCGCTGGCAGCCAATGATTCCGACGGCCTGGTGAAGATCTTGTCTCATGAGGAGACCGACAGGGTATTGGGTTGCCATATTGTCGGTCCGTCAGCCGCCGACCTGGTACAGCAGATCGTGATCGCGATGGAGTTTGGCTCCAGCACCGAAGACATTGCCTTGACCGTATTCGGGCACCCAACACTTTCCGAGGCGGTTCATGAGGCTGCACTCGCGGTGGATGGTCAGGCGATACATATCGCCAACCGTAAAAAACGTAAGTAAAATTTTGCGCGCGTACAATAACAACGCTAATCCCCAGCGTGCGTTCTGAGGGGCTGAAGCCGCTTCGACAGGGTCAGTCAAAACAAGCAGCAAAGTAACTAGAAGAGAGCAGGACAACACATGAATCTTCATGAGTACCAGGGCAAACAGCTGTTTGCCGAATACGGTTTGCCGGTTTCCAAGGGGTATGCGGTTGATAATCCCTCAGAAGCGGCAGAAGCGGCTGACCTGATTGGCGGCGATATGTGGGTGGTTAAAGCCCAGGTGCACGCGGGTGGTCGTGGTAAGGCCGGCGGTGTGAAATTGGTGAAGACCAAGGACGAAATCCGCGAATTTGCCTCCCACTGGCTGGGCAAAAACCTGGTGACCTACCAGACAGACGAGAACGGCCAACCGGTCAGCAAGATCCTGGTGGAAGCCTGCACGGATATCGCCGAAGAGCTGTATCTTGGCGCTGTGGTCGATCGCTCGACGCGGCGTATTGTCTTCATGGCCTCTACAGAGGGTGGCGTCGAGATTGAGAAGGTCGCAGAGGAGACGCCCGACAAGATCCTCAAGGCGACGATTGATCCGCTGGTGGGCCCGCAGCCTTACCAGGGCCGCGAACTCGCCTTCAAGCTGGGCTTGTCCGGTGACCAGATCAAGCAGTTCGTCAAGATCTTCATGGGTCTGGCGCAGATGTTTGTAGACAAGGACCTCGCACTGATCGAGATTAATCCGCTGGTGATCACCGAAGAGGGCAAGCTGCACTGTCTCGACGCCAAGCTCGGTGTGGACAGTAATGCGCTTTACCGGCAGAACGCGTTGCGCGATATGCATGATCCGTCGCAGGAAGACGAGCGCGAGTCACATGCCGCACAGTGGGAACTTAACTACGTGGCGCTGGATGGCAATATTGGTTGCATGGTGAACGGTGCTGGCCTGGCGATGGGTACCATGGATATTGTCGCCCTGCACGGCGGCTTCCCTGCCAACTTCCTCGATGTGGGTGGCGGCGCTACCAAGGAGCGTGTCTCCGAGGCGTTCAAGATAATTCTTTCCGACGATAACGTTAAAGCCGTGCTCATCAATATCTTTGGCGGCATTGTTCGCTGCGACCTGATTGCGGAAGGTGTGATCGGCGCGGTTGAAGAAATCGGCGTGGAGGTGCCTGTGGTAGTGCGCCTGGAAGGAAATAATGCTGAGCTGGGCCGCAAGGTACTGGCAGACAGCGGATTGAACATCATTGCTGCGACCAGCCTTACCGACGCTGCACAGCAGGCAGTTAAAGCAGCAGGAGGAGCGGCATAATGAGCGTTCTTATCGACAAGAATACCAAAGTCATCTGTCAGGGCTTTACCGGCTCCCAGGGCACCTTCCACTCCGAACAGGCGATAGAGTACGGCACGCAGATGGTCGGCGGCGTTACTCCCGGAAAAGGCGGGCAGGAGCACCTGGGACTGCCAGTGTTCAATACTGTGAGTGAAGCCGTTGCCGCTACTGGCGCGGACGCCTCGGTCATCTATGTGCCAGCCCCATTCTGTAAGGACTCGATTCTGGAAGCGGCCAATGGCGGCATCAAGCTGATTGTCTGCATCACGGAAGGTATCCCCACGCTGGATATGCTTGAGGCGAAAGTTAAGTGCGACGAACTTGGTGTGCGCCTGATCGGGCCTAACTGCCCGGGTGTCATCACCCCGGGGGAGTGCAAGATTGGCATCATGCCCGGACACATCCACCTGCCCGGCAAGGTGGGTATTGTGTCCCGCTCCGGTACACTGACGTATGAAGCCGTCAAGCAGACCACTGACGCCGGCTACGGCCAGTCCACCTGCGTGGGCATTGGCGGTGACCCCATCCCCGGCTCCAACTTCATCGACGTGCTGGAAATGTTCCAGAATGACCCGGCCACCGAAGCCATTGTCATGATCGGTGAGATCGGTGGTACCGCGGAAGAAGAGGCGGCTGCCTTCATCAAGGCCAATGTCACCAAGCCTGTGGTCTCATACATTGCCGGCGTAACGGCCCCCAAGGGCAAGCGCATGGGCCATGCGGGCGCTATCATCTCCGGTGGTAAGGGCACAGCGGATGAGAAATTCGCTGCACTGGAAGATGCCGGTGTGAAGACCGTACGCTCCCTCGCTGAGATCGGCTCCGCCCTGGGCGAGATTACCGGCTGGTAAACCGGGCATCGACAAGTGATCACGCAAGGGCTCATCTTCGGATGGGCCCTTTTTTGTTGGCGCTTCAGGCGCTTCGATAACCGCTTTTACCTGTGAGTGACACTATTAAGCTAAAATAGGAGGCTATAATGAAATGGAAGCTTACAGAGGGTCCCAGGCTTAAGGCGCCCTGGAACATCCAGGCATCTCAAAACCTCCTGTTGATGTACCGATGTCCGTTTGCTGCTATTGGTCCGCGGAGAGCAGCCAGGTCTGTCTCAAGAGTGCTCTTAAACAGCGAGTAACTAACAGTAACTGCTGGCAGCTGACACAACGAAACCCCAGAAAAGCGATGAGTAAAAATCACAGCCTATCAGCCATAGACGGACTGAAGACAGACCCCGAACTCCACGAGTACCTGATTAACAGGGTCGGGAAGTCGCAACTGCGGCGACGCCTTGGGGTCGAGGCCGAACACGCGGCTGACAAGTTCGGGCAGGGTAGAACCTTCTTTCATATAGAGAACTGGAGTGCCGCCGCCAGTGTCATCCACTTCCTGCTGAAAGTCGCGAGGATGTCGGAGCGAGGCAAAGCGAATGTCCTGGACTTTCGCATTCGGCAAAACAATGTAGATATCGCGCATCTACCGGAAGAATTTGACGGATTTACGATTCTGCAACTGAGTGACCTGCACCTGGATGTTCTGCCGGAATTTCCCGATGCACTGGCCCAGGCCCTGAAAGGGCTGGAATACGATATCTGCGTTCTCACGGGCGACTACCGCTTTCTTACCCATGGCCCTCACGAGAGTGCGCTGCGTGGCCTGGAACGAATATGCGAGGACATTAATCAGGATATTTATGCCATATTGGGAAACCACGACAGTATCCTGATGGCCCGGGGGATAGAGTCCCTGGATATCCAGCTTTTACTCAACGAGAATATTCGGCTCGAGCGAGCGAAGTCATCGATTTACCTGGCGGGAATTGACGACCCCCATTATTACGCGGCGGATAACCTTGAAAATGCCTATGAGGCTATTCCTGACAACGCGGTATCCCTGCTGCTGGCGCATTCACCTGAAATATACCGCCACGCCGCCTATACTGGATTTGATTTCATGATGTGTGGGCATACCCACGCTGGCCAGATTTGCCTTCCCGGATCTGTTGCACTGGCCTACAATTCTTCCGCACCCCGATTCACAGGCGCGGGGGCCTGGTCGTTCAATCAGATGCAGGGCTATACCTCCGCGGGTACGGGTAGTTCGGTGGTTCCCGCCCGCTTTAACTGTCCTCCCGAGATAACGTTACACCGTTTGCGACTGGCTTGCTAAATCATGTATTCCCGGGCCTTCCTGCTAATAGGGGCGCTTGCGAACTTTCAATAGGAATAATGGCCTGGAAATCAGCAACTGCACTAGCATGAACACCAGGCCAAGGACTATTGCCCACCACCACGCCAGCGCCATCGTGATACAACTGTAGAGGGCGGGTAACAGCGACTCTGGCAGCTGATCCAGCCCCGTACTTCGAGCGCTTGGTGCCAGGCCGCGGCGGCGTTTTATAAAACTCGAAATCAGGTCGCCAAGCACCACCTGGCAGCCAAATACCAGCCCGAATATCAATCCGAAGCCAAAGAACATTGCCAGGCTGCACGCAGTCAGCAGGGCAGCGAAGACTCCGCGCCAGGTTTTCGACTCGCCAAAGATGGCGTTACCGTCACCGAGCCGTTTGTTAAAGTCCACCGGTGTGCTGGCACGAGAACCGAAGAGGCGTGCGGCGAGAATCGGCGCGCCATTGCTCGCCAGAAGCATCGTCAGAAGTTTGACGAATATCGCAGTTGTCATGTTCCCCCGATGATCTGCTCATCACCCCGGCAGTTTACGCCCGGTGGCGCAACGCCACCAACCAACTTGTAGCACAAAGATGAGTCAGTAAAGCAATCTGCCAGGCCTGTCCGCCCCAGGGAGTGGGCTTTGCTACCGATACAGGGCCGCAACCAAAAAGGGCCTCGCTTTACGCGCGGCCCCTTTCTCCTTCGACCTGTAAGAAAGTTTAGCCGGGTGGTACGGAGAAGCCGCCCCAGACAGGCATGTAATTGTCATCGTAGTGCGCGGCCATGGTGGTGTGCAGGTCTTCCACTTCCCATTTGGTCTCGCCCTGGGGATTGATGAATGGCTCGCGCAGCGTGGGTCGTTGTGCCACCTGTACCTGGTTGCCCCAGACGATGAAGACCTCGCCAGAGATTTTCCCGGCTTCAGGGGAGGCGAGGTAGCCCACCAGCGGCGCTACATTGACGGGGTCAAATGCGTGGAAGCCGCCATCTTCAGGTGGGGCGAACATGGCAGCGGTTTGACCGCCGGCGGTCATGTCCGTCAGTGCCCGGGGCATGATGACGTTGGCGGTCACACCGTACTTGATCATCAACTGCGCCGCGCCCATGGTCATGGCGATGATGCCCGCCTTGGCGGCCGCATAGTTCGGTTGGCCGGCGCTGCCATAGAATGCGGCTTCGGAGGAGGTGCTGACCAGGCGACCGTAGACTTCGGCACCGCTCTTGGCCTTTTCGCGCCAGTAGGCGGTGGCATTACGCATGTTGACGAAGTGCCCGCGCAGGTGAACGCGAACCACGGAGTCGAACTCCTCATCGGACATGCCAAAGATGGTTTTGTCGCGGCAGAAGCCCGCATTGTTGACCAGGATATTCAGGTCACCAAAGGTGTCCAGCGTGGTTTTCATCAGCTTTTCTGCGTCGCTGCTGTCCGCGCAATCACCATAAACGACAATGGCTTCACCGCCTAAGCCCTTGATTTCCTCCACGGCCGATTCTGCCGCTTCCTTTGCGTCGGGCAGGTCGATATCGTTAATGACAACGCGAGCGCCCTGTTTCGCCAGTTGGATGGCCTCTTCACGGCCCAGGCCGCGGCCCGCACCGGTGATGACGGCAACTTTTCCGCTCAGGTCTCCCATGGGTAGTACTCCTTGTGTCGCAGCAGTCGTTAGCTGCGATGGTTAAATGTGTTAGTTAAATACCTCGGCAAAATGCGCCTGCTAAATACGCTCGATGATAGTGCCGGTGCCAACAGAGGAGCCGCAGCACATCGCGATCAACGCGGTGGTTTTGTCGGCGCGCTCCAATTCGTGCAAAGCGGTGGTGATCAGGCGAGCGCCGGTTGAGCCCACGGGGTGTCCCAGGGCGATCGCGCCGCCGTTGACGTTCACCTTGTCCAGGTCGGCATCGTAGACCTTGGCCCAGGACAGCACCACTGCCGCGAAGGCTTCATTGATTTCAACGAGGTCGATATCGCCCATGTTCATGCCACTCTTGGCGAAGAGTTTTGCCGTGGCATCTACCGGCCCGTCGAGCAGGTAGTAAGGGTCTGTGCCTACCACGCAGTCTGTAATAATGCGTGCCCTGGGCTTGAGGCCGCGAGCTTTCGCCTCTTCGGCCGTCATCCACAGCACAGCAGCGGAGCCGTCAGAAATCTGTGATGAGTTGCCCGCGGTGTGGATGAACTTCTCATCGCCTACAGCCTTCAACTCCGAGAGACCCTCGCGCGTGGTCTCGCGCAGGCCCTGGTCGCGATTGACTGTGCGGGTTTCTCCGGTGGGTTTGCCGTCTTCGCCGAGGATCGGGGCTTCTACCTCGAAGACCTCACGATCAAAGCGGCCCTCGTCCCAGGCGTGCTTGGCGCGCAGCTGTGATTGATAGCCCAGGTCATCGGCATCGTCCCGGGTAATGCCGCGGTTGTCGGCTATGCGCTGGGCACTGGAAAACTGGTCCGGGGTGGAATCCCAGGGCCAGCTTTCAGGGATATAGTAACCGGGGCCGTTGTACACGTTCATGCCAAGTCCTACCCGGCTCATGGCTTCAACGCCGCAGGCGATGCCGATGTTAATGGAGCCACCCTGGATCATGGAAGAGATCATATGGTTGGCGGTCTGTGCGGAGCCACACTGGTTGTCCAGCGTCGTACCGCCTGCGGTGTAGTCCTTACCCAGGTTAAGCCAGGCATTGCGTACAATATTACCTGCCTGCTCGCCTGCCTGGGTGACACAGCCGCCGGCGAGGTAGTCTACATCGGCGTAATCCAGGCCGCTGCGACGGACGACTTCCGCCAGCGACAGTCCCAGTAACTCTACCGCGTGGAATCCGTGTAGTGCGCCGACGCCCGGTTTACCGCGGGCTATGGGAGTTCTTACTGCTTCGACGATGACTGCTTCTCGCATGGTTAAACCTCGTAGGCTGGGCGCCGCAGCGCCAGGAGTAAATCAGGCGAACAAGTCTACTGCAGTGAAGACACCGGACAAGGACAGATTGCGCCAAAAATGTGGGCCTATTCTGCCGCGTTAGGGCGGGGGGCTACAGCCGACAAAAGGGATAGCAGACAATGGTTTAGCAGGTTAGCCCAGATCGCTGTCACTGCCATCGCACAGCCACCGGTCGCCACTGTGCAAGTAGAATACGGCCCTTGGGTAATTCATGGAGCGCAAGATATGAAACAGTATCGTTATGATGATATCGAGAGTATGCAGGAGCTGGTCTCCGAGGAGTTCGGGCCCTGGAGTGGCGAGGTAGAGGTGACCCAGGCGATGGTCAACCAGTTCGCCGAGCTCACAGGCGATGACTACTGGCTGCACACCGATCCCGAGAAGGCCAGCACCGACAGCCCCTTTGGCTGTACCGTGGCACACGGTTTCCTGACGCTGGTGCTGTTGCCGAAAATGCGCAACGAACCCACCTATGAGGTGACCGGGTTTAACAATATGCTTAACTACGGCTCTGACAAGTTGCGCTTTACCGGCATTGTGCCGGTTGGTTCTTCAGTCCACAGTCGCAGTCGGGTCAAGGAAGTGAGCGCAACGGCCAAGGGCACAAAAATGGTAATGGAACAGCACATACATGTTGTCGGGCAGGACGATCGCCCCGCTGTCATTTACGAGTTGATCTTTATCTATATGTAATTCCCCGGGCCGCGCGCACTGCAACAGGAAACGACAATGAAAAAACTGGGTTTGGGTGCAGTAGCGGTACTGCTTGTGGTGGCTGCTTACGCATTCGGTTCGTTTAACGCGCGCAAAGTGATCAGCCTGCCCGAGGCGCAGTGGACGCAGGGCAGTGAGGCGGGCCAGGCCTGGCGTGAGTTTACTGCCAGTCTGGAGGCAGCGGGGTCACGTGTGTTCGCTGTGGCAGACGAACCCGCAGAGCGCCTCGAGGGTTTGCAGTATCTTGGCCAGCTTGCTTCTGCGTCGCTGGAAATGAAGGTCGACAAGGGCAATCCGGCACGTCCGCGTTTCACTGACTGGATGGCAGACTACAGGAAGTTCCTTGGTGACAGCCCTGACGCCATCTACCACACGGCGGAACTCTCGTCCGAGTACCGCTATGAGATCAGCGGTAACCGGCAGGAGGCAGCCTACCTTGGCTTTATGCTCTATGGTCGTCAGCTCAACGGCTGGAACCGCGCGGTCGCCAACCTTTCCAGTGAGCAGCTGCGGTTTGATGCCCAGGGCAATTTCAGCATCGTGCTGAGCAAGGAGAGGCCGGCAGGCCAGCGTGATTGGCTGCCGATGGAGGACGATGTGCATATGGTCATGGTGCGCCAGTACTATCACGGTCGTGAAGGCGCGGCTGAGTCCACATTCACGATCCGCAACCTGGATGCACCTGAATTCACGCCCGCCACGGATAGGGAGATGGCCGCGAGACTGCGGGCGGCGAGCGGATTCTTCAACGATACTGTCGATGGGGCAATCGCCCTGGCGCAGATGTTCACCGATGCGCCCAATACGACGGAGCCGCCGGTGAGTTACAGCGCTGACTTTGGTGGCATCTTTTACCCCACCTTTGACAATGAGTATTTCGGCGGCTGGTTTTACCTTGCCGACGACGAGGCACTGGTCATCGAAGGGCCCGTGCCCCAGGCAAGCTACTGGTCTGTCTCGCTACAAAACCGCTGGATGCAATCGCTTGATACTGAACACTATCAGGTGGCGTTGAACGATAAGCAAATAGAGACGGAAGACGGTCGCTATCGTGTGGTCGTATCCGCGCGACAGCCGCCGACGGGGAACTGGCTGAATACAGCGGGCAAACGGGAAGGCCTGCTGGCGATTCGTTATCAGCTGAGCGCCGACAGCGAGAGCCCGACGCTGCGGCGGGTAAATTGACGCCCTGTGATTAGCCAGGCTGAGCCGGTGTGCGGTATGCGTAATGGCAGCAGTAACAGGGCCGCGGCCAGGCAAACTCCCGTAAACAGGTACAACGCAGGAGTGTAGCTTCCATAGGTATCAAACAAGCGGCCGATGAGGGCATAGCTGGGCATCACGCAGAGCGTAAGCAGCGGCCCCATCAGGCCCATTGCGCGGCCATAACTTGCCAGGCCAAAGACCTGTGCCATCAATGCTCCCCATACCGGCAACATACCGCCGGCCGCAAGCCCCAGCAGCGAGGCGCCAATAATCATAAGCGGTTGCGAGGAGGCTTGTGCCAGCGCAAGAAAGGCGAGGGCAACGAGGGCCTGCGCTGCCCACAGCGCGGCGCGCAGGCTGAACTTGTCGGCTGCCATACCGAACAGTATCTTGCCTATCAGGCCAAATGATCGCCACAGCCATGATCAAAGTGGAGGCCTGTGCTCTTTGCTGCCTCCCAGGTTGATCGTGTACGGGGTGAGGTTGGCCAGCACCGCGCCGTACGCACTGAACAGTAGTCCCAGGCTAAGACCTACGAACCAGAACGCCGGTTTGCGGAGAATACCGCGCATATCCAGCTCCTGATCTCCCGACTGTGCCATTCCAGCCGGACTGGGTTCTGCCAGCAGCGCCACATCGGCCGGATAGCCGCGAATGCCGATAATCACAACCGGCAGCAAAATCACCAGCACTGCCAAAGCCAGGTTTTCCAGCGCGCCACGCCAGCCGACGCTGCCCAGCCAGTAGCTGATGAGTGCCGGTATGATCACGCCGCCCACAGACGTGCCGATGGCGGCAACCCCCAGTGCTCGGCCTCGGCTTGCTGTGAACCAGCGGGAAATGACGGCAGAGGCAGACAGTGAGCCCACCATCGCGTTGGCTATCGCCATGGTCAGGGCAAAAAAGACAATATACTGGATCAGGCTGGCGCTGTTGGCCGCCGCGTAAAGACCCAGGGCATAGAGCAGGGCGCCTGTCGCCATCAGCTTGCGCACCGAATAGCGGTCAATCAGTATGCCGCCTATGGGTTGCATGAACAGGCCCAAGAAGGTCGCAGCGGTAAGACTGTACATGACTTGTTCCAGCGAAACGCCGAACTCGGACCTGATCGGCTCTACCAGCAGGCTGACCGCATAGGTAAAAAAGCCGACCACGAAAAGTTGTGCAATAAAGGCACTACCGACAACGCGCCATCCGTAATACATACAGTCACCTGTCGCATTGATCGTACTTATTATCCAGCCACCGCCCGCGGCAGTGGTGGTCGCAGTGGTTGGGCCCGAGGGCCCGCCCGTCGCTCAGTCCATCTTGCCCAGCAGGGCGCCGCCGGTGGGTATGCCCACGCCGGATGTGACCAGGGCGTGGTTGACGTCCTTGTCCGGCTGATTAAGGGACTGTCCGCGTACCAGGCGGGTGGCTTCCACAATGCCGTTCACACCGTGAATATAGCCCTCTGACAATTGTCCACCGTGGGTATTGGTGGGCAGGCGTCCGCCGGGGCGCAATGCTCCGTCAAGGACAAAGTCGCCGGATTCGCCAAAGCCGCAGAAGCCCCAGGCTTCCAACTGCCACAAGACGATGGGCGAGAACGCGTCATAAATCACGGCAGCGTCGATGTCGTCGACGCAGAGCCCGCTCATTTCGTAGCAGTTCCTGGCGGCGATCTCCATTTCCGGAATGGCTGCGAACTCCTCGCGATAGAAGGACGTCATCTGCTCCTGGTCTGCGGCGGCTGCCTGCGCAATACCGCGCACAGCAACGCCGGGCTGTTTCAGGTCGCGAGCGCGTTCGGGGGTGGTCACAATGACACAGGATGCACCGTCACTTTCCTGACAGCAGTCGAACAGCTGCAGTGGGTCGGCGATCATTCGCGCTGCATCATACTCTGCACGATCGAAAGAGCGTCCATGGAAGAATGCGTTGGGGTTGTTAACCGCATATTCGCGGGTGCTGTGTGCCACTTCAAACATGGCGTCCTTGGTGACCCCGGTCAGGTGCATCCAGCGCTGGTTGAACATGGCGACCCAGGAGGCGGGTGTCAGCAGGCCGTAGGGCATGTACCAGCCCCAGTGAATGGCATCTGCCGTCATGATGTCGCCGGACACACCGTCTGAAAACCGGTGGCCTGACCTGCCGTTGAGTGCACGGTACACGGCGACACACTCGGCCATGCCGGTGGATACCGCCATTACCGCCTGGTGCAGGCTGCCGGTGGCAGCGCCACCGCCGTAGTGCGAGCGTCCCCAGAATGTCATGTCGCCACAGCCCACAGCGCGTGCGACTTCGATCTCGTCGTTGCTGTCCATGGTGAAGGTGGCAAAACCGTCGATGTCAGTGGGCTTAAGGCCGGCATCATCGATTGCGCCTTTTACCGCCTGCGCTGCCAACGATAGCTCTGAAACACCGGAATCCTTGGAAAACGCGGTGTTGTGTACACCGACGATCACCGCCTTGTCTTTTACATTAGCTACCATGGCTCAAGCCTCCACCGGCAATACGATTTGCACGCTGCCTTGCATATGCATGCCCCAGATATTGTTTTCCCCGGCCACGGCCACATCTACCAGCCCCGTCGCTTCATCGCGTGCGGTAACTTCACCGGTCACTTTCATGACCATGCCGGGAACGTTGGGTGCGCCCAGCTTTACGTCCAGTGACCTGATCACCGCTTCAGGGCCGCTCCAGTCAGTGACGAAGCGACTCATCAACCCCTGGCTGGTGAGGATATTCATAAACACGTCAGGCAGGCCTGCGGCCTGGGCGACGGATTTGTCGTGGTGCACCGGCTCATAGTCGCGGGTGGCCAGGGCACCGGCTACGATCAGCCCGCTGGTGATGTCGATGTCCAGTTCGGGAAGTCGGTCGCCAACGTTCACCTCGGCGAGGCTCAATGTCTTGTACTCACTCATCGTCTCGCTCCTGTTCAGGCCGGGTAGAATTGCGGCAGCATGGTCTTGTCGTCTACCTGTTCCACTTTGCCTTTCACTTTCATGCCGATGTGAACATCGGCAAAGTCACAGCCAACAATGTTGGACACCAGGTTCGTGCCTTCGCCCAGCTTGATAACCGCGCAAATGGGGTCGGCGGGGTAGCCGGGGATCTTCGGGTGGCGCAGGGCAGTGAAACTCATGATCTCGCCTTCCAGGCTGGACTCAATGGAGTCCCATTCCATTGACTGGCATTCGCCGCACATGGGTCGGGGAGGGTGGCGCAGTGTCTGGCAGCCTTTACAGCGCTGGATCAGCACCTTGCCGTCGTCTACCGCGTTCCACCACCAGCCGTTGTCATGGCCCCGCGGAGAGGCGATGCGGGTGGGCACTTCCAGTGTGTCGGCACTTGGCGGCGGGTGCCGGCTGCTCCTGGGGGATGAACTTGAGCACGCGAAAGCGCTGGGTGCCTATTGTATCGCCGTTCTGGTCGCTGAAGGTTGCCAGTGTTTCAAAAAAGTATCCTGTGCCTCGCGCCGTGGCTTTGCGCTCGGAGATATTGTCGATAACCATCTCGACGTAAACCGTATCACCCGGGCTGACTTCCTTGACGTATTCCTGTTTTACGTTGGTGCCAAGCACACCGGTAAAGCCGTGGTCGTTAAACATTTCCACCATGTCGGTTTGCGGGTCCGACGCGCGGCCGGAACTGGCAACGGAATAGCCCTCCTGGTTCCAGACATACATCATGGCGGGTGGGGCGATGGTTTTGCCACGCGTGCTCTGTGCTGCCCATTCCGGGTCGGTGTAGGCCGGGTTGGTGTCGCCCATGACTTCGGTCCAGTGGCGAATCATGGTTTCGTTCACCGGGTCCTTGGCCGGCTTGCGGGAACAAACTTCTACGCCCACGTAGGCGTAGAGCTTGTCCTCGAAGGCTTTTTGCTCTTCTGGGGTCATGGGTTGTCGATCCTCCTGGGGTCCTGTTTCATCGCCGCGCCTGGGCAGAGGCGGTACCCTGAATGCCTCGATGACGGGGCACTGCCTGCGCGCGAAAGACGGTACAGGGACGGGTTGATGTTATGTATGTCATTGTCTCGTGCTGCGTTCTACGCGCATTGTCGCACTATAACCCTAAGGCTAGCGATGTTGCGGCATGCCCAGGCCATGTGTTGCCACCAGGCCACGCAGTACTTCGACCACGCCGCCGCCGAAAGTGTTGATGGTGGCCCGCCGGTGCTCGTGTTCCAGATTCCCGTGCAGTACTGCACTCTCGCTGTCTGAAGCAATGAGTGCGTGGGGGCCAACCATGTCCATGAGCAGGCGGCAGATCTCCAGCATGATTTCCGTGGAATAAACTTTAATCGCCGAGGGGAAAACGGCGTCCATTTCCTGTTGGTCCAGTGACCACGACATGCGTGCGTTCATCACCCGCATCGCTTCCAGGTGGGAATAGACCTCAGCCAGGCTGCGCTGTGCAATCGGATCATCGATGACGCGCTCGCCGTTGGCACCGCGCTTCTTGCGCGCCCACGCCAGTGTGTCGTGAAACATTTTCCAGCCCTGTATACCCCAGGCAGCAAGCCCCACACGCTCGTGGTTCAACTGCTCAGTGATGAGGCGCCAGCCACCGTTCTCCTGGCCAATAATCATGTCCAGCGGTACTTTGATGTTCTCGTAGTAGGTGACGTTGGTGTGCACGCCACCCATGGTGTGGATGTGGCCCCGGGAGAAGCCGGGGTCCGAAGTATCTACCACCAGGATGGAGATGCCCTTGTGCTTGGGCACTTCTGCGTTGGTGCGCGCTGCCAGCCAGACATAATCGGCACCCTCGGCGCCGCTGGTGATACACCTTGCTACCGTTGACCAGATAGTGATCGCCATGCTTCACCGCAGATGTGGTCAGCGCGGCCAGGTCGGTTCCGGCACTGGGCTCGGTATAGCCGATGGCAGAAATGCAGCTCTCCGCTGGCAATGCCCGGGAGAAAACGCTTCTTCTGTTCGTCTGTGCCCTTGCTGATAATTGACGGTGCCCACTGTGTTGAGTGTCACGAAGGGGGTAGGGGCGCCGGCGAGAAGGGCTTCCTCGTAGCGAATCAGTTGCTCGGACTCTGGTCAGTCCCCGGCCGCCGTATTCCTCGGGCCAGCCGACAGCCAGCATGCCGTCCTTGCCCTGTTGGCGAATCAGCTCTTTATACAGGTCGCCACTCTCCGCATTGCGCAGCTCCTCGCGGTATTCCGGCTTGATCAGCTTGGCTGAAGTAGGTGCGAAATTCCTTGCGCAGTTCTCTCTGCGATTCGGTGTAGTCGACGAACATGGGTAGTTCCTCCAATCGAGATGACACAATAATATTGATTTTGAATTCAAATTCAACTATTTTATTGCCCATGCATTGATTCTGCGGCCCAAACACAGGACGGAGCCCGGGCGCTCAGCGCCCGGGGAGAGAAAGCCCGCGCCAAGCTGAAGCGGGCAGCGCTGGTGGTGTTGGAGCGAGAAGGCTATCACCGCATGCGCATTGCCGATGTGACACGTGAGGCGGGCGTAGCGCAGGGCCTGTTCTACCACTATTTCAAGGATTTGAAGTCGCTTACGGTCGAAGTGCTCACCGATTTTGCCAGGCCAGCCAGGATCGGCGTGAGATCGAGAAAGAGGTCGAACCCGGGGACTGGTACGGACGAATCTATGCGCACAACCTGCTGGTGGTGCGCAGTTATGCCAAGCGACCCGGGGTAATGCGCTGTTTGTTGCAACTGGCTGATGAAGAGCCAGAGTTTGGAAAAATGCTGCGCGATGCCTACCGCGGCCAATTGATGTGGCTGGTGGAGCTGATGCCGCAGTATGTTTCCCGACGCCCGGTTTGAAAAGCACCAGGCGTTGATGGTGGTTTACTCGTTGGCGGGTATTGGCGAGGGCCTGCTGCGTGAGTACTTTATTAATGAGAGCAAAACTCTTGCGCGCCGCCAGACCTATCGGTAGAGCAGTTCGCGGAACTGCTCACCACGATGTTTTATCGCGCGCTGTTTCTGCAGCACCCTGAGCAGGGGAAATTAGATTACACACGTAACCTGGCCGCGATGGCCAAGGCACACTGAGGTAGAAAGTCATGGATTTTAATTTCATCGAAGACCAGCTCGCTATTCGTGAACTGGCTTACCAGATCTTTACGGACCGGGCGACAGACGAGTTTATGCTTGGCTTCTCGCGCACCGGCGAGACCTATGACGATGACTTGTGGCAGACACTGGCAGAGCAGGGTTTGCTGGGTGTTGCGTGCCGGAGTCTGCTGGCGGCAGCTGGCCTGGGTCTGATAGAGCTGTGTATGGTGCTGGAGGAGCAGGGCCGTCGTGTTGCGCCAGTACCGCTGTTTGCTTCACTGGTGTTGGGCGGTCTGCCGATCGCGGAGTTTGGTCAATGCGAGCAGCAGTCAGCGCTATCTTGGCGCGCTGGCTGCCGGTGAAGCCAAATTCAGTGCCGCGATAGCAGAATTGGGCATGAATCCAGCGCATTGGCCACTAAAGTGTCGGCTGCTGCGGAAGGCGATGGCTGGATATTGAATGGCGACAAGGCGGTGGTACCGGACGGTGCGGTAGCTGACTTTATCCTGGTGCCGGTGGAGGCCGAAGACGGCTCGAAGAGCTTTTTTATCGTCGATACAGGTGCCGAGGGCGTGAGTGTGCACGCCGTTGACCATTGGCATGTCCGGCGAGCGGGCTGCGCAACTTACCCTGGACAATGTGACGGTCGGTGATGATGCCGTGCTGGGCGAGGCAGGGCAGGGCGACGAGATCCTGGAGTGGTTAGAACAACGCGCCAATATGGGCCACTGTGCATTGCAGGTGGGTGTGACTGAAGAGGCCATGAAGCGCACCGCGGCGTTTGTCAGCGAGCGTAAACAGTTTGGCGTGGCGCTGGGTACCTTCCAGGCCCTGGCCATGCGCATGGCAGACAGCTATATCGATGTGGAGGGCATTCGCTCTACCTACTGGCTGGCCATGTGGCGCCTGAGCGAAGGGCTGGCGGCGCGGCAGAGGTGCGTGCTGCCAAGTGGTGGGCCTGCGATGCAGCGCACCGTGTGGTCTGCACAGCGCAGCATTTGCACGGTGGTATGGGGGCGGATGTCGAGTACCCGATACACCGTTTCTATTTGCTGGCCAAGCAGATCAGTTATTCCCTGGGCAATGCCGCCAGCAGCTGGAGCAACTCGGTCAACTCGCTGGCCGAGCGACGACACACTGGGCTTTCGCGCGCTGGAGGTGTAGGCCTTGGCTGCCCCCACGCGTATCAAGCCGCCGCTGGGACCGGACAATGCCTGGTGGTGGGAGATGGCCGCGGAGGACAAGCTGGGCATACAGCGTTGTCTGGGCTGCAAAGTCCTGCGTCACCCGCCGCGCCCCATGTGCGGCGAGTGCCGTTCCATCGAGTGGGATGCCATCGAGGCTAGCGGTCGAGGCACGATTTGCAGCTTTACCGTGCTGACTCACCCCCAGTTCCCCGGCTATGAATACCCGCTGGTGATTATCCTGGTGGACCTGGAGGAGGGCACCCGCCTGACCTCGCAACTGGTCGACTGTGATCCTGGAGATGTGGCTTTTGGACTGGCGGTAGAGATGGTCATTCATACGGATGCAGACGGTTTTAAAATCCCTGTATTCCGGCTTGCGGGGAGCAACTGATGGCCTACTCGCTGAAGGACCAGACGGCCATCGCCGGTATCGGCATGACACCTTTCAGCAAGCAGTCGGGCGTTTCCGAATTGTCACTGGCGGCGCAATGTATCGTGGCGGCCTGTGATGATGCTGGCATAGACCCCGGCGATATCGACGGGATGGTCACCTACACCCTCGATAGCAGCGAAGAGGTAGACGTTGCCCGCGCCATTGGTGCCAACGACCTTACGTACTTCAGTCGCGTTCATTACGGCGGCGGTGCTGCGGTGGGTACGATTCTGCAGGCAGCAATGGCTGTGGCCACGGGCCAGGCAGAGACCGTCGTGTGCTATCGAGCCATGAATGGCCGCTCAGGCAAACGCATGGGACAGGGTATTTCCGGAGATATTATCAGCTCCGGGCTTATCCATTACTCCTGGTATATGGCGTACGGCATGCTGATCCCGGGTCAGCTGGATCGCCATGATCGCCAACAAATACATGCATGAGTACGGTGTGACCCGTGAGGACCTGGGGCGTGTGGCAATCTCGCAGCGTAACTACGCGCAGGCAAACCCGCGTGCCTATGGCTATGGCAAACCGCTGACGATGGACGAGTACCTCGCCGCCAAACCGATCGCCTCGCCCCTGTGTCTCTATGACTTCTGCCAGGAGACGGACGGCGGCTGCGCCATTATCGTCACCAGCGCAGATCGCGCGCGGGACCTGAACAAGGATCCGGCAATCATTCGCGGTGTCAGCCAGGCCTCGACGCGGGGCCAGGAGGAGATGACCAGCTTCTATCGTGAGGAGTTGACCTCGCTACCGGAGATGGAACTGGCCGGCCAGCGTGCCTATGCGATGGCGGGTCTGGGTCCGGAGGATATCGATGCCGCCTGTCTTTACGACGCGTTTACCTCAGAAGTCATGATGCAACTGGAAAGCTTCGGTTTTTGTGGCCCCGGTGAGGGCAGGGAGATGGTGCGAGATGGCGCACTGGATATCGATGGTCGTTTGCCCAACAACACCCATGGTGGGCTGATTTCCGAGGCCTACATTCACGGTATGAACAATATTGCAGAGGGTGTGCGCCTGGTGCGGGGAGAGTCCACCAGCCAGCCAGCAAAATCGGTTGAACATGTGCTGGTGAGTAGTGGCGTCGGCGTGCCCACCGGTGCGCTGATTCTCGGCCGGGACTGAAACAGCAGGCTTTGAGGGCGGCCTATCCGGCCTCTTTGCATGCCCGCCTGTCTAGAGCGGCATAAACAAGTCGACGACTCCCAGCAGAATCGCATAGCGAGCGGTTTTGCCGATACCGGTAAGCAAAAAGAACAGCCAGAAACGCACCCGCATCATGCCGGCGATAAATGTGAGGGCGTCGCCCCCTACCGGCATCCAGGCCAGCAGTAGCGACCAGACACCCCACTTATTGAACCAGCGCTGCGCCGAGCTCAGGTTCTCTGCCTTGAAGGGGAACCACTTCCTGTCCTGGAAGTGCAGCAGGTAGCGCCCCAGCAGCCAGTTCACCGCAGAGCCCAGCGTATTGCCCGCCGATGCCCAGGCCAACAGCAACAGCGGGTCGTAGCCGGCATTGAGCAGCGCCGCGAACAAGATTTCCGAGTATGCCGGAACCAGCGTCGCGGCCAGGAAAGCACTGAAAAACAAGCCCAGATAAGCGTCCACCCGCTAGTGCGCCTGCGCTGCGTCAACCAGCGCGCTGAACAGTTTTTGCTGGTTGCGGTATTGTGGCAGGTACTCCGGGTGCCACTGCACGCCCAGTATGAAGTTAGGGCCGTTATTCTCTATACCCTGGATAACGCCGTTCTTCTCCCTGGCGCTAACGACCAGTCCATCACCCAACTCGCGGATTGATTGCTCATGCAGGGCATTGACCCGCGCCATCGCACCGCCCAACAGGTCATGCAGGCGGCTGCCCTGCGTCAGGGTAACGGTTTTGCGCGGCAGGATACTGCGCGGGTTGGCCGTGCCCTCCTCGTAGAAGTGATCAATGCTTTGGTGCAGGGACCCGCCCAGTGTCACGTTGATCAGCTGGGCACCGCGGCATATGCCCAGTAACGGTTTGTTGGCATACAGCGCATAACGCACCAGGTGCTGCTCCAGTTGGTCCCGCTGCGTATCAAAGGTTGCCCCGCCGCGGTTGTGTCGGGCGAGCAGGAAGCGCAGCGCAGACAGCAGCAACCCTACAGTCCAGTCCACCAGGCTGAAGTGCTGCGGTGTTTCCAGGAGGGGGTAATGGCTCTTCTCCGTAGTGGAAGGGGTCTACGTCAGTACCGCCACCAATCACTATTCCATCGAGTTTAGCTTCGTCATGCTCGCAGCCCGATGTAATACGAATCGGGCGGCCACCGGCCCGCCTGATGGCCAGCGCTGTCATGATCCAGGCGCTAAGGCCGCCCTGTTCCGGCCCCGTAACGCCAATAACCGGCTTGTTGGCGGCGCTCATTTCTCCGTGAAGTACTGCTGGGAAATAAGTGTTGTAAGCTGCCTTACCCAGCGCGTGTTCTGGGCCAGCTTGAAGTCTGCATAGTGGAACTGCCAGGCCTCAATCAGGCGCTGCATCAGCGCCGCGTCGTCGGCCAGTTTTTCGATGAAGACCCAGTGATTCCATGCGCCGGCAACCGACCATCCCGGTACGTTTACCTTGCAATCGGGTAACCGATAGTGGAAAGCGGGGCGGCCCTGAACCAGCTTGCGTTCGTCTGCAGGCAGGCCGGCCATGACTCTTTCCCGATCCAGGTCACAGAAGATCGGTAACATATCCAGGGCGCGATTGCGGGTTGGGTTGAACGCCAGGTAGTCGTCTATCAGTTGCTCCAGCGACGGGCGATACGCCACGTCCAGTACCTTTTCCATGTACTCCTGGGGAAAGGGGTCAATGTACGGTGTCAGGTAGCGGCGCGTGAGGTCTGTTCCCGCCGCCTCGACCAGCCAGGCGTGCAGTAGCAGGAACGATTGCAGGTGCCGTAAAATTGCCAGGCTGTCTGAGGAGGGCAATGAGGCATTGATGTGCAACCCAAACGCGTAGATCACTGAATCCTGCGTACCCTCAGCGCCCAGCCCGTTAAGCGTCTTTACCAGTGTGTCCAGGCCATCCAGTTCCTGCAGTGCGATCGGTTGGGTGACCACCTCACAGGGGATCAATATGCGGCTGGCGCTGTCGATATTGGTTTCTATTTCATGGGCGAGGGTGCCCGGTGTAAACTCTACGCCCAGCGTTTCCAGCCATTTGCGATAGCGGGTTGATTTCAGCAGGTTGGCGTCGCGCTCTACCTTGAGTTTCCCCAGCTTTGAGCCGCGCAACACCGCCTCGAAGGGGGATATACTTTCCAGTTCACCGCCCAGGTCTGCATGCAGGGCGGCCGCGGCCTCGCCTATCGGCAGATTGCCGAACTCGAACTCGAACCCGGCACGGCGAGTTTGGCCAGTCTCGTCGGTCAATCGCGGCGGTAACAGGTAGCGTTCTGGCATGTAATGCGGCTCTCAGTAGGGTTTGTCGCCATCGATGGTGATGCGCTCCATGCGCCGATGGGCGGGGAAATAGTCGTTGACGGGTTTGTGTTGGGTGCAGCGATTATCCCAGATGGCAAGGCTATTGGGTCGCCACTGGAAGCGGCAGGTAAATTCGTCCGTAGTGACATGCTCGAACAGGAAAGTAAGCAGGGCTTTACTCTCAGCGGGCCGCAACCCCTCGATATGCGTGGTGAACAAGCTGTTGACGAACAGGCCCTTCTTGCCGGTCTCGGGATGGGTGCGAATGACCGGGTGGCGCACGGGAGGGTTGGCGGCGACGGCATCAGCCAGGCGCTCCTTACCGCCCGGTTCGGCCAGACTTTCCTTGAAACCCCAGGAAAAGTCATGAATCGCATGTAACTCTTCCAGAAACTTTTGCATGTGGAATGACAGTGCATCATAGGCAGCGGTCATGCTGGACCACAGCGTGTCGCCGCCCCTTGCCGGACTAATGTCAGACTTGAGCATGGTCGCCATGGGTGGGTGCTGGCGAAACGTCATATCCGTGTGCCAGGCTTCGATGCGCGTGGGCTTTTCCGCGGTGCTCTCGAGAATAGTAATCTCGGGAAAGCCGAGCACGGTTTCGTATGCCGGGTGGGTTTGCACGGGTCCGAAGGACAGTGCCAGTGCTTTCATATTGGCGGGGCTGATTTGCTGGTCACGAAAAAAAATGACCTGGTATTCGTTCAACAGCTTGCGGATGCGCAGGAAGTCCTCGGTACTAATGTCCCCGCACAGGTCCAGTCCGTGAATTTCCGCGCCCAGGGCACCCGCCATAGGTCTGATATCAAGCATGATTTGCTTACTCCTTGTCAGGCGCCGAGTTTAGCACTGGCCGGCGCTTCAGGCACCGTTTTGTGTGCCTGCAGGCAAGCGCGCTGTTAACAACAGACCCCGGCCTGTGTTGCTGGCCTGCAGGCTGCCGCCGTGTTGCGCCAGGGCGCGCCTGGCGATCGCCAGACCCAGGCCGTAGCCGCCTGCATCGCGGCTCCGCGCACTGTCCACGCGGTAAAACTCCTCGAAAATCCGCTCCAGATCAGCCTCATCAACGCCTGGCCCCCGGTCCGCGATGTCGATCCGGTAGTGCTGCGCTTCCCGGCACAGCCCCACGGTCACAGTGGTGCCCGCGGCGCTATGGTGCAGCGCGTTGCGAATAATGTTTTCGAAACTTTTCAGCAGCAGGTCGCCGCTGCTGGCCACTACCGCCTCTGACAGCGTTGTCTCCAGGGTAACCTGTTTGTCATCTGTTTTACCTTCGAAGCTCGCGTCCTGGCAAAGCGATTGCAACAGGGCCACCAGGTCAATATGCACATCGAGGTCCACGGGCTGCTGCTGGCTGCTCAGCAACTGGCTGATCAATTCCTCCAGCCGGCTGGTCTCCTTGTCCATGCGTTCCAGGTAGTCCTTGTCCCCGGTCGCGGAGTCCATGGCCAGGGCAAGCGCCACCCGCATTCTTGCCAGCGGTGAACGCAATTCATGGGACACGTCGCGCAGCAGTTGCCGCTGGGCCTGGATGCGCTGTTCGATTTCGTCGGCCATGCTATTGAAGTCTCTGGCCAGGGCGTCGGTTTCATCCCCCCCACGTTTGCGCACGCGAATTCTCGCGCTGAGGTCACCCTGGGCAAGACGTCCCGAGGCGCCTCGCAACTCGCTCAGGCGCTGAGTCATCAGTCGGGACAGGCCCCAGCAGGCCAGGCCGCTGACCAGGATCGCCAGCAACAAACGTAGCCACGGGTTTGCACCCAACACGCCCAACACACGGTGCGGTGGCGGGGGTAAAGCGATAACCAGTTGCCTGGGGGGCTCGCCACTGCGGATGACGGCATGGGCGACGTAGTACTTGTCGCGGGTGGATTTCAGGGCACGTCTGCGCCCGTTCCGCAGTTGTTGGGCGACCTCCCGAACCTCGGCCGGTACCGGTTGTTGCAGCAGGTCTGTGCCGGCGCTGTCGAGCAGCCACACGTCAACCCTGTGGTCGCGCCGCGCGCCGCTGAGTATGTCCTGCAATTTAGTGGCCGGCGCGTTTTCCAGCGCCCAGATCAGGCGCAGGATACGCCGCTGGGGCGGGCCATCTGCAGGCCGGTGTTCAACCCCGGTGAAGCTCAGTGACTCGAAGTACTGACTGGCCAGTAACCAACTGCCCAGTACGGCGACGGTCACCAGCCAGAAGCCAAAAAATATCTTGATGAATAATGAACCGCGCACGGTAGTCAGTCATCCACCGCGAACTGGTAGCCCAACCCGCGAATACTGAGTATTAATTCTGCTGCACCGGCCGTGGCCAGTTTGCGGCGAATTTTACTGATATGGACGTCTATGCTCCTGTCATAGGCCGCGAGGGGCCTGCCCAGCGCCTTCTCGCTAAGCGTCTCCTTGTCTACGGCATGTCCTGCACGCTCAACCAGGACACGTAGCAGGTTGAATTCTGCGCTGGTCAGCGAGAGTGGCTGGTCGCGAAATCTGGCAGTGCGCGAGCCACTGTTGAGTACGGTATCGCCTGCACGGACCTCGCTGGGCTTGACGTCCTGATCAGTCATGCCGCCAGCGCGGCGCAAAATTGCCCGCAATCGCGCTGCCAGCTCCCGCGGATTACAGGGCTTGGGCAGGTAATCATCTGCGCCCAGTTCCAGGCCGACGATACGGTCTGTATCTTCGCCGCGTGCGGTGAGCATCAGTACCGGGGTGCTGCTTGTCTCGCGCAACTCCCGCAGTACATCCAGGCCATGTTTACCGGGCAGCATGATATCCAGCACCAGCACGTCGTATTGCTTGCGTTGGAGTTGCCTGAGTGCCTGCGCACCGTCGTGCTCGCTCTCGACGCTAAATCCCTGCAGTTGCAGGTATTGCGTCAGTAGCTCGCAAAGTTCACGGTCGTCATCAATAATTAATACGCTGTCGGTCATGAAGTCAGTTTGGAGAAGCGCTTTACGTTTGTCACCGCTGATTAACAATTCTTTACGCGTCAGGTGCAGAGCTTAACCTGGCGTTTGCTTACTCTGGGGTTCATGGCGTTGGTTTACTGCAGCGTCGTTAAACCTGATGAGGAGAAAGAAATGAAGTCTGTGATCAAGAAATTATCAACTGCAACAGCGCTGTCCGGCCTATTGCTTGTGTCGGCGAGTGCCTGGGCGGGAGGTCACGCGGGAGGCCACAACCCGGAACGCATGTTGCAGCACATGACAGAAAAGCTTGAACTGGATGACACCCAGCAGGACCAGGTCGAGAGCATCGTGTCTGAGAATCTTGCTTCGGTGCAGGCGGATCGAGAACGCATGACAGCGATTCGTGACCAGCTCAAGGGAATGCGGGAAAGCTTCGACGCCGACAAGGCCAAACGCCTGGCTGACGAACTGGGCGAGATCACCAGTCGACTGGCCTACGACATGGCCAGCACGCAAGCGCAGGTCTACCAGGTGCTAACCCCTGTGCAACGCCAGCAGATGGACGCCATGCAGGCGGCGCGTGAGCAGCGCATGCAGAAGCGGCGTCCAGGTCACGACTGAGGCATCATTCAGAGCTGTTGTGTGGTCAGTCCCAGTGTCTCTCGCAGCGGCGCACTGGCTTCCAGCTGTGCGGCGTTACTGACCACAGCAGTGCTGGCCCGCTCCGCCCTAAGATAGCTCTCGCCTACGCGGCGCAGGTCGTCAAGGCTGACCTCGAGTATCTGTTGACGAAAGTGCTCGCGCTGGTCATGGGTGCGACCGAATAGTCGATTGTGGAAGTGCTGTTTTGCTTCGCCGGCTGGTGAGCCCGGTTTGTCCAGGCTGCCAATCACTCCCAGAATACTTTCTTCCAGCGCGCGCGGGTCATGGCTCTCCTCCAACAACCAGCGGATTGAGGCATCGAAGTCGCTGAGCGTTTCCTCCAGTCGCGGGTCGCGATAGGAGTAAAAGCGGAACGCGGCGATGCCCGAATCCTGGGAGGCGCCGCCGCCGTAGGCGCCGCCCTGTTCACGGATCGCACGGTGCAGGAAACCGTTGCGCAAAAAGCCGCCCAGCACCGTCAACGGTGCGGCGTCGGGATGACCCACGGGAACGGTGGGGTAAGCCTTTGCGCAGAAATTGACCTGTGTATTGGCGACCCAGAACTCCGCCCGGGCTTCATTGACGGGGTCGAGCTGGAATTGTGCATCGGCCTGCGCGGGATGTGTTGTCCAGACCCTGGCCGCTGCATCCGTGACCTTTGTGATCGCCTCCGGCTCGGCCACCGCCAGCAGTTGCCTGGGCATGGCGCTGATCTGACCGTGGATGTCTGCGAGTGTGGAGGCAAAGTTAGCGGCTTCTGCGTCGTCGGCAAGAGCGTCATCCAGTTGGCGAAGCTGGCGTATCCCGGCCAGTCCACTGAGTTGGTGGTTCAGCCGGGCCAGGGGGCTCATTCCTGCGCAGGCCGCCGCCATGGCCAGTCCGTGGCCGTTGCCGGTTACCGACTGGTCGCGCCGGGCTCGTTGCTGGCTGACCAGCTCGCGAATACGGTCAATCTCGTCAAAGCGCGCCGACTGCAGCGTATCCGCCATCAGTTGCGACTGTTCCAGGGTGTTACGCAGCAGCGCCTTGGAAGATAGTACAAAGTTTCCCTGGACAGACTGGGCGTCATCCACCTTGCCACGCATGGCAGTGAAGGCATGAATGGAGCCGACCTCAGCGGACTGTCGGTGTTGCGCCTCGAGATAGCTGTCGTTGCCCAGCCCCAGTTCTGTCAGGAAACTGCTGTAGAGCGGGAGCAGGGCCTGCTGGCTGTCGCTCAGTTGCGGCAGGGGGGTAATCAGCTGTTGATAAACCAGGCCGTTGGTGCCTTGCCCGTAGGAAGTGAGGGGCATAGGTCCATCGTTGTGCTCAACAAATTCCAGTTCAGGCAGGCTTGCCGGCACGTCGCTTAATTCAACTTTGGGCAGAATGCTTTCATCGTCTTTTTGTTGCTGGCGTGCTACCAGCGCTGCTGCCAGATCGACGGTTGCCTGCTGCTGGGCTTCATCCATCGCCGACTTGATCCGCTCGAGGCGCTGGGCCTCTTTTTGCCGTCGCCGGGCAGACAGTTCGCTGTCAGGCTCCATGACCAGGGTGACCCGGTGCGTGTTGTCCAGCAACAGTCGCCGGGCCAGCTCCTTGATATAGCCTGGATCCTCGATGCGCTGGCGCAGTGCGTCAATGACCGGGTCCAGGTTAAGTACCGCTATCGGGTCGCTATAGTGAGTCGCGCAACCCAGGGCTTGCAGGATCAACTGCAGGCCGTAGGGGTAGCCGTCACCGCTGACCTCCCGCTGGTGCAGCTCCAGTTGATGCAGTACAGCCTGCAGTCGGTCATGAGCGACGCCGTTGTCGGCGACGTCCTGCAATACACCCAGCACAAGCTCCTCCAGCGCGTCAGCGTGTTCTGCTTCGCTGCCTTCCAACCCAACGACAAAGACCATCTCCCGCATGGAGTCTTCCAGACCGCAGAGTGGAGAGGGCGACTGCCCCAACTCGGTGGTCTCCAGCGCCTGTTGCAGCGGCGACGCGCTGTTGTCCAGCAGCACACTGGAGAGCAGTTGAGCTTCCAGCATTTGCTCCAGATCACTACTCTCACCGAGCATCCAGCCCATCACCAGGTGTGTCTTGTTCGCGGTGTCGCCACTCTCATCGTAAGCATAGTGTTCACGGGCACGAATCGGCGCGGGCAGGTGCGTTTCGGGCGGCACCTGGATGCGCAGGTCCTGGCGCTGGAAGCGGTGCAGGGCGCGCTCTTCAAATTTCTGCTGGTGTTCGGCGGCGCTGATGTCACCGTAGGTCATGAAGATCGCGTTGCTGGGGTGATAGTGGCTGCGATAGAAAGCGACCAGCTCGTCGTAGCTCAGGTCCGGAATGTTCTCCGGCTCGCCGCCGCTGTTGTAGTGATACGTGGTGGTCGGGAACAGGTGTTCGCAGAGTTTGCCCCAGAGTACGCTGGGTATAGAGCTCATGGCCCCCTTCATTTCATTGAACACGACGCCCTTAAACACCAGCTCGCTTTGCGGGTTGTCTGCTTCAGCGAACTCAACCCGGTGTCCCTCCTGGGCGAAGTCCAGCGGGTCGAGGCGGGAAAAAAATACCGCGTCCAGGTAGACCTCCAGCAGGTTGTTGAAGTCCTTACGGTTCTGGCTGGCGAAGGGGTAGGCGGTCCAGTCGGAGCTGGTAAAAGCATTCATGAAGGTATTGAGAGAGCGCCGTAACATCATGAAGAAGGGGTCGCGCACCGGGTAGCGCTCGCTGCCACACAGGGCTGTATGTTCAAGGATGTGGGCGACGCCAGTGGAGTCCTCCGGCACAGTGCGCAGGGCAACCAGGAATACGTTCTCAGAATTTTCAGCCGCCAGGTGAAAGTGCATGGCGCCGGTTTCTCGATGGCGGAATTCCTGTACTTCCAGGTTCAGGGATTCCACGCGCTGTTGGCGAACAGGTTCAAAGGCACTATGTGCCGTGGGTAAAGACAGTTTCATTGACAATCTCGTCGGGAAATTAAAGGCCGCTATTCTAGCGTGAATGCGGTTTGGATGTTGGCGAGTCCTTGCGGACCAACTCAATGCGATACAGCCAGGGCCAGCGTTTACCCGTTACCCAGATGCCGCCGTCTGCGGGGTTCCGGGCAATGCCGTTCAGAACGTCAGTACCGGCACGCCGATCGCTGGTGGGCAGCAGGTCACGCAGGTCAATATTGGCTGACACCTCACCGCTGTCAGGATCAATAACAACAATGCGGTCCTGTTGCCAGATGTTGGCCCACAGCTTGCCGTCTATCCATTCCAGTTCGTTTAGCTTACGCACCGGGCGACCGTTCTCGGTAACCGCGATGGAGTGGGTGATAGTACGTGTTTTCGCATCCATGAAGTGGATACGGTCACTGCCGTCGCTGTAGATCAGTTGCTCGCCGTTGTTGGTCAGGCCCCAGCCCTCGCCGGCCAGTGGAAACCATTCGATAGGCTCCATACTCTGCCGGTTGAACACCAACACCATGCGCTCGCGCCAGGTCAGCTGGTAAATATAGTCTCCAAACAGGGTGAGCCCCTCTGCGAAGAGTCGTGGATTAAGACTCTGGCTTTTCTCCAGTTCACCGCTGTCGAAGTCGTACCGCATCAGCCGTGATTGGCCGTAGTTGCCAGAGCTCACGTACAGCTTGCCCTCGCGAATTTCCAGGCCCTGGACGAAGTTGGCCCGATCCTGGGGTTTGCTCTCCAGCACACGATAGCCGAGTTGCTCCACCGCTGCGGCGGGCAATGCCAGCAGCAAAAAGAGAAAAGCGAGGAGGCGGGCGTGCATGTCAGATCCGGTTGCGCGACAGGTCGCGGATAAGGAAACGCCCCGGGGACAATGCCCGTAGCAGTTCGCGTGACAGTGGCGGCGCCTCGCCGCAGATTACTGCGGACAGTACCTGGGCGCACAGTGGGGCCGAGGTGAGGCCCCGGGAACCGTGGGCGGTGTTGACGAAGAGTCCTGGCACGTACTTGCCTCGTTGGGCGATAACCTGTCGCGCATTCTTGCGCAGAGCGGCATAGGCTTGCAAGAAACGCGACCGGTCGGGAACGGCTCCGGCAATGGGCAGGTAGTCCGGACTGGCGCAGCGAAATCCCACCCGGCCGTCCAGTTCATCGAAATTCATGTCTGCCATGGCGTCGCGCCACTGGGGCAGGGCGGCGAGCAACTTTTCGATGTTCTCTACATGCTCCTGCTTGCGCACCGTCGTCTCCGGGTCCTGCAGCTTGAAGCTGGCGCCGATACAATGTCGCCCCTGTACGCGCGGGTGAGATGTAGCCCGTGTGGCACAGTGCCGCTTTCAGTTCACTGGACGCCGGGCTGGCCGGTAAGTGGCTGGTTTGTCCGCGTATCGCCTGTAACGGCAGCCAGTCCAGTCCCGCCAGTCCGGTACTGCTAGTCCCTGCACAAACGATCGCAACATCTGCGGCCAGGACGTCGCTGCCGCCGGCGTTCCGGGCTCAGCCACTGCCCGCTATCATGGTGCAAGCTGAGTTCTCCGCAGTGTTCGATGACCTTTATGCCAGGGATGGTGAGCAATGCACGGCAGACGGCAGGAGGGCTCAACCAGCCGGAGTCGCGGATACCAGTATCCGGGCTGGGCGGGACGCACCCCCAGGTAGTCTGGCCGCCTCCTCGGTACTCAGTACGCTAGCCAGCTCCGGCAGGGCCTGCAGGCGTTCGCGCATCAACTGCAATTCCTCGACATCGCTGTGCTGATGAAAGCTGCCGCAAAGCTGTCCGCCTAGCGGCTCCTGCAGGTCATCCGTGCCGAGTAGCTGCCTGTAGAAAGTGGCAGAGTAGCGAAAACTTTGCAGGGCGAAGTCCGTCAGGGCCGAATGCCGCCTGGAAAGCCGCGTGTACAGCACACCCTGTTCATTGCCCGAGGCAGCGCCAGCAATGCCGCCCTTGTCCAGTACAGTAACAGCGACGCCGCGTTCTGCCAGCGCCCTGGCCAGCGTGGCGCCGGCCAGCCCGGCCCCGATGATCAGTGCCGACTCCGGCCTCTCGGGAAGGGAGGCACTTAGGTCCCAGGGTGTCAGCTCGATACACAATGGTGAGTGCAGGGTGGCGATGTTGCCGACCAACGATTCTCGCTTGCGACCAAACCCGGGGACTTTGCGCATGTTGAAACCGGCGGTTTCCAGCCCTCGCCTTACTGCGCTAGCGGCGGTAAATGTGGCAACGGTCGCGCCAGGTCGCGATAGTGCTGCCATGAGTTAAAAATCTCCGGCAGCCACATTGACTCGTTCCTCGCCGGTGCAAAGCCATCGAGATACCAGGCGTCCACGCACTGTCCATGACTAGCCAGATCATTGAGCGCGGCAGACGCATCTTCCCACCACAGGTCCAGTACGACGCACCCCGCATCAAGATTGAGTCGATGTTGCCCCGGCAGCCTGCCAGGCCAAGCCTCAAGCAGTTGTGTCGCCAGGTCGGCCAATTCGGGCCAGGCTTCCAGCGCCCGAGTGAGTTGCTGTCTGTCCAGAGGGTGTTTTTCGATAGCGATATAGTGCAGGCGCCTCGATGTCTCGCGACCGCTCACGCCAGGCCTGCCAGGTCTGCAGAAAGTTGAGTCCGGTGCCAAAGCCGGTTTCGGCGATGCAAAAATGCGTGTCCTGCCTCTGGTTCTGCCAGCGGGCCGGAAGATCGTTACCGGCGAGGAAAACGTGCCGGCTTTCAGCCAGCCCGTTTTCCCGGGAGTAGTAGATATCTTCAAACGCCGTTGAGAAGGGTTCTGTGCCCTCACGCCACTGCAGGGACGCGGCCGGAGTCGGCCCCCAGGCAGTGTTATCGCGCTTCATCCCGGGCGGTTGAGTTGCAGTTCTTCAGGCAGCCAGGCCGGAATATGGGCATTGTCGGTTGCCAGCAATTCCGCGACGGGGAAAACATGGAACTGCGGGTCGCTGCCGGGTGGTTTGTACAGCGTGATCAGATATTCCTGGCTGTGACTGTCTTCCGGGATACTCACCTTCCAGCTGTGCCCGGCAATATTGATGGTCGTATTACCCGGCTGCAGGGTTTGCTTGAGCAGGTAGTGGTGTTTGCCTACGGGTTGCAGGCTGCGGCTCTCCCCAGCGATCAAGCTGCCCATCAGATAGGTACGGATAGAGCACACGGGGCGGTAGTCCCTGCGGCTTTCGGGGATGTTGGGGTCAGCCAGCCGGCGGGTAATCTCTGCCAGGGCCATACTGCCCTCGGCGCCGGATAGTCGAACTTTGCTCACGTTGAAAGGAATGGGTGACATTTGCGCCGCCGCATCACTGGCCTTCTGGCGCTGTTCCAGTTCTTCGTTGGTAGGCTGACTGTGTGCGGCCTCATCCTGTTTACGATGGTAGGACCTGAGCAGGCTCTGCAGTCGCGAAACCTGCCGCCTCTTCGAGTTCCACACTGTAGTCGGGTACACTTTCGCGCAGGGGCTTGCTCTCCACCCCGCGCGGTTCCTCAGCGTACGCCGGCCACAGCATGATCGCAGCCAATAGTGCCAGGCACGATGACAGTTCGCGGTGAGGGTGTTGTACGGGTGCAGATCGACTGCCCCGACGGCGCTTGGGCATGGGGTGTTTCCGGACGCTTTCGGGACTCAAATAATAACAGTAGCCGCGTGGTCCAAACCAATGAAAACCGTCGATAATGGCAGAAAGTTCACTTCCGACCAGGCCGTCCGGATTGCTTGCGGGCCCAGCCCCCAGTAGACTTGCCCCTTCTTAGTATTTCGAGGTGACTATGTCCCGGATTGAGACCCAGAGTATGTCCAGGGAGCAGTTCCTGACCATTGCCGTCAACCTGCTGCACCGCGCCTTCATGCAGGAAAACCGCACCAAGGCCAAAAGGCTGTTCAGGGATGTGGCAGAAGGGAAGCGAGTGGCGCTGACCAATGTGCAGATGGAAGACAAGTCCACTGTGCGCTTTGATCTTTCGCTGGACCACAGTGAGTACGATGGCGCCCTGAATTTTGCTGCGTTTCGCAACAGCCTGTCGACGCTCCTGGCAAACCTGGCCAACGCGGTGCAGGAAAAGCGCGAGATATCTACCTTCGGTGCCGAGGGGAATGATGAGAACATGATATTCGGCGTGACCGGTGTCACCGTAGAGCGCGATGTGCCCTCGGTGATAGTGCTTTCCGCGATTACGGCCGGACGCGATGCCGCAGTGCAATTACGTCTGATGTACCTCGATTACCAGCAGTTCCTGCTATCGCAGCAGCAGGGGGATGAAGGCGAGGCGCCAAAGGCGGTTAGCTGAGCAGTTCCACAGCCGGTGCTGAGGGCATAGCTAGTATTAGCTTTTCAGTGGGGGCCATGACGACCGAGGTGCCGCTCAGCACCAGTTTGTCGTTTTGATTGTAGGCCTTGCAGTCCAGCGTCAAAGTCTTGCGGCGATCATGCTTGGCGGTCACTTCCAGGTCCACGCGCACCGTATCGCCGATATAGACCGGCAGGCGAAACTTCACGTTTTGCTCCATAAAAATGCACCCCGGTCCCGGCAGCTTCATCGCCAGCGCGGCAGAGACGAATGAGGCTGTGAGCATGCCATGGGCGATGCGTTGGCCGAATCGCGTTTCCGCTGCAAAGGCATCGTCCAGGTGCAGGGGGTTGATATCCCCTGAAGCCCGCGCGAAGAGCTGAATATCCAGGTCCTCTACTGTCTTGGCATAGCTGGCACTTTGCCCTATGGTAATTTCGTCGTAGGTGAAGTTGGTCAGTTGCGACATACGCCGTCTCTCCTGTCTTTGGCCATGGCAAGCTTAACCTATTTTGATTTGACTGAAAGAAACCATGACTGAAGACGCGCCCACGCAAGCTGTTGCAATACGTTATCCGCAAGAACTGCCGGTCTCCCAGCGGCGGGAAGAGATAGCGCGTGCCATTGAGGCGCATCAGGTTGTAGTGATTGCCGGTGAAACCGGCTCTGGCAAAACTACGCAGCTACCCAAAATCTGCCTGGAGTTGGGGCGCGGGCGCAAGGGCCTGATTGGCCATACCCAGCCGCGGCGCCTGGCTGCGCGCACAGTGGCGCAGCGGATCGCCCAGGAATTGGGTGGGGAGCTGGGCGGCCTGGTCGGTTACCAGGTGCGCTTTACTGACCGGGTTTCAGACGACACCGCGATCAAGTTGATGACAGACGGTATTTTGCTCGCAGAGATGCAGCGCGACCGCCTGCTGCGGCGTTACGATACGATCATCATCGACGAAGCCCACGAGCGCAGCCTGAACATTGACTTCCTGCTGGGCTACCTCAAGCGCTTACTGCCAAAGCGTCCGGACCTTAAGCTGATCATTACGTCTGCGACTATCGATCTGGAGAGCTTCTCCCGGCACTTTGATGATGCCCCCGTTATCGAGGTTACGGGCCGTACCTTCCCCGTCGAGACCCATTACCTGGATGCAACAGCAGAGGAAGAAGATGGCGTTGCACGCATCTCCTCTCTCGTCCAGGATATTGATGCCGGGCAGTTCGGTGAGCGCGGTGACGTGTTGGTGTTCCTGCCCGGTGAGCGCGATATTCGCGAGCTGGCCCGCCAGCTCCGAGAGGATACGCAGCTGGATATTCTGCCGCTGTATGCCCGCCTCAGTGCGTCGGAGCAGAATCGCGTGTTTGACCTTAGCCAGCGTCGCGGCTTGCGGGTAGTGCTGGCAACCAATGTGGCGGAGACGTCACTTACCGTGCCTGGTATCCGTTTTGTCATTGATCCTGGCGAAGCGCGAATCAGTCGTTACAGCTACCGCACCAAGGTGCAGCGCTTGCCCATCGAGCCCATTTCGCAAGCCAGTGCCAATCAACGCCAGGGCCGCTGCGGTCGCATTGAAGCCGGCGTTTGCCTGCGCCTGTACAGCGAGGAGGAGTTTCAGCGCCGACCCGGAGTTTACCGACCCCGAAATCCTGCGTACCAACCTGGCCTCTGTGGTGCTACAGATGCTGGTACTGGGTTTGGGTGAAGTTGATCAATTTCCATTTATCAACCCGCCCGACGCACGCATGGTGCGCGACGGCTACAAGTTGTTGGAGGAACTGGGTGCCGTAACCCCTGCCGGTAAGCTGACCGCCGTGGGTCGCAGCCTCGCCCGGTTGCCCGTGGATCCGCGCCTGGGTCGTATGGTGCTGGCAGCGGCGCAGGGGAATTGCCTGACGGAAATACTGGTGATCGCCAGTGCGCTGGCGATACAGGACCCGCGTGAAAGGCCTGCGGACAAGCGGGCGCAATCCGATCAGTCCCATGCCCGGTTCAAGCATGAAAAGTCTGACTTTATGGCATGGCTTAACCTCTGGTCCTACTATGAAACACAGCGTCAGGAGCTCAGCCAGAACCAGCTGCGCAAGCTGTGCAAGCGTGAGTACCTGTCGTTCATGCGGTTGCGTGAGTGGCGCGACATTCACAGTCAGCTAACTATCGCCTGTCGCCAGCAGAAACTGCGTGCGTCGTCCGAACTGCCATCGGCAAGAAAATTATGCCGGGGTGCATCGCGCCCTGCTTGCCGGCTTGCTCGGCAATATCGCCCAGCATCAGGAGGACCGTGATTACCTGGGTGCGCGCAACCGCAAGATGCAGATATTTCCCGGGTCTGCCCTGGCGCGGAAACGTCCGAAATGGATCGTTGCCGCCGAGATCGTCGAGACCTCCCGGGTTTTTGCGCGCACCGTGGGCACCATCGACCCTGCCTGGGCCGAGGAAGTAAACCCGGCACTGCTCAAACACCATTACTACCAGCCACGTTGGCAGTCGCGCAGTGGTCGCGTGGTGGCCTACGAGCGCCTCGCTCTTTACGGTTTGACCATAGCCGACAAACGCACCGTTCATTATGGCCCTATTGCCCCGGAGGCCTCCCGGGAACTGCTGATTCGGGAGGGCCTGGTAGCCGGTAATTACCGTCAGCACCCGGCGTTCCTGAAGCATAACCAGCGCCTGGTTCGAGAACTGGAGGAACTGGAGTCCAGAACCCGGCGGCGCGACATACTGGTCGAGGAGGAGGTGCTGTTTGAGTTCTACAACGAACGGCTCCCGGCTGATTGTTATACCGCGGGTCGTTTGCAGTCATGGTTAAAGAAGAACCCTGAGGCGGATAAGAGTCTGCGCTTGCAGCGGGAGATGCTGCTGGCCAGGGATCCGGGTGCTGACCTGGTGGACCAGTTCCCCGATCGACTGCATTGGCAGGACGTGGAGTTTCGTCTCAGTTATCAGTTCGAACCGGGAAAAGAGGCCGACGGTGTGTCGGTGACCGTGCCGGTGGCGCTGCTTAACCGGGTCCCGAGGTTCCTGTTTGATTGGCTGGTGCCGGGCTTGCTGCGTGAAAAGTGCATTGCACTGGTGAAGGCATTGCCCAAGGATAAGCGCAAGAAGTTGGTGCCGGTGCCGGACTACGTCGATCGCGCCCTGGCGGTGCTGCAAGCCGATGACACTGACCTGACCCTCGCCCTGTCGGGAATACTGGGTAAGCTGGGCGGGTTGCAACTGGGTGCGACCGACTGGGACGTGAGCAAGCTCGATGCGTTCTATCGGATGAATGTGCGCGTGGTGGATGCCCAGGGACGATTGCTGGAGCAGAGCCGTGACCTGCCCATGCTGATCGAAAAATACCGCAGCGACACGCGACAAAGCCTCAGCGCAGACAAGCGCGATTCGCCCGCACGTGAAGGTATTACTCGCTGGGACTTTCCGGAGCTGCCGCGTGAGTGGCGATTCCGCCAGGCAGGCCTGGAGATATTGTCTTACCCTGCGCTGGTTGATCGGGACGACTCGGTCGCCATTGAACTGTGTGATTACCCTGAGGTAGCGCGCCAACAGCATCGCAAGGGGGTACTGCGCCTCCTGCGCCTGCATAGCGCACAGACCGTAAAGTATTTGCGCAAGCAAATGCTGCGCGGCAACCAGTTCAACCTGGTACTGGCCGGCGCCGGGCAGGAGCGGGCGCAGCTGGTTGAGGATCTGAGTGATGCCGCCTATATCAAGGCGATGGGCATGGACGACGAGCTGCCGTATACCCGGGAGGCCTTTCAAGCCATGCTGGAGCGGGGCCGGGGGGAGGTAGTGAGCTGCGCCAACGACCTGGAGGCTATTCTGCTCAACAGCCTGCAGAGCGCAGCTAAAGTGCGCCAGGCGTTGGCGGGCGTCGCGCCGGGAAAATGGCCAGATAGTGTGGCAGATATCAAGCGGCAACTGGCTACCTTGCTGCAGCCGGGGTTCCAGCGTGATACGCCCGCTGACTGGTTGGCGCAGTATCCGAGGTATATGAAGGCCCTGCTTAATCGCGTCGAACGTCTGCCCGCGCAATACCCCAAGGACCAGAAGTATACCGGGATGCTGGCGGCGTTGGCCAAACCGCTGGAAGAGGCGCTGGACGAGCGAGAGGGGCTGCTACTGGCCTGTGAACCGGCTGCCGTTTACCGCTGGATGCAGGAAGAATTTCGCGTCTCCCTGTTTGCGCAGAACCTTGGCACGCGCCAGGCCGTGTCGGAGAAGCGCCTGCGTGAGCAATGGCAGCGAGTCAAGCAGTGGCTGGCTGAGCACCCGCACTAGACGGGTCCCGGTTGCGCTGCCGGCGTAAATGTGAAAAATTACCGAGTAATCCACTCGGGTATGGAAACTTCCACGGACAGTGCGGGTCACAATCTTTGCCAGGCGGTCTCGTGAGCTATTTTTACTCGGGCCGTGCGGCACAACACGACAACAAATCTATTAATCAGGGAATACATCATGGCTAATATCAAAGAAACCTCTGGCAGCAGCGCTGGGCGCCGCATTCCTGGCAAGCGCTATTGCCCCCATGGCTTCGGCTGAAGTTAACCCGTTTTCAGCACAGCAGCTGAGCGGCGGCTACGACCTGGCCAACTATGACAAGCACGGCGAAGGCAAGTGCGGTGAAGGCAAGTGTGGCGGCGAAAAGTCTGACGGCGAAGGCAAGTGCGGCGAAGGCAAGTGCGGCGAAGAGAAAGCGAAGGCAAATGCGGTGAAGGCGAAGGCAAGTGCGGCGAAGGCAAATGCGGCGAAGGCAAGAGAAGAATCCGGCGGCGAAGGCAAGTGCGGCGAAGGTAAGTGCGGCGGCTAATGCCCGACCACCACACCGGGTTCCACGGAGCGGGACTCGGACTGCGACGGGCCCTGTTGGGCCCGCTGCTTTCAATGGACCAGGGAGCGGTAGATTTTCTCGAGGTGGCCCCCGAAAACTGGATTGGCGTGGGCGGCCGCTTTGGTAAGCAGTTCCGGCTGATGGCTGAGCGATACCCCGTGGTACTTCATGGGCTTTCCCTGGATATCGGCGGGCCAGACCCCTGGATACCGACCTGGTGACCTCTGTGCGCCAGTTGATGAATGACATCGATGTCCCCTTGTACAGCGAACACCTGACCTACTGCGCCGCGGAGGGTCATCTTTACGATCTGCTGCCGATTCCTTTTACCGAGGAAGCGGTGGAATATGTGGCCGGGCGCGTGAGGCAGGTGCAGGACATCATTGGCGCGCCCATCGCGCTGGAAAACGCCTCTTACTACGCACAACCCCATCGCGAACTTAGTGAGTCCGAGTTTATCAATGCGGTGCTTGCAGAGAGTGGCTGCGATCTGCTGCTTGACGTGAACAATATTTACGTCAACAGCATCAATCATGGTTACGACCCGATTGCCTTTCTCGATTCACTGCCACTGGACAGGGCGCGATACATTCACGTGGCCGGACACTATGACGAGGCCGACGACCTGAAGGTGGACACCCATGGCGCAGACGTGATCGATCCGGTTTGGGCGTTGCTCGAGGAGGCCTACCAGCGAGTGGGCGCGCTGCCGACGTTGCTCGAGCGCGACTTCAACCTGCCACCCTTGGCAACGTTGCTCGAAGAAGTGGAGCAGGTCCGCGAATCGACAAGCAACCGCAGTCGACGCCATCAAGCGGTGGTGGGAACGTGAATCAAGGCACGCTCAGGCGCGAACAGTTGCAGATGGCCGCCTACCTTCGCGACCCCGTCAAGTCGCCTGCGCCCCCGGGTGTGGAAGAGCGCAGGTTGAAGGTGTATCGGGACCTGATCTACAACAATGTCGAGGGCTTTATCAGCGGTGGCTTCCCCGTATTGCGCAGCCTTTACACCGACGACCAATGGGCAGAGCTGGTGCGCCTGTTTATGGACCGACACCGCTGCCGCTCTCCTTACTTTTTGGAGATCAGCCAGGAATTCATCAGCTTTCTCATGGATGAGCACCAGTTGCGCGAGTGCGATCCTGCTTTCATGACCGAGCTTGCACACTATGAATGGGTAGAGCTGGCCCTGGATGTGTCGGAGGAGGTCATACCAGAGGCGATTGCAGCAACAGACCTGGAGCATTCGGTGATTCGACTCTCGCCGCTTGCCTGGGTGCTCAGCTACCAGTTTCCGGTGCATGAGATAGGGCCCGGGTTTCGGCCAGAGTATGCGGATCAGCCGACCTTTCTTGTGGTCTATCGTAACCGTGAGGACCAGGTCAAATTCATGGCCCTTAACGGTGCCACGGCCAGGCTGCTGGAGATGCTGCGGGACAATGCCGCTGAGCCTGTGGACGCGGTGATTGCCCAGCTGGCGACGGAGATGAATATGCCCGCCGCAGATATAACGCCTTTCGCGCTGGAGCAGATCACTCGCTTACTGGATCTGTCTGTGCTCGTGGCCAGGGGAAACTGAGGACAAGACTTGCCCGGCGGCAGGCTGCGGCGTAATATTTCCGCCTCTGTGTCCCGGCTTCCACGCTATGAAGTGCTCCCGTCTCTTATTGTTTTTTGTGCTCGCGCTGCCTGTTTCAATGGCCTTCGCGCAGGAGCCGGAGCGCAACCCTGACCCGCTGGAGGCCATCAACAGGCCGCTTTTTGAGTTGAACAATAAGCTCGATCAGTATTTCTTGCGCCCCGTTGCCAAGGGCTACGACTGGGTTATGCCCGGTTTTGCCAAGCGCGGCGTGGGCAACATGTTCGCCAATATGTACGATTTTAACTCTGCTTTGAACGGTGTACTGCAGGGTCGCTTTACCGGTGCAGCTCAGGGTGGTGGTCGCTTTCTGATCAATAGCACACTGGGCCTGGCGGGCCTGTTTGACGTTGCGACGCCCATGGGCATTCGACCCTATCGCACTGATTTTGGCCATACCCTGGCGATTTGGGGCGTTGACTCCGGCCCGTACCTGATGGTGCCTTTTTTTGGCCCGCGGACAGTGCGCAGCGGTACCGGCACCATTTTTGACGTGTATACGTCTATCCCCACCTATATCGACAATGTGCCGTTGCGCAACTCCCTCTTTGGGCTGGAGTTGATCGACGGTCGCGCGCGTCTGCTGCAGGCAGATGAGCTATTGAGTGGTGACGCCTATATCTTCATTCGCGATGCCTACCTGCAGCAGCGCGAGACCTTCGTCAACGACGGGGTAGTGAAGGATGACTTCTCTGACTTTGGCAACGCGGAGGACTGGGAGGAATTCTGATGCATCCCGGTCCTGACCAATTACGCTCAAAAATGTGAAATCCTGCCCAATCCTGGGCAGGCGCGGTTGCCTGCCTCCAGTGATGGGCGTAGTGTCCTCGTTACTACAACACGCAAAAAAACCCGCATGGATCCTATTGGTACTGCACTTGTCGCTGATTACGACGAGGAACGCGTAGCAGCTCTGGCGCAACTGGTTAGAGAGCTCGGCTACAACACCGAGGTGTTTACCGATGCCAACGCTGCGCGTGAGTACCTGCACCACCGGCCAGATCTTGACGTTATCCTCTGTGAAATGGATATGGAGGGCCTGAGTTGGGACTTTTCCAGTCGCACCCTGGGTGAACTGGATGTGCAGATACCGGTGATTCTGCTCAGTGACGAGGCCCAGGGGGATCGTATGCTGCGAGCCTTGCGCGTGGGAGCCAGCGACTACTTTGTGCGCCCCATTGACGACGCCGAGGCATTGAAGCGCTCTATGAAACGCTGCACCCGGCAGCGTCAGGTCAGGCGTGAACTGGAGCAATCGCGCCAGAGTCTGGAGGCGGCGAATACCGAATTACGCGGTACCATCAAAATGCTGGAACAGGACCAGCAGGCGGGTCGTCAGGTACAGATGCGAATGCTACCGGCCACGCCGCTGATACTGGATGACTACGTCTTCAGCCATACCGTGATTCCTTCGTTTTATCTCAGTGGCGATTTTACCGATTACTTCACCGTGGGTGACCACTTTGTTACTTTCTTCATGGCGGATGTGTCGGGTCACGGCAGCTCCTCGGCCTTTGCCACGGTGTTGTTGAAAAACCTGTTCGCCCGCAAGCGCTCTGACTTCCTGCGTCGCAGCGACGATACCATTCTCAGCCCGGTCAGCCTGCTGAAACGGGCCAATGATGAACTGCTCGGTCTTGAGGTGGGCAAGTTCGCCACCATGGTGGTGGGAGTGCTCGACCTGCATACCAACACCCTGCGCTACAGTGTTGCCGGGCATTTACCGCAGCCGGTGCTGGTGTGCGAAGAGGGCGCCCGTTACCTGGAGGGGGAGGGCTCTGCAGTGGGCATTATGGAGGACGCCAGCTTTACCGAGCACGTAATTCAGTTGCCTGACAGTTTTATGCTGGCGCTTTTCTCGGATGGGATTCTGGAGATATTGCCGCCAAAGAACCTGATTGAGAAGGAGCAGTACTTTCTCGATGTATTTGCCCAGGCCGCCTCATCCCCGGAAGAAATGGTGACACGACTGGGGCTTGACCAGGTGGACGAAGCCCCGGATGATATCGCCGCGCTGTTCGTCAGCAAGCGAGGCTGAAATGCAGGAAGGGAAAATACTGGCCGCCAGCCACAATGGCGCCTACGTGATTCGTATGGTGGGCGACGTGCGCCTGACGCTGAGTACGACTATCGACGAGTACATTCAGACCATGTTTGCGGACCCGGAGTTTGCCAGTGTCTGGGTGGATCTGTGCGATGCCGAGGGTATTGATTCCACGACCCTGGGACTATTAGCGAAACTGGCCCTGCAGGTGAAAGAGCGTTTTGGTTTCCAACCTGCCATTTATTCCTGCGAACCGGGTATCAACCGCTTGCTGCGCAGTATGGGGTTTCAGGACCTTTTCGAACTCCACGAGGAAGCCTGCGCCAACCCGGAGGAGATCAGCGAAATTCCGCAGGTCGATGACAATGAAGCGGCGGTAAAAGAAAAAGTGATTGAAGCCCACCGTGTATTGATGGACCTCTCCGAGGAAAATCGCGCGAGGTTCAAGGATCTGATGTCAGCGTTGGAGCACGGCTGACAGCCGTTCTCAACTGCGACTGATCAACTGCTCCAGTTTGACCTGGTCGGCGACAAAGTTACGAATTCCCTCCGCCAGCTTCTCCGTGGCCATCGCATCATCATTCAGTTCATAACGAAACGCCGACTCATCCGGGCTGTACTTGTCCGTGTCTGAACTAACCTCACCCGGGTGCAATTGACGGGGTAACTCATTCACATCAGCAGCCAGTTCTTCCAACAGGGCCGGGCTGATGGTCAAGCGGTCGCAGCCCGCCAGCGCTTCTATTTCTCCTGCATTACGGAAACTCGCGCCCATCACCACGGTTTGGTAACCGTGCTGTTTGTAGTAATTGTAAATACGGCTGACCGACTGCACGCCCGGGTCGTCCTGCGGTTGTTTAACCTGCAAGTCGGTGTTGGCTTTGTACCAGTCCAGGATGCGGCCGACGAAGGGCGAAATCAGGAATACGCCAGCATCTGCGCAAGCGACGGCCTGGCCAAAACCGAAGAGCAGGGTAAGGTTGCAGTTGATCCCTTCTTTTTCCAATTCGCGAGCAGCGCAGATACCTTCCCAGGTGGAGGCGGTCTTGATCAGGATACGCTCGCGGCCAATGCCTGCTTCCTCGTACATGCCGATCAGTTTTTTAGCGCGCTCCATGGTCGCCGCGCTATCAAAAGACAGGCGTGCGTCCACTTCGGTGGAGATGCGTCCGGGTACGATAGCCAGTACCTCCTTGCCCACATCGACGGCGAAACGGTCGCAACAGTGTTCCAGTTGCTCGCGATCTGAGCCACCCTGCGCGCCGGCCCATGCTTTCGCAGCGCTCAGCAGTTCGCCATAGTGCGGAAGAGCCGCGGCTTTGAGCAGCAATGAGGGGTTGGTCGTTGCATCCATTGGCTGGAAGCGGCGAATAGCTTCAATATCCCCGGTATCGGCAACGACATCGGTGATAGCTTTGAGTTGTTCAAGTTTGTTGGTCACGAATTATCTTCCTGTTGCTGCGCCAGCGCTTTGTGTCTGGACCGGACTCACCCTGTTGAAGGCGTCTACCAGTACATTGATGCCGGCGTCTTTTTTGTAGGCATTTTCGCTGAGATGGCGCCTGAATTTGCGCGCCCCCGGAACGCCGTGGTAAAGCCCCAGCAGGTGCCGGGTAATATGGTTCAGGTGTGCCCCCGACTCCAGTTGCTGCGCCACGTACGGTAACAGCGCCTTGATCACATCATCTCGGGAAACGGCAATTCTGTCCATGGCAAAAAGGCGAGAATCCACGTCGGCCAGCATCCACGGGTTTTGATAGGCCTCGCGGCCAATCATCACGCCGTCCACGTGCTCGAGGTGTGCCTCCGCCTCGTCCAGGCTGTTGATGCCGCCGTTGATGATAATCTCCAGGTGCGGAAAGTCCTGCTTCAGACGGTAGACCCAGGGGTAGTTCAGCGGGGGTACTTCGCGGTTTTCCCTGGGTGAAAGACCTTTCAGCCAGGCCTTGCGGGCATGCACGATGAACACCTCGCAGCCTGCGTCTGCCACCGGCCCAACGAAGTCTACCATCTCCTGGTAGGTTTCCATCCGGTCAATACCAATGCGGTGCTTCACGGTGACCGGCAGATCACAGCTGTCGATCATTGCGCGCACCCCGGCGGCGACCCGCGCCGGTTCTGCCATCAGGCAGGCGCCAAACAGTCCCGATTGAACACGGTCCGAGGGACAGCCGCAGTTCAGGTTGACCTCGTCGTAAGCCCACTCCTGCGCCCACTGCGCGCAGCGCGCCAGTTCTGCCGGTTCGGAGCCGCCCAGTTGCAGCGCAAGCGGATGCTCTTCCTGGTTATAGTGCAGAAAACGTTCCCGGTCGCCGTGTATTAATGCGCCGGTGGTGACCATTTCGGTATAGAGCAGCGCCTGTTTACTCAGCAGGCGCCAGAAATAGCGACAGTGGCGGTCAGACCAGTCCATCATAGGGGCGATGCAGAAGCGCCTGGAAATTGTGTTTTGTTGATCGGGCATAAAAGGAGATTCCGGTAACAGCGGGGAGTTTACCTGATACGTATCAGTGCCGGGACGGGGATAGTGTCAAATATTACGCAGTCAGTCGGCGGGGCTATCCCGGCGTATATCGCGATAATTGCAGCGAGGTGACGTTGTTAGATGAATTCGCAACTAGGCGCGCGCTTGATATTGCCAATCAGTTTAAGCAGACCCGCCTCGAAAAGCGGCATCGGCTCATCCGCTGCTATACTCAAAAGGCGTGTTCACACTGCATAGCATGGGTGGCATGTGATGCTTTACCGGATTGGAGATGTTGAGTTCAACCCCGCTGCCAGCGAGATCGTCAACGCCGGCCAGCGCACCCATCTGCAACCGCAAGTCTGCCACGTTTTAGAGTGCCTGGCCCGGCACCATGGCAAGCCCGTCTCCAGAGACCTGATTTTTACTGAGGCCTGGCAGGGTCGCGACACCAGCGACGAATGTCTCACGCGCTGTATTTCCTTGCTCAGAGAGCACTTTCACGACCGTGACCAGCGGCACTTGATCGAGACCATCCCCAGAGTTGGCTATCGCTTGACCGGTACTGTTGAAGCGCGGCCTGAAGAGCCTTCTGTCGAACCTGCGTCCCGGCTCCCATTTTTTACTTCCCCTAACCGATTTCTCAAGCTGGTCACCCTCGTGGTCTCGATGCTGGTAATGCTGTCCGGCTGGGTCGTTGCTGCGGGTTTGATCACGCTGTACCGGTGATCAGTTCTCGCTCATAAACGGATCGGGTATTGATCACACAATAATCAGGTATCGATCAGGCGCCGTCTGTCGGGCTGTTCTATCCTCCGCAGCGTTGGCGGTTTGCGCTATGGAATGCAATGCCGCCAGTGTTCTACTAAAGACAGAGCTTGTTACCCGTGTCACGGGGAGGAGAAAACATCATGCGCAAGCAAATCGCTTTAAAAATACTGGTACTGGCTGGCGTAGTTGCCATGCCTTCCTGGGCCGGTGAGCAGGTCCGGCTGGTTTACAAGGGAGAGAGTTCGGCCGAGGCAGTTTGCATGTCAATCGCCAGGGACAGCGTGCCCGAATTGCGCAGGGCATTCCGGCAGGGGCGCTCCCGGCTGCTGGAACGTTCGCATCTGCAATATGAGTGCAACAACCTGGCGCTTGATGAGTTTGCGTTTACCATGAACGCAGTGAGTGTCAGCACTTACCTGGCGCCGATATTCGGGGACGAAGGCCATGTCACCATTGAGCAGGTAGGCAGCCTCGAGAACTGACAAGACGCTTGAGCGACGCACGCAATTCCACGATACTCGCTGTCTTCGTTTATCTGCAAGGTCTTGCACCGTGACGGCTCATACTGGATTCTGGCTTTCATTGGGGCACTACTGATCAGTGCTGTGACCCAGGCAGGGGAACCCATGAAAGCCAATATCGTCATTCTCGCCACTGGCGGCACGATCGCCGGCGCCGCGGCTACGGGTACCCAGGCCGGATACAGCTCTGGCCAGGTAGGCGTTGCGGCGTTGATTGAGGCCGTGCCGCAGCTTGCTGAACTGGCCAGTATTCGCGGTGAACAGGTTGCGAATGTGGGCAGCCAGGACATGAGCGACGAGATCTGGCTGCAGTTGGCGCAGCGCACCAACGCGCTGCTGTCGCAGGATGATGTCGATGGCGTGGTGATAACCCATGGCACCGATACCATTGAGGAAACGGCCTATTTTCTGAACCTGGTGATCGACAGCAACAAGCCGGTGGTGATGACTGCTGCGATGCGCCCGGCGACTGCGCTGTCTGCCGATGGCCCCCTGAATATTTTCAATGCCGTCGCCGTCGCCGCTGACCCGGAAGCGGCAGGTCGGGGTGTTCTGGTCGTGATCAACGATGATATCCATGGTGCCCGCGGCATGACCAAGACCAGCACCACAGACGTGCAGACCTTCGTCTCCGCCGAACGTGGCCTGATGGGCGCAACGCTCTACGGCGACAATCGCTGGTTCCGCCATCCATATCAGAGCGCATACCAGTGATTCAGACTTTTCGGTCGCAGCCATGCAGGCCCTGCCTCGCGTTGACGTGATTTATGTATCCGCGGGTGTTTCGCCTGACCTCATTGATGCCGCCGTTGCCAATGGCGCGCAAGGCATCGTTACTGCGGGTGTCGGCAATGGCAACATGACCCGCGGTGCTGTTGCGGCGCTTACCAGGGCGGTAAAGCAGGGCGTTGTCGTGGTGCGCTCCACGCGCGTGACCAGTGGCACGGTGGGCCGGAACATAGAACTGGACGACGATAGCCTGGGCACGGTCGCTTCCGGTGAGTTGAACCCCGCCCAATCCAGGGTCCTGTTGAAGCTGGTGCTGACCAAGACCCGCGATCCTGAAACGGTGCAGGCGTATTTCGACAAGTACTGACGTTATGGACCAGCTCCCGGTGCTCTACCGCGACGAGCACCTGGTGGCGGTAGAGAAGCCCAGTGGGCTGCTGGTTCACCGTAGCCCGATAGACCGCCACGAGACGCGCTTTGCACTGCAACTGGTGCGTGACCAGATCGGCCAGCGCGTGTATCCCGTGCACAGGCTCGACAAGCCCACCTCCGGCGTGCTGCTGTTTGCCCTCAATGCTGCCGTTGCGCGCCTGTTGTCGCAGCAGTTTGCCGCGCGCCAGATCGACAAAACCTATTTTGCCGTATGCGGGGCTGGCCCCCGGAAGCGGGTAGCATTGATCACCCATTGCGGGACCGTCCGGACAAGATCGCTGATCGTCACCGTACACAGGAGCGGCCCTCCCTGGCGGCAGTCACGCATTATCGGCGGCTGGGCACGGTAGAACTGCCCGTTGCCGTTGAACGTTACCCGCAGACCCGTTACGCCTTGGTAGAGCTGCGCCCGGAGCAGGGGCGCAAACACCAACTGCGCCGGCATATGAAGCATCTCGGGTATCCGATTATCGGCGATGCCAAATACGGTAAGGGTGTGCACAACCGTTTTTTCCGCGAGCATTACGACTGCGCCCGGTTGTTGCTGGTGTGCAAACGGCTGTCCCTGGCGCACCCGGTCACTGGATTGCCGCTGGAACTGGTGGCGGACGTCGATATGAGCTGGCAACGCGTGCTCAACGCCTTCGGGTGGGAAGAATGCCTGCTACACTCAGACATCAATAACAGCAATGAGGAAATGCCATGAAACTGCTTGGAGCCCATTTGTCACCCTATGTGCGCAAGGTTGCCGTCATCCTTAACGCCAAGGGCCTCGACTATGAAACGGAAGTGATCATACCGGGCATGATGCCCGAGGATTTTTTGGCGATTAGCCCGCTGCAGAAAATCCCCGTACTGATTGATGGTGATTTGACCCTCCCGGATTCCAGTGTGATCTGTGAGTACCTTGAAGAGAAATACCCGACGCCATCAACGATGCCCGCCAGCGCAGAGGACCGGGCCAACGCGCGTTTCCTTGAGGAGTATGGCGACACGCGACTGCTGGAGTTCATGTCGGTGCCGTTTATCGAGCATGTGATCAAGCCGAAACTGCGTCAGGAGTCACCCGACGAGGACCGGGTGCGCCAGGTTGTGGAAGAGTCACTGCCGCCAGTGCTGGATTACCTGGAGAGCCGCGTGCCGGAACAGGGTTTTCTGTTTGGGCATTTCTGTACGGCCGACATCGCCCTGGTCTCGCCCACGGTGAATGCCGGTGTCGGAGGGTACACGGTGGATGCTGCGCGCTGGCCCCGCTATGCGGCCTTCATTGAGCGGGTCAAGGCTCACCCGCCGGTTGCCCAGGCGCTGGCTGTTGAGCGCGAGGCCATGGCCGGTATGCTTGGTTGAAGTTTGCCGACTAGCGCGTCCGGGGCAGGTGGGATTTGCGCGGTAGAGCCCGTATAATCGCCGCTCCCGAATTCCTGCCAGGATCCGTCATGACTGTTCGCACCCGTGTCGCGCCATCTCCCACCGGCGACCCCCATGTAGGCACCGCCTATATTGCCCTGTTTAATCTGTGTTTCGCCCGCGCCCATGGCGGCCAGTTCCTGCTGCGCATAGAGGATACTGACCAGGTGCGCAGTACGCCTGAGTCCGAGCAGGCTATCCTCGACTCCCTGCGCTGGCTGGGCCTGGAGTGGGACGAGGGCCCGGATATGGGTGGCGACCATGGCCCCTACCGCCAGAGCGAGCGCATGGCGATTTATGGCGAGTATGCGCACCAGCTGGTCGACGCGGGCAAGGCCTTTATCTGCTATCGCACCGCCGCGGAACTGAACGCGTTGCGCGAGGCGCGGCGCGCGGCGGGCAACAGCACCGCCCTCAAGCCCTCTGACCTGCAGCTTGCCGCCAGAGAGAAGTCGCCGGCGCGACTGCGGGAGAGCCCTATGTGATTCGTATGATGGTGCCGGAAGAGGAGGGCGCCTGCGCGGTCGAGGATATGCTGCGCGGTACTATCGAGCTGGACTGGAGCATGGTGGATGCCCAGATCCTGCTCAAGTCCGATGGCATGCCCACCTATCACCTGGCCAACGTGGTGGATGATCACCTGATGGGGATTACCCACGTGCTGCGGGGTGAGGAGTGGATTAACTCGGCGCCCAAGCACAAACTGCTGTACGAATACTTCGGCTGGGACATGCCGCAGCTGTGCCACCTGCCGTTGCTGCGCAACCCTGACAAATCCAAGCTCAGCAAGCGCAAAAACCCCACCAGTATTCTCTATTACCAGCGTATGGGTTTTCTGCCCGAGGCATTGCTCAATTACCTGGGCCGCATGGGCTGGTCAATGCCCGACGAGCGTGAAAAGTTTTCGCTGCAGGAGATGCATGGCCCACTTTGATATCCAGCGCGTGTCCCTGGGCGGCCCTATTTTCGATGTGGAAAAGCTCAGCTGGCTGAACGGCATGTGGATTCGCGAAGACCTGGATGAAGCCACAGCTGGCGCAGCGGCTGGTGGACTGGGCCTACAACCAGGACAACCTGATGAAGGTGCTGCCCCATGCCCAGAAGCGCATGGAGACGCTGAGTGATTTTGCGCCGCTGGCCGGCTTCCTGGTTTCGGGCACATCTGCCGATTACCGAGGACAGTTTTGCCGCGGTCAAGGGCGAGCGCGAGGACGTTGGTCAAGGGCTCTGCAGTTTGCCCTGTGGCGTCTGGAGGCCCTGCGCACTGGAACCGCGATGCAATCTGGGATGAGCTGAAGGCTATTGCCGATGCCCTGGGGGTGAAGGTGAAGGATTTCCTGGCGCCGCTGTTTGTCGCGATTGCCGGCTCCAGTGCCTCCTTCTCGGTGGTGGATTCCATGGAGATGCTGGGCCCGGATATGAGCCGGGCGCGGATTCGCCACGCCATCGAGGTGCTGGGTGGTGTGTCCAAAAAAGCGATGAAACGACTGGAAAAAGAATACCAGGCGCTACGATCAGCGGGCCTCGCAATGCGTCTGAAGAGGGTCAGTCCATGGCAGGCAATCATAGCGACATCATTATTTTCTACCCTGGTGCGCGGCACCAACGGTATCCAGAGTACACCGGCCGGCCGTTAAACCGCAGAAGATCTGCAGCTGTATGATATCGAGAACTGTCCCTACTGCCGCCTGGTGCGGGAGGCATTGACCGAGCTCGACCTGGATGTGGAGATTTATCCCTGCCCGAAAGGGTGGCGAGCGGTTTCGTCCGGATGCTGGAAGCGCGCGGTGGCAAGGCGCAATTCCCCTACCTGGTAGACCCCAACACCGGCGCAGAAATGTATGAGTCGCTGGATATCATCGACTACCTGTTCGAGACCTATGGCCAGCGCAAGCTGCCCCTGAAGTGGCGGGCGGGGAAATTGCAAACGGCTGGGTTCCATGCTCGCCAGTGCGCCGCGAGTGATCGCGTGGTATGCAGGCGCACTCCCGGGGTCGTGCCCGAGTATCTGCTGGAGCTTTACAGCTTCGAATCCAGCCCCTACGCCCGCCCGGTGCGGGAGCTGCTGTGTGAGATGGAATTACCCTATATTCTGCGCAACTGCGGTCGCACCCGGTTGCAGGAGTGGATGCTGCCGCCGGTGCGCAAAGCGTTGAATATTACCCCGGACAGCGAGTTGGAAAACCGTCGGCACCTGCAGACACCGGAGGGCAGGGTGTCTATTCCCTACCTGTATGACCCCAACACCGAACAGGGTCTGTTTGAGTCGGCTGACATCATCGCCTACGTCACCAGCCATTATGGCAGTGTCGATTGAATGGTATTTGCTGAGGCGATTACGGTTGTCGATATGGTCGCCACCGCGGTATTTGCCGTGAGCGGCGACCTGGCCGCGGCTGAAACGAAGAGCGACATTCTCGGTTATATTCTTTTCGGCACGATTACCGGTATAGGCGGCGGCACGCTGCGCGCATGCGCTATTGTGTTTGACCTGCGCCTGCCCAAGTATGGTGGCGCCGATGGCTAGCCCAGCGGATGACCCGGTGGCCTGCCCCTGTGGCAGTGCAGCCGGTTATGAGCGCTGTTGCGGCCGCTACATTACGGGCGCGTCTATCGCCCCCAGCGCCGAGGCATTGATGCGTTCGCGCTACAGTGCGTTCGCCCTTGGCGAGGCAGACTACCTGCTCGCCACCTGGCATCCCACTACGCGTCCCTCGCGGGTGCGCCTGGACCCGCAACAGAAGTGGCTGGGGCTGTCGATCAAGTCAACGGAAGCTGGCCAGGCGGATGACGCCGAGGGCAGGGTGGAGTTTGTCGCCCGCTTTAAAGTCGCTGGCAAAGGACATCGCTTGCATGAGCGCAGTCGGTTCGAAAAGATCGACGGCCGTTGGTACTACCTGGACGGGGAACATCTATAGCCCCCCTGGCTAAGAGTCGCTCGCGATTGTGGCAGAGGCGCTTCACCAGCGCCTAGTGGTGGTGGCCGCCTGGGCCATGGGCATGGCCGTGAGCCACTTCCTCCTCGCTCGCATCGCGCACCTCGATGATCTCGATATCAAAGCTCAGCGCCTGTCCGGCCAGTGGGTGGTTGGTGTCGATATCCGCACTGTGGCGCCCCGCCTTGACCACTGTCACCGGAATACGCCCTTCGCTGGTGTTGAGCTGCACCACCATGCCGGGCTTTAGTTTACCTTTGAACACCAGGTGCTTGGCGGGTACCCGTTGTTGCCGCTTTGGGTCTACTGCCGTAGGCGTCCTCCGCGTTGACGTCGGCTGTAAACACGTCGCCCGCAGCCTTGCCTGCCATCGCCTTTTCCAGGCCGGGAATGATGTTGTTGGCACCGTAGAGGAAAGCACTGGGGTCGCTGCCGCGCGAGGTTTCAAGCTCGTCGCCTGCGGCGTTACGCAGGGTGTAATGAAAGACGGTGACGGTGTCGGGACCAATGTTCACTGTGCGTTGCTCATGCTGTTTTTAGTCGCGCGTATCATACACACGTTTTATACCTGGCGCTTCAGGGCAAGGGCGGCCAGCCCGGCAACCAGCAATTCAAATACCAGTGCACCCCAGGTGTACCCCCCGACCATCCAGTCGGCGTCCCAGGCAGAGACCAGCCTGGCCAGCGCCAGGCAACCTATGCCCAGCAACAACAGCAGCAAACCGGCACGCGTATATACGGGAATGACCGCGCACATCAGGCAGAACACACCCACGCCAAACTGCAGACCGCCGTACATCGCGCCCAGCTCGGCAAAGCCGTCGCCAGAGTCAATGGTCAGGCCGGAGAGCGCTGCGGGCAACTCGGGGTTAATAAAGCAAGCCACGCCATAGGCGATGAAAATCAGCCCGCTGACACTCAATAGTGATTTTTCCAGCATAGGGTGCGACCTCTGGGTTCTCAGTTATTGTTTATAGAACTCGTCTGATTTTACGTAAGAGTGGTTAGACTGGTTCTGGTCAGGAGGTAAACCGTGTCCAGCGGCTACTACCCTAATGAAGTGTAGCGCTACCTGCAGCGCCTATCGCTTACACTTTGCGCGGTCTCGCGGTATTTCTCCGGCACACCTTGACAGGCGCGACGCGGCTAAATAAAATGCGCCCCTCTTTGTTGATCATGCTTCGGCAAAAATCCAGATGGATCAACGAGTTAGCACACAATCTTGGGGCTATAGCTCAGCTGGGAGAGCGCAACACTGGCAGTGTTGAGGTCAGCGGTTCGATCCCGCTTAGCTCCACCAAACAAAGACCGGGTCTCGTATGAGGCCCGGTCTTTTTCGTTTAGGCCGCCTTGCGAACCGCTGACCTTGCCAGCGCAGGAGGGCCTGCCCGTTGACCGGACGCCCGGACCGCGGACGCCGGACCGCCCGCTTAGCTCCACCAAACAAAAACCGGTTCTCGCAAGAGTGTGGTTTTTTTCTTTAGGGTCGGCTACTGCCCTTCATAAGCAGATATCAGGTCGGCAACATGGCGCTGCATCAGCGGGGAAAAACCTTCTCCCTGGAAATTCCAGTTCATTCGACCGAATTCAAGTTGATGGGTTAGCATCAGCAACTCAGAATCGAATGACTCAACTACGTTTTTGTCGATCACGCCCAAACTATACTGTGTGAGAGCCCCGTCGATCGCGGTAAGTACGCCGTGCAAGTAAAAACTACCCAAAAGCTCTTCCTTACGTGTCATCTTTTCGTCAGAGTACATTTTGTCTATCACATCGAATAACGCAGGATTGATTGTTGCTTCCGCTATCCGATCAGATATCGCCATCTGTACCGCCATTGATGCTTCGCTTTTTGTGGCTAACGTATTCTGAGAGACCTCAAGCGTCAAAAATACGATGCCAACCAATACACCAAGATTAGCCAGAACTTCCATCCATGCAGTGAGTAATTTCATTTATCCAACTCCAGGCCTGTTGTTGTTCCCCAGCATAGACGAACACTAAGCCAATCCACTAATTCAGTGGCGCAATCCAGGTGACCTAGTGTAAAGCTGGAATGCTTGCCTGACTCTCTATTGCCCTGCGCTTTCAAGCGCTGGAACCGATAGTGCCAATCGCCTCCCGATTATTATTACTGTTGCGGGGAAACTCGGCGGGTAGGCCTCTGTAACAAAATCACAACATGAAGCCGCTACTGTAAATGCTCACCGTAAGGAACTGGCGGCCTTGAACGGGGTCGCTCATAACGCCAACAAGGAGACCCAAGTGATTAGTCCACGACATCCCCGCAAACTTCTGGCAATAGCATGCCTGGCTATTGCACCCATGACATTTGCCGGCCCCGACAAGAGTATCGAGCTGGAGTTTCTGAGCAGCTATATCCAGCCTGACCCTGCAGCTGCGTTCGATGAGAGCGCCGCCGAGATCGTAGCCTTCGACAAACGCAGCGAGCGTCTTTTTGTCACCAACGGCAACGACAAGACCATCGATATCATCAGTATCAGCGATCCTGCTGCGCCGGTACTCGTGGGCAGCATCAACGTCACGGACAATCCCGACTTTGGCAGTTTTGTCGGTGGTGGCGCCAACAGTGTGGCGGTCTACAAGGGCCTGGTCGCCGTGGCCGTGGAAAACGACACGGTCACCGACCCGGGTCGGGCGGCATTTTTTGATACCGACGGCAACCTGATCAGCATCGTGGAAGTCGGAGCCCTGCCCGACATGATTACCTTCACACCCAAGGGCAAAGAGGCGTTGGTGGCTAACGAGGGTGAACCCGATGGCGGGATAGATCCCGAGGGTTCGGTCAGCATCATCCACCTCGATGACGGCGTGGAGAACGCCTGGGTAAGCACCGCAGATTTCAATGACTTTGATGGTTACGCCGACGAGCTGCGCGATGACGGTGTACGGCTGTTCCCCGAAGTTGCTATGCCTCCGCTGGCCGAGGGTGAAATCACCGTGAGCCAGGACCTCGAGCCCGAGTACATCGGCGTGGACAGCAAGGGCAGGACCGCCTACGTCACGCTGCAGGAGGCCAATGCGCTGGCGATCGTCGATATCAAGGACGGGGAGGTGGTCGACATCGTGGCCTTGGGCACCAAGGATCACAACACGGACGGCAATGGACTCGACCCCTCGGACAGGGATGACGGCATTGCCATCGGGGAGTGGCCCGTCCTGGGTATGTACATGCCCGATGCCATCGACTGCTACAAACCGAAAGGCAAGGGGAAAGGAAAAGGTAAGAAGGAGTTCTGCATCACCGCCAATGAAGGCGATGATCGCGGTGACGCGGACGGGGACGCTCGCGGTGACGCTATCCGCTTCAAGGATATAGGCGACGTCATCTCTTTCGGCCGCAGTGGCCTGGAAGCGAGCACCGCCCTGGAAGCCCTGGGCGTGGGTGAGGACGAGGCCCTCGGACGCCTTAACATCTCCAGCATCGACGGCATTGACGAGGAGGGCAAGCTGGACCAGCTCTACAGCTATGGCACCCGCTCCTTCACCATCTGGGACGAGGACGGCGAACGGGTCTGGGACAGCGGTGATGCCCTGGAACAGATTACGGCAGAGGCCTTCCCCGAGTACTTCAATGCATCCAATGATGCCAACGAGGATGACGGCATGCCCGCCATCGACGACCGCAGCGATAACAAGGGCCCGGAGCCTGAGGCGGTCACCATCAGCAAAATCAGGGGTGAATACTATGCGTTCATCGGGCTTGAGCGTATCGGTGGTTTCGTCGTCTACAACGTCAGTGACCCGGAAGCCCCGTTCTTCGTGCTGTACGAGAACAACCGGGATTTCTTTGCCGACAACGACGCGGTAGAAGCCGGCCTGGCGGGCGACTTCGGTCCAGAGAGCATCTTGGTCATCGAGAAAAAGGACAGCCCCCTCAAAGGCACAGCGCTGGTCGTGGTAGCCAACGAGGTCAGCGGCTCCACCACCATTTATGCCCTGGAAGAGTTGAAGAAGGGTAAAAGCAAGGGCAAAGGCAAGAAGTAAGCGCTCTCATCACGCACAGGAGCCCGCGGTCACCCGGCCGCGGGCACCTGAACCCTCATTGCATGAGCTGACTCCGATGTCCCTTCCAGGGTGACAGCAGCCGCGCCCCTGCCAAAAACCCACACCGAGTCCTCAGCGGTCCGCTTTCGGAGAGGAGAGAGCGTATCGTGCTCTATCCAGCGCTATGCCTGTAAGCGAAATGCCTCGATCGCCAGCAACAGGACACTGTAGATAAACGCGCCAGCCAGAAAAGCGGCGAGAGCCGGTGCGGTCTTGACTCGGGGTAGATCATTGATGGCACCAGCGGCAACGATGCCCCCTGCCAGATACGCGAAACCCAGGGCATACACAGGCGGCGAAATCGTATAGAAAACGCTGCCCAACCAGCCCAGCGCCGTGCAGCCCATCAGCAGGTAGCGCACCACATCGTTGTAAAACTGAGGCCGTTCGTGCATCAGTTCTCGATGAAGCCCCAGGAAGTGAGCCGCCATGGCCAAACCGAACAAGAAGGCGGGTTCCGGCCTATAAAGCGGCTGCTCCGCAAGCATGTAGCCGATGAAAAGTGAGTAAAGGCACATCGATACCATCAGCGCGATGTAGGCTAAGCGTGAGTGTCGGCGGTCAATCTCGGCAGCGCTGAATACGCGTATGGCCACGTAGACGCAGAATCCAAGCAGGGCCATTACATAAACATGATTCGTCAGGTATATCGTAATGGGGCTGAGGAACATGCCCTCGACCGTGATTTGTTTGCGAGCAAGGTGCGGAAACACGTCTATGAACGCATAGGCGATGGCCACCCCGGCAATAATGTTAAGAAGCGTGGCTGTTTGACGATGCGCACCCAGTATACTCTCGGCGCGAAAGTGCGCGCCAAGAATCAACAACATACCGAGAAGCGACCCAATGTAGGAAGTCATTGCATGAGGTCCAGGATCAATGAGCTTGGGTTGATAAGTGTACCCTTACTCTTACGCTCTTTGTCGCAAAAAGACGCGGGAATGTGACCAGGTCAAAGGGCGCCTTTGCCTGTGAATTCAACTGATCAACGCAACACCCTGCTATCTTCAAGAGAAAACAGGAGTGTCGCCCTATGCCTCGGAAAACTCGCCTTCATTACACCGAAGAAATGAAATCCTATATCTGGGATCGCTATAAAGACGGCGATTCGGTCTGGTGGATCGCCAGGTCATTTGATCGATCCTCGTCGTCTATACACGGCTACCTATCTCGTACTGGCGGCATTCGACCTCCAGATCGGAAGCGACCGAATCGATGCCTGTCCTTATCTGAGAGAAGAAATCTCCAGAGGCATTGTGGCTGGGGTGTCCATCAGAACGATCGCCTCAGATCTGGGACGAGCGCCCTCAACAATCAGCCGAGAGATCACCAGGAATGGCGGCATGGATCGCTATCGGGCCAGTCCGGCAGATCAGGCTGCCTGGGATCGAGCTAAGAGGCCCAAAAGCTGTAAACTGGCGCTTAACCGGCCACTTCGTCGCCGCATAGAGACAAAGCTGAAGCGTAAGTGGTCACCTGCAGCAGATCGCTGGCTGGTTGAAAGCATTCGTATCCAGAGGACGACTGGAATCAGGTGTCACACGAGACTATCTATCACACGCCTCTTTATTCAGGCGCGTGGGGCCTTGAAGAAAGAGTTTCTTCAGCATCTGCGCTGAAGCGTGCATATGCGGCGTTCCGGCACTATCACTCTGAAGGATAATGGCTTAGGCGGCATTACCGGGACAGTCTCTATCCGTGAGCGGCCCGCATCTGTTGAAGATCGAGCTGTTCCAGGTCACTGGGAAGGCGACCTGATTGAAGGGTCAAACAAGACTTGCGTGGCCACGCTCGTAGCGGCATTCACGCTACGTGCTGCTGGCAAAGATCGATAGGAAAGATACCGAAACGGTTGTCACCGCTCTCATCAAGCAGGCTAAAAAGCTGTGTGAATTCAATCGATCAACGCAACACGCTGCTATCTTCAAGAGAAAACAGGAGTGTTGTCCTATGCCTCGAAAAACTCGTCTTCATTACACCGATGAAATGAAATCCTATATCTGGGATCGCTACAAAGCTGGCGATTCTGTCTGGTCGATCGCCCGATACATTTGATCGATCCTCGTCGTCTATTCACGGCTACCTGTCACGCACTGGCGGTATTCGACCCACCGGAGAGGAAGACGACCGAATCGATGCCTGTCGCTATGCCGGAGAGGGAAGAGATTTCCAGAGGTATCGTCGTCGGTTTATCCATCAGAACAATTGCGGACGAGCCCCCTCGACGATCAGCCGGGAGATCGACAGGAATGGGGCTTGGACGGCTATCGCGCCAGTCAGGCAGACCAGAATGCCTGGGATCGGGCTAAAAAGACCCAAAAGCTGTAAACTGGTGCTGAACAGGCCACTTTGTCGTCGAGTAGAAGAAAAGCTAACGCGCAAGTGGTCACCGCAGCAAATCGCTGGCTGGTTAAAGCAAGCATATCCGGGAGACGATCGGAATCAGGTGTCGCACGAAACGATCTATCAAAGCCTGTTCATACAAGCACGTAGGAGCCTTTAAGAAAGAGTTTCAAGAGTACCTGCGTTCGAAGCGGCATATCCGTCGTTCTCGCACATCCACCCTCAAGGACGACGGCCTCGGTGGTATTCGCGGTGCTTCTCTATTCGCGAGCGGCCCGCTGCGGTGGAGGATAGAGCTGTTCCGGCCACTGGGAAGGCGACCTCATCGAGGGCTCAAACAAGACTTGCATTGCTACGCTGGTCGAGCGGCACTCTCGCTATGTAATGCGGGCAAAGATCGACAGGAAAGATACTGAGACAGTTATCAATGCTTTAATCAAGCAGGCTAGAAAACTGCCTCGAAAATTATACAAATCGCTGGCCTGGGATCGAGGTACAGAGATGACAGGCCACAAGCGGTTCACACTGGAAACGGATATCCAGGCGTACTTCTGTCACCCCGAGAGCCAATGGCAAAGAGGTTCGAATGAAAATACCAATCGCCTATTAAGGGAGTATTTACCGAAATACACCGACTTATCAGTGTACTCCCAATCAGAGCTGAACTGGATAGCCAGGGAGCTAAATGAGCGGCCACGAAAAACCCTGGACTACGAAACACCAGCTGCTAGATTTAATGCGTGTGTTGCAATGACCAATTGAATTCGCCCCTAATAGCGGACATGGGCTCTATCCTTATTTGAAAAGCACTCAATAAGGAAAACAGGGATGAAGCTTCCTACATACCAATTCGTGGCGCAGATGGGC
>CAWJQW010000002.1:0-158147 GCA_963845135.1 uncultured Gammaproteobacteria bacterium | reverse complement strand
CGATGTATTGCTCATAGCGCCCCAGCGGATTATCCGGGCCGGGTGGCACCACCCGCGGCAGCGGATCACCCTCCTGTTCATGCTCCTCGCGCACGGACTGCGGCGGGTACCAGGGAGGATCTTTTCTTTTCTCAGTGATACGCGTTTCACCAAGGGGTGTATTCCAGTCCATTCGGCCAATGCTGACGGGGTAGGTCTGCACCTGTGCCGGCTCACCTTGCTCGGGCTCGGGAAAATAGTAGATGCGCATTTCCGGCAGGTTCAACACCAGACCCTTGCGCGGCGCGTCCGGCAGGATATAGCGGGAGGGAATCGTCACCCAGGTACCTGCGCCGGGTAACCAGCGGTCAACGTCCGGATTGGCGTTGACGATCTCCTCCTGCCCGATGCCGTGACGACGGGCTATATCCAGCAGGGTGTCCTCGAATTCCGCCTCTATCTCAAGCTGATACCCCACCAGGTCGAATTCGCCGGTGGGCAACTCGAAAGTGGCGGACTGCACCGCAGGACCCGCAGTCAGGGCCAGGATAAGAAACCAGTACTTCATAGGCTAACAATTGTATCGCCTAACGCGGCTGGAAAGGACATTTTCAAGGAGTGGCGCGCCCAGCAGGAGTCGAACCTGCGACCCCCAGAATCGGAATCTGGTACTCTATCCAGCTGAGCTATGGGCGCGCAATATGCGAGGGAAGGGCCAGTGGCCCGCACTATCCGACGAACAGATATTGCCTCATGTTGCCTTGGCCCTCAGGGGCGTCGTGCTATCTGCCAGAACGGCGGCTGGCCCAGTGGCCAGCCCAAAGCGGGAGCATAATACCCTCGTCAAAACCTTGCGTCCACTGCGGTTCAGGCCATTGCCGTATAACGATAAGCCGCAGTGGGTCCCGACTAGGGCTATAATCCCGGCACAATGAATATCCTTATCGCAATAGCGCTGTGCGCTGTGCCTGCCGGTTTACTCTGGCTATCCCACCATCAAGCCTGGGCGCAAAAACTGGGAATTATTGCGCTATGCTACATTTCCGGATTGGTGCTCGGCAATACTGGCGTCCTGCCGGCGTCGGTGGCTCCGGCACAGCAGGCATTGTCTGATGGCACTATCCTGTTGGCGATGCCTTTACTGCTGATGACCCTGGACGTGCGCCAGTGGCGTGGTATCGCGGGCAAGGCCATGCTGTCCATGATTTTCGCAACCACATCGGTGGTCACACTGGCGATGTGTCTGTTCTTTGTTTTCCATGATCAGGGTGTGGACTCCGCGGCAAACTTTGCCGCCATGTCGGTGGGTGTTTACACTGGCGGCACGCCGAATCTTGCGGCGATCAAGGCCGGGCTGGATATTCCGCACAGCGACTATATAGTTTTTCACAGCCTGGACACCCTGGTCGGTGCGGTCTACCTGTTGTTCATGCTTAGCCTGGGTATTCCTTTTTCGGGCGACTGCTGAAGGGACCTTTGCCGGTTACTGACAGCGGCTCGGATGAACGCGCATCCCTTTGAAAGTGATGACTACTCCGAACTTGCTGGCGCCAGCGCATCGTCCCCAGATTGTAAAGGCGCTAGCTCTGGCGATGCTGGTGGTTGCGCTGTCGCTGGGGCTGGCGAGTTGCTGGCGGCGGTGTTCTCTGGTGGAACCCGAGCTCTGCCACGGTGATAGTGGCGCTCACCACCTGGCGGCATTTTGCTGTCGCTGGTTCCTCAGGTGCGGCATCTGTACCTCTCCTACAAACTGGGCATGTATCTGATCTATGTTTTTAGCTTTGTGGTTGCTTCCATGGCGAGTCTGGATACCCTTGCCGAAGTGCAGCTGACGATTGGTCGTGTATCTGTTGGGTACCATACTGGGAAGCCTGCTGCTGCATGCACTGCTGTGTCAGACTGGCACGCATAGACAGCGATACCTTTATGGTGACATCCGTAGCCGCCGTTTGCAGCCCACCCTTTGTGCCGATGATTGCCAGGGCGCTGGGCAACCCGGGAACCATGCTTTCGGGCATGACCACAGGTATTATCGGCTATGCGCTGGGCAATTACCTTGGCATCAGCCTTGCGCTGTTGCTGCAGGGTTTATAAGTGGAGCTATTTGGAGACAATGACCATGCACAAACCCATGCCGGAGCACGGCAGCGACAGCGACGAAATTCTTGCCCAACCTGGAAGCCTTCAAGGAGAAGGATCCCCAGCTACAAGGAAGGTCGGGTCTGGAGCCTGGTGTACTACCTGGATGAGGAGCACTCATCGATTTCCTCAAGGAGTCCTATCATCGCTTTGCCTGCGAGAATGGGCTCAACCCCGGTGCGTTCAAGAGCCTGAAGAAAATGGAAACCGAGGTGATCAGCGCCACGGCGGACATTCTCAACGGCACGGATGAGGTGTGCGGTGTGGTCACCTCCGGGGGCACAGAGAGTTGCCTGATGGCGGTAAAAACCTATCGCGATATGGCCAGGGACCAGCGTCGGGTCAAAAAGCCGGAGATGATCATGCCGGCGACGGCCCATGTCGCCTGGTTCAAGGCATCCGAGTACTTTGGGGTAAAAATTCGCCTGGTACCGCTGAAAGCTGATTTCACGCCCGACCTGAAAAAACTGAAACGCCTGATCAACCGCAATACGGTGATGATTCTCGGCAGTGCGCCGGAGTACCCGCACGGGACCATCGATCCTATCGAGGAGATGGGTGCCATCGCCGCAGAAGAAAGACATTCCCCTGCATGTGGATGCCTGTGTGGGTGGATTTATTCTCCCGTTTATGGCAATGAATGGCGAGTCGCTGCCACTGTGGGATTACCGGGTGCCCGGCGTTACCTCCATTTCGGCAGATATCCACAAGTACGGTTACGCGGCAAAGGGCGCCTCTACGATCACCTATCGCAACCTCGACTACCTGCGCTACCAGATGTTCGTCTACCAGAACTGGCCCGGTGGCGTGTTCGCCTCGTCGGCCTTGCTGGGCACGCGCCCCGGTGGTGCTTATGCGGCCGCCTGGGGTGTTACCCAGTATTTTGGCAAGTCGGGCTATCGCAAGCTGGCGCAGGACACGCTGGAGGCGGTAAACCGCTTGAAAGCGGGCATTCGCGCCATCCCGGACCTGGAAATTATGGGCTCTCCACAGGGGCCGCTGTTCTCCTACCGGTCCACCGACCCGCGAGCTGAATATTTATGCGGTGGGAGACCAGATGGACGCCCGGGGCTGGCAGGTGAACCGCAACCAGCACCCGCCGGGCCTGCATGCCATGGTCACCGCGCAGCACCTGAAAGTTGTCGACCAGTACCTGGCAGGATTTACAGGAAGCGGTGGAGACGGTGCAGGGCGGACCCGAGCTTGCCCAGCAGGGCGGCGCTGCCACCTACGGCATGATGGCGCATGTGCCACTGCGCGGCATGGTCAAGAAAAAGGTGCTGGAGATGTATTCGGAACAGTATCGCGCCGGCGGCGGAGAACTGGACCTGTCATCCGGCGCGGGTGGCGATGGCCTGGTAGACCGATTGGTAAAACGTTACGTGGATTACAAATCCCGTAAGGCCACCTCGTGATGAGTCAATGAGTATGCCTGGAATGAACGTACTGGGGTCACCGCTCGCGGCCTGCTGTCACGCCCCGAAGACCGGCTATTATCGTGACGGTTACTGCCGCACGGGTCGCCGCGACCAGGGGCGCCACGTGGTCTGCGCTGAGATGACAGCGACCTTTCTCGCCTACACGGCAGAGCAGGGTAACGACTTGTCCACGCCCAGGCCCGAGTATGATTTTCCGGGCCTGCAGCCCGGTGATCGTTGGTGTCTCTGTGCCGTGCGCTGGCGCGAGGCGCATGAGGCGGGTGTTGCGCCAAAAGTCATTCTTGAGGCCTGTGATGTGGCGGCACTGGAGATTGTGCCGCTGGAAGTGCTGCAAGCCTACGCCACCTCTGCGTCGCACTGAGTTGAAGGGCTGGTTGTAAGTCAGGGCCGCTGTATTAGCTGGCCCGTTGTTGGCTGCCTGCCATCGTTACATCGTCCACGCAAATCTTGCCAAAGTGTTGCTGCGACTCCTGGTGGCGAAACGCATCGGCTAGCTGCGCCAGGGGGTAGTGACTGTCGATCACCGGATGCAGGTCATTGGCCTCAACCGCGGCAATCATGTCGAGCTGGTGCTGCTGGCTGCCCACGGTGATGCCGTGGATGCGTGCATTCTTCTGGAACAGTTCCGCGGTGGGTACCTCGCCAGAGAAGCCGGTGAGTACGCCTATCATGCTGATGCAACCATCAAAGGCCACGGCGCGCACAGACTGCCCCACGGTGCCTGAGCCGCCCACTTCCACCACCAGGTCGGCGCCGTGGCCGCCGGTGAGTTCCAGCACCTTGTCGCCCCACTCGGGGGTGTCCTTGTAATTGATCAGCACCTCGGCACCCAGCTCCCCGAGGCGCGCTAGTTTCGCGTCGGAAGAGGAGGTGGCAATCACCCGGCAACCCATCATGCGCGCGAACTGCAGGGCAAAGATGGACACGCCGCCGCTGCCCTGCACCAGGACCCAGTCGCCAGGGCGCAGGTGGGTCTCTACCATCAATGCGCGCCACGCGGTGAGACCGGCGCAGGTCAGGGTGGCGGCCTCGGCGAAGTCCAGGTTCGCCGGCATGCGGCTGAAGGCATTGGCCGGCATGGTGACGCTGTTGGCGGCAAAGCCGTCGACGTTGTCGCCGGGAATACCCTGGATGCGGTCGAAGGTGGGTCCGCCGTCCTGCCACAGGGGGAAAAAGTGACTGAGCACCTTGTCGCCCACCTGGAAGTCGCTGACGCCTTCACCGACCGCGGTCACCACGCCGGCGCCGTCTGACAGGGGAATGCGACCGTCTTCAGTGGGCAACAGGCCCAGTACCACCACGTAGTCGTGAAAGTTAAGAGAGCTGGCTTTCACTTCAACCTGGATTTCACAGGGCCCGGGCGGTGTGGGTTGGATGTCCTTGAGGGTGAGTTGGTCCAGTCCCGCCGGTGCCTTGAGGGTCATTGCCTGCATGTTGATTCCTTGTCGTGTGTAGTGCGTATTCGGCCCCCGCGGTGTGGTGCGGGGATCAGCTTGTTAAGCGCTTTGTTGATGCTCGATGTTACCTGCTTGCCGGGTCATGAGTTTAGAGGCCTGGCCCGCTTTGCCGCAAGTTAGCCGGCGCTGGCCCGCTAACCGTGAACTGGTATGACTATCAGTACCATTTTCACAACCAAACCATAGCTGATGGCGTACGCTTTAAGCAGGTTTACAGGTGTCGTCTGAGCGATGCCGTCTGCTGACAAGGTGCTACTAATGAATAATAAGAGCCAGGTCGAGCGCGAAGCCCTCGACACCTACGATCGCTTCGTTGCCCAGCGCGACAAAATTGATGCCGGCGAAGCCGGTTGGGACTCCATGGCGGACTTCTTTACCGAGGACGGGGTCTATATCGACCCGGCCTGGGGCCGTCAGGAGGGCCGCGAGACCATGCGCGAGTTTTTCGTCAACTCCATGGCGGGACTAACCGGTTACGGCTGGACCACACCCGAGCGCTGGACCATGGTGGATGGCCATCGCCTGGTCAGCCATTGGGACCAGGTGCTGGGTGACAAGCCCGATGGCGGCCAGTGGATCGTGCCGGGTATTTCGATTATCTATTACGCCGGTGATGGCCTGTTCTGTTACAGCCACGACTACCTCAACATGACTTTCATTGGTGAAACGCTGAAGGCGATGGCCTGGCGTCCACCCGCGGAGTTCAATATGCCGCCGGCCAAGCCGGACTGGCGCACGCATCTTCCGGACGCCTGGGCGCACTTGTCCCATGGCCCCAACTTTTAAGCGGGGGCTTGCGATGACTTACAAAGTGATTCAGTGGGCAACCGGAGGTGTGGGGCGCGCCGCGATCCAGAACATCAGCGCGCACCCGGAACTGGAGTTGGTGGGCTGCTGGGTGAGCAGCGAGGCGAAGGACGGCCGTGATGTGGGTGACATTCTCGGCACCGGGGCAATGGGTATTACCGCCACCCGCGACGCCGAGGCGCTCATTGCCATGGACGCGGACTGCGTGATGTACAGCCCGGTGATGGCCGACCCCGCGCTGGTGTGTCGCCTGCTGGCCAGTGGCAAAAACGTGGTCACGCCCCTGGGCTGGTTCTATCCGGGCAGTCGCGACGTCAGCGCTATCGATGCGGCCTGTCGCGAAGGCAACAGCACCTTGCATGGCACGGGTATTCACCCCGGGGGGATCACTGAACGGTTTCCGCTGATGGTCTCTGCGCTCAGCGCCTCCATTACCCATGTGCGCGCGGAGGAATTCTCGGACATTCGCACCTACGACGCGCCGGAAGTGGTGGGCGAGATCATGTTATTCGGTAAAACCCCGGAGGAGGCCGCCGCCAGCCCCATGGTCAGTTTCCTGGGTGACGGTTTCGGGCAGTCCATGGAAATGATTGCCGCGGAGCTGGGCTTTGCCCTGGACTCCGAACCGCTGGCGCTGCATGAGGTAGCGGTGGCGACGCAGCCCATCGACTCACCCATCGGTATTATTGAGCCGGGCCGAGTCGCCGCGCAGCGCTTTACCTGGCAGCGCACTGTCAACGGTGAGCCGGTGATTACGGTGCGCGTAAACTGGTTTATGGGGGAGGCAGGTTTTGACACCGGCTGGTCCTTTGGGCCAGGGGGTGAGCGCTTTGAAGTAGAAGTGACGGGTGACCCGAGCTCCCATGTGACCTTCCATGGCTGGCACCCCGAGTCGGTCGCGGCTGGTCTGGAGCGCAACCCGGGCATTGTAGCGACTGCCAATCACGGGGTGAGCGCCATTCCCTATGTCTGTCGCGCGCAACCCGGCATCAAAACCTATCTCGACCTGCCCTTGATTGCAGGTCGGGCGGCGCCGACTTTGGCGCTTAATGTCAGTAACTGAAAGCACAGGAGAGAATGGTGAGTATACGAGTAGTGACCTGGGGTACAGGAAACGTCGGCTGTTATGCAGTGCGCGCGGTAATTAATCATCCGGAACTGGAGTTGGTGGGGCATATTGTCAGCTCTGCCGAAAAAGCGGGCAAGGACGTGGCTGAACTCGCGGGCCTGGATGCGCCGACCGGCGTACTGGCGACCGATGACATTGACGCCGCATTGGCACTGGCGCCGGATTGCGTGGTGTACACGGCGCATTCGGAAACACGCATGATGGAAGCGGCGAAAGACCAGGAGCGCTGCCTGCGTGCGGGCATCAACGTGGTGTCCAGTTCCCTGTTTATGCTGCAACACCCGGACTCGCCGGATATCGCCTTCCTGGCGGACCCGATGAAAGAAGCCTGTGCCGAGGGCAATACCACCTGTTTTAATAACGGTATCGACCCCGGCTTTGCCAACGACACCATGCCGCTGACGTTTCACCGGACTGTCCGAATACTGGAGCAGCGTACGTATGCGCGAGGTCATTAACTATGCGACCTATGAGCAGGAACATACCGTGCGCGAGGTGATGGGCTTTGGCTACCCGGTGGATCACGACTGCATGTTGTTCCAGCCGGGCATGTTGTCCCTGGGTTGGGGCGGTTCGGTGCGCTCTGTCGCCGCTGGACTGGGCGTGGAGCTGGAACGTGTCTACGAAGTGCATGAGCGTTTGCCGCTGAAGAATGATGTGGAGAACGCCATGGGCGTATTCAAGGCCGGCACCACCGGTGCCATGCGCTTTGAAGTGCGCGGTGTGGTGGACGGGCGCGATGCGATTGTGCTCGAGCACGTCACGCGCATCACCGACGATATCGCGCCGGACTGGCCCCAGGGAAAAGGCTACCGGGCGATTATCGAAGGTGAGCCGCGCATGGAAATCACCATGGACATGGAAGACCGTCACGGCGATCACGCGGTTGCCGGCGTGATCCAGACAGCGACCGCCATCGTCAACGCGATTCCCGCGGTGGTGGCGCATGAGCCGGGCATGGTTGCCGCGCTGGACCTGCCAAAGATCACCGGGCGGGGTTTGTACCGGCCTGGCTAGGCTCGCAGCGGTTATACTGGTGGCTGTGCGCTGACCACAGCGTGGGCCACCAGTAAGGAGTTCGCCGATGAGTGCATCAAAGAGCGGTCGTGACGACCCGCGCTTCCGCCAGATTGATTCCTTCGACCAGTACCTGGGCACGGACCTGGCCCGCACCCATGGTTTTACCCGCAGCGAAGAGGCTGCGGGCCTGGACCCGGCCCTGGTGCAGGCGCAACATGATCAGCTGATGCGCGACGGCTATATCATCCTCCACGACATGGTGGATGCGGATACCCTGGGAGCGCTGCGTACGGAGGCTGCACCGCACCTGGAAAAGGTCGGGCGCAATTCCTTTGAAGGGGAGCGTACCCAGCGCATCTACGCGGTGCCGGAGAAGTTGCGCTCGGCGGATCCGTTTATCGAACATCCGCTGGTACTGGCGCACCTGGATCGCCTGTTCCAACCTAACTACCTGTTGTCCCAGGCACAGGTCATCAATATCCTGACTGGCTCACCCGCCCAGCCCCTGCATATCGACGACGGCTTTTATGCCTGGCCGCGCCCGCGTCCCGCGCTTTCAGCGGCAACGGTCTTCGCCGTCGATGACTTCACCCTGGATAATGGTGCGACGGTAGCCATACCCGGCAGTCACCTGTGGGGTGAGGAGCGCTCGCCGCAGCCCGAGGACACACGGGTTACCGCAGTGATGCCGGCGGGCTCCTGCATACTGTTCCTGGGCAATCTGTGGCATGGGGGTGGCGAAAACTACAGCGGCGACAGCCGGTTGGCCATCACCGGGCAATACTGTGAGCCCTGGGTGCGTACCCAGGAAAACTATTTCCTGTCGGTCTCAGCGGAGACGGCCGCCGCGGTATCAGAGGACATGCGTCGCCTGCTGGGATACTCCATTCATCCGCCGTTCATGGGTATGAGCGACGGTATGCACCCCAAGCGCAAGCTGCCTCCACCAGAGGATGTTTAAGCGCTATTCGGTGGTAACGCGGCGGATTTCAGCGCCCAGTCCAGCCAGCTTGTTTTCCAGGTGTTCATAGCCGCGATCCAGGTGATAAATACGGCTGACCTCGGTTTCCCCCTTGGCAACCAGTCCCGCCAGCACCAGGCTGGCGCTGGCGCGCAGGTCGGTGGCCATCACCGGCGCGCCGCTCAGGCCCTTGCGCTTGCCGCGCACTACTGCCACCTGGGTCATGGGGGTGATATCCGCTCCCAGGCGCACCAGTTCCTGCACGTGCATGAAGCGGTTCTCAAAAATATGTTCGGTCACCACCGAGGTGCCTTCGGCCTGGGTCATCAGGGCCATGAACTGGGCCTGCAGGTCGGTAGGGAAGCCGGGGTAGGGTGCGGTGGCGATATCCACCGCTCGCCAGCTGTCGGTGGCTTGCACGGTGATCGCGTCCTCGCTGGTATCGACGCGGAAGCCGGCATCGCGCATTTTTGTGATCAGCGACTTGAGGTGTTCCGGCACACAGCAGTCCACGGTCACGTGGCCGCCGGTAATGGCGCCGGCAATGAGTAGCGTCCCCGCTTCGATGCGATCGGCCACGATGCTGTGGTGTGCCGGGGTCAGTTCGTCCACGCCCTCAACCGTAATCACACTGCTGCCAACACCCTCTATGCGGGCACCCATGGCGATCAGGTAGTTGGCCAGGTCTACGACTTCCGGCTCCTTGGCGGCGTTTTCGATCACCGTGGTGCCGCTGGCCAGGCTGGCGGCCATCAATGCGTTCTCGGTGCCGCCAACGGTGACCTTCTCAAACAGGATGCGATCACCGACCAGGCGCTGCGCCCTGGCCACCACGTAACCGCCCTCGCTGGAAATATCCGCGCCAAGGCGACGCATGGTTTCAATGTGCAGGTCGATAGGCCGGGAGCCGATGGCACAGCCACCGGGCAAGCTGACCCTGGCCTCGCCGTAGCGGGCTAATAGTGGTCCCAGGCAAAGAATCCCCGCGCGCATCTTGCGCACCATGTCGTAATCCGCCACGTGCGCTGCGGGCGCTTCCACGTCGACCAGCAGCGAGCCGCCCTGGCGCTCGCTGGTGGCGCCCAGGGACGCCAGCAGTTGCTGTGTCGACTCGATATCCTTGAGCTCGGGTACGTTGTCGAAGTGGTGGCGTCCGTCCGCCAGCAAAGACGCGAAGAGAATGGGCAGCGCGGCGTTTTTCGAGCCGCTGGTGCTGACGGTGCCATTGAGGCGCTGGCCGCCGCTGACGATGATGGAATCCAAACTTTACTCCGCTGAGGCCACTGCCGCATGAGGGCGGCAAGGGGTGGAAAAGGTCGCTAGGGTACCAGTTCGCTCCCTCTGGAGAAATAGTTGCCTTGCGCACAGTTCCCCCGCCGGGTCGCAGGCGGTATCGTGTGCTTTCACGTGTCCACGATGGAATGCCGCCGCCGCATGACAGCTGCAGAAAACCTGACCCTGGAACAATGCGTCGCCCTGAAGCTGATGCTGGATATCCGCTTCTTCGATTCGGGCAGCGGCTCGCAGCCCGTATTGCAGCTGCCGCCAGCGCTCGTCAACGGACTGGCGGCCCTGCAGCCGGGCGGCGTCATCCTGTTTCGCGAGAACCTGGAGTCGATAGCGCAAATTGCCGCGCTGACGGCGCAGGTTCGCCAGTGCCTGTCACCGGCGGCGCTGATTGCCGTTGACCAGGAAGGGGGCAGGGTGACCCGCTTGCCGCGGGAACAGGTGACCAGCTTCAGCGGCAATATGGCGCTGGCGGCCTGCCCCGGAGACGAGCGCATGACGCTGGCGCGCGCCATGGGCGCCGCCCAGGGTGAGGAACTTGCCGCGCTGGGTATCAATATCAACTTCGCGCCGACGCTGGACGTCAATAGCAATCCGCAAAACCCGGTCATCAATGTCAGGGCATTTGGCGATGACCCCGCCGTGGTGGCGTCACTGGGCGTGGAGGTCGTTGGCGGTTTGCAGGGCGCGGGCGTGGCCGCGGCGGTGAAGCATTTTCCCGGTCATGGCGATACCAGCCTGGACAGTCATACGCATTTGCCCTGTGTGCTGCGAGACAGGCACAGTGCTGAGACGATGGATCTCGCACCCTTCGCCAACGTGATAAGCGAGGCAGCACCGGCGCTGGTGATGACGGCGCACATCCAGTACCCCGCGCTGGACGCCGCTACGCTGCCCGGCAGCACTATTGTGCGCCCGGCGACACTGTCACGGCCCATTATCACCGACCTGCTGCGCGAACAGCTGGGCTTCCAGGGCGTGGTGATCAGTGATGCCCTGGATATGCGCGCCATCAGTGAGCTGATGACGCCGCTGGAGGCGGTGCTCGCCTGTTTTCGCGCAGGCGTGGATATCGCATTGATGCCGGTGTTGTTGCGCAGTGAGGACTCTCTGGCGCAATTGCGTGCGCTGGTATCGGCAGTGGTGGCAGCGACGCGCGCGGGCGGGATTGAAGAGGCCGAATTGAGGGCCTCGGCGGAGCGGGTGTTGCAGTTGCAGGCTTGCTACTCGGTAAGTGAACGGACCGGCCCACCTCTCTCCTGTCTCGGCTCTGCGGCGCACCGCAGTCTCGAACAAAGCATTGCGCAGCATAGCATCACCCTGGTAAGCGGTGAGCCACCGCGACTGAAACCAGGGAGTACGCTGCATTTGATGATGCCGCGGCGAGAGAGCGCGACCGCTCTCTGTCATGCACTGCAGTCCGTCGATCCCTCGTTGCGCATCAGCTGGCAAAGCCTGGAGGCGTTCGACGCAATGCATGAGCGCGAGCTGGTTGCGGCAGCCGATGCTTACCTGGTTGGCGTCAGTGAACCCACGCCGAACGCCGTCGATCTCGGTGGCGCAGAGGACCTGGATGCGCTGCCCGATCTCAGTCAGGCCTCGGTGCAGCAATGGTCGCTGGGCCAGGTAGATGGCGGACAGCGTATTGTGGTGATGCTTGATTCGCCCTATAGCGCCGCCGCATTTGCCTCCCTGGCTGATGCCGTGTTGGCTACCTACGACGGTGCTGCGGTGGGTTACGGTGGAGAACCCGGGCCGGCTTATCGGGCCCTGGCTGCGGTGCTGACCGGCCAGGCGACACTGCGGGGACAGCTTCCCGTCAGGCTGTAACCGCGGGAGGGCACAGAAAATTGATTGCCCCCGGCACAGTGTCCATTGTCACCGGTGTCGTACCCAGCGGTTCACCGTCTGCCTCCACGGCAGCGGCCTCGCCGTGATGCTCGATGTCCAACTGGCGCGCACGGTGATAGAGCACAGCGCTGTGGCGAATTAACTCGCCCCGTCTCAGGGCGCCAAGGTGGCGCAGGAAGTCGGCCGTGCTGGCGTCACCTACGAGAGTCACTGACAATTCGCCGTCGTCGATCCTCGCTTGTGGGGTGATGCACAGGCCAGAGCCGAAGTAGCGACCGTTTGCAGCCACCAGTGCGAGTGTGCTTCCGCGCCAGCACAGGCCCGTGTCAGAGCGCACAGTCAACACTTTCGGCTGGTAACTGAGAAAGGTGCGAGCAATCGCTACCGGGTAACGCAAATACCGTCCCAGCGCACCTGGTGTGGCCTTCATGTTTGACACGACTGCCGCACCAATACCGATATCCGCAGCGTTCAGAAAGTAGCGCCGGGCCTGTCCTCCCCTGGCATCCCGGTAGTGAATTAGACCAGCATCGACTTGGCGGCAATCGCCGTTCTTCAGCAGCCCGATCAATTCGGCTATGTCTCCGTGAAGGCCCAGTGTCCGTGCGTAGTCGTTGGCCGTACCGTGCGCGATCAGCCCGAGTGCAGGCAGGGCCTGACGCGCCAGGCCGTGTTGCAGGCAACCATTCAGCACTTCGTGTAGCGTGCCATCGCCGCCCACCGCAATCAGGTAGTCGCTGCCCTCGCAAGCGCGGTGTGCCAGGCCCACAATAGCGCCTGCTTCGTGACTCTCCAGCGCGGTTATTTGCGCCTCCGGTAGCGCCTGTCGCAGCTTGTCGATATCTCTCCTGATGCATTTCAGGTGGTCAAGATCGCCCTTGATAAGCAGTGTTATTCTCACTATCCCGGAGTTCTCTTCGCCGATTGGGCAAACCTTAACCCGGCATGGGTGGGAGTTGCAGCATAAAAAAACCCGGCCGCAGCCGGGTTGGGTAGGAGATCGCGCCTATAAAGGTGGGAACGTTCCCAGCACCAATGCCGCCGCTTCATTGATTTCGCCGGGCTCGTCTTCATGCTTCTTGCCCTTGAGCTTGGACTGGGTCACGCTGCGCCAGACGCTTTTGCCCAATTTCGGGTCGATCATGTCGATGATGAAGGTGCCCTCGGTATAGTTGGTCACGCTGACCTCGGTATTGGAGCAATTCCAGCAGTTGTACATGCTGTAGCGGTTGTAGCCTCCGTAGCGGCCGTAACCCATGCCGTAGGAAGGCGTCTCATAGGTGCGTACGTCGGTCTTGTTCTGGGTACCCAGGTGCCAGCTTATTAGCAGGTCCGGCGTCGGCGGCATTATCGACAACCTCGAAGCCGCGATTGCGCAGCTCCATTGCCAGCGCGTCATCAATACGCTCTTTCTGGAAGTCGCTAAGCTGCAGCGGGTTGTCGCCGGAGACCTGTCCGGAGCGATCGTAGAAGCTGATCTTGCGGGCCTGGCTGAAGTCGTAGTCCTGCTTGAAGTCGATATCTGGCGTCGGTGTGGTGGAACAGGCCACCATTACCAGCGCGGCGCCGAACAGGCAGAAGCGGGTGCACAGGTGTTTCAGTGTTGCGGTCATGGGTAACTCCGGTAAATAGTGATTAAGCGGGTCATGCTCCGCTAAAGTTTGTTTTTAGCGTTAATGTGAGCTTGGCCCTAACGCACAGTGTAGCCAATTTTTCCGACTAATAGCAGGTTAGGGGCTCGCCTCGCAACTCTTTAGCACCTCCTGCAGCTGATTCACGTGCTCTGCGGGTGCGCGCGCAAATCTCTGCAGCTCCCGGCTCCGCTGTACCTGCCACTGCCGGTACCCCGCCGGCAGTACCTCGTCCAGTCGTTCTTCCATTGCCAGTAGCGGAGGCAGCAACTCATGCTGGCGCCGGCCCAGCACTGCCGCGCGCGGTTGAATACCGTCTATAAAGAACTTGCGAATCACATTGGGCAGAATGTCCGCCGCGGCGGGGCGTATGTGCTGGTCGCACAGGGGGCCGCGTTGGACCTGCTGCTGCAGCACGCTATTGGCGCGTTCCAGCCAATGGTCCTGGTGGGACAGCGCGCGCCAGAGTGTGCCGGCGTCGCCCAGGCTCACCTCGGCAAGTTGCAGTTCCAGGGCCAGGTTGTCAGCCTGGTAATCCCCCGCCAGCCAACGGCCGCTGGCGGCGCTGATTTGCTCCAGTGCGGTGACGACGGCGCTGGAGGTGTCCTCAGGATAACCCCTTTCCAGTGAGGTTGGCCGCCACAGGTCGGCGAACTCTACGCTGCCCAGCGTCGCGTTGAATATCAGTGCCGGCAGTTGCTGTCGCTTCAGGGCCTGCGCGCTTTCCAGGTCCAGCGCCAGCTGTGTTTCGTTGTCCTGCCGAAGCATGTCGATGCAAGCGGGGGAGAGGCGCAGGAACTCCAGTGCCAGCAGCAGTCGCTGCGAGTCCCGCGCCAGCTTGCCCAGGCTGCTGTTCTGTTTGCCGATGGTGACCTGCAGGTCACAGCCGCGCAGGTCGAGGAAATCCAGGGCGCCAAGGCTGTCGCCATCGATGGGCAGGCGCAATTGGCCCGCCCTGGGCAGCCTGGGCACCGTTGCCGGCAAGGTGTTGGTGTTTGCCTGCAGCGACAGCGTGCGCTCCAGGCGCTCGACATAGGTTGCGAAGGGCGCGTCTGCGCTGGGCCCGCCGCAACCTGCCAGCATCAGCAGCAAGATCAGGGAGGCACACAGTCGGTGGGCAGCTTTGGGCAGGGTTGCAGAGCATGAGTGCTTTATAGCGCAGTCGGGCGACTAATGGATCATCCTTTATTTGCCCTGCACAATGTGAGGGCTTATTGGTTACACTGTGGAAAACAGATCCGGAGCCTGCTTTATGCGCCTTGCTATCGTTTTTTGGTGCCTGTTTCATGCCGCCCAGGCCGCCGCGGATGAGCCTACCGCCCAGGACATAATTCGTAAGGCCATGGACCACTATCGCGGCCAGACTTCCTATTCAGAAATGACCATGACCATTCATCGTCCCGACTGGGAGCGCAGCATGACCATGCGCGGCTGGAGTGAGGGCGACAAGCAGACCCTGGTGCGGGTGGTGGAACCGAAAAAAGATGCGGGCAATGGCACGCTGTCGGTAGACGGCAATATGTGGACCTACACGCCGAAGATCAACCGGGTGATCAAGGTGCCCTCGTCGATGATGAGCCAGAACTGGATGGGCTCCGATTTTTCCAATAAGGATGTCAGCAAGGATACCGCTATCATTGACGACTACGATCATACATTGCTGTCCACCCGTGAGGAGGGGGGGCACACGATCTGGACAATTGAGTCCATTCCCCACGAGGAAGCCGCGGTGGTCTGGGGTCGCGAGGTGCTGCAGGTTCGCGACGACTGGGTGCTGCTGCGACAGGAGTTCTGGGACCAGGATAATGAGCTGGTCAAGACGCTGGAGGCCAGCGAGATCAGGGAAATGGGCGGCCGCAATGTCGCCGCGGTGTTGCGCATGGGCAAGGTGGATTCCCCGGATGAGTGGACCGAGGTGCGCACTGAAGCGGTGGAGTTTGACCTGACCCTGCCCGCCAACCTGTTCACGCTCTCTAACCTGAGAAACCCGCGTCAGTGAGTGTCACCTGGCTACTGGCCTGGCGCAATCTCTGGCGCCATGGGCGCCGGACCTGGCTCACCGTAGGTGCCATGGTGTTTTGTAACCTGCTGCTGGTGTTTCTGATCTCCCTGCAGCTGGGCTCCTACCAGATGATGATCAATAACAGCCTGGCGATGGTCACTGGCCATCTGCAGGTCCAGCACCGCGATTTTATGGCTGACCAGCGCATGCGCGACAGTGTGCCTGAGGTGGTAGCGCTGGCTGATGCCGGTGCGCGCGGCACTGGGCGTTGAGGCGGTTGCCGCCCGGGCGGCAGGCCTTTGCCCTGGCCTCCAGCGACGATCGCTCCTTTGGGGTATTGGTCACCGGTGTGCAGCCGCTGCGCGAGCCCGAGGTGTCGAGCTTCCCCGGATTAGTCAGTCGCGGGCGCTACCTGCAGGACTGACGACCGTGACGCCATCGTCATCGGCGCCGTGCTTGCCCGCAACCTGCAGGTGGACCTGGGTGACGAGCTGACTTTTCTGGGCAGTGGCCGCGACGGCTCCTTTGCTGCCGGCGATCGCCACGGTGGTTGGCATTGTTGACACCGGCATTGCAGACATCGACCGCGTGGTAGCGCAGGTGCCGCTGGCCTGGTTTCAGGATGTATTCACCATGGGCGATCACGGCCACGCGGTGGTGGTGCGCCTGCCGGAACTGGATACGGTGCCGACGGCAGTAGAGCACCGTGCAGGGCCTGCGTAGCCGGCGATGAGTCGCTGGGGGTACTGGACTGGGATGCATTGCAGCCCGGCTTGCGCCAGGCCATCCAGTCGGACATGGCCAGCGCCTGGCTGATGTATGCGGTGCTGATCGTGCTGGTCGCCTTCAGTGTGCTCAACACCCAGCTGATGTCGGTGCTGGAGCGCACCCGTGAATTCGGGGTGATGCTGGCGCTGGGCATGCGCCCCGGTCGCCTGGCCCGCCTGGTGGGTATGGAAACCCTGTTGATGGCCGGCCTGGGTCTGGGCCTTGGCCTGTTGCTTGGCGCGTTGCTGATCTGGTACCTGAGCGTGCTCGGGTTTACCTATCCCGGGATGGAGGAAATGGCGGCGCGCTTCAACATGGACGAGCGCATGTACCCGGAAGTCAGCCTGCTGTCGCTGGCCTGGGGTCCGACTGACGGTATTCGTATTCGCGCTGCTGGCGGCGGTGTACCCGCATTGCGCTTGTTTCGGCTGCAGCCGGTGGCGGCGATGAGGGCGGTGCAATGAGCGGTGTCTCTGGCGTGGTCGCGGTACTTGCCTGGCGCAATTTGTGGCGCAACTACCGCCGCACCCTGATCATGCTGCTGGCGATTGCCATCGGGGTATGGGCCATGATTTTTATGTCGGCGCTGATGCGCGGTATGACCGACCAGATGGTGCGCAACGGGCTGGCACTGCTGCCCGGTGAGGTGCAAATCCATCACCCGGATTACCGCACTGATCCCAGCGTGGTTAACAGCATGGCGCCGCCCGCGGGGGAGCTGCTCGCCGTGCCCTGGAGCGGCCACCGGTAGACGCCTGGGCCGCGCGAGTGCGGGTGCCGGCGGTCATTGCCAGCGAGCGCGACAGCCGCGGTGTCACCCTGCTGGGCGTGGACCCTGCGCGCCGAGCGGGCGCTGGGCTCCCTGCCCGACGAGATTGCCGAAGGCCGTTTCCTGGCAGACGATGACGATCGCGGCCTGGTGATTGGTGCCAGTCTCGCGCGCACGCCTGGATACAGGGCTGGGCAAGCGCGTGGTGATCATGTCTCAGGACCCCGACAATAATGTCGCCGATCGCGGTTCGCGTGTCGTGGGTATTTACCGCGCGCGGCTGCCAGGGCAACGAGGACCAGTTTGTCTATGGCGGTCGGGCGGTGCTGCAGGAGATGCTGGGCATCGGGCCAGCCGTCTCCGAGATCGCAGTAACCGCTAACGACTATCGCCAGGTGGACGAGCTGGTACCCGCGCATTGCCGCGGCGGCCGGCGATGAGCTGGAGGTGCTGCACCTGGACGGAACTGGATACCTTTCTCGCCAGTATGCTCAGCACTGCAGGACGGGTTCACCCTGGTCATGATGGTGGTTATCTTCTTGCCCTGTCTTTCGGCCTGGTCAATACCCTGGCGATGGCGGTGTTTGAGCGGGTGCGCGAAATCGGCCTGATGCAGGCGCTGGGCATGCGGCCGGGCCTGATTCTTGGACCAATTGCTGCTGGAAAGCCTGTATCTGCTGTGCTGGGGCTGTTGCTGGGTAACCTGCTGGCCTGGCTGACCATCAAACCGCTGGAAGTCGGCATCGATATTTCCGGTGTCGCCCAGGGCATGGAAATGATGGGTATGGGCACGACCCTGTATCCGGCACTGGCCTGTGCAGGACATGCTGATGTCCACCGCGGTGGTGATCGTGCTGGGCCTGCTGGCCAGCCTGCTGCCGGCCTGGCGGGCCGCCCGGCTGGACCCGGTGACGGCGCTGAATAAAACCTGAGGAAGAAGTGACGTCGATGAGCGCGATTTCCTGCCAGGACCTGTGCAAGACCTTCCGGCAGGGCGAGGAAGTGATCACCGGGCTGGATGATGTCAGCCTGGATATGGAGCGAGGGCGCTTTTGTCTGCCTGTCCGGCCCCTCAGGTTCCGGCAAGACCACCCTGCTCAATGCCATCGGTGGGCTGGATACCCCCGATAGCGGCGAGATCACCGTCGGTGACCAGCGGCTGGACCAGTTGTCCAGGGGCGAACTGGCCGACCTGCGCCTGAACAGCATTGGCTTTGTGTTCCAGGCCTATAACCTGATCCCGGTGCTGTCGGCCCGGGAGAACGTCGAGTTCATGATGCAGGTGCAGGGTGTGCCGGCCGAGCAGCGTCGGCAACTTGCCGACGAGGTGCTGGCGGAGGTGGGCCTGACCGGGCTGGAGGAGCGCCGCCCGGCGAGCTGTCCGGTGGCCAGCAACAGCGGGTGGCCGTGGCCCGCGCCATTGCCAGCAAACCCACCCTGGTGCTGGCCGATGAACCCACTGCCAACCTGGACAGCCACAGCGCCGCGCAACTGATGGACCTGTTTCGTGGCGCTCAATAGGGAGAGCGGTATTACCTTCGTGATCGCCACCCATGATACCCGGGTGATGGGCTATGCCCGGCGCCTGATCGGTATGCGCGATGGCCGATCGTCAGTGACGAGGTGCAACAACCCGCATGCGTATGGCGGTGTAGTAGTGCTCACTGCGCGCCGCCTGCTTCATGGTTTGCTGGTGTTGCTGTCCATGCCGGCCTGGCGAGATCTCCCGTTGCTTGAGGGCGGCCATGTCAAGCTGCGCTGGTTGGGCAGCGAGTTACCCGGACGACAGCGCCTATCGGGAAGCGGTGGGCGCAGTCGAACGATGACAGGACGCTGAGCTGCGGCTTGAAGTTTCGCGGCAATCCAGCAGCGCTTCAACTTCCATGCGGACTACCAGTTGCTGGCCCAGTACGGCGACAGCGCTGAACCTTCGCAGCCCGACTCCGATGGCCTGTTCGTGCTGCCGCCCGGGCTGCCCGATGACGACCGGCGCTGGTGGGATCTGACCGATAATATCAGTGGCAGACGACTCATCGCGGCCTGGTGCAGCGGCTGGATCGGCTGCACTCGGCTACACCGGCGACAAGGCCGTCGCTGCGGTTTCGGCCGCCAGGCGGTGAGCTGGGGTAACGGCCTGATCTTCAACCCCATGGATTTCTTTAATCCCTTCAACCCGGCGGCGGTGGATACCGAGTACAAGCTCGGCGAGGACATGCTCTATGGCCAGTACCTGCTGGATAACGGCAGCGACTGGCAGTTGGTCAATGTGCAGCGCCGGGATGAGCAGGGCAATGTTACCAGCGCAGTGAGCTCCACTGCACTGAAATTCCACGGCTTTGGCCTGGAACGAGAGTACGACCTGCTGCTGGCGGAACATTTCGACCAGCTTTATCGTCGGCGCCGGTGGGGTAGCTTAATCTGGGCGAGTCGGTGGTGCGCGGCGATATCACCTTTACCGATGGCAGGACGAGTGGGTCACCAGCCTGGTGGTGAACTGGTCATATTCATGGGTGTGGGCCGGCCATAATGTCAGTGGCGGTGATCGAGTATTTCTATAATGGTTTTGGTCTGCGCGGAAGCGGACTACACGCCGGAAAAAATCGCCGGCGGCACGAGGATCTGTTCCAGCGCATGCAGCGCGGAGAGCTGTTTACACATCGGCCGCCACTATCTGGCCGGTTCGCTGATGGTCGAGCTGACCCCGCTGGTGAATATCACGCCCAACCTGTTTCTCAACCTGGATGATGGTTCTGCCCTGGCGCAATGGTGGTGCAGTGGGACCTGGCGCAGAACTGGCAGGTTCTGGGCGCGGTCAATGCGCCGCTGGGCTCCAGAGGGTACCGAATACGGTGGGCTGGAGACCGGTGTAGAAGACCTGAACTTGCGGTAGGCCCCCTGTTTGCTCAGCTCGCCTTCTATTTCTGAGGCCACTTGGCCGTTGCGTCAGGCCGCCCAGCTCCGCCTGTTCGCCCGCGCCAGGTACCAGGCCTGCAGGTTGTGCAGGCTTTCTGGTAGCGAACACTTGACCCAGGCCATGAACCCGGCACAGACCAGCCAGGTCGATATCTGCAAAAGAGAAATTATCCCCCGCCAGCCATGGCGGCCGTCAGCCAGCGCTCTGTCGAACTTGGGCAGCCCCATATCAGCCAGCTTGCCTTGCCGCGCTCGACCAGCGCCGGGATCTGTTCCAGGTCCAGTGTCGCCGGGCAGGGCGCGGCCCTTGAAGCCAGGACTGCTGTTGCGCAAAGCCTCGGCGACCGCCATGAACAGCATGGTGAACACTTTGTGAGTCCCAGCTGATCACCTGGCGCTTTTTCCAGTGGTGTGGTGCCCAGCAGTGGTTTTTCCGGGTACAGCGCCTCCAGGTAGGTGCAAATGCCGATCACCTCGGTCAACACGGTGCCGTCGTCCAGTACCAGCGCCGGAACAGTGCGCTCCGGCACTATAGCGCGGTATTCGTCACCGAGTTGCTCGCCCGCCATCATGTCTATCTGCTGGGTCTCGATCTCGATGCCCTTGTATTTCATGAATAGGGCCAGGCGCTGGGGGTTGGGGGCCGGGTCATAGGTATAGAGTTTCATGTTGACGTCCTTGGAGGTGATTTTCAGGGTGGAAATACTAGGCGCAATTGACCGCGGAGACCAGTTTCATCTCGGCATGGGAAAATAATTCTCTCCTGCTTAACGTTTTCCCTCACCCCATAAGTGGCTATAATGCCCGCCGAACTTGAACGAGGACTCGCCTGTGATGACCCGTATTGCTTTCAGCCTAGTCGCCCTTGTTTTGGCCTTCAGCGCAGCCGCCGTCGATCTCACCGACGCACAGCGCGCCGAAATTGAGGCACGCATCCACCCCGTGGGTGAAGTCTGCCTGCAGGGCGACACCAGCTGCGGTGGCGCAGCTGCCTCCGTCGCCAGCGGCCCTCGCTCAGGTGAAGATGTTTACAATAGCGCCTGCATGGCCTGCCACTCCACGGGCGCCGGTGGCGCTCCCAAGGTAGGCGATATTGCCGCCTGGGCTGACCGCATCGCCAAGGGCACCGAGGCCCTGCACCTGGCCGGCGTCAATGGCGTCCCCGGTACCGGCATGATCGCCAAGGGCGGCTGCATGAGCTGCTCCGATGAAGAAATCCACGCCGCTGTCGACTACATGGTAGCTGGCAGCCAGTAAAGCTTCCCGCCCCTGCCAGAGCCGCGACCCGCAAGCGTCGCGGCTTTTTTGTTTTTGGAGCGCCATGATGCGCGTTCTGCTAAGTAGTGAAGGCCCAAAAGGAGAGAAAATGCCGTGACTGCAGATATTGCTTGTTCCTCACGTCGGTGCTGCTTGTTGCCTGCACGCAGGAGCTGGCGCCGCCACCGATGGTGGAAGTGGTGGTCGATGAAGTCGTGCTGGAGCCCTACCAGCCCAAGGTCAGAGTATGTCGGTCGTCTGCAGGCCAGGGACGATGTGGCCATTCAGGCCAGGGTGTCTGGCTACGTGGTGAGCCGCGACTTCCGCGAGGGCCAACTGGTCGAGGAGGGAGACATTCTCTATCGGCTGGACGCATCGGAGTACGATGCGGCGCTGGCCAAGGCCAAAGCCGACCTGACCGCGGCCCAGCGCCAACCAGGTCAATGCCCTGCGTAACTACAAGCGCGGCCAGGAACTGCTGCCCAGGGGCGCAATATCCGAGTCGGAAATGGACGACCTCACGGCGAAGAAGCTCGACGCGGACGCGCGTATCGAATCGGCCTGGGCGCAGATGAAGAGTGCCGAGGTGAACCTCAGCTATACCACCATTATCGCGCCCATTACCGGCCGTATCGGCCGCAGTATCGCCAGTGTGGGAGACCTGGTCGGACCCAATACCGGCAACCTCACCACGCTGGTCAGTGTTGATCCCATCGAGGCCTTGTTCAGGTTAGCGAGGCGCCTATATCGCTGCGATGAAATCACGCATGGACCGTAGAGCCGGATATCATGCGCATTGCGCGATGTGGAGGTCACGCTGGAGTTGACTACCGGCATGGTCTATCCGGAAGTGGGCCGTATCGATTATTTTCCAATCGCATGGATCAGGATACTGGCACGCTGGAAGCGCGGGCCCGCTATACCCAATCCCTATTCGATTCTGGTGCCCGGCCAATATGTGAAAGTGATTCTGCAGGACACCAATTTACTGGAAGGCCTTTTTATTCCCCAGGCGGCGGTGCAGGCAGACCAGCAGGGCAGTTTTGTGCTGGTCGTTGACAGCAACAGTGCGGTTCAGCGACACAATGTAGAACTGGATCAGCGCATCGACACCTGGTCAGGGTAGTCAAGGGCGTGGAAGAGGGCGAACGCGTGATCGTGCGGGGGCTGCAGCAGGTGCGCCCCGGTATGCAGGTGAACGTGCGGGAACTGCCCGCACCAGAAGAACAGGGCTAGGCCATGTTCAGCGCCTTTTTTATCCATCGACCCAAGTTGGCAATGGTCTGTCCATCGTGCTGACCCTTGTCGGGCGGCCTGTCGATCTACAGCCTGCCGGTGAATGAGTACCCGGCGATATCGCCGCCCAGTATTGTGGTTTCCGGTATGTATCCCGGCGCCAGTGCGGAAGTCGTGGAGGCGACCGTAGGCACGCCTATCGAAGACGCGGTAAATGGGGTCGAGGGCATGATCTACATGTCCTCCAAGAGTGCCAATGACGGTAGCTATGTGCCTCACGGTAACCTTTGAGGTCGGCGCCGACCCCGACATGGCGCTGGTGCGTGTGCAGAACCGGGTCAAGTTGGCAGAGCCCTCGCTGCCGGCGGAAGTGACGGCGATGGGGCTGAACATTGACGAGCGCTCACCCGATATTCTGAAAATTATCAGCTTTACCTCCCCGGATGAATCGCTGGATTACAAGTTCATTTCCAACTACGTGAAGATCAACGTGCAGGGGGCCATTGCGCGACTGGACGGGGTCTCCTCGGCGGATATCCTCGGGGAAGCCGCCTACTCCATGCGCCTGTGGCTGGATCCGGACAAGATGGCCAACCTATAGCCTGTCGGTGATGGATATTCACGCTGCGCTGAGTGAGCAGAATGTACAGGTCGCGGCGGGGAAAATCGGCGCCCCGCCCTTTGACGGCGCCGCTGCAGACAGAATATACGCTGCAGACCAAGGGCAGGCTGCAGGACGTGGGCGAGTTCGAGAGCATCGTCCTGCGCGCACGCGCCGACGGCTCAGCGATCTACCTCAGGACGTGGCCCGCGTTGAGCTGGGCCAGTCCGATTACAATTTCTACGGGGAGACCAACGGCACAGCCTGCCGTTAACCTTGCGCTTTACCAGATGGCCGATGCCAACGCGCTGGCCGTGGGCGAGGCCGTCAACACACTGGTGGAGCAGATGTCGGCGGACTTTCCCCAGGGCCTGGACTATGTCATCAGCTATGACACCACGCGCTATGTGTCGACCGCGGTAAATCAGGTTGTGGTTTCACTGTTTCAGGCCGTAGCGCTGGTGGTGGTTGTTACCTTTATTTTCCTTGGCAACTGGCGCGCGGCGCTGGTGCCAACACTGGCCATTCCGGTCTCCCTGATCGCCACCTTCTCGGTGTTGATGGTCATGGGCATGAGCATCAATACGGTGACCCTGTTCGGCCTGATCCTGGCTATTGGCATTGTCGTGGATGACGCCATCCTGGTGATCGAGAATTGTGATCGTCACCTGCGCGAAGACCCGTCCATGTCCTCCAGGGACGCCGCGCTGCTCACCATGCGCGAGGTAGGCGGCGCGATTGTCGCCACCACGCTGGTGCTGCTGGCGGTATTTATACCGGTGGCAATGCTGCCGGGCATAAGCGGCGTGATGTACCGGCAGTTTGCGGTGACAATCTGTGTGGCGGTGTGTTTTCCTCGCTGAATGCGCTGACGCTCAGCCCGGCCCTGTGCAGTTTGTTGCTGCAGTCGGGGGAGCAGAACGAGGCAGCCTGGTATCGGCGTTTTCAACAGGGCTTTGGTCGCCTCACCGGGTTTTACGATGGCGGCGTGCAGTGGGTATTGCGTTCCCTGCGTATTGTCGTGGTTATCTTCGTGGCATGGATGGCGGCGCTGGTGTTCGGCTTTATGAATACGCCCACCGGCTTTGTACCCGACGAGGACAAGGGCGTCATGCTGGTTAATATGCAACTGCCTGACGCCTCGTCTATCAGCCGCAGTAAAGCGGCGATGGACAAACTGGCAGGACTCATCGCGGCTGATCCAGCGGTAGAGACGGTGACCGCGATTACCGGCTTACTCGGTACTCAGCGGCGCCATGGCCAGTAACAGCGGCACCGTGTTTGTTGTTTTGAAGCACTGGGATGAGCGGGAAGCCGAAGAGGACCTGGTCTTCAATATTGCGCGGCGCATCAATGCCCAGGCCTTTATGCAGATTCCCGAGGCAAGTATCTATGCCCTGTCGCCACCTTCGGTACCGGGTATGGGTGCCGTGGGCGGTCTGGAACTGATGCTGCAGGACACGCTGTCCAGACCTGCGTCGGAACTGGCGGCGGCGCATCAATACGCTGGTCGTTGAGGGGAACCAGCACCCGCACCTGCAGGGTGTATTCAGTACCTACAGGGCGAACGTGCCCCAGTACTTCGTGGACATCAACCGGCTGAAAGCGAAGAACCTGGGCGTGTCGCTGGATGAGATATTCATGACCCTGCAGGCGCAGATGGGCTCGCTGTATATCAACGACTTCAACAAGTTCGGCCAGACCTACAGGGTGGTTATGCAGGCGGCCGCACCCTATCGCACTGACCTGTCCGACCTGGACCATTTTTACCTCAAGTCCTCCAGTGACACCATGGTGCCCTTGAGCACGCTGGTCTCCACGCGGCCGATCCTCGGACCGGATGTCTCTACCCGTTACAACCTCTACCGTTCGGCCAGCGTGCGAGCGGCAACGCCGCCGGGGGTGAGTACCGGACAGGCGATGACGTCCTTTGAGGAACTCGCCCGGCGGGTGTTGCCTGGTGGCTATACTTTTGAATGGACCGGGCTGGCTTACCAGGAAAGAGAGGCGGGACAAACCGCTATCCTTGCCTATGCGCTGGCGCTGATATTCGTCTACCTGTTCCTGGTGGCGCAGTATGAAAGCTGGTCGATTCCAGCGGCGATCATCCTGGTAGTGCCGATGGCCATAGGCGGGGCGCTGGCGGCATTGCTGCTGACCGGGACGGCGCTGAACCTGTATGCGCAGATCGGGGTGGTCCTGCTGATCGGCATGGCGGCGAAAACGGCGATCCTGATCGTGGAGTTCGCCCGGCAGCGACGTGAGCAGGGCGGCGAAGCTATTCTGGTGGCGGCCAGAGACGCCGCGCGCCTGCGTTTTCGTGCGGTTTGTATGACGGCTATCTCCTTTATCCTTGGAATATTGCCGTTGATGCTGGCCAGCGGAGCCGGTGCCTTTGGGCAGCAGTCCCTGGGTATCACCGTATTTGGAGGCATGGTAGCGGCGCTGCTGGTAGGCGTGTATTTTGTGCCTGGCTTCTACGCGATTGTGCAGACCCTGCGGGAAAAGCTCAAAGGCAGCGTTGGGCTGGACGCTGTAGCGCGAGTTCCCGGAGAAGAGTAGTGGGCGCCTGGGTCACCTGCGCTAGGCAAACAGGTCCTTGAGTCCTGCCAGGGTCTCCTGGCCGCGCGCTTCGTTTGCTTTCTCGTCACTGCTGTCGCCACCCTGCCAGCTGAGGTCGTCGGCCGGTAACTCGTCCAGGAAGCGACTGGGCTCGCAGTTGATGGTTTCCCCGAATTGCCTGCGCCTGGCGGCCATGGTCATGGCGAGCGTCTGCTGGGCGCGGGTAATGCCGACGTAAGCCAGGCGCCGCTCTTCTTCGATGTTGCCGTCCTCTACGCTGGCCCGGTGCGGTAGCAGGTTCTCCTCCATGCCGATGATAAATACGTGGGGAAATTCCAGACCCTTGGAAGCGTGCATGGTCATCAACTGCACGTTGTCGGGGCTGGCATCTTCCTCTTCCTGCTGTTCCATCAGGTCGCGCAGTACCAGGCGAGAGATTGCCTCGGCCAGTTCCACGCCCTCGTCGGTCATCACCTTGTGCAGGCTGTCCACCAGGAAGTGCACGTTGCCCATACGTCGCTCCGCCACATCTTCACTGGAACTGAGCTGGTTCAGCCATTCCTCGTACTCCATTTCACGGATCATCTGGCGCACGGCGGCAATGCCGCCGCCGCTCTCTACCTGCCGGCGAATACGGTCAAGCCACAACCGGAATTCCCGCAAACGCTTGAGGCCGGCCTCCGGCAGGCTGCCGCTGCCGATGCGGCCTATGGCCTGGCCCAGGCTGCAGTGCTGTTCATTGGCGATAGTTGCCCAGTGACTCCAGGGTGGAGGCGCCCAGTTTGCGTCGGGGTACGTTGGCGATGCGCAGGAAGGCATTGTCGTCGTTTTCGTTCACCAGCAGGCGCAGGTAGGCCATGATGTCCTTGACCTCGTTGCGGGCGAAAAACGATGTGCCGCCAGACAGGTGATAGGGAACCTGCTGTTGTTGCAGCGCGAGCTCAATCAGCCGTGACTGGTGATTGCCCCGGTAGAGAATGGCGTAATCACCGAAACGCGTACGCTTGCGCAATTGGTGGTCAATGATTTCCGCCACCACCTGCTCAGCCTCGTGGTTTTCATCAGCGCAGCGAATGACGCGCAGGGGGTCGCCGTAGCCGATTTCACTCCATAGCTGCTTCTCGAACACGTGCGCGTTATTGGCGATCAGGGTGTTGGCCGCCTTGAGGATGCGCGAGGTGGAGCGGTAGTTCTGTTCCAGTTTGACCACCTTAAGCCCGGCGAAATCTTCCTGCAGCTGAACCAGGTTTTCCGGGCGGGCGCCGCGCCAGGCATAGATTGACTGGTCGTCGTCACCGACAACGGTCAGCGCGCCGCGCACGCCGACCAGTTGCTTGACCAGCAGGTACTGGCTGGAGTTGGTGTCCTGGTACTCATCCACCAACAGGTAGTGAATCTGGTTCTGCCATTTTTCCAGCACGTCCGGGTGGTGTTCGAAAAGCACGGTGGGCAGCAGTATCAGGTCATCAAAGTCCAGGGCATTGTAGGCTTTGAGGGCGCGCTGGTAGCGACGATAAGCCTGGGCGCAGAGCACCTGGGCCGGCCCTTTGGCCCGGGCGACGGCTTCCTCGGGTAGCAGTCGGTCATTTTTCCAGTTGGAAATCTGCTGCTGGATAGTTTGCGCCTGGTCGCCGTCTGAGCCGTGCTCCTGGATCAGCAGATCCTTGATCAACGCCTGGCTGTCCTGGCCATCGAAGATGGAGAAGCCGTTCTTGAATCCCAGCAGTTTGCGTTCGTTGCGGATAATTTTAAGGCCGAGCTGGTGGAAGGTGCTGACGGTAAGGCCCTCTGCGGAGTTGCCTCGCAGTAGTTTGCCCACGCGTTCTTTCATTTCCCGGGCGGCCTTGTTGGTGAAAGTCACCGCCGCAATGCGGCTGGGGCGTATGCCACAGGTGTCGACGAGGTAGGCGATTTTGCTGGTAATCACACTGGTCTTCCCGGAGCCTGCGCCGGCGAGCACCAGCAGGGGGCCGTCGATATAGCGCACAGCCTCGCGCTGCCTGGGGTTTAGTTGGGTCACTGGATAGCAAGTTCTAGCGGGGAAAACAGGGTGAGGATGTTAGCAGAGTCTGGCCAGCCCGGTCATGCTTTTGCTGTCGGCCAGGACGGATTTCAAGGGTCGTTGCGGCTAGGGCGGGAATCCACAAGGCAACGGGTAGTCGCCCGGTCCGCAACCCGTCCATTCCCGACACCCCCGTCATTCCCGCGCAACCCTGTCATTCCCGCATAACCCTGTCATTCCCGCGGAGGCGGGAATCCAGCGAACGCAGTAACATGCCCAGGGATTCTGGATTCCCGCCTGCGCGGGAATGACGGGGCATGTTCGGGACGACAGGGTATGCCGGGAATGACCTCGCCGGGCGAAGCGCTACCTCACCGCTGTGAAATATCCAGCTGCGGCAGTGCCAGGCGTAGCTTGTCGTCATTGGCGAAGGCCGACGAGACTGCCACCCAAAGTGCATCACGGGTGCCGAACCAGTCGGCATTGGCGACCCAGCAGAAGGCGACCATGCTGGCCCGTTCACCGGTCACGCCGGTGACGAAGACGGCCGGTGCCGGTTCTGCCAGCACCTTTTCATTAAGGTCCATGATTTCCAGTAGCAGGTTGCGTGCGCGCTCTATGTCGTCTTCTGCGTAGACGTCCACGTCCATCTGGATTCTGCGGTGTGGTTCTGCACTGAAGTTGCGGATGGGAGATGCCATCACCAGCGCTGTGGGCATGAAGATGTTCTGACCGTCAAAACTGCGCACCACCACCTGGTAGGCGGTGATCGCTTCCACTATCCCCATTACATCCTTGATCTGCACCATATCGCCGATGACAAAGGGCAGGCGCGGAAGAAAGGGCACCAGGAAGAAGATGATGACGGAGATAACCATCACGATAAGAATCGCGGGTGCAGCCAGCCCCTGCGTGGGCAGGCCGATGCGCTGTGCTGCAATCAAAACAGTGATCACCAGTACCATTGCATAGATAGCGCCAAAGAAAACCTTGATTGCCCTGCTGTGCTTGCTACCGGGCTTGATGAAACGGCTGACCAGGCGGTAGAGCACAACAACGGCGACCATGCCGCCAAACATCACGACCAGCACAGAGGCAATCAATTGCCCATAGCCCGCGAGCTCGCCTACCAGTCCCTTAATCTCGTTCATTGCGGCGCGCTCCGGTCTCGACAGTATCATGGTGCAATTGTGTAACGAGACTAGCACGAAAGATAAGCGTTCGTCGCAACGCATGGCAGGATATGTCAGCCCGACCTGGCCGGAAGTCACAGGCCGAAGCAATGCCCAGTTCAAATCCGTATACAACCCTTCTCTATCGACACTGGCGGCTTGTGACGCGTCGTGCATCGGGTATGTTGTCGGCACTCAATTGCACACCTGATGAGGTTTTACATGAATACTGATGCGTTTATTTACGACGCCATCCGCACACCGCGGGGCAAGGGAAAACCTGGCGGCGGGCTTTATGAAGTCAAGCCGATTGACCTGGTGACCAACCTGCTGGAAGAGATGAAATCCCGCCACGACCTGGACACCACCCAGGTGGAGGACTTCATCTGTGCCACCGGCGAACCGGTGAAAGAACAGGGTCAGGACATAGCGAAAACAGCCCTGGTCTACTCCAGCTGGGATGACGTGACGGTGGGCGCGCAACTGCATCGCTACTGCGCTGGAGGCCTGGACGCGGTCAACACCGTGGCTATGAAGATTATGTCTGGCATGGAATCCATGGGGATCGCCGGTGGCGTGGAAAGCATGTCACGCCTGGGTATAGGTGCATCCGGCGCGGCCGCGGGCGATGCCTGGGTGGCGATGAAGAGCTACGGGATATCGCAGGGGCTGGCGGCCGACCTCATGGCCGGTCTCGACGGATTCACCCGCGAGGACGTGGACCGCTACGCCTGTGAGTCCCAGCGCCGCGCCGCCCATGCCCGTGACAACGGGTACTTCGACAAATCCCTGGTGCCAGTGAAAGACCTGAACGGTGTCATCGTGCTGGACCGCGATGAATTGATACGCCCCACCGACATGGACGGGCTGGCAAGGCTCAAGCCCTCGTTCACCATGTTTAACGACTTCGGCCACGGTGAGTTTCTCAAGTTCAAGTATCCCCAGGTAGAAAAGGTGGACTGCATTCACACCCCCGGCAATTCCTCGGGCGTGGTCGATGGTGCATCCCTGGTTCTACTGGGCAACCAGCAGGCCGGTGCAGCCCAGGGCCTGAAGCCACGCGCGCGCATCCGCGCCTGTGCCGTCACCGGTGCCGAGCCGACCATTATGCTTGCGGGCCCGGCACCCGCCTCAGAGAAGGCACTGAAGCTCGCCGGCATGCAAAGCAGCGACATTGACCTGTTTGAACTGAACGAGGCCTTCGCCGCCGTGGTATTGCGCTACCAGCGCCTGATGGATATCGCCGATGACAAGATCAACGTCAATGGCGGGGCGATTGCCATGGGACATCCTATCGGCGCCACCGGCGCCATCGTGCTGGGCACTCTGCTGGACGAACTCGAACGCCGCGATCTGAGTACCGGCCTGGTCACCCTCTGTGCCGGTGGCGGTATTGGTATTGCCACCATCATCGAGCGCGTCTAACGCATTGCAAAGAACGGATTGGAGAGAGAAATGAGCTACATCAGACTGGAAAAGGATGCCGACGGCATCGTGGAACTGATCTTCGACCAGGAAGGCAAAGCGGTTAATGTCATGGGCGAGGAATATGCCGAGGCCATGCCCAGAGCGCTGGATGAACTGGAAGCGATGGGCGACGAACTCAAGGGTGTCTATGTCCGCTCCGGCAAGCCCGGTCAGTTCTTCGCTGGCGGCGACATCACCCAAATGCTGGAAATGGACCTCAATCCTGCCCCCAAAGAACGTGAGGAAATGTACCGAAGCTTGCTGGAGTCGAAAGAGCCCCTGGCGCGATTAGAGCGCCTGGGAGTGCCCGTTGCAGTTGGTATTAACGGGCCTGCGCTGGGCGGGGGTTACGAAATTGCCCTGGCCTGTCATCATCGCATTGCCCTGGACAGCACCAAGGTAAAGATCGGTTTGCCCGAGGCGATGCTGGGGTTGATGCCGGGCGCCGGGGGTGTGGTACGCATGGTGCGTATGCTGGGTATGCAGGAGGCCTTGACCCTTATTTCCCAGGGCAAACAGTTGGTGGCGCCCAAGGCGCTGGAAGCAGGCCTCGTGCATGAGCTGGCGGCTGATGAAGAAGGCATGGCGAAGAAGGCTCGGGCCTGGTTGTTGGCCAACCCGGATGCGCAGCAGCCCTGGGAAGTGCCGGGCTACAGCATCCCCGGGGGTGGTCCCGAAGACGAGGTCACCCAGGGCCTGACCTATTTTGGCCCGGTGAACGTGATGAACCAGACCAAAGGCAATATGACCGCGCCGCAAGTGATCATCGCCGCGGTGATCGATACGGCGCGGGTCGATTACGCTACGGCCCATAAGATCGAGGCGCGATACTTCCAGCGCCTGCTGCTGGACCAGGTGTCGCGGAACATGATGACTACATTCTTCGTGCAGATGAACCAGTTGGACGCTGGCGCCTCGCGCCCGGAGGGGATCGCCAAAACCGAGGTCAGGAAGTTGGGTATTCTCGGTGCTGGCGTGATGGGCGCGGGGATCGCCTTCACCGCTGCCAAGGTGGGCATTGAGGTGGTGCTGAAAGACATCAGCCAGGAGAACGCCGACAAGGGCAAGGCCTATGCGGCGACGGCCTGCGAGAAGAGTCGTCGTATTGATGAGCAGCAGGCGGCGGAAATCCTCGCGCGCATCCACCCCACCGCAGACGTGGATGACCTCGCTGGTTGTGACCTGGTCATCGAGGCGGTGTTCGAAAATCGTGATGTCAAGGCGACCGTCACCCGCGAAACCGAGGCGGTGCTGGGGGACACGGCGGTCTTTGCCAGTAATACTTCGGCCCTGCCGATTACTGACCTGGCCCAGGCCTCGGCGCGCCCGCAAAACTTCATCGGCATGCACTTTTTCTCTCCTGCGGAGCGCATGCCGTTGGTGGAGATTATCACCGGCGAGCAGACCTCTGACCAGTGCCTGGCCTGGGCATTCGACCTGGCCCAGAAGCTGGGCAAGAAGCCTATTGTCGTCAAGGACGCACCGGGTTTCTTCACCACACGGGTGATCGGCCAGACCATCTCCCAGGGGCAGCGCATGCTGGCTGAGGGAGTGAACCCCGCGCTGATCGAAAACGGGGCGGCCTTCAATGGCTCGCCCATGGGGCCGCTGGAAACGCTGGACACCATCTCGCTGGAAACGGCATACCATGGCGGCCAGCAGCGCAAGGCTGATGCCGAGGCTGCCGGTGAAGCCTGGGAGCCAGGGCCTGATTTCGAGGTTATTCGTTACATGGTGGAAGACGCCAAACGCGTAGGTCAGGCCAAAGGTGCCGGCTTCTATGACTACAACGAAAAGGGTAAAAAAACACAAACCTGGAGTGGTCTGAAGGACCGGTTTGCAGCACAGGGTTATGTCGACATCCCTTACCAGGATGTAAAGGACAGGCTGCTGTTCTCCCAGGTGCTGGAGGCCATCCGCATTATGGAAGAGGGTACACTCACCTCTGTGGCCGACGGCAATATCGGCTCCATCATGGGCATTGGCTTTCCACCGCACACGGGCGGCGTTTACCAGTGTGTAAATGCCTACGGCGTGCAGGCTTTTGCTGATCGCGCAAGCCAACTGGCGGCAAGATACGGCGACGAGTTCGAGCCGCCAAAGTTACTGCTGGATATGGCGGCGCAGGGCAAAACCTTCGGCTAGTCCCAAGGCAGTCGACACGCTTGTCGGGCTCGATGCATGTTTTGAGCCCGGCAGCGCTTTTTTCAGTTAGAATGCGCGCATCTGTTGCTTAAAAGGCCTGACCCGACACTATGACCCTTCTGGTCACATACCTGGCTATTGCCATTGGTATCTCCTTCATGTGCTCCATCCTTGAGGCCGTTCTGCTCTCGGTGACGCCGGGATTTGTGGAAAGTGAGCTGAAGTCCAAGCCGCGGCGCGCGCAGGTGCTGAAAAAAGTGCGTGACGACCTGGACCAGTCCATTTCCAGTATCCTGATTCTGAACACCTTCGCGCATACCATGGGCGCAGCCGGTGTGGGCGCGCAGGCGGTGCGAGTGTTTGGTGCCCAATACGAAACGTTGGTGGCCTTCGTGCTGACGCTGGCCATCCTCTATTTTTCCGAAATCATACCCAAGACCCTGGGCGCCACGTTCTGGAAGCAGCTTGCGTTGCCCTCTGCATTTGTCATTCGCGTGTTGGTAAAGCTGCTGTTTCCCTTCGTCTGGTTGTCTGCCTTGATCACGCGCTCCTTTTCCAAGGGAGAGGCCAGCAGTATCAGCCGTGACGAGCTTGCCGCCCTGGCCAGGCTGGGTCGCCGGGAAGGCGCGCTGGGCACGCATGAAAGCGAATTGCTGGAAAATATTCTGCTGCTGCGCGAGACCACCACCGGCGAGATCCTCACGCCGCGTACCGTGGTCACAGCACTGGACGGCTCCCTGAGCTTGTCTCATGCGCTGGACCTGCTGGGAGATTCACCCTTTACCCGCATTCCGGTATTTGAGGGTGATATTGATAACGTGACCGGACTGGTGCTGCGACACCGCATGCTGACGGGGGAGTCCGAGGGGCGCAAGGACGAGCCATTACGCGAATTCACCTCGCCCATTTACCGGGTGCGCCAGGAGCTACCTGTGCTGCAGTTGCTGGACCAGTTTATCAAGCGCCGCGAGCACCTGTTTCTGGTAGAGGATGAGTACGGCCAGACCGCGGGCATCGTTACCCTTGAGGACGCTGTGGAAACCATGCTGGGACGTGAAATCATGGACGAGAGCGACACGGTTGAAGACATGCAGCAACTGGCTCGAAGCCGCTACCGGGGACGATTGCGCGACTCGAAGTAAGCCGCTTTTGCGGCCATTGGCCTGCCGCTATGCCACCTGCCTAGTCCGCTGCGTCCAGCCGTGCCTCAATGACCTTGATCCAGGGATCGCACAGGTGCAGGCGCGACAGCACCAGTTTGATGCACACCAGCAGCGGCACAGCAATCAGCACGCCTGCGGCCCCCCAGAGCCAGCCCCATAACATTAGCCATAGCATGGTAAAGAGGGGGTTTATGCTCACTGTTCGCCCCAGTGCGACCGGGGTCACCAACTGGGACTCAACCGCGTTGATGGCGAAGTACACGGCCGCTGGAAGCAACGAGGCCCAGGCAAAACCATACTGGTCCAGGCCCGCCACCGAGATGGCGGTGGCACTGAGCACTGGCCCCACGTAGGGCGCGAAGTTAAGCAGCCCCACGACCACGCCCCAGAACAGCGGGTCCTCAAACTGCAGTGCCCAGAGCGCTGCCGCAGTCACCAGCCCCAGCCCCAGGTTGATCACCGAAACGGTGAGGATGTAGCGCGATAGCTCCCGTTGTGTGTCGACCACCAGCGCCCTGGCGTCTTCCTTGTTCCTGACCTGGGGTAGTGCTTCGATGGCGGTGTAGTAGACGCCGGGGCCGTAAACCAGCAGGAACAGCACCAGGATAATCACCGCCACGCCCTGGGCAAGGAAGACCGGCATTTCGCCGATAACGTCCAGTAGCATTTGTAAACCGCGAAGTCCGAGTTGCCGTGAGAGTTCGTTGTTGGGCTGCTCGGTGCTGGTTTGCGCGGTTTCTTTCTCCTCGTCGTCGCTGAACCAGCTGAACAGCCGGCCCAGGGTCGATGGTTCCTCCTGCAGCGAGGGTACAGTGGCTGCGCTTTCACCCGCAGTTGGCGCCAGCGCGTCGGTAATGCTGTCCAGCTTCTGGTTTACTTTCAGGGTGAGCTCGGGGACGCGATCCAGCCAGCGCTTTGCCGGCTCCGCCAGTTCCATGCCGAGCAGGGTGAAAGGTACGCCCAGGGCAATCAGCAGCGCTACGCCGGAGACCGCCCGGGGAATGTAGAACCTGCGCAGGTACTGCACCAGAGGATACAGCGGCAGCGCCAGCAGCGCTGCCAGCACCAGTGGTATCAGCAATGTCGAGGCAAAATAGAGCGTGTAGATGAGCGCCAGGAAGAGTAGCGCGACCAGGACTTTGTGTCGTGCTGCTGCCGCCTCCGCCAGGTTTGTCTGTTGCATCCACGTGTTTTCCCCGTTGCTGAGCCGCAGCGCGGTATGGTCTCTTACTCCTGCCGCTGTGTACAGGTTGGCGCGCGAGGTGCCGCGCTAGCGCACGCCCGCCCTGGCCATGCCTTTGGGAGTGAAGTACTTGTCCCCTTTATCGAAGCCATGGCGGTACTTTCCTGGTTTGGGTTTGCCGTTGAGGTTGTAGATGTCCTGCAGCAGGTCGTTGACGCCATTGGCGCCGACGCTGGCATGGCCATCGTAAAGCCTGGCGCTGTAGTTGAATTGGACACGCCACAGGTTGCCCCGGGTATCGTAGGTCTCCCCCGCAACAGCGGACCAGCTGTCCTCATCGATATACAGTCGTCGCTTGCCGTAGAGGTGGCGCTGTCCCGGCTTCAGTGTGGCTTCGATGACCCATACCCGGTGCTTCTCCCAGCGCACGTATTCCGGTTTAAGGAAGCGCTCGCCCAGCAGGGTCTCTACCTCATGTTTGAAAATGAAGTCGTAGTTGGAGTAGGGCACGATCATCTCTTTCTTGCCCAGTAGCTTCCAGTCGAAACGCTCCGGAGAACCATTGAAGATAAAGGCATCATCGTAAGTGGATGTGCCCGCAACGGCGGGATTGGGCGTGTCGAAGGCGACCGCGGGCGCCAGTCTCACCCGGCGTTGGCCGGTCAGGTATTGCCATGCCCGGCGGCCTTGTCCGGCGCTGTAGTCAGCCCCCGGCTCATGTACCAGCAGTATTTCCCCTGCGCGCCTCGCAGGCGCCTGGTAATTGATGCGCAGCTTCAACCACGCCTTGTCACCCACCTCCTCCTGCGGTGTCTCGTACATGGGGTAGACCAGGGCCGAGGTGGCGGTCGTCGAGAGAATGGGCTTGCCGTCTGAGTTGACGTAATAGACGTCATACTCCTGGCTTGCGGGCTCTGCGTAACGAATCATGTGGTTCCACAGCACTTCCAGCGCGGACTGTGGAATCGGGAACGGGGTGCCTGGCAGACTGCCCTCGATTTTCTGTCCGTCGGCGACCAGCCTGGCATTCACTGCATTCTTGCGTGTGTTGGCGTAGAACCAGTCCGGGGCACTATGGGAGCGCTTGGTAGGGTAGACTCGCAGCGCAAACCCGTCGGCTCCCAATTTCTCCAGCATGGCTTTACTGCCTTCAGTCAGGTGCTGTGCATGATCGCGCCAGTTGCTACCGTCGATGATGTACAGGGGCTTCTCGTCGGGAAAGGGGTTGATGTAGTTGTTGGAGCCCGCTTCAAAGTCGGCTGGAATCGGCGTCATCGCCGGGTCCCAGGGCGGGATGCTGCCGTCGGCGTTGCCGGCACGTTCGGCACCCAGGGGTGTCAGTTCCGCGCCCAGTCGGGATGCATCCTGCGGGCTGGCGGCGCCGGCATTTGCCAGCACCATGGCGAGGCACAGCCCCGGGAGTCCTCGCTTCAGCATGTTCTGTCCCTGTCTGGTGGCGCGCGCCGGCAATGCATTATGGGACGGTTACCCTCGCCAGGGCAACGCAGGGCGCGCCGGTCACGATCTGCTGTCGCAGTGGCCGTTTATGCAGCGTCAGCCTTGCTGGTCTCCGGGTCAAAGCTGATCTGCAGTTCCTTCATGGCGTTGACAAAGAAAGAGCGCACGTACTTCGGTTCGGCCGCAAACTTCGGATTGCGCAGGCGAGGGATGATTTCGTCGAACATCACGTTCAGTTCCAGTCTCGCCAGGTGTGTACCAATACAGAAGTGCTGGCCTATGCCAAATGAGCGCAGCTGGTTATAGAGGTCGGGCATGCGTTCGGCGCGGGTGACGTCAAACTCCATGGCGTCGTCACCAAAGACGTCCTCGTCGTGATTGGCCGCGTGGTAGTGAAGAATGACCTTGTCACCGGCTTTGATGAGCTGGCCGCCCACTTCCACATCCTCGGTGGCGGTGCGGCGCATGGAGATGAAGGCCGTGTTATACCGCAGCATTTCCTCCACCGCGTTGGAAATCTTGTCCGGGTTGTCGACCAGGTATTGCAACTGGTCGGGGTTTTCCATCAGCAGTCTCATCCCCTGCGCCATGACCGTGCGCGTGGACTCGTTGCCCCCGACCAGAATGAGGATGAACATCCAGCCGAACATGTCAGCCGACACCGGGCCTCCCTCCAGTTCGGCGTCCAGCAGGGCGCCGGTGATGTTGTCCATGGGTTGTTCGCGGTGCTTTTCCGCCAGTTGCATGGCATAGCCGATGACTTCCATGGCTGCCAGTTGTGCCTCTTCTTCCGAGGTGGCCATGTCGGGGTCGTCGGCAAAGATCATGGTGTTGGTCCAGGTGAAGAACTGTTTGCGGTCCTCCAGTGGCACGCCCAGTAACTCAAGTATGGAGATCAACGGCAGTTCTGCGGCAACGTCCTCGACGAACTCGCACTCACCTTTCGCGGCGACTGCATCGACGATGCGCCTGGCATGTTCACGAAATGATGGCTCGTAGGAGTCGACCCGCTTGGGGGTGAAGGCGTTGCGCACAATGCGGCGCACTTTCTGGTGACGGGGCGGGTCCATATTGATGATCGTGTTCTGTTGCATCTCGACGGTGAATTCGTCCATTTCCATGGGAAAGGCAGAGCGAGCCGCAGAGGAGAACAGCTTGGGGTTCTTGGAGACAAAGTCCATGTCCTCAATGTGGGTGACCACCCAATAAGGTATGCCCGTAATAGGGTCGTCCATTTTTACCACGGGGCCGGCCTGGCGCACCTCGCGCAGCATCTGGTAGGGCATGCCTTCCTTGTAGGTATCCGGGTCCAACAGGTTGGAAAACGGGCACTGACTCATGGGTATCTCCTGCTCACCGCTGGCTGCGTTGGTGCCAGACTAATGGTTGTTAGTTAGCATGGAATTCTGGCATGACTGCAACGGCGGGTAAAGATGTCGCGGTATTGCCAGTTGCACCGGGCCCGGTCCGGTCAGGCCGGGCGATAGGCCAGTGCCTCACCGAGATGATCCGCTTCCACGTTATCGGCACCAGCGAGATCGGCGATGGTTCGGGCAACACGCAGTGTGCGGTGCAGTGCCCGCCCGGATAAATGCATGCGCTGTGCCGCGGCCTCCAGCAGTTCGCGCTGGGCGCTACCCAACTGACAGGCTTCAAGCAGCGGTTCGCTTTGCAGGCTGGCGTTGGTGCATTGCTGCCTGGCCAGTTGCCTTGCCCGGCACTGGATTACCCTGGTTCTCACAGTGAGCGAGGGTTCACCGCCCGCGCCCTTTTCCAGCAACATGGCGGCAGGCAGTCGAGGTACTGACACGTGCATATCGATGCGGTCCAGCAGCGGCCCGGACACCCGGCCCGCGTAGCGCTGTATTTGCTCGGGCGTGCAGCGACAGGCTCGCTCCGGGTCCCCCAGGTAGCCGCAGGGGCAGGGATTCATGGCAGCAACCAGCTGGAAACTGGCCGGATAGCTGAGTTTGTGTCGTGCTCGTGACAGTGTCACCTGCCCGGACTCCAGAGGTTCACGCAGGGACTCCAGGCAGTGGCGGTTGAACTCCGGTAACTCGTCAAGGAACAGCACGCCCCCATGGGCGAGTGAAACCTCCCCGGGGCGCGGGTGACTGCCGCCGCCTATCAGTGCAGCTGCACTGGCACTGTGATGTGGTGCGCGAAAGGGGCGGCGCAGGGCGCTGTCTGTGGATCGGTTGTCCTGGAAGTCTCTCAGCGCAAGTGCAACCAGTGCCTCTTCTTTCGAAGGGGGTGGCAGGATGCCGGGCAAGCGGCTGGCGAGCAGTGTCTTACCCGTGCCCGGAGGGCCACTCAACAGCAGGTTGTGACCGCCGCAGGCGGCCATCTTCCAGCGCGCGTCTGGCAGACTCCTGTCCTACCACGTCACTCAGGTCAGGGTAGCTTGCCGGTACCTGGTGCCCGGCGGTGCAGCTGGGCGGCAGTGCTTCGGAACCGTTGATGTGGGCGCACAGGGTCAGCAGGTCAGGGGCGGCGATAATTTCGGCATCAGGCACCTGGCTGGCATTGTGTTCGCACGCGACCGGCACCACCAGGGTGTTACCGCAGGCGCTGGCCGCCAATGCCGCGCAGACCACGCCCGGAACCGCACGCAAGCTGCCATCCAGTGCCAGTTCACCGAGGAATTCGTAGTGCTGTCCCCGGCGGTTCTCCAGCTGCCCGGAGGCGAGCAGGATTCCCAGGGCAATGGGCAGGTCAAAGCGCCCACCCACTTTGGGCAGGTCGGCGGGTGCCAGGTTGATGGTGATGCGCCGGTCGGGAAACTCAAAGTGGGAATTGAGCAGGGCGCTGCGCACGCGCTCCTTGCTCTCGCGCACTGCGGTCTCGGGCAAACCGACGATATTGAAGGCGGGCAGCCCGTTGGACAGGTGGGTCTCGACGCGCACCACCGGCGCAGATAAGCCGGACAAGGCCCGGCTGTGGATGACAGACAGTTCCATGGCTCTTCCCTGAGCGCTACAGCCACCGCCCCGAGGGGGCGGATCTTGTAGTGGATTTTAGTTTGAGAGGGCTTCCAGTTCCCTGGTCAGTGCTTCCAGCTCCGCTTCCAGCGCGACGACCCGCTCCCGGGTTCGCTTGAGGATGTCAGCCTGGGCATCAAACTCCTCCCTGCTGACCACTTCCAGTCGCGTCAGTGCGGACTGGGCCAGGGCGCGCACGCCCTTGTCTACCTCGCCCTTGAGGCCCGAGCTGCCAACCATCTCATTGACTTGCTGCAATACTTCCCAGGGGGGAGGAGGTGGTTTGATCGCCATTGGTCTGTGCCTGTTGCGTGAAGGTAGGCCGGAAATTCTAGTCTATTTGCCTGTGGGAGCCCAGATCATAAGCAAGCGCAACGCCCCCGTGCCTGCAGCCCTTCCTGCACTGTTTTGGTGCTTCTTTTTGGTGCATTGAGCGGATCTGATGCCACAGCGTGATCTTTTTTGGTGCGAGGGGAATGCCGCTGTTTCAGTCGATTTGGCTTATCTATCTGATAAATATAGAAAAATCATGTTCTGGCACACGCTCTGCAATCACCGGAGCAGATTTGTAGAGCGCGCACGGTGTGCCCGAGACAGAGACGACGCATACATATCTGACACCTAGAAACGTCCTTTTTGGAGAAAGAAACATGTTGAAAAAATTACTACCTGCTGCGATCGCCGCTTCTGTTCTCGCCGGCGCTACTGCTACTACGGCTCAGGCCGCTGAAATCAGCGCCAATGTTGCCCTGGTGAGCGACTACAAGTTCCGTGGTATATCCCAGTCCAATGAAAATCCGGCCATCCAGGGCGGTTTTGACCTGGGTTGGGACAATGGTATCTACATCGGTACCTGGGCTTCCACCGTGGACTTTGATGTCTCCTCTGCCGACGGAGGTCTTAACGGCAGCCTGGAACTGGACTATTACGTAGGTTGGGGAATGGATATCGGTGAGAATTCCGCCATCGATGTGGGTTACCTGTACTACGACTACCCCGGAGATGATGGCCTCGAGGGAGACTACCAGGAGCTTTACGGCAGTTTTTCCTGGCGTGACCTGACCGTGGGAATGGCCTATTCCGATGACTACTATGCCGAGACAGACACTTTCTTCTACTACTACGCCGACTACAGCCTCGGCCTGGGTGAGAATCTCTCCCTGGACTTCCACGTTGGCTACAACGACCTGGAAAAAGATGGTGGTTTCCTGGCCACGAATGAGGACTCCTACACTGACTACTCCGTGGGTATTACATGGTCTGTGATGGGCGTTGATCTCGGCGCTGCCTACGTGGGTACCACGCTGGACGAGGAAGACGTGTTTGACACCGACTGGGGTGACGACACTATCGTGGTTTCCATTGCCAAGAGCATGTAAGCGCACTTGATTCCGACCTGGGGTGCCCCGCAGGGCACCCCGACTAAAAAATCCAGGAGAGAAACATGAAATTAATCACGGCTATAGTGAAGCCTTTCAAGCTGGACGACGTGCGCGAGGCGCTGTCTGAAATCGGCGTGCAGGGCATCACCGTGACAGAGGTAAAAGGTTTTGGACGGCAGAAGGGCCACACGGAGCTGTACCGTGGCGCGGAGTACGTTGTCGATTTCCTTCCCAAGGTGAAAATCGATGTGGCTGTTGCCGATAGCGTGGTAGACCAGACTATCGAGGCCATTACCAAGGCGGCGAACACGGGCAAGATCGGCGACGGCAAGGTGTTTGTCTCTGCGCTGGAGCAGGTGGTTCGCATTCGTACCGGCGAGACTGGCGAAGACGCTATCTAACCCCTGAACTGATCACGAGAGAGCTTTTCCCATGGAAGACAATATTTTTCAACTGCAGTATGCGCTGGACACCTTCTATTTCCTGATATGCGGTGCGCTGGTGATGTGGATGGCTGCTGGTTTCGCAATGCTCGAAGCCGGACTGGTCCGTTCCAAAAACACAACAGAGATCCTGCTCAAGAACGTCGCGCTGTATGCGGTGGCGTGCACCATGTACATGGTTTGCGGTTACATGATCATGTACGGCGGGGACATGTTCCTTTCAACTATCACAGGTGACGGCGTCGCCGGCGCAGAAGAAGCGGCAACGTACGCACCTTCCGCCGACTTCTTCTTCCAGGTGGTGTTCGTGGCAACGGCCATGTCCATTGTCTCGGGTGCTGTGGCTGAGCGGATGAAGCTTTGGGCCTTCCTGATCTTCGCCGTTGTCATGACTGGCTTTATCTATCCCATGGAAGGTTCCTGGACCTGGGGTGGTAACGCTGTGTTTGGCATGTACACGCTGGGCGACCTGGGCTTCTCTGACTTCGCCGGCTCCGGCATCGTACACATGGCGGGTGCAGCTGCTGCCCTGGCCGGTGTGGTCCTGCTGGGCGCACGTAAGGGCAAATATGGCCCCGACGGCGAAATCAACGCGATTCCCGGCGCCAACCTGCCGCTGGCAACCCTGGGCACGTTCATCCTCTGGATGGGCTGGTTCGGCTTCAATGGTGGCTCCGTACTGGCAACAGCCAGCGTGGAAAGCGCCAACAGCGTGGCAATCGTGTTCATGAACACTAACGCCGCCGCAGCCGGTGGCCTGATCGTGGCCTTGATCGTCGCCAAGATCCTGTTTGGCAAGGCTGACCTGACCATGGCCCTGAACGGTGCACTGGCGGGCCTGGTGGCGATCACTGCTGAACCCTCCACGCCCTCAGCGCTGCAGGCAACCCTGTTCGGCGGTATCGGTGGTGCGCTGGTCGTGTTCTCCATCATTACCCTGGACAAGATGAAGATCGACGATCCCGTCGGCGCCATCTCTGTTCACGGTGTAGTCGGTCTGCTCGGTCTGCTGCTGGTGCCTATCACCAACGACGGTTCCTCCTTCAGCGGTCAGTTGATTGGTGCGGCTACCATCTTCGTCTGGGTCTTCGGTACCAGCCTTATTGTCTGGGGCGTGCTCAAGGCAGTCATGGGTATCCGTGTCAGCGAAGAAGAAGAGTACGAGGGTGTGGACGTTGCCGAATGCGGCATGGAAGCTTACCCGGAATTCGTTGGCACCAAAGGCAGCGGAATCTAAACCAACTTGCGGGCGCATTGGTAAATGCGTGTATTTGGGGGCCCTCTGGGCCCCCTTTTTGGCTCTTCGCGCATTAGCGGGGAACAGCCAGAGAATGTTCCATCTTGAAAGGCGGCCACTGTAATCGCGGTTACCCCCGGTAGATCGAACCCCCTTTTGACGATCTTCCGGGGGTAACCCACGATCACAGCGGCCTTCTTCCAGTTCGACTCAACTATCCACTACCTATACTCCCTGTGATGTTCCAAGTCGCCGGGAGAGTGCCTGAAATCACCGTCTTATCATCTCGCCCCGCCGGGGTTCCCTCACTCAGTTGCGAGCCAGAAAAGCACTGTCTCGCATCTTCCTTCGGCGGGTGATTTGCAACGATGATTTCAGCCTCTCTCCCGCCTCACCAGCGGTGAAGCCACAGGATCGATCATATAGCCACCATTAGCGCGCTCTGGGAGGAGTCGGTGAAGCGGCTGTACTGTCCGTTGCAAGTGCGCGCCCGGAGGGACGCGTGTACAAGACGGGCTGTTCAGGCACTTCAGCGACGGCTTTGGCGCATCACGGAGAGTATAGGTAATGGATAGTCGAGTCGAAATGAGGGGAGGACAGCACGAATGGGGTAAGCCTTCCCAGGGCGTGGGGGTTTGTTTCCAACCAGGGAAGGCTTACCCCATTCGTGATGTCCGCTTAGCAATCTGGAGCATTCACTTGCTCCACCACGCTAATGCGCTAATGCGCTAAGAGCCTTTTTTATGTACAGGATGTACGGTACGTCCCGAGAGGCAGGAAGCCGGCAGGGACGCGGTCGGGACAAGGCATCGGTTTTGCCCCAAGCGTCCCGAGAGGCAGGAAGCCGGCAGGGACGCGGTCGGGACAAGGCATCGGTTTTGCCCCAAGGGCCCCGAAAGCCAGGACGCCGGCAGGGACGCGGTCAGGACTAAGGCCGGATCTGTAAATAAACACCCCGAGAGCCAGCCCCCCCTAATTACCTCACCCCCTCCCTTGACCCGTCTCAATTTACACGCGCCCGCATAGTCCCTATGATTGTCGCCTCTGTTCTAACGAGGTTCAGCGCATGAAACTGGTCACAGCTATTATCAAGCCCTTCAAACTGGACGACGTGCGCTCAGCGCTGTCGCAAATTGGAGTGCAGGGAATTACCGTTACCGAGGTAAAGGGTTTCGGTCGCCAGAAGGGGCATACCGAGCTCTACCGCGGTGCTGAGTATGTGGTGGATTTTCTGCCCAAGGTAAAGTTGGAAATCGCGCTGGGCGATGACGAGGTGGAAAGGGCCATAGAGGCAATAGCCAGTACCGCCAATAGCGGCAAGATAGGTGATGGCAAGATTTTTGTCTCGCCACTGGAGCAGGTGATTCGTATTCGTACCGGTGAGACCGGCGAGGACGCTATCTAGCGCGTTGCCCCATCCTCTGCGCGGCGATACTGTCGATCGCTGCGGGGAGGTCTTTCAGGCTGGCCACTTCGCGATGTGCCGGCTCTCCCCCCGGCCACGTCTGGCCCTGGGCATTCATCCAGACTGTATACATACCGACTTCCCGGGCGCCGTGAATATCGTGCTCCGGATTGTCTCCCACGTGCACAATGTCTTCGGCTGCGGCCCCGGAACGCTCGATCGCCGCGTGAAACATGTCAGGCGCCGGTTTGCTGGCACCGACATCCTCCGCAAGGAAGGCGAAATCAAAGTACTCGCCAGCGTCGGTTTTGTAGATATCGGCGTTGCCGTTGGTGAGTGCCCCCAGGGTGAAGTCCCGGGCAAGTGTCTCCAGAATTCCCAGCGCTTCCTCGTACAGTTCTACCTGGTGGCGTTGTTGCAGGAATACGTCGAAGGCCTGCTCGGCTCCGGATTGTGCCTCCCTCTCGGAGTAGCCCGCTGCCATTTGCAGTTCCAGCAGCATCTGTATGCGCATGGCACTGACGTTATGCAGTAGTTCCGGGTGTGTTTGCCACACGCGCTTCTTGAATTCCCACAGGCCTTCGTGGTCGTAATTCTCCATGCTTCCGGGGCGGTGCTCCAGCAGCCATGCTCGCTGTGCCTCCTCGGCGCGCACCAGCGCAGGCTCCACATCCCACAGAGTGTTATCCAGGTCGAAGGTAATGACTCTGATCGGCACGATGGTCAGTCCTGTTTGCGTCGTTTTGCCCGGGGGTGGGCAGCGTCATAGACTTTCGCCAGGTGCTGGAAGTCCAGGTGCGTGTAGATTTGCGTTGTTGAGATATTGGCGTGGCCCAGGAGCTCCTGCACCGCGCGCAGGTCGCCAGAGGACTCCAGCATATGGCTGGCGAAGGAATGGCGCAGCATATGCGGATGCACATCCTGGCGCATCCCCGCTTTGCGCCCCTGTAGCTTCAGCCGCGCCTGGATACTGCGCACACTGATACGTTGGCCGCGATTGCTGGTGAACAGTGCGCGCGCGGCGTCGGCATCCGTTGCCGTCTCAGGGCGCAGTTCCAGCCAATGATCTATGGCCTCAATGGCAGCGCTGCCCACGGGCACCGTTCGGGCCTTGTTGCCCTTGCCAGTCACGGTGAGTAGCTTCGAATGACGGTCTATGTCGTCTATGTTAACGGCGGTCAGTTCCGCCAGGCGCAGGCCGGAAGAATAGAAAAGTTCGGCGATGGCGCGGTCGCGGCGTGCGGTGGGGCCATCGTCCTCGAACGACAAGTAGTGACCCACCTGGTCCGCGTCCAGTGTTTTTGGCAGTCGGCGCGGTTTGCGTGGTGCCTGTACGCTGGCCGCCGGATTCCGCGGGATACCGTTGACCCTGCCCAGGTAGTTGAACAGTGAACGCGCCGCAGAAAGGCTGCGTTGGATGCTGCTGCCAGCGAGGCCGCGGCGGTGCATCTGGCTGACCCAGTCGCGAATATCGACCTCTTGCAGTGCCTCGGCGCTGGGCTTCCCGCGACTGGCGCTGAACGCCTGTAGTGACGCCAGGTCACGGCTGTAATTGCTCAGGGTGTGGGGGGAGAGCTGGCGCACATCCCGCAGGTAGTCAATGAACTGCCTGCAGGTGTCGGCCAGTGGGGTGCTCAAGTGAACCTACCGCAGCCCGGGCAGGAGGCGCACGATAACATCGGCAATGTGGGTGAGGAACAGCGTGCCCATGTTGCCCGTGTAGCGGTTGGCATCCGCACTGCCGACGGCGATCAGGCCCTGTTCTTCACCGTTGGCCAGTGGCATCAGTGCCGCCGAGCCGACGGCACCGGCTTCGGGGAACAGGTAGGCCAGTTCTTCCTTGCGCAGCACACCGCACACTGGCTTGTTACTTTTAAGCAGGGCGCCTATTTCCAGCGCTGCTGCCGCGGTGTCCTCAACCCGGCATGCTCCCTCGTGATCGGCTTCGCCAAACAGGATCATGCTGGCGTAATCTACCTTGAAGTCCCGGTTCATGGCTTCCATGAAAGCCGTGTAGAGCGCGTCAACGCTGTCGGCTTCCAGCAGTGCCAGCACCAGCTTGCGGGTGTGCTCGTAGATTTGGTCGTTGTCACGGGCGTTGGCGGTGAGGGTCTTGAGCCGGTGGCGCATATCGATATTGCGCTCACGCAGTATGCTGACCTGCTTTTCCACCAGCGAAACGGCGCTACCGGATGCGTGGGAAATGTGCAGGTGGTCCAGCATGTCCGGATTACGCTGCAGAAAATCGCCGTTCTCCTGCAGGTACTGCCGTACCAGTTCATCGTTCAGTGCTACTTGCGGTGCCGTGTTTTGCGCCGGTTCATTCCCTGCTGCCATTGCTGGTCCCCTGGTTGGTGAGGCGCGCTGCCTCAAATTCTGATGGTGCCCTCAAAGACGACCGCCGTGGGGCCGGTCATGATCACGGGCTGGCCGGGTCCTTGCCAGGACACAGACAGCTTACCGCCCGGAAGATTTACTGTCACGGTATCCTGCAGCCAGCCGCGCGTTATGCCATAAACGACAGCAGCGCAGGCGCCGGTGCCGCAGGCAAGGGTTTCGCCCGCTCCGCGCTCGTAAACGCGCAGATTGATCTCGCTGTCAGACAGTACCTGCATAAAGCCCGCATTGACGCGTTGCGGAAAGCGCGGGTGGTTCTCTACCAGTGGACCCAGAGTTTCGATATCTACCGTCTGCACATCTTCCACACGCTGCACGGCGTGCGGGTTGCCCATGGACAGCGCGCCGATTTCCAGCGCGGTGCCCATCCACCTCCAGTGCGTAGCTCGGGGCTGGCTGCGCGCTGTCGAAGGGAATCTCTTGCGGTTCGAAGACCGGCGCGCCCATATCAACCTCAACACGGTGATTGTCGCGCACCCGGAGCACGATCACGCCGGACGGCGGTCTCTACCGTGATCACCCGCTTGCTGGTCAGCCGCTTGTCGCGCACGAAACGGGCGAAGCAGCGAGCGCCATTGCCGCACTGTTCGACCTCGCTGCCGTCAGCATTGAAGATACGATAGCGAAAATCGACGTCCGGGCTGCCGGGCGCCTCAACCAGCAGCACCTGGTCACAGCCAATACCGAAGTGGCGGTCCGCCAGCTTGCGAATGTCGCGCGGGCGCAGCTTGCAGCGTTGGCTGATCAGGTCAATGACCACAAAGTCATTGCCGGCGCCGTGCATTTTGGTGAATTTGAGTAACATGCTGCAGGCCTGTTCCTGCATCGCGACTCAGCCCTGGCTCGGGCAGGCGATGTTCGCCGCGGATGATATCAACAAATCGTCTCTCGCTCGCGGACCAGGTGCACCTTGTCCCCGTCTACCATCACCTCTGCCGCCCTGGGCCGGCTATTGTAGTTGGAGCTCATGGTGAAGCCGTAGGCGCCGGCGCCGAATATTGCCAGTAAGTCGCCCTGGTGCAGGGTCAATTCGCGATCCTTGCCAAGGAAGTCACCGGTTTCGCAAACCGGGCCCACGATGTCCCAGCTCGCGCGGTGCCCGTCGCTGTGCTCGTTGGCATTGCGAATGTCCAGCCAGGCCTGGTAGAGAGCGGGGCGGATCATGTCGTTCATGGCGGCATCCACCAGGGCAAAATTGTGTTCCTCGGTGGGCTTGAGGTATTCCACCCGGGTAAGCAGCAGGCCGGCGTTGGCGACAATTGAGCGTCCCGGCTCGAATACCAGCTGCAGTGGCGCGGTCGCCCAGCTCGGCGCGGACGGCAGCTGATATAGTCGCCGATAGAGGGCGGCTGTTCGTCGCGATAGCACACCCCCAGCCCGCCGCCCAGGTCCAGGTGACGCAGGGTGATGCCCTCATCAGCGAGCTGGTCTATCAGGCTCAGCAAGCGCTTCAGGGCGTCGATAAACGGGCTGATCTGGGTGAGTTGGGAGCCGATATGGCAATCCACGCCGACGACCTCGATGCTTTCCAGCTCCGCTGCGCGGCGATAAACCCGCAGCGCCTCTTCAGTGGTGACGCCGAACTTGTTCTCGCGCAGGCCGGTGGAGATGTAGGGGTGTGTTTGTGCATCCACGTCCGGGTTGACCCGCACAGAGACTCTGGCGCACCTGTCCCGCTTGCGCCGCGACAGTGGCCAACACCTCCAGCTCCGCCGCAGACTCCAGGTTGAAGCAGGCAATGCCCAGCTCCAGCGCCAGTGCCATTTCCTCCGGCTTCTTGGCAACGCCGGAAAAAACGACCTTTGCCGGATCGCCACCTGCGGCGATAACCCGCTCCAGTTCGCCGGCGGAGACGATGTCGAAGCCCGCGCCCAGGCGGGCCAGGGCGTCCAGTACCGCCAGGTTGGAATTGGCTTTTACCGCATAGCAAATCAGGTGATCGCAGCCAGCCAGCGCCTGCTGATACTGGCGAAACGCGCTTTCCAGGGCGCGCCGTGAGTAGACGTAGCAGGGTGTGCCGTGCTGCTCGGCGATGTCGCTGACCGGGGTGTCCTCGGCGTACATTGCGCCGTCCCTGTAGGGGAAGTATTCCATTGCTTGTCTCTTGGCCTGGGTTCAGGGAGCGGTATCGTCCGGGCTTACCGAGGTAGTTTCCTCCGGTCCCTGCACGGGCGCCTCTCCCGGCAGGTACAGCGGACCGGTCTGGCCACAGCCGCCCAGGAAAACCAGTAAAGCCAGTAGGCCGATGTGGCGCATGGGTGCTCCCGCAGTGCAAAAGCCGAGAGTATACCTGCCGGTAGTAAGCGGCGCGAGCAGCCCTTATCATGTGCGGGTGTTTAATTTTGAGTAAACGGCAGTGATATCAGAAGCAGAATTTGGCGAATTGGTGGATGCGACCTTCGAGGCGGTGGAACTGGCGCTGGACGAGGTGGACTCCGACCTTGATTACGAAGCCGGCGGTGGTGTGCTGACGGTCAAGTTCGAGAACGGTACCACCATGGTATTCAGTCGCCAGCCGCCGGTGCGGCAACTCTGGCTGGCCGCCCGTTCCGGCGGCTTTCACTTTGACTATGATGCCGAGGCCGGTGACTGGCGCAATACCCGCGACGGTTCGTTGCTGCGACCGTTTGTGGTGGCGCAAATGCGCGAGCAGGGCGAAATCGAGTTTGTATGGTGATAACCAGTAAACCAGCAGTGGCAGGCCTTGCAAGTGCCGCTAACGCGGTTACGGGACTTTGCTGTCGCCTGCCACTCGCCATGCCCGCATTGGTGGCCATGATGTGGTCCGGCAGCACGCAGGCGCAGGAACCGCTGTATGTAAAAAACCTGAGCCCGGTTGCCGGCCTGTTTGGCCTGCCGTCCCAGCGCAATGCGGACATTGGCGCCGCGGGCAGCTTCGACCTGGCTGCGCATACCAGTATTGCCAGCCACTATGTTGCCGAGGTGCGCGGTCAGGAGGCACTTAACCTGGACGGGGAAACCCTGCGCGTTGCGCTGGAGATGCGCTATGCCCTGGCCGACAACTGGGACCTGCAACTGGAAGTGCCCTGGCTGGACCACAGCGGCGGTAACCTCGATTCACTGATTGATAACTGGCATGACTTCTGGGGTATGCCTGACGGCGGGCGCTCCGATGCACCACAGGACGTGCTCGACTATCGCTACCAGGGCGGCTGATTCGTTTCGACCTGCGGGATGACAGTTCGGGACTGGGCGACAGCACGCTGTCGCTGAGCTATCGCTTCTACCAGCGAAAGGCCGCTTCAGCTGCCCTGGCGCTGGGGTATAAATTCGCCACTGGCGACGAGGAGGACTTTACCGGCAGTGGCGCTGACGATGCTTTTATTGCGGTGCGCTTCTCCGGGGACCATCTTGCAGACCTGCCCCTGCGCTGGCACGGTCAAGCAGGTTATTTACACGCGGGTAAAAGTGACCTTATTGCCAATTCACAGGAGCGTGACCTGTGGTTTGCAGGCCTCACCGTCGACTGGTTGATATCGCCGGCCTGGTCGCTTATTGGCCAGGTTGATGCGCACGCAGCGCCAACCAACAGCGGTATTGATGGGCTGGGCGAGGACGCGATCATGCTGACCGTGGGCGGCCGCTGGCGTTTTGCGCAGCGCTGGGCCGTGGATATTAGTGTGGTGGAGGATATACAGGTAGAGACCGCACCGGACGTCACCTTCCAGGCCAGCCTGCGCTATACCGGGGGTTAGTTAGCGCAGGGGTGGAACCAGCTCCGCCGTCTCTTTAGCTCATTTCCGCTCCATTCATTCCCGCTTCCGCACGCATTCTTGGATTCCCGCCTGCGCGGGAATGACAAGCCTCAGGGCTGCTCTGGGTTCCCGCCTTGCCGTTTACTGCGTTCATCCAGGCGCTGCCGGGCGCGCTGTGCGGCAGCGGTTACCTGGTTCGGGGCGGTTCCGCCAAGGTGGTCGCGAGCGCCCACCGAGCCCTCCAGGGTCAGCACGTCGAATACGTCCTCACTGATATCAGCACAGAATCCCTGCAGCGTGACCAGTTCCATGTCGGCCAGGTCCAGGCCGGTGTCTACACCGTGGGCGACCGCTTTGCCCACTACCTCGTGGGCGTCGCGAAAAGGCAGTCCCAGTCCGACCAGGTAGTCGGCCAGATCGGTGGCGGTGGAAAAACCGCTGCGCGCCGCTTCCCGCATCTGCTGCGCGCGTGGCTTGATGGCAGGCACCATGTCAGCGAAAGCCCGCAGGCAGTCGAGCACTGTATCCACGGTGTCAAACAGCGGTTCCTTGTCTTCCTGGTTGTCCTTGTTATAGGCCAGTGGTTGGCTCTTCATTAACGTAAGCAGGGCCACCAGGTGCCCGTTGACGCGACCGACTTTGCCGCGCACCAATTCTGGCACGTCGGGATTTTTCTTCTGCGGCATAATGGACGAGCCGGTGCAGAAGCGGTCCGGCAGTTCGATAAAGTTAAACTGCGCCGAGGTCCACACCACCAGCTCTTCTGACATCCGTGAAAGATGTGTCAATAGCAGGGCGGCGAAGGAACAGAATTCGATGGCGAAATCGCGGTCCGAGACAGAGTCCAGGGAGTTTTCGGTTGGCTTGTCGAAACCCAGCGCTGCTGCTGTCTGCGCCCGGTCGATAGGGTAGGTGGTCCCGGCGAGTGCCGCCGCACCCAGCGGTGACTGGTTCATCCGTGCCCTGCAGTCCATCAGCCTTCCGTAATCCCGCTCCAGCATTTCGTTCCACGCCAGCAGGTGATGACCAAAGGTCACGGGTTGTGCCGTTTGCAGGTGGGTGAAGCCAGGCATAATGGTGCTTGCGTTCGCGCTTGCCAGCGATATGGTCCCGGCCTGCAGGCGCGTGAGCTCGCTGGCGATGCGGTCGATGGCGCTGCGCAGGAACAGGCGGATATCAGTAGCGACCTGGTCGTTGCGTGAGCGGCCGGTGTGCAGCTTTTTGCCGGTGATACCAATCAGCTCGGTGAGCCGGGCCTCGATATTCATGTGCACGTCTTCCAGCTCTATCGACCACTGGAAACGGCCCTCGTCTATCTCGCGTTGAACCGTCGCCAGGCCGTCCTCAATCTGCTCGCAGTTCATCCGCAGACAGCACCCCGACATTGCACAGCATCTGCGCATGGGCGAGCGAGCCGGCGATATCCTCGGCGGCCATGCGTTGGTCAAAATTGACCGAGGCGGTGAAGCGTTGCACAAAGCTGTCTGTCGGTTCGCTGAAGCGTCCACCCCAGAGTTTGCTGGTGTCCTGTTCCTTACTCATTTGAAATCCTGTTGCTGAACTGAAGTGGTGCGGCGTGACTTTTTACCTTGTCCGCACCACAAAGGGATGCAAGTATACCAGCTAAGATAAGAGCAGGTTCACTGTGTCAGGATAGTCGCCCTTGTAGCGGCGGCAGGTATCCTTTGCAGCTTTCGGGGAGCAATTACATGCAGTCAGCGCAGGCTGATCGCGACAGAGATACAGCCGCAGCGCGAGCTCGGGGAATTCTTTATCCCTGACCTGTGCGCCTCGCGCCCTGTGCTGATGATGGTGCTGGTGGCGCAGCTGCTGGTGATGGTGTATGCATTGGCCGTCAGCGCGCTGCCCGATTTCGACTGGGAATTACTGGCGGTCTGCTCGCTGTTTGTGCAGTGGGTGGTGCTGGCCAGTGCGTTGCTGCTCTGCCTGAGCCGCGCGACCCTTGAGCCGCGTCAACCTGGTACTGGCAACAGCCATCTGCCTGTCGCTGATTGCGCTGGTCACCGCCGTGTCCAGTGTCCTGGCTTTGAGTGCCTTTCCCTGGCTCGCCGGGGAAACGCAAAGTGGTTGGTGGGTGCTGCGCAACCTGATTGTGTCGTTGGTTCTGGGAGGCATCATCCTGCGCTACTTTTTCCTCCAGCAGCAATTGCTGCGCCAGGAACAGATGGAACTGCAGTCCCGGCTGGACTCCCTGCGAGCGCGCATCAGGCCGCACTTCCTGTTTAATACCCTCAACAGTATCGCCAGCCTGATCGTCTCGCGCCCGGAATCAGCCGAGCAGGCAGTAGAGGACCTGGCGGAGCTGTTCCGCGCCAGCCTCAAGGAAAACCGCGGCGCTACCACGGTCGCCGACGAACTCCGCTTGTGTGAATTGTACCTGGGCATTGAGCAACTGCGCCTGGGGGACCGCTTGCGCGTTGAATGGCAGGTCGATGCGACCCTGTTGGACGCGCCCATGCCCAGCCTGGTACTGCAGCCGCTGGTGGAAAATGCGGTCTATCACGGCATTGCCCGTCTGCCTGAGGGTGGTGTGATTACGGTAGTCCTGGACAGGGAGGGCGATTCGGTTCGGGTAACCGTGGACAACCCGGTGCCAGCGGGAGCGCAGAGCTCGGAGGGCAACCAGATGGCGCTGGCCAATGTAGAGCAGCGCCTGCAGGTGATTTATGGCGCCAGGGCTGGCTTGCAGCTGCAACCCTCACCGCAGCGCTTCAGCATCACCCTGCGCTACGATCCGGACCAGATGCTGTGAAAATCCTGGTTGTCGACGATGAGCAACTGGCCCGTGAGCGATTGCTGCGCCTGTTGGGGCGACTTCGCCCCGATGCACAGTGCTTGCAGGCCGCGAGCGGCGTCGACGCCCTGCAGTTGGTGGCTGCACAGGAGCCAGACCTGGTCTTGCTCGATATTCGTATGCCGGGCATGGATGGCATAGAAGTCGCGGCGTCACTGGATGCCCTGGAATCCCCCCCCGCAGTGATTTTTTGCACGGCTTACGACGAGTATGCCCTGCAGGCCCTGCAGCATCAGGCGATGGCCTACCTGCTCAAACCTGTGCGCGAGGCTGAACTGGAGCGGGCCCTGCAAGGCGCAGTGCGCATCAACCGGGCCCAGCTGACCAGCCTGCGACAAGATGGGGAGCCGGCGGTAGCGCGCAGCACCATCAGCTGCCACACCCACCGTGGCTTTGAATCGGTACCGGTGTCTGATGTGCGTTGTTTTATTGCCGGGCAAAAGTATGTGACGGCCGTGGCGCCGGAGACGGAGCTGCTTATCCCGGACACACTGAAGGACCTGGAGCAGGAGTTTGAAGGGCGCTTTCTTCGCGTCCATCGCAATGCGCTGGTGGCGCTGGATCATATAGAGCGCCTGGAGAAGGCCGAAGATGGCAGCTGGCGGGTGATTCTGCAGGGCCTGGCGCAGACGCCGGCGATCAGCCGGCGTCATCTCAGTGAGGTCAAGCAGCGGCTCGCCCAGCGCTGAAGCGGCCCATGGGTGATGTTATGATGTGGCGCCCTGCCCATTCAGCACACAAGGAATCCACTTCATGTCCATCCGCTCTCTGACAATCGCGACGCGAGAGAGTCCGCTGGCCCTATGGCAGGCGGAAACTGTGCGCGACGCGCTGATGGCCGCCCACCCCGGCCTGGAAGTGATATTGCTGGGCATGACGTCGCGCGGGGACCAGTTACTCGACGTGCCCCTGGCGAAGGTCGGCGGTAAGGGGCTGTTCGTCAAGGAGCTGGAGACGGCCCTGCTGGACGGCAGTGCCGACATTGCAGTGCATTCCATGAAGGACGTGCCCATGGAATTTCCCGATGGCCTTGGCCTTGGCGTGATCTGTGAACGGGAAGACCCCTCCGATGCCTTTGTCAGCAATCGCTTTGCCTCCCTCGCGGACCTGCCCGCGGGATCGGTGGTCGGTACATCCAGCCTGCGCCGTGAATGCCAGCTGCGTGCCCGGCGCCCGGACCTGAAGGTGACTTTTCTGCGCGGTAACGTGAACACGCGGCTGCGCAAACTCGATGAGGGTGAGTACGACGCCATCATTCTTGCCAGCGCGGGCCTGATTCGGCTCGGCTTCGCGGACCGTATCGCCGACAGCATGACGGTCGAGGATTCGCTGCCGGCAGGTGGCCAGGGGGCGGTGGGTATCGAGTTGCGTAGTGACGACGAGCAGACCCTGGCCCTGCTCCAGGCGGTGCACCACGAACCCACGGCGCGGCGGGTGATAGCAGAGCGTGCGATGAACCGACACCTCAACGGTGGGTGCCAGGTGCCCATCGCCTGTTTCGCAGAATTTTTGGCGGACGGTCGCCTGCGCCTGCGCGGTCTTGTCGGCAGGCCTGACGGATCACAGTTGTTGCGGGCCGAAGCCATAGCCGAGCCAGCGCAGGCCGAGGCACTGGGCATTGAGGTGGCCACGGATCTCCTGCAGCAGGGCGCGGCAGCTATCCTGGCCGAGGTGTATGAGCAGTAGTCCAGCTATTCTGGTGACCCGGCCAGAGGGGCAGGCGGCAGAGCTGCTGGCGGCGATGCAGCAGCATGGGCTGCGGGGTATACACCAGCCGATGCTGGCGCTGCACCCCCTGACCGCATTGTCACGGCCGCAGCGTCAGTATGTGCTGGACCTGGATAGCTACCAGCATGTGATCTTCATCAGTGCCAATGCGGTGCGGTATGGCCTGGCCTGCATCGACGATGTCTGGCCGCAGTTGCCCACAGGTATTCACTGGTACGCCATTGGCGTTGCCACTGCCCGACTGTTGTCGGAGCGCGGCCTGCAGCCGCTATCACCGGCACAGAAAATGGACAGCGAGGGCCTGCTTGCCCTGCCCGAATTAATGCAGGTGAAAGACCACCGTGTGCTGATCATCAAAGGTGAGGGTGGAAGGCAGACACTGCGTGAGGTGCTCACGGCCCGTGGCGCACAGGTGGACGAGTTAGCCTGTTATCAACGTAAGTGCCCGGATTTGCCGGCGGGAAAACTGGCGCAGATACTCAATGAACAGCAGGTTGGGACGGTGTTAATCAGTAGCGCCGAGGGATTGAGTAATATGCTGACGTTGCTTAGCGACACAGAAAACACTAAGTTTAGGAATATAGGTTTGATCGTGCCCTCGCCGCGTGTTGCGGCAGTGGCGCAGCAGGCGGGTTTTACCAACATCATCACGGCGGCGAATGCCTCGGATCACGCGATGTTGGAAGCCCTGCTCAACAGGCGAGGCGGAGACTAACGAGTGAGTGATAATAAAGACAAGCCCAGCGAAGCAACCGTAGCCGGCGGTGTGCCGGAAAAAACCGGCGAAGAGAGTAGCCCCGAGGTTACCCCGGTGACGGCTACTGCCCAGTCCGATCCGGCGGCGTCCCGGCCCCCATCCACGCCACCGCCCGCGCCGGCGAAGAAAGGCGGCTCGTCTTTTATTGGTTGGCTTGCTCTGTTGTTGGTGTTGGCCCTGGCCGCAGCGGCAGGCTGGTCTGTGATGCAGGCAATGGAGCGAGAGAAAGCCCTGCAGCAGCGTATCAGTGAACTGGAAATGGTGACCCAGGGAGAGGGTCGAGAGCTGCAGGATCTGGAACGCAAGCTGCAAGCCGAGCTGAACACCGGCGTGCAGGATGCGCGAGCGCAGCTTGCCACCCAGGCCGACGCAATGAGTAACCTGCGAGAGCAATTGCAGCGGCAGGGTGAGCAGCTGGAGGCTTACAGCGCCAACGATCATGAGAGTTGGCTGCGCGCAGAAGCGCAGTATCTGCTGCGGCTCGCCAGTCAGCGCGTCATCATGGCGCGCGACACCGAGTCTGCGCTGGCACTGCTCAACAGTGCCGACGGGATTCTTCGCCAGCTGGACGATTCCAGCCTGCATGAAGTGCGGGCCGCTGTGGCCGCCGAGCAGGCTGCGTTGCGTGCGGTTCCCCGGGTCGATGTAGAAGGGATCTACCTGCGCCTGTCTGCGCTTATCGAGCAGGCCGGCAAACTGCGCATCTTCCAGCTTCCCGAGCAGGCAGCGCAGCCGGAGGCTGAGCCGTCAGAGGAATGGCAGGTGCGACTGGAGCGCGGCTATGAAGAAGCGGCCCGTAAACTCTCGGACTACATTGTGATTCGCAGGCGCGATGTGCCCATGCAGGCGCTGATGGATCCGCAATGGGAAGGCCTGGTGCGACAGAACCTGCGCATGCTGCTGGAGCAGGCCCAGGTGGCGCTGCTCTCCGGCAACCAGACACTCTACGTGGAGAGCCTGCAGCGTGCCCAGCACTGGGTAGACCAGTTCCTGGACACAGACGAGGCTGCAGCGCTTGCAATGGCGCGGGAAATTACGCAGCTGGAAGGGCAGGTTATCCAGGTGGAGATGCCGGATATGGATCGTTCCCTGCAGGCGCTGGACGAAGCGGTGAAGCGTCGCCTGCAACAGGGAGGCGCCGAGTAAGCCATGCGCAAATTATTTATCCTGATACTCGCCGCCCTGTTGCTGGGCGTGGGCGTTGTCGCGGTGATAGAAACCGACCCCGGCTATGTCCTGGTCGCCTACGGCAATTACACTGTTGAAACCAGCCTGTGGGTGGGAGTACTCATTCTCGCCGTGTTTACGCTGCTGGTGTACTTGACGGTGCGCTTGATTCGCCGTCTTGTGGGGAGCCAGGGGTCACTTACCAGTTGGGTGGGAGGCCGCAGGGCAAGGGCGGCATCGCGCCTCACCACGCGCGGGCTGATCAGCTTTATTGAGGGCAACTGGACACGCGCGCGGCGGCAACTGCTGCGCGGCGCGAAAAACAGTGAAGCCCCCTTGATCAACTACCTGATGGCGGCCCGCTCCAGCTATCGCCTGAATGAACCGGACAAGATGCGCGAGTACCTTGGCGCCGCCGAAGACGCGGAATCGGAGGCCGGCATCGCTGTCGAGCTTACCCAGGCGGAATTGCGTCTGCATTCCGGTCAGTACGAACAGGCGCTGGCGACCCTGGTGCGAGCTCGTCGCAACGCGGGGCGTCACCCCTATGTGCTGGACCTGCTGCGTCGCGCCTACTATGGCCTCAAGGACTGGGGTGAACTCGCCGCGCTGCTGCCCGAATTAAAGAAATATAAAGTGATGCCTGCCGACGCCCTCGACGCCCTGGAGCGCGAGATCTACCTGCAGAAACTGGCTGTCAGCGCGACCGTAGCAGATGACGGCGGTGACGCCCTGCGAGTGGCCTGGCAAAAGATCCCGACCCAGCTGAAGAACGACCCGGCGGTGCTGCATGAATACGTTGCGCTGCTGGTAAAAGGCGGGCATCACGCTGCCGCCGAGAAGGTCATTCTCCGCGCCTTGAAGCAGCACTGGGACAGCAAGCTGGTTCGCGAGTATGGTTTTGTCGTCGGTCAGGACAGCAGCAAGCAGCTAGCGCATGCCGAAGCCTGGCTGCCCCAGCATAAGGAGGATGCCCAGTTGCTGTTGACGCTGGGTCGTCTTGCGTCCAGGGAGGAGCTGTGGGGCAAGGCGCGGGACTACTTCGAGGGCAGCTACCGGGTGGAGCGCACTTCGGAGGTATGCGCTGAGTTGGGCCGCCTGCTGGTCGCCCTGGGTGAGCCGAAAATGGCCGGTGCCTATTATCGCGAAGGGTTGCTGCTCAGTGAAACGGGGTTGCCTGAACTGCCTATGCCGGAGCGTACAGCGGCGATAGCTACTAGCTGAATCTTTGGTTTCTTCTCTCCGCGTTGGTGTTTTCAAGTAGCCGGCGCGGAGACCCATGCCCCCTCTCGAAAACCGCAAAAGCTTGCCATCCCTGGCTGCTTGGGCTGCGCCATCCATGGCTTCGCACATTTTCAAGAGGGGGCATGGGCCTCCGCACCTCTCATCGTTAGTAACGAGCTACTATGGTTGCGGGTAGAGATCGGATAGAGGCGACGAGAGCCAGCAGGGCCGCCCGAAAATGTGCGGAGCCATGGATGGCGGAGCCCAAGCCTGTCAGGGATGACGCTTTTTGGCGGTTTTCGGGCGGCCCTGCTGGCTGTCGTGCCGGTGGGTCCAAACCCTCCGTATCCCGATTTTTCCGATTACTGCACAATTATAAAGTAGTGGCGAGTTCAGTCGAGCACGATCCCCAGCTCATCCCACATCTCATCGACACGACCCTTCACCGCGTCATCCATCACAATCGGTTCACCCCATTCGCGGTCGGTTTCACCGGGCCATTTGTTGGTGGCGTCAAAGCCCACCTTCGAGCCCAGGCCGGCGACTGGCGAGGCGAAATCCAGGTAGTCGATCGGGGTGTTGTCGATAAACACGCAATCCCGGCGCGGGTCCATGCGGGTGGTCATTGCCCAGATCACGTCTTGCCAGTCGCGGGCATTGATATCCTCGTCGGTGACAACGACGAACTTGGTGTACATGAACTGGCGCAGGAACGACCACACGCCCAGCATCACGCGTTTGGCATGACCGGGGTATTCCTTGCGCATGGTTACCACCGCCATGCGGTAGGAGCAACCTTCCGGCGGCAGGTAGAAGTCGATGATCTCGGGGAACTGCTTCTGCAGCAGCGGCACGAAGACTTCATTCAGCGCCACGCCCAGCACGGCCGGTTCATCCGGCGGGCGACCGGTATACGTGCTGTGGTAGATGGGGTCCTCGCGATGGGTGATTGCCTCCACGGTAAATACCGGGAAGCGTTCCACCTCGTTGTAGTAGCCGGTATGGTCGCCAAAGGGGCCCTCGTCCGCCAGTTCCCCGGGCTCCAGGTAACCCTCCAGGATGTATTCAGCGGACGCGGGTACCTGCAGGCCGTGCTCGCGACAGAGCGGCGTATAGCACTCGGCAATCTCGGTCTTGCTGCCACGTAGTAATCCGGCGAAAGCGTATTCGGAAATGCCGTCTGGCACCGGCGTTACCGCGCCCAGTGTTGTTGCCGGATCTGCGCCCAGCGCGATCGCAACCGGGTACCGTTTGCCGGGATGTTTGAGTTGCCAGTCCCGGTAGTCCAGTGCACCGCCCCGGTGGGATAACCAGCGCATGATCAGCTTGTTCTTGCCGATAAGCTGCATGCGGTAAATACCCAGGTTCTGGCGCTCTTTTTCGGGCCCGCGCGTGATGACCAGCGGCCAGGTGACCAGGGGGCCGGCATCTCCGGGCCAGCAGGTCTGGATAGGCAGCTCATACAGGTCAACATCATCCCCCTGGCGGGCATGGTACTGGCAGGGCGGATTGCGCACGCTCCTGGGGCCCATGTTGAGGACTTGCTTGAGCACCGGTGCCTTGTCCACCAGGTCGCGCATGCCCTTGGGCGGATCGGGCTGGCGCAGGTAGGCCAGCAGTTCACCAATTTCGCGCAGGGCGCTGACTTCTTCGGCTCCCATCCCCAGTGCGACCCGCTGCTCTGTGCCAAACAGGTTGGCCAGCACGGGTGTGCTGTAACCTTTTGGATTCTCAAACAGCAGGGCGGGACCGCGGCCGCGCAGCGTGCGGTCGGCGATTTCGGTCATCTCGAGATATGGATCGACTTCGGTGCTGATGCGAATCAGTTCGCCGCGCTTTTCCAATTCGGCGATAAATTCGCGGAGGTCTTTGTACTTCACTGTCGCTGTAACCTGCTGCTGATGTCGGTGCTGACACTACACTTTAGCCGGAAAGTGCGCAACGGCCCCTGGCGAGTCTGGGCGTGTCATCAGGGTGTGGTTCGTTGAACTAGCGCCGCTGGGGGTCACAGGCAGTATGTCGTGGGACGCAAAAGCGCCATCCCTGGCAGCTCGGGCTCGGCCATCCATGGCTCGACGCCCACGCCACACTCCCTGTAACACCCAGCAGCTCCACTGCGAGATACGCAATTATTGGACAGAACTCCAACGGCGGGGATCGAGAACAGCAGAGCCAGAGGGTGGCGGTTCGGCTCGTTGGGGACGTGCGAGCACATGGATGTGGCGGCCGGCGACCCGGGAGCCCGAGCTGCCAGGGATGGCGCCTTATGCGGTCCCCAGCGGGCCTGTACCGTCTCCCTTTGGCGGTATGTATATATCCATTCGATAGTTAGTTATTCAGAGACCAGCATACAACGCCAAAGTGTACCGCTTTCCCTATGTATAAGGTGTGGAAGTCGGCTTTAAGAAAGGTGAAGCAAGCGGCAGCAGGGCGCCACCGCTGTAGAAGGTAGCGGGCTTACTTCCGCTTCATCGAGAGGAAGAACTCAGCATTGGTCTTGGTGTCCTTGAGCTTGTCGATCAGGAATTCAATGGCCTGGGTGTCTTCCATGCCGTGCAGCAGCTTGCGCAGAATCCACATGCGTTGCAGCTCCTCGTCGCCGGTGAGCAGTTCCTCGCGGCGGGTGCCGGAAGAGCGGATGTTGATTGCCGGGTAGACACGCTTCTCTGCGACCTTGCGATCCAGGTGCAGTTCCATGTTGCCGGTGCCCTTGAACTCCTCGTAAATCACCTCGTCCATCTTGGAGCCGGTGTTGATCAGCGCCGTGGCGATAATGGACAGGCTGCCGCCTTCCTCGATGTTCCGGGCGGCGCCGAAGAAACGCTTGGGGCGTTCCAGGGCGTGAGCGTCCACACCGCCGGTGAGTACCTTGCCGGAGGAGGGGATGACCGTGTTATAGGCGCGGGCCAGGCGAGTGATGGAGTCCAGCAGAATGACCACGTCTTTCTTGTGTTCCACCAGGCGCTTGGCTTTTTCGATCACCATATCCGCGACCTGTACATGGCGCGAAGGGGGTTCGTCGAATGTTGATGCCACCACTTCTGCGCCGCGTCTGCCGACTGAGCGCTGCATCTCGGTGACTTCTTCCGGACGTTCGTCGATCAGCAGGACAATGATGTAGCACTCAGGGTTGTTGGTGATGATCGCCTGGGCGATGTTCTGCATCATGATGGTCTTACCGGCCTTGGGCGGTGCGACCAGCAGGCCGCGCTGGCCTTTGCCAATCGGCGCGACCAGGTCGATGATGCGACCGGTGAGGTCCTCCGAGCTGCCGTTGCCTTTTTCCAGCGTCAGGCGTTCGTCGGGGAACAGCGGTGTGAGGTTTTCAAACAGGATCTTGTGCTTGGCGCTTTCGGGCTTGCTGAAATTAATCTCGCCAACCTTGAGCAGGGCAAAGTAACGCTCGCTGTCCTTGGGCGGCCGGATTTTGCCGGAAATGCTGTCGCCGGTGCGCAAATTGAAGCGGCGTATCTGGCTGGGCGAGACGTAGATGTCGTCTGGTCCTGCCAGGTAGGAGCTGTCCGCGCTGCGCAGGAAGCCGAAGCCGTCCTGGAGTATCTCCAGCACGCCGTCACCGTAGATGTCTTCACCGCTTTTGGCGTGGCGCTTGAGGATGGCGAAGATAATATCCTGCTTGCGCGAGCGGGCCATGTTTTCCAGGCCCATCTCCTTGGCGATGTCGATGAGTTCCTGGGTGGATTTGGTTTTCAGGTCGGTAAGATTCATAGATTACGGGTGCGATGAGTGCTCGAAGAGAGAGGAGTTAAAGGAATCGGTGCGCCGTTGGTTGCCAGCGAGAGAAACAAAGTTATTGGGTAGCAGAGTTATTATCGCCGCACGAGAATGCGCGACAAAGAAAAGGTAGCACGCTGTATGGGGGCCGTCTACCGCTAATTTAAGGTTTTGCCATTAGCGCCAACGACCACATTGTCGGCGATTGTTGTTCGATTAAAGCTGGCAATGGCCTGTGCGCAGAACATTTTGCACACAGGCCATTGCCTGGAGTCCGCTTACCACGCGCTCAGCGATGGGCCGAGGATGTGGCGCGACTTGCCGATGACGTGGGAGCTTTGCCCAACGATCAGCGGGTCTGGCCGCACCGCCTCGTGGTTCTTGCCGGGGTAGTCGAGGCTGTTGAGGAAGTGTTGCATGCAAGCCAGGCGGGCGCGCTTCTTGTCTGCAGACTTGACGATGGCCCAGGGGGCGTCCGCCGTGTCGGTGTAGAAAAACATCGCTTCTTTGGCTTCTGTGTAGTCATCCCACTTGTCGATGGATGCCTGGTCGATGGGAGACAGCTTCCACTGTTTCAGCGGGTCATTGCGGCGCTTGTCAAAGCGTGTGTGCTGTTCCTCGCGGGTGACCGAGAACCAGTACTTGAACAGGTGTATGCCACTGCGCACCATCATGCGTTCCATTTCCGGCGTCTGGCGCATGAACTCCAGGTAGTCTTCGGGGGAGCAGAACTCCATTACCCGTTCTACACCGGCGCGGTTGTACCAGCTGCGGTCAAACAGGGCAATTTCACCCTTGGTGGGAAAGTGCTTGATGTAGCGCTGGAAGTACCACTGGCCCTGCTCCTGCTCTGACGGCTTCTCCAGTGCTACCACGCGGGCGCCACGAGGGTTGAGATGTTCCATGAAACGCTTGATCGTGCCGCCCTTGCCGGCTGCATCGCGTCCTTCGAAGAGCACCACAATCTTCTGGCCAGTTTCCTTGACCCAACGTTGTACTTTAAGCAGCTCTACCTGCAGCTCGCGTTTTTTCGCTTCGTACTCGCTGGAGCTTATCTTTGAGCCATAGGGATACACGCCGCTGGTAAACAGGTCGCGAATAGCCTCTGGCGAGTCCAGGGTGCCAACCAGTTCTTCTTTCAGCTGCGGGGGGTTATAGGGTGCTTCTTCTGTCGGTTCTATCGCCTGATCGTGATCGTTGGCGCTGTTGACAGGGCGGGGGCTTGTTGCTGACTCGGCCACTTCTCTTTCTCCGTTGCAAAAATTGTAATGAAGCCACGGAGGAAGCGGCCGGCGCAATGACACGCATCAATGGTGTCGCGGTTAAACGACTTCCTGGATAAACTCGTTCAACTGTGACTTGGACAGCGCGCCCACTTTGGTGGCTTCTGCGTTACCGCCCTTGAATACGATCAGGGTAGGAATACCGCGGATACCGAACTTGGGCGGAATTTCAGGGTTCGCGTCCACATCGACCTTGGCTATCTTCAGCCGGCCTTCGTATTCGTCCGCGATTTCATCAAGTACGGGTGCAATCATTTTGCAGGGGCCGCACCATTCTGCCCAGAAATCCACCAGTACGGGGATGTCTGAATTAAGGACTTCGGCGTCAAAAGTGGCGTCGCTGACGTGTACGATCTTGTCTGACATGTTGATCTCCGATTGTTCTGTGGCGGTTTTATCCGCAGAGGTAGAAAGGTGGCCATCATACCACCGGCCCGGGGCGGTACAAGTTACCGCGGCCAGAGTTTTTAGCTCTGAGCATAGTGCCATGTGCTATAACTGCATCGTTTCGCGTCCGTTCTCGCGCAGGGGGTGGCCCTATGCGGTTCCCGGACCGTCAAAGCGCCGTCCATGGCCGAGCTCGAGCCTCGGCCATCGATGGCCTTTTGCGGTCCTGGAATCGCAGATACCCCACCCCCTGAGCTGGCTTCCTGAGTGGCTGTTGTCTTAGTGGGGCTCCAATGAACAAAAAACAACTGCTGGTACTGACCATCATCGGGCTCGCCCTGGTCAGCTGGTTTGTACTGGACCTGGGTCAATATCTGCAGCTGGAAACCGCGCAGGCGCGCATCGGCGATCTGCAGGCATGGTATGCGGAGAACCCGCTGCTGGCGGGCGCCATTTATTTTGCCGTATACGTCGCGGTGACCGGTTTATCGGTGCCGGGTGCGGCGGTGATGACCCTCGCGGGCGGTGCCCTGTTCGGGTTTTGGTACGCCCTGGTGTTGGTGTCATTTGGCAGCAGCGTGGGCGCCACGCTGGCGTTCCTGGTCTCGCGTACGCTGTTGCGCGATACGGTGCAGGCGCGGTTTGGGCGGCCGCTGCAGGCGATTAACGAGGGCTTTGCCAAGGACGGTGCTTTCTACCTTTTTACCCTGCGCCTGGTGCCGCTGTTCCCGTTTTTCCTGATCAACCTGCTGATGGGCCTGCTGCCCATTTCAACCTGGCGCTACTACTGGGTGTCCCAGCTGGGCATGCTGCCGGCGACGGCAGTCTATGTGAATGCCGGCACCCAGCTGGGCCAACTGGATTCCCTGGCCGGCATCATTTCCCCGGGGCTTCTGGGGTCCTTTGTCCTCCTGGGTATATTTCCACTGCTCGCCAAGTGGGGGGTGGGCTGGCTGTCTGGACGGCGCCGTCTCGCCGCCTGGAGCAAGCCCGGTACTTTTGACACCAACATGGTGGTGATTGGCGCCGGCTCCGCCGGCCTGGTCACCTCGCTGATTGCGGCCACGGTCAGGGCCAAAGTGACGCTGGTAGAGCGGCACAAGATGGGCGGCGACTGCCTGAATACCGGCTGCGTGCCCTCCAAGGCGATCATCCGCTCAGCGCGTATTGCCCGTTATGCCAGCCGGGCGGAAGAGTTCGGGCTCGCACCGCATGGAAGTGAAAGTGCGCTTTGCGCAAGTGATGGAGCGCGTGCAATCCGTCATCCGCACGATAGAGCCGCATGACTCGGTGGAGCGATTTACGTCCCTGGGTGTGGATTGCCTGCAGGGACAGGCGCGCATTGTTTCTCCGTGGGAAGTCGAAGTCGACGGCCAGCGGATCAGCGCCCGCCATATTGTGATCGCCAGCGGGGCACGGCCGCGCGTGCCGGATATTCCGGGACTGGAGGCCATCGATTACCTCACCTCGGATACGATCTGGGAGCTGCGTGAACAGCCCGCGCGCTTGCTGGTGCTGGGTGCCGGGCCCATCGGCTGCGAACTGGCCCAGGCATTTGCCGGGCTGGGCAGTGCCGTTACGCTGGTCACCCATGCGGCCCGTATCATGCCGCGTGAGGACGAGGAGGTCTCATTGCGGGTGCAGGAGGAGTTCGCCGCACAGGGGATCGAGGTGCTCACGGGTGCCGAGCCGCAGTCATTCAATGCAGGTGGCGCGCAGCCCGTCTGCCGGTTGCTGATGGCCAGCGGTGAGCGCGAGGTGGCTTTCGACCGGGTTCTGCTGGCGGTGGGGCGCAGTGCCAATGTGGAAGGCATGGGCCTGGAAGAGCTGGGTATCGGCCTGGACGCGGCCGGGCGCATAGAGGTCGATGACTTTCTCTGCACGTCCGTGCCCACGATCTACGCAGCGGGCGACGTGGCGAGTCCCTACCAGTTTACCCACATGGCCAGCCACCAGGCCTGGTTTGCGGCAGTGAACGCCCTGTTTGGCCGTTTCCGGCGCTTTCGTGTGGATTACTCGGTGGTGCCCTGGGCCACCTTTACTGATCCGGAAGTGGGCCGGGTGGGGCTGAATGAACAGGAGGCGAAGGAGCAGGGTGTGCCCTACGAGGTCAGTCGCTACGACATCGACGACCTTGATCGCGCCATAGCCGACGGCGAGGCCCACGGTTTCGTCAAGGTGTTAACCCGCCCCGGCAGCGATCGCATACTGGGGGCGACGATTGTCGGCTACCACGCGGGCGAACTGGTCAGTGAATTTGTGCTGGCGATGAAGCACGGCATTGGCCTGAACAAGATTCTCGGCACGATCCATATTTACCCGACGCTGGGTGAGAGCAACAAGTTCCTGGCGGGTGAATGGCGCAAGGCACGTAAGCCCGAGCGAATTCTGGCCTTGGGTGGAGCGCTATCACCGGTTCAATCGTCGCTAAGAAAACGCTAAAGTTGGCATCGCCCAATGATGTGATATTCCAGGAGTCGGTTGATGACAAAGGTAGCAGTAGTTCTTTCCGGGTGCGGCGTTTATGACGGCGCAGAAATTAACGAGGCCGTGCTCAGTCTGCTCAGCCTGGAGCAGCAGGGCGCCAGTTACCAGTGCTTTGCGCCGGACCGCGAGCAGATGCACGTGATTAACCACCTGACCGGGGAGCCGGTCGAGGGCGAGCGACGCAATGTCCTGGTCGAGGCCGCGCGGATCGCCAGGGGCAATATCAAGGCGCTGAGCGAGCTGAAAGAGCAGGACTTCGACGCGCTGTTGGTGCCGGGTGGCTTTGGCGCGGCCAAGAATCTCTGTGATTTCGCCGTTGCCGGTGCAGAGATGTCAGTACAGGACGACTTTCTTGGCGTTGCGCGCAGCTTTCATGAGGCGAGCAAGCCAATAGGCCTGATTTGTATCGCGCCAGTCATGGCGGCGGCGATTTGCGGCGCGGGGACACAATGCACCATTGGCAGTGACAGCGAGGTCGCCGCTGCCATCGACGCTATGGGCGCGCAGCACCTGCAATGCCCGGTGAGTGAAGCGCGGGTCGACGTCGACAAGAAACTGGTTACCACGCCTGCCTACATGCTTGCGGGTAGTGTTTCTGAGGCGTACGCCGGCATCAGCGACTGCGTCAAAGAGGTGCTGGCCCTGGCCTGATGGTGATTCCGGGCTGGACCGTGTACATTCTCCGCTGCGCTGATGACACCCTGTACACAGGGGTGGCCCGCGATCTGGAGAAGCGGTTGCGGCAGCACAATGGCGAATTGGCAGGCGGCCCCCGATACACCCGGGGTCGACGGCCGGTGGCGTTGCTCTGGTCCGAGTCGGCGACGGACCGCAGCAGCGCACAACAGCGGGAAGCGGCCATAAAACGCCTGCCCAGACCGCAAAAGCTGGCATTGGCCGCGGGCTGATCCTTTTCTGGAATGATGCGGTGAAACGATTCAAGAAACTCTATCTGCATATCGGTCTGGGCAAAACCGGTACCACCTCAGTGCAACGCGACATCCTTGCCAACGCCAGGTTGCTGGAGTCGCAGCACGGTATTTTTTATCCCACCCAATTTCCCCATGAGCGTCACTTCCAGGGCAATCACTCCATCTTGCTGCGTGCCCTGTACGCCTCGCACCCCGATGTGCGAGGGCGCCTGGCGGCGCGCGGACTGGAGTCGACGGACCAGCTGGCGGCGTATAACAAGCAGACCCTGGCCTGCCTCGAGCGGGGGTTTGCAAGAACCGATGCCCAAAGCCTGATGCTCTCGGCCGAGAGCGTGGCACATTTCTACCGCCCGGATATGCTGGAATTGGCCCAGTGGCTGGCCGGCTATGCTGATGAAATAGTGGTGCTCGCCTGCGTCAGGCACCCGGTTCACGCGCTATCCAGCGAGATCCAGCAGCGGCTTAATATTGGGGGTGTGCTGGAAGACCTGTACCAGAACCCGCCGTTCTATCGCTTCAAGTCACTGTTCCAGCGTGTGCAGCGCGCGTTCGGCGAAGATGCCCTGGTGGTGTATGACTTTAGTGACGCCGTGGCGGACCCCCGCGGTTTGACGCGGGTCATGTTCGCCCAGTTGGGTATTGAGCTGGGCGAGCAGTTTCGTCCCCGTCCGCCTGCGAACACCAGTATGAGCCATGAGGCTGCGCTGTTGATCAGTTCGCTCAATCGCAGCCTGCCCGTGCTGGTCAATGGCTCCCGCAACCCGCTGCGCAGGGCCAATGAAATACAGCGCATTGCCAGGATACCGGGACGCAAGTACACCGCCCCGGTGGCGGTCTATGAGCAGGTGATTGAGACCATGAAGCCCGACCTGGAATGGCTGCAGGAGCATTATGAGCTGACGCTGGACGCCCGTTACCCCGACCCGGGGGTGGCCTATGACAGCTTCAGCCCCGAAAGTATCGAGGCGATTGCCCTGGAGATGGCCGCCTACTCGCGGCTGCGCTACGGCCTGGTGTCGCCGCTCATCTCGGCTTATGCAGGCATGCGCCTGATGGGCAGTAAGTGCTATCGTGCGCTGGGCGGGCGACGCTAGCCGCCCGCGGCTTCCAGTGCCTCCTGCAGTTCCAGCCAGGCCTCTTCCAGCTCCCCGGTGCGCTGTTTCAGCTCGGCTTCTTGCTGCAGCAGCCGGGCCAGTTCTTCCTTGCGGTTGTCGTGGTAGAGGTCAGTGTCGGCCAGGTCCTGCTGCACACGTTGTAGCCGGGTTTCAGTTCGCGCCATTTCCGCTTCGTTCTTCTCCAGCCCCTTGCGCAGCGGGCGCAGTTTCTCCCGTTGTTCGGCCGCCTGCTGGCGCTTTTCCTTGCGCGAGCCGTCGAAGTCGCTGGTCGGTTGCTCCGCCGGTTTCTCATTTCTGAGGTTGCCCAACACCCATTGCTCGTAGCCTTCAAGGTCCTGCTGGTACTCATCGACCTTGCCGTCGTGCACCAGTAGCAGTTCTTCAGCGGTGTTGCGCAGCATGTGGCGGTCGTGGCTCACCAGTATCAGGGCACCTTCATAGGCCTGCAGGGCGACTTCCATGGCGTGACGCATTTCCAGGTCCAGGTGGTTGGTCGGTTCGTCCAGCACCAGCAGGTTCGGCCTCTGCCAGACCACCATGGCCAGTGCCAGGCGGGCCTTCTCGCCGCCGGAGAAGGGCGCCACCGCGCTCGTAGCCGCGTCACCGCGGAAGTTGAAACCGCCAAGAAAGTTGAGGATTTCCTGCTCTCGTGCCTCCGGGCTGAGGCGCTGTATATGCAGGGCCGGACTGGCTTCCATATCCAGTGCTTCCAGCTGCTGCTGGTCGAAATAGCCGATCTTGCAGTGTTCACCCGCGCTGATACTGCCCGAGAGCAGGGGTAATTGCCCCACCAGTGACTTCAGCAGGGTGGACTTGCCCGCGCCGTTGCGCCCCAGCAAGCCGTAGCGGCTGCCCGGGCGCAGCTGCAGGTCAACACCCTGCAGCACCGCTGTCCCGCCGTAGCCCAGTGCCGCTTCGTCCAGGCGCAACAGGGGGTCGCTGGTCTTCGCCGCGGGCGGAAAGCTGAAGTCGAAGGGCGAGTCAACGTGGGCGGGCGCAAGGGTCTGCATGCGCTCCAGCTCCTTGAGTCTGCTCTGCGCCTGCTTGGCCTTGGTGGCCTTGTAGCGGAAGCGACGCACAAAATCATCGATCTCGGCAATGCGGCGCTGTTGCTTGGCATAGTTGGCCTGCTGGTCGGCCAGCCGCTCAGCCCGCTGCGCCTCAAACTGGGAGTAGTTACCTTTATAGCTGCGCAGCTGCTGTTGCTCGATATGCAGGATGCGCTCGCAGGTCGCGTCGATAAAGTCCCGGTCGTGGGAGATCATCAGCAAGGTCCCCGGGTACTGCTGCAACCATTGCTGCAGCCACAGGGTCGCGTCCAGGTCCAGGTGGTTGGTGGGCTCGTCCAGCAGCAGGATGTCGGACGGTGTCATCAGGGCCCGGGCCAGGTTGAGCCGAATGCGCCAGCCACCGGAGAAGTCGCTGACCGCACGTCCCGATGCGTCGGCGGCAAAGCCCAGGCCCTGCAGCAGTAGCTCGGCGCGGCGTGCCGCGCTATAGCCGTCTATGGCGTCCAGTTCTGAATGCAGTGGCGCTGCGGCCGCGTAGTCCCCGCGTGACTTCCAGCTCCTGCAGCTTGTCCATCAGCTGCGACAGCCTTTGGTCACCTCGCCAGACGTATTCCCCCGCAGGCAGGTCGGTGGCGTGCACTTCCTGCGCCATATGCGACAGGCGCAGGTTGCTCATGCCCTCGATCTCGCCGCGGTCGGCGCCCAGTTCGCCCAGCAGGAGTGCAAACAAGCTGGATTTACCGCTGCCGTTGGCGCCGATCAGCGCCAGGTTCTGGCCCGGCTGGATAGTTACTTGCGCGTCCTGCAGCAGCAGCTTGCTGCCGCGACGCAATTCGATGTCTCGGAGTATGATCATATGGCGGCGGATTCTACGCGCGGGACCTGCTTTGCACCAGTGTCAGCCGCCGCGAGCCGGGGGTGGCAACCGGCTGGGCCCGGTAGTACACTGCGTCCCCACTGCGCTCCGCTCTCCCACGCTAACCAGTCAGTCATGCCCGGGCATCTTTGCCAGAGCCCGCTGCAGACGGGAACAGCGGTGACAGTTTCAGCGAGGGCATTTCGGGTGCCCACTACAGTTTTTAGAGATGGAATGACGCTATGAAGAAGTACGCATTGCCGCTTGCCCTGGTTGGAGTGCTCAGCCTGCAAGCCTGTAACGAACAAACCGCCAGCACCGAGAGTGCCGCGGCCCCGGCAGCCCCGGCTGCCGCCAGCCTGGAAAGCTCCGAACAGCGCCTCAGCTACGGTATCGCTTTTGGTCTGGGTCAGCGTATGGCCCAGGATGGCATGCCCATGGATATCGAGGCTTTTGTCGCCGGCTACCGTGATGGTGCCAGTGGTGAAGAAGGCCAGATGACCCAGGAAGAGATTGCTGCTGAGATGCAGGCCTACCAGGAGAAGATGGTCGCAGAGCAGCAGGAAACCCAGGCCGCCCTGGCAGAGGCGAACCTGGCAGCGGCCACCGCTTTTCTTGAAGAGAACAAGGCTCGCGAAGGGCGTGATCGTGACCGAGTCCGGGCTGCAGTATGAAGTCCTTGAAGCGGGTGAGGGCGCCAGCCCCGGCGCTGAAGATACCGTTGAAGTGCACTACCGCGGTACGCTGGTCGACGGCACGGAGTTTGACTCTTCCTATGCTCGCGGTGAGACCGTGACCTTTGGGGTTGGCCAGGTGATTCCGGGCTGGACCGAGGCACTGCAATTGATGAAAGTGGGCTCCAAGTACCAGCTGGCGATTCCGCCGGAGCTGGGCTATGGCGCCGGCGGTGCCGGCCAGATGATTGGCCCCAACTCGGCTTTGATCTTCGAAGTTGAGCTGGTTAGCATTCCCAGCCAGGAAGAGGCTGCCGCAGCAGAGTAAACACAGGGATCGGCGTCAGCTTTGCTGGCGCCGATGACTGTTATGCAGGCCGGCGATAAGCTGGTCTTCCAGCAGGAAGCGCGACTCCAGCACTTCACCCAGTGCCGACAGGTCGCGTTTCAACTTTCCTTTCTCGCTGTTCGTATCCGTGTACTTTTCCTCGTAGGCGAGGATAACTTCTGTGGTGTCGCCAATGGCGGGCATGACGTTTTCAGCGAGCGTGCTGCTGCCGTCCCCGAAGCTCTCCGCCTCTTCCAGTAGCTCGTGGTAAACCTCGAAATGGCCTGCGGAGACGTAATCTACCAACAACTGGCAGAGTACGTGCTGGCGTATTTGCAGATCATCCACGTCCAGCAGACCGTCCATGCCGACGACAATCTCGGTGTATTTGCCCAGCAATTCACGCCGCTCCCTGAGCCAGCGGGTCAGTAGTTGTTCTACAGCGTCAAATTGCTGCTGGGGATTTCTATGCGGCATTGCGGGCGTCCTGCGGGTAGTGGCGGAAAGTTTGCCACAGAGAGATGACGGCGGTGACGATGAACAGGATCAGGGTTTGTTCGGGTATAGACAACCCCATAAACGTCCACATTGTCTCTGCGCAGTTGCCGTCCCCCATCATCACAATTGACAGTGTCTCGGTGAAGGGAAGTGTTTCCAGCATGTATTCCAGGCTGGGGCCGCAAGCGGGTACCTCCTCCGGGGGCAGGTGCTGCAGCCACACATGGCGGCCAGCGATGGCAGCGCCGCCCAGGGCGCTGATCGAACAGAGAGCGCCATAGATACGACTGCCCGTTACGCCTGGATTGTGGATGAACGCGACCAGCGCAATGAGGCCCCAGGCGACGACAAAAACGCGCTGGGTCATGCACAGGGGGCAGGCAGCAAGATTGAGGTGACGCTCCAGGTAGCCCATGGCGAAAGCCATTGAGACGAGTGCCAGCAGCGCCAGGCCGGCGAAGACGACCCGCGGGGTCAGTGATTGCAACATGGATCCTGTTCCTTGTGTTTCAGTCGTCACGTTAGGTGCTTTTCTCGCCGGATGCAATACGGTGAGCGCTTCCTTGGATACGCCCGGTGATGTTTAGTTCAGCGCCTTTCGCGCAGTCGCGGTCCAGTCCTGCAGTTCGGGGTAAAACGCAAGGAATGCCGCCTCCAGCCGGTGTCTTAACGGCTCCAGATCTGCCTGTGCATCCAGGAAGGGGTTGCCCCGGCGGAATCGCTCCCCGACGCGCGCAGCGCTGGCGGGCACTGTCTCCCAGTGGCGGTATTTGCCCAGGATGTCGTGCTGCAGCATCCGTTGGCGCATGCGCTCCGCACGGCCACTGAGGTGGTGACTGTTTTGTTCCAGCCGGCGATACACCCTGGGGATGAACTCTGCCAACTGCAGGTCACTGAATCGACTCCAGTGCCGGCTGAGATAGTGATCGAAACTCAGGTCAATGAGAATGCCGGCATAGCGTTGCATCCCTGGCGCAAATTCACGGCGCAATTCGGCCATCAGTGTATGGGAGTCCGTATAGGCGTCAATCGCCCTGTGCAGGGCTACGCCGCGTTCAATATCACCGGGCAGGTCTCCGCGCAGCCAGCCCTTGCGGAAGTCCCCCTCCAGCGCGCCCACGACCAGCCCCTCGTCGGGCCAGGCCAGGTGAAAGTGAGCGAGGAAGTTCAAGGCCGAGGCAGGGTCGCGTACTGCTCATAAAAGTTCGCCAGGTACTGCTCAAAGCTGATCTCTTCTTTCGCTTCCAACTCCGCCTGTGCCTGCAGGGAACTGCGCGCCTGCTCCTCAAATGCGGCAATTTTTTCCGCGGAGAGGGTGTGCTCGCGAAACTGCTGCGCCCAGCGCTGGCTGTAGCCCAGCCCTACCCGGAAGAAGGGGAGTGTTTGCTCGCGCATTTCACGTAATACCCGGGCAGAGGGGGTGAGTTCCGGGTCGGCGATCTTGGCCAGTTGCTCGCGCAGCGATTCCGTATAGCCACGGCTGTCATGCGCCATATTGAGCGCCTCGGCGATATCGCGCATGCTCTCCAGCAAGTCCTTGCCCCAGTCGGCCAGCGGCCGCTCCCCGCTCCAGGTGCGCAGTCGCAGGCCCGGTTCACGGCCGCGGCTGACCACGGCTTCCATATTGCTCGCCATGCCGTCCTGCTCCGCATCGTCGCAGGGTGGGCTGTCCTTGAACAAACAGAACAGCAGGAATGTGTCGAGGAAGCGTATCTCCTGTGCATCCAGGCCCAGCGGCGAAAACGGGCTGACATCAATACAGCGCACTTCTATGTATTCGATGCCGCGCTCGGTGAGTGCGTGCAGTGGTGTCTCGCCGGAGCGGGTGACCCGCTTCGGGCGAATGGGGCTATAGAACTCGTTTTCGATCTGCAGCAGGCTATCGTTGAGTTGCTGGTAGTCGCCGTCCTGTCCACAGCTGAACCGGGCGTAATCGGGATGCGGTTGCATAATCGCCTGGCGCAGGGTCTCTACATAGTTGGGTAGCGAGTTGTAGCAGATACGCAAATCTTTCTGCGCGTCGCTGTTGTAACCCAGGTCACCCATGCGCAGGGAGGTGCCGTAGGGCAGGTGCAGGCTGTGGCCGTCCCCGAAGGGCTGCAAACCATGATTGTCGCGATTGCGCAGGAAGCTCCCGCAAACCGCCGGCGAGGCGCCGAACAGGTAAATGAGCAGCCACGAATAGCGGCGAAAGTTGCGGATCAGCCCCAGGTAGCGTTCGCTGATGTAGTCCTGCAGGCAGCCGGGTTCTCCGGCGCCGCGCCAGGCATCCTCCCAGTAAGCCCGGGGCATGGAAAAGTTGTAGTGGATGCCAGCGATGGTCTGCATAACACGGCCGTAGCGGTGGCCAAGGCCATAGCGATAAACGGTTTTCATCGTGGCGACATTGGAGCTGCCGTATTGTGCGACCGGTATGTCCTTGTCGTTGCCCAGTTGGCAGGGCATGGAGGTGCTCCACAGGATTTCATCACCGATGCGGCTGTAGACGAAACTGTGAATATCTTCCAGGGTTTGCAGGCTCTCCTCGATACTGGTGCTTACCGGGGTGATGAACTCCATTAATGCCTCGGAGTAGTCGGTGGTGATACTGCTGTGCATCAATGCCGAACCCAGCGCCGCAGGGTGGGGCGTTTGTGCCAGGAAGCCGGCGGGATTCACGCGCAGGCTCTCCTTTTCGATGCCGCGGCCGATGTTGCGCAGCATCTCTTGCTGCTCGGGCTGCCGCAGTGATGCCATCTGCTGCTGAAAGGGGGAAGACAAGGAAGGCTCCTTATTGTTGGCCGTAATGATGGTTTTACCCAGCCATTACTCTCGTTCCGGGGTGGTTTGGAAGAGCGTCAAGTTTAGCCCTGACCGGGAGAGGAGTACAGACGGAGGATTGTCAGTATCTCTCAACAGAGCTATCTTGCTGGTATGGGGATAGTAATCAAGCGTTGCCGGTTGCTGGTATGCACCGTGCTGCTGTGGCTGCCTGTTCAGGACGTGTGGGCGGAGGAGGGGGACTGTGAACTGGTGCAAGCCCAGGACGCGTCTGCCAGTTTTCGCTTCGAGGATTCGCCAGAGCATCTGGCCTTTGCCCAGTCGATTCCCGATGGTGTGTTTGTTGCCAGTATCAAGATTACGCGTTATCGCGTGTTTGATTCCGAGGACTCGCGTGAGAACAGCGGTATCTATCGCTGGGCCAACGACTTCCATAGCCTGACCCGGGACTGGGTTGTGCGGGAACAGCTGTTGTTCACGGAAGGTGACTATTATCTGCGCACGCTGGTGGAAGAGTCCGAGCGCATTCTGCGCGACCTCAAGTTCATTTATGACGCCAGGGTGCGTCCCTGGCGGCGCTGCGGTGACCAGGTTGACCTGGAGGTGATTACCCGGGACATCTGGACCTTCACACCAACCGTCTCCTTCAGCCGCAGCGGGGGCGAAAACGAATACTCGCTGGGCTTTCGCGACACCAACTTTCTGGGCACGGGCAAGCAGGTGGCCCTGCGTTACGACAGTGATGAAGAACGTTCGGGAACGACGTTCATTTACGAAGATCCGGCCCTGGCCGGCAGCCGCTGGCAAATGCGTGTTTCGCTAACCGACAATGATGATGGCCATGATCGTCGTTTCCGCCTGAACCGGCCTTTTTTCTCCGTTTATGAACGCTGGTCGGCGGGAATGCGCCTGGAAGACTGGAAGTTGGAGGAGAATATCTGGTTTCGCGGTGATGAGGTTGAGGAATTCAACCACGAGCAGCAGTCTGTGCGCCTGTTCGGTGGAGTCGCCACCGAGCGGGAGTTGAAGAAGCAGGTAGGTCGCTGGCTGATGGGTTACCAGTACGAGGAAAACGAGTTCTCTTTTTCTGATTCCGACATCCCGCCGCAGGAGTTGCCGGAAGACCGGGAGTACAGCTTCCCGTTCATTGGCTACCAGTCCATCGAAGACGAATACATGGAAGCGCATAACCTCAATTACCTGGGGCGAACGGAGGATTTATACGTTGGTGAGCATTACCAGTGGAACCTGGGCTACTCGGCCGAAGCGCTGGGAGCAACGCGCGACCAGGTTCACCTGTCCGGTCGCTACGGCAATACCCTGCGCGTATCTCCGCGCGACCTGTGGCTGGTAGAGAGTGAAGTCACCGGTTTTTTATCCGTCGACGATACCGAGTTTGAAAACCTGTGGTGGACGGTTAACAGCCGCTACTTCTGGCGCCAGGGCCCCAAGTGGTCGGTGTTTTCCGGCATCCGCCTGGACTATACCGACGGGCTCACAGGTGAAAACCAGCTGACGCTTGGGGGGCAGAACGGTCTGCGCGGTTATGACCGTCACTACCAGGTAGGTGACCGCTCCGTGGTGTTTAACATCGAGCAGCGCTACTACTCAGACTGGCACCCCTTCCGCCTATTGCGGGTGGGGTATGCAGTATTCTTCGATGTGGGCAGGGCCTGGTTCGAAGGCGAGGACAACGGCTCCAACGGGGGCGTGTTGTCCAATGCCGGCATCGGCATCCGCCTTAACTCCAGTCGCGCGGAAAAAGGTAGCGTCGTGCATATCGACCTGGCTTTTCCGTTCAACAAGGACGACGACGTGGACAGCGTGCAATTACTGATGACCGTCAAGGATCGCTTTTAGCCCTTCGCGTCTTCGCGCGGTGTCCAGTTGCCCGGTGCGTGGGCGGTGATCACCGCCCGGCGAGGCGCAGGGTAACCCTCTATGGTTTTGGTCACATCGGTCGGGTCGAGAAAATTCGCCAGTGAGTGAAAGCGCATCCATTCGGTAGAGCGTTGCTCTTCCGTACTGGTGTAACTTGCTTCTATGACTTGCGCATCCTGCAATCCCAGTTTGCGCAGCCACCCCAGCAGCGTGTCGCAACTGGGCAGGAACCAGACATTGCCCATGCGTGCATAGCGACCCTCGGGCACCAGCACCTGCCCGGCTTGCCCCTCTATCACCAGGGTTTCCAGCACCAGTTGCCCGCCGGGGCGCAGGCAGTCACGCAGTTCCTGCAGGTGGTCCATGGGCGAGCGGCGGTGATAGAGCACACCCATGGAAAACACGGTGTCGAATGCCTGCAACTTTTCCGGCACCTGCTCGATACCCGCGGGCAGCACCCAGACTGCCGCGTCCTGCAGGTATTTCTGCAGTGCCCAGAACTGCACGACAAACAACGGCGTGGGATCGATACCGATCACTTCTGCAGCCCCGGCCCCGCGCATGCGCCAGCAGTGGTAGCCGCTGCCGCAGCCAACATCCAGTACCCGCCTGCCGCTGAGGTCGTCCAACCCGGGCAGCAGGCGGTCCCATTTCCAGTCAGAGCGCCACTCGGTATCGATGTGCAGGCCAAAGAGTTCGTAGGGACCCTTGCGCCAGGGATGCAGGCCCATCAGGGCGTCGTAAAGTGCTTGCGAGGTCGCCGCCGCCAGGGCTGTCGCGCTGGCGGCCCCGACGCGGCCGGCGTCCAGGGTGATGTGGTCCACCGTGATATCCGGCAGGTCGTCCAGTGCCTGCAACCAGCGCGCAAGATCGCCATAGCGTTGATGGGACAGCCCGCGGGCAAGCTGCCCCGGCAGTTGTTCCGCCCAGCGATCCAGATCGCTGTCACGCCAGCGCTGCAGAAGAGGTGCATAGTCCATTACTTCAGCGCCACCAGGGAAGCAAAGTTGAAGCACTGGAACCAGACGTCGGCTGCTGCGAACCCGGCGTCGGTCATACGCTGCTTGTGTTGTGGCCAGTGTCTCCGGCAGCAGCACGTTTTCGATGGCGGCGCGTTTCTGGGCGATTTCCAGGTCGCTGTAGCCGTTGGCGCGCTTGAACTGGTGGTGCAGGTCGATGTTCAGCGCGTCCAGGTGCGGGTCTTCAAAGGTGACTTTTTCCGACAGCACCATGACACCTCCCGGGCGCAGTCCGCGATAGATACGGGCGATCACCTCATCGCGTATTGCCAGCGGAATGAACTGCAGGGTGAAATTGAGCACCACCACAGAGGCGTCTTCGATGATGACGTTTTCCAGGTCGCTGCAAACCAGCTCTACCGGCGTGTCGTGCGTGTCGGTCTCGATGATGCTGCGGCAGCGCTCCAGCATGGCCGCGGAATTGTCTACGCCGATGATGCGGCAGTCCTGCTGCTGCAAGTTCTGGCGCATCGCCAGGGTGGAGGCACCCAGTGAGCAGCCCAGGTCATAAAGAGCGCTGCCGGGGGTGGCGTAGCGCTGGGCGAGTAGGCCGGTCATGGCAATAATGGTGGTATAGCCAGGAACCGAGCGCTTGATCATGTCGGGAAACACGCGCGCCACCTGGTCATCAAAAGTGAATAGTCCCGACTCGCGCAGTGGGTCTGCGTAAAGGGTGTCTCGAGGTTCGCTCATCGCGGCAAGCTCATCAGTTTGTCCAGAGGGTCACAGCCTGTAGGGAAGGGCGCGATTCTAGCATGAAAAATTGAACCGCCTGTTGCTGCTCGCCCTGTCGTAACCCGTTAAAAGCCCGCACAATGGTGGCGTTATTGGGCGTCCAAAGGATAAGCCGATGAGTTCAGCCAGCAGTCACTATGTAGCCGATATCCGGCCCCCCCGATTGCGCCATAGCATCGGTGAGTTGGGTCGTGTCGCGTTCGAGGCTGGCACCAGCATTCTGTGTAAGCGTTTGTTCAGGACACTGCCCCGGGGAGACGGTCACAGCATTATGACTATCCCGGGCTTTATGGGGGCAGACGGCTCCACGGCGCTGTTGCGTAAATTCCTGGATGATCGTGGCTACCGCGCAGTTCCCTGGGGCCTGGGTCGTAATTCCAGCGAGGCCAGGGCGGAGAACATGCAGCAATTCATGCGCCACCGTGCTGCGCTGGAAGAAAAAATCGCGGCCCGGGTGGAGCGTGAATACGAGTCCTCTGGTCGCAAGGTGACCCTGATCGGCTGGAGCCTGGGTGGTTTGTACGCGGTGGCGCTGGCGCATCGCTATCCGCAGTGGATTCGCCAGGTCATCACGCTGGGCACGCCCTTCGGTGACCCACGGGGCACCGCGCTATACAGCGTTATGGCGCGTATGAATGAGCATTCCGGTGACGAGTCTGAGGAGTCACTGCGACAGTGGGTGGATTACACCTACAGTGGCGGCGAGCTGCGGGTGCCGGTGCTGACATTGTTCAGTGAGTCCGATGGCATTGTCGGCAAGGGCATTGCCCGGTGTGAGGGTGATGCAAGGTATGTGACCAATATGGCGGTGCTGGCCAGTCACGTGGGCTTTCCGTTTAACCCGATCGTGTTTGCTGTTATCGGCAACCACCTGGTGGCGCCGGAGCGACGCTGGTCGATCTGCAGCAGCGATCGTATAGCGGCCCTGGCAAGGGTCGTCGACTAGCCTGGCTTTGCCAGGCAGGTGCCTAGTTGGCGCTGCGAATCAGGTAAGAGTCTTCCATCGCAAACGGTTGTGTCACTGGCGCGCGCTGGTCGAATCGCGCAAAGCGGTTACCGCTCTGTTGCTTCTTTCCGTCTGCACCGCGGCGGGCGAATTTAATGCTGGAGAGAAACTCCACCAGACTCGCTTTACCTTCGTCTCTTCTTTTCATAACGCTATGATCCTGTTGAAAATTTTGTGCTATAGCTGAAGTGTATGAAGGTACGACTACGATTGGGCGTAAAAATTGCGCGCAAATTGTGTGAAAAATACCCAGCGAGGCTATAATGCGCGACCTTCGTCACGCGCTATTTCGAGCATCCATGAAACCTGCGAACTACCCTCTCGAGCCAGCCCATTTGTGGTCACACTTCTATCAGTTCACGCAAACGCCGCGACCATCCGGGCAAGAGGCGGCGATACGACAGTACCTGATCGACCTCGCCGAAAAAGCGGGCCATGAGCACCGCCAGGATGCGGAGGGGAACCTGGTGATCTATGTACCCGCGAGTCCGGGTAAGGAAGGCCGTCCCACGGTAGGCCGCCCCACAGTCATCATCCAGAATCACCTGGATATGGTCACCGTCAAAACCGCCGATCGCGATCACGACTTCACCAGGGATTCGTTGAGCCTGCAGGTTGAAGACGGTTGGCTCAGCGCCGATCGCACCACGTTGGGCGCCGATAATGGCCTGGGCTGCGCTGCGGCAATTGCCCTGATGACCGACCCGGATATCAGCCATCCGCCATTGGAAATACTGTTCACGGTTGACGAGGAAACGGGCCTGGGCGGCGCTCTCAACCTTGACGCCTCCATGCTCAGTGGGTCCTTGATGCTGAACCTCGATACCGAGGACTGGAACGAACTTTACATCGGCTGCGCTGGCGGTGGCGGCTGGCACTTCAGTCGCAGCTTCTCGGAAGATGACGTGGGCGAGGAACTGGAGTGCTGGCGACTCACCTTGCGCGGGCTTGCTGGCGGTCACTCCGGTGTACAGATTCATGAACAACTGGGCAATGCAATCAAGTTACTGGGCGAATGCCTGCGTGACGTATCCGGGCTGCGACTGGCCAGTGTTGAATCCGGCGTTGCGCACAATGTGATTCCGCGCGAGGGCGTGGTTGAGTTCGCCGCGCCAAAGGGTGCTGGCGAAGTCCTGGCCGCCAGCTTCGAGACGCTGCGTCAGCAATGGCTTGCCTATTTTCCCGCCGCCGATGACGGCGTTGAATTAGTGCTTGAGCCGGTGGCTCTCGCGCAAGCGCTTGATGAAGTGGACAGCTTGCGCGTACTGGACCTGATTGCGGCATGGCCGCATGGCGCCCAGGCCTATAGCCTGCAACAGCCCGCAGACCTGGTGGACCTGAGTATCAACCTGGCAGTGCTGCGCTTGCGCGGCGGTGAACTGTTCGTTGAGTCCAGTTACCGCTTCTTTAACGAGGCCCAGTCGCAGCCGCTGCAGCATTCAGTGCTGGCACTGGCGCGTGCCTTTGATCTTGAGGTGACACCGGGTGTTGGCTATCCGGGCTGGCAACCCGACTTCAGCAGCCCATTGCTGGAACGCGGCTGCGTGCTGCATGAGAAGCTTTTCGGCCACCGACCGGCGGTGAAGGCCATCCATGCCGGGCTGGAGTGCGGTATACTCAAAAGCAAGTTGCCCGAGGTGGACGTGTTGTCCTTCGGGCCGACCATTCGTGGTGCCCATTCGCCCAGCGAACGCCTGAAAATCGATACCGTCGAACCATTCTGGCAATTCCTTACCGAGTTGCTCGCCGAAATCTGATTGCGAGGATACCTCTCCATGCTCGACCAATTGCAACAACTCCCCGCCGACCCCATCCTCGGCCTCGCGGCCATGGCCCGCGCTGATACCCGCGCTGACAAGGTTGATCTTACCGTCGGTATTTACATGGACGAAGCCGGCGTGTGTCCCGTGTTCAAGGCGGTGCGCGAGGCGCAGAGCCTGCTGGCGCAGGAGGAAACCACCAAGGCCTATTTACCCCCGGCCGGCGTGGAGGCGTTCAACCAGGGTATGCAGGAACTGCTGCTGGGTGCAGACCACCCGGTAATGCTGGCGGGCAGGGTGAGCAGCGTGCAGGCCCCGGGCGGTTGCGGCGCACTGCGCATAGGCGCAGAAATTATTCATGCCGCTACCCCCGGCGCTACCATCTGGGTAAGCGACCCCACCTGGCCGGTGCATATCCCGCTGCTGGGCAGCGTCGGCCTGCAGTTCGCCAATTACCGCTATTACGATCCCGCCAGCCACGGTGTGAATTTCGACGCCATGGTGGAAGACCTCAAAGCTGCTGGCGCGGGCGACGTGGTGTTGCTGCACGGCTGTTGTCATAACCCCTGCGGCGCGGACCTGTCGCTTGAGCAATGGTCCGTGGTGGCGGATATGGCCGAGGCCCAGGGCTTCCTGCCGTTTATTGATATTGCCTACCAGGGCCTTGGCGACGGGCTCGATGAAGACGCAGCGGGCCTGCGCCTGCTTGCCGAGCGTTTGCCGGAGTTGATCGTTGCTGCCTCCTGTTCCAAGAATATGGGGCTTTATCGCGAGCGCACCGGTGCCGCCATGTTTGTCTGCCGCGATCAGCAGAATGCGCAAGCGCTGGTCAGCCAGGCGCTGGTTGCCGCCCGTCGAATTTACTCCATGCCTCCCGCACATGGTGCGCTTATCGCCGGCCGCATTCTTGGCGATCCGGGACTCGACGCAGCGTGGCGGTCGGAGCTGGTAGAGATGTGCTCGCGCATTAACGGCCTGCGCAGTGATCTGCGCAGCAAACTGGAAGCTGCCAGTGGCCGCGATTTCGCCTTTATCGAAAAAGAGAAGGGCATGTTCTCTTTCCTGGGTTTGTCTGCGGAGCAGGCGGTGAAACTGCGTGAGGACTATGCCGTGTATATGCTGAATTCATCGCGTATCAATGTTGCGGGTGTGAATGCGGCCAATATTGACTACCTTGCGGAGTCGGTGGCGGCGGTCTTGTAGGTTTGCCAGGCTCTGATAGAGTTTCGTTTTTTTGGGCTTGTTAATGGTGGACGGCCCGATGCCGCGGGCAGGCCTCGAAAACGGCCATTCGCTACGTCCTCTTTTCGGGCCGCTGCGGAACTCGGCAAAGGTTGCTGGGCGCAACCTTTAAGCGCCTCAGACAGTCCTCGCGGAAGTCCCCCGAAAAGAGGACTTCGCTAAAAGCGATGGCCTGACTGTTTTCGAGGCCTGCCCGCGGCATCGGGCCTTGATCATCATTTTACTGAGTGGCTTTTTTGAAGCTGGCGCTACTTTAGCCGTTCCGCGCTATGAATAGCGAAGCGAATAAATGAATCGCTATTGGTCGTTGCGCGATGAAAGAGAGCTGCGTTGGCTTGTACTGCACCGGGAAGCAGTCAGCCCACCGCTTTTGCGTAGCCGGTTTTTCGAGGGCTGTCCGCGAGGACTGTCTGAGGCGTTTTAGGGTTGCGCCCAGCAACCCGAGCCGAGTTCCGCAGCGGCTCGAAACACCGGCGGAGCGTGTGGGCGCTTCCCGGTGCAGTACAAGCCAATGCAGCTCGGCCTCCAACCCCAGAGGAATCAGTCAGCCCTCCAACTCTGACCACCGCTCAAAAGCACTCTCCAGCTCTTTCTGCACATCCCCCAACTCAGCCAACACCTTCTCCACAACACTATGTTCGCCCTGATAAAACTCAGGTTCTGCGATCCGGGCTTCAAGTGCCTGCTGCCGGGTTTCCAGCTGGTCGATCACTTCCGGCAGTGCGTCCAACTCGCGCTGGTCCTTGTAGGACAGCTTGCGTTGCCCGGCTTTGGCTGCGGCTGGTGGGGGCGTGCTGGTCGCCGGTGCAGCGATGCTGGCCTTTGCCGTGGCGTTGTCGTCCAGCCTGCCGCCGCGCGCTTCCCAGTCACTGTAACCGCCGGCCTGTTCTTCAACACGCCCGTCGCCTTTGAGAATCAGCAGACTGGTCACCACGTTGTCCATGAATTCCCGGTCGTGGCTGACCAGCAGTACGGTACCCTCGAAGTTGAGCAGGATTTCCTCCAGCAATTCCAGTGTTTCGATATCCAGGTCGTTGGTGGGTTCGTCCAGTACCAGCAGGTTGGCAGGCTTGCTGAACAAGCGGGCAAGCACGGCGCGGTTTTGCTCGCCGCCGGACAGGGCTTTGACCGGGGTACGCACCCGTTCCGGAGAGAACAGGAAGTCACCGAGGTAAGAGATCGCGTGACGCTGCTTGCCGCCGATGTCGATAAAGTCACGACCGCCACAAACGTTGTCGATCAGGTTTTTCTCCGGGTCCAGGTGCCCGCGTAACTGGTCCGAGTAGGCGATTTCGAGCTTGCTGCCCAGCTTGATGCTGCCCTCGTCTGGCTCAAGCTGGCCCAGCAGGATTTTAACCAGCGTGGACTTGCCCGCGCCATTCGGACCGACGATGCCGATGCGGTCGCCACGTTGCACAATGGTGCTGAAATCATTGAGCAATTTCTTGTCGCCAAAGGCGTGGCTGACGTGCTTCAGCTCAGCGACGATCTTGCCGGAGCGGGAGGCTTCCTCTACGCCAAAGTCCGCGCGTCCCTGGCGCTCGCGCCGCTCACTGCGTTCATTGCGCATGTCCTTGAGGGCGCGCACGCGGCCTTCGTTGCGGGTACGCCGTGCCTTGATTCCCTGCCGGATCCACACTTCTTCCTGTGCCAGTTTTTTGTCGAACAGGGCATTGGCGCGTTCTTCCGCCTCAAGCTCCTGTTCCCGGTGACGCAGGAATCCGCGGTAGTCACCGCGCCACAGGCTGAGATGGCCGCGGTCCAGTTCGGCGATGCAGTTCACCACGTTCTGCAGGAAACGGCGGTCGTGGGTGATCAGGATCAGACAGCCGCGGAAGTTGCGCAACTGCTCCTCCAGCCAGGCGATGGCGGGTATGTCCAGGTGGTTGGTGGGTTCGTCCAGCAGCAATATGTCCGGCTGACTGACCAGGGCCCTGGCCAGGGCGACGCGGCGGCGCCAGCCACCCGAGAGCTCACCCATGCTGGCGTCTGCCGGCAGTTGCAACTGGCTGAGGGTGGTCTCCACGCGTTGTTGCAGGTTCCAGCCGTCCACGGCTTCCAGTTGCTGCTGCACCCGCGCCAGTGCATCCATATCCTCGCCCTGGATGAGATGATGGTATTCGGCCAGCAGTGCTCCCGGCTTCTTCCAGGCCGCTGGCGACCACGTCATAGACGGTGAGGTCATCGGCCTCGGGCAGGGTCTGCTCCAGCCTCGCCAGTCGGGTCCCGGGTCGCAGCCAGCGCTCGCCGGAGTCCAGCGCGGTCTCGCCGGCGAGTATCTTCAGCAAGGTGGTTTTACCGGCGCCGTTGCGCCCCAGCAGGCCCAGTTTGTCGCCGCGGGTGATGGTGAGGTCTACCTCGTCGAGCAGTACATGGGTACCGTAGTGGAGGCTGGCCTGGTCGAGGCGAAGAAGTGGCATGGGGGCGTCCTGGTGTGTGAGGACGCGGATTTTACGCGAGCCTATGCGTGGCCGCTAGCGGGAATACAGGGGGCCACAGGGCCCCCTGCCAGATTGAGGTTATGCGCAGCGCTCGAACAGTGCGGCGATGCCCTGGCCGCCGCCGATACACATGGTAACGACAGCATAACGCCCCTGGATACGCTCCAGTTCATAAAGCGCTTTGACCGTGATCAGCGACCCGGTGGCGCCTATGGGGTGCCCGAGGCTGATGCCGGAGCCATTTGGGTTAACCTTTTCCGGGTCCAGGCCCAGCTCCTTGGTCACCGACAGGGCCTGGGCTGCGAAGGCTTCGTTGGCTTCCCAGATATCCACCTCTTCGATGGAGACCCCGGTTCTTTCCATCAGTTTGCGCACCGCAGGTGCCGGGCCAATGCCCATGATGGCGGGATCAACCGCTGCCACGGAATAGCCGACCATCCGGGCCAGGGGCTTGAGTCCCCTCGCTTCGGCGGCACTCCTCTCCATCAGTACCACCGCGGCAGCGCCGTCGTTGAGGCCGGAGGCATTGGCCGCGGTCACGGTGCCATCTTTCTTGAACGCCGGGCGCAGGCCTTCCAGACTGGATTTTTCACAGTTGTGGCGCACGTGCTCGTCCTTGTCGAAGACCACGGTGCCCTTGCGAGTTTTGAGTTCGATGGGCAGGATTTGGCTGTCGAAACGGCCTTCTTCCTGTGCGCGCTGCGCGCGGCGGTGACTCTCCACGGCCAGTTCGTCCTGCTCTTCCCGGCTGATATCGTATTTCTCGGCCAGGTTTTCAGCGGTAACACCCATGTGTGTGTCGCCGATGGGACAGGTAAGTGCGCCCATCATGGCATCAACCATCTCCCCGTCACCCATGCGGGCGCCGAAGCGTGCGCTCGGCAGCCAGTAAGGTACCCGGCTCATCGATTCTGCGCCGCCAGCGACTGCGGCATCACAGTCATCGAGGAGAATCATCTGCGCCGCCGAAATGATAGCCTGCAGGCCGGAGCCGCACAGTCGGTTCACGGTCAGGGCCGGGGTTTCAACGGAAAGCCCGGCATTGATGGCTGCTGCACGACTCATATACATGTCGCGCCGGTCGCTGTGGATGACGTTGCCAACAACCACATGGCCGATATCCTCAGCGTTGAGACCGGAGCGGGCGACCGCCTCGGCGATCACTTTTCCGGCCACCTCGGTGGGGGGTACATCTTTCAGGGCTCCGCCAAAATCGGCGATGGGGCTGCGTACTCCGCTGAGTACGACGACTTCTCTATTGCTCATTGTTTTTCCTGTTCAGTTTGCAGAAGGTTGTGGCCAGCTCTCAGAGTTGCATCTCTGGTACGTTATCCGGGATAACCAGCTCTCCCGCAGTCATTTCGGCAATTGCTTCGACCGTGACGCCAGGCGCGCGCTCGCGCAGTATAAATTTCCCATCCTCAATGTCCAGCAGGGCCAGGTCAGTGAGCACGCGCTTGATACAGCCTTTGCCAGTCAGGGGCAGGGTGCACTCCTCGAGTAACTTGGATTCGCCGTGCTTGGAAGCGTGGGTCATCACCACGATGATATTCTCCGCTCCTGCCACCAGGTCCATGGCGCCGCCCATGCCCTTGATCAGCTTGCCGGGGATCATGTAAGAGGCGATGTTGCCCTGCACATCTACCTCGAAGGCCCCCAGTACAGTGAGATCCACGTGATGGCCGCGGATCATGGCAAAGGACTCCGCAGAGTCAAACAGGGCGGCGCCGGTAGCCATTGTTACCGTCTGTTTACCCGCATTTATCAGGTCGGGGTCTACTTCTTCCTCCAGTGGAAAGGGGCCCATGCCCAGCAGTCCGTTCTCGGATTGCAGCATCACCTGCATACCCTCCGGGATAAAATTCGCTGCGAGCGTGGGAATGCCAATGCCCAGATTAATGTAATAGCCATCCTGGAATTCCTGGGCAACGCGCTGGGCCAGTTGTTCTCTAGTCAAAGCCATGGTGCTGTCTCCTCAGGCGCTGCGCACGGTGCGCTGTTCAATGGTTTTTTCGAAAGTGCCCTTGATCAGGCGATTGACATAAATACCAGGCAGGTGGATTTCATCGGGGTCCAGTTCGCCGGGCTCAACGATTTCCTCCACCTCGACGACGGATATTTTGCCGGCAGTGATCGCCATGGGGTTGAAGTTGCGGGCCGTCTTGCGAAACACCAGGTTGCCGAAGCGGTCTGCCTTCCAGGCTTTGCCGATGGAGAAGTCCCCGACGAGTGATTCTTCCAGGATGTACATGCGTCCGTTAAATTCGCGCACGTCCTTGCCTTCGCCCACGGGGGTGCCATATCCCGTCGCCGTGTAGAAGGCCGGTATGCCGGCGCCACCGGCGCGCATTTTCTCCGCCAGGGTGCCCTGGGGTGTGAGTTCCACATCCAGTTCGCCGCTCATCATCTGCTGCTCGAACAAGGCGTTTTCTCCAACGTAGGAGGCAATCATCTTCTTGACCTGCTTGTCTTCAAGCAGCAGGCCGAGGCCCTTGCCGTCCACACCCGCGTTGTTGGAGGCGATGGTCAGGCCCCTTGTGCCCTTGCGCTTGATTTCCTTGATCAGGTTTTCCGGGATACCGCACAGGCCGAAACCACCGGCGATGATCGTCATATTGTCCTCGAGGCCCGCCATGGCTTCTTCATAGCTGCCTACTACCTTGTCAAACCCGGACATTCTGTCCTCCTTCTATCGCCCTGTCAGTGGGTTCCGCCGCGGCACCGAAAGCGCCACACGGTGGAATGGTTGCACAGGGTGCTACAGGTATTTATATTTAACAAATATAAAATTAATATTGATTATTTTATAAAGTAAATGAATGTAACCATTAAACAACTACAGGCCTTTGCCGCGGTGGCCCGCGCCCGCAGTTTTGCCGAGGCCTGTGAGCGCTTGCACATGTCCCAGCCCGCCCTGAGTATTGCCATAAAAAAACTCGAGGAAGCAGTGGGCGGAAAACTGTTTGCCCGCTCTACCCGTTCTCTCGCATTAACCCCTGAGGGGGAGGAGTTCTACCCGGTGGTACAACGCCTGCTGTCGGATTGGGAGCAATCGCTTGAGGATGTGCACAATCTCTTTGCGCTACGCCGCGGCAAGCTCGATATCGCGGCAATGCCGACATTTACATCCAGCCTGTTGCCGGGAATCCTGGGAGCGTTCCACCGCCGTTTCGAGGGTGTCAATGTCACCGTGCATGACGTGATCGCCGAGTTGGTGGTGGAAATGGTGAGCAGTGGTCGTGCCGAACTGGGGGTGACGTTTGAACCGGGTAAGGCGGAGGACCTGGAGTTCCACTCTCTTTTCCGGGATCGCTTCGTGGCGTTACTGCCTGCCGGCCACACCCTGGCGCGATCATCGGGTGCCCTGCATTGGCAGGATTTACAAAGTTGCACCTATATCACCTTGCAGCGCCCCTCCAGCATACGGTTGCTGATAGACAGTAGGCTGCAGGCAGAGGGTATTTTGCTGTCACCCACCTTCGAGGCACATCAGTTGGTCAGTATAGGTCGCATGGTGACCGAGGGACTTGGGGTGAGTGTGATTCCCTCCCTGAGCGCCTGGCAAATGCGGGAAATGGGCGCGATCACCCGGGAAGTGGAAGGGCCGTCGATCTATCGTGAGGTGGGAGTGATTACGCGCAAGCGCCACCCGCTGTCAGTGGCGGCCCAGGCCATGTTCGATATTGTGATGGCTGAATCTCAGTGGCCGCAGTAACATCGCCAACGCCCCGGGTATGATTGCATTTGGACTGGGTTCCCGGTGGTCGTTTCGGGTATCATACCGGTCCATTTTTTTAGTGCCGCACCGGAATGTTACTGAGACAGCAGCAAACCCGCTACGACCATCAGGTGGCCACCTGGCTGCTGCTTTGTGCCACGGTTATTTTCGGCATGATTGTGCTGGGCGGCGTCACCCGCCTGACCGGCTCCGGCCTGTCCATGGTGGAGTGGAAACCGCTGATGGGGGTGATTCCCCCGTTGTCGGAAGAGGCCTGGCTGGCCACTTTCGAGAAGTACCGGCAGTATCCCGAGTACCAGCAGGTCAACCGCGGTATGGACCTGGCCGGCTTCAAGTACATTTTCATGTACGAATACCTGCACCGGGTGCTTGGCCGCGTGATAGGGGTGCTTTATTTCCTGCCTATGGTCTATTTTGCGGTGAGAGGCAGGGTACGCGCGGGCATGATGCCCAAGCTGTGGCTATTGTTTTTCATGGGCGGTTGCCAGGGCTTGCTGGGCTGGTACATGGTTAAAAGCGGCCTGGTCGATAACCCTCGGGTCAGCCAGTATCGCCTGACATCGCACCTGGGGTTGGCCTTCGCCATCTACGCCTACATGCTCTGGCTCGCATTTGACCTGCTGTTTACGCGGGGCCAATCAGCGCGGCGCGGCACAGGCAAATCCCTGTGGCTGGTGGCGCTGATCTACCTGATGATTCTCAGCGGTGGACTGGTAGCCGGAACGCGGGCCGGCTTCGCCTACAGCACCTGGCCACTGATGGGTACGACCTTTATTCCCCCCGGCCTGTACAGTATGTCCCCGGCCTGGTTATCGGCGTTTGAGGACATCACCACGGTGCAGTTCAATCACCGCATCTTCGCCTACATCCTGTTTGCGATAGTGCATGCCTTTGCCCTGGTCGTGTGGCGTCGTGGTCTGACCGGGCAGGGCAAGCTGGCCGTGCTGCTGTTGCTGGCGGCGTTGTGGTTACAGGTGATCCTGGGAATCAGTACGCTGCTGCTGCACGTACCCATCTGGTTGGCGGCCAGCCACCAGGGTGGCGCCGTCGTGTTGCTGTCAGCGGCGCTTTACTGCGCGCATGTGCTGCGCCGGCAGGGGAACTGAACGCCGCCTGCCTGCGCCGTGCCAGGAGTCTGAAAACCCCGTTCGGTTGGTCAAAAGCCCTGTTTTTCCCGCACTTCTTCCACTGAAGGCCCGTCCAGGGTGACATGCTCGCGGGCCTTGACCTGGTTGGGCTGAATCTCGTCCACGTTGGTCATGAACTGGCTGTACCATTTGCGCACCAGGTTGATGGGGCCATCGCCGTCACAGAGCAGCGGGTTGTCGATAATGCACTTGTTGTTCCACACCGCCACGTCCTGGTGGAAGGACTCGATGTTTTTCTCCATGTACTCCTGCACCATGGCATTATTTTGTGCCTTGGACGCCTTCGGGTCCTTTTGCATCATCACGCCAAAGTTGATAACGAACTGGTTCATGTCGGTGGGGATGTGACTTACCAGCAGATGCACCTTCATCGGGTGACCGTCCATCAGGCCGGTCATGGTGGTGGTCATGTAGGCGGGGCCCTCGTAGCGGGCGACAGAGGTGATCAGGCCTTCCTCGCCCTCGGTGAGGATTTCGTGCCCGCCGACCATGTACTGCACAAACTCGTGGCCCTCCATGGTGTTCTTGAAGGACTTTACGCTGGAATAATGGATGGGGCCAAAGTGGGCCATGTCGGCCATATTGTCGACCAGTTCCCTGCCCAGTGATTCGATGGGGATCGCCTCCATTTCCCAATCAGTCCAGCTCTCGGAGTACCAGTCATCCATACGCGCCGGTTCCTGTTCGGCAATCGGGGGATTGCCCTCCGGGTCCTGCCACACGAAGATGAGGCCGTTTTTCTCCAGCACCGGCCAGGACTTGATGACCGCCTTGTCAGGAATCTTGTTGGCATAGGGAATGTCGTCGCAAACGCCGTCAGCGCCCCAACTCCACAGGTGGAAGGGACAGACCACCGAATTGCCTTTGACTTCACCGCCGCAGAGGTCGCCGCCCATGTGTGGGCAGTAGGCGTCGAGAATGTGCACCTCGCCATCTTCCTTGCCGCGATAAGCCACCAGTTTGGTACCGAATACATTCAGTGCCCGCGGCTTGAGGTTGACGCTGTTGGTCGCGCCGATAACATACCAGCCGCGCGCATAGCGTTCTTCGCGCTCGTCGGCATGGATCTGGTAGGGGTCGCGTTTTGCCTGAGTTGTCTTTGCTGCTGCAGTCATCTGCTGTTCTCCGCTTTCCGCGTTTTGGTGTGATTAGAGTTTGCCCCTGACAGGGTTGCCATTGCTATGGGCAAAAAGGGACACTTGTTGCGGTTGTTGATATGGATCAACAGGGGCGGTTCAAACTTGAGAACCGCCCCTGCGCTTTGCCTACAGGAAGAAGTCTGCGTTGTCAGCGCCCATCATTACGGCACCCACGTTGCGACCAAACTTGAAGGGGTTGTTGGCCACATGCTGGCGGCCGGCGTTGATGTCCAGCCAGGCGCGATTGAGCGGGTGGTCGCGGAAAATCCCCTGGGCGCCACAGGCATTGAACATCAGGTTGATGGCGTCGGTGCATTTGCGTGAGACCAATGCCGCGTCAAAACGCATCTTGATGCGCTCCTCAATGTCCAGTGTCACGCCGTCGCGGGCGGCATCGACCATGCGGTCGAAGTTGCGGAACATGATGGTCTGGCACTCATCCACGGCGGTGATGCATTCCGCCAGGGCCATACGCGCATCGGGGTCCTGGGCGACTTTGTTGCCATCGTTGAGCCCGACGCGTTCCTTGTTAACCTGCACATAGCTGTCGATCACGCCTTTCAGGCAGCCGATGCTGGAGGAGGAGACGGCGCGCACAAAAATCTGGCCGAAGGGCAGGCGGAATATATAGTGGTCGTTCACCGCGTTGCCGGGGCTGTTGCACTCGAAGCCGTCAATGGAGCGATGGGTGCGATACTCGGGTACGAAGGCATCCTTGACTGTTATGTCATGACTGCCGGTGCCTTCAAGTCCGGACACGTTCCAGTTCTCGACGATCTCGTAGTCACTGCGCGGCACCAGAAACGTACGGTAATCCGGCGCCTCGCCAGGATTTTTCGGCGGTACCATGGCACCCAGGAAGGCCCACTTACAGTGTTTGGAACCGGAAGAAAAACCCCAGTGCCCGGACAGCTTGTAGCCGCCGTCCACGTGCTCGACCTTGCCAACCGGCATATAGGATGAGGAGATCAGGGTTGAGTCGTCCTCACCCCAGACATCCTGCTGGGCACGGTCATCGAACAGTGCCAGCTGCCAGTTGTGGATGGCCACCACGCCCAGTACCCACGCCGTGGACATGCAGCCCTCGGCCAGGATCATTTGTACTTTGAAGAATACTTCCGGGTCCATTTCAAAGCCGCCATAGCGGGCCGGCTGCATAATGCGAAAGAAACCTGCCTCCTGCATGGCTGCGACTGTGGCTTCGGGCAGTTGGCCCAGGGTAGCGGTCTCTTTCTCACGTGCACGCAGCGTCGGTACCAGCTTTCTGGCGGACAGGTACAGTTGTTCTGACTGTGTGTTCTGGGGAGCATTCATCGGGCGTTCCTCGTTATGGCTGTTGTCTATGGCAGCCACTATGGCGCTGCCTGAACACCGTCTCATACCTCATATCGGCTAAAGCGAGCGTTTGCCGCAGCACTGTTTGATCTGGATCAATAATGCGAGGAGACTGCGGTATCACCAGCTGAACCGGGATGAAAGTTGCCCAGCCGTTCTCCTGTGACAGGCAGGGATTCAGCCTGCTAGACAGAACAGGCGCAGATACGGCTCATGTGGCTGTAGGGTAGTCCGGATTCGTCGTGCCACTGGTTGAAGGCGGCCTGGACCAGCTTCATCTCGCGCTGACTGGTGGGGTTCTCGTTGATTTCCAGGCCGGCGCGGCGCAGGCATTTGACCACGTCACCGGTGGTGATAAAGGTATCTTTGCCAAGATTGCGCAGCACCCGTTGGCCGGTCATTCCGCCCAGGCGACTGCCACGCTTTTTCATGTGCAGAAACAGGCCAATGTGATCGTCCTCGGGCCAGCGACTGACAAACTTGCCAAAGCTCCCGTGTTCTTTGGCCACATCGCAGATGTATTGCGCATTGAGCTGCACGCAAAGTACTTTCTGGCGGTTGCGCACGATGCGTGGGTTCTGCGCAATCCGGTCGATTTGCTCCGGGCTCAGCATCAGTAACTTCGACGGCGGAAAGCCAAAGAAGATATCTTCAAAGTCATCCCACTTGCGATCGATCACCCGCCAGACGAAACCGGCCTGGAAGGTGCAGCGGGTCATTTCTGCCAGCCAACGGTCATCCCGTGTGGCAGCAAGGGCGCGTTTGCTGCGCACGGCGGGCATCAGTTCGGCAAGTAGTTTGGGCCCACCGTGGCGCTCGCAGGCGCGGTCGTAAATGGCCGAAAATTTTTCCATGGGCCGCAGTGTAATGCAGTGGTGGCGAGCAGGTACAGCAGGTGGGATGTCCGTGGAGGTTCGGGCCTGCTATTCTTGCAAGGCTTATTCATCAAAGAGCACGAGAATGGCCGATCCAAATGAGATGCCGGAGACCGGTGCGGTATCCGAAAGCACGGTTGAACAGACAGTCGCCCAGGTGATGCCGATCAACGAGGATACGCTGCTGGTGCTGCAGCTGTTCGACCAGATGGACGCCACTGCCCCACTGATGCGTCTCATTATCGCCGGGGTCATCGTCGGTGTGTCCCTGTTTCTGCTGTTGATGACCCGGCTCTATATCGCGCGTCGACTCAAGCGTATGCAGGAGAAGCCAGAAGAGCGGTACAAGGCGCTGCGACTGCAAGCGCAGGACCTGCTCTCCGCGGGCGATATGAAGAACCTGTGGATCGGCGTGTGGACATGGATCGGGCGCCTGCTGTCGCTAATGTTCCTGCTCTCTGCCATCAACGGCCTGCTGCTGACCTCGGGCTGGACCCTGCGGCTGGCAGCGGGAATGATCACCAGCTTCATCGACGCCCTGGTGTATATATGGGAGGGCTTTGTCGGCTACCTGCCCAGCCTGGTGACGATCGTGCTGATCGTGATGGTTGCGCGTTTCATTATCCGCACCCTTGGACTGGTCTTTGACGGCCTGCGCACGCGCAGGATCTACATGAAACACTTTTACCCGGAGTGGGCCGATACCAGTTTTGGTATCGTCAAACTGATGATCTACGCGCTGACGGCGGTGATTATCTTTCCCTATCTTCCCGGTTCCAGTTCACCTGCTTTCCAGGGGATTTCCATTTTCGTCGGTGTGCTCGTTTCGTTGGGTTCGACCACCGCCGTGTCCAATGTGATTGCCGGCACGGTGTTGACCTATACCCGTGCGTTCGCGGTTGGCGACCAGGTGGAAGTGGGCGGTACCCGTGGCAGGGTAGTAGAGCGCAGTACGTTCGTGACGCGTATACAGACACTGAAAAATGTCATCGTTTCCATACCCAACTCCATGGTGCTGACCAATAACATCATCAACTACAGCAAAAATATGGGCCAGCGCGGCCTGCTGGTGCACACCAGTGTGACCATCGGCTACGACGTGCCCTGGCAGACAGTGAATGCGCTATTGGTTAGCGCCGCGCAGAAGACCGAGCACATTGCCGAAACGCCGCCACCCTTTGTCCTGCAGACTTCCCTGGATGACAATTATGTCAGCTACGAGGTCAATGGCTGGACGCGCTCGCCGGAAGAACTGCCGGCAATCTACTCCTCGCTGCACGCCAATATTCTCGATGAATTCCACGGGCACAAGGTGGAGATCACCTCGCCGCACTATCGCGCAGTGCGCGATGGCAATGCCAGCACGGTATCCGATGTATTGCCGCGTGACGAGGCGCCCGAGGCAGGCGAAGCGGATGAGAAACCCGCCTGATGCGGACAGGGCGCTGGCTCAGCGCCCGCCATCACCGCGCCAGGCGATAAGCCAGCAGAACATTCCCGGGCAGTTGCCCGAACATGGAATAACCGGACTGCACATACAGCCAGTCTCCTGCCAGTACCTGTCCGTCCACGTCGATTGAGCCGCCGTGACCTTCCACGCCGTTGAGTGTGTCGAAGGGTTGGGCGGTCGCCGCTTGCCAGAGTACGTCGCCGTTGCTGATGTCGTAGGCACGCAGAATGCCGTTGAGGCCACCGCTGAAGACAAGCTCTTCGGTCGCGGTTGCCGCGGCGGAAAGGCCATAAAAAAACGAACACTGGTACTGCTCTTCCAGCGAGCGACTTTTGCCACTGCGCATGTTTTGCAGGCCCACCAGCGGTTTGTCTTCCTCGGCAAGGTAGCAGCCTCGCTCCACACCCTGGAACCAGATCGGTTCGCCGCTGCGCACGTCCAGGGCGTGTATGCCGGGTCTGGGAATATATTCGGGGCGCGGCCGCTCCGGGTCCGCGGCAGGCACCAGCAGTCTCTCGCCGGACAGCGCCATGCCCCAGTGAATGCCGCCGTTGGTGGTGGTCTGGTGCAGGTCAGGACCAATAGCCGCATTGCTCACCCGCTGCTTCCACAGCAACTTGCCAGCCATGTCCAGCGCCATGGCGTCGCCCGACTTTTGCCCCACCAACAGCAATTCTGTGCCGTCTTCCAGGTTTGCATGAATCACCGAGGCGCCTATGTCAAAGTCCCCCCCGGCATTCTCGGGGCAATTTGCGCCGTCGTTGAGGCAGGCTGCGTTCCACACGTCGTCCGCCGTGGCCTGGAACGTCCAGATCAGCTCCCCGGAGTCCAGGTCCAGTGCGACCACTGCATCAGAGGTGTCCGTGGCAGGGTGGGAGAGGTTCTCGCCGGTGCCCGCATAGAGACGGTTGCGCGTCGCATCGATAGTCGGCGTGCTCCAGACAGAAACCCCTGAGGGCCCGAACATTGGCTTGCCATCCCGGTCCACTCCCTGCTCGGTGGCGTCCTCGGTGGCGTGCCATTCCCACAGCCGGTCGCCGTCGCCGGCATCCAGGGCGATGATACCGCCGTGAGACTTACAACAGACATGCTGCGGATTGCCGGCGGCGGCCACCTCGTAGGACGACACGGGCACGAACAGCCGGCCGTCGTGGTAGCTCACGGAGCCGGTGATGGTGGAGGTTTCGAACAGGCGCGCATCGGCTTTCCACTTGATCTCCAGGCTCGCCGGGTCGGCGGCATAGATGAACGCCATGGAGTCAGCGAACACCAGCATCGGCTTGCCTGCGCCATCTTCGGCCAGGGTGATTGCCGAGCGGATACCGCTGGCGACCTTGGTGTGTCCGCGCACGCAGCCCAGTTTGCGATCGATGGCGTAAAGCCTGCCGGTCTTGTCGCCAAAGTACAGTGTGTCGCCGACAATGGCGGGCTGCGAGCGCATGTCGGTCACCTTGGGAAAAGCCAGCGCCCAGGCCAGTTCCAGGTCGCCTACATTGTCCCGGTCGATATTGCTATGGGCGGGGCTGGCAAAGCGTTGATTGGCGGGGCCCAGGCCCCAGTCGCCTGAAAAGACAAACGCGGATTCGCTGGCCGGCGCATTACAGGCGCTCTGTTCCAGCCACTCGTATTGGCCGGTGTCGGAGCCGGTGAGGTAGATAGAGATAAGCCCGCGCTCGATCTTGCTGAGGTTAGCGGCCATGGGCTGCATCTTGCCGAAGGTCAGGGCGACCATCACCGAGTCCAGCGAGAAGCCCGAGAGCGCTTCGCGCGTGGGTGCATGCATCTGTGGGTTGTCGTGGCAGGTAGCGCAGTGTTCGTCGAACAAGCGTTCGCCGAAGAACGCGAGCGGTAGTTTATCAGCGTGCTGCAGTGCCAGGCCTTCCACGGTTTTCATCGGCGAGTCCTGCAATGCCAGCCAGCCGACACCGCCGGCGAGCAAAAGTAGCAAGAGGATCAGGACTTTCTTCATGGTGACTCCAGGGCGAAGGCGTAAAGGTAATCGCCGTGATCGCGGCCGAACATCGCATGTCCGCCGGCGTTAATCACCACGTACTGGCGGCCCTTGTAGGTGTAAGTCATGGGGGTGGCAGTGGCGTCTACCGGCAGTGTGTACTTCCATAGCATCTCACCGCTGCGTGTATCGAAGGCGCGTATCTGTCTGTCCATGGTCGCTCCGATAAAGAACAGGTCGCCGGCCGTGGCAATACCGCCGCCCAGGTTGGGCGTGCCCCAGTTGATGTGGAAGGGCAGCGGGAAAGGCCCCAGTTCATGGACCGAGCCCAGTGCCTGCTCCCACAGAATTACGCCCCCTTGCAGGTCAACGGCAACCAGTTTTCCCCAGGGCGGTGGGCTGCAGGGAATGCCCAGCGGGGACACCATGGCGCCAACTTCAACATCGTAAGGCGTGCCCTGCATGGGCACGCGCATACGCTGGCCAGAGGCGGGGTGGTCCCGCTTGTCGCGCTCGCCCGGGTTGGCGGAGGCGGGTATCAGGCGGCCGGTGAACGGCGCCGTGTTGACGTTCAGCAACAACACGCCGGTGTCGCCCAGCATGGCGCCACCACCCCAGTTCGCGCCCCCCAGGCTGCCGGGCAGCATCAGTGTCAGTTTCTCGCTCAGCGGCGTGAACAGGCCCAGGTTGTCCAGTTCATCCAGTTGCCGTGCACAGTCACCACGGTCCCAGAATGTGAGGCCCCAGGCCTGGGCGGGCATCAGGAACGAGTCCAGCAGGGGCGGCGGTGCAATCGGCTTGGGTTGGGTGCGGGCGGAACGTTCGCCTGGAATCTGCGAGGGCGGCACGGGTTGTTCGGTGATCTCCCACAGGGACTCACCACTGCGGCGGTCCAGCACGAAGACGAAACCCTGTTTGGTGGGCTGCGCCAGCGCCGGAATGGTCTTGCCGTCGCGGGTCCAGTCAAACAGGATCGGCTGTGCCGGGGTGTCGTAATCCCACAGGTCATGGCGCACATGCTGGAAGTGCCAGCGTACGCTGCCCGTGGCCAGCTCCAGGGCCACCACGCTGTTGGCGTAGGCGTTATTACCCGGACGGTTGACCCCATAGTAATCCGGGGACGGCGCGCTGGTGGGCAGGTACACCAGGCCCAGTTCTTCATCTGCCGACATGGGCGCCCAGACGTTGCTGCCGCCGCTGTGCTGCTGGCCCTGCAGTGGGTCAAAGCTCCAGCGCAGTTCTCCGGTCAGGGTGTCGAAGGCCTGTACCGTGCCGCGAGGCGCACGCGAGTAGTGGAAGTCCACTACCGTGGAGCCGGTAACGACCAGGCCGGAGGCGACCAGCGGGGCAGAAGATGTGCTGATCATGTCTGCGGGCTGGTCATTGCCGTGCAGGGCCAGGATGCCGTCCTTCACCAAAGTCGGCGCAGCGTTCGCCAGTGCGGGCGTCTACCGCCAGCAGGCGTCGGTCGTGAGTGTTGCTGTAGAGCCGGTGGCGGCAGGCGGCTCCTTGCGCCACCCGGGGTTCTTCATAGTAAGCCACGCCGCGACAGCGAAAAGGTCGCTCTCCGGCCAGCTTGACGCCCGGGTCGTGGCTCCAGCGCTCGGCACCGGTGGCCGGATCCAGGGCGATGATGCGATTGAACGGGGTGCAATACACCAGCGACTCACCGGCCTCGGGCGGCAGCAGTAGCGGCGTTGACTGGGCAGAGGTGTTGCCCATCCACTCGGGCAAGCGCTGCTGGTCGCCGCTGCGGTGGACCCAGGCCACGGCCAGTTCGCTGACATTGTCGCGATTGACCTGGCTGGCAGCAGAGTAGTGGCGACCGCCCTGGTCACCCCCGTAGTACTGCCAGCCCTGGGCGGTAACCTGCGCACTGCACAGGGCGGCCAGCAGTGAAACGATGAGGCGCACGGGCATCACTGCTCCAGTGGTGTAATGCGCAGCAGAGTTGGTGTGGCGCCCTCCGACTGCCAGGTGGGGAAGTGGGAGTTGCTGGTGTAGATCGCGCCGTCTTCCTCGGAGATCTCAATGTCCCGGGTGAAGAAACGCTGGCGCGGCATGGGATACACCTTCCAGCTCTCGCTGGCGATATCAAAGCCCAGAATCGTGTCAGACTGGTTGCCATTGACCCAGACCACACCGCGATCGCGGTCGACGTTCAGCGCGTAGGGCAGTTCATTCACCACCGGCAGGTCGTAGCGGGTGAAGTCTTTTTTCACCGGATCGTATTTGACCAGCAGGCCGTTCTGGAACGCCACCACCCAGATATTGCCGTCCGCGTCTGCGCGCAGTCGGCGTGGGCCCTCGAAGGGGAAGTCAATCATGGTGATCTCGCCGCTTTCCGGGTCAATATGCGCCAGGTCATTGGCATACAGCCGTGCCACCCAGACATCGCCGTTGGGAGCCACGTCGATGCCATAGGGCATGGGCAGGCCGGTGGCCTCACGATCCGGTTCGGGGGTAGGGCGGTTTTCCGGGTCGATGCTGAACAACAGCGGCAGGCTCTTCAGTACCAGCCATTCCCGGAAGCCGCGCGCCGGCAGGTCGTACAGCGTAAATTCCTGCTTCTCGCGGTCGAACATGGCCACCTGTGATGACAGCGCCAGGGTAAACCAGACGCGATCCTGGTCGTCGGTGCGAATGGTGTGGGGGTAATAGCCACCGGGCATATCGTGGATGGTGAATTCCTTGGTCTCTACATCAAACTCCAGTAAGGACTGTTGCATGGACGGGGTAATGAAAATGTTGCCGTCCTTTTTGGAGTAGGCGAAGGAGTGCACGCCCATGTAGTTGTACATCTTCGGGAACACGGTAAAGCGGTTGCCCAGAATGCCGCCTACCTCTGCGTCCTCGTAGTGGGGCACCTTGTACACCGTGTACTCGCCGGTCTGTGTGTCGATCTCGTAAATGCGGTCGAACAGGTTGTCCCCCACATACACCATGCCGTTGGGATGCAGCAGGAAATCGTGCATCTGCGAGAAGCCGTCGCCGATAGGCCACTCGGTCATCTCCACGGAAGAAAGGTGCTGCTCCCAGGCCCTGGGTTGCGGAACGCGCTCCGGGTGCTCGCGCAACTCGCGATACTCCTTTTGCAGGATTTCCGCCACGGTGTGGATGTCGTCCCCGGGCAGGCGCGCGCCATAGGTGTTCATGCGCTCGATCACACTGACCCACTGCTCCACGGTGCGTTCATTGCGCATGAAGGGCGAGGCCTGCTGGTGGCAGAAGGCGCAGTTGAGCTGAAAGGTTTGTTTTAGTTCCTGGTCGCCGCCGAAGGGCATTTGCGACAGCCACACGTTCGAGGGATAGCTGGCATGCAACTGCTGCTCGTTCATGGGGTCCAGTGCAATACTGTCCTGGGGTTCGGTGAACCAGGCGTCCTGGTAACCCTGGGCACGCACCCGGTAACTGAATTTACCCTCCGCAAGAATATCCGCCCGGCCGCTGGCAGCAGTAAAGCGCGTCACAGTTATGGCGGACACGTTGGTAACGCCGTGGGGTGCGTAACCGTCGTCACTCAGGTCCGCTTCCGGTACCACCAGCGGCGTGCGCGTCACCATGGCCTGGGGCAGTGGTGTGCCATCGGCATCGGTAACCAGCAATTCGCCGGCGGTAGCCTGGATGGCGAGTAACAGTGACAGCAGCAGCGGCAGGGTGACAGGGCGCATGGGCAACACCTTCCTGAAAATCTTGGGGTGGGGGATTATCGCAGCAACGGTATGAAAGTCCATACCTGCAAAGGGGTGATAGCGCTGATGTGGCGGGTGCTGGAAAGCCGGCCTGAGGCTTCAGGCCGGCGGCGGTACTACTTGCAGTTGGTGCGCAGCAGCAGGCGTTTGAATACCACGGCATTGTGGTCGCCGGGGTCGCGCTCGGGCTCTTCTGCCAGTTCGATATCCGGGAAACGGCGGTAGAGCTCGGAGATGGTCAGGTACAGCTGTCGCTTGGCCAGCGCCGCGCCAATGCAGTAGCGCGGGCCGTAGCCAAACATCACGTCCGGGTCGAAAACGCGCTCCACGTCAAAGGTCTCCGGGTTGTCGTAGTACTCCGGGTTGTAGTCTTTCAGGTGGGGCATCATCAGCACCATCACGCCCTTGCGCAAGTGCTCGCCCATAAACTCCATATCGCGAGGCGCGTAGCGCGCAAAGCCCATTTTTGAGGATACGCCCCAGCGATTGATTTCACAGAAGGCATTGGCAAAGGCTTCCGGGCTGGCCAGGGCCTTGCCCATCTGGTCCTTGTGCTTGAGCAGGGCGTAGACGGACCATTGCTGGGCGACCAGTGTGGTATCCGCACCGGCGCCGATCAGGGCGAGGATCAGGGTGATGATATCGCCTTCCTCGAAACCCTCGTTCTCAGCCTCGATGCGCAGCAAGGTGGAAAGAAAGTCGTCCTGCACGGGTGTCTCACGGCGTTCGGCGATGACTTCCTTGATGATTTCGATGGCGCGATTGGAATCCTGCCGTGCCGCCTCGCGCTGTTCGTCGGAAATGGTGGGGTTCCAGGTCTCGGTGAAGGTGAGGATCACCTGCTTGATTTGCGGCCAGTACTTTTCCGGTATGCCCACCATGCGGGTGATGGAAATGAACGGGAATATGGTTGGCGATTTCCTCGATGTAGTCAAACGTCTCCGGCTCGCCCAATTCGTCAAACAGCTTCTTCACTTCCGGCTCAATCTTGGCCTGGATGTTATCGACCACGTTACGCGAGAAGGCGGGGGCTGTGACCCTGCGCACCAGGCGGTGATGGTCATGGTCTGCCAGCAGGCTGTGGCCGATCATGGCGCGCTCGAAATTGCTCCATTCATCCTCCGGTGGACGCTGCGGCGCAAATTCCCAGTCATAGAAATCGGAAGACAGCGGCTCCTCTTTCCAGCAGCGCATAATGTCTTCCATGCGCGTTATGATCCATGCCTGCCAGGGCTCGTACCACACCAGGCGGCCACGCTCAGCAAGCGCCAGGCATTGCGGGACGGGGTCGGTCATGTACGCCTCGGAATTGGGATTGAAAATGTCTGCCACGGGGGGCAAGCTTGCTGCGGCCTCGGCCATGTTCTGCTCCAGAATAAAGTCAGTTGGCAAAAGTATACATCTGTGCACGTTTGCCGCAAGTGACAAATCATTTAAAGATTTGGTGGCAGGTATGCTGTTTACCCTGCAGGGCCTGGTCCGGTAGGCAGGTCACAGTGAAAGACTTGCGGGTAGTCCGTGTTAGCATGAGGTGATTGCGATGAAGCATTGTGAGAACTGGGAGACAACATCAGCTTGAACCGGGGAAAACGCATAATGCTGCTCCTGGTGGCCGCGGCCCTGCTGCCGTCGCTCGCCTGGGCTAATGGCGCCAGCGAGGAGTTCACGCGCACCTCGCTCGCCCTGATACTGATGATTACCCTTGCTGATATCTCTGGCCTGCTGTTCGAGCGCATGGGCATGCCGGAGCTGGTCGGCGAAATTTGTGCCGGTATCCTGCTTGGCAATCTCGCGCTACTGGGTATCGACTTCAACTTCTCTGCACTGCTGCGCGACAGCCAGTTCATGACCTACTCGGCTGAACTGGCGCTGGTGCTGCTGTTGTTCCTGGTCGGGCTCGAGTCGGACATGAAGGACCTGCTGCGGGTGGGCCGCAATGCGACCGCGGTCGCCGGTGTTGGCGTGGTCCTGCCGGTAGTGATGGGTCTGGGAGCCAGCGCGCTGCTGGGTATTAATGGCGGCTTGCAGGGTTGGTTTGTCGGCGCCATGCTCGCGGCCACCTCAGTGGGCATTACGGCAAAAATGCTGGCTTCACATGGCCTTATCAAGTCGCGGTCTGCTGAGGTCATTCTCGGGGCTGCAGTAATCGACGATGTGCTGGGGATACTGCTGCTGGCCGTGCTGGCCAGCATCGCCGTTAGCGGCGAATTTGCCTACTCGGATTTGTTCCTGATCATCGGCAAGGCGCTGTTGTTCTTCGTCGGCGCCCTGTTTGTGGGTCAGCGACTGATGCCGGAAATTGTGCATATGGTGGCGCTCACCAAACACGCCAGTATCTGGACCGGGTTCGCTTTCTGCCTGGCCCTGGGCTTTGCCCAGGTCGCTGCCTTCGCTGGCCTGGCACCGCTGATCGGCGCGTTTGTTGCCGGTCTGCTGCTGGATGATGTCGATTTTCGCGTGGGCGATACCTTGCAGAAGCACACACTGGAGGAATTGATACGCCCCATCAGCGATATTCTTATTAGCATATTCTTTGTCGGTATCGGCGCCCTGGTGCAGCTGGAGGTGCTGTTGGATCCGAACATACTGCTGACCATTGGCGTCCTCACTGCGGTCGCCATTGTCTCCAAGGCTGCTGCTGGCTTCGTGGTGCGAGGTAAAGGCTTCGATCGGCTGGGCATTGGTTTTGGCATGATCCCGCGCGGAGAGGTGGGGCTGGTTTTTGCTTCCTTCGCCTTTGCCCACAATATTTTCAGGCCCGACACCTACAGTGCGCTGGTGCTGGTGGTGCTGTTGTCCACCGTTCTCGGGCCAGCCCTGCTCAAACCCAGGTTGTCGCGCTTCTAACTGTCGCCGAGCATGGCCTTGAGGTGTGCTTCAACACAGCGTGCCAGGGCATGCAGGTCATAGCCGCCTTCCAGTGAGGACACCAGCCGCCCCTGGGCGCTTTGTTCCGCCTGCTCACACAGGCGTCGCGTCACCCAGGCAAAGTCATCGTCCACCAGGTTGAAGTCTGCGAGCGGGTCGGCCTGGTGGGCGTCAAAGCCGGCAGAGACCATGACCAGCTGTGGTTTGAATTCTGCCAGGCGCGGCAGCCACTGCTCGCTGACCGCGGTGCGAAAGTCGCCACCACTGCAACCTGCAGGCAGCGGTACATTCACAATGTTGCTCGCCTGGGTATCGACGCCGCTGTGCGGGTACAAGGGGTGCTGGAAGGTAGAGCAGAACAGGAAGCGCTCGTCGCCACTGACGATATCTTCTGTGCCATTGCCGTGATGCACATCAAAGTCGACGATGGCGATGCGTTCCAGCCCGTGCTGTTGCAGGGCATGGTAAGCCCCTACGGCGATATTGTTGAACAGGCAAAAGCCCATCGCCTTGTTCCGCTCGGCATGATGTCCTGGCGGCCGCACGCTGCAAAACACCTGCTTGAGCTCGCCGGACATCACCCGGTCCACCGCCTGTACCACCGCCCCCGACGCCAGCAGCGCCGCCTGCAGGGTATAAGGGTTCATGCTGGTATCGCCGTCCAGGGAGACGTGGCCGTGTTCCGGCGATTTGCGATACACCTCGGCGACATAGTCAGCACCATGCGCTGCCAGCAGCTGTTCGCGGGCCACCGGCGTCGCATCGTACTGGCGCAGGGCCATGTCCAGCCCCGTGGCGATCAGGCGGTCATTGATAGCGGCCAGTCGGGCTGGCTGCTCCGGGTGATAGGATCCCATATCGTGCAGTTGGCACAGGTGGTGGGTGATGTAGCCGATACTCATGCGTGTACTCCGTTTGCAGTGATCTTGCCCTGAGACTTTGGGGTGCGCAACCGGTGGCGGGGAATTGTGCCTATACTTTGCGCTGGATCATTACCCCGGCGACAGCGCTCGTCGCACACTGCGTGGCCTATGAGCAAACATTATCTTGAAAGCGTATTCGGCCCCGCATCGGTGGTGGTTGTTTGCGACAGCGACTACTGCGGTATCGGCCTGCAGGTTTTGCACAACCTGCGTGAGAGCGGTTATTCGGGGAAAGTCTTCGCGGTGATGCCGGAATGCGAAGACAGCCCCGGGGTACCGGTATTTGCCTGTATTGCGGACATCGGTGAACCGGTGGAGTTAGCGGTGATCGCTGCCCGGGCCGAGGCACAGGCGTCGCTGTTGCGCCAATGCGGCGAACATAAAATCGCGGCTGCCATAGTGCTATCTGGCGGCTTCAGTGAGACCCAGGAAAATGGCCTGGCGTTGCAGAACGAACTCGCCGAGATTGCGCGAGCCTGCGAGATAGCGTTGGTGGGGCCGCGCTGCCTGGGCGTCATCCGCCCCGTCAACAAGCTCAATGTCTCCTCGGCACGCAGCCCGGTGGCTCGCGGCAAGATGGCCCTGGTGACCCAGTCGGGAGCCTTCGCCTCGTCGCTGCTGGACTGGGCCGACAGCAGCGGGCTGGGCTTTTCTGCCGTCGCCTCACTGGGTGCCACTTCGGCGGTAAAAATGGGCGATGTGCTCGATTACCTGGCACAGGACCCCCAGACCCAGAGTATTTTGCTCTACGTCGAGCGCATCACCGACGCGCGTCTGTTTCTCAGCGGCCTGCGGGCTGCCGCCCGCCTCAAGCCCGTGGTGGTGATCAAGTCCGGTCGCAACGAGGCCGGTGAGCGCGCCGCGCTGGGGCACATACATACGCCGCTGGGCAGCGATGCTGTGTTTGACGCCGCCTTGCGTCGCGCCGGCGCCGTGCGAGTGACCCTGGTCAACCAGCTGGTCGCCGCTGCCACGATTCTCGCCACTGGCGCGCGGGTAAAAGGCGGACGTCTTGCCGTATTGACCAATGGTGGAGGCCCCGGGGTGATGGCGGCGGACTGGGCTGGAAGCCAGGGTGTGCCGCTGGTGGAGCTGTCTGTGGAGACTGTTGCCGCGTTGTCAGCAGTGCTGCCGGGACACTGGTCACATAGCGACCCGGTGGACATACTCGGTGACGCTGATGGCGAGCGTTATCGCGCAGCGACCGCAATCATTCTGGCGGATGAGAATGTTGATGGTCTGCTGGTGCTGTGCTCACCCCAGGGTTTCACAGATCCCGCCGCCTGCGCGCAAGGCGTTATCGAGGGTGCCCGGGGGGTGCGCAAACCGGTTCTGGCATCGTGGATGGGCGAGCGCCTGGTGGCCGATGGCCGTGACTTACTGGTTCAGGCAGGCATTCCGCACTTTATGGCACCGGAAGGCGGTGTTGATGCATTCGCATACCTGGCAAGCTACCGCCGCAACCAGATTGCCCTGCTGCAGGTTCCCGAGCCCCTTGCGGAGAACCACAAGCCGGATGTCTACGGTGCCCAGGGCATCATTGATCACGCCCTGGCCGAGGGTCGCGAGATTCTGACGCTCGCCGAGTCCAAGGCTATTCTGCGAGCCTTCAATATTCCGGTGCTACCGAGCAGCAATGCACAGAGTGCGGCGGATGCGCTGGTTGTGGCAGAAAATGTTGGCCTGCCGGTGGCGATGAAGATTAACTCCCCGGACATCCTGCACAAGTCCGACGTGGGTGGCGTGCGCCTGAATATTCGCGAGTCGCGCTCAATCGCTGCCGCATTTGAAGACCTGAATCGGGAAGTGGCCGAGCGCATGCCCCAGGCGAGACTGCAGGGTGTGTGTATTGAGCCGATGATAGAGCGGCCGCATGCCCGGGAGTTGATGGTCGGTATTTCCCGTGACCCGGTCTTTGGTCCGGTTGTGCACCTGGGCGCTGCCGGGACTGCAATAGAGATGCTGTCAGGGGAGACGCAGGTGGCCCTGCCGCCGCTCAATGACTTTCTCAGCCGTGAGTTGATAGACCGTACCGACGCCTCGCGATTGCTGCATCAATTCCGCAGCTATCCCGAGGCGGACCTGGGCGCGCTGTCCGAGGTGTTGCAGCGCGTATCCGAGATTGCCTGCGAATTGCCCTGCATCAACACCCTGGACATCAATCCCCTGCTGGTCGATGAGCAGGGGGTCATTGCCGTGGGCGCAAGGATCACGGTGGGGGCGCCGAAGAGCAGCACGGCGCGCTACGGGCACATGGCGATCCATCCCTATCCGGCTAACCTGGAAAGCCAGATGACGCTCGCGGACGGCTGCGAGGTGCTGGTCAGGCCGATTCGTCCCGAAGACGCGCGCAAGGAGCAGGACTTTGTCAGTAACCTGTCGGCGCAAAGCAAGTACTTCCGCTTTATGCATGGCCTGAACAAACTCACGCCGGACATGCTGGCCCGTTTCACCCAGATTGATTACGACCGGGAAATGGCCCTGGTCGCCATTGCACCTGGCGAGGAGGGTGGGCACACGTTCCTGGGCGTCGCCCGCTATGTGATCAATCCCGACGGCAGCTCCTGCGAGTTTGCGTTGACGGTTGCCGATGCCTGGCAGAATCGTGGTGTGGGTCCCAAACTTATGGAGCGGCTGATGCATGTGGCCAGAGAGCGTGGCCTGGAGACCATGGTAGGCGAGGTGCTGGCGCAGAACCCGCGTATGTTGCGGATGTGCAAGCGCCTGGGGTTCAGTGCCCTGCGCAGCCAGGACGACGCTGAAATTATTCTTGTGAGTCGCCCGCTGTAGCGCGATCGTCGGAGACACACTCCGCGGACGGACAAGTCCTGATAGAACCCGTCACCGATGCGCGCCCAGTAGTTTGTAGAGACTGCGGCGCAAGATAAGGTTCTTCGCGCATTAGCGGGGAACAGCCAGAGAATGTTCCATCTTGAAATGCGGCCACTGTAATCGTGGGTATACCCCCGGTAGATCGAACCCCCTTTTGACTCTCTTCCGGGGGTATACCCACGATCACAGCGGCCTTCTTCCATTTCGACTCGACTATCCACTACCTAGACTCCCTGTGATGTGCCAAGTCGCCGGGAGAGTGCCTGAAATCACCGTCTTATCACCTCGCCCCGCCGGGATTCCCTCACTCAGTTGCGAGCCAGAAAAGCACTGTCTCGCATCTTCCTTCGGCGGGTGATTTGCAACGATGATTTCAGCCTCTCTCCCGCCTCACCAGCGGTGAAGCCATAGGATCGATCATATAGCCACCATTAGCGCGCTCTGGGAGGAGTCGGTGAAGCGGCTGAACTGTCCGTTGCAAATGCGCGCCGAAGGAGAGGCACGAGACAGTGAAGCGCTTTATGGCTCGTGACCGAGCGAGGGAATCCCGGAGGGACGCGTGTATAAGACGGGCTGATTCAGGCACTTCAGCGACGGCTTTGGAGCATCACAGAGAGTATAGGTAATGGATAGTCGAGTCGAAATGAGAGAAGGACAGCACGAATGGGGTAAGCCTCCAAGAGCGTCAAAGGGGGTTTGATCTACCGGGGGTAACCCACGATTACAGTGGCCGCATTTCAAGATGGAACATTCTCTGGCTGTTCCCCGCTAATGCGCGAAGAGCCCAAAATAATTCCCGGGCTAACCCCGAAAAAGTGCATTCCGGGTGGTGAATTTCAAGCGTCACTGTGCCACAGTATTGACGCTGCTTACATAAAATCAATAATGAAGGAGTTCCTATGAGTTCGGCTTTTTTGGGTCGAAAGCACCCTCTGGTTTTGGCTGTTGCCGCCTGCTTTCTGGTCCCTGCGCAGGGGTTCGCCCAGCTGGAAGAAGTGATCGTCACTGCGCAGAAGCGCAGCGAATCAGTGCAGGATGTGCCGATTGCCATCACCGCCTTCGACGAGGATGCGATGCGTGAACGCCAGATTGTCGGTTTCGGTGATATGCGCTTCAGCGCCCCCAACGTCAATTACTCCAAGGGCAACTTTACCGGCAACAATTTCCAGATCCGCGGCGTGGGTACCAACCTGGTTGCCGCGTCTGCGGATTCCGGCGTGGGCGTGCATATCAACGAGGTACCCATTTTTTCGCCGCGCCTGTTTGAAACGGAATATTACGACGTGGCCCAGGTGGCCGTATTGCGCGGACCCCAGGGGACGCTGTACGGCCGTAATTCCACCGGTGGTGCCGTCAATATGATCACCAGGACTGCCCATGCGGATGCAGTGGAGGGCAATCTTGAAGGGCAGTATGGCAACTACGACCACAAAAAAGTCCTCGGTTACATCAACATACCGCTGGGTGATGCGTTCGCGGCCCGCTTTGCCGGCCTTTGGCTGGAGCGCGACGGCTATACCGAGAACCTGTTCACCGGCAATGATATCGATGGCCGTGACCAGTACTCTCTGCGCGCCTCGTTCAACTGGACCGGCGAGAACACCACCGCCGACCTGATGATTTCCTACTTCGACGAGGACAGCAATCGCAGTCGCAGCCAGAAGCAGATGTGTGCCAACGACCCGTCGGGACTGTTGGGCTGCCTGCCGGACCGGCTGGCCTTTGAGAAGCCTAACCCCAGTGCCCAGCTGTCCAATATCCTTGCCTCGGATTCATTACTGGGCCCGCTGGGTTTATTCACCTACGGCAATAACAGTCCAGGCGAGGAGCCCCGTGACCTGCGCAAGGTCTTCGCGGACTTCGATCCCATCTATGAGGCGGACGAAACCCTGGTGACCCTGGACATTGCCCACGAAATAGGCGACTACACGGTGGCCTTGGTGGCGGGCTACCAGGAAACCACCGTGCTTTCACGCATGGATTACACCTGGAACGTGGGCGCGCCCATTGAAATCCCCGCCGCACTGGAGTTCATTCGCCCCGGAAACGTACGCCACCCTGTTCAGCGAGGGCCTGCCCCTGTCTGCGCCGTCAAAAAATGCGACGGGCTCAGTGGGCGGCAATATCTCCTATACGCCCCAGGGCCTGGAATCCTTTGACCAGTCTGACCGGGACTCGGAGCAGTCCTCGGTGGAACTGCGCCTGCAGTCGGACTATGAGGGCCCCTTTAACTTCCTGCTTGGCGGTTTCTGGATGGATGTGGAAATGCAGGACGACTACTGGGTGATCGCCAACGGCTTTGATTACGTGGCCGCGGTCGCCGGTTCGGTTGGCTTTCCAGGATGGCTTTGGCTGGGTTGGCCCGCAGTTCAATACCGACACCGAGAGTTTCGGCATCGAGTCCCAGGCGCTGTTTGGTGAGATCTACTACGACCTGACGCCGGAGCTCAAGATTACGCTGGGGGCGCGTTACAACATTGATACCAAGGATATTCGCGATCGGCAGATATTGCTGAATGAAGATGAGACGGGAGAGCGGTTGTTGCAGCGTTTGGGCGCGGATGAGCCGATTCCCGTCGCCTATCGCAACGACAGCGAAGAGTGGAAGGAGTGGACGGGCAGGGCGGTGCTCGATTGGGCTGTCGGCGCAGATACGCTGGCCTACCTGTCCTGGTCGCGCGGGTATAAGGGCGGCGGCTTCAACCCGCCCTTCGACCCGGTTGATTTTCCCAGCCAGACCGCAACCTTCGATCCGGAGTTTGTAGATGCCTGGGAGGTTGGCGTAAAGAACACGCTGCTGGACAGTACCCTGCAGGCGAACTTCTCGGCGTTCTTCTACGACTACGAGGGGATGCAGACCTCCAAGATCGTCAATCGCACCTCCTTCAATGAGAACACCGACGCGGAAATCTACGGGGTGGAGGCCGAGTTCGTGTTTGCACCCAGCGCCAGTTGGCAGTTCAACGCCAATGCCTCCTACCTGCACACCGAGGTGCAAGACTTCGCCAGTATTGATCCGCGAGATCCCACAGCGGGACGTGACGATGTCACCCTGATCAAGGACAACACCCAGGCCATCAACTGCGTAGTGGCAGTTGTCGCCACGAGGAATTCGCCGCTTTGGACGTGGGTGGGCAGTTCAACAGTTGCCGCGGCTTGCAGGACCAGGGGCTGCCGGTGACCGACGGTGTGTTGGAAGACCTGGACGGTAACCAGCTGCTCAATTCGCCGGAGTGGTCAATGAGCCTGGGCGGTCAGTACAACGCGAGCCTGCCCGGAAACTACGGTTTGTCGCTGCGCGTGGACTATTACTGGCAGGACGAAATGTATACGCGTCTGTACAACCGGGAGGTCGACAAGATAGACGCATGGGATATCTGGAACGCCCAGGCCAACCTGGTGTCCCCCGATGAGTCCTGGTACCTGCGCGCTTATGTAAAAAATATCGCCGATGACAACCATTTTGTAGGTGCGTACCTGACCGGTGCCTCCTCGGGCCTGTTCACCAACGTATTTACCCTGGAGCCGCGCACTTACGGTCTGGCAATCGGTTATAACTTCCAGTAAAAATGGTGGTATGGCGCCACCGCACCTGCCCATGTCTGATCGCACCGCCCTGGTTCTCACCGGGGGCGGCGCTCGCGCCGCCTACCAGGTCGGGGTGCTGAAGGCGGCGGCTGAGGTATTGCCCAAGCGGGCCCACAATCCCTTTTCCATTATCACCGGCACCTCTGCCGGGGCAATCAACGCGGTGGCGCTGGGCGCGTCGGCCAATAACTTCAGGCTGGCGGTAAAGAAGGTCGAGTACATCTGGAGCAACCTCAGCGTTGACCAGGTCTATCGCGCGGGCTACAGGGACCTGCTGCGCAGCGTGTTTCGCCTGCTGGCATCGCTGTTTCATCGCGGCACCGGGGTCAGGGCGCCGCTGTCGCTGCTGGATACGGCACCGCTGGCGGACCTGCTGGATCGCGCTATCAATTTTGACGACCTTGAAAAACGGCTGCGCGGCGGGCAGCTGGACGCCATTGGCGTGACCGCTTCCAGTTATGACAGCGGCGAGTCGGTGACCTTCTACCAGAGTGACCTGCAGGGTACGGTATTGTTGCCCTGGCAGCGGGCCAGGCGCCGGGGTGTGCCCACGCAGTTGTCGGTAGAACACCTGCTGGCTTCTTCGGCGATTCCCACCATTTTGCCCGCCACGCGCATCGGCGACAGCTACTATGGCGACGGTGCCCTGCGCCAGGTGTCGCCGATCAGCCCTGCGCTGCACCTGGGGGCGCAGCGCGTGATGGTGGTGGGTGTCAGCGGCAATCCCGAGCGACCACCGGAAGTGCATCATGAGAGCCACTCACCGTCACTGGCGAAGATGGTAGGTCATGTGTTCAATAGTGCATTTATCGATGCGCTGGAAAATGACATGGACCACCTGACCCGGATCAACGAGCTGGTCGGTATGGTCCACAATGAAGCGCCCTATGCCGACACCGGCGCCTTGCGCCTGGTGGATTTTCTCTGCATCAACCCGTCCATAGAGATCGACCAGCTGGTGTCACGGCATATCGACAGCCTTCCAAGGGCTATGCGCACGGTTCTTAATATTACCGGCGCCACGCCCCAGGGTGGCGGCACCAGCCTGGCCAGCTACCTGCTCTTTGAGGGAGGTTTTTGTCGTGACCTGATCGCCTGCGGTTATCGCGACGCGATGGAGCAGCGGGACATGCTGGAGCAGTTCTTCCAGGCACGTCCGGCCGTGAGATTCTGAGGGCCTCCGTGTTACCATAGGCCCTGTTACAGGTCGGGGCCCCTCTGTTGAAACGCTTTGTCATTACTTTTCTGCTTGTGCTGGTTGCGCTGTTCTCGCTGGAGATGCTAAATCCGGTGCAGGAGCACGTAATCGTTCCCTTCACCGCGCTGCTGGCAAAGATCAGCGCCGCGTTGATTGCTACCTTTTGATGACACCGTTATCGCCTTTGGCAAAGTGCTGCAGTTTCGTGACAGCGGCTTTGCCGTATCCATTGAGGCGGGCTGTAACGGCGTGGAGGCGACCATTGTGCTGGTGGCAGCGGTAGTCGCCTACCCGGCCAGTTGGAAGGCACGCACCGCTGCCATCTTGCTCGGGTTCCTGGCCATCCAGGCCTTGAATATCGTGCGCATCATCAGCCTGTTTTACCTGGGTGACTGGGACCTTGATATTTTTTCCTGGGTTCACCTGTATCTTTGGCCGGCGCTGATCATGCTCGACGTGCTGGTGGTGTTTATCCTTTACCTGCGCTACCTGGCCAGTTCGACGCCGGAGGCCACCCATGCCCCTGCCGCCTGATCACAACCTGCGTCAGTTCCTGCTGTTTGCCTTCGCCCTGATCCTGCCCTGCTTTGCGCTGTGGACCCTGGCGGCGGGCGCGATTGCCATGCCCGTGGTGGGCCTGGCGGATATGATCCTGAAAGCGGCTTATCCCGACATGGTGGATGGCCTGATCTTTCACGGCAAGGACGTGGTGTTAATGACCCAGTTCGGGCGAGCTGAATGGCAGGCCAGTGCCGCAGGGCCAGTCTGAATACCAGCTCGCTTTTGGCATCAACCCGGGTATCCTCTCCTACTCACTGCCGTTCTACGCCGCCCTGCACTTTGCCACCCCCGGCAAGCAGGGCGCCGGCAGTTTTCTCAGCGGTGTGCTGATACTGTACCCGTTGATTCTCATCGGTGTGCTCAGCGTGTGTATGAAGGAGCTGATGATCAACCTGGGGCCCCGGTTTATGGAACAACCGGGGGTGTTCGTACCCAACGGCACGGTGATTGCCCTGTTTTACCAGCTCAACGTGCTCATTGTGCCCACCGTGGCGCCCATCTGCCTGTGGGTCTGGCAGAGTCGTGATACACGCCTGATGCGCGATCTGCTCAAGCTGCTGCCCGCCGTGGATGACGCGCCTGCCAATTCTCCCTGAGCCGGGCCTACTCCGGCCGCAGGTATTCAAACCGTGGCATAGACTCACCCTGCCACTGCACGAACTCGTTCCACATCGACAGCGGGCGCGCCCACAGCGCGCCTTCCCCGTAAAGCGGACGGTAGATCACCAGCCGCTCCTGCGTTTCAGAGTGGGTAGCTACCTCGTAAACCCGGTATTCATTGCCTTTGTAGTGCCGGTAGATGCCCGGCTGCGGATCTGTGTTCACTGAAGTTCCTTGTGCAGGGTCACTTAACATATGTTAATGCCGGATTCGGTTTCATTGCCTATGCTTACGTTTCAGCCTGGAGAGCGAGACTGCGTCGATGCCCAGGTAGGATGCAATGTGAAACTGCGGTACCCGGCCGATCAGGTCGGCCTCGTTGTCCAGCAGCCACTGGTACCGTTGCTCGGCATTGCAGGTAAGCAGCATTGCCTCGCGCTGTTCATTGCGCACGAAGGCATCCGCCAGCAATTGCTGGCGCAGTGCATTGATGCTGGCAACGCGGTCTGCCGCCTCGCTGAAAGCGCGGAAAGAAAAGCAGATGGCTTCCACCGGCTCCAGGCACTGGATGGAGAAAGGGGCGGGGGAGGCGGTCAGGGCCGCGCTGACCGGGCCGGTGACCTGGGCGCTGCGGTAAAAGGCCTTGTTGCGTTCCCTGCCGTCGGGGGTCAGGTAAAACAGCCGGACCAGGCCGCTGTTGAGCAAGTACAGGGTGTCGTCCGGGTCGCCGCTGCGCACCAGGAAGTCATCGACGGCGAAGGACTGCAGGGACATGCTGTCCAACCATGGGTCGCCCTGGGCCAGGTGCTCAAGGTTCCAGCGCTGTAGCCAGGGCAAAATTTTGGCGGTGATGTCTCGTTGAGCCATCGCCGCAGTATAAACGTAAAAACTTTAAAATTACCGAGGTGAAGAAAATGAGCGAAGCAGCTAACGACATCGTCATGAACATGGACGCGGCAGAGGGCATCCTGCCCACAGAGGAGAGTATTGAAGAGGTCCGCAAGGACCGCAAACAAAAGCTGGCGGCAGCCCTGCGCCTGTTCGGCAAGTTCGGTTTTGACGAGGGGGTTGCCGGTCATATTACCGTGCGTGACCCGGAACTCACCGATCACTTCTGGGTGAACCCCATGGGCCGCTCCTTCAAGCAGATGCGGGTGTCAGACCTGCTGCTGGTCAGCCATACGGGCGAAGTAGTGGAGGGCGCAGGCCTGCTCAACGGCGCGGCGTTTACCATTCACTCGCAGATCCACATGTCCAACCCCGCCATTACGGCAGCAGCGCACTCACACTCGGTCTATGGCAAGGCCTTCTCCTCCCTGGGCAAGACGCTGGACCCGCTGACCCAGGACGCCTGCGCGTTCTATGAGAGCCACGTGCTGTTTGACGATTTTTCCGGTGTGGTGCTGGACAACACTGAAGGTGAGCGTATCGCCGCCGCGCTGGGGGACAGCAAAGGCGCGATTTTGCAGAACCACGGCTTGATCACCGTGGGCGAAACGCTCGACGCGGCGGCCTGGTGGTTTATCACCATGGAACGCAGCTGCCAGGCGCAGCTGATGGCTGAGGCCGCCGGCTCACCCATTTCCATTCCCCATGAGATTGCCCTGCAAACGCGCGAGACCGTGGGCTCGCCACTGGCGGGCTGGTTCAGCTTCCAGCCTTTGTATAACGTGATTATTGCCGAGCAGCCCGAACTGCTGGAATAGTCACCGTACCTGGCTGCCACGCCGTCGCTGCGTGGTAGCCAGTGCCTTCCTTTTTTACTGCAAGCACCTACCTGCCCCGGTAATTTGCCGTGTCCAGATTGCACGACTATAGTCAGGAGACTACAAAAGCAATTGTTCTACTGTCACTCGGGGATTCTCATATGCTCAAGCATAAACTGGCCTTGTCCGCCGCCGTTTCAGCCGCGGTGTTGTCCATGTCGTCCTTCGCGGCCACGGATGCCGAGCGCATTCAGCAACTGGAGCGTCAGCTGCAACAGCAGCAGGACTTGCTGCAGCAGATGCAGCAGGAATTGCAACAACTAAAGACTTCCCAGCCAAAGAAACTGCCGCCCCAACAGCCGTTGGAGCAGGAAGCCGAGGACGTGTTGGTGAAAGAGGAGCCGGGCGAGCTGGGTTTTGAAATCTACGGCTTCGTGATGGCGGATACTATCTATGATTTCAAGCGGGTAGACCCTGACTGGAACGACACCCTGCGGGTGAGCACCATTCCCACACAGGATGGCCAGTTTGGTGAAGACGGAGAGTTCGTGTTCAGCGTGCGCCAGTCGCGGCTGGGTTTTGCGGCCGAGTATGACACGCCCGCCGGCAAGGTAACGGCGCTGCTGGAAGCGGAGCTGTTCGGCACCGGCGGGGACGCCGGTCAGACCACACCGCGACTTCGGCACGCCTGGGCAACCTGGAACAACATTGGCATTGGCCAGTACTGGTCCAATTTTATGGATGCCGATGTTTTCCCCAACACCATCGACTACTGGGGTCCCACCGGGATGGTGTTCTACCGTAACCAGCAACTGCGCTACACCGTGCCCATGGGCGATGATGTCTTCTCCATTGCGCTGGAGAATCCCGACACCGCGCTCACCGTCGGCAAGTTCCGCGATGAGTGCACCAGTGGTGATGTGGAGAACTGTGACTCGGTGCTCGATGATGTCTTCAAGAAGTACAACGACATCCCCGACCTGTCTGTCCGTTACCGCAACAACAACGACTGGGGGCACTGGCAGCTGGCGGGCATGGCGCGCAAGCTGGGCTACGAGCGCCTGGATACCGGCGCTAAAGATGATGAGTTCGGTTGGGGCGTAAATGCCAGTACGGTCATCAATACCTTCGGCAAGGACAAGCTGAAGTTGCAGTTGGTCTACGGGGAGGGCATTGGTAACTACATGAACGATGGCGGGGTCGACCTCGCACCCAAAACCGCCAATCTCGAGGGCAATAGTGCCGAGGCCGTGCCGCTGCTCGGTGTCGTTGCCTACTACGACCACTACTGGAGCGACAAATGGTCCTCTTCCGTGGGCTGGAGCACGACCAAGCTCGATACCACCAAGGGTCAGGACGGCAGTGAGTTCGAGCAGGGCCAGATCGCCCAGCTTAACCTGCTGCACTATCCCACCAATGGGGTGATGATAGGCGGTGAGCTGATCTGGGGTGAGCGCGAGGATGTCAGCGGCGACGACGGCTATGACCTGCGCGCCCAGCTCTCCCTCAAGGTGAACTTCCCCCGGGAATAGCCTTTCCCGTCCCCGCGATTGATTGAATAGGTCAGCGGCGGTGATCTCTGTGGTCACTGCCCGGGCCGTTCATGTGTGGAATGATGGCCGTTGTAATCAACACGGAGAGAATGATGCAGGATTTTAACAACAAGGTAGCAGTCGTTACCGGCGGTGCCGGTGGCATAGGTAAGGCGCTGGTGAAAGCGCTGCTCGATGACGGCGCCAAAGTCGTCATCGCCGACGTGGAAGACGGCGCCATGGAGGCTGCCGTCGCCGAATGTAGCGGTGAGGGGCGCGACGTCAGCGCCTTCAAGGTAGACGTGCGCAAGCCTGAGTCCGTTGAGGCGCTCGCTGATTTTGTCTACGCGCAGCACGGCGCCTGTCACCTGCTGTTCAATAATGCCGGCGTCGCGGCGCCTTCCGCCAATATCTGGGAGACCACGCCCAACGACTGGGCGTGGATTTACAGTGTCAATGTGATGGGTGTGGCCCACGGCATACAGTCCTTTGTGCCGCGCATGCTCGCCGGTGGCGAAGAGGGCTACGTGATCAACACCACATCCGGTGATGGTGGTATTTCCAGTCTGCCCTATCAGTCGGTTTACGCCTCCAGCAAGGCCGCTGTATGCGCCATGACGGAATGCCTTGCCTCACAGCTCGAGAGCGAAAACACCAAGCTTCGCGCGTCGCTGTTCTATCCCTCCGGCGGCGTGCTGGTCACTGGTTTGTGGAACCCGGAACGCAACCGTCCCGAAGAGCTCACGCGCGAGAAGCCCGGTGCGCCGCCGCCCGATATCGAGGCCTTCAAGGAGGCGATGAAAGCCGCCGGTGCGGAGATGCAGTTTCAGGACCTGGACGAACTGGCGCGCTTTACGCTTGACGGCGTGCGCGAGCAGCGCTTTGTGATCATGATGAATCTCGACGATGCGGCAGACACCCTGCGTGCTCGTTCCGAGCGCTACCGGCGTGCGGAGTTACCCATTGTGTTTGAGGAAATACCGCAGATGTAGCGGTGACCCGCCAAAGCGGCGGTGGCGCTCGCCACCGCCCTTCTCTAGAATGGGGGTATCGTAACCAAGGTATCACCCATGATCTCCGACGAAATGCAAAAAGCGCTGTACCAGCAGCTCAACGACGAATTCTCTTCAGCGTATCTCTACCTGGCGATGTCCGCCTACTGCGCCCATATCGACTTCAGCGGTGCCGCCAACTGGCTCAAGCAGCAGTACGAAGAAGAGCAGATGCACGCCACCAAAATATACAACTACCTGATCGACCAGGGGGCGCATGTTGTACTGGAGCAAATTCCCAAGCCGGCCAACGAGTTCGGCACTATCCTGGACGTGTTCAAGGCCTCCCTGGCCCACGAGCAAACCATGACCGGCAAGCTCAATAACCTCAGCGACCAGGCGCTCAAGGAAAAAGACCACGCCACCTACAATCTGCTGCAATGGTTTGTGAATGAGCAGGTGGAGGAAGAGGCCACCGTCAGTGAGATTATCTCCAAGTTGAAGCTGGTGAAGGACGACGGCTACGGGCTGCTGATGATCGACAACGAACTGGGTGCCCGCTCGGCACCCGCGTCGATCAACTGACCCGTGGCGAGGCTGAAGCTTTACTACGCCACCAACCGTCGCCACGAGGGCAAGAACCGCTGGCGTCCCACCGGCTACGGCAGGCACTTCAGCCAGGACGGCATTGAGAATTTGCGCTTTGGGGTAGTGCGGGTCACTGCTGCCATGAAAGACATCGACACCTATCGCAACAAGAGCATGGCGCCCAACGGGGCGGGGGACGGTGAGGCGCTGGCGACCTATTTGGCCAAACAGTCAAAGAATACGTCCAGTGTGCGTGCGTATCGCGAGCAGCTCAGCGAGGGAATTGCCGAGTCGGCGCAGGAAGACGTGGTGCTGGGCTCCAGGGCGATGCTTGCAGACCTGCAGGAAGCCATGACCAGAGCATCGGATGTCCTGGTCTATGTCCATGGCTTCAATGTTGATTGGCACCAGGCGGTGGGCTCGGCGCTGGCCCTGCAGCTGATGATGCAGGACAAGGCGAATCTCTCCGGTACCTGTGAAGAGAAAGACGTGGTGGTGGTGTTATTCACCTGGCCCTCCGACGGCCTGATGCTGCCCTGGGTATCCTATAAATCAGATCGCGCCGAGGCGCGTGGCTCCGGGGCATCCTTTGGCCGGGCCCTGCTGAAAACCCGCGATTACCTGATGGCGCTGCACGATCGTGCTCGCGACAGCAACGTGGAACTCTGCGACCAGCACATCCACCTGTTGTGTCACTCCATGGGCAATTACCTGCTACAGGAGGTGATTGATCGCTTGAACCAGTTCACTCCCGGCGCGGCCTTGCCCAGGCTGTTTGAGCACATCTTCCTCTGCGCCCCGGATGTGGACGACACAGCGCTGGAGCCCGGCGAGCCGCTGGGCCAGATCAACCAGCTGGCGCGGCAGGTGAGCGTTTACCACAACCGCGGTGACACGGCGATGGTGATCTCTGACTACAGCAAGGGGCAGCCCGAGCGCCTGGGCGGTGCCGGTGCTGCCCGCCCCGGTCAGCTGCACCGCAAGGTGCAGCAGGTGGACTGCACGCCGGTCGTTAACGGTCTGGTGGAGCACAGCTATTATCTGGCCGGCAATGTCGCGGCTGATATTCGCCAGAGCATTGACGGGATGCCAGCAGCCGATGCCGGGCGCAGGCGTGCCAGTGTGCTCGCTTATGACAATGTCTGGGTGATGCGCTGACCAGCGCAGCTGGGCGCCAGCCAGTGAGCTTACGGCGTATACCAGATCGGCGAGGACCAGGCCCGCTCCTGTATCGTCGCGGCGACATCCTCAAGCAGCGGTAAGCCGGCGCGCACGGCGTCGTAGGTGCTCCAGCGCGGTGTGGGTATCTCCATCACCCGGGCGTAATAGAGTGCAGCCATTGTCGGGTCGAACTCCGGGTCCTGCCATACCGTTGCCAGCTGGGCGGAACCGATGCTGTTGCGATAGGTTGCCGTCTCCAGGTCAACGGTATTGCCCACGGGTGGCAGCTTGCCGTCTGCGCCCGGTTGGCGCTGGCCAGACCAGGCCACATCGAAAACCTTGTCCCTGAGCTCACCGCTTGCCGATACCCACGCCTTGACGATTTGCACGCGGTCCAGGTTGGCACCCAGGGCGTCCTTGCTGGCCATGACCATAAATCGCGGTGCTGCGTTGCGCATGGGCTGCTGGCCCATGTCGCCGCCCATGGGTACGCCACCGGCGTAGGCCCGCTCAATGGCATTGGCGCGGGTGTACAGCTGCTCGTCGTAAAGCCAGCCACCGAAGAAGCGCACGGCCATGCGCGGCCCGGAGGTGGCGTAGGTTTCGCGCGCGTGTATCGCATCCCAGATGGCGGGCCGGGTATTGCTGGTGGCCCAGACTGCGGTGAGAGCGCCTATGCTCAGGTCTTTGCCGTCTATCCAGCCGGTGACATTGCCCTCACGACGTGCCAGCACCGAGCCGTCCACGGGGCCGTGTGTACCGACGAAGTTGTCTTCGTCTGCGTCACCCATCATGCCATTGTGATTGTCCGTACCGCCGACAAAGCCAAGCTTGAAGGGATTGACGCCCAGCTTCTGGCCCAGGGCCATGCCCTTGGTGACGCCGCTGCGAACGAAGTTGCCCTTGGTAAAGGTGCGACCGCTGGAGTCCTGGATGGAGTCAGCGTTCTCGAAGTCGGCGAACTCGTCGGCCGCCCAGAAATTGCGGTGTACCTCGGAGTTGCCTTTCACCTGCATCATCTCGATGGCGCGCTCATACTCCTGGCGCATTTGCGCGTATTCCAGGTCGATGGGCTCGCCGCTGGAATTGTTGTCCGGAAACATCATGCCTTTGCTGGCATTGGAGTTGTGCGGTATCGCCATACCGCGAATACCTGACGCTTCCAGCCCCGCCAGCCACTCCCAGAGCCCTTCCTCACGGTTGATGTCGATATAACTCATCGGGGTTTCCGGGGCCTTGTCGCCGCGGAAAATGATGTTGCGGTGCAGGTTGCCGCCCTGGGGTGCGGCGCTCCACTCATAGGCGATAAACGTGGTGAACTGGCCCGGGTCGTTGTGTTCCTCGGCGGCATCGATCGCCAGCTGCCAGGCGCTTTTGACCGTTTCCTCGCCGGCGAAGAAGTCCGTGTGGCCCGGTTTGTCGCCGCGGTTGTTGCTGATCACGTACTTGAAGAACCATTGCTCCCGGTCCCTGGTGTCCGTGAGTCCCAGCAATTGCTGCACCAGTGGATTGTCGTGGCCGGGCGCGCCTTCATTGAGGGCGGAATACATCTCACCCATGTACTCGGCATGATCGGTGACCGCGGCAAAGTCCAGTGGCCGGCGAATCTGGTGGGGCTGGCCGTTGACGATAACTGTCTCGCCACGCGCGGCGCGATAGGCGTCTGCCGGCGTCTGCCGGGTACCACCAATAAACGCGTCCAGCGAATACGCCGTGTGCATATGGGTTTCGCCAAAGTAGAGATTGCGCTGCGGGTTTTCGGCAACGGCGGCAATGGTCATGGGTGAGGCCAGGAGCAGTCCGCCCAGCGCAATGCACGCCAAAAGCTCTTCTTTCATTACCATGACTCCTGGCTTGCTGGTCTTATTCCGCGCCTGTATACGGGCGTCACGGTGCGATAGTGCTGTGATGCCGGTACCCATAAGGTCGTTGTGGTTGAAATCGTTATAACGTTTTCTGCGAGTGTAGTCTAAAATCCGGCAATGTGTTGGTCTGGATAACGAGGATATAAGCATGACTAAAATGTGGAAATGCGCAATGGGCATCGTCGCCATCGCCCTGGTCACTGGCTGCACCAGCCCGGCGCCCCAGGAAACGCACGACGGACTGGTGCTGCAGCCGGATACCAAGTTTCAGGAGGTCTATGTCCTGCCCGGAGCGGACCTCTCTTCGTATACTGCATTCGGGCTGGCGGACTGCTCGGTGGCATTTCGCAAGAACTGGCTGCGCGACCAGAACAACAGCCGCATGGACCTGTCCCGCCGGGTGACCCAGGAAGACGTGGACAAAATCAAGGACAGCCTGGGTGAGGAGTGCACGCGGTTCTTCCGCGAGTCACTTCAAGAGGCCCCTCCCTACAACCTGGTCGACGAGTTTGATAACGGTGAAGCGGTGTTGATCCTGCGCCCTGCCATTATCAACCTGAATATCAATGCGCCCGATACCATGAGCCCGGGCATCAACCGCACCTATACCACCTCTACGGGGGAGATGACCCTGTCCCTGGAGTTGTTTGACGGCACCACCGGTCAGGCGCTGGCCCGCATTGTTGACCGCCGACGCGCGCCTGATATGGGTCGTCTGCAGTGGACCAATGGCGTGACCAACAAGGCTGAGGCCAACCGCACCTTAAAGCGCTGGGCCGATAACCTGCGCGAGGGCCTGGACAGGGCCACCGGCCGCTAGGTGCCCAGATTGCAATTAGCTGCGAGGCTGCAATGACCAAGCACGATGCGACCGGCAGGCACAGTGGAAATAGATAGGCTCGTCCGCAGTGGTGCGCTCGAATGGTAAAACCGAGCGGTGCCTGGGCGATACCCATTCTCGCGCTGACCGCTGCGACGCTGGTTCTGGCCGATGAAGAACCGGGATTTGCGGAGCAGGCAGCAGCGCGTTTTGAAGCCAGTGACTTCGAGTTCCAGCGCTCCATTTCCAATGCACCTTTTCCGCCCCTGGCGTTTCTCAGTGTGGCCGCCTACAGCAACGTGGAGGCCAGGGCGAGTGATGGGCGAAGCACGGAGTATGACGTGACCGCATCTCGCAGATGGCGGCAGTGCCCATTCTGCTCGGCAAACGGGACGCCATGGTCGTCGGCGAATACCTCAGCGTGACCAATTCAATATAGATTCTGACGAATTCGGATGACGTGCGGGTAAGCAGTGTGGGCCTGCCCTAGGGTGGATGCGTCAGGCCAACCCTGACTGGCAGCTGGCGGCATTTGTTATGCCCCTGGGTCATAAAGCGACCTCAGAATAGCGACTGGGACTGGCAATACCTCGGCGGTGCCTTTTCGCGCTATGTGCAGGACGAGACCCTGTGGTGGGCCTTTGGCTTCTATTTTGATGTGGGCTCGGGTGACGACACTTATATCCCTTACATCGGCGCCTCCTGGTCTATCAATGAACGCTGGACGCTCAGTGCGGTAATGCCCTGGCCTGCCATAATCTACTCTCCCAGCCCTGACTGGATGTTGCGATTGGGCGCCGCACCATCGGGTGCATCCTGGTCGCTGGAACTGGAAGGCAAGAACGTGGGCGTGAACCTGGATGCCTGGGATTTTGGTCTGACGGGCGAGTATCGCTTTGCGGGCAACTTCTGGCTGGGCGCGGAGGCAGGGGTCGGTGGTTTGCGCGGCCTGCGCCTGGATGACGGCAATTTGGAGGAACCAGACGTGGAATTCTCCAGCAACGCCTACCTGCGGTTCTCCGTCAAGTTTCGCCCGGGCGCGCGGTATTGAGCGCCTGCACAGGTCAGCAGATGACGGCTTGCACCTGACCCATTGGCGAGTGAAAATGACCTGAGGCCCTGCCAGATATTGATCATGCGCCCAACATCGCAAGCCATGGCACTGTTGCCACTTTTCGTCACCGCGGTCCTCGGCAGCGGCTGGCATACCCCGGCTATGGCCTTCAGGAATTGTGACCCCGACCAGGACAGCTCCGTGTTTCGCGGCAGCAGTAGCTACTTTATCGGCGAACTGCAATTCAACGTGGACAGCGGCGAGACCATCGGTACAGAGACGCACTACAACTACAGCAACCTCGACGCCAGTGGTGTGCGCGAATGCCACGTTACCTACGAAATCACCGGCGTGTATGAGTCGGCCAGCGCCCTGTTTTTGCTGGATGCCAAGCGCAGTGGACAGAGCGTGGCTTGCGAGCAGGCCTTTATCGATACCCGCTACCCTGAATTTGCCGCCTACACATTGCAGGTGAGCGTTGGTGACGATGGCTCCGTCGAGGTACTGCGAGCGGACAGCGGTGAGACGGTCGGCGTGGGTGCCTGGTATCAAGATTCAGTCAGCTACAAAACCCAGGAGATCTGTGAACTTTACTGACGGCTTACCTGGCCGGTTTGGTCGTATAAGTCAGCCTTCAGCGCGTTGGGGTTGCGACGGTCTTCGGTATCATCGCGTCGGTCTTCATGCCGGGCATATTTGCAATCAGATTGGGTTGCGTCGCAGTCGGGCAGGGGAAGTTCAGGGGTATTTCGATCTGCGTCCGGAAAGCGTTTGCCTCCCACACGGACGTTGATTGCCGCATGCTGTCCGGGTTAACGCACTTCCAGCATTAAGTTTGCGGCACCTGGTTTAAGGTGATGTCGCGTTCAGGAACGCATCACAGTGAGCTTGAACTCCTGCTCATTGCTTGCTGGATACACGTGACGCCTGCCAACGAGGTCCTCAAAAATTCTAAACGCGTGGTCCAGTGCTTCGATGATCGAATCAAACTCATCGCCATGATCCTCAGAACAAAGTGTTTCTTCCTCGTGAAGCTTCATTTTCCAGGAATACAAACTCTTGTCTGCCTCTCCAGAAGGAATATCGCTGGGGAATACGGTGATCTCGGGGATCGCTAAAACAGTGGCCATAAACAACTCTCCATTTACTCGTCACAAGCAAGATCGATTTTGACTATAGCCACATGACACTATTGCATTGTTGATGTGAATCAAGAGAGTGGTCCTCCTGCCGGAGGCCTGGATTGCGATCTTCATGACCCGGGTCATTGCGGTCGCAATGTAATTGCGAATAATAAGCTCAGGCTTTCAAGAAGGGGGTGGTGGATGAGCCGCCTGGTCAACGAGCCGTTGCGGGAAGGTGCGTGTGTTGCCATTGTCGGCGGAGGGCCGGCCGGCTCGTTCACCGCGTTGCATCTCCTCAGGCAAGCCAGTCGGCAGGGCCTGAGCCTGGATGTCAGGATTTTCGAACGGCGGCTGGCAATGCGAGAGAGCCATCTTCACTATGAAGGCTGCCCACAATGTGCCGGCGGCGTTTCTCCAAAGTTATTCGATGCGCTTCAAGCACTGGAAATTCAGCTGCCGCCCGAAGTTATCCAGTCTCCGATAGATACCATTACCCTGCAGGGCCGCTGGAAGAACCTTCACCTTGGGGTGCCTCCTGGCAGGAAAATGCTGTCAGTTTTTCGGGGAGCCCTCCCGCGTGGGCCGGATTCTCTTCACCAGGCGTTCGACGCGCTGCTACTGGACCACGCAGAGCGCAGGGGCGCCAGGATAATCGGCGGCCGGGTGGAGAGTGTGTCCCGAGACCAACAAGGCAAGCCGGTTCTTTCCGTCCGCGAGCAAGGGGAGGCGCACCCGGTTACCGCCGACTTCCTTGTTTTTGCGACCGGTATAAACGACAGCCCCGGGATGCAATCCAATCACACCACAGGACGCGAGTTGTACGCCCGCCTCTGTGACAAGTATCGACCGCCGCGCTTGCGTAAAGCGTTAATATTCGAGCTTGAAGGCCCCTGCCCGGGCGATCCAGGGGAGGGCAATTTGCACTACGTAGAGTGCACAGAGGGCGGTCTCGAGTTGGAGATGTGTTCCATACTGCCCAAGCGCGAATACCTGACTGTCAGCCTGATCGGCCGCAGCGTCGACCGTGCCGACAGCCACAAGGACAATCTGGAAATTATCCGCCGCTTCCTTGCTGTGCCGCGCATACGTCGATTACTCCCGCAGGGCTGCTCGCTGACTACTCGCTGCGCCTGCCGCCCCTGTATTGTTGTAGGCACTGCCCGGCATCCAACCGCTGACCGAGTGGCAGCGGTCGGGGACCTGGTCACCTGCCGCCAGTACAAGGACGGCATTCTCTCGGCGCATTCGATGGCCCGCAGCCTGGCCAGCACATTGCTGTGTGAAGGCGTCGACAATACCAGCCTGCAGCGCAGCTACGGGCGCACACTGAAACAGTTTCAGCGGGACAATCGCTACGCCACGGTGATATTCGCGCTCTATCGGGTATTTTTCACCAGCCGCTTTCTCAGTCGCGTTCTGTACCAGACCTATTCAAGTGAACAGAAGAACCGGCCCGCCGTCCAGCGTCGCTTCGAGCAGCTGCTTTGGGCCATTTCCAGTGGCGACGAAAGTTACCGCCGCATACTGTGGTGGATGATCCGGCCGCGCACGCTTTGGCAGATTATCAGTACCGGCTTTACAGTAACTATGCGTTCCGGCTTTTGGGAGGCCATATTTGGCTTGAATTGGCGTGGTATCGGGCGCTTCCCGGTGGTGGTAAATCGTGAGCAAATTCTGGAAAAGCTTGCAGCCTTTCCAACCATACAGTCGCGCCGCAAGGTCTACCTCTATGGTATCGACATAAAGCAGGGGCCTGAAACAATGCTAAAGCTGCTGCACAAGCTCGGCGAACCCGGCAGGCCCTTCCTTACCCCGCGCATGGTGATAATTCGACGCCGTCACGGAAGTTTTGCCAACGAGGACGTGATCATCGATTACAGGATCTTTGGAGACCTGATCCGGTTCGCGATTTGCCAGATTCCTACCTGCGATTCGCATTACATCCACTTCAAGGTTCACGGTGGTTTTGCCGATGACGGAGACTTCATATTCAGTGTTGACCAAACAGCCAGAGGGCACTCAAGGCTGTCTGTTTTGCTCAGCTTCGATTACCCGGCGGGAAGTAACCCTGTTGAGGTCATATTCTGGAAAATGTTCGCCATGCTGTTTCCCCAGTCCATCCACGAAATTATCTGGAATCATGCCCTCTGCGAACTTAAACAGGTAGCCGAGCAACCCGACCCGGATATAATCGCCAGCGTGCCGGACAGGTTGGTTCCCTGACGCCATTACGCCGCATCGAGATCTTTGCCACTGCGTGCTGTATGCAGGCTGGTTACAGAGGAGTTGAACCTGGCAGCGACAGGCTCAATGGCATTTCGCACAGGGGCGGGCTACCCCCAGAGTACGCCGGCAAGTGCGTGCGCTCTCAGGGCGCGGCGTCAGGCAGGGCGTTGTACCACGGATTCTGCACCAGTAAACGCGGTTGGTTACTCACCCAAACCGCCAGCGGTTCGCGCTCTATGTAGTTCGACCAGGGGGTCGCCAGGGCACTGATGCTGACGCCGGAAGGGTCCACTTCCAGCAGCGCGGTATTCAGGGTCTGGCCGTCGATAAACCGGCGATCGCAGACGCCAATCCTGGCGCATACGGTGTCCTGCGCTTCCAGCCAGGCCAGGCCCGGAAGGCGCGCGGCGGCTGTTGTGGTATCGATTCCCGCGGAGACCGTGCTGTCCAGGTTGGCCACTCCAGTTGCAGCTGCCCGTTAGCAACTTGCAGTGACACACGTGAACCCTCCTGTAGCAGCGCATCCGCGTCCAGGCAGGGCGACGATGACAGCGCTTGCAGGCGAACGCCGCTAACGAATTCCTCTGTGTCCGTATCACGCAGGTAGGCCAGCCACTGGGCTTGCCAGCCGCAACTGCTGTCTGCGTAACGGAATACGTTCAAGGTCAGGAACTGCTCCGGGGTCGCACCGTCGGTCAGCGGCAAAAATGCCAGCTCCGTCCCGGTAGGCAAGTCCAGTTCGCTGGCCAGTCCCTGCGGGTCGGTGATGCGAAAGTGCAGCTTGAGCGAGTCCTTGCTCTCATCTTCTGTACGAACCACGTCACGTTCTCCGCGAAAAGCTGCCTCGGCGGCGCCCTGCGCTGTGCCGGGGTAGAAGGCGTTGCTGAAGTCGGTTATGTCCTGCAGGAAGTCGTCGCTGACGTCCAGGTAAGCTGCGTCGAGGTTCCACCAGGGAGAGATGACGATCTCCAGTGGATTACGGTAAATCAGCGTGTGGTATGGCTCGGGTTTGATGTAGCGCGCCCAGCGACTGCGGTCGGTAATCTGTAAGGTGTCGGGGTTCACTATATCCGCCTCTCGTGCGTACACCGTGCCGTTGAATACCCCGCGGTCGGCAACGCCGTTGCCCCAGAAAATAAAGTCATTAGCGGCGACAAACTCGCGGGCGAAGCGACTGCTTTCGGCGCTGCTGTCCGGCCACGGGAAGGACGATTGGAAATACAGTTCCTCGGCGCCGCCGGGCTGCAGTTCGCCGACGTAGCTGCTGACCGTGCCTGCGGCCAGCGTGTGGCTGACCGGCTCAGGGAATGGTCAGCAGGTTGACCGGGTCTGCGGCAATATTTTCCGCTGCTGCCTGCACCACCAGAAAGCGTGGCGCGCCGCTCTCAGGGTCTTCGACAAACACAGACCATTCCGCGCGTGCACCTTCTACCAGTCCACCGGATGACTGGTAGACGTTGAGTACCAGGAAGTAGGTGGGGTCGTCGTTTCCAGAATACGCAAGGGGGCCAGCCTGAACCCCGCGGGCAACTCGTTTGCCTCGAAGGCTGCGCGCTGGGCGGCACCGGTGAATTCGAAGTTGATAAAGATCGAGTTGGGGTTGCTGCCTACATCAAAATTCAGCCACGGCGGATTGCCGCCCACCTGCACCTGTTCGGCGTAGTTGACGCCATCAAAGCCCTGGAATAGCTGCTTGATGTGAAAGCGGTCAGCCTGGCTGGCCAGCGCCAGCGAGACCGGCAGTGTGACCTGGCCGGGAGAGCCGTTCTCCAGCGGTGCCGTCGGCGTATCGATTGCCAGTTCGTTGAAGCGGCTGATGTAGTCCTCCGCCTGCGCGAGGTTGAAGACCAGCGTTCCTGACAGTGTCTCAGCCTCCAGCGCAAAGCGGCCTGTCAGTTGTGTGGCCTGCTGCAGGGACAGGGGGTAGCGCGTGCTGCTTGAGCCTGGCAGTGTCAGGGTGATTTCAATAGGGTCAGCGTTGGTGTCAGGGCTGGCCCCGGACCCGGTGTCGCTTGCTTTCGTATGTCGTGCTGAGTGTGTCGACAAGACCTCTCACGGTAGCGTCAACACCAGCGGCAAACAGGGCACCGGGCAACATCGCCACGGTCAGGTCCAGGGCAGGGTGCTGATACAGGTCCACGCCGCGATAGCGCGCGCTGCGCTCGGGTTTTGTCTCTGGATAAAGTGAGGCGATAGTGTTGGCCTCGGTGTCAGCCAGCAGCAGGTATTGCGGCGCTGAACCGTCCAGTTGTGAATAGACCATGCGGCGTAATTGGGCTGCCGCGTCCATGCCCTGGGTGATAAGCAAAAGCTGTCGGGCCAGGCGACGAATCGCGGGTTCCTGCACCAGTGATTGATCGAGCAGCAGGTCCAAACCGCCTTCACCTGCGGCCTCCAGCGCGACCGCATCCACGGCGAGTTCAGCAACAGGCGTTTGTGGTTGCAGTGCTTGCAGTTCTGCAATACTCCAGTCACGGGCAGGCGTGTCGGGCTGTGTGTCGCTACTGTCACTGCAGGCAATAACGAGGGTGGCCATTAGCAGGGCAAAGAAGAAGCGAAAAGCGTGAGCTGGCATATCTTTATTTATCATCCGTGAAAGCTGTGCTCTGCGCGTTGAGCGCAACGTTTGTACATTCACTCTATACGTAAATGGGACGGCCGATGGATTGCAGACCGGGCAGCCCAGTCCGCGAGGGTCAGCCTCCAGTGAGGAGCCTCCCGGCGCGACGGCTACCGTGCTAAGGTGACAGAAAAATCGGGGGTCACCGCATGAACCTTTCTCGTATCATCGGGCAGCTGCGCAGCAGCTGGCGTTCAATTCTGGTGGTGCACCTGCTGTTCACGCTGTTGGGCTTTATCCTGTTGACGCCATTGTTTGGCCTGTTGCTGCAAAGCGTGCTGGCCCTGTCAGGCAGCGCCGCGGTAGCAGACCAGGACATTGCCTACCTGTTGTTAACCCCGTTTGGCGCAACCGCGGGTATCCTCCTGGTGTCGGTGCTGCTGGCGATTACCGCGCTGGAACTGGGTGCGCTGCAGATGATCGCCCTGGGTGCGCAGCAATCGATTGTCGTATCCCCCGTCGCTGCCGCTCGCTATGCCCTGCGCAAGGCCCTGCCACTGCTGCGCCTGACCCTGTCACTCACGCTGCGGGTGCTGGTTTATTTGCTCCCCTTTCTGGCCGCGGTAGCTGCAGTCGCCTGGCTGCTGCTGACTGAACACGATATCAACTACTACCTGTCCCGCCGGCCCCCTGAATTTGTCCTTGCCCTGGTGATTGGTGCGTTGCTGTCACTGTTATTGCTGTGGTTGCTGGGACGTCGCCTGTTGGGCTGGTGTCTGGCGCTGCCGCTGGTGATGACAGGCGATACGCCGCTGGCGCAAGCCTTCAAAGTGAGTGAAGAGATCACCGCGGAACATCGCCTGTCATGCCTCTGGTCGCTGGTCGGCTGGCTGCTGCTTGCCGGCTTGCTGTCACTGATTCCGGTGTTGTTTTTGGGTGTTACCACTGGCTGGGTGGTCAGTACATTCGGCGCGCACCTGCCGACACTGGTGGTCATGCTGGGCGGTATCGCGGCGGTGTGGGTCATGTTGAACGTGCTGGTGGCGGCGCTGAACCTGGCCGGTTTCACCCTGGTCATCGGTGGTCTGTATCACCGCTTGACCCCCACGCCATTGAAACGGCCACTCGCTGCCGAGCTACAGGCAAGAACGGCGGTATCGGTTACCGCGCTGGGTGGCGCTATCACATTGTTGCTGGGCGCTGCACTGGCGGGCCTGGTGGGTCTGGCCCTGTTGCGCGACATTCAGCTGGAGGACGAGGTGCTGGTGGTGGCCCATCGCGGTGCGGCCGGGGCGGCCCCGGAGAATACGCTGGCTGCAGTGCGCAAGGCGCTGGATGACGGTGCGGACTGGGTAGAGATCGACGTGCAGGAGACGCGCGACGGTGAGGTGGTGGTGATGCACGACAGTGACTTTATGAAGCTGGCGGGCAACCCCCTGAAAGTGTGGGACGGTGACCTGGCCGAGATCCAGCAGATCGACATTGGCAGCTGGTTCGATCCGGCCTTTGCAGACCAGCGCCCGCCCACCCTGCTGGATGTGCTGGAAACCATTCGCGGTCGCGCCAAACTGGTGATCGAGCTCAAGTACTACGGCCATGACCAGCAGCTGGAACAGCGCGTGGTAGAGATTGTTGAAGCCGCGGGCATGGCCGACGACGTGGTGGTGATGTCACTGAAGCTGGCCGGCGTGCAAAAACTGCAGGCGCTGCGACCGGACTGGACGGCTGGCCTCCTTGCGGCCAAATCGCTGGGCGACCTCACCCGCATCGATGTGGATTTTCTCGCGGTCAACCAGAGTATGGCCTCGCCGGCCTTTATCCGGCGCGCGCACAAGGCCGGCAAGCGTGTGTTCGTCTGGACCATTAACGACGGCCTGTCGCTGTCGCGCTGGGTGTCCATGGGTGTGGACGGGGTGATCACCGACGAGCCCGCCCTGGCGCGTAATATACTGGCGCAGCGCGCCCAACTGAGCAGTGCGGAGCGACTGATGCTTAGTGCGGCATTGTTCTTCGGCAGACCTGACGTAGCGAAGCAGTACCGGGACAACTCACCCTGATTGTCGGTCCCTGTTATGAGTCCCACCCGTCATTCCCGCGCAGGCGGGAATCCAAGGACTGAAGCCGAACCGATTCCCGCGCAGAATGAAGAGAAATCAGAAAAAACATGACAGAGCAATTCAAGGAGCAGGGCGGCGCCGCCACCATGGACCCCAGCCGCCTGAAGCGCTGGCTGATCTCGACCGCGATGACGCGCGCGGCAGACCCTGCGCGGCTCGCCAAAAACCGTGCGCAGGCCGAAAAAGCGCGTGTTCGCGAACAGGCGCCACATCGCGTTGAGTATTTTCACCAGCCCGAGGATGGTTACAGCCATCTCGCCGCGCAGCTGTTGCAGCGCCTGTCTGCGCGCTATGAGATCGAGCTGGACTGCCACCTGGTGGCGGGCCCGCGTGGCAAGAACGTGCCGGAGCCGGAATTACTGCTGCCGCTATCCCGCTATGACGCTTTTCAGATTGCGCCGGAGTATGGGCTGTCGTTTCCTGAACACGCGTCGGCGCCCGATGACGAACTGGTGCAGCAGGCCGGGTCCATTCTTGCTGCGCAGGATACCGCTGGTTTCATGGACTGTGCTGCCCGGGTGGGGCATGCGCTGTGGTCCGACGATGCCGCCGCCATGCAGTCTCTCGCGGCCGAATTTGGCGCAGCAGATCCGGCACAGACGGCACAAAGCGTTGCCGAGGGTACTGCAAGGCGCGCCGCACTCAAGCACTACTCCGGGGCCATGTTCTATTACGCCGGGGAATGGTACTGGGGCGTGGACCGCCTGTATCACCTGGAGCAGCGCCTGGCGGAACTGGGCGCAGATCGCCAGCCTGGCCAGCCATTGATCGCACCGCGCCCCGTGTTTAATACGGCAGATGCCCGCGACAACGGTTCGCTGACGCTGGAGTTTTATGCCTCCCTGCGCAGTCCCTACACCGCCATTGTTTTCGATAATGCCGTTGCGCTTGCCCGCGACAGCGGTGTCACCCTGTCACTGCGACCGGTGCTGCCCATGGTGATGCGCGGCGCACCGATGACGCGCGAGAAAGGCACGTATATTTTTTTCGATACCGCGCGGGAAGCCCGGGCTGCCGGCGTGCCCTTCGGCAAGTTCGCCGACCCTATCGGCGCGCCGGTACGGCGCTGTTATTCGCTCTATCCGTGGGCCGCGGAGCAGGGACTGGGTGGCGCGCTGATGTCCAGTTTCCTGCGCCACGCGTTTGCCGAGGGTGTGAATACCAACACCGATGCGGGCCTGCGCAAGGTGGTGGAGTCCGCCGGACTGGATTGGTCGGCGGCGCAGCAACACCTGGGCCAGTCCGGCTGGGAGCCCATGCTGGAGGAGAACCGACTGGAGATGTATGCCGCTGGATTATGGGGCGTGCCCAGCTTTCGCCTGCTCGACGAGAACGGCGAGGCAGTGCTTGCCCTGTGGGGGCAGGACCGCCTGTGGCGGATCGCGCGCGAGATACAGCGTTTGCGCCCGGCGGACTGAGCGCCGCAGGCACTAGGACAAACGATAAACGAATGCTCAGCGACCACGCTGTCAGCGAGAGTAAGCATGCCTGATAACGACCCCATTACACCGATCACCCTTCACGGGTCCAACATCTCCTACTTCACCGGCAAGCTGGAGAACTATTTTCGCGTACGGGGTATTCCCTACACGCTGCACAGCATGCAGTTGCCTGCCGACGAAAAAAAGCTGAAGCGCGAGATCGGCGTATTCCAGATGCCGGCGCTGCAGCTCGGCGATGGTCGCTGGATGACCGACAGCACGAAAATTATTCAATGGTTCGAAGCCAACTACCCGCAACATGGCCTGATACCCCACGACCCGGTGCAGGCCTTCGTCTGCCTGTTGCTGGAAGACTGGGCCGACGAATGGTGGTGGCGCCCCGCTATGCACTATCGCTGGTACTACCCGGAGGGTGCGCACCTGCAGTCGCGGCACCTGGCCGATGAACTGATGGGCGAGATGCGCCTGCCCGGTTTCATCAAGCGGCACATGCTGCGCCGCCGGCAGCGCAGCGGCTACACCACGGGAGACGGCATGACGGCGGAAAACGTGGCAGCTGTTGAGGCGATGTTCCTGCGTTTGCTGGCGCAACTGCAGGCGATATTCAGCACCAGGAAATTCCTTTTCGGCGACCGGCCATCACTGGCGGACATCGGCCTCTCCGGCCCCTTCTTCCGTCACTTCGCCCTGGACCCGGTGCCGCTGGAGATCATTCGCCAGCAGGCCCCCGCCGTACTGGAGTGGGTGGCGCGCCTGTGGAATACCCGGATTGAAAATTGCAGCGGCGAATGGCTGCAGGGCATTCCCGGCGACATCGGCCCGCTGCTGGACGATATCGGCGACGCCTACCTGCCCTACCTCTGCGCCAACGTGGACGCGGTGACCGCGGGCCAGAAACGCTTTGATGTAAAAGTCGGCGGCGTGTTGTACCAGGGCGCCCGTTATTCACGCTACCGCGTGTGGTGCCTGCAGGAGCTGCGCTCCCATTACCAGGCACTGCCCGAGTCGCAACAGGCGCCAACCCGCGACCTGCTGGAGAAGCACGGCTGCTGGGAACCGCTGTGGCGGCAGGAACCCCTGCCACTGCTGCCGGGTCAGGAAGCGGGGCTGCCGTTCAGGGCCGATAGCAAGATGGTGGGGGCGAATGAATGAGCGTCCTTGCCCGGCCCAGTCTGGCAAAGGCAGTGCGAGTGCCCCCGCTAAACCAGGAGGGAGAAAGAAACTATTCCTTGATGATGTCGGCTGCAGCTTCCCGCATGATTTGCCGTGCCTCATCTTCCTGCAGTCCAAATCCGCACAGCGCCAGCGTTAACACGTCAACACACAGCTCTCTTGCGTCACCAACACTCAGCTGCTGTTCAATAATCCGCAGGCTGGTGGAGACAACAGCGCCGTAAAGCAGAATAAAGCCGGCGTTCTCACAGCGCGGTGCCAGGCGCCCGCAGGCGATGCCCTCATTGATATGCTGTTTTGCCGACTGGTTCAGCGGGTGCGCATCAGAGGTGGCGCCCTGGTACCCGCGAAACAGGATCATCGCTTTTTTTCTGTCCGCAACCGCCAGTTGCACGTGGTTGCAAATCCCGCGCGCAATTTTGCGCGCCGGGTCGGTGACGCCCTGGTTGCTGGCGCGCACATCGGCCTCCACGTCGCTGCGAATGGCTGCAGCGACCGCGTCTGCCAGTGCCTCTTTATCGGCAAAGTGGTTGTAGAAACTGCCCTTGGCAACACCGGCTGTGTCGACAATATTGTTGATGGTAATGGCATCGATAGGGTGCTTGGCGAGCAAGTCTGCGCAGGCCGCCATCAGGGCGGCGCGTATTCTGATGCTGTTGGCCTCTCTGGCACCGACGGCGTTGTTCATGATGTGTGATCCTGTTCCAGTGGCTGGAGATGATAAATAACGGTGGTGTCGACGCCTGGATTGTAGCGTGAACAGCACCTAAAATAAATGACCAAATAGTCATTGACTAAATGGTCACGTAAATATTACTATCTACAAACGCTACAGAACGCCGGGTGAGCGCAGCGCATCCGGCTAACAATAATGACGCCATGAGCAGTGCCGGGAGCATCCACATGCAGACACCGTTGGATCAAATCGTTTATCCGGGCTCAGACCAGTATTCTGCTGAAGCCTTGTCAGCGCCTGGCTCTGTCCCTATGGAGCTGCATGGGGAACCGCTGGCTCGCGCGGTGGATACGGCCTATATCATCTTTGCAGTGCCGGACCTGGAGCGGCAGAGCGCCTTTCTGCAGGATTTTGGCCTGCTGGAGGCGCAGCGCTCTGGCGACAGCCTCTATCTGCGCGGGTATGGCACCGAACCCTATATTTACGTGGCCCGGCAGGGCGAGAAGGCCGCTTTCGTGGGCGCGGGTTTCAGTGTCGAGTCCGAGCAGGTACTGCGGGAAGTGGCCCGCCAGACTGGCAGCGACGTGCAACCGCTGGACGGGCCGGGCGGTGGCCTGCGCGTGCGGCTCACCGACCCCGATGGCTTTGTGGTCGACCTGGTGCATGGACGACAGCAGGTGGCGCCACTGGACACGCGGCGTGAGGCGCTGCCGGTGAACACGCCGCAACAGAAGAACAGAATCAATCGCGGCCAACGCACACCGCTGCAGCCAAGCGCCGTGGAGCGCTTTGGCCATTACGTGTTGATGGTCTCCGACTTTCAGGCGTCCTGGAAATGGTATCGCCGCCACCTGGGCCTGCTGCCCACGGATGTGCTGTGCGCCGAATCTGGCACGCCGATGCTGGCTTTTAACCGCCTGGACAAGGGCGATACGCCTGCAGACCATCACACCGTGGTGCTGGCCAGCGGACCGGCTGCCGGCTACATGCACAGTGCCTTTGAGACCCTGGACCAGGACGCTATCGGCCAGGGGCAACAGTTCCTCAAACTCAAGGGTTGGAAGCATTTCTGGGGCATGGGCCGACACATCCTGGGTAGTCAGATCTTCGATTACTGGATAGACCCCCACGGACATGAAGTAGAGCACTACGCCGATGGCGACGTGTTCGATGCCAGTCATCCCACGCAATATCACCTGCTGGACCGCGGCGGCCTTTGGCAATGGGGTGAGGATGTACCCCATGCGATGAAGCCAAAGCTCGACCTGAGAACGCTAGGGGCGCTGTTGTTCGGCGGCACTGCAAAACGCAAAACGCTGGTGGCAATGAAGCAGGCCATGGACAGAGCGCCAAGGCCCTGGTTGAAGTAAGCAAATACACCAACACCTTATTCAGAGCATAAGAACAGGAGGGCAACACCATGGGTTTGTCAGTAGCAAAGTTCACCACGGAAACAAACAGCAATGCCGTTTGGGGCATGGTAAGGGACGGCAGCCTGCATGCGCTGGGCACGGCTTATCCGTCTCATCGCGAGTTGATGGCGTCGTACTTTTCCGACCCGGCGCGATTCCAGGCGGATGCCGCCCAGGAGGGGATACCCTTGGACAGCGTGCGCTTGCTGTCCCCGGTATCCAGCGACGTACAGCTGTTCTGCCAGGGGCTTAACTACGCAGACCACCGCACCGAGTCAGGCATCAAGGACAGCCACGACGAAGAAAACCTGATCTTCATGAAGGCCGCCGCAAGCATTTGCGGCCCCAATGACACCATCCTCCGCCCCAGGGACTGCGTCTTGCTCGACTACGAAATTGAGCTGGCCCTGGTGATGAAAGAGGGTGTGACCGAAGCCGTTGCCATTACCGAGGCTGACCTCCCCCGTTACGTGGGCGGCATTGTGCTGTGCAATGACGTGTCGGCCCGGGACGTGATGTTCGGGTCGCCCATGCTGCAGTGGTTCCGCGGCAAGAGCCAGCGCACGTTTTGCCCCATGGGGCCGGTGCTTTACCTGATGGACGAGGCCGACTTCGGGCACCTGTATTCACTGCAACTCACGCTGAAATTGAATGGCGCGGTCAAGCAATCCGCGTCAACAGACCTGCTGATACACCGGCCCGCCGCCACCCTCGCCGAGCTGTCCACCTTCACCAATTTCGCGCCGGGAGACTGCCTGCTCACGGGCACCCCGGGCGGCGTGCTGGCGCAGGGCAACCTGAAGGCGGCGCTGGCGATTTTGCTGAACTTCAAGAATGACGCCAAACGACGCCAGAAGTTTACCCAGGCGCAACTGGCCCAGGCGGATTTCCTCAAGCCGGGTGACGTGCTGGAGCTGTCGATAAAAACGCCGGACGGGGCCATAGACCTGGGTACCCAGCGTAACGAAATCGAGGATGCCTGACAGATGAACACACTGGATACCTCTATTGTCATCTGCGGTGCCGGGCCGGCCGGCCTCACCCTGGCGCATTTGCTGGGCGCGCAGGATGTGGATGTTGTATTGATCGAAAAGCTACCCGGTACCGTCACCGAGCCCCGGGCGATCAGTATCGACGGTGAGTCCCTGCGCACGCTGCAGCACATCGGCCTCTACAGCAGTTTTGAGGATGAACTGCTGAGCGGCATCACTGCGGATTACGTGAACGGCGAGAATGTGCACCTGTTCCGTATCGGCGGCCCCGAGCCGCGCCCCTATGGCTATGCCACTGTCAATTCATTTGACCAGCCGACATTGGACAAGCACCTCGCCCGGCAGATGGCGGCCAGAGACTCCGTGAGGTTATTCTTCAATACCACGCTGGAGCGGTTCGAGCAGGACGAGCGGGGCGTGCGCGTTTATTGCCACGACGCTGATAACAACGCCATGGAGATTAACGCTGATTACCTGGTGGGCTGTGACGGTGGGCGTTCCTCTGTCCGTTCCCTGCTGCAAATCGGCATGCAGGGCGAGAGCAATCCGCAGCCCTGGCTGGTGATCGATACCATTGATCCTGGTCTGGACGAGAGATGGATTGCCGCTTTTTCTGTGATCCCAAACGGCCTGGCATGACCATCCGCAAGCGGCACGGCCAGCGACGATGGGAATGGATGCTGATGCCGGGTGAAAGCAGGGAAAGCCTGCTGGAAGACGACACCATCCGCGAAATTATTGCGCCCTATACCGACCCGGGGCAGGTCGACATCTACCGCAAGCGTGTCTACGACTTTCACGCGATCATCGCCGAGCGCTGGCGTGACCACCGCGTTTTCCTCGCCGGGGATGCGGCCCACATGACGCCGCCTTTCGCTGGCCAGGGCCTGAACAGCGGCTTTCGCGATGTCACCAACTTGTCCTGGAAGCTGGGCGCCGTGGTCAAGGGGTTGGCCGACGCTGGTATTCTCGACAGTTACGAAACAGAGCGCATGGACCATGCTCGCGAGCTGATCGAAACAGCACTGAACCTGGGCAAGCAGATACAGCCCACTGACCCACAGCAGGCTGCTGAGAGGGATGCCTTCTTTGCCGCCCTGCAGGATGATCCGGCGGCCCTGCAAGCCATGCAGGACGAGCTCATCTCATCCCTGCTGTTGCGCTCTGTGGAAAAAGGCCTGGCTGTGGACGCCAACGGGGAGACGGTTGCCGGCCGGCTGTTGCTGCAACCGGAAGTTATCTCGGCGGAGGGCAACACGGTGTTACTGGACGAGTGCCTGGGCTCAGGCTTTGCCATTGTTGGCTACGACTGCGATCCGGCCCAGGTGCTGGATGCCCAAACGCAGGCCTACTGGAAGCAACTGGGCACACGCCTGGTGGCGATATCGGCAACCGGGGACCGTGCAGACGGTGCCTGGGTCGTCGACCAGGACGGCAAACTGGGCGAATGGATCGGCGCGGATGCGCCTTCTATTTTGCTGGTGCGCCCTGACAAGTTCTGCATGGTAGCCGCATCGCCGGCAACGGCAGCTGAGGGCCTGCAGGCTGCGCGTGACTCTGTTGAGCCAGCGCCGCTAACGCGTTTTTATATTGATCTCTGTGAACGTCTCTTGCAAAAGACTGTGCCATTATGGCTTAAGATAACGGATGTAGCAGCAGAATGTCGTGAAGAGGCCAGGCAATGAGGCGATTAACCCGATGAACAATGAGCGGCGCAAACAACCGGCGCAAGGATACGCTTTGGGCTCGCGGGGGTGGCGCATCGGTTCGCTGTTCGGCATTGATATCTGCCTGGACCCCAGCCTGCTGATCATCTTTGTGCTGATTGTTTATCTGCTGGGTACGGGTGTCTTCCCGACCTGGCACCCGGACTGGGACAACAGCACCGGTTGGCTGGTGGCGGTGGCCGCAGCGGTGCTGTTTTTTGTCTCCTTGCTGGCCCATGAGATGGCCCATGCGCTGATGTCACGACGTTTCGGTATCGGGGTCCGGCGCATTACGCTGTTCCTGTTCGGTGGCGTGGCAGAAATGGAGGATGAACCGCGTGAGCCCCGCGCGGAATTCCTGGTGGCCATTGTAGGACCGGCGACCAGCCTGGTGCTGGGGTTGGTATTCTCCTCAATCGCCCTGTTCATGGCCGGGCCGGGCTTTGCAGACCTGCTGGCCGAAGACAGCGATGCCGCCCTGGCCAGCCTGTCGCCGCTGGCCAGCCTGCTGTTGTGGTTGGGGCCGGTGAACACCATCCTGGGTATCTTCAACCTCGTTCCCGGATTTCCGCTGGACGGCGGGCGGGTGCTGCGCGCAGCGATCTGGTGGTTTACCGGCGACCTGCACAAGGCGACGCGACTGGCCTCGGACGCCGGGCGCCTGTTCGGTTGGGTGATCATTATCCTCGGTGTGGCGCAGCTCGTCTCGGGGATGCTGTTCCAGGGCCTCTGGCTGGTGTTGATCGGCTGGTTCCTGACCAACGCGGCATCCGCCAGTTACCGTATGCTGATACTGCGTGACCTGCTGGAGGGGGTCAGCGCACGGGACATGATGCGCACCCATTTCGAAAGCGTGCCGGCGCAGATGCGGGTGGCGGATTTTGTGGAGAACCACCTGATGCAGAGTTCGCAATTGCTTTGGCCGGTGCTGGAGGAAGAACAACTGATTGGCCTGGTCACCCTGGACGAGGTGCGCAAGATCCCCGCCGGGGACCGCGAGGTCACCACTGTCGGTGCGGTGATGCGCAATGACCTGGCGGCACTGACCCTCGCGCCCGCAACAGAAGCCAGGCTGGTGCTGGAGCGGCTCGGTGCCAGCGGCCTGCCGCTGGCCGTGGTCGAGGGCGGCCGGGTACTGGGCCTGCTCTCGGCGGCCGATGCCGCCAAGTGGATGGCACTGCATCAGGCATGATGCGGAGCACGCGTTGACGCGCCATGGATAGCCAAAGTATCGAGCAACTTTGTCGCGCGGAGGCATTCGATCATGCCACCGGCGAATTCACCCTGCGCGAGACGCATATATCCTGGGTCATCCTCTGCGGGGACTATGCCTACAAGCTGAAAAAGCCGGTGGACTTTGGCTTCCTGGATTTTTCCAGCCTGGAGCGGCGCCAACATTACTGCGAAGAAGAGCTGCGCCTTAACCGGCGCTTCTCCCCCGAACTGTACCTGGCCGTCGTTGCCGTGACACAAGAGCCCGGTGGGCCGGTGATTGCCGGGCCGGGAGAGGTCATCGACTACGCGGTAAAAATGCGCCGCTTCGACGAGTCGCAGCTGCTCGATAACATCGCCGCCCGCGACGGGCTGGACCCGCAGCTGGTGCGCTCCATTGCCCGGGAGCTGGCCCGGCTGCACGGGCAGTTGCCAGGCTGTTCGCCCGACCCGTCGGGAACAGGCGCTGGCACACCCGCCGCGTTACACGCGGCCCTGCAACAGAACTTCACCCAGCTGCGCCAGTACCCGTTGCGCGACACCGAGCAGCAACAACTGGATGCCGTCGAACGCTGGGCCCTGGCGCGTTACGATGCCTTGCTGAGCACCATGCAACAGCGGGTGCGCGACGGCTGGGTGATCGATGGCCACGGGGATGATCACCTGGGCAACATGGCCATTATCGACGGCGCCGTGCGCCTGTTCGACTGCATCGAATTCAACGCGGACTTTCGGATACTGGACAGTATCGCCGAAGTCGCGCTGCTGGATATGGATATCAACGCGCGCGGACATCCCGCCGAATCCTACCGCCTGCTCAGCGACTACCTGGAATATCGCGGGGACTTTGCCGGACTCGCTTTGCTTGACCTGTACCGGGTTTACTTCGCGCTGGTGCGCGCCAAGGTGAACCTGCTGCAGCACCCGCCCGATCATCCGGACATTGCCCATACCGATGCCTATGGTGAACTGTGCCGGTACCTGGAGATGGCGCATCGCTATTGCCAGCCTCGGCGTCGCTTTCTTGCCATCACTTACGGCTTGTCCGGCAGTGGCAAGTCCACGGTAGCCGCCCGGCTGGTGGAGGCCTCCGGCGCAATAAGAATCCGTTCCGACGTCGAGCGCAAGCGGCTGTTCGGCCTGGCACCGGAACAACACAGCCAGCCGGATGACGCGGCAACACTCTACTCCACGGACATGTCACGCAGAACCTTCCAGCGCCTGGCCGAACTGGCCGAGACTGTTGTCGACGCGGGGTTTCCGGTTATCGTTGACGCGACTTTCCTGCATCGCCGCGTGCGCGACGACTTTCATCAGCTCGCGACAGCGGCTCGACGTCCCCTTCGCCATCATTCACTGTGTTGCCGATGCGGACACGCTTCGCGATCGCCTGCGGCTGAGGGCGTCCACCGGGGGTGATGCCTCCGAGGCCGACTTCGCCGTGGTGACGCAGCAGATGGACAAAATGCAGCCGCTCACGGAGGCGGAGACGGCGTTGGCGGTGGCCGTGGATTCCGGGTCCGACGCCGCGGCGCTTTGGAGCGCGTTACGTGCGCGACTGGAGTAGGCAGGCCAGCGACCGGGACAACCCTGTACTGGCCAGTGCACGTCCGCGACCTCGAGGCATTACATTGAGGCTTATCAAAGCGCCTTCATGCCAATGGCGCAGAGAAAACCCAGCATGGTCCAGAAGCCGACCAGCGAGCCGCCCTTGATATAGGCCTCGGGCAGCATCGTCTGGGCGATCATGGTCAGCATGGCACCAGCCGCCAGCCCCTCCAGAAATGGCAAAAATGTCGGGTTGGAGGTATCGATCAGCAGCTTGCCCAGAGCGGCGCCGACACCGGTGAGCAGCGCAATGGAACTCCACATCAACAGGATACGTTTGCGGGAGAAATTCTCTTCCAGCATGCCGCGGGAACTCGATAACGCCTCGGGAAAGTTAGCCAGGAAAAGACCGACAATGAGCGACAGGCTCATACCGGAGGATGTCAGGCTCGCCCCGATCACCAGGGACTCGGGCACGCCGTCCAGCAGAATGCCCAGCCAGATCGCCGTTGATGCGCCTTTGGGTTCGCTGGATTCAACGCCCTGAGACAACAGGGTGGGGGGCGCCTTGCCTGCCTCCACCGCTTTCAGGGCATGCGCTGTCCACTCCTGTATGCGACCGCCGTCGAGTTGATAGCGTTGACGCAAATAAGCGCTGAGCACCGGCGTTTTCAGGTAGGCCGACAGGCGATGGCGGATATCGGGGTAGTTCGCCAGCAGGTGTATGAAGTCCTCGCGTCGCAGCGACCAGGCGCCACACTCACGCACAGCTCGCGCGCTTACCGTATGCCTGACACCGGTGATAAAGGCGCGCACGCCGACACCGTCGCCCGCATCGTAGCGGCTGGGCAAGAAATTTTCATGGCTGTCAGCAAGAGTGATGCCCCCGTCTTGCAGAATGAATAATCGATCTGCGGGGCTGCCCTCCTCAAACAGCACGTCGCCGGCCTGGTAATGCCGATACACGAGGTGCAGAGACAACCATTCTGCTTCCTCCCCGGACAGGTCTTCCAGCCAAGGTAGGCGATCGACTTGACTGGCAAAGTCGCGGAAGGCCTCGGAGCGGCGGTCTACCGGCCTGGCATCGGGCAGGCGGCCTTCCTCAGCCAGTGTTGCTGCAGCTTCCTGCAGCCAGGCGTCAGCGTCGGCCTCCGCCATATGCTGCAGCTTTACCAGGTAGTTGCGGATGCGCGGTTGCCGCAACCAGCTGCAAATAGTCTGGCGAAAGGTGCTGGATGTGACCAGCAGCCGGCGCACACTCGCCTCGGGAATACACCAGCCCCAGGTGGGCTGCAGGGTGGTTGCCGTATAACAGTGGACCGAACCGGTGAGCAGCGAGTCGACACCAAACGCGCTGCCATTGCCGATGCGCTCCATGAACTTAGCCTGGCCCGCTTCGCGGCGGCTGTCATCGGAGATTTCGACCTCGCCCCTGACCACCACATAGATTGCATCGGAGGGGTCGCCGCGCCTGAATAACTGGGCACCCTGGGGGTAATAGCGAGGCTGGACTTCCGCCGCCAACCGCCTGCACTCTTCTGAGGACAGGCCGTTGAATATGGGCGAACGATTCAAGTGGCTGAGAATGCGCTGCAGTCGGCGCCGGGTTTCAATGTGCGACTGATGCACCGATGTTGAAATCTTGCGCCTGAAACCACCGAAATTGTTAACCAGGTGGTTCAGCCCGATAAACATCAGGCCACCGGCCATAAAGCCGGAAAGCAACTGCGTGTAGTGGCCCTGTAGCAGGGTCGGGGCAACGAGGTCGATCGTCAATGCCGCCAGTAGCGCACCGCCACCAAAGGCCATCATCGCGGCAATGACGCGGGGTTCGAAGCGCCAGATGAAGGCGCTGATTGCCCCCAGTGGGAGCGAGATGGCGCTTATCAGGCCCATCCCGAAAGCGATCCAGACAAGGTTCAATGTAATAGGGCTCGATTGGTTGACCAGGCAACGTGTATCGGACGCGGGGGATTTTCCACGCTCTTTCAGGAGATATTAGTCGGTATGGTTCTGAAATACATCTCGTTTGCGAGGGGGAGCATTTACCAGCGCCCCGGTTAGCGAACGGACTGCGATGCGCTATACGATCCGCCCGACCCGCCTCTATTAAGTAACTACTCTATGCGATATTCTGCTTGACCGATGTGGAGGATCGAAGCTTATGGGCAAGCAGGTCAATACCAGCACCACCGACGGTATCATTCGCAATAGCGAGGTGGACCGGGCCACGCTGCCCGAGGGGCCATGGGACGGCACCAAATACTCTTACATTCCCCCGGTCGAACTCACCATCGACCCGTCGTTGCAGCTTCACGACGACTTCGACATCGATATAGACCCGATCACCTACCAGGTGTTGCGCTCGCGCTTCTGGAACATGAACCTGGACCATTCCGACACCATCAAGCGTGTCTCCGGTTCCCCGGTTATCGTTTATACCGAAGACTTTAATACCTCCCTGTTGACCGAGAACGGCGACACCGTGCTGTGTGGCCCGTCCATCCAGTACTTCACCGGGTACGGCGACCTTGTCGTCAAATGGACACTGGAAAACCGCAGCGGCAACCCGGGCATCGAGGAGGGTGACATCTACCTGCAGAACGATCCCTACGTGGGCACGGCGCACCAGATCGACGTGGAGCTCTACGCGCCCCTGTTCTGGGAGGGCAGGCTGTTTTGCTGGATTTTCAGCAATTGCCATGTCGGCGATATCGGCGGCGACAACCCGGGCAGTTTCGTGCCCGAGGCGGAGGATATCTTCCACGAACCGATTCCCATGCCGCCCTTGCGGCTGGCCCGCGGCGACGAGGTGCAGCAGGACATCTTTGACATGGTGGTGCGCCAGAGCCGCACCCCGGAGACACTGACCCTGCAACTGCGCAGCCAGATCGCCGGCCTGCGGGCGACCCGGGCGCGCATGATCGAGCTGTTACAGGAGCACGGCGCGCCCACGGTCAAGGGCGCAATGCGGCGCATAATCCGTGATTGCTCCAACGCCGTCAGCGCGCGCCTGCTGCAGATTCCCGACGGTGAGTGGCGCGAGGATATGTATATCGGCGCCGCCGGTCCCGACGACCGGTCCATACACCGGCTGGTTACCACGGTGCGCAAAGAGGGCGACCGGATGATCTTCTCCAATGAGGGGACCGATCCGCAATTCCAGGCGGCCAGCGGCACCTATGGCTCCTGGCGCTCTGCGCTGATTTGTGCAGCGGGAACCATGCTCGCCTACGACCAGATGTATTGCCCGGCGGGGGTGATCGATCACATGCGGCTCAAGCCGACGCCGGGAACGCTCACCTGCGCGACGTATCCCGGCGCGGTGACGACGCTGGCCAGTACCATCATTGGCGTTTACCTCTCCAGCCAGATTATCAGCAAGATGGCACTCGCCGGCCCGCCCGAGATTCGCAAGGTGGCCAATGCCACCGGTGGCGTGGCGCTACCTGGCTGGTGGGTCGCCTCCGGCTTTGACCGCAAGGGCAAGTTCGTCGCCGACGTTACCGCTGACCAGGTGATGGGGGCCATCGGCGCTTTCCCCTATCGCGACGGTGTGGATACCGGCGGTGCCTGGTGGTGGCCGCGCTCCACTGCCGGCAATGCCGAGGAGTGGGAGAACTCGGTGCCTTTCCTGTACTTGTACCGCCGCGAGCAGCGAGACAGTGGCGGACCGGGGCGTTGGCGCGGCGGCAACGGGGTAGAAGTGGGTTTTGTGGCGCATAAATCCGATTCGCTGAACGCACAGGTTATTTCTGTTGACCCGGGGGTGATATCAACGCTGGGCCTGGCAGGGGGTTATCCGGGACACCCGGGCAACTTCCTGACCGCCGCGGATACGCCGGTCTGGCAGCTGTTTGCCGAGGGCGGTATCCCCGGCAACCGTGACGAGGTAGAAGCGCAACTCAAGCCCCTGCAGCGGGTTTCGCCCAAGGCCTCGCTCCCGCTGCGTGGGGGTGACATCTGGGTGGTGGAAAATAGCGCCGGCGGCGGTTTTGGTGACCCGCTGCTGCGCGAGCCCGAGCGGGTGTTGCAGGACGTGATTGAGCAGCGGATCGGGCGCCCCAATGCGGCGGCCATGTACGGTGTCGAGATCTCCGCGGACGGTGTTATCGATGAAGCGGCGACAGCAGGCCCTGCGCCAGCAGGTGCGCCAGCTGCGCCTGCAGATGGCCGACAAGCCGCAACAGCACTTCGCCGGCGCAGGCAAGGTCGAACCCGGGGCGGTGCGCGCCCTGACGGAGGCGCTGGGGCAGGCGGCCCACGCCGATGGGCCAGGTGTGGACCTGCGCCCAGTGTGATACTGCGCTTGGCCCGGCGGATGAGAATTACAAGCTGTACGCCGCCAGGCGGGAGCGGGATCCGCACGAGGTCGACCCCATCATGTACGCGGACGCCGCCGAGTTTTGTGACGACAAGCTGGTGTTGAGGGAGTTCTTTTGTCCCCATTGCGCGCACTTGCTCGCCACCGAGGTCGCCCGCCAGAACGACGAGATTTTCTGCGACATCATGATCGATCCTGACCCGGCCCACTTGCCAGACGAGCTGGAAACATGAGCGTGGAGCAGGGCCCGGCAGCCGACAATGCCCCGACCAGTGATGCCGCACGCGATCTTTCCATCGGCGTCGACATCGGTGGCACGTTCACCGATTGCATTGTCGCCACCGATGCCGGTGAGATCATCACGGCGAAAACGCCGACGACGCCGCATAACCGCTCCACAGGATTTTTTGATGCCATCGAGCGGGCGGCGGCTAAGCTCGATGTGTCGGTCGAGGTGCTGATGGGGCGCTGCCGCCGCCTCGTGCACGGCACCACCACCGGCACCAATGCCATCGTTTCCCGTGATGGCGCCAGGGTGGGCTTTATCACCACCGAGGGTCATGGCCACCTGCTGTTCATGATGCGCGGCTCCGGGCGCACCGCGGGCCTGCCACCGGATGAGCTGTTGGATATTTCCAGCACCTACAAGCCTGAATCCCTGGTGCCACGCTCACTGGTGCTTGAGGTGCCGGAACGTATCGACGTGGACGGCGACGAGATTGTGCCGCTGGACGAGGCCGCACTGCGCCTGGCCGTGCGCCAGCTGGTCGACGCCGGCGTCGAGGCTATCGCGATCAGCTTTTTATGGTCGATCAGGAACGACAGCCACGAGCGCCGGGCCTTTGAACTGGCCACGCAGGAGGCGCCTGACCTGTTTATTACCTGCGGCTCGGACCTCGTCGGCAGCATGGGCGAATACGAGCGCTCAACCACGGCAGTGATGAATGCCTATATCGGCCCGTTAATGCGCCGCTATATCAGCGCCATCGAAGACGGCGCCAGCGCCCGTGGCTATGACCGGGAAGTACTTTTCGCGCAGTGCGGCGGCGGTGCCATCACCGGCAGGGAAGCCCGCATGGCGCCGATACGGACGGTGCAGTCAGGCCCCGTGGCGGGCATTGTCGCCTCGCAATATCTCGCGCAACGAATAAACGAGCCCAACGTGATCGCCGCTGATATGGGCGGGACCACCCTGGACGTGAGCGTGATTCGCGGCGGCGAACCGCTGGAGCGGTTCACCTCCGTGTTCCAGCGGCTGGAACTGGCATTGCCGATGTTTGACGTGGAATCCATCGGTGCGGGTGGTGGCTCGATCGCCTGGCTGGATGAGTCGGGGCGGCTGAATGTCGGGCCCAAAAGCGCGGGCGCCGACCCGGGCCCGGCCTGTTACGGCAAGGGCGATCAACCCACCGTGACCGATGCCGACGTGGTGCTGGGTATTCTCGACCCCGAGCGGTTCCTGCACGGTCGTATGGAGATCGACCCGGAACGTTCCCGGGCGGTGATCGGCGCGCTGGCGGAGCAGCTTGGCCTGGGCCTGTATGAAACCGCCGCCGGGATCAGCCGCATCGTTGACTCGAAAATGGCGGACCTGATCCGGCGCATGAGCGTGATGCGCGGCTTTGATCCGCGCCAGTTCTGCTGCTTCGCCTTTGGCGGCGGCGGCCCGGTGCATGCGGGTGCGGTTGCCCGCGAGGCCGGCTTGCGCCGGGTCATTGTGCCGCTCCCCTGGGCCGCTGCATTGTGGTCCGCATTCGGTGCGGCGACGGCTGATGTCCTGCACGTGTACCAGCATGCCGACGAACTGACGCTGCCGGTTTCCAGCAGCAGGCTCTCTGAAGGTTTCAGCGCGCTGGAGCAACGCGCGCTCAGCCAACTGCAGGGCGAGGGCTTCTCGCCGGAGCAGATCACCCTGACCCGCCGCCTGCGCATGAAATACGCCATGCAAGTGCACGACGTCGAAGTGCCCGTCAAGGGCGGTACCTTCACCGACGCTGATGCCGCCGCGCTGATCGATGACTTTGGTGCTATCTACGAAGAGCTGTTCGGTAAAGGCTCCGGCCACCGCGAGGGCGGCGTGGAGATTACCGGCTTTCAACTGCGCGCCAGCGGCCTGGTGGACAAGCCGGAAATCGCCCAACGTGGCAAGGCAGTGGGCGTGGCGCAGAAAACGCAGATGCGGCCCATCTACTGGAGCGAGTCAGGTGACTTTATTGACACGCCGGTGTGGCAGGTCGACCATGAGGAAGTCATAGAACCACTCACCGGGCCGGCACTGGTGCAACTGCCCGATACGGTGGTGGTGATCAGGCCGGGCCAGAGTGCGCACGTGGACGGCTACGGCAACCTGATCATCGACATCGACTAGCGCCCTGGCAGGAAAGGAAACAAGCCCATGCAAGAGCTGACAGACATTGCCGCGCGCCTGCAGCGCATTGAAGACCGGGAAGAAATTCGCAACCTGGTTGCGGGCTATGGCCGGGTGGTCGACGACCGGGATATGGACGGCCTGCGTGCCCTCTTCGCGCCCGATGTGCGCTTTGGTGCAGTAGGTGCCGCGCAGAAGATAGAGGGCCGGGAGGCCGTCGTTGCCTTTTACGAGTCACGCTATGCCGGGATGCCGTTGAGCAATCACTTTACGCATGATCACGTGATTGTGCTCGAGAGCGACAACCTGGCACACGGGCAGGTGAATGCGCACGTGGAGATGGTTCGCGAGGGCGAGCCCATGTTAGTGGCCATGCGCTATGCAGACACCTATGTTCGCCACGAGGGCGCATGGAAGTTCCAGGAGCGCATCACTTCCATGTTCTATTACCTGAGAACCGCCGACTACCTGGAAAAACTCGGCGACCGCAAGCGCAACTTCAGCAGTGGCGAAGCGGTTGATGCCGATTGGCCCGAGGGTATTGCGACCTGGCAGGCCTATGAGGGCCTGGGCTGAGCCCGGTAAAACCCCGCGAGAGACTTAACCGGCGTTTTGCAGGGCGCTAACGTTTTTTCAGGCTAGATCTTCACGCCGTCTATGGTGCCTCTTAGCAGCACGGTGGTAACGCCCGGGCTGAACTCTTTGATCAGCATCCCTGATTTCACGTCATACCATTCGGTGCTGACAAATTTGGTTCGTGTCAGGAACTGGTTAATGATGGTGGTGACCCTGAACTTGCAGGTCTGGCGCGTACCCAGGGGGCCTTTGAGCGCTTGCCTGCCCAGGTATTTCCGGGTGATGGTTTGCTTCATTGAGGTAGTGCCGCCGCCCATGGGGCCGTTGGCTTTTGTCGTGACCTTCAGCCTTTGTGTGTGGGCCTGCCCGCGACTGACATTGTAGCGAAATAGCATTGCAGGCTGGAAGCTGATCTCTGCGGTGCCCTGGTTGACACCGTTCATGAACGACTGGCCTACACCTCCCAGGCTTCTAACCTCTTTCTTTGCTTTCTGCACAAGAATATAGCTGTCGGTGTGAACTGTGATGGTGTTCCCTCCCTCCTTGACCGTTGATTCAGAGCGCGCGAGCAATGCATTCTTGCCCTTGAACGTCTCCCGGCCGACGATGCTCTGGGTGGAGTTCAGGATGGTTCGGCTACCCTCAAATTTGTCGACGGTCCGGTAGCGCTGCTCCACCACGACGCCTTGCTCGACCAGTCTTGGATTAAAGCAGGCCGCGGCTGCGGCGAGGTTGCCAGCATAGGTAATGGACAGGAAAAAAACAGCGGCCGCCGCATACATGGCTTTCATGGTTAACCTCCTGGCGCGCTCGCCCAGGCACAACAACTTACCTGGCGAGCGGCTTCGGTATCGGTGTTTGAAAAAGTATAGGCAACGGATTGAAGGGCGTTGAAACTATTACGGAATAAAGACGTGCGCGCTCAGAGCCCTTTTGAATAAGCGATGGATCAGGCGGGCGCGCTAGAGCCCGTCGCTGACCTTGATGATCTCGTCGGTGTCTGCAGGCAGTGAGAACGCCACACCGTCCTCACCGATGGTGTAATTCGGGAAGATGTCCTCCGCACCATTGAGGAACAGGGCTTTCTGCCCGGGTATGACCAGCGGCGGTACGATGTGGTAGTAGAGCAGGTGGCCCACGGCGGCATCGCGAGCCGTTTCCGCCGCCTCCACCGGGCTCGCGTGATAGTCGGGAATGTCGTGGGTAATCTTCGCCATGATCTCATTCGACGTTTTCACGGCGGCCTCGTGCATCATGCCCACCAGGTTGGGGGCCAGCGCCTCGTGCACCAGCAGGTCTACCCCGCGGGCAAAGTGTTCTATGTTGGCCAGTTTGACGGTGTCGCCGGTAATCAGTAGTGAGCGCCCCTTGTAGCTGAAGCGATAGCCCACGGCAGGTTCTACCGGCGAGTGGTCAACCGCCAGGGCTTCAACCTTGAGCCCGCCGTCGTCAAGCACGGTGGTTAGCGCACCGATAGCGGGTTTGGCAAACGGCACGGCTTGCAGGCCGGCGCCGCTTAGCGGCGCGACGGTGTCGCCGTGGTGCTCATTGCGATAAGTAAAGTCCTGCGCATAGGCTGTGTTCAAGCCACTGACTACCTGCTCCACGCCCCCCGGGCCGTAAACCGGCAGCGGGCTGCGATTATCGCCGCCGGCCCAGCGAATGGTGCCCATCTCGCCCAGCCCGTCGATATGATCCGAGTGGAAGTGCGTGAGGAACACACCCTGTATCGTGCCGGGCTGGAAGCCCATGCGCGTCAGGTTGCGCACGCCATCGGTGCCGGCATCCACCACGTACAGCTGCTTGCCGGCGACCACTGCCACGCAAGGCCCCGACGCCTTGGGCGCCGGTAATGGGCCGCCAGCACCACAAAGCGCCAGGTGCAGGCCGTCTGCCAGTGTGGCAACGCGATCAGCGCCCATCAGCGACTCCAGGCCGCGCTCCATAATGCGAGCGGCAATGGTGGCGCGTTGGCTATAGGCGACCAATGCGACAATAAGAAGCACACCGGTAACGATAGCCAGCTTTTTCATTGTTATCTCCAGCGCCGCGCCTGCGCGGTATGCATGATTTGGGGCACGACACATAGAGTGCCAAAAGATAGCCGCCGTGTGAATTGTGTTCCTGCCCTGTACGGGCAGCTGTCGCAGCTGGTAGGGTTCGACCCCACAACCCGGCGCATCGGCACGACGTGTCGCAACGCACCGTGGCCAGGGCGGATCGCGCCAGTGTGGATACCCTGCTGCAGGGCACCGGCGTTGAGACCATGCTGTCATTGGCATGAACGCAGGCGTTTTAAACAACGGAGTAATAGATGACTGAAAGAGCAATCGACAACCGCGTCACCCGCATGACCGGCACCGACTACCCCATCGTCCAGGCCCCCATGGGCTGGATAGCCCGCGCGCAACTGGCGGCCGCCGTCAGCAACGCCGGTGGCCTGGGCATTATCGAAACGTCCTCCGGCGAGTTCGACAATATCCGCGCCGAAGTCGAAAAAATGCACACGCTCACCGACAAGCCCTTTGGCATGAACGTGGCCCTGTCCTACGTGAAGGGCACCAACGTGATTGACTTTGTGATTGAGCAGGGCATCAAGTTTGTGACCACCTCCTCGGGCAGCCCCGGCGTGTGCACCAGCGCATTCCAGGACGCCGGCATCAAGGTGTTCCATGTGGTGCCCACGCTGGACATGGCGCTCAAAGCCATCGATTGCGGCGTAGACGGTTTGATTGTGGAAGGCGGGGAAGGGGGCGGCTTCAAGAACCCCAGCCCGGTATCGACCATGGTGCTGCTGCCGCTGATTCGCTCCCGCGTCGACGTGCCCATTATTGCCGCCGGCGGCATATCGGATGGCATCTCCATGGCCGGTGCCTTTGCCATGGGCGCAGAAGGTGTGCAGATGGGCACGCGCATGCTCAGCTGCGCCGAGTCACCCGTGCACAATAACTGGAAGCAGGCCGTGGTGGCGGCGAAGGAAACCGATACCGTATTTCTTAACCAGGCATCACGGCCGGCCCTGCGCGCCCTGCGTACGCAGCGCACCGAGGCACTATTGCCTCTGGGCAAGTTCAACGTGATGGAGAACATGGTCGGCATTCCCGAGCTGTACTTCGGTGGCGACATGGAAGCGGCCATTCCCCTGTCGGGCCAGGTGGCAGGGCGCATCGACACGGTGAAGAGTGCCGAGGAAATTCTGCAGGAGACCATGTCTGGTTTTTATGAGGTGATGGCTGGGCTTGCGTCCAGGTATGTCGAAGGGCAGCCCGGATAAACCCTATATCAGGCGGTTTGATATTTATGGTGAGTAAACCGCGACAGCTATGAGGCGAGGTGAATATTGCAGGGGCTGGGCTAGGCGGCTACTTCCTCGAAGCTGAGGTTGGGTGCGTCGGTGCGCTGGCTGGCGTGCTCCATCGTCATGGCGACGATGTTACCTCTGTCGTCGACATCAATCACCGTATCCTCATCCAGGTCGCGACTTTCAACTACGTTTGCCGCCCGGAACTCGATATATAGCGTGTCAGTGCTTTTGAAATACTGAATTTTCATCGCTTATAGCCTCTGTCGAAGAACGCATTGTGCACGGTACCAAATGACCGATTCAAGCCGGGAGAAACGCTGCATCCGACCGCCCCAGCGTACTAATTGCCCCCAACATCCCGATCCTCTAGCAAGAAACTTCGGAGGCGGAGTTCGCTGCGCATAACAAAGAGAATTAACACCTGCCCTCGGGAGTGACGATAGAATACACGGCAGGGACCGCATACCACCTCCCGATAGCGCTTGCCCTCGAGTTCTTCCGGATACTTACCAGATGCGGGGTGTCGCTCGAGACGTCCCACAGAGGAAAATACTCGCCGGACCAGATCCCGCGCCGCTACAGGATTCTCAAGCGCAATGTATTCTGCAATTTCATTCAGGTCCGCTAAAGCCGGCTCCGTCCAAATTATTTGAGCCATTTCTGCATTTTGGCTTTGGCTTCATCATGGCTCAGGGTCCTGCCTTCTAAAGCAGCGGACTCACCACGAGCAATCCCCTCGAGAATTGACATTCTGCGCTGAAGAGACTCGAAATCTTCAAAATCGACGAGATATGCGGAGGGCTTCCCGTGCTCAGTGATCAGGACGGGCTCTTTAGATTCATGAAGCTCCGACAGGATTTTGGTCGCCTGGCGCTTCAGGGTTGTCACTAATTCAGTCTTCATGAAAGTGATACTATTCTATCACTCAGCGTGTGGCAAGAAAATAAGCCATGTGATTCTCCACTTCAATCAGGTGATTCAAGCCACCCGAAGCGCTGCTAGACATCCCTGTGATGTCCGCTTAGCAACCTGGAGCATTCACTTGCTCCACCACGCTAATGCGCGAAGAACCATTAAAAAGGCGCACCCTCTGTGTCGAGGGTGCGCCTCTAGTTGCCTTCAGCGGCCAGTCACACGGCCATATCCGCGGTGTCGCTTCGACATGCTCTTCAGCGTTAGCGGGTAGCGCGTTGGATTTAACCTGCTGCACCTTCGCCAGCTGAACTTCATCAGGATTTTCCAGCGGTCTCATCCACCCGTCAGGGTGGATGAGACCATTCTCCCAGGGGTGCCAGAGTTTAACCACAGCACCGTTTTTAAGCATATCGATGAACAGGTATCCGTCACCGTAATTGACGGGAGTGACGTACCACGCCTGGCCGTACTCAATACAATAGGTCAGCGGCCCCTCCACCAGTACCAGTTTGCCGATATTGCTGAATACGGGTTCCTCGTCCCAGGTAATAATGGCGATATCGCCGGGTTTGCAATTCATGTGAAATCTCCAATGCATATGAACAGGGCATCGGAGTGAGTCAGTAAGGGAAAAGCAGCGGACACCTGTTTGCTTGCCGGTGAAGGCCGCATCCCCTCGCGGGAACCACCTTGCCGGGGTGCGGCAGGTTGGTGGAGCCAATGGCTCACTCTTGATGCTGATTTAATGACGACTAAAAAAGTATTGGTCAGTCTGTGAAGGAAGACTCCCGGGGCCAAACCATGCCCCCGGGAGGCTGTTCTCAGGGCCGTCTTTCTGCCCGGTCCCGGGGCCTGCGTTTGCGAGGCCAATCAAGCGCATTGCAGCGCGACTTTTGGTGGTTTTCCAGTCGCTGCTCGCTACGCAGCCTGGCATCACATTCTTTGCAGAACGCAAAGAATCCTGTCTTGTTGCTCATAAAAAAATCTCCTTTAAAAACACATAGAGACGCAACGAAATGAGAGGCATTTCGTGCGCTACGTACTCAGGAGATTTGAGTGCGTATTCTACTACAGTAGGGCCTGCGAGGTAAGTTTTTTGTAGTAATCCGGAGCACAGATATAAGGAGATATAAGGGGTCAGAGGCCTTTTTGTCATGCCTGAAAAGTGGCCGGATTCTGATATCCTCCCAGGAGGATCAATAACCGGGCAGGGACATGACGCTGGACCACAAATCGCTCAAGGAACGTCAGCGCGCCGAGCGGGAAAACCACCCCACCAACCTGGCGCTGCGGGTGCACCGCGCGCTGAGCTGGCTCGACCGGGCGGAGCAGTGCGAGGACCAGGATGGTCGCTTCCTCTTTCTCTGGATCGCGTTCAACGCGGCCTATGCCAATGACCTGGGTGACCAGGAGCGGCCGCACGAGAAGCAGCTATTTCAGCGCTTCCTGGAAAAGCTTGCGGACCTCGACAAGGACGACGTGCTGTACAAGCTGATCTGGTCTGAATTCTCCGGCTCAATCCGGGTGCTGCTGGACAACCAGTTTCGTCTACCAGCCCTTCTGGGATTTCCACAATGGCAAGATTGCCGAGGAAGACTGGAAGTCGGGCTTTGAGCGGGCCCGCAATAGCGCCAGTCGCGCACTGGCAGGCCATAAGACCGTAACCGTACTCGCGATTATCCTCGATCGCATGTATACCCTGCGCAATCAGCTGGTCCACGGCGGCGCCACCTGGAACAGCAGCGTGAACCGGGACCAGTTGCGTGACTGTTCGCGCCTTCCTGGGCAAGCTTGTTCCCTATGTGATCCAGCTGATGATGGACAACCCGAATACCCTGTGGGGAGATGCCTGCTATCCGGTGGTGGACGAGTCGTAGTTTTCCTGCCTCTCTACATAGACGAAAGCATCATTTCGCAGGATTTGCTCGCCATTCCAGCGGTAGGCGACTAACTTGCCCCGCGCTTCACCGGCAGCGTTGCCCCCGCTCTTCTTGGCAACGCTGTAATCCAGGCAGGCCACATTAGTCTCCAGGCGCTCGGGCTGGCCGCTCAGCCAGTAGTGCCCCAGGAACACCGGCGGTTCCCGATGATCGTAATCGATGGCGTGATCACCGCTGATCTCGTCATTCGGTATTTGTGTTGCCCAGTCCGGTGAGCCCAGGTAGATGCCCTGGTAGGTGCGCTCGGTTCGGCTCCACCAGCGGATGCGGATGTTGTGGCGCTTCGTTCCATAGCTGTCGATGAAGTGGTGGCCATCCGGCAGCGGAATTTCCTTGCCCTTGAGCAGTGTCTCCAGCGCATTGTACTCCCAGCGACCGCGGGTGCTGGCTTGCTTCAGTAGATTGTCGGTCAGTCTCGCTCCATCGAACGCCTCGCCGATACGTTTGGTCAGTTCACGGTCCCAGCAGGCGTGTATTAACCTCAGTTCGCCGAGATCAAGCCACAGTGGCAGGGATTTGAACCAGTCAATTATCTCGCTGGTGATCCGGCGAATCAGCCGGATACTCCCGCAGGAACGCAGCGTGTTGCTCGAGGTTCTTTTTATTGCGCGGGCGCAGGTGATCACCCAGGCCCGACTCGGTGGCAAAGGCAATAGCATTGAATTCGTGATTTCCCATCACCGATAGTGCGCGACCGCTATTCCATCATAGGCCGCACTATTTCCAGCGTCTCCCGTTGGTGCGGGCCCCTGTCGATGAAATCACCGAGGAAAATCACCTTGCGCTCAGGGTGGCGCCAGGTGCCCTGGGTGGGCGAATAGCCCAGCTTTCCAGCAGCGCCTCCAGGGTCCGCGCATGCCCGTGTATATCGCCAATAATGTCGTAACTCATCAGTTCTCCATAGGCGGCCGCAACCGGCCCGCCAGAGTGCAGGATGATAGTAAATAGAATTCAGGGTATTGAAATTGATGTGATGCAGGATTTCTGCACAATGCTTATGTTACCGCTTACCCTTCGCAGAAGCGAATTTGCCATCCACTCACCCGCTTGAAAACTGTACGTGTACGTGCATACATCCTATACAGATAAATCATAGCTCCTATCATGTACAACTCCACCTCCACCCGCGTAACGATCGCGGACAGAAAACTAGCGGAGAAGACGATGACACGACTTTCGACAATGGCAGCGTTCCTGCTGCTGATTGCCCCATGCTCATGGAGCGATGAGTACCTGGGAAACTATAGCGCCAACCCGTACAACCCGAATTCCACGTCGAATCCGAATGGTGCGGGCAGCCCTTACAACGCAAACAGTATCAACAACCCCTACGGCGCCTATGGGAGCCCTTACAGCTCAAAGTCGGCCACCAACCCTTACGCCACTGACGCGCCCAAGCTTCGCGACAGCCAGGGCAACTACCGGGGCAAGCTGAGCAGCAATCCGTATGATCCCGACTCCACTTCCAACCCGTATGGGCGCTACGGCAGCCCCTATTCCAGCGAGTCGATCAACAACCCCTATGGTGCCGGCAGCCCGTACCAAAACAGCCCGAATAATCCGTATGGGGAGGGGCTGGAGGTTTACGGCCAGTGATTAGCAATGTTGGGTAGGGGTAATCTCATGCTTGTCATGGTTACCCTAGCGGGGAGAAGGTCGTCGTCATGCTTATTGGTGCTGTTAATGTGTGGTGTTGGTGAGGAATACATAGGAGTCTAGAGCAACAATGACCGTAAAACGAGCTAACTACGTGACTAAGACAATAATTGACGTAACCGCCGCACTAATTGTTAAAGACGGCAAGGTTTTGGCGGCCCGTCGAGGGCCAGGAAAGCACCTTGAGGGATACTGGGAGTTCCCAGGCGGCAAGCTTGAGGAAGATGAAGCTCCAGAGGACGTGCCTAGAGCGGGAGCTAACTGAGGAATTCAGTATCGGCTCCAGAGTAGGCGCCTATATTGGTGAAAGTGTCTACGACTATGGGGAAAAAGTCGTTCGCTTGCTGGGCTATGAGGTCGAGCATACGGCTGGCGAACTTCGAGTTAGTTGATCATGATGAGCTCCGTTGGCTAGAAATTGATCAGCTAGCTGATGTGAAATGGGCGCCGGCCGACATCCCCTTAGTAGAACAGTATGAAGCCCGGGCAAGAGACAGTTGGCTTATTATTCAACCAACGCCATGGAGTACTGTGAAGAAACCAGTGAATTTGATGTAGGTGATCTATATCAGCCTTTTCTAGAGCATCTCTCGCCCGGGGCGCATATCCTCGATCTGGGGTGTGGGTCGGGTAGAGATAGCAAAGCCTTTCGGGAAATGGGCTATAACGTGACGTCGGTGGATGGAAGCGCAGAAATTGCGGCATGGGCGAGTGCTTTTACAGGGTATCCTGTGGCGGTGAAGTCGTTTCAACAGATTGACTATAAAGAGGAATTTGATGGTGTTTGGGCTTCTGCAAGCTTATTGCACTGTCCGCAAGGCCAACTGCAAGATGTTATTCAAAGGATACTGGCGGGCCTGAAGGACCAAGCAGTCGCCTATATGTCGTTCAAGTGGGGGGAATCAGCTTCGGTTGATGACCGAGGGCGACATTTCACGAACCATACGATGCATTCGCTTAGTCTCTTTCTGGAAAAATTTCTCAGGATGCTGAAATTCTGGAAATCTGGGAGTCCGAAACGATGCTACGTGGCCAGCCCCAAAAATGGGTTTACGCCATTATTCGTAAACGCGGAGAGCTGGTGTGAGCCAATTTCCCGATACGGCTCTCACTGTCGGAGGAGACAATCCCTTTCTACCCAGTCTCTTGGAGGCGATTAACCACGCGGATGATATAGCGATCGCTACCGCCTTCATTCGCATGACAGGCGTTCGTCTTATACAGACTGCGCTAGAGGATGCTCTCGAGCGAGGTGCTCGGGTCAGAATGCTCACCGGAGACTACCTGGGTGTCACGGATCCGCAGGCGCTGAGATACCTAATGCTGCTTCAGGAGCAAGGCGCTGATGTAAAAGTATTCGAAAGCCAGGGTAAGACGAGCTTTCATATGAAAGCATACTTGTTTACTCGTGGTGAAATAGCCGGGGATAGTGAGGGCTGTGCCTTTATTGGTTCCAGCAACCTCAGTCATGCAGCATTGGTTAGCGGGCTGGAGTGGAACCTTAAGGTCGATCAAGCCGACGACCAGGAACGCTTTTCCCACATCCTAAGTGAATATGAAACGCTATATGCCAACCCTTCGTGTAAAGCGTTGTCACATCAATGGATTGACGAATACATCAAGCGTATTCCGGATGCCACCAAAGCTCCGCCAGCGACTGAGCCTGGGCAAGAAGAGAGGAGCCCCCACCCCAGCCTAATGCAATCCAGCAGAAGCACTTGAGGCGCTAGCCAGCTCGCGAGAGCAGGGCTTTAGGCGCGGCCTGGTCGTTTTGGCAACGGGCTTAGGAAAGACTTGGCTATCGGCCTTCGATAGCCAGCGTATTAATGCCAAGCGCGTCCTCTTCGTAGCGCATAGAGAGGAAATTCTTAGGCAGGCGGAGGAAACGTTTGTCAGGATTAGACCCGATGTGAAAGTGGGTCGTTATAACGGTCAAGAAAAAGAACTAAATGTTGATATGCTTTTCGCTTCCGTGCAGACACTAGGGCGAACTAGACACCTAAACCTATTCGGTCGAGAGCATTTCGACTACATCATTGTAGACGAATTTCATCACGCAGCGGCTCGAACCTATCAGCAGCTGCTAAGTCATTTCGACCCAAGATTTCTTTTGGGACTGACAGCCACACCGGAACGTACTGATCAATCAGACATACTAGCGTTGTGTGATGACAATCTTGTGTATTTGAAGGATCTTTTTGACGGTATTGAGTCAAAAATCTTCTGTCCCTTTCACATACTATGGCATTGCCGATGAATAAATTATCAAGAGATTACTTGGCGCAACGGTAAGTTTGACGAAAAGCAACTCGAAAACCAACTGGCAACCAATGCCAGAGCGCGACATAACTTCAGGCAGTGGCAAGAGAAGCATCAAAGTAGGACTCTTGCATTTTGCATATCAATAAAGCATGCCGACTTTATGGCGGACTACTTCAATCGGCAAGGTGTTCGCTCCGCTTCAGTTCACTCAGAATCCGAGATGCGTCGAAATGAGGCGCTATCTCTACTGGAAAAAGGCGAGCTTAGAGGTGATTTTCTCGGTAGACCTGTTTAATGAAGGTATTGATCTTCCCGCCATCGATACCGTATTGATGCTGCGACCTACAGAATCGAAGATTATTTTCCTGCAACAACTTGGGCGGGGATTAGAAATAGTATCGGATACAGGAAAGAGAAACTGGTTGTTCTAGATTTCATCGGAAACCATGTTAGCTTTTTCAAGAAGCCGGAAGCGCTTTTCAAATTGGGAGTAACAACAAATGATCGTAAATCGTTTATCGACGATGTACGGAAGAAAACTCTAGACCTGCCGCCTGGTTGTTTTGTGAACTACGATCTTGAGTCTATAGATTTCATGGAGCAGCTTATCGCTACAAAAGGCGATAAGCAAGTAGAGATATACCGTAATCTGAAGGAATCCCTTGATCGGCGGCCTTCCCTCGCAGAGTTCTATCGTGTAGGGGGCAGTGCCGACACCATCCGCAAGGATTACGGACAATGGTTTGCCTGTTGCTGAACGATGAGCAGGATCGGAGAAGAGGAAACAGAATGCCTTTAGATATATGAGGATTTTCTGAGGGAACTAGAAACAACCAATTTGACCAAGTCTTTCAAGCTCGTGCTGCTGGAGGCGTTTATCGAGCCCGACGGCTTTATCAACCCGCCTTCGATAGAAGCGCTAGCGATGAAGAGTTTCGACGTCCTTCAGCGGCGGCGGGTTTTACTGTCTGATTTGCCCGATAATTTTCGTCAAGTCTCCGAGATATCTCAAGATCAGGCCAAAGGATGGTTAAAGTATTGGTCTGCCAACCCTATCAATGCTTGGGTGGGGGGAAATACGTCCACCGCAACCGCGCACTTCCAGATAGATGATGACGCTTTTTGTTTTCGGCAACCCATATCGCAAAAAGCCTGTCGGTAACATTTGCTGAGATGGTGCAGGAGCTAGTTGATTTCCGCT
>CAWJQW010000001.1:0-388185 GCA_963845135.1 uncultured Gammaproteobacteria bacterium | reverse complement strand
CATTAGCGTGGAACAGCCAGAGAATGTTCTATCTTGAAATGCGGCCACTGTAATCGTGGGTTACCCCCGGTAGATCGAACCCCCTTTTGACTCTCTTCCGGGGGTAACCCACGATCACAGCGGCCTTCTTCCATTTCGACTCGACTATCCATTACCTGGACTCCCTGTGATGTTCCAAGTCGCCGGGAGAGTGCCTGAAATCACCGTTTGATCACTCCGCCCCGCCGGGGTTCCCTCACTCAGTTGCGAGCCAGAAAAGCACTGTCTCGCATCTTCCTTCGGCGGGTGATTTGCAACGATGATTTCAGCCTCTCTCCCGCCTCACCAGCGGTGAAGTCACAGGATCGATCATATAGCCACCATTAGCGCGCTCTGGGAGGAGTCGGTGAAGCGGCTGAACTGTCCGTTGCAAGTGCGCGCCGAGGGAGAGGCACGAGACAGCGAAGCGCTTTAAGGCTCGTGACCGAGCGAGGGAATCCCGCGGGGACGCGTGTACAAGACGGGCTGTTCAGGCACTTCAGCGACGGCTTTGGCGCGTCACGGAGAGTCCAGGTAATGGATAGTCGAGTCGAAATGAGGGGAGGACAGCACGAATGGGGTAAGCCTTCCCAGGGCGTGGGGGTTTGTTTCCAACCAGGGAAGGCTTACTCCATTCGTGATGTCCGCTTGGCAACCTGGAGCATTCACTTGCTCCACCACGCTAATGCGCGAAGAGCCTTTTTTGTGCCCGCTCTCAGGCAGGGCCGCAGTGGTGGCTGGGTGGGCTCAGTCTTTCTTGCTCGTGTCGGTATGGCGGTCGAGGATGCCCACATCCAGCACCGGTGATGCATCGATGTGCTCTGCATCCATCATGTAGGCAACGCGCTGCAGCGCCGCCAGTATCATGGTTTGCTCCCATTCCTGCAGGTCGTTGAACTGACGGGCAAATTCGTCCTGCAAAGGCCTGGGCGCGTTTTTCAGCGTCTCCAGGCCCTCGTCCGTGAGGCACGCATGGACTTTGCGCTTGTCGACAGTAGACCGCTCTCTCTGGACCAGCCCGCGCTTTTCCAGCCGATCCATAATGCTGGTCACCGTCGCCTGGCTCAGGCTGACATTGTTGGCCAGTTCGCCGATGGTCCCCCCTTCGTGGTTGCGTATAGCCTGCAGCAGGAGTATCTGTGGCGCAGTGAGCCCACTGGTCTTGGCCAGGTGCTTTGAGTGCAGGTCGGTGGCGCGGATAACCCGTCGCAGTGATCTGAGTACTTCTTCTGTTTGGTCCAAGTCCGGGCTCCGTATTCGGTGGTAGCGGGTTGGTCAGTGGTGACGCCTATTGTGCTGCTTTTGAACGTTGAAAGTCGATGCTGTTCGGGGAAGTATTACAGCTACGAACGGCCATGAGCATGTAGACACGCGAAAGCAGCATGCATAGAAAAAGCCCCGCCATACTGAGCGAGGTTTTTTCTATATACGGTGCCCGGGGACAGAATCGAACCGGCCGGCGCTCCGGCGGCCGGCGCTCCGGTGACGACACGCTGTGGCGGCATGCATAAAAAAGGTTCTTCGCGCATTAGCGGGGAACAGCCAGGGAATGTTCCATCCTGAAATGCGGCCACTGTGATCGTGGTATACCCCCGGTAGATCGAACCCACTTTTGACGATCTTCCGGGGGTATACCACGATCACAGCGGTCTTCTTCCATTTCGACTCGACTATCCACTACCTGGACTCCCTGTGATGTTCCAAGTCGCCGGGAGAGTGCCTGAAATCACCGTCTTATCACCTCGCCCCGCCGGGGTTCCCTCACTCAGTTGCGAGCCAGAAAAGCACTGTCTCGCATCTTCCTTCGGCGGGTGATTTGCAACGATGATTTCAGCCTCTCTCCCGCCTCACCAGCGGTGAAGCCACAGGATCGATCATATAGCCACCATTAGCGCGCTCTGGGAGGAGTCGGTGAAGCGGCTGAACTGTCCGTTGCAAGTGCGCGCCGAGGGAGAGGCACGAGACAGCGAAGCGCTTTAAGGCTCGTGACCGAGCGAGGGGATCCCGCAGGGACGCGTGTACAAGACGGGCTGTTCAGGCACTTCAGCGACGGCTTTGGCGCGTCACGGAGAGTTTAGGTAATGGATAGTCGAGTCGAAATGAGGGGAGGACAGCACGAATGGGGTAAGCCTTCCAAGGGCGTGGGGGTTTGTTTCCAACCAGGGAAGGCTTACTCCATTCGTGATGTCCGCTTGGCAGCAAATGACAATTCCCGGCCACTCCCCGCTAATATGCGATGAACCATAAAAAAGCCCCGCTATATTGAGCGAGGCTTTTTCCATAAATGGTGCCCGGAGACAGAATCGAACTGCCGACACGGGGATTTTCAATCCCCTGCTCTACCAACTGAGCTATCCGGGCGAGGTCGCGAAATGCGAGAGGCGCGTATTAAACCCGTATGACCCTTTCTAGTCAAGAGGCGCCTGGGACGACTCCCTGACAGCTTCTATGACGAAGGAGGTACATAGCCCTCGGCCTTGTCGTAGTCCTCGCCGGCAAAGAACTTGTCCATTTCCTGCTGCAGGTACTTGCGGGCATCGGGGTCCGCCAGCGACAGGTGTTTCTCATTGATAAGCATAGTCTGGTGGGCCTGCCAGTCCTGCCATGCCTGCCTGGACACGTTGTCGAAAATTTCCTGGCCCTTGGGTCCGGGATAAGGGGGGCATCCAGGCCTTCCAGCTCTTCCTGGTACTTTTTGCAAAAAATCATGCGGGGCATATGCTTACTCCTTTGCCTGCTGGTTGTCGGCGAGTTGCGCCAGCAGCCCAACAACGGGGGCTGCCAGGCCTATTTGCGGGGGCTGGCGCACGTTATACCAGAGCTGTCGGTCAGCATCCATGACCTGCTCCGGGTGGCTTGGCAGTTTTGCCAGCATCGGTTCTATATCCAGGTGATAGTGGCTGAAAGTATGGCGAAACACCGGCCATCTTTCTATGTCACGGGGCTCCAGCCCGGTCAGGCCGAAGCAATGGCTCTCGGGTGCGAGGTCAACTGCCTCCGGGAAACACCAGAGTCCGCCCCAGATCCCGGTAGGGGGACGCTTTTCCAGCAGCAGCTCGCCGCCGGGCCCGCATATCATCAGGAAGCGTGTCTGTCTGGTCGGCAGCGTCTTTTTCGGTTTTTTGCCGGGGTACTCGAGCTGGCGACCCGTGGCATGGGCTTCACAGTCGTTGTCAAGTGGACACTCCGCGCAGCGCGGTGAGCTGCGTGTACATAACGTCGCGCCGAGGTCCATCATCGCCTGGGTGTAGTCGGCGCAACGCGCCTGTGGCGTTAGTGTCTCTGCTATTGTCCACAACTGGTCATGCACTGCGCTTTTGCCCGGCCAACCAGCAACTGCGCGGTAGCGTGCCAACACGCGTTTGACATTGCCATCCAGAATACTGGCGCGCTTGCGGTAGGCGATACTGAGTATGGCGCCTGCTGTGGAACGGCCCACGCCTGGCAGTGCCTGCAAACCTTCGAGGGTGTCGGGGAATTGCCCCGACAAGTCCTGACTAACGTACTTTGCCGCCTTGTGCAGATTGCGTGCCCTGGCGTAGTAGCCCAGACCTGTCCACAGGTGTAACACCTCATCCTCGGGAGCCGCTGCAAGCGCCTCCACGGTGGGAAACTGCGCCATCATGCGCTGGAAGTAGGGTATGACGGTTTTGACCTGGGTTTGCTGGAGCATGATTTCCGATACCCACACCCGGTAGGGTGTGGTGTCGGTTTGCCAGGGCAGATCGTGGCGACCGTGCAGGTCGTACCAATCGAGGACGCGTTGGGCAAACTGCTTGGACACTGTGTGCTGGGCTTCCCGGGTTGGCTTGCGCCCGGCTTTCGGGCAGATTGGGGGCAGGGTAGCAGGGAACGACACACTTGGTAAGGCGCACGGCGAGGTGTTGCCAGTGCGGTAATTCCGCCAGTGAAATCAATGGTTTGTTGCCCTATAATGTGCCCCCTTTCGGGGGCGGTCCCTGAATCCGGAATCACTTGGAGTGACCATGGCTGAGCGCAAGGCCACAGTTGAACGCAATACGCTGGAAACGCAGATTACTGCGGCGGTAAACCTCGACGGCACCGGCGCCATAGCGCTGGATACAGGCATCCCGTTTCTCGAGCACATGTTGGAACAGATTGCCCGCCACGGCCTGATCGATCTTGATATCAAGGCAGTGGGTGACCTGCACATCGACGACCACCACACGGTTGAAGATATCGGCATCACCCTGGGACAAGCGTTTAACCAGGCGGTGGGCGACAAGAAAGGGATCATGCGTTATGGCCATGCCTATTGCCCGCTGGATGAAGCGCTGTCACGGGTGGTCATCGATTTTTCCGGGCGCCCCGGGCTGACGTTCAACGTGCCCTTCACGCGCGCCGCCGTGGGTGGTTTCGACGTGGACCTGTTCATGGAGTTCTTCCAGGGGTTTGTCAATCACGCCCAGGTCACCCTGCATGTGGACAACCTGCGCGGCGATAACACACACCACCAGGCCGAGACCGTGTTCAAGGCTTTTGGCCGTGCCATGCGCATGGCACTGGCAGAAGATCCGCGTATGGCAGGCGTCACCCCGTCTACCAAAGGCGTACTCTAGGACATTGCAATGAGTGGTGTAGTTGCCGTCATCGATTACGGCATGGGCAACCTGCATTCTGTCGCCAGTGCGCTCGAACATGTGGGCGCAGACAAAGTGCTGGTCACCCATGACGCCGCGCAGATTCGCCGTGCAGACCGGGTGGTTTTCCCGGGTGTGGGGGCCATGCGTGACTGCATGGCTGAGATCCGCCGACTTGAGTGCGACCAGTTGTTGGCTGAGGCGCTGTTGGAGCAGCGCAAGCCGGTGCTGGCAATTTGCGTCGGCATGCAGGCGCTGATGACCCACTCCGAGGAAAACGGCGGGGTGGATTGCCTGGACCTGATCCCGGGCGAGGTGCGCTATTTCGGTAACCCTCTGACTGACGCGCAGGGTAACCGGCTCAAGGTCCCGCATATGGGTTGGAACCAGGTACGGCAGGTACGTGAACATCCCCTTTGGCAGGGTATTGCTGACCAGACCCGGTTTTACTTTGTGCATAGTTTCTATGTAGACGCACGGGACCGCACGTTGGTAGCGGGCGCCCTGGACTACGGCGTCAGTGCTGACGCCGCCCTGGCCCGGGACAACCTTTTCGCCACCCAGTTTCACCCGGAGAAAAGCCATACTGCGGGTTTGCAATTACTTAAAAACTTCCTGAGTTGGAACGGCCAATGCTGATTATCCCCGCGATTGACTTGAAAGACGGCCAGTGCGTGCGATTGCGCCAGGGCCTCATGGACGACAGCACCGTATTTTCGGACGACCCGGTGGCCATGGCCGCGCGCTGGGTCGACGCCGGATGCCGTCGCCTTCATCTTGTCGACCTCAACGGTGCCTTTGCCGGCGAGCCGGTCAATGGCGGCGTGGTCACGGCGATTGCCGCTGCCTACCCGAACCTGCCGGTACAGATTGGCGGCGGCATCCGCAACCTGGAAACCATTGAGCATTATGTCAGGGCAGGTGTGAGCTACGTGATCATCGGCACCAGTGCAGTTAAGGACCCCGCATTTGTTGGTGAGGCCTGCCGAGCCTTTCCGGGCAAGGTCATTGTCGGCCTGGATGCCAGAGATGGCCTGGTAGCGACAGACGGTTGGGCAGAGGTATCCGGGGTCAAAGCAACAGACCTGGCCAGGCAGTTTGAGTCAGACGGGGTGTCCTCCATTGTTTATACCGACATTGCCCGTGATGGAATGATGCAGGGGGTGAACGTGGAAGCGACCCTGGCCATGGCGCATGCATCCTCCATTCCCATTATTGCGTCGGGTGGGATTACCAACATGGATGATATTCGCGCCCTCAAGGCGGTTGCCGACCAGGGCATTTGCGGGGCGATAACCGGGCGTGCCATCTATGAAGGCACCCTGGACGTGGCTGAGGCCCAGCGCCTTTGCGACGGCGACGGAGCCTGAGTCCGGTGGGCCTGGCCAAGCGCATTATCCCCTGCCTGGATGTTGAGAACGGGCGCGTGGTGAAAGGCGTCAATTTTGTTGATATTCGCGATGCCGGGGACCCGGTAGAAATCGCGATGCGCTACAACGAACAGGGCGCGGACGAGGTCACTTTTCTCGACATCACCGCCAGCCACGAAGGTCGCGAGACGACCGTGCATACGGTTGAGCAAATTGCCGAGAATGTATTCATACCGCTTACTGTGGGTGGCGGCATTCGCACCGTTCAGGATATTCGTACCATGCTTAATGCCGGGGCGGACAAAGTCAGCATTAACACCGCCGCGATCCACAATCCCGAGCTGGTAAGTGACGCCGCCGCGCGATTTGGCTCCCAGTGTATTGTCGTCGCGATCGATGCCAAGCGTGTGGATGATGTGGATGGCGAGCCAAGGTATGAGATTTTTACCCATGGCGGCCGTAAACCCACCGGCATCGATGCCGTGGCCTGGGCGCGTAAAATGGCGGATTTGGGCGCCGGTGAAATCCTGCTCACCAGTATGGATCGCGACGGCACCCGAAATGGCTTTGAACTGGGTGTAACCCGCGCTATTACCGATGCCGTGGAAATTCCCGTGATTGCTTCAGGGGGAGTGGGTAACCTGGATCATCTGGTAGAAGGTATTACCCTGGGCGGAGCCGATGCCGTGCTCGCTGCCAGTATTTTTCACTTCGGGGAGTACACGGTCCCCGAGGCCAAGGCTTATATGGCCAAGCACGGTATTGAAGTCCGGCTCTGACGCGGGGCTGTAATCATCCAGCGGCGGTGCCGCCGTGTCAGGCAAGTCCCCCGATTCCTGCAGTACCTCGGACACCAGCGCCAGGCGAATACCGCGGCATCGCAGTGCGGGTAGCGCTGTCCTCAGGTAATCTGCTGTTGCCGCGTAGGGGTGACCAATGCCCACGGCCAGTCCCTTGTGCTCTGCCCGCCTGACCAGCGCCCGGAACTGCCTGCCAATAGCCTCTTTTGTTGCCTCGTTGTCGAGGAATACGGACCGTGAAAGGTAGGGCACGGCGAACTGGTCAGCGGTTTTCCCTGCGATGGTCCTCGGGCTGGTGCGCGAGTCAACAAAGTACAGCTCGCGGCGCAGCAACGTTTCCATCACCCAGGCCATTTGCTGCGGCATGGTGGTCAGTTCGCTACCCATATGATTATTGATTCCGCGTACGTGTGGAATGGCGTCAATGTCGTCTTCCAGTGTTCGGGCAAACGCTGTCTTCGGAGAGTGTTGGCGTAAGCCCGCCGGGTCCCAGCGGCATGCCGCCGGAATTACTCATGGGTGCATGCAGCATAATTTCCTTGCCTGCCCGATGCCCGGCGTGCGCCAACTTTGCGGAGTAGGGAGTGTGGGGAAGGACTGCAAGGTTAACTTTGCCGGGCAGCGCGACCATGTCCATGCCGATGCCATAGTGGTAACCGAGGTCGTCGATAATCAATACCACGGTGCCCCGCGGGTCCTTTGCTGCAAGGCCTGCTGGCGGAACACTGGCACAGGAGTCACTCCAGTGGCCGGACGCCCCGGCTCCGGGTGAAAAAATTGCTAGCAGCAGCCAGGCAGCCAGGCCCGGCATTGCAGGTATGTCGCAGCGGTCAGGATTCGCCCTGTGCCGCGCTCCCTTTTTCATTGGTCTTTTTATCACGCATCCCTAGCACGTTCAGGCCCTTGAGCAGGGTCAGGGCCTCGTACAGTTGGTTGTCCCGGCTCAGCAACGCGCTGGCAGGTTTCTTGTCTTTGGCTTCGGCGTCGCCGTTGATATTGTCCAGGTGGCCGGAGAGGTCCGCCTCAGTGACCCGGCGACGATTATCGTAAGCGGTTACGCGTGCGCGCTCCACCTCGATATCCGGCTCAATGCCCTCGGCCTGAATTGAACGGCCGTTGGGCGTGAAGTACAGCGCAGTGGTCAGCTTGACCGCGCGCGAGTCCGAAATGGGCAGTACGGTTTGCACCGAGCCCTTGCCAAAGCTGCGCGTGCCCATGATCACGGCACGATGATGATCCTGCAGGGCGCCGGCGACGATCTCGGAAGCGCTGGCTGAGCCCGAGTTAATCAGTACCACCAGGGGCGTGCCTGAGGTCGCATCGGCGGGCTCGGCCTCAAAGTCCATATCAGAATTTGGCAGTCTGCCCTCGGTGTAAACGACCTTGCCGCCATCCATAAACAAGCTGGCCACATCCACGCTGGAGCGCAGCACGCCGCCGGGGTTATTGCGCAGGTCGAGAACCAGTCCATTTAACGCCTGCTCCTGCATGAGCTTGGACAAGGCCCTGGTTACGTCTTCACCGGTGGAACTCTGGAACTGGGCGATGCGAATGTAACCGTAGCCGGGCTCCAGCCAGCGCTGGCGCACGCTGGCCACGCGAATGACATCGCGAACCAGGGTGACTTCAAAGGGCTGGCTCTCCCCGGGCCGTCCGATGCTCAGTTCAATTTCGCTGCCCACCGGTCCTCGCATCATGTCAATGGCCTCGTTCAGGCTCATACCCTTGACCGGTGCTTTACCGAGTTTGAGAATGATGTCACCGCTTTGCAGGCCGGCCTCTGCAGCCGGAGAGCCGTCAATGGGGGCGATGATTTTCACATAGCCGTCTTCCATTCCTACTTCCAGACCCAGCCCGCTGAACTCACCACTGGTGGCTTCCTGCAGGCCTTCGAACGCTTCCCGCGTCAGGTAGACCGAGTGTGGGTCCAGTCCCATCAGCATGCCCTGGATGGCGTATTCCAGCAGTGTACTGTCGTCTATATCTTCCACGTAGCCAACGCGGATCTGATTATAGACGTCAGCGAAGGTGCGCAGTTCTTCCAGCGGGAGTTGGCCCTGTTCTTCGATGGCGGCCTGGGTCGGTAATGCCAGGCAAGTGGCTGCCGCCAGGGACAGCAGTGATTTGGACAAAGTGAAGCAACGCATGGGTACCGCCAGTGGGCCGGAGCCTGTTCTCAATCAATAGGGGGCAAGTGTAACCCAAAGCCGGCGATCGTGGCCAAGTGGCGACATGCTGGGCAGTGTCGGCTCATTGGCGACACCAGCGGGCCGGATTCACCGGTTTTCCCTTTTCGCGAACTTCGAAATATAGCGCTGGCCTCGACTGGCCCCCGCTGTCGCCCACCGTGCTGATCGGTGTCTCTGCGGTAACCCACTCGCCCACTTCCCGCAGCAGGCTCTGATTGTGCGCATACAGGCTCATATAGCCTTCGCCGTGATCGATGATGAGCAGCAGGCCCATGCCGCGCAGCCAGTCCGCATAAACGACTCGACCGTGGTGAATGGCTTTGACTGGCGTACCCGCCTTGGCCGGAATAGTAACCCCCTGCCAGCTCATCTTGCCCTGGTTGCGCGGGTTGCCAAAGCGGGCGCTGGCGCGGCCCGGCACCGGCCAGGGCATTTTTCCGCGCGCTGCCTTGAATGGCTGGACGTTATCAGGGACCTGCAGGTTGACCACGGCCTCGCGAATTGCGTCGAGCAGTTGCTGCAGTTTTGCCTGGTCTGCCTGCAGCTGCTTGAGCTCTTCACCCTTGTCCTGGATGCTCGCGTTGAGCTGGGCCACCGCCAGCTGGCGTTTTTCCTGCGCTGCCACCAGGTTGCGCTGTTGCTGTGCAAGACTGGCTTCGCGTTCCTGCAGTTCGCGCAGGGTGGTTGCGATCCGTTGTTCCGTGCGCTGCAGCTTGTGCAGGGTTTCGCGGAAGGTGTTAAGCAAGTCGTTGCGCGCGCGGAAAAAGTAACGGTAGTAGGTCATTACCCGGGCAACGGTGTCGGGACTTTCCTGGTTGAGCAGTACCTTGATCTGCCCTTGCTGGCCCATCTGCCAGGCCGTTCGCAGTTCTACCGCGATTCGCGACTGTTGCTCGTCGCGCGCCTGTTCAAGGCGTGCTTTCTCCTGTTGCAGGGTTGTCAGCTCCGCACGTTGGTTGGCACTGGCCTCCCGGGCTCGATTGATGTCGCGGGTAATGCGGGCTTCTTCTTCTTCAGCTTCGCGCAGTTGGTTTTGCAGGGTATCGCGGCGCTTGCTGGCGCTGCCGATCTCCCTGATTGATGCGGGCAATCTCGGTCTTCAGGGCCTGCAGGTCCGCGCGTGCTTTCTCTTCATCGGACTGGGCCAGTGCCGCCCGGGGAAGCGCGACCGCCAACCACAGTAGCAATACCAGCGTTGCCGAGCTGAACAGGCGCAACCTGGTCAGCGTTGCAGGCGCGGCTGCCGGGTGACGGTTCAGGAGTTTTTTCCAGCCAGGTCGCGGCCCGTCATCTCATCGGGCTGGTCCAGGCCCATCAGCCCCAGCAGGGTCGGGGCGATGTCTGCCAGAATGCCGCCCTGCGGATCCAGCGTCACCGGGTCATTGCCAATGTAGACCAGCGGAACCAGCTCCGTTGTATGCTGGGTATGATGCTGTCCCGATGCATAATCCATCATTTGCTCGCAGTTGCCGTGATCCGCGGTGACCAGAGCCTGCCCACCGACCTCAAGTAGTGCCTGTTCAACCCGGCCAAGACAGGTGTCCAGCGTTTGCACTGCTTTGATGGCGGCCTCGTAGTCGCCGGTGTGCCCCACCATGTCGCCGTTGGCATAATTGCAAACGAGCAGGTCGTACTTACCGGACTGGATAGCGGCGACCAGCTTGTCGGTGACCTCGTATGCGCTCATTTCCGGTTTCAGGTCGTAGGTGGCCACATTCGGCGAGGGAATAAGCTCCCGGTCTTCCCCGGGAAAAGTGCCTCGCGTCCGCCGCTGAAAAAGAAGGTCACATGGGCGTATTTTTCTGTCTCGGCGATGCGCAATTGCGTCATGCCCTGCTGTGCAATGTAGTCTCCCAGAACGTTCTTCAGTGATTCTGGCGGGAAGGCACAGGCGGCGTCGATATCGGCCGCGTACTCGGTGGTGGTGACAAAGCCGGCAAGGCGCGGACGGGTGCGACGTTCGAAGCCATCAAAATCGTCGTCGACAAAAGCGCGTGTCATCTCCCTGGCCCGGTCCGCGCGAAAGTTCATGAACAGTACCGTATCTCCGTCAGCGACAACAGCAGCAGGCTCCCCTGGGGGGCACACCGCCGTGGGCAGCACAAACTCGTCGTTTTCCCCCCGCGCGTAGGCCGCTTGCAGTCCGGCGCTGGCGCTCTCGGCACGATGTTCGGCGGCGCCTTCGGTCAGCAACCGGTACGCTGGCTCAACCCGTTCCCAGCGATTGTCCCGATCCATGGCGTAATAGCGTCCGCAGATGCTTGCCACACGCCCGCAACCCAATTGCGCAAAAAGCTGTTCGGCTTTTTCCAGGGAAGGTCCGGCGCTGCGCGGTGGCGTGTCGCGACCGTCGAGGAAAGCATGGAGATAAACGCGCTTGGCACCGCGTGCAGCTGCCAGGCGCGCTGCTGCAAAAATCTGTTCCTCATGGCTGTGCACGCCACCGGGAGAAAGCAAGCCGAACAGGTGTACTGCCCCACCGCCGGCAATCGCCTTGTCAATGGCGGCGGTGTAGGCGGGGTTGTCATTAAAGCTGCCATCGGCGATAGCCTGGTCGATACGGGTAATGCTTTGATAGATCACCCTGCCAGACCCAAGGCTCATGTGTCCCACCTCGGAGTTGCCCATTTGCCCGGCCGGCAGGCCCACATCCAAACCGGAACCGGACACCAGCGTGTGCGGCGCCTGTTGCCAGAGGCGATCCCATACGGGGGTTGCCGCATTGGCAATGGCGTTGTCCCGGGATTCCTCCCGGTAACCCCAACCGTCCAGGATGATCAGTACGGTGGGTCGTTTAAGGCTGTCGCTCATAGGGTATCCAGTGGTTGGTGTGGCTACTGCAGGCGGGCATTTTACCCTGTCTCGCAGTCCCTTGCATGGCCCAGGCGCGCGAGCGTGCAGGCCAGTGACGGCGCGCCTTCCGGGGCTGGTTGCCCGACCCATGAGCCTGTATACTTGCGGGCTTTTGGCAGCACCCCCGGTTTATGATTTCGGGTGGGTTCGCGAAACATCCCGGCGGCAATGTCGCCCTGAGACCGACAATATCATGGCACTATTTCTAGAATTCCTCGCCCAGCAATGGCTACTGGCGGCGGCCTTGCTCGCTGTGGTGGTGATGCTGTTTATGCATGAGACGCGTAAATCCGGAACATCACTGACACCACAACAGGCCATCAATTTGATCAATGCCGAGCAGGGTGTGTTCGTCGACATGCGCGACACGGCGGACTTCCGTGCAGGACACATCGCCGATGCCATGCATATTCCCAGCAGTAAGCTGATGGCGAATACGGGACTGTTGGAAAATTATCGTGACAAACCCATTGTCCTGGTGTGCAAGATGGGCCAGTCTGCGGGGGCCATAGGCAAGAAGCTCAATGCTGACGGTTATGCCAATGTGAACATCATGCGCGGTGGCATGATGGAGTGGAACAGTCTGCAGCTCCCGGTTGTGAGCAACGGCTGATGTCAACGCATCCCGCCGTGGTTATGTATTCCACTCGTTTCTGCCCCTATTGCATGCGAGCGCGCTTCCTGCTCGACAGTAAGAACGTGGCCTACCAGGATATTGGCGTCGATTCGCGTCCAGAATTGCGCCGGGAAATGATGGAAAAGAGCGGCCGTCGCACGGTGCCTCAGATCTGGATAGGCGAGCGCCATATTGGCGGCTACGACGACCTTGCCCGTATTGAGCAAACAGGCAAACTGGACGAATTACTCAAACAGGTGTCCTGACTGGACACTGCAATATTCAAGACCAATGGAGGACGGCATCATGGCCGAGGAACAAGTACAACAGCAATTCGCTATGCAGCGTATTTACACCAAGGATATTTCTTTTGAGTCTCCCGGCACGCCCGGCATTTTCAAGAAACAGTGGCAGCCTGCAGTGAATGTTGACCTCAACACCAAGAGTGACAAGATTGACGACAGCGGCAACTTTGAAGTGGTCCTCTCTATCACTATCACTGCCAAGGTCGAAGAGGAAACAGCATTCCTGGTGGAGGTGCAGCAGGCAGGCATTTTCCTGATTTCCGGTATCGAGGGCGAGGACTTGCGTCGTGTGCTCGGGACGGCGGCACCGAATATCCTTTTTCCCTACGCACGTGAGTCCATCGACTCCCTGTGTGTGAAGGGCGGTTTTCCGCCTGTTATGCTGGCGCCGGTCAATTTTGATGCGCTTTACCAGCAGGCACTGGCCCAGTCCCAGGCCCAGGCAGCGCAACCCGAAGCCGGTGAAACGCCCGCGCACTGAGCGTCCGCGAGGTAGCAAAGACAGGGGCTACGGCCCCTTTTTTGGGCCTGCAAACCTAGCCCAGAGAAGGAAATCCCAATTGACGCAGTGCTTCATAGGTGACGATTGCCGCGGCGTTGCTCAGGTTCAGGCTCCGGCTGTTGTCCTGCATGGGAATGCGCAGGCGCTGCGCGGGGGGTAGTTTGTCAAGCACCGCTGCCGGCAGGCCGCGGGTCTCCGGGCCGAACAGCAGGGCATCATCACCGTCAAAGCTGACTTTGCTGTAGGTCTGGGCGCCTTTGGTGGTCAGCGCGAGCAGGCGTGAGCCGGGGTGTTTTTGGCTGAATTCATCCAGGCAGGGATAGAGTTGTACCCGGGCGAATTCACGGTAGTCCAAACCTGCTCGTCTCAGTTTTTTCTCTTCAAGATCAAAGCCCAGTGGTTCGATGAGGTGCAGTGAGCAGCCGGTGTTGGCACACAGGCGCATGATATTGCCGGTATTGGGCGGAATTTCTGGTTGGTACAGCACTATTTTCAGCATCGACGCATGTTACCGGTGGTCCGGGTGCGCGGCTACATTTGCAGGTCCTTCATTTTGCGAGTCAAGGTATTGCGCCCCCAGCCCAGGAGTTCTGCGGCATCGCGTTTGCGTCCCTGGGAGTGCTGCAGCGCGGCCTCTATCATCACCCGCTCAAATTCCGGCGTCGCCTGCTCCAGGATATGACGCTTACCCTGTACCAGTTCATTTCTGGCCCAGTTATGCAGCAGTGCCTTCCAGTCCGACTCCGTGGTTGCAGCGACCAGCCCCGAGTCCCTGTTCAGTTCCGGGGGTAAGTCCGTCAGGTGAACCTCACGACCCGAGGCCATGACAGTGATCCAGCGGCAGGTATTTTCCAGCTGACGTACGTTGCCTGGCCAGTCCAGGTGGACCAGGAACTGCTCGGTTTCCGGGAGCAGCACTTTTGGCTCCCCACCCAGTTCTTCAGCGGCGCGTTGGAAAAAGTGCTGCATCAATTTGGGAATATCCTGACGCCGTTCCGACAGATTGGGAATGTGAATGCGAATGACGTTAAGGCGATGGAACAGGTCCTCGCGAAACTCCCCACTGCGCACCAGTTCCTCCAGGTCCTGGTGGGTCGCAGCAATAATGCGCACGTCTACTTTCACCGGGGTGGCTCCGCCGACCCGGTAAAATTCGCCGTCCGCCAGCACCCGCAGCAGTCGTGTCTGGGTCTCCGCGGGCATGTCGCCAATTTCATCGAGGAACAGCGTGCCACCGTCTGCCTGCTCAAACCGGCCTTGCCGCTTGGCGTTGGCGCCGGTGAAGGCGCCTTTCTCGTGACCAAAGAGCTCAGACTCCATCAGGTCGCGGGGTATCGCCGCCATGTTCAGGGCGATAAACGGGCTGGCTGCGCGCGGACTGTGTTTGTGCAGCGCGTGGGCTACCAGTTCCTTGCCGGTGCCGGACTCCCCATTGATGAGAACGGTGATATTACTGTGTGCCAGGCGCCCGATGGCGCGAAAAACCTCTTGCATCGCCGGCGCTTCACCGATGATCTCGGTCTGTGGTAACTGCTCGGCCTCGGGTGCTCCGAGGTTGCGTTCCCTGGCCTGGGCGAGCGCCCGCTCGGTGATTGCCACCACCTCGTCCAGGTCAAAGGGCTTGGGCAGGTACTCGAACGCACCCTGTTGATAAGAGGCGACGGCGCTGTCCAGGTCCGAGTGTGCGGTGGTGATAATGACCGGCAGGTTGGGGTGGCTCTTGTTGATTCTGGCGAGTAGTTCCAGCCCGTCGGTGCCTGGCATGCGAATATCGCTGATGATGACATCGGGGGAGTCGACGGCAATGCGCTGTAATAGCTGATCGCCGTCGTTGAACGTTTCATTGTCGATACCAGCCTGATTCAGGGTGCGCTCCAGCACCCATCGAATCGAGCTGTCATCGTCCACTATCCAGACTTTCGCCTGTTTATGCATTGTTCATATCCATTGGTAGGTAAATGGTAAAGCAGGTTCGCCCCGGTTGGCTGGCACATTCCAGCATGCCTCCGTGGCGGGCGATGATGGACTGGGCGATGGTCAGGCCCAATCCCGTTCCCTCGGCCCGTCCTGTGACCATGGGCATAAAAATTGACTGCAACATGTCCGCGGGAACGCCCGGGCCGTTGTCTTCAATATCGATGCGGCAAACCAGGCGGTGGCGCTGATTGCCGATGGTAAATTGCCGCTTGGCCCGACTGCGCAGGGTGATCTCACATTCATCGACACTGGGCGCCGCCTGCAGCGCGTTACGCATGATGTTGAGAACAGCCTGGATCAGCTGGCTGCGGTCGCCGTGGACCTCGGGAATGCTGGGGTCATAGTCGCGCACCAGGCTGATACGATGGTCTGTCTCTGCGGCTATCAGGTCGTGAACGTGTTCCAGCACCTCGTGGATATTAAGGTTGCGGTTATCCAGGGCCTGGTTTGGGCCCAACAGCCGGTCTACCAGATCGCGGAGGCGGTCTGCCTCGCGAATAATGATATTGGTGTACTCGGTGAGTTCCTCATTGGGCAACTCACGCGCCAGCAGTTGGGCGGCGCCACGAACTCCTCCCAGCGGATTTTTGATTTCGTGGGCAAGCCCACGAATCATGGCCCGGGTGGTCTCCTGGGCGTTATAGAGACTTTCATCCCGGCTGATCTTCAGCAGCCGGTCCACCGGCTGCAGTTCCAGCAGCAAGCTGATGCCGTATTCCGAATTGCTGACGGGTGTGACCATCAGGTCCACATGAATGTCCCGCCCCGATAATAGCGTCAGTGGCATGCCGCGCCGCGCCAGCGGACTGCGGGTGGCGCGAACCTGCTTCAGCACCTGTACCAGGGCATCGGGCCGGGACACAAGTTTGCGAGTGGTTCGGCCCAGGCTGCGCAACTCCGAGGTCTCCAGCAGGTCCTGGCTGGAAACATTGAGACTGACCACCCTGAGCTCTGAATCAAGGGCGATGATCGCGGTACTGATATTGTCGAGGATGTCCCGATCCTGGTGCATTCGGTCGTGGGCCTGTTGGAGTTCATAGAGCACAGCGTTCATTCCTTTCCTGTATAGCAAGAATGGAGCCAATCAAGCGGCGCAGTGTTCGAAGTTGGGGCATCGTCTTAAATCCGAGGGCCAAGAAGTATGTAAGTGTTCACTTCAACCGGGTTCGCGCGGATTCCAGCAGTACAGGGGCCGGTAAGTCAGGCCAATCGAGCTGGTAACGGGTTTGTGCGCACCATTATGGTGCGCCATGTGGTGGGGGATTGTCCAGCGGCGGCCGGTTTTTTAACGAACTGACGGTCGCAAGACGTAGACTCTCACCGGCTCTGACCGTGCCAGAACCTTGCCGTCCCGGCTGCGCGCCTCGACGACGAGATCATGGGGGCCACGCAGTACATTTTCCAGGTTCCAGCTTCCCGTTTGTTGCGGCTCTCCTTGCGGCGAGCCATCCATCAGCAGCTGCAGCACCTGGCTACTGTCGCCGCCTGAGACCGATGCGCTAACGGTAAAAATGCCGCCGCCCATAGGTATGGTGGATTCATTGGCAGGTGAGGTAATGGCTACCTCGACGGGCGCCGCTTCGGTCTCCGGGGCCTCTGGCGTCGGCCGCGGCACCGGGGCGATAACCGGCGGTGGCGGGGAGGTGTTGGTGCGCGGGATGTCGACTTGCTGGCTGTCGCTCGACCCGGCTGGCGGTGTGTCGCTGAATACGACGTTGCCCTGGTCATCAGTTGACTTGTAGACCTGTGCAATTGCTGTACTGGCCAGTAGCAGTGCTGTGCCGAGAATTGCGGCGTTTAACGGCCCTTTCATGGTGGGCACTCCCGTATCGCTTGAGTTGCTGCCATCTTAACAGAAAATTTGTGGCAAGAGTTCCGCTCACTGCGCAGAGTGGTGTGTTGCTGCCGACGTGGCTTTAAAGTGTATTGGTCTTTTCTCCGGCAAAAAAAAAGCCCGCCGAAGTGGCGGGCCCTTTCCCATCTACTCCAGCTTACACGGAGTAGTACATCTCGAACTCGACCGGGTGAGTGGTCATGTTCAGGCGCTCGATCTCCTGCTTCCTTCAGCTCGATGTAGGCATCGATCATGTCGTCGGAGAACACACCGCCAGCGGTGAGGAACTCGCGATCTGCGTCCAGGGCCGCCAGTGCCTGGTCGAAGGTAGCCGCCACGGTGGGGATGGCCTTGCCTTCTTCCGGGGGCAGGTCGTAAAGGTCCTTGTCTGCCGCATCGCCAGGGTGGATCTTGTTCTGGATGCCGTCCAGGCCAGCCATCAGCATTGCTGCGAATGCCAGGTAGGGGTTGGCGGTGGGATCCGGGAAACGCACTTCTACGCGCTTGCCCTTGGGGCTGGGCTCGTAGGGAATGCGGATAGAAGCAGAGCGGTTGCGTGCGGAATAAGCCAGCATAACCGGTGCTTCAAAGCCAGGTACCAGGCGCTTGTAGGAGTTGGTAGAGGCGTTGGTGAACGCGTTCAGTGCGCGGGCATGCTTGATGATACCGCCGATGTAGTACAGCGCTGTCTCGGACAGGCCTGCATAGCCGTCACCGGCGAATACGTTCTCGCCATCCTTGGAGATGGACTGGTGAACGTGCATGCCGGAGCCGTTGTCGCCAACGACCGGCTTGGGCATGAAGGTCGCTGTCTTGCCGTAGGCGTGGGCGACATTGTGAACGCAGTACTTGAGCACTTGTACTTCATCGCCTTTCTTAACCAGCGTGCTGAAGCGAATGCCGATCTCACACTGGCCTGCAGTGCCCACTTCGTGGTGGTGTACTTCCACGTCCAGGCCCATCTGCTCCATGGCGGTGCACATTGCTGCGCGAATATCGTGCAGTGAATCGACTGGCGGCACGGGGAAGTAGCCACCTTTCACGCCGGGACGGTGCCCGATATTGCCTTCTTCGAACTGGTGGTTGGAAACCCAGGCCGCCTCTTCAGAGTGGATCTGGTAGCTGGCGCCAGACATATCCACTTTCCATTTGATGTCGTCAAAAACAAAGAACTCGGGCTCCGGGCCGAAGAAAGCAGTGTCACCGATACCGGTAGACTTGAGGTATTCCTCCGCGCGCTGTGCTACGGAGCGGGGGTCGCGGTCATAGCCCAACATGGTGGAGGGCTCGACGACGTTGCAGCGGACGATGACTGTAGCGTCATCGGTGAATGGATCCACCAGGGAGGCGCTGTCGTCGGGCATCAGGATCATGTCGGATTCGTTGATCCCTTTCCAGCCCGCAATCGATGAGCCGTCAAACATCTTGCCGTCTTCAAAGAAGTCTTCGTCAACCTCTTTGGACGGGATGGTGACGTGCTGCTCCTTGCCGCGTGTATCGGTGAAGCGCAGGTCTACCCAGCGCGCTTCGTTTTCTTTTATAAGGTTCAGAGTGTTCTCTGACATCGATTTTCCTCCATGGGGTGTTTAAGGACCAACGGATCGGCCTGTGTGTCTTCGGTTTGCAGGATCAGGTCGAAGCCTGCACCCTGATTGATCGACAGTCTCTGGAAAAGCAAAAGCTGTGCCAAAAAGGTGCCAACGGTAACATCTTGAAATCGTTGGCTATTCTGTTGGCCGGTGTTCACATTGATGCACGACTGCACCGGATTGGTGCAATAATGCGCCATTAAAGTGCGCGATTACTCGAAATTTTCCTTGTCTCAGCCGCCTGCACTCTTCGGGTGCGGTATCGGGACGGGTGTGCCCGATAAGGCAATAGGGTTATGGCCCCATTGCGATTTATTGTCAAGTTTTCTGCCCTCCGGCCAGGGGTCCGGCGCAGAGCGCGATGCGATACAGCAGGGCGCGCGCAATACTACCATTTCGCTGCCATGTCGCTAGTGTATAATCCGCGCCCTTTCCAGTCTGTACAGACCTAGCGGGGGCCCGCAATGGAATGTGCCTATCCAGCGCAACCAGAAGCCTGCCCCGGACAGTTTTTTGAGGTAACCCCTTGATCGAGCAATTACGTAACATCGCTATTATCGCGCACGTTGACCATGGCAAAACCACCCTGGTCGACTGCCTTCTGCAGCAGTCCGGCACCCTGGATCGTCGCAGTGAGGGTGCGGAGCGCGTTATGGACTCCAACGACCAGGAGCGCGAGCGCGGCATTACCATTCTTGCCAAAAATACGGCGATCAAATGGAATGACTTTCGTATCAACATCGTTGATACACCCGGGCACGCGGACTTTGGGGGCGAGGTTGAGCGCGTGCTGTCGATGGTGGATTCCGTATTGCTGCTGGTGGACGCTGTTGATGGACCCATGCCGCAGACTCGATTCGTTACCTCCAAGGCATTCGAGCAGGGGCTTAACCCCATTGTAGTTGTCAATAAAGTGGACCGGCCCGGCGCACGGCCCGACTGGGTGGTGGACCAGGTATTTGACCTGTTCGACCGCCTCGGCGCCAGCGAGGAGCAACTCGATTTCCCGGTGATTTACGCTTCCGCTATCGAGGGGATTTCAGGGTTGGATCACGAGGCAATGGCTGATGATATGCAGCCGCTGTTCGAAACCATCGTGGAGAAGGTACCGGCGCCGCAGGTTAACAGTGAAGGTCCGTTGCAGATGCAGATCAGCGCCCTGGATTACTCGAGCTATGTCGGGGTGATCGGGGTCGGGCGGATCACGCGTGGCAAACTCTCGCCTAACAGCCAGGTCACCATCATTGACCGCGAGGGCGAGACCCGCAATGGCAAAGTCTTGCAGGTAATGGGTTATCTGGGCCTGGAACGGGTGGATGTAGACAACGCAGAGGCTGGTGACATTGTTTGCATCACCGGCATCGACGGACTCAACATCTCGGATACCTTGTGTGAGCCCGGCCAGGTTGAGGCGCTGCCACCACTTTCTGTGGACGAGCCCACCGTGAGCATGACCTTCCAGGTCAACGACTCCCCCTTTGCCGGGAAGGAAGGCAAGTACGTGACCTCGCGCAATATCAAGGAGCGCCTGGAGCGGGAGCTGATACACAATGTTGCGCTGCGAGTAGAGCCGGGTGACAGCCCTGACAAATTCAAAGTGTCCGGTCGCGGCGAGCTGCATCTTTCAGTGTTGATTGAATCCATGCGTCGCGAAGGGTTCGAACTGGGCGTCTCCCGCCCGGAAGTGATCCAGAAAGAAATCGACGGCAAATTGCAGGAGCCCTATGAGCAGCTGGTCATTGACTGCGAAGATGCGCACCAGGGCTCGTTGATGGAAGAGCTGGGTTTGCGTCGCGCGGAGCTGGAGAACATGGTTCCGGATGGTAAAGGCCGCGTGAGGCTGGAGTTTATTATTCCAGCGCGGGGTTTGATTGGCTTCCGCTCGCAGTTCCTGACCATGACCTCTGGCAGCGGCATTCTAACGCACGTTTTTGACCACTACGGCCCGGTGAAGAGCGCCGAAATCATCCATCGACAGAACGGCGTACTGGTCTCTATGGTGAAGGGCAAGACGCTCGCCTACGGCCTGTTCAACCTGCAGGATAGGGGCCGCTTGTTTGTGGACCCGAATGTTGAGGTTTATGAAGGCCAGGTGATCGGTCTGCACAGCCGTAATAACGACCTGACGGTGAATCCGACCAAGGCCAAACAGTTAACCAATGTGCGTGCCTCCGGCACGGATGAAGCGCTCACGCTGACGCCGCCGGTAAGGCATACACTGGAGCAGGCCCTGGAGTTCATCGAGGACGACGAACTGGTAGAGGTGACGCCCGAAAGCATACGCCTGCGTAAAAAGTTGTTGCAGGAACATGAGCGACGCCGGGCCGGTCGCGTCTAGCACCACTGACCTTGATGAAGGCCCTGATCCAGCGAGTGAGCTCGGCAAGTGTGGATGTTGCCGGAGAGACCATTGGCGCAATTGACCGTGGCATCCTGGTCTTGCTGGGTCTGGACAAGGGCGATGATGAAGTCATTGCCGAGCGCATGCTCGACAAGGTGCTGGCCTATCGACTGTTTGCCGATAGCGAGGGGCGCATGAATCGCTCCGTATCCGACATCAATGGCGGGGTGCTGCTGGTGTCCCAGTTTACGCTAGCTGCCGATACACGTAAGGGGCTTCGTCCCGGTTTTTCCTCGGCGTTGCCACCAGAGCCGGCAAGGGCCTTGTATGACTGCATCTTGCAGCGCTTGCGCCAGCGTCACGATAATGTCGCAGCGGGAGCTTTTGGTGCCGATATGCAGGTGAGTTTGTGTAATGACGGGCCAGTGACCTTTATGCTGGAGCTTTAGCGCACAGCATTTCCAGGTGAGGAATGCCATCCAGGTCATATACTTCACCCTGGGTAGCAAAGCCAAGCCCGCAATAATAGGCTTCCAGGTGAGCCTGGGCGTGAATGCGGATGTCGGCTTGCGGCCAGCGCTGGAAATTGTGGGCAATGCCACGTTGCACCAGTTCGCGGCCAAGGTTCCTGCCGCGCGCGGCCGGTGCTACGACGATGCGACCCAGCGTGCTCTCCGTTTCCTGCAGGCCGGGAGGCAGGCAGCGCTGGTATGCCATGAGCTCCCCTTGCTCCCAATAAAGCATATGAATGGCGTCGAGGTCGAGCCCGTCCGCGTCAACATAGATGCTTGCCTGCTCCACTGCGAACACCTCCTGCCGCAGTTTCAGGGCAGCATAGAGCTGGGTATTGCCCAGTCCCGGGAAATCGCTGGTCTGCCATTGCGAAGACATGCCTCTAATACCTCATTTAGCGGTTCTGGCCTTTCTCCTGATGTGGAGATGTTGCTACTATAGGCGCGATTTTACCGCAAAGACAGGGAGCGTCGCCCGCGGTCAATACAGCACCGTAAAGCCTTTGCGGTTGCTCACCTGGAGAGACTGCCGATGCTGGCAACAGCGGAGCCTGGCCCGGACTTCACGGTCCTTGGACAGCAATACAAGAAACTGATCAGCGCCCTTCTGGAAGTGGTCAATATGCCAGCGGTGCCCCTGGAAGTCGCGCCCGTCGCAGAGGGCAACTTCCGCGGTTTTGACGGTAACCAGTTTTATGTCGTGGAGCGCGGTTCGCTTGCAGCACGCTATCAGGGCAAGGTGGTTTACCTGCTCGAAGAGGGCGACATCCTGCTCCCGGATATAGCGGGTACAACGGACGCGGCTATCGCGGTGCACTATGGCAGCGATAGCGGTGCAAGGTTGGGTAGCTACCCTGCGCTGGAGTTCATGCGTCGTGTGTTTGCCGACCAGGCAGCCACCAAACTCTGGACTCGCCTGCTGATTACTTACTCCGGCCTGATGCTGCGCATTACCGCGGCCAATATCCAGGATGAGGCGGAGGCCACCCCGGGTTTTGAAGTGTATGAACCGGGCGACATCATTATCCGCCAGGGAGAGCGCGCTGACTACGTGTTTAACATGTCAGCAGGTGTAGCCGAGGTGGTCGTGGATGATATTGTGGTAGGGCGTATCGGTGAAGGAGAGATTTTTGGTGCCATGGCCGCATTGACCCACGCTGATCGCAGTGCAACGGTTCGCGCTAAAACGGCCTGTTCCGTCGTCAAAGTCCCCAAGGAGCAGTTTACGGAACTTATCAAGAATAACCCGGCGACCATCCACAGCCTGTTGATCGACATGGCCAACTCCATCGTTAATCTCAATGAGCAACTGGTCGGTCTGCGCGGTAATACGCTTCAGTCTTTACCCCATGGTCAGAACAACCCGTCACCGCGCGCAATCGTGGCGGGCGCTTGATCAGCAATACACATGACGGAAATAGTAATGTCAGATATTGTAGAAATCGACGAAGACGGCATCGAGCAAGTGTCTCTCAAACATTATACGGAGAAGGCTTACCTGGATTATTCCATGTACGTCATTCTCGACCGCGCCCTGCCCCATGTGGGCGATGGTCTGAAACCGGTGCAGCGGCGCATTGTCTATGCGATGAGTGAGCTGGGGCTGAAGTCCATCGGCCAAGTTCAAGAAATCGGCGCGCACAGTGGGTGATGTCATCGGTAAATTTCACCCCCATGGCGACAGTGCCGCTTATGAGGCGATGGTGCTGATGGCGCAGAACTTCAGCTATCGCTACCCATTGGTCGATGGGCAGGGCAACTGGGGCTCGCCGGATGATCCCAAGTCATTTGCCGCCATGCGCTACACCGAGTCGCGTCTGACCGCCTATGCGGACGTGCTGCTGGGCGAACTGGGCCAGGGCACCGTGGACTGGACGCCCAATTTTGACGGCACCTCGAAGAGCCCTCCGTACTGCCTGCGCAGGTTCCCAATGTGCTGCTCAATGGTACCACGGGTATCGCGGTAGGCATGGCGACAGATGTGCCGCCCCACAACCTGCGGGAAGTGGTTGCCGCCACTGTGCACCTGCTGGAAGCGCCCAAGTCAACCGTGGCCGAATTGTGTGAACTTGTGCTGGCACCGGATTTTCCGACAGAGGCCGAAATCATCACCCCCCGCGAGGAGATTCTGCGCCATGTACGAAAGCGGCCGGGGCGGCTTGCGAATGCGTGCAGTATGGGAGAAGGAGGGCGGCGATATCGTGATTAATGCACTGCCTTACCAGGTTTCCGGTTCCAAGGTGCTGGAACAGATCGCCGCAGCAGATGCAGGCTAAAAAACTGCCGATGGTCGCTGATTTGCGCGATGAGTCGGATCATGAAAACCCCACCCGGCTGGTGATCGTGCCGCGCTCCAACCGCGTGGATGTGGAGGCACTGATGAGCCACCTGTTTGCCACCACCGACCTGGAGCGCAGTTACCGGGTAAACCTCAACATGATTGGCATCGACGGTCGGCCCGGGGTGAAGGGGCTGGATCGCATCCTCAGGGAGTGGCTGCCGTTTCGTACCGAAACCGTGCGTCGGCGCCTGGAGTACCGGCTGGAGCGGGTACTGCAAGCGCCTGCATATCCTCGAGGGCTACCTGGTGGCCTTATCTCAATATTGACGAGGTGATCCATATCATCCGTACCGAGGACAAACCCAAGCCCGCGCTGATGGAGCGCTTTGGTATTTCTGATATGCAGGCAGAAGCCATACTCGAACTTAAGCTGCGCAACCTCGCCAAGCTCGAGGAAATGAAAATTCGCGGCGAGCAGGACGAACTGGAAGCAGAGCGCGACCAGCTGCAGAAAATCCTGGGCAGTGCCGCGCGCCTGAAAACACTGATCAAGAAAGAGTTGCTGGCTGTCGCTGAGCAATATCGGCGATGCGCGACGATCACCACTGGTAGAGCGCGGCGAAGCGCGCGCCTTCAGTGAGCTGGAGCTGATGAGCGCCGACCCGATCACCGTGGTTATGTCGGAGAAGGGCTGGATTCGTGCTGCCAAGGGCCATGATATCGACCCGGGATCTGAGCTACAAGTCCGGTGACGGCTTCAAGATGGCCGCTCGCGGGCGCAGCAACCAGCCCACGGTAATACTGGACTCCACCGGCCGCGCCTATACCGTACCATCCCATAATCTGCCCTCGGCCCGAGGACAGGGCGAGCCCGTTACCGGGCGTATCAATCCGCCCTCGGGCGCAACCTTCGAGGGCCTGATGATGGGCGACGAGGAGTCGCTTTACCTGTTGGCCAGTCGATGCCGGTTATGGCTTCGTCGCCCGTTTTGCTGACCTGCAGACCAAAAACAAGGCGGGCAAGGGGCACTTAACCTGCCCAAGGGTAGGCCGTATTGCAGCCTGCGGAGATTACGCAACAGGAGGGTGCCTGGGTTGCCGCGGTATCCAACGAGGGACGGTTACTGGTCTTTCCGCTTGCGGACCTGCCACAGATGGCCCGAGGCAAGGGCAACAAAATTATCGGCATTCCCTCTGCGCGGGTGCAGTCACGCGAGGAGTTTGTGGTGGCGGTACAGGTGCTCACCGAAAAAGACGCGCTGGTGGTGTATGCCGGCAAGCGCCACCACCGGCTGAAGTTTGCTGATCTGGAGCACTACCGGGGGGAGCGTGGGCGACGGGGGAACAAGCTGCCGCGGGGGTTCCAGAAAGTCGATGCCATGTTGGTTGAGGTTTAGCCGCGCCTGAGGTCTGGGATAACGGGCTTCTTTTGGTTGCGCGGCCAGGGGGCGAATACCCCCTGCCGAAGACCGGTAGCGCGCCGTCCATGGCACCTTGACTACGGCATCCATGGCCTTCGACATCTCAGTCGCGTCATGAGCCTCTAGCAGACGTCCTGTAGAATCAAGCAGCGCCCATCAGCGTCCTATAGTCACCCAATACGTCTTAGCACCAAACGCGAAATCCCCAAAGTCTAGCGCTCCGGGGAAAAACACTGCCGTCAGTCGCTCAGACCAACAAAGGGTCCATCAGCCGCTTCAGTATCAGTTGCAACTGCGCTCCAGCAGGTCCTGGTAGGGCCCGGAAAGCTCTCCAGCATGCTGTAATCGAGTACGTCAGTAGGCTCCAGCTGCAGCCTGCCCTGAATGTCCGTGTCCTCGGTTACCACAGGCGAAGCAATACTTTGGGTGGCTTGCTGGCACAGGCCATCTGCAGTTCATCCAGCGTGTGCTGCATGTACAGGCCTGGATAGATGTCCCGGGCATCGCCAATGCCCAGCTCGCTCTGGGAGATCGCCATGGCAATCTTCATCGACAAGGCCATGTTTTGTTCCAGCTCGGCCGCCACAGCCTGGATCAGCCAGGCGCAGGAGGCCGCGCGAAACGCCGCGCTACCCGCATTGTTGGGCCCGGTGAAATAAACCGCCAGGGCAAACTGGCGGGTGACCTGCAGTTCGCCACCGTAGAAGCCGGCCGCGGCATAGACCACCTGGTGTAGCCGGTCGGCATAGCGATGCAGGGATTGTTCGTCCAGCGTATCCACGTATCCCGCAAGGCTTTCCAGGTGGAGGTAAAGCACTGCGGTAGACCGGTAATTCTCCTCCCGTGCCTGCGCATCATTACGCGTGCGGAGGAGGTCCATGGGGAGTGCCTGCACGCGTTTTTCCAACAGGTCCAGTTCGCTTATGCCTGTGGTTGCCGGCGGCGCATCCTCCAGTGCCAGGGTGCGTGCGAGGGCGCCCAGACGACCGCCCAGGCAGTTTACCCAGCTTCAGGCCCGCGCCGTAAGCTGCCAGACTGAGCAGCACGGCAAGTCCGAGTAAGCTGAGCACGAAGCGCTGGTGAGCCGCACTGGCTGAATCGGTATTGATAGTGACCAGAACTTCGCCGGCGACGTCTGTCTCGATATGGACTGGCGCGCGATACTGGCTGAGATTTTGGCCCCGTGGACTCCCCGCCTCGCCCAGTACCTTGCCTTCCACATCAAAAATGGCGATCGCATCGGCGGTGGAGGTGTCGACGAATCTCTGCAGGGACGCGGTGATGCTCAGCAGGTCCCCGGTTTCCAGTGAGGTACTTACGCGCCGGGCAATCTGGTGCGCCAGCGCACTGCCAAACTCTGCTTGTTGCTCACGTTGCAGGTGCTTGCTGGAAATCGCCGCCAGAACAACCAGCGCCAGGCTTACCAGCAGGCATAACAGGGCGGCCGAGTAGGCGAGTTGCTGGTTTATCGGCGGGTTTTTCAGACGGTTAAGCACTTTTTCTTATCGTAGCGAAGACGCGGGGAGTATAAACCAGCTATACCCTCTTGCGGGTCTTTTTCTGTGACCTGCCGCGCTTCCTAGTGTGCAGGGCTGCGGTTAGAATAGCGGGCTTTCAGCCATCCAGGGAATGCCCTTGAGCCAGATTTTGCTAGTTACCCTTTCCGGCGAGGATCATCCCGGCGTGACGGCGGGCATTACTGCGATCCTGTCTCGCCACAATATCAACGTCCTCGATATAGGCCAGGCGGTGATTCACGCCACGCTGTCCATGGGGGTGCTGGTTGAGCTACCAGAAGGCTGTGAGCGACAGCGCGTAGTTGCGCGAACTGGAGGGCTGCGGCCGTGACCAGGGCATGCGCGTGAGGATTACTGATGTCTCCGCAGACAGCTATGAAGATTGGGTCGAGGCCCAGGGGCGGGCGCGGTATATCGTTACCTTGCTGGCGCGCAAGATCACTGCGGACCAGATCGCCAGGGTCACGGAAGTCATATCCCGGCATAGTTTGAATATCGACAGCATTAACCGGCTTTCCGGGCGTATCCCGCTGGGGGAGTTGCCGGACCTGTCCCGCGCTTGCGTGGAGTTCTCCATACGCGGCCCGCTGACCGAGATGTCTACCTTTCGACGCGACCTGCTTGAGGTGGCCGGTGCACTGGAAGTGGATCTCGCTTTCCAGCAGGACAATATGTACAGACGCAATCGGCGGCTGGTCGCCTTTGACATGGACTCGACCCTAATCGAGGCAGAGGTCATCGACGAACTGGCGGCGCGGGCCGGTGTCGGCGAACAGGTCGCAGCCATTACCGAGCGCGCCATGCGCGGGGAAATTGATTTTTCCGAGAGCTTTCGAGAGCGCGTGGCCTTGCTGCAGGGGCTCGATGAGCGAGTGCTGGAAGACGTGGCGAGCCAGTTGAAAATCACCGAGGGCGCCGAGCACCTGATTTCAACCCTGCGCACCCTGGGTTATAAAACGGCCATTCTGTCCGGTGGATTTACCTATTTTGCCCGCTATTTGCAGGACCGGCTGGGCATGGACTTTGTCCATGCCAATGAACTGGACATTGAGGGTGGAAAGGTAACGGGCAAGGTTGTCGGCACGATTGTTGACGGTGAGCGCAAAGCGCAGTTGCTGCGTCAGCTGGCGGAAGCCGAGGGCATCGACCTGCAGCAAGTGATTGCTGTCGGGGACGGTGCCAACGACTTGCCGATGCTCAGCGCCGCCGGTCTCGGCATCGCTTTCCACGCCAAGCCGCTGGTGCAGAAATCCGCGGAGCAGTCCATCTCCACACTGGGACTGGATGCGATACTTTACCTGCTTGGATTCAGCGACCGCGATCAGCAACGCTAACCAGCATGTCAGGCTAGATGTTGCTCCACAGCGAATCATAGGCCGCGTCCAGTGGGCCGCTCTTGTCCTCGGCCACAACCTCGTCCAGCTGCTTGATATAGCGGAAGTCAAACTGGGCATAGCCGGCGGTTGCTGCGACCTGCCTGGTCAGCTGGATCAGAAAGCTTTCTCCCAGCCTCAGGAGGGAGATTTTTTGGCGTTCACGAAAGCCGGATCTCGAGGTGATCAAGGTATGAGGCTGGCCCACCAACTTGATTTCAGGCAGCAGTAGTACTCTTTGCGGTTCTGCTTCCGGCCCTTTTTTACTGTGAATCAGCGCACCGTAGGCGACAGCCTGGGGACTGAGCAACTCCAGCCCGATCAGGGTGCGGGCGTCTTGCAGGCGGCTGACCCAGCGTATTACGGCAATGGACCAGCTGCCACTCTGGTCTTCCCGGACGGATGCCACGGCGCCGGCGCGCACTTCCTCAGGTATCTCATCACCCCATTCTATACAGTAGCCCCCCGGACTCGCGTTGATAGATTTGACGTGATAAACCGGGTATCTGCGCGTTTGTGGTTTGTCTGCTTCCTCGTCTGTGATCGCTTTCAAGCTCTGCTCGTCAAGCTCAATGTTGTGCGCAAACTCAGCCTCTGCTTCGCTCGCTGTTTCCTCGCGGACGAAGTCTTCTTCGGGGTTTGCCTTGCGCCAGGGGTCGTGAGGGGAGCTGTCCGGTTGCAGGAACACATTCCTTTCATCCCGCTCATCACTGTGCGCGACACTGTCGTCGCCATGAATCAGGTGATCAAAATCGCGCTCTCCAGCCGCATAAAAGTGCGCAGCGCCCAGGCCTATGCTGAGGGCGAGTGGTACCTCGCTGCGCACGCGACTGAAGTTGCGCATACTCATACTGCCGAGGCAGTCAATGAGGTGACTGAGCATATTGGAGGGTAGACCAGTCCGTCCTCCAGCTTGATGCCGGGCTTGCCCTTGGCGTCGTCCAGCTCCTGCAATTCTCGCAGATAATTCACCAGTTCCTGTGTGCGGACCAGGCGGCACTGCGAGCCGCCTTGCTTCCCGTAAAGCGCGCTGTAGAGGGGTGGCTGGTCGCTGTCGAGGTCGACCAGAAACAGGCCGTCGATGGCGTCCTGGCTGCCAATCTGCAGTCTGTCGCTCCATTGGTCCAGGGCAGCGTGCACCGCAACCATGTCAGACTGTCGAAGCTGATTCGGCTTGATACAACCCATGACAAGGCTGGATAAGTAGGTGCCTGTCACGGTCCTGGCCTGACCATTGCCGTCGCTGATGGGCAGTGTCGCCAGGCCTTGCCGCTCCGCCAGCGCGTAGAGCTGGTGCAGGGTCAGCCAACTGCCGAGCCCGACCGGCCTGTATAACTGGAAACTGAGCAAGATACTGCGCCCGGCGTATCCGAGACCTGATTCAATCGTCTCGCAAAGCAGCCTGGCGGGGTTTGCTCCCGAATTCTTTCTGGGTCGTTGACGATCTGTACGGCAAGTAATGCATACGCGTTGATTAACTGCGTGTAGAGATTTTCGGTAAGTTCCGCCAGCTGTTTTGGTTCCTCTGGCATGACCAGAGGCTGATGCAGGAAGCGTTTGGTCAGGTTGGCAAGCGTTACCTGTACATTGTCCGACAACGCTTCGAGTATGGTGTAACGCAACTCAGGCGCCATCTCACTATGATTCAGGTCGTCCAGAGCAGACTGCAGCTGTGCGGCGACGGCGCGCGTGTTGGCTACGGGCAGCTGTTGAGCCCAATCGCTTGCGGCCTCCCCATCCAATCTAAAGTGCGTGAACTGCGCAAGATTCTGCTGCGGCAGCCTTATTCTTATCGAGCTGTCTTTATTCATAGCCCTGGTCCCGTCCCACTGTATTCGCATCCAGGTGTTTATTGGGCAAGATTAGCCCATTTCCCGCCGCTGCCGCTAGCGGCAATCCGCGCAATCTCCCAAAGACATCCTCTCTGGGGTATGATTGTCGACCCTTTTTAAGCCCACATTAAACGGTAACACCATGGCTAATTATTCAACCAATGAACTCCGCTCCGGCCTCAAGGTTATGCTGGACGGCGAACCCTGCAGCATTCTCGACAACGAATTTGTCAAGCCAGGCAAAGGCCAGGCTTTCAACCGCGTCAAGTTGCGCAACCTCAATAGCGGCAGGGTTTGGGAGCGTACCTTCAAGTCCGGCGAATCGCTGGAGGGTGCCGATGTTATGGACCGGACCATGGAGTATCTCTACAACGATGGCGAGTTCTGGTATTTCATGGAGCCGGACACGTTTGAGCAGTACCAGGCTGATGCCAAGGCGGTGGGTGATTCACATCTTTGGTTCAAAGAGCAGGAAAAATGTGAAGTAACCCTTTATAACGGCACACCGTTGTCTGTTGCGCCGCCTAATTTCGTAGAGCTGGAGATCGTCGAAACAGACCCTGGCCTCAAGGGCGATACGGCGCAGGGTGGCAGCAAGCCGGCCACGCTCAGCACTGGCGCGGTGGTCAAGGTACCGCTTTTCCTCAGTCAGGGTGAAATCATACGGGTGGACACGCGTACCGGCGAATACCAGGGTCGCGCCAGCAAGTCCTGACCGCCGATGAACTGGCAGCCCGCCGCGACGCTGGATACGCTGCGAAGGCGGGCGGGCCTGTTAACGCAGGTTCGCCGTTTTTTCGAAGCTCGCGGCGTGCTTGAGGTAGAAACCCCTCTGCTATGCAGTAGCGGGATTACTGACCCGGCGATCGAGCCACTCAGGATCGACAGTGGGCATTCCATCAGTTCACCGCGCTTTTTGCAGACTTCGCCTGAATACGCCATGAAGCGGCTGTTGGTTGCCGGCAGCGGCCCGATTTACCAGGTAACCAGGGCTTTCCGTGATGGCGAGGCAGGCACCCGCCATAATCCCGAGTTCACCCTGCTGGAGTGGTACCGACCGGGTATGGACCATCACCAGCTGATGCGCGAGGTAGCAGAGCTGGTGCTGTCGTACCTCGGTCCGTTGCCGGTGCAACATTATGCCTATCGCGACTTGTTCCAACAGGAACTGGGTGTAGATCCCTTCCACGCAGAGGTGGATGAACTGGAGAGCGTTGCGCGGGCAGAGTTGGATGTGGGTACTCTCAGCGGCGATTGCGACCTCTGGCTTGACCTGCTGATGAGCCATCTCATAGAGCCGCGCCTGGCCGGACGTGGACTGTGTTTCATCTATGACTATCCCCCGAGCCAGGCCGCCCTGTCGCGAGTGAGTGAGGTGGCTGGCATGCTGGTGGGCCATCGGTTTGAGCTCTATGTGCACGGTGTGGAGCTGGCCAACGGTTATTGGGAGCTGTGCGACGCCGCAGGAGCAGCGACGTCGGTTCATGGCTGACAATCGACGCCGAAAAGCGACCGGTTTGCAGGAGCAACCGCTGGATGAGCGCCTGTTGGCTGCCCTGGCAGCGGGGATGCCAGACTGTGCAGGGGTTGCCCTGGGGCTTGATCGGTTGCTGATGCTTGGCACCGGCATCGAGGATATTCGCCGGGTGCTGGCATTTGACTGGTCGCGCAGTTAGCGCACGATGTCACGGCATCCTCAAGATCACGTACGGCCGGGCCATAACCCTCGATGAATTCGGCAGGCAAACGCCTTGGCTTGCCGCTGGATAACTCAATGCAGGCAAAGCGCATCCCGCCGCGCAGCAGGGTGACGCCGTCATCAACGCGGATGACCTGGAAGCGACGCTGCATGGTGAGGCGGCGATCCCAGTTGATTATCCAGGTGCCTATCATCACCGCCTCTCCTTCGCGGGATGCCTGTAAATAATGATATTCACTGTGCGTGATAGCCATCGCCCGGTTCAGCTGTTGATAGGATTCCAGGTCAAGGCCCAGCGCGACCGAGTGAGCCCAGGCCGCTTGCTCACACCAGTTCACGTACACGGCGTTGTTGGTGTGATTCAGCCCGTCGATATCGGCTGCCTGGACGCAATTGGTCACGATAAACGGCTCCGGGTAATCCCAGTCTGGTATCGGTAAGCTCAAGGGGTGGCGGCCTCGTTGGTGTCTGGTGTATCGAAGGAAAGGGGCTTGAGTGCAACGTGAAAATAGCCGTAGATGATTGCGATGACTGGACAGAACAGGTTGAAAAACGCATATGGGGCGTAGCTTATAGTCGCCACGCCCAGGGTTGCGGACATGTAGGCACCGCAGGTGTTCCAGGGAATCAGTGCCGAGGTCAGGGTGGCTGAATCTTCCAGCGTTCGCGACAAATTGAGCGCCGACAGCCCGCGATCGCGATAGGCATTGCGGTACATGCGCCCGGGCAGGGCAACGGCGATGAATTGGTCCGCCGCCAGTATGTTGGTCCCAATGCAGGTCAATACGGTAGTGGTGATCAATGAGCCCACACTCTTGACGCTGCGCAGCGCCTGGCCAAGCAGATAACCGAGAATTCCCGTGCGTTCCAATATGCCTCCGAACGCCAGTGCGCTGATAATCAGCCATACGGTGTTGAGCATGGACGACATTCCCCCCTTGCTCAGCAGTGCATCGAGGAATTCGTTTCCGCTGTTTGAGGTGAAGCCGGCGAATAACGCAATCCAGATGCCCTTGAGCTGCACGAATGCGTAGTGCATGCCCGGGTTGTCGCCAGCGAGGCTGGCCACCTGCTGCGGCTGGAACAGCAATGCAAATAAAGCACCTGTGAGGGCGCTGATCACGATCGCCGGAAACGCCGGAAAGCGCTTGAAAACCAGTAGCAACATCAGCAGTAAGGGCAGCAGTAGATGCAGGCCAATATCAAAGTCGCGGGCGAGAGCAGCTTGCAGGGAAGCGATTTCGTCGGGCGTTGCCCCGGCAGAAGAGCCCAGCAGGGAAAAAATGATCAGTGCCAGGGCAAAGCTTGGCAGGGTGGTCCAGAGCATATGCCGAATGTGGTTAAACAGGTCCACGCCGGTGGCGGCGGAAGCCAGGTTAGTGGTGTCTGACATGGGCGAAAGCTTGTCGCCGAAATAGGCACCGGAGATGATCGCACCGGCGGTAATCGCTGGCGACAGCTCGAAACTGCCGGCGATGCCCATCAACCCTATACCCAGCGTGCCCGCTACCGTCCAGGAACTGCCGATGCTCACGGCGACAATGGCGCAGATGGCCGCGCTGGCCGCATAAAAGACGTCCGGGTTCAGAATCTGCACACCGAAGTAGATCATTGCCGGCACAGTGCCGCAGAGTATCCAAGTACCGATGAGCATGCCCACGCTTAGCAAAATGAGTGTCGGGCCCAGGCCCACACTGATGCCGTTGACCATGCCCTCCTGTGCCTCACGCCAACGGATGCCGCGTAGCCTGGCAACCATCGCTGCCACGCAGGTGGCTAGAATCAGTGCGATCTGGTTGGCGCCGTAGGATGAGTCCGCGCCAAAAAGATAGACAGAGCAGCCCAGCAGGATGATGAGAAAGACGATGGGGGTTAGCGCCTGGACAGCGGTGATGGGTCGTATTTCTTCGCTCACATTCAGTTGCCGCGTATCCGTTTGCCGTTCATTCCGACTGACTTTCGAGGATGCCTGAATTTGCTGATGCGGTACAGTCCGCGATAGACGAGGTCTGACAGCGAAAAGCGGATCGCGTAATATAGGCAGTGTCTTAGTTGCTTTACGTTTCGGAACAGTACATGCGCCATTATTTCATGTTCGCCGCCCTGTTAGCGGGTGGATCCGCCCTTTTCCTGATTGTCGCCTGCGCCCAGACAGACACCGGTCCGGCCAGAGTAGAGCCCCTGCTGGAAAATGCGGCCAGCGCCAGCGGACCGGGAGAGCAGACGGAGATTCGCGTGCGCACCCTGCTTGAATGGTTGCAGGAGCCCTGGGGGATGGATTTTCTCCCGGATGGACGCTTGTTGCTGACGGAAAAGCCGGGCACCCTCAAGGTGGTTACGCCTGGAACATGGGAGACCGCAGTTGTAGGCGGCATGCCGGCGGTTTCTGACGAGGGACAGGGCGGCCTCATGGATATCCTGGTGCATCCGGACTTTGAGCGTAACCAATGGGTTTATTTCAGTTACGCCGTGGGCGTAGAGGGCGGTTTCACCACCCGGGTAAGCCGTGCACGACTGCGGGAGAATTCGCTGCAAGACCTCGAGGTGCTGTTTACCGCGCAGCCGGCCTTCGCCGAGCGGCGTCATTTTGGCTCGCGCCTGTTGCTGGACCAGGGGCTTCTTTACATCACTGTGGGCGATCGGGGCAACCGCGATAAGGCCCAGTCGCTGTTAACCCATAACGGCAAGGTACTCAGGCTCACCGAGGACGGGCGCGTTCCTGCTGACAACCCATTTGTCGGCAGAAGCGATGCGTTACCGGAAATCTACAGCTATGGTCATCGCAACCCCCAGGGCATGGACAGGCGCCCGGGTACGCGAGAAATATGGGTGGCCGAGCACGGACCCCAGGGCGGTGACGAGATAAATGTCATTGAGCCGGGTGCCAACTACGGTTGGCCGATCATTACCTATGGTGAAGAGTATGGCGGCGGCGCCATTGGTGAGGGTACGCACAAGGCGGGCATGCAGCAGCCCTTGATCTACTACACGCCGTCCCTGGGGACGGCAGGCATTGCGTTCTACAACGTCGATACTTATTCGGGCTGGAACCCTTCGCTGTTAGTCTCCGGTCTGCGCCTGGCAAGGATTAACCGGCTGGAAGTTGATGCCAATGGCAAGCCCGGAAAAGAGACCCGCCTGTTGGGTAACCTGGGTATGCGCGTGCGTGACGTTCAGGTGGGCCCTGACGGCCTGGTCTATGCCCTGGCGGATCGCTCACGGTTGATCCGTCTCGAGCCACGCTAGGCCTTGCCGCAACCCGACCGGCCAGCGGCAGAGTTACCCCCGTTTTACTACCGGGACAACTTCCACAAATTGCTGGACTCTGTTGAGGACCAGTACGCTGATCTGCTGATCCCTGCCGAGATTGCGTTTCTGGAGGCATACCGCAGGCTCGGGTTTGATGCTCAATGCCTGTATGTCCGCCTGATATCGCGTGTTGGACCCTGGTTCAGGGAGTCTCGCCTGCAATACCCTGAGTTGGGTAGCATCGCCAGTGCGGTGGATGATTTGCTGGGATGTGGTCTTGCCGAGCAGGCTGACAGTTTGTCCCTGGAGGACCTTGCAGGGTTGTGCAGTGTAGCCGAGCTAACTGCCCGATACGGGTTTCGTGCCGCCGATAAGGCAAGCCTGTTGCAGCAAATTAGCGAAGTCGAGGGAGATGAGCGGGCTATTCTGGACGCGTTGCTGGCCGCAGACGGCGCCCGGGTGATCGCACCTGCCCAGACCAACATCGTCGCTATCCTGCAGTTGCTGTTTTTCGGTAACCGCCGCCAGGGGCTTACGGATTTTGTGCTCAGTGATCTTGGCGTGGCGCGCTACTACCCCTACACACTGGACCGGAATCAGCGCCTGTTTCCGGATCGAGAGGCGCTGGAGGCTTACCTCGACTGCGCCGCGCGAGAGGACGAATGGTTTGCGCTGCTGGAGCAGGAAGACGGTGAGGGTATCTGTGAACTGGCATCGGCCATGTCTTCACCCGTGGCAATTCACAGCCCTGCGTTACAGCGCCGCTGGGATCGTCTTTACAACCGTGTCGCCCGGCAATTGGAGCGCCTGGGGGAGAACCAACTGGCATTGGCGCTCTATGCTCTGAGCAATCGGCACCCGGCTCGCGAGCGCAGTGCGCGGCTGCTGGAGAAATCCGGTGAATATGCAAAAGCTGAGGCGCTTTGCGAGGCCATTGCAGCCGAGCCCTGGTGTGAGGATGAACTGGATGCAGCGCGGCGCGTTGTTGCACGCGTGCGCAGGAAGCTGCACGGTACCCGCGTCCCGCGGTATCGCGACGCCTTCGATCAGCTCAGCCTGACACTGCCGCGCGCTCATCTGCGGGTGGAGAGGCAGGCGGCCCAGAGCCTGCATGGCGCCTGGCAACAGGTACACTATGTGGAGAACGGCCTGATGAACGCCTTGTTTGGGCTGGCTTTCTGGGAACAGATATTCGCCCCGGTTCCCGGAGTGTTCAATAATCCCTTCCAGAGTGCGCCCGCTGATATGTACGAGCGGGACTTTCGCGTCAGTCGAGCCGAGCAACTCAATTTGCGGCTGGCCGAATTGTCCGCTTTGCCCCTGGATGTCGAGCTGCCTGCCCGCTGGCGCCATTATCGGGGCTTCCAGTGCCGCTGGGTAAACTGGCGCGCGACCTCTGAAGAGTTGGTGGTTGCCGCTACTGCGGTGATCCCCAGAGAACATTTGTTGGCGATCTGGCAGCGCATACTGTTTGACCCGCGTGAAAACCGCCGTGGCTTTCCAGATCTGCTGGCACTCGGGGCTGACGTCGGTGACTACCAGATGATTGAGGTGAAGGGGCCGGGCGATACGCTGCAAAATAGCCAGAAACGCTGGCTGCGATTCTTTCAGCAGCAGGCGATTCCCGCTGCGGTAGCGCATGTGCAGTGGGCCGATGACTGATTTCAATGTCAGCGTACGCGACCTCGTCGCCTTTTGTCATCGTAGCGGGGACATTGACCATCGTTATACGCCCTCACCCACGGCGGAGCAGGGTATGGAAGGGCACTCACGCATCTACCGCCGTCGTGCGGCCAGCTACCAGCGCGAATATCCAGTGCACTATGAGCATCAACAGGGGAATTGCAGGCTGCTCTTGCGCGGCCGGGCTGATGGTTACGACGCGCAACAGGGCCTGGTGGAAGAAATCAAAACCTGTCGCGGTGACCCGGCGCGGATTCCGCCTGCAGTGAGTCGCCTGCACCTTGCCCAGGCGCGAGTCTATGCCGCCATTATTGCCGAGATGGAGGGCCTGAAGTCACTGGAAGTACGATTGACCTGGCTGGATATCGACCAGGATCAGGAGCACCCCCTTTCCCAGCACTATTATCGGGAAGAACTCAGGACGTTTCTGGTCGAGACGCTGACGCGATTCTCCAGGTGGTTGGAACTGTTGCAGCAGCTGCGTGAGCGGCGTCAGGCCAGTCTGGCAGCGCTGCCTTTCCCCCATGGTGAGTTTCGCAGCGGGCAGCGCGATATCGCTGAGCTGGTCTACAAGTGCGTAGACCAGGGTGGGCAGGTGATGGTGGAGGCGCCCACGGGCATTGGTAAGACGGCCGCGGTGCTCTATCCCGCGCTGAAGGCTATGGGGCGTGATAAGCATGATGCGTTGGTCTTTGTCACCTCGCGAACGGTTGGCCGACGTACGGCTGAAGAAAGTCTCGTGCAAATGGCCGGGGGAGGCCTGACTGCATGCAGTCTCAGCCTCTCTGCCAAGGCGTCGGTGTGCCTGTCGCCGGGCAGTGCCTGCCATGGAGACGATTGCCCTTATGCTCGCGGCTACTACGATCGATTGCAGGGCGCCATGGTTGAAGCGGTACAGGCAGGCATGTTGCAGCGCGAGTCGCTGCAGGCTATTGCCGAACGCCACCGGGTCTGCCCGCATCAGCTGGCGACCGACCTGCTGCCCTGGGTGGATATTGTTATCGCCGATGCGCATTACGTCTTCAGCCTGCAGCCACTGGTGGGCAAAAGGATGGAGGAGAGCAGGCGCTGGAGCGTACTGCTGGACGAGGCGCATAATCTGCCCGATCGGGCGCGCAGCATGTACAGCGCCAAGCTGTCCAAGGCAGCGTTGATGCGGGTGAAAAAGACTGCCGATGGTGGGGTTAAAAAAGCCTTGGACAAACTAAACCGGGCCCTGCTGGCGCTGCAGCGAGACAGTGCAGAAGGCGGTGCTCGATATGCGATTCTCAACGAGCTGCCGTCTGCACTGACGAATGCCGCTGCGGACGTGGTCGCGGCGGTGGTGGAGCGCATGGCAGAGGAGGTGCGTTTTGTGCCCGCCAATCCGGCCTTGATGGACTTCTTCTTCGCCCTTTTGCAGTGGCTGCGGGTCGCTGACCAGTGGGGCGATGAATATAGGCTGGAACTTGATCCGGGAGAGGGGAAGCAGGGTCTTGGCCTGCGCCTGAATTGCCTGGACCCTTCGCGCTTGCTGGCGGTGTGCCATGCCAGGGCCCATGCCACGGTCGCTTTTTCGGCGACGCTCTCTCCACGTGACTGGATGCGTCAGCTGCTGGGGCTGCAGGAGGCGGCGGTATGCCGGCAACTGAATTCCCCGTTTTCTCCGCAGCAGTTGCAGGTTGAGCTGGAAATGCGGATTGATACCCGTTACCAACAGCGTGAGGCAAGCCTGGCCCGGCTGGCTGAGCGAATAGCCCGGTTTCTGGCGCAGGCAAGCGGCAATGTGATCGTCTATTTTCCCTCCTATCGCTATATGCATAGTACGCTGGAAGTATTGCGGGCCAGGCAGGGTCTGCGGGGCCGTGAGCTCTGGGAGCAGCACCCGGAGATGGACGAGGTGGCGCGCAGGGGTCTCTTTGAGTCGCTGCAACGCGCTGACAATGTGGCGGCTTTTTGCATTCTTGGCGGTTTGTTTTCAGAGGGCATAGACCTGCCCGGTGACTTGCTCAATGGCGTTGTCGTGGTGGGTGTAGGTATGCCCCAGGTTGGCCAGGAGCGGGAGCTCCTGCGCCAGTGGTATCAGCAGGTCTACGGCGCTGGCTTTGAATATGCCTACCTTTATCCCGCGATGCAGAAGGTAGACCAGGCCCTGGGTCGCGTTGTGCGCGGCGACGCGGACAGCGGGCGAGCGCTGCTGATCGATACGCGTTACGGCAACAATACCTACCGTCAGTTACTGCCCAGGTGGTGGTCATATCAGCCCGCCTCAGACCCACTACCCTAGTGGTCAATCTGGTCTATATTATTGGGCTCTGGCGCCCTTGTTTGCCCGCTGGTAGTCCGTACATTAGCGGATCCGGCAAACAATGAGCTAAAGTTGCCGCCGAAATGACTCTGGCCAATCCATTCAGCGCGTGAATGGCCGTCATAATTCATGCGTTATGGGCACTGTGCTAGAGTGTGCGGCTGCCCGAAGAGGGGCGCCAGGCTTATGGTCCGCGAGAGGCCAGTCGCAAACGCCTGTGCAGGGCCAGAAAAAGAAACACAACCAAGCAACGGGGGTTACACCGCAATGCGTATCGCAATACCCAGGGAGACACAGCCGGGCGAGAACCGGGTGCCTATCATTCCTGATGTGGCCAAGAAACTGGCGCGTATGGGCGCTGATCTTGTCATTGAGGCCGGCCTTGGCGTCGGCTGTGGATTTACTGACGAAGAGTACATCGAGGCTGGCGCAACCGTATCCAGTGACCGTAAAGAGTTGTTTTCAAGCGCGGATCTGCTGCTGCGCCTGAACAAGCCGACAGTCGAAGAAATTGCCATGATGCAGCGTGGTTGCATCCACATCAGCTACCTCGACCCGTTCAACGAGCGCGAACTGATCTCTGCCTTCAAGGAGGCGGGCGTGACCTCCATTTCCATGGAGATGATTCCCCGCACTACTCGCAGCCAGAAAATGGACGCGCTCAGCTCCCAGGCCAACCTCGCCGGTTACGTGATGGTTATGAAAGCCGCTGCCCACCTCCCGCGGATTTTCCCGATGATGATGACGCCGGCAGGGACACTGAAGCCGGCGAATGTATTCGTCATTGGTGCGGGCGTGGCCGGTTTGCAGGCGATCGCCACCGCCAAGCGCCTGGGCGCCAAGGTCACCGCCTTTGACACCCGCCCGGTCGTTGCCGAACAGGTGCAGTCGCTCGGGGGCAAGTTCCTTGAGATCGACCTCGGAGAAACCGGCGAAACGGCGGGAGGATATGCCAAGGAGCTGACGCCAGAGCAGGTTGAAATGCAGCGCCAGGCACAGAAGGATGTCATTGCCAAATCCGACGTGGTGATCACCACCGCACAGGTATTCGGTCGCAAGCCCCCGGTTCTGGTGACCCAGGATATGATTCAGGGCATGCAGCCCGGTTCGGTGATCGTCGATATGGCGGCCGAGACGGGCGGCAATGTCGAGGGCTCTCGTCCCGGCGACGTGGTGGAGTGGTCTGGTGTGACCATTATCGGCACAGGCAACTGGGCCGGCGAAGTCGCGCGAGACGCCAGCCAGATGTACTCCTCCAACCTGTTTAACCTGGTGGAAGACAATTGGTGCGAAGAGCAGAAACTTTTCCAGGTCGATTTCAATGACGACATTCTCCCCGGTTGCATCATCACCCATGGCGGTGAGGTGACCAACGAGACTATCAAGAACATCATGGAAGGGGAGGCATAATCATGGTACCCGCAGTCGTATTCCTTACATTTATCCTCATGTTGTCCATCTTCCTGGGCTTTGAACTGATCAACAAGGTGCCGGCAACGCTGCACACTCCGCTGATGTCCGGCGCTAACGCGATCTCCGGCATTACCGTGGTTGGCGCAGTCAGCCTGGCCGGCACCGGCCACGGCGATGCGGCCCAGTGGTTTGGCTTCTTTGCGGTGACCCTGGCGTCTATCAATGTCGTCGGCGGTTACCTGGTGACCGACCGCATGCTTGCCATGTTCAAGAAAAAGGAGGGTTAAGGCGCCATGGATATCTTGATTCAGTTCGCCTATGTCGTGTCCGCGGCCCTCTTTATTTTCGGCCTGAAGCAGCTGGGTTCGCCTGCAACTGCGCGCCGCGGCAACATGATTTCTTCCTTTGGTATGCTGCTGGCGATTGTCGCCGCACTGCTCGACCAGGGCATTGTTGATTATCAATGGATCGTAATCGGCATCATCATTGGCGGCGGTATTGGTGCCACGGTGGCGCGTATGGTGGAAATGACCTCCATGCCCGAGATGGTGGCGCTGTTCAACGGCTTTGGTGGTATGGCCTCGCCTGCTGGTAGGCATGGCTGCCATCGCGCCGGATGCGGCCACGTTCACGCTGGTCACCATCGTGCTTTCTATCCTCATCGGTGGCGTAACGTTCACCGGCTCCCTTGTGGCCTACGGCAAACTCAGTGAACGCATCAGCAGTGCCCCGGTACTGTTTGCCAAACAGCAGCTGGTCAATGGCCTGATCGTCGCCGGTATTGTACTCAGCGGTCTGCTGTTTGCGACCAATCCAGACACCGGTTTCTGGTTGTTCCTGGTGGTCCTGCTGTCGCTGGCCTTTGGCGTCATGGTGGTCATCCCCATCGGTGGGGCGGACATGCCAGTGGTGATCTCCCTGTTGAACTCCTACTCTGGCCTGGCCGCTTGCGCCGCAGGCTTTGCCGTGGACAACAACATCCTTATCGTCGCCGGCTCCCTGGTGGGTGCCTCCGGTATCATTCTTACCCAGATCATGTGTAAGGCCATGAACCGCTCGCTCAGCAATGTGCTGTTCTCCGGTTTCGGCAGTGGCGTGGTCGAAACCACGGAAGTGGAAGGCGAGATCAAGCCCATCTCTGTTGAAGATGCGTACTACGTGCTCGAAGCGGCCTCCAGTGTGGCGGTCGTTCCGGGTTACGGCATGGCTGTTGCCCAGGCCCAGCACGTGGTCAAGGAACTGATGGAACTGCTGGAGGAGAACGGCTGCGAGGTGAACTTTGGTATTCACCCGGTAGCCGGTCGTATGCCCGGCCACATGAACGTGCTGTTGGCAGAAGCTGATGTGCCGTATGACCAGCTGTTGGAGATGGACGATATCAATCCGCGTATGGAAACGGTGGACGTTGCCATCGTTATTGGTGCCAATGACGTGGTCAACCCTGCTGCTCGCGAAAATGAAGGCAGCCCGATCTACGGCATGCCCGTGATCAATGTGGACCAGGCACGTACAGTATTCGTACTCAAGCGTTCCATGGCCTCGGGGTTTGCGGGCATCGAGAACCCGTTGTTCTATAAAGAGAATACGCGCATGCTGTTCGGTGATGCCAAGGAATCTATTGGCGGCCTGATCCGCGAATTCAGCTAGCCTGCTGGCCTCGTATTACGCTAACGCCGGCCCATGGCCGGCGTTTTTCGTTGTGCCACCGCTCCATCGTGCGGCGCCGCCGGCGCCGGCTGCGGATTACGGTAAGTCCTGAGGAAGATCAATGTCGTTCCGGTCCGGGCAGTCTAGGGTGGTCACTTATCCAGAGAATAAGATAGTGTGGGAGGAACCTGATGGCAGATGCTGGAAGTAATGCAGGCAAAAAAACGCCAGCGGCCAGGAAGAAGCCGGCGGCGAAGAAGGCCGTGCGAAAGAAGAAAGCCCCGGCCAAGAGGGTGACGGCGGTGAAGAAAGCGGCGCCCGCCAAAGCCAAAACCAGGGCGCCGAAGGCGAAGAAAAAGCAGGCCGCAGCCAGAAAGGCGCCGGCAAAGGGCGCTGATTCAGCCTACGGTCGCCAGGCCTGGGCTCAGCCGGCAGCAGCAGGCAACAAGGGCCCTGAGCAGCCGATGATGAAGACGCTGCGCGCTGAACACCGCCATATCGCCTCGGTGATGCAGTTGTTCTCGGAGCAGTTGCGGGCCATCGAAGCCGGAGAAACGGTTGACCCGCATGTGGTGTTCGAGGTGATGGAGTATATGGCAACCTGGCCTGACCGCTACCACCATCCGCGGGAGGACCTGATTTACAGTCGCGTTGCCGAGTTGAATGCGAAAGCGGCAGACGATGTTGATACGCTGCAGCGGGATCACGACTATTCCGCCCAGCAGGGCAGGAAGCTGCTCAAGGACATTGAAGCCTGGAGAGAAGGTGATCTGAGCGCCGCGATGATCGTCAAGCGCGGCAGGGAATACATCGGCCACACCTATGAGCATATGAATGTGGAGGAGAAGGTTGTTTTTCCCCATATTGAATCCGTTCTCACCCTGGACGACTGGCGAGAACTTGCCGAAGACGATGAGCTGCGTGCGGTATCCCTGCCGATATTTGGTCCGCGTGTGCAACGAGAGTTTCGCAGCCTGGCCAGGCGATTGCGCCGCGGGGTGCGTCGCCGGGTCGAGCGCGGAGCGGTTGTAGAATGGGTCGGAATTGAAGCGTTGATGGAGTCGCTGGACGTGATTTCCATGGCTTATGACTCCACACGTTCCGCCGCGCAGGAGCATTGGCAGACGGCGCTGGACGACTCCAGGGAGATATTCCAGGAATCAATCGTAACCGCACCATTGCGTTGTTCGTTGAATAACGTGAAGTTGGGCTATCGCCTGTTGCAGGATCTGGCACAGATTTCGCGAGAAGTGGTTGACGACCTGGAGCAGGTTAATGAAGAGCGCAAGGGCCGGATAAGTCTCTTCAGTCGCGACTAGTCAGGCCTCGCTTTCGCGGAACTGCAATTTCGCCAGGCGCGCATAGAGCGGACTGCTTAACAACAGTTCTTCATGACTCCCTGTGGCGACCAGTCTGCCGTGGTCCATGACCGCAATTTTATCCGCGTGCAATATGGTAGACAGCCGGTGGGCGATGATGACCGTGGTGCGTCCCCGCATCAGCACTTCAAGCGCTTTCTGCACATGGTACTCACTCTCTGTATCCAGCGCGCTGGTGGCCTCGTCCAGCAGCAAAATGTCCGGGTCGTTGAGAATAGCGCGGGCCAGGGCAATGCGCTGTCGCTGTCCGCCGGAGAGCCTGACGCCCTGTTCTCCGAGGTGGCTGGCGTACCCTTGGGGTAGTTCAGTGATGAATTCATGGGCATGGGCGGTTTTGGCGGCGGCAATAATCTCGTCGGGGGTGGCCCCGGGTTTGCCGTAGGCGATGTTGTAGCTAACATCGCCGGTGAACAGCGCGGGTTGCTGTGGCACCAGTGCGATATGCTCGCGCAACTGTCGCAACCCCAGCGTTCTGATGTCGCGTCCGTCCAGTGTAACGCGCCCCTGCTGGGGGTCGTAGAAGCGCTGTAGCAGTTCAAAGACGGTGGACTTTCCCGCACCTGACGGGCCTACCAGAGCCAGACTGCGCCCGGCTTCTATGGGTAGGGTGAAATCTGCCAGCGCTGCCGTCTCTGGCCGCGTGGGGTAGCGAAAGCTGACGTCTTCAAGGGCAAGCGTGGGTTTCCCGGTTGCCGCAGCCGCAGATGCCAAGCCCGGGTCCTGGATCAGGCTGGATGTTTCGATCAGTTCTACCAGTCGTTCCGCCGCACCCGCCGCGCGCTGTAATTCGCCCCATACTTCCGAAATGGTGGCGACACCTGAGCCGACCATGATCGCATAGAACACGAAAGCGCCAAGTTCGCCGCCGCTCATGCGCCCGCTGATGACATCTTGCCCGCCCTCCCAGAGCATCCCTGACATGCCCACGAACAGCAGTAATATTGCAACACAGATGAGTAGCGCCCGCTGCCGGATGCGTCGCCTGGCGATACCGAATGCTCTTTCCACTTCGGCAGCGAAGGCCTCGCTCTCATACTGCTCGCGGGTATAACTCTGCACCACGCGAATGTGTTGGATGATCTCACCGGCATAACTGCCAACGCTGGCGATACTTTCCTGGCTCTGGTTGGAGAGCCGGCGAACACGTCGCCCAAACACCAGGATCGGCAGTAGTACCAGGGGCACGCCCACGGCAATGATCAGGCTCAACTTCAAATTGGTCACCAGCATCATTACCAGTGCACCGACCAGGGTCAGGCTGCTGCGCAGGGCCATGCTGAAAGAGGAGCCGATAATAGTCTGGAGCAGGGTGGTATCGGTGGTGAGGCGCGACATGATCTCGCCGGAACGATTGCTCTCGAAGTAGCCAGGATGGAGGCGCACGATATTGTCGAAGACGGCCTTACGTATGTCAGCACTGACTCGCTCTCCCAGCCAGGAAACCAGGTAAAAGCGCAGGAAGGTGCCCACCGCCATCGCTGCCGCTATGCTTAACAGCAGGATAATAGCTGCGCGCAGGTCATCAGCTGTGCCGCCGCCGAAACCGTCGTCTATCAGTACCTGTAGGCCCCAGCCGAGCGAAAGTGTGGCTCCCGCAGTAAATAGCAGTGCAGCGCTGGCTGCCGCGAGCCTTGCCTTGTGCGGCCAAAGGTAGCGAAGAACTGGCAGCAGGGAGCTAACAGCGCCCCCGGACCTGCTCATTCGGCCTTGCCTTCGCCCTGGGCCTCACCGGTTCCTGATGCAGTTGTGCGGGGCCGGTAAAGCGCGCACCGGCCTGGTGAACAATGTCCAGCATGCCAAGGTTAAGTTCCTCGGCAACGGCCAGAAAAGCCTGGTAATCGGTGGTGGCTATGCCAGCGTCCACGCGCAATATCGCATTTGCGTCAGCGATGTCCTCAAAGCGTACGCTCACGGTCTCGTCCATCACCTGTTCATGACTGCTCATTAGCTGGCGAACAGCATCAAGGATCGAGCGCATCTGGCCGGCCTCCGGTACCTGTATACGGTAGCGGCGAAAGAAGCGAATGCGATCTCTCCGCGAGAAGTTTTCGATTTCGACGGAGGAGAACACCGAGTTGGGAATGACCACCATTGAGCGGTCCAGGGTGCGGATGATGGTAGAGCGCAGGCCAATCTCCTCGACGATGCCGACAACGTCGCCAAAGCGGCACAAGTCGCCGGCACTGACTGGCCTGGCGGTGTAAAGGGTGATCGCGCCAATGACGTTTTCCAGCGTCTTTTGTGCCGCCAGGGCAACGGCCAGTGAGCCCACGCCCAGACCTGCCAGGATAGTCGACATGTTGTAGCCGGCTTGATTGGCCCAGTAAAGGGCGATGAAGGTGACCACCAGTATTTTCACAATAGTGGTAAATGGTTTTAGCAGCGCCACGTAGTGGGCATTGCCGGCGTGTTGCATCTTGCGTATCTGGTAATCACGCAACAGTGACAGCAGGCCCATGACCAAAACAGTGAATGCGATGTAATCGATGCCGGATGATTCCAACAATATGCGTGCGGTCATCGATAGTCCCATGTGATCGATGAGCAGGCGGGCGATGAGAATGAAGACGAAAAATCGCATCGGGCGTCGGAAGAAGTGCTGTATCCCCAGGGGAAAGCGATTGGGTATCAGCAGAGCCAGCCGCATTAACAGATAAGTAATCAAGATGGCGGCAGGCCATGCCAGCAGGAAGAAAATCAGCAGCCCTGCGACCTGCCAGTTGTCCATGCCCATAACGCGAAATTCAGGCAGCCACTTACCTATCTTGATCGCAGCATCGCTGTAGCCCAACTCTTCCCACATATCGGGAATTCTGGCGACTGTGGCATTGGATACTTTCCAGACTCTGCCTCCCTTGCCGTCGGGTACGCGCTGCAGGTAGACGGGAATATCCTCATTCGCCAGTTGCACCGTGCCAATCTGGTCGCGGTAGCTGGGTAATCCATCATCCAGGCGGCCCTCCGGGTTGTCGCTGAGGCTGGTGACCTCGATGATATTCTGGCGACCAAAAACATAGCTCAGGGCCTTCAACAACTGTTCGTCGGAATACCCTGCGATTTCATCTTCAACGTAACGGCGGTCGAGAAATTTGCCCAGGGATTCATAGTCTGCGGAGCGCATGGCTGTTCGCAGCCCCAGCATCGCCGTCAGTGGCGTGGCCTGGTCGCGCAATGCGTTGGGGTCGGTAGAGGTTCTTTGCTCGACCAGTTTTTCTGTTTCTCTCTCCGCCTCGATCAATTCCCTTGCTGACACATCAGTCTGTTCTGGCGAGGGTTGCGCCTGGGCGATGGAAAGCCACAGGCAGGGAATTAGGGCAAGTAGTGAGAATGTGCGCAGCATTGGGGTTCTGGTCCTGTTTTCAGACTTTCCATAGTAGCGCAAAGCGCCCTGGCGCCCTAGGTGGTGGCATCGTCCCCGTCGCGCTGTATCAAGCGACCAAAAAATACGCCCAACTCAAACAGCAGCCACATGGGAACAGCCAATAGCGATTGGGAAATAACGTCCGGCGGGGTCAGTAACATGCCGAAGATGAAGCAGCCGACGATGATATAGGGACGCTTGCGCGCGAGGTCGTCCGGTGTGGTAATCCCGGCCCAGATCAACAGGATTGCGGCTATGGGTATTTCGAAGGCAATACCAAACGCGAAGAAGAGCTTCAGCACGAAATTGAGGTAGCTGTTGATGTCGGTCATGATGGTGATGTCTTCAGGGCCGACGCTGGTAAAAAAAGCGAAGATGAGCGGAAAAACCACGTAGTAGGCGAAGGCGGCACCAAGATAGAACAGGGCTACGCTGGATACGAGCAGGGGTATCGCGAAGCGCTTTTCATGCTTGTACATGCCCGGCGCCACAAAACTCCAGACCTGGTAGAGAATATACGGGATGGCAACAAAGACGGCGGCGACCAGGGTGAGTTTGAACGGGGTAAGGAATGGCGAGGCCACCTCCGTGGCTATCATGCTGGCCCCTTCGGGAAGGAGCTGCCGCAATGGCTGTGAAACGAAAGCGTAGATTTCGTTGGCAAAGGGGAACAGGCAAATGAATACGATCAGTACCGACAGTAGCGCCCGAAGTAACCTGTCGCGCAGTTCGGTGAGGTGCGCTACCAGCGGCAGCGGCTGGTCAACGTTTTCCGTGTCGCTCATTCGGGTGATTTCTCGGTCGGCTTGTCCTGCGACTCGCTGAGCGGATTGATGTCCTGTGCTGCGTCGCGCACGCCTGCCCTGATGCTCTCTGACTCTTCCTGCAGCTGTTGTCCGGTTTTCTTCAGTTCCTGCATTACCGCGTCGTTGTGCAGCTCTTGCTCTACCTCCTGTTTGATGTCGTTGAAGCCGCGCTTGATACGGCCCAGCCACGCACTGCCCGTGCGAATGGCACCGGGAAGCCGCTCGGGGCCAATAACCAGCAGTCCGACGATCGCTACAATAACGAGCTCGGTGAAGCCAATATCAAACATGCAGTCGCTACTTGTCCTTGTTTTCCGTGGGCTCTGCGGCATCCGTTTCCGTCTTTTTTTCGGCATCGACACCTTCGTCAGACATGCTCTTGCGGAAGCCCTTCACGGCACTACCGAGGTCTGAACCCAGTGTTCGCAGGCGCTTGGTGCCAAACAACATCACCACGATCGCCAGAATGATCAGTAATTGCCAGACGCTTATTCCACCTATTCCCATGATTTTCTCCAGTATTAATTGATCAACTTGAAGCCGGCTCGCGAGCGGCTTTTTCATCCAGTCCGGATACACCAAAACGGTCGGCCAGACAGGCTGTGACGTCATTGAGTTCCACGTCCAGGTGGGAAAGCATCACCATGCTGTGAAACCAGAGGTCTGCGACCTCGCCTACCAATGCTGCACGTGCTCCGCCGTGCTCCATGTCCTTGGCCGCCAAAATCACTTCGGTCGCCTCTTCGCCCACCTTTTCAAGGATTTTGTTCAGTCCCTGCTGGTGCAGGCTGGCAACATAGGACGACTCCGGGTCGTGCAACCTTTTGCGCTGCTCCAGCGTATCGGCCAATTCTTGCAAAATGTCATTCATCAGCTTTTGCTTCCGTACATGTCGTCGGGGTGCTTCAGGACGTCGGCGGTTATCGTCAGTTCGCCATTGCTATCAGCCAATCGATAGAAACAGCTCCGCCTGCCCGTATGACAGGCAACGCCCCCAATTTGTTCTACCTTCAGCAGCACCGTGTCGCCATCGCAGTCCACACGTAATTCCCTGAGCTGCTGCACGTTGCCGGATTCTTCACCTTTGCGCCACAGCGATTGTCGTGAGCGTGAGTAGTAGATGGCGCGCTGTTCCTGCAGGGTGAGCTCCAGTGCCTCATGGTTCATCCAGGCCATCATCAGCACGTCGCCGGATTCCCAGTCCTGGGCAATAGCGGCGACCAGCCCCTGTTCATTCCACTTAATGTGTTCGCTCAGGCTCATGTTGTATTCCTGCTTGGCAAGTCATTATGGCACAGCTCAGGGTTCCCTTGGCCATAGCAGGGCCAGCCCCAGGGCAGCCAGCAGCCAACTGGCGAGTGGCGCCTGGACCAGTTGCTGCCAGGCTCCCGGGAAAGCCCCCAGCGCGGCGGCGCCGCACGCAAGCGCCGCCACAAAACGCCGCCTGCGTCGCTGCGTGTCCTCTCTTGCCCGGTCCTGCAGTGTCTGCGCTTTCTGTTGCTGCAGGCTGAAGCGTTGCTCCAGCTCTTTCGCCTGTTGCAGGTTGTCCATCACCACATCGGGCAATTGCGGCAGCTGCTCAAGCCAGGACGGGGCATGGCGCTGCAGACGTTTTAGCATGGACTGCGGCGAATAGCGCTCGGCCACCCAATGCTCCAGGAAGGGTTGTGCGGTGTCCCAGAGATTCAGGTCGGGATAAAGCTGGCGGCCCAGGCCCTCGATATTGAGCAGGGTTTTTTGCAGCAGTACGAGTGAGGGCTGTACCTCCATGTCGAAACGGCGAGCGGTACGGAACAGGTAAACCAGCAGCTGACCGAAGGATATTTCGCTGATCGGGCGTTCAAAAATTGGCTCGCAAACCGCACGCAGTGCTGACTCAAAATCCTGTACTCGCGTTTCGGGTGGCACCCAACCGCACTCCACATGCAGTTGCGCAACCTCACGGTAATCGCGGCGAAATATGCCCAACAGGTTGCGCGCCAGGTAGTACTGGTCTGACTCTGAGAGCGCGCCAATAATGGCACAGTCAACGGCGATGTAACTGGGGTCTGCGGGATCGGTGGCATCGACAAAGATATTGCCCGGGTGCATGTCTGCATGGAAGAAGCTGTCCCTGAGTACTTGCGTAAAAAAGATCTCCACACCGCGTTCAGCCAGCAGTTTCAGGTCGACATTTTTGGCTCGCAGCGTGTCCATGTCTGTAACCGGAATACCGTTGATGCGCTCCATGGTGAATACGTTACGCCGGGTATAATCCCAATAAACCTGGGGCACATAGACGAGCTTGCTGCCTTCGAAATTGCGCCGGAGCTGTGACGCGTTCGCCGCTTCCCTGCCCAGGTCCAACTCGTCGAGAATGGTGAGCTTGTAGTCGCTGACCACCTCAACCGGGCGCAGACGCCGGCCATCGGGCGAGTAGCGCGCCACCAACTTCGCCAGGGTGAACATGAGTGACAGGTCCTGGCGAATTACCGGCTCAATGTCGGGACGTACCACCTTGACCACCACTTCCTCTCCGCTATGCAGGGTGGCCGTGTGCACCTGGGCCACTGAAGCTGAGGCCATTGGAGTAGTGGCGAACGTGGCGTACAGTTGGGATACCGGCTTGCCCAGGGCCGTTTCAATAATCGCGATCGACTCCGCCTCAGGAAAGGGAGGCACGTTGTCCTGCAGCTTCGCCAGCTCGTCGGCGATGTCCTCCGGCAGCAGGTCGCGACGCGTGGAGAGCATTTGACCGAATTTGATGAATACCGGCCCAAGGTCTTCCAGTGCCTTGCGGATTCGCTCGCCCCGGGGCATGTCGGGCACGCCGTGTAATCGCCAGGGTGATGCTCTCATTGCCAGTCGTGGCAATCCGGGCAGTTTTTCCAGTTCGACCAGTTCATCCAGTCGGTAACGACCAACCGTGCGGAATATTTTAATCAGTCGCAATGTGCGAGACATATCAGTCTTCAGCCGCCCGCTCGCGCAGGCGCTTGCGCAGCCGCGCAGCCCGCAGTTCAATGCGCTCTACGCGCAATTCCAGCTCATGGACGTCGCGATAGAAATCTTCCAATTCGAGTTTTGGGGGCGTCAATCGCGCTTCTTCGTGAATAAATTCTTCCAACTGCCGAGCCAGGCCGGATGAGGCCTGTCTGCCCCACCTGAACGTGCCACGCAGTATCTCGGCTAGTTGATGTCCCGCTACATCGCCCAGCGCGCCGACCAATGGCGCCTCCCAGTCGACATCCAGGTGGGCGAGAACTCGCTGCAGCTCAATCAATGGCGCGCTGTCACCGTGAAGCTCGAGGTTGCCGTTGATCAGAGCCGCGGCGGGGTCGTCGGCCGTGGCAAGTTCCGCGAAATCAGCAGCCTGGCCGCGGATGGAGGTGGTAACCGGTCCATCGTAAATACCCATCAGTCGGATACTCTGATCGCCCGGTTGCAGAAATACGTCCAGTGCTGGAGCCGTACAGTGCAGCGCAAAAACACAGTCCCCCAGGTCACCCAGTGCGGCTGCGCCTGCCGGCGCCAGCGCTAACGCGCGGTTCACTGCCGCTTCCACAGCGGCGAGGCCGGCCGTATGCAGCGTGGGGTTGATATCGCCGCCCATGTTCAGGCCTTCACGCCCCGATGCAGGGCGACGATCCCACCGGTCATATTGTGGAATTCGACGCGATTGAAGCCGGCGTCCTCCATCATTTCCTTCAGCGTTTCCTGGTCCGGATGCATGCGAATCGATTCGGCCAGATACTGGTAGCTGTCCGCATCATTGGCGACGAGTTTGCCCATCAGCGGCAGCAGGCGGAAGGAGTAGGTGTCGTATGCCTTGCTTAGCAACTCGTTCTGCGGTTTGGAAAACTCCAGGACCAGCAGACGCCCACCCGGCTTAAGCACACGCAGCATGGAGCGCAGAGCCGTTTCCTTCTCGGTGACGTTGCGCAGGCCAAAGGCAATGGTAATGCAGTCAAAGCTGTCATCGGGGAAGGGCAGGAACTGGGCATCGGCCTGCACGAATTCAATATTGCCCTGGTAGCCGGTGTCCAACAACTTATCACGGCCTACCTCCAGCATTGACTGGTTGATGTCCGCCAGCACCACGCTACCCTCGGGCCCGACTATGCGCGAAAATTTTGCCGCCAGGTCACCGGTGCCTCCGGCGATGTCCAGCACCGCATTGCCCTTGCGAACGCCCGACAACTCCAGGGTGAAGCGCTTCCATATACGGTGTATGCCAGCCGACATGAGGTCGTTCATCAAGTCGTAGCGAGCGGCCACGGAATGGAAAACATCCGCGACCATGTCCGCCTTGGCGTCTTTGTCGACTTCTTTATAACCGAAGTGTGTGGTTTTTTTGGCGCTCATGGACCCTCCTGCTAGCGGGGCATTGTACCCCGATGCGCGCTTCGGGTCAGCGCAGACCTCGTGCTAATCAGAGCTCGAGTTTTACCACCTGCTCATTGGGGTCGCGGCTTGCGCCCGCGGCCTGTAGCTGATCCAGGTATGCCTGCCAAAGCTCACCCTGTTGATGGCAGAGTTGATGAAGGTAGTCCCATGAATACAAGCCGGTATCATGACCGTCATCGAAAACCAGTTGCAGGGCATAGTTGCCAATGGGGCGAATAGCGGTGATGGCCACTTCCAGTTTACCGCTCTGCAGTACCTCCTGCCCCGGCCCATGTCCTTTGACTTCCGCCGAGGGAGAGTGCACGCGCAGAAACTCGCAACTGAGTCGATAGTTGCCGCCATCGGGATAGGTCAATTCCAACTCACGAGAACGGCTGTGGAGCTGGACTCCAGTGGGTCGTGTTTCCTCGGTCACAGGCCTATCCCTCAAAGAATGAAGCGTGACAGGTCTTCATTGGCACTCAACGCCTCCAACTGGCTGTTCACGTAAGCGGCGTCGACCTGCAGGGCATTGTCGGACAGACCCGCGTCCGCCGCGCCAAAGGACGCCGCCTCCAGCAGTCTTTCCATAACCGTGTGCAGGCGCCTCGCGCCAATGTTTTCTGTCCTTTCGTTGACCTGCCATGCCATTTCCGCAATCCGGCGCAGGCCATCGGGGGTAAAGGACACGCTCAAGCCCTCGGTTTGCAACAGTGCCTGGTACTGCTCTGTCAGGGACGCGTTCGGTTCGGTCAGGATACGTTCAAAATCTTCTGCCGTCAGCGAGTTCAGCTCCACCCGGATCGGCAAGCGCCCCTGCAACTCCGGGATCAGGTCTGAGGGTTTAGCCAGATGGAAGGCGCCAGAGGCAATGAACAGGATGTGGTCGGTCTTGATCATGCCGTGCTTGGTGCTCACGGTAGATCCCTCGATCAGCGGCAGCAGGTCGCGCTGCACGCCCTCGCGGGAAACGTCTGCGCCGGCGCCCTCGCTGCGCTTGGCAACTTTGTCCAGCTCATCGAGAAATACGATACCGTTTTGCTCCGCCGCTTCCACGGCCTGTTGCTTGAGCTCGTCTTCGTTAACCATTTTCGCGGCTTCTTCGTCGCACAATGCAGCAAAGGCGGCTTTGATGGGCAGCTTCTGCGTCTTGCGCTGGCCGCGCGACATGTTGGAGAACATGCTCTGTAACTGGTTGGTCATTTCCTCCATGCCGGGGGGAGCCATGATTTCCATGCCTACGGCGGGTGCGGTGATTTCCAGTTCGATTTCCTTGTCATCCAGCTCACCCTCGCGCAGTTTCTTGCGCAGTAACTGCCGCGTGCTTTCTCCGGTTGTGCCTTCGGCATCCCGCGCCGGCGGCAGCAAGACGTCAAGTATGCGTTCCTCAGCCGCTTCTTCAGCGCGAAAGCGAACGCGCGTCATTTCCTGCTCGCGCAGCATTTTGATCGATACATCGACCAGATCGCGGACAATGGACTCAACATCCCGCCCTACGTAGCCCACTTCGGTGAACTTGGTGGCCTCCACCTTGACGAAAGGAGCCTTTGCGAGCTTCGCCAGGCGCCGGGCTATCTCGGTCTTGCCAACCCCGGTGGGCCCGATCATGAGAATATTCTTGGGTGTTATCTCGGCGCGCAATTCCTCGTCTACCTGCATGCGGCGCCAGCGGTTGCGCAGGGCAATGGCCACCGCGCGCTTGGCCTCATCCTGGCCGATGATGTGTTTGTCGAGTTCCGAGACGATCTCCCGGGGAGTCATGTTGGACATGGTTACAGCCTAGAATTGAGTTCTTCGATGGTTTGATTATGGTTGGTGTAAATACAGATGTCGCCAGCGATGGACAGGCCTTTTTCGACGATAGTTCTCGCGTCCAGGTCGGTATTATCCAGCAGTGCGCGCGCTGCTGACTGGGCAAAGGGACCGCCGGAGCCGATGGCAATGAGGTTGTCTTCGGGCTCGATGACGTCACCGTTGCCGGTGATGACCAGAGAGGTTTCCTTGTCAGCGACGGCCAGCAGCGCTTCCAGCTGGCGCAGGGCGCGCTCTGTGCGCCAGGCTTTTGCCAGTTCCACCGCGGCACGCACCAGATTGCCCTGGTGCTTGTCCAGCTGCGCTTCAAACAGCTCGAACAGGGTGAATGCATCGGCAGTACCACCAGCGAAGCCAGCGATTACCTGGTCCTTGTAAAGCCTGCGCACCTTGCGCGCGTTGCCCTTCATCACCGTATTGCCCATGGATACCTGGCCGTCGCCGCCGATAACCACGCTGTTGCCCCGGCGGACCGAGAGAATGGTGGTGCCTCTGATACTGTTCCACGCGGAGTCTCCTTGTTCAGTTTGCTGGATATGGGGGTAAATTGGGGTGTTTCAAGGGAATCGGTTCATGTGCGCGGCCGGAAGGGCCAAGTGGCCCCGGCCCTTCCGGCCTTGTTCAGCTATCAAAATAAGTCATCACCTAAGTTGTTGGGTTTGTTCACTGATGCAAGAGGATCGGGAGTGGTATACCCCCCGCACGAAAATGTCGGAGGCCATGGATGGCCGGAGTCAAGGTGCCATGGACGGCACGCTACCGGTTTTCGTGCGGGGGGTATACCGCTCCCGGTCCGGTTGAAACGAGCACAGGTCTAAAAAGGGAGAATGGCAGTCCTACCAAATACGCTTTAACTATTTAAGGCCTGGGGGCGCTTACCCACTGCGCTTTAGCAGCAAGGTATCAATATTCTGCGCCGCAGTGAGACTGCGGGCCCTGGACATTGTCGAGCGCGACTCGAACGGCCCCAGGTATACGCGGAACCAACGACCGTTCTCGCCCTGGGCTTCCTCGACACTCGGCTCCAGTCCCAGCAGGAGGAGTTCCGCCCTGCGGCGGTCAGCGTCCTCCCGCTGGCGGAATGACCCCGCCTGAAGCAGGTAGTATGCTTCAGGTTCTGCCGTCGTCGCGTTCCTGCTGGGCTGCTGCGCAGGCTCATCCACCTCGATTTCCTGCTCGGGCAGCATCGTGTAGAAGTCGAACCGGGGTTTTGGCGGTGTCTCTGGCTCAGCCTTGGCCTGCCCATTGACGGCACCTTGTTCGGGCCCGGCGCCATCGGGCAGGGTACCCAGGTAGAGCAGGAAGCTGAGAAAAATCCCGCTGGTCAGGCCGGCGAAGTACCAGCGCCAGACACTGCGAACCGGGGCAGTGTTACTTTTGCCGCGTGCGGCCGGTTTTTTGCGGGCCGGTGTTTTCTTGCGCGCGGTACCGCTTTTCTTGGCGTAATCCCTACTCATTGTCAGCAGGCCTACATCGACTCGGGGGCGGAAACGCCGAGCAGGTCCAGGCCGTTGGCGATGACCTGGCGCACGGCCTCAGAGAGCGCCAGGCGCGCATCGCGCAAGCCTTGTCGTCCACCAGCGTCTTGTGGGCGTTGTACCAGGCGTGGAAGTCTGCGGCGAGGTCCTTCAGGTAGTTGGCGACCACGTGTGGCTCCAGATTGGCAGCAGCGCTGGCCACCACCTCAGGGAAGCGGTCCAGTCGCCGCAGCAGGGCTTGTTCGTGCTCCTCTTGCAACTGGTCCAGGCTCTCCATGCCGCTTTCCGGGCTCCAGCTGCCGCCCTGCTCAGCCAATTTGCGCTGTATCGAGCAAGCCCTGGCGTGCGCATACTGAATGTAATAAACCGGGTTATCGTTGCTCTGTGACATCGCCAGGTCAATATCGAATGTGAGCTGCGAACTGGGGCCGCGTGCGACCAGGAAATATCGGGTGGCATCGCGGCCTACCTCGTCGATGAGGTCGCGCAGGGTGACGTAGCTGCCGGCGCGCTTGGATATCTTCACTTCCTCGCCATCGCGCATCACCGTTACCATCTGGTGCAGTACATAGTCCGGCCAGCCCTCGGGAATACCCTGCTGCAGTGCCTGCAACCCAGCGCGGACCCGTGGTCACCGTGCTGTGATGGTCCGCGCCCTGCTCGTTGATGACTCGCTCAAAGCCGCGTTGCCACTTGTTCAGGTGGTAGGCGACGTCGGGCAGGAAATAGGTATATCCACCCTCGCTTTTGCGCATCACCCGGTCCTTGTCATCGCCGAAGTCTGTGGTTCGCAACCACAGTGCGCCGTCCTGCTCATAGGTGTGGCCGCATTGGCCACCAGTCGCTCGACCGTGGCCTCTACCGCACCGCTTGCGTAGAGCGAGGATTCAAGAAAGTAAAGGTCAAAATGCACCCCGAAGGCCTTCAGGTCCAGATCCTGTTCCCGGCGCAGGTACGCCACTGCGAATTCGCGGATGGCATCCAGGTCGTTCGGCTCGCCGGCGCCGGTAACGTGCCGGTCCTGGGCGTCGATCGTCTCGCCTGCCAGGTAAGCCTTGGCCACATCGTTGATGTAGTCGCCACGGTAGCCGTCCTCGGGCCACTGCTGGGCTCTCGGGTCGACAGCCCTTGCAGCGTGCCTGCACCGACAGCGCCAGATTGTCGATCTGGGCGCCGGCATCGTTGTAGTAGAACTCACTGGCCACGTCCCAGCCGGTCGCCGCCAGCAGGCGGCACAGGCTGTCCCCTACGGCGGCGCCGCGGCCGTGGCCCACATGCAGGGGGCCGGTAGGGTTGGCGGAGACGAACTCCACCTGCACGCGCTGTCCCTTGCCGGCATCGCTGCTGCCCGAAGGCGTACCCTGCTCAAGAATACTGCGCGATCACCGCCTGGCTGCTGCTTGCCGGACAGGAAGAAGTTGATGAAGCCCGGGCCGGCTATTTCGGTTCGCGCCAGCAGCGGGGCTCCGGCAGGGCTTCGCAAATCATGCGCGGCGAGCTCGCGCGGCGGCTTCGGCCCGCCGCTTTGGCCAGTGGCAGGGCGATATTGCTGGCCAGGTCGCCATGGTTTTTGTCCCGGGTGCGATCGATCTGCATCTGCGGCTGAGTGTCCTGGGGCAAATGGCCCTGTGCAACCAGCGCTGTCCAGCGCCTGTCTATCAGCTGGGTGAGTTCTTCCTTCATTGTAGGGGGATTACCTGTGTTCTGGTTGGCAGCTCCGGCGTCGGCGCGGTATCATCCATTAGCGCGGTAGTATCGCCCGGTGCGGCGGTCGTATTGGGCAGTTCAGAACATGTCCTGGGGGTCGACATCCAGCGACCATTTCAGGCCGCCCGCTGGCGGTTGCCGCCTGGGCGAGCTGCACCAGGATTGTCGCCGCTGGGCGCCGCCAGCGGTCGGCCGCGTGCAGCAGGAACTGGCTGCGAAACTTCCTGCGCGTCGCTGCATGGGGGAGGGCAGTGGTCCGATCAGGCTGCAATCCGGCGGGCAGCTGGCCTGGGCGAGGCCCTGCAGGTCACGCAGGAACTGTTCGCCATGGGCGCGTCGCGCAGTCCGTGCGCAGCATGCAGCAGCTGGCCTGCGGGGGGCATGCCGGCCTGGCGCCTTCTGTCCAGCATGGCCAGTTGCCGCAGGTAGGTCTGTGGTGAGCATCGCCTGCAGCAGTGGGGTGCTCCGGGTAGTGTGTCTGCAGCAGTACCTGCCCCGGGTGCTGCGTCCGTCCGGCCCGTCCGGCCACCTGGGTCAGCAGCTGGCCATGCGCTCCTCGCCGCGAAAATCGGCGCTGAACAGCATGGCATCGCATTCGATCACCGCCGACCAGGGTAACTGCGGGAAAGTGGTGGCCCTTGGTCAGCATCTGGGTACCCAGCAGGATACAGGGCTCCCCCGCGTCGATCTCGCTCACCAGTTCCTGCATTGATTCTCGCCCTGCATGGAGTCGCTGTCCACCCGGTACACCGGCCATTGGAAAGCGGGCGCGCAGGAAGTCCTCGGTTTGCTCGGTTCCCAGACCGTGGTCAGTAAGCGCCCGCTCTGGCATTTGGGGCACTGTGTGGCAGATGGCTCGCGTGCGCAGCAGTGATGGCAGCGCAGGCGTCGCTGGCGGCGGTGTACTGTGAGGCGGGCATCGCAACCATTGCACTCGGCCATCCAGCCGCAGTCGTGGCATTGCAGGGTGGGCGCATAGCCCCGGCGATTGAGAAACAGCAGGACCTGCTGGCCTGCCCGCAATGCTGCTCAATGGCTTTCGAGCAGGTTGCCGGGCGAGGCCCGCCTGCAGCAGCGCCGCCGGCGCACGTCGACGCGCTGCGCATGCCGGGAGGCTGCCGCTGCCCGCGCGCTGCTGTCAGCGGATGCAGTTGGTAGCGGCCCGCCATGCACGTTGTCAATGCTCTCCAGCGAAGGGGTGGCGCTGCCCAGTACTACCGGGCAATCTTCCAGTTGGCGCGCGTTTGACCGCGACATCCCTGGCCGAGTAACGAAAACCGTCCTGTTGTTTGTAGGAACCATCATGTTCCTCGTCGACGATAATCAGGCCGGCTTGGCCAGTGGGGTGAACACCGCGGAGCGGGTGCCGATGATGATGTTCGCGTCACCGCTGCGCGCGGCCTCCCAGGCGCGATAGCGCTCGGCCTCGCTCGAGCCCGGAGTGAATACGACGATGGTCGCGCTAAAGCGTTGCTGAAATCGACCCAGGGTTTGGGGGGTGAGGCCGATTTCCGGTATCAATACCAGCGCCTGCTGGCCTCGCTCCAGACAGGTGGCTATCAGCTGCAAGTAGACTTCTGTTTTACCGCTGCCGGTCACGCCTTCCAGCAGGTGGCAGCTGAAGCTACCCAGTGCGCCTTGCAGGGCGGCAAGCGCTGCAGCTTGTTCGGAGTTAGGGTGAGTCCCGGAATGCTACTGACGGTCAAGGCCGGTGGGTCAAGCTGGCAGCGCTGCGCCAGGCCCTTGTCTTCAAGCTGCCTGAGTATGCCGGCGCTGATGCTCTGGCGGGCGAGTTCCGTCGTGCTTACCGCAGGTTTGGCTTGTAGCAGTTCCAGGGCCTGCGCCTGCCTGGGGGAGCGGGCCAACGCGCCGGCGGGTAGCCCCCTGCCCCGGGTGGTGAGCTGCCAGCCGGGCTCCCCGCCGGCTTTCACCGCCCTGCCCTCGCGCAAATGCGTGGGAAAGCGGCCCCGTAGACTTCTCCCGGGGGGTGGTGGTAGTAACGGCTTGCCCAGGCGCACAGCTCCAATAGCCGTGGGCCGATCAGGGGGACTGGAGTCCAGAATATCCAGCGCATGTTAATGATGAGGCCCGGCAGCTCGCAGCGTACTCTCGGGCACTACCGCCACCAGGTAACCGACGACTTGCGCTGGCCGAAAGGTGCCAGCACCCGCTGACCGGCTTGTAGTGCGGCCAGTTCGGTTTCCTGCATACCCGGCGGAGGCAGGTAGTCGAATAACGGCGCAGCGGGGATGGGATGGCCAGGCGCAGTAAGGACATTGCGCCTCTTGTAAGCATCGGGAATACGAGTGCGGCAGTGTAACAAAAATTGTCATCGCCAGGAGGCCGAATCGCCGGGGCCGAGGATGCGACGGAAACTCCGCCTGGATTTGGGCGCTTGCTTATCCCGCTGTGTCTGGTAAGATGCGCGCCTATTTTTTCTCTGGACCCTATCCAGCGACTGCCTTGCCTGCCCCTGAGGCGGCAGAGTCGCCGGGAGACCGACTCCAGTAACGAGATGCGGTGCCCGGCGAAGGATCGGGTGGCGGCGTCAGACAACCAGGAGCTTTACCATGCAAACAGAAATACATCCCAAGTACGAAGCGGTTACCGCGACATGCAGCTGTGGCAACCAGATCCAGACGCGTTCTACCCTGTGTAAAGACATGCATCATCGACGTGTGTTCGAACTGCCACCCTTTTTTCACCGGCAAGCAGAAGATCGTTGATTCCGGTGGTCGGGTAGACCGCTTCAAGAAGCGCTTCGGCACCCGCGGTAGCAAGCGTTAGGACACCTCATGCTGCGCATGGTCGCAGAGAAAGCAAAGCGCCAGTTCCACATCGGACTGGCGCTTTTTTTATGCCTGTCTATCACCGGCTGTTCGCGTGCAGGCCAGGCTCCTTTTCCGTCTTCTGCCCAGCAGCAGTGCGTCGCTGATACGGCCGATCTTGAGCGCCACCGGGTAGAGCGCGTGGTCGACGGCGACACCCTGCATCTGGCCGGGGGTGACAGCGTCAGGCTCATTGGCGTCAATACACCGGAAATAGGTCGCGATGGCCGCGCCAACGAGCCGCTGGCGCGCGATGCGCAGCAGGCCCTGGCGGGGATGCTTGGCAGGTCGCCAATGGTCTGGCTACAGGACGGGGAGCAAAGCCGCGACCGATATGATCGCCGCCTGGCGTATGCCTTTGACGAGGACGGAGTCAGCCTGTCAGGGCGGATAATATCCCGTGGGCTGGGCTTTCATGTGGTGGTTGCGCCTAATGACCGCTATGCAGTCTGCCTGCAAACGCAGGAAGACCTCGCCCGCACTGGCCGCAGCGGTATCTGGGCTGATCCGGCCTTCGCTGCCAAACCCGTCAGGGCGCTGCAGCCCGGAGAAGGTGGTTTTGCCAGGGTCAGGGATCGCGTCACGCGGGTATCGTTCAAGGAAAATGGCTGGTGGGTGCAATTGGGCGGTAAGTTGGGGGTGCAGATTGATGGCGGTGCCCGGACACTGTTCTCGCAGACAGAGTTGCGCGCCTTGCAGGGTCGGGAAGTTGAAGTCCGGGGCTGGTTGATCCCAATGCGGGGTGACTGGTGGATGATGAATCTGGACCACCCGGCGATGCTGCGATCGGCCGGTGATTAGGTTAATTAGTCACCTTGTCCCGCTCGGGGCTTTTCTATATCCTCGGGAACCTTTTTTAGCTGGGGCGATTTCATGACCAAGGACCTTGTGCAAGCCGCACTTGCCTACCACGCCGAACCGACGCCCGGCAAAATCAGCGTTGAGTTGACCACACCGGCAGAGACGCAAATGGATCTGGCACTGGCTTACAGTCCAGGTGTTGCCGAACCTTGCCGCAAAATCGCCGCGGATGCTGAGGACGCCTACCGTTACACGGGTAAAGGCAATTTAGTAGCGGTGATCAGTAACGGTACCGCGGTGCTGGGCCTGGGAAACCTGGGTCCGTTGGCCAGCAAGCCAGTCATGGAAGGCAAAGCGCTGCTCTTCAAGCGGTTTGCCGGGATCAACTCAATTGATATTGAAGTCGATACCGAAGACGCTGGCGAATTTATCGAGACCGTACAGCGGATTGCCAATACCTTCGGCGGCATCAACCTGGAAGACATCAAGGCGCCTGAGTGCTTCGAGATCGAAGCCGCTCTCATCGAGCGCTGCTCAATTCCAATTTTTCATGACGACCAGCATGGCACGGCCATTGTCACTGCTGCCGGTCTGGTCAATGCGTTGGAAATTCAGGGCAAACGGCTGGAGGATGCCGTGATTACCTGCCTTGGTGCAGGTGCTGCCGCCATTGCGTGCATGCGTCTGCTGGTTAGCCTGGGTGCCAGGCGCGAGAACATTTTCATGCTGGATCGCAGGGGCGTCATTTTCGATGGTAGAGAAGGCGTGAATGCCTACAAACAGGAATTCGCCAATCACACCGACAAGCGCAGCCTGTCTGACGCGATTGCGGGTGCCGACGTCTTTATCGGGCTGTCGGGATCAAATCTGCTAAGCACCGACATGCTCAACTCCATGGCTGAACGCCCTGTGGTCTTCGCCTGCTCCAATCCTGACCCGGAGATCAAGCCTGAATTGGCCCTGCAAACTCGCGATGACCTGATTATCGCTACCGGTCGCTCCGACTATCCCAACCAGGTGAACAACGTATTAGGCTTCCCGTTTATTTTCCGCGGGGCGCTGGATGTTCGCGCGACCTGCATAAATGAAGAGATGAAGGTCGCTGCGGTGCATGCATTGTGTGAGCTGGCCAGAGAGCCGGTGACGCAAGAGGTGCTGGATGTCTGCGGTCTGGAAGCGCTGGAATTTGGCCCTGACTATATTATCCCCAATCCCCTTGATGAGCGCCTGCTGAGCCGGTTGGCTCCGGCGGTGGCCAGGGCTGCGGTAGAGAGCGGCGTGGCGCGAATACCATTACCGGCCGACTACGCGCCGGGCCAGTGAAGCTCGTCTAGAAGATATCCCTGACCAGGTTTTCCGTATCCTGGGTTCCGCTGTCAGCGGGCTGGCCCTGCTGATCCCGGCGGGGTACATGTTCTTCTCGAAAGTACTCGAAGATGGCGTTTTTCTGGCGTGAGCCAGCCAGGGCGCCGGTCTCCGGGTCGATACGAACGTTGACCAGCCCCGGGGGCACGGGGCGCTCTTTATCAGGGCTATCCTTTAACGCCTCGCGCATATAGTTGATCCAGATTGGCAGGGCCGCTGTGCCGCCAAACTCTCTTTTTCCCAGGGGCGTGTAATTGTCAAAGCCTACCCAGGTTGTGGTGACCAGGTCACGGTTGTAACCGGAAAACCAGGCATCCATCGGCCCGTTGGTTGTGCCGGTCTTGCCGGCCAGGTCTTTGCGTTCAAGGGTCAGTGCCTTGCGACCTGTCCCGCGGGTGATCACATCCTGCAGGATGCTATTGAGAATAAAGTTAGCCCGTTCCTCCATTACCCTGGGAGCTGTATTGGGAGTGCTGTCAGGGAGTTCGCTCCTGGTCAGTATTTCCTCCATGCTCAGTTCGCCAGCGGCGGCTGTCGGGGCGCTGTCATTGCAGTCCCGACACACGGTCAATGGTGTGCTCTGGAAGACAACTTCCCCATTGATGTTTTCCACACGGTCGATCAGATAGGGGCTGACGCGGTAGCCGCCGTTGGCGATCATGGCATAACCGGTGGCAACCTGCAGTGGCGTCATGGCGTGTGTGCCCAGGGCCAACGACAGGTCCGGGGTGAACTTTGAAGTGTCGAGGCCATAGCGCTCTATGGCCTCGATAAGATTGCGCACGCCCAGTTGTTGCAGCAGCCGGATGGAGACCAGGTTGCGGGATTTGGTCAGTGCCCAGCGCAGGCGTGTAGGACCATAAAATTTGCCACCATCGTTTTCCGGGCGCCAGATATCCTCCAGCGAGCTGTCCTCCATCACCACGGGCGCGTCGTTGATGATGGAGGCGGCAGTAAAGCCCGCTTCCAACGCGGCGCCGTACAGGAAGGGCTTGAAATTGGAGCCCGGCTGACGTTGGGCCTGGGTCGCCCGGTTAAACTTACTCAGCTCGAAACCCATACCGCCGACAATACTGACGATTGCACCGTCATCGGGTCGCAGGGATACCAGTGCTGCCTGGGCCGCGGGTATCTGCGCTAACTGCCAGGCGCGCTCTTCGTTGCTGACAAGTCGTATCAGGTCTCCCTCGGTAAACAGGTCGGCGGGTGTTTTTTGCGGCCCGGCGGTGCGGTTTTCAGAGATGTAAGGTCTCGCGGTGGACATGCCGTTCTCCCACAACAGCTCGCTGCTACTGCCATCTGGAAGCATCAGGTTGACCCTGTCCTCGAGCACCGCGGTGACGACGGCGGGTGTCTGGTCTGCTATACGTGGTATGCGTTTCAGTTTCTGCAGCCAGTATTGTTCAGCGTCTGTGGAAGCGCTTTCCGGCAGTGGCCAGCGTTGCTCGGGACCGCGGTATCCGTGCCGGCCGTCATAGGTGATAAGCCCCTCGACCACGGCGTCTCTGGCGACGCGTTGCAATGGGCGGCTAATAGTAGTGTAAACGTGGTAGCCATCGTTGTAGGCGGACATACCGTAGCGATCAAGCATTTCCTGGCGAGCCATCTCCGCGGCGTAATGTGCGGCGAAAGAAATCTGTGCGCCGTGCAGTTTCGCCGTAACCGGTGCCGCAACAGCAGCCTGTTGCTGGGCGGGCGAAATATATCCCAGGTCCAGCATGCGGCCCAGAATCCAGTTGCGACGGTCGCTGCCCTGGGTGGGTCCGCTCACCGGGTTATTGCGCGAGGGCGCTTTGGGTATGCCCGCCAGCATCGCGTGCTGTGCCAGAGTCAATTCACTGATACTTTTGCCATAGTAAACTTGTGCAGCCGCCTCGAATCCGTAGGCGCGATGACCGAGAAATACCCTGTTGAAATAGAGTTCAAAAATTTCCTGCTTGTCGAGCGCGCGCTCTATTTCTATAGCCAGCAGAATCTCATTGAACTTGCGCATGAAAGTTCTTTCCAGCGTGAGGAAATAGTTTCGCGCCACCTGCATGGTCAGGGTACTGCCGCCGGAACCTTTTTCCCCGGTAATCAGCAGTTCGGAAACCGCTCGACCCAGTCCCATGATATCGATCCCGCGGTGCTCAAAAAAACTGTCGTCCTCGGCAGCAAGCAAGGCTTCAACAAACTGCTGTGGGATCTGCTCGTAGGTCAGCGGGCTACGCTTTTGTTCACCGAATTGCCCTATCAAGTCTCCCTCGCGAGTATAGACCCGCATCGGTGTTTGTAGTCGGACATCGCGCAATGTCTCTACATCCGGGAGGTTGGGGCTGAGGTAGAGATAGATACCGGCAGCCAGCCACACCCCGCCGAGAAGACCGAGGAAGGAGACGCGCATAAGAAAGTAGAGAAAGCTCATTTAATATCTTTACAAAACAGTTGCTTGTATTACTGTAGGTAACAGGGGCGGGCATGTGAGTGGTAATTATATGCCTTTTTTAAGTTTGGATATATTTCCGACTGTGTTATACCTTTTAATTAATGTATCGGTGCATAAAAATATCCTAAGTTGGTGATACTGATAGGGAAAAAAGTTGCTTGGTCTAATAGGGAAAAGAAAGGCGACACCGGTTCTGGGGATTGATATCAGCTCAACGACAGTGAAGTTGCTGGAGCTGAGCTACTCTGGGGATCGCTACCGCGTGGAAAGCTACGCGGTGAGTTCGCTGCCGCAGGATGCGGTCATCGAGAAGAACGTCAACGACGTGGATGGTGCTGCCAATGCCATCCGCAGTGCCGTGGCGCAATCACGAACCAAACTGAAAACGGCCGCTGCCGCCGTCGCCGGGTCGTCGGTCATCACCAAGATGATTGATATGCCCAGTGGTCTCAGTGATGACGACATGGAGACACAGCTGACGTTGGAGGCGGATCAGTATATCCCCTATCCGCTGGAAGAAGTGTCAATCGACTTCGAGGTGCAGGGCGAGTCCCCGGAATCTCCCGGGCAGGTTGAAGTGCTGCTCGCCGCTTGCAGGCGAGAAACTATCGACGCCAGGGTCGAAGCGATCGAGGGTGCAGAGCTTGTTGCCAAGATAATGGATGTGGAAGCCTATGCGATGGAGCGGGCTTTCGCGCTGCTTAACCATCAGTTGGAGCTGGACACAGACGCTACCGTTGCGGTCGTAGATATCGGCGCCACCATGACCACATTGAGCGTGCTCAACAACGGCCAGACTATTTATACCCGGGAGCAGTTGTTTGGCGGCAAGCAGCTCACCGATGAAATCATGCGCCGCTATGGGTTACCGCTCGAGGAAGCTGGCCTCGCCAAGAAGCAGGGTGGCCTCCCGGACGATTACGAGCCAGAGGTGCTGGAGCCTTTCAAGGATGCGGTCGTGCAGCAAGTAGCCCGCTCGCTCCAGTTTTTCTTCTCCTCCAGTCAATATAACGACGTGGACTGCATCATTCTTGCCGGGGGAGTGGCTTCCATGGAGGGCCTTCCGGAATTAGTACAGGAAAAGTTGGGTACACCGGCTTCCGTAGCAAATCCATTCGCCAATATGTCTATCTCTCCCAGGGTAAACGCGGTGGCGCTTTCCAGCGACGCCCCGGCCCTGATGATTGCATGTGGCCTGGCCCTACGGAGTTTTGACTGATGGCGCAGATCAATTTACTACCGTGGAGAGAAGAGCGACGCCAGGAGCTGAAGAAAGAGTTTCTGGTTACGTTGGCCCTGGTCGCCCTGTTGGGCGCTGGCCTGGTGTTGTTTGCAGATCGTGTGGTCAATGGCCAGATTGATCATCAGCGGGCACGCAATAACTACCTTACCCAGAACATTCGCGAGCTAGACAAGAAGGTTGAAGAGATTCGAGAGTTACAGCAGCGCAGGCAGCAACTGATTGAGCGCATGCGGGTGATTCAGGAGCTGCAGGGCAACCGTCCTATCATTGTTCGTATTATGGATCAGTTGGTCCGTACGATTCCTGACGGCGTGTTCTACAGCGGCCTTTCCATGAAGTCGGACGTTATCACGATTAACGGTATTGCGGAGTCCAACAACCGGGTGTCCAGTCTGATGCGCCGGCTGGATGGTTCCGACTGGCTTGCGAGTCCCAATCTGGACAAAGTGAGAGCCGCACCGACTTACGGTGACCAGGCTACTACATTCAACCTGACGGTGAAGGTGGAGTTGCCGAAGCAGGAAGCCGAGCAGGGAGGGCAATAGAAGATGGCGTTTGAAGATACCATGCGCTCCCTCAGGGAGTTTGATGTTAACGACCTCGACTTTGACAGCGTCGGGTCCTGGCCTTTCCCAATCAAGCTGTTGATCTGGGCGGTGATTCTGGTTGGCGCTGCTGGCGCTGGGCTATTACTACCATATCGAGGATTTGCAGGTAACGTTGGAAGGCGAGCGCAAGAAAGAAGAGCAGCTGAAAAAAGAATTTGAAGACAAGGCCTTCCAGGCGGCGAACCTGGACGCTTATCGGCAGCAAATGCGGGATATGGAAGAGTCCTTTGGAGCGCTGGTAAGCCAGCTGCCCAGTGATACCGAAGTGCCCGGTTTACTTGAGGATATAACCAATAAAGGGCTGCTTAACGGCCTCAACATCGGCACCATCGATCTGCTGCCTGAGCAGGCGAAGGAATTTTATGTCGAATTGCCTATCGCTATCGTTGCTTCCGGGTCCTACCACGACCTGGGAGCCTTTATCAGCGGGATGGCAGCGCTGCCCCGTATCGTGACTTTGCACGACTTTACAATCTCGGCTCCCGGCGGAGATGCCAACAGGTTGCAGATGAGTATTACTGCGAAGACCTATCGCTATCGGGATGACGAGGTATGAGCATGAAGCGTATGACCCGTATCCTGTTGCTTCTTGCCGGCTCCGTGGCCATTGTCGCTTGTAGCGCCAAAAACTTCTCGGACCTGGATGCTTTCATGGCCGAGAAACTGGCGCGCCCGGGTGGCATCATTCCGCCAATACCAACGTTTAAGGCTTATGAGGCGTTTGCCTACAGTGCCACAACCTTGCGCAGTCCGTTTGAACGACCGATAGAAGTGCGTCAGATCGCGCAGTTGCAGGCTGTGAGCTCTATCAAGCCAGATGAGAATCGCGCCAAGGAGTTCCTCGAGCAGTTTACTTTCGACTCTTTGAGCATGGTCGGTACGCTGGAACGCAGCGGCACCAACTGGACGCTGATTCGTGACCCGCAGGGTGGGGTGCACAGGGTCACTGCGGGTAACTATCTGGGGCGTCATCACGGGAAAATTGTGGAGACATCGGAAACCTACGTCGCGGTCGTGGAAATTGTCAGCGACGGCAGCGAGGACGGCTGGGTAGAACGTCCGCGCACTATAAAATTATCCGGCATATAAGCCGAGGCCATGGGTGATTGCCATGACATTTAAAAAACAACTTCTGGGGACAAAGGCCGTGGGGAAAGGAACGTTAGATCTGGGGAAATGGATGCGCCCTGTGACCGGGCTGGTACTGGGTTTGTGGGCCTTCGCGGCCCAGGCGGAGCCAGCGATTACAGATATTGAATTCAGCTCGCGTCCGGGCAGTAAATTCGAGGTGCGGCTGGATTTCAGTGAAACTCCTCCCGATCTGAAGGCTTACACCATCGAGAAGCCCGCGCGCATCGCTGTGGATTTCCCCGGTACTACCAGTAGCCTTGAGCGTAAGCGATTCCCCTTGTCATACGGTAACGCTACCGGTGTCGTGGTGCTGGAGTCGGGTGACCGTACGCGAATGATCGTTAACCTGGTCAAGCTGGTACCCTATGAGACGCGTGTTGAGGGTAATAGCCTGTTCCTGGTTGTCGGCCAGGATAGCGGCGACTACGCCAAGGTCACTACCGACCCCAACCGTCTGCGCACGCAGGTTGAACCCGTGGCAGATGTGGTATCAGAGATCAGTGACCTGCAGTTCCAGCGCAGCGGAGATGGGGAAGGCCGTTTGACCCTTGAACTCACCGATCCGTCGGTGGACGTCAACGTGTTCAGTGAAGCCGGCGACATCAAGGTGCAGTTTCTCGATACCACTGTGCCTGAGCGTTTGATGCGTCGCTATGATGTGACGGACTTCGCCACGCCGGTAGATAGCGTTGCTGTGAATACGACCGAGCGCGGTGCCACGCTGACGCTGAAAACCTCCGGCGACTTTGACTATCTGGCGTACCAGACTAACAACCAATACATACTGAGTGTGAAACCGCTGAGCGCCAGGGAAGTGGAAGAGCGTCTTAACGAGTTCACTTATGTCGGGGACAGGATCTCGCTCAATTTCCAGGATATTGAGGTTCGCGCGGTGCTGCAGCTGATCGCTGACTTTACTGAGCTCAACCTGGTAGCCAGCGATACTGTCGCCGGTCGTATTACCCTTCGGCTGCAGAATGTGCCCTGGGACCAGGCACTGGAGCTGGTGTTGAAAACCAAGGGACTGGACAAGCGCCAGATCGGCAACGTGTTGATGGTGGCTCCGGCGGCGGAGATTGCCGAACGTGAACGCCAGGAAATTGAGGCCAATAAGCAGATCGCCGAGTTGGCGCCGCTGCGCTCTGAATTTGTGCGCATTCGCTATGCCAGTGCGGGACAGGTGGTAAACCTGTTCAAGGCGGGCTCGGAAGAGGGCGGCAGCCTGATTTCCGAGCGCGGCTCGGTGGTCGTCGATGCCCGCACCAATTCCCTGATTATTACGGATACGGCCGTAAAGCTGGCGGAGATTCGGGAGCTGATAGAGCGGGTAGATATTCCTGTCCGCCAGGTGATGATCGAATCACGCATTGTCATCGCCCAGTCTGACCTGACGCACAACCTCGGTATCGAGTGGGGCGGCGGTTACATTGATGATGTCAATGGCAACATTCTCTCCGCTTCTGGCGATACGGCGAACGTGGTCGGGCTGAACAATTCGGTTATCAGCGGCGAGACACCCAGCTTTGAGCTACCCCGGCGCGCTGCTGGTTGATCTGGGTGTGGCCAGTACCAGCGGCTTTGCGCTGGGCTTCACCAGCGATGATTTATTCCTGACCGCAGAGCTCTCAGCGCTTGAAGCCGCGGGCCAGGGTGAGGTGGTATCACAGCCCAAAGTGATCACCGGTGACAAGCAGCAGGCGACGATCAAGTCAGGTACCGAGATCCCCTACCAGGAAGCGGCCGCGTCCGGTGCAACCTCAACCTCTTTCAAGGAAGCCGTGCTTGAGCTTGATGTGACACCCAACATTACTCCGGATGACAGGGTTATGCTGGACCTGAACGTCAAGCAGGATTCAGTGGGTGACCTGGTGCCCAGCGGTCAGGGCGGTTTCATTCCCTCCATTGATACCACCGAACTGCAGACCCAGGTATTGGTTGGCAATGGCGAAACCGTGGTCCTTGGTGGCGTGTTCAAAACCGAGGATATTGAGACGGTTAACAAGGTGCCCTTCTTCGGCGACATTCCTTATGTGGGCGCTTTCTTCCGCAGCGAGACGCGTAACAACACCAAGACCGAAACGCTGATCTTTATCACACCGCGCATCCTGGCAGATACGCTGCTCGACTGATGCCCTCACTGCAACGCGTTTTTCTTGTCGGCCCCATGGGGGCTGGCAAGACGACTATTGGCAAGTACCTGGCGGAACACCTGAAACTGCAATTTGCCGATACAGACAGCGAAATAGAAGTTCGTACCGGTGCCGACATTCCCTGGATATTTGATGTGGAGGGCGAAGAAGGCTTTCGCGACAGGGAGCAGCAGGTCGTTGAAGAGATGACTCTGTGGGACAACACCGTACTGGCCACTGGCGGCGGTGTGGTGCTGCGAGCAGAGAATCGCAGTGCACTGGGTGGGCGCGGTTACGTGATTTACCTGCACGCCAGTGTTGATGAGCAGGTCAGGCGTACCCGCCGTGATCGCAAGCGCCCCCTGCTGCAGAACGGGGATCCCGAGGCAACACTGCGCGCGCTCATGGAGACAAGGGATCCGCTTTATCGCGAGATCGCCGACCACATTATCGAAACAGACGGCTGTAGCCCAAGAACCGTAGCCCAGCGTCTGGTGAGAGACCTCACCGCCTGAAGACACCGCCTTCCCCGGGCAGTATTATGTGTCTCCCGAAGTCTAGAGGAATAGCCGGTGTCTTTGCTGATGCATACCTTGCACGTCGAACTGGGCGAGCGCAGTTACCCGATTTACATTGGTCGCGAATTACTTGCAGACCCCGAACTGTTGGCCCGGCACGTTACCGGCTCGCAGCTTGTGATAGTCAGTAATGAGACGGTGGCACCACTTTATCTCGACAGGCTGCGCGCAGCGCTGGGAGAGCGAGAGCTGGTGACCGAGATTATTCTTGCCGACGGTGAGCAGTTCAAGTCGATGACCACTCTCGACGAGATTTTTGACCGGGTCCTGGCCGACCGCCACGGTCGCGGGACCACCATGGTCGCCCTGGGTGGAGGCGTGGTTGGGGATATTACCGGTTTTGCAGCGGCCTGTTACCAGCGCGGGGTAAAGTTTGTGCAGGTGCCTACCACCTTGCTGTCCCAGGTGGACTCCTCCGTTGGCGGGAAGACTGCTGTTAACCACCCCTTAGGCAAGAATATGATAGGAGCGTTCTATCAGCCTCAGGCGGTACTGATCGACATCAATACCCTGCACACGCTTCCCCCGCGTGAATTTGCAGCGGGGCTGGCTGAGGTAGTGAAGTATGGGCTGATTTGCGACGCGCCGTTCTACCGTTGGCTGCAGGAGCAGATGCCCAGGTTACTGGCAAGAGAAGAGGCTGCCCTGGCAGAAGCGATAGAGCGCAGTTGCGCGTGTAAAGCCGGGGTGGTGGCCGCCGATGAACGTGAAGGTGGGCTTCGCGCCATACTTAATCTGGGGCACACCTTCGGTCATGCCATTGAGACGGCCCAGGGGTATGGTAACTGGTTGCATGGTGAGGCGGTCGCTACCGGTATGTTGATGGCCATGGAGTTGTCGGCGCGTCGGGGCTGGATTGCACGCGAGGAAGTGACAGGCTTCCGGGAACTGTTACTGGCGGTCAAGCTGCCAGTCAGCCCGCCTGCAGCGATGACCGCAGCACAATTCCTGGACTTGATGGGGCGCGACAAAAAGGTCGTCGATGGCCGTTTGCGCCTGGTTTTGCTGCAGTCCATGGGCGAGGCCGTGATAGTGGATGACGCCACGGAGAGCGAGTTGACGGATCTCCTGGAATACTTCCTCAGAGCCGCTTAGAACTGGCGTTTCAAGGTGTTTGTCGCCTACGGGCCATCTGTGTAAAATAACTCCCCCCCTCTGTCCTGGCCGCTTATTTTTGCCGGACTGCCGGTGTAACTTGTTGTTTTCAATTGACATTCTGGACTGACTATGAGCGCAGGCCTATTTAGACCTGAAGAGTTCCGCGACAATTGCGGATTCGGACTGATTGCACACACTTCCGGTGATGCCAGTCATCGACTGCTGGAGACGGCAATCGAGTCGTTGACGTGTATGACCCATCGCGGTGGAATTGCTGCCGACGGCAAGACCGGGGATGGTTGCGGCCTGCTCTTGCAGATGCCGGCAAGCTTTATGCGCATGCTGGCGAAAGAATGCTTCAACACTGCGCTTGACGACAGTTATGCCGTGGGCCAGATGTTCCTGAGCACAGACGAGAGCAAGGCCAAAGCTGCCCGCAAGGCAACTGAGGAGGCGCTGACTGACCAGGGACTCACGGTGCTTGGCTGGCGCGTAGTACCCACCGACGACTCTGTTTGCGGTGAAATCGCGTTGCAGACACTGCCGCGTATCGAGCAGGTGTTTATCAATGCCCCGGGACTGACCGAGGTCGAACTTACCACTCGTCTACTGGTGGCGCGCCGGAAAGCGGAAATGGCCTGCGAGAGCGACGAGGATTACTATATTGCCAGCCTTTCTGGCCGGGTGATCGCCTACAAGGGACTGGTGATGCCGGTGGACCTGCCGCGGTTTTACCTGGACCTGGCCGACCAGCGCCTGGAGACTGCAATTTGCGTATTCCACCAGCGCTTCTCTACCAACACCATGCCCCGTTGGCCCCTGGCACAGCCTTTCCGCCTGTTGGCGCACAATGGCGAAATTAACACTATAGAAGGCAATCGCAACTGGGCGGAAGCTCGCACTGCGGGGTTCAAGACCGACCTGCTGCCCAATATCAAGGACATCGCTCCGCTGGTTAACCGCACTGGCTCGGACTCCTCCAGCCTGGACAATATGCTGGATGTACTGCTGACTGGCGGTGTGGACATGGCGCGCGCGCTGCGCATGTTGATACCGCCTGCCTGGCAGAACATGGAATTGATGGACCCTGATCTCAAGGCATTCTACGAGTACCACTCCATGCACATGGAGCCCTGGGATGGTCCGGCCGGTATTGTGCTGACGGATGGTCGCTATGCCGTGTGCATGCTGGACCGCAATGGCTTGCGTCCCGCCCGCTGGGTAAAGACCAAGGACGGCTTCATTACCCTGGCCTCGGAGATAGGCACCTATAATTATCGGCCGGAAGATGTGGTTGCCAAGGGTCGGGTCGGCCCTGGCCAGATGATCATGGTGGACACGCATACCGGTGAACTGCTGCAAACAGAAGATATTGACCAACGACTGAAGTCACGGCAGCCCTACAAGCGCTGGTTGAAGGAGAAAGCCCGTCGGATCGAGGGCACCTTCGGTAGTGAAATGATTTCAGGCATCGAGCGTGAGCAGCTCGAAGCCTACATGAAAATGTTTCAGGTCAGCTTTGAAGAGCGCGATCAGGTGCTGCGTCCGCTGGCCGAATCCGGCAATGAGGCGGTAGGTTCCATGGGTGACGATACACCCATGGCCGTGCTGTCGCGCAAAGAGCGCTCGCTTTACGACTACTTTCGGCAGAAGTTTGCCCAGGTGACCAACCCGCCGATTGATCCATTGCGGGAAACGATCGTTATGTCGCTGGAAACTCACCTTGGTGGCGAAAAGAACCTGTTTGAAGAGGGGCCGGAGCATGCGGACCGGGTCATCCTCTCTTCACCGGTGTTATCGCAGGGTAAGTTCACCAGCTTAATCAACCTGGAACGGCCGGGCTTTGCCGTGCAAAAGATCGATTGCACGTACGACACGGCCAGCATGGACCTGCGTGAAGGCATTGCTACCGTGGTGTCGGCTGCCGATGCAGCGGTACGCGATGGTGCCGCCATTCTGGTGTTGTCTGATCGCGCCGTTGAAAAGGGACGTCTCCCGGTCCACAGTCTCCTGGCGACTGGCGCAGTGCATCACCATTTGATCAAGGAGGGGCTCAGAACTGACGCGAATATTGTGGTTGAAACTGCCAGTGCCAGGGACTCGCACCAGATTGCCTGCCTGATCGGTTTTGGCGCCACAGCGGTCTATCCCTACCTCGCCTACAGCGTGTTGGAAGAACTGATTCGTTGCGGTGAGGTGCTCGGCGAGCCCAGCATCTGCTACAAAAATTATCGCAAAGGGATAAACAAGGGCCTGCTGAAGATCATGTCCAAGATGGGAATCTCAGCGGTGAGTTCCTATCGGGGTGCCCAGCTTTTTGAGGCGGTGGGTCTTGCCAGTGAGGTGGTTGATACCGCTTTCTGCGGCGTCGCCTCGCGTATCGAAGGCAGCGGTTTTGCCGAGTTGGAGCGAGAGCAGCAGACGCTGTCGGCCAGGGCATGGTCTGTGCGCAAAGGCATTGAGCAAGGTGGATTGCTTAAATATGTGCACGGGCAGGAGTACCACGCATTCAACCCTGACGTTGTCATGACCCTGCAACAGGCAGTGGCCAGCGGCGACTACCGGGATTACCAGCGCTATGCCGCGCTGGTGAACGAGCGGCCTGCGGCGACCCTGCGCGATTTGCTCAAGCCGGTGGAGAAGGACAGCATCAGCCTTGATGAAGTAGAACCGATAGAACGCATACTGCCGCGCTTTGATTCGGCCGGTATGTCTCTGGGTGCACTCAGCCCTGAGGCGCATGAATCCCTCGCCGCGGCGATGAACCGCATTGGCGCGCGCTCCAACTCCGGTGAAGGCGGTGAAGACCCGGAGCGCTTTGGGACCGAACGGGTGTCGAAGATCAAGCAAATTGCGTCGGGTAGATTCGGTGTGACTCCGCATTACCTGGTCAATGCAGAAGTATTGCAAATCAAGGTCGCACAGGGAGCCAAGCCTGGTGAGGGTGGACAATTGCCAGGCGGTAAGGTGAACGCGCTCATCGCCCGCCTGCGTTACTCCGTTCCCGGCGTCACCCTGATCTCACCGCCACCGCATCACGACATCTACTCTATCGAGGACCTGGCTCAGCTAATTTTTGACCTGAAGCAGGTCAATCCCAAGGCGCTGGTATCAGTGAAGCTTGTCTCGGAGCCCGGTGTTGGCACCATCGCCGCCGGCGTCGCCAAGGCCTACGCAGACCTGATCACCATCTCTGGCTACGACGGTGGTACCGCAGCAAGCCCGTTGACCTCGATACGTTACGCGGGTTCTCCCTTTGAGCTTGGCCTGGCAGAGGTACAGCAAACCTTGCGTGGTAATAGCCTTCGCGGATCCATTCGCTTGCAGGCGGATGGCGGCTTGAAAACGGGGCTGGACGTAATCAAGGCAGCTATTCTGGGAGCAGAAAGCTTTGGCTTTGGTACAGCACCCATGGTAGCCCTGGGCTGCAAGTACCTGCGTATCTGTCACCTCAACAATTGTGCCACGGGTGTCGCTACGCAGCATGAAAAGTTACGCGAAGACCATTTTAACGGCACGGTGGATATGGTGGTGAACTTCTTCACCTTTATTGCCACCGAGACCAGGGAATGGCTGGCAAGGCTGGGCGTACGCTCCCTTGAAGAGTTGATAGGCCGAACGGACCTGCTTGAGGTGTTGCCCGGGGCGACGGACAAGCAGGCCCGACTCAACCTTTCCCCGATTTTGCATAAAGCTGCGTCAGCCCAGGGACAGCCGGAATTCTGCCAGGTGGCATCCAATGACCCCTTCGACAAGGGCGAGAAAGCCGAAGAGATGGTGGCAGCTACCCTGGCGGCCATAGAGTCGCAGTCCGGCGGCGAGTTCGAGTTTACGGTGTGCAACTGTGATCGTTCCATAGGCGCGCGACTGTCGGGTGAGATCGCGCGCCGTTATGGCAATCATGGTATGGACGCTAACCCGTTGGTGTTGCGCTTGACGGGCACGGCGGGCCAGAGCTTTGGCGTGTGGAACGCCGGCGGCCTGCATATGTACCTGGAGGGCGACTCCAACGACTATGTGGGCAAGGGCATGGCGGGTGGTAAGTTGGTGATTTACCCGCCCAGGGTCAGTGAATTCAAGTCACAGGAAACGTCGATTATTGGCAACACCTGCCTGTATGGCGCGACCGGCGGTCGTCTGTTTGCCGCGGGTATTGCCGGTGAGCGTTTCGCCGTGCGCAATTCTGGCGCCCACGCTGTTGTCGAGGGAGCGGGTGATCACTGTTGTGAGTATATGACCGGGGGTAACGTGACAGTGCTTGGCCCCACAGGAGTCAATTTTGGTGCTGGCATGACGGGCGGATTTGCCTATGTGCTGGACCTGGACCGCACCTTTATCGACAAGTACAACAGTGAACTGGTTGAGATTCACCGGGTTAGCTCCGAGTATATGGAGCCCTATCGCAATCACTTGCGCAATAATATGCGTGAGTACGTCGAAGAGACCGGTTCCGTGTGGGGAGCATACCTGCTGGAGAACTTTGAAGACTATGTTGGCAAGTTCTGGCTGGTCAAACCCAAGGCAGCGGAGTTTGACCGTCTGCTTTCACGTCTGCGCAACACCGATTGATGCGAGTGCAGGAGTAAGTTATGAGCAATCGTCTGGCAAATACATTCCAGTTTATCGATGTCGGTCGTAATGACCCCGACAAGAACACCATACAGTCGCGCCGAAGCGATTATGTGGAGATTTATAAACCCTTCACCAAGGACCAGGTTGCCGAGCAGTCCCACCGCTGCCTGTCCTGCGGCAACCCTTACTGTGAATGGAAGTGCCCGGTGCACAATTTCATTCCCGACTGGTTAAAACTGGTGACGGAGGGGAACCTGTTTGAGGCGGCTGAACTCAGCCACCAGACCAATACGCTGCCTGAAGTTTGCGGCAGGGTCTGCCCCCAGGACCGCCTTTGTGAAGGTGCCTGTACCCTCAATGACGGGTTTGGTGCTGTGACCATCGGTGCCTCAGAGAAATACATCACAGATACTGCCCTGGCCATGGGCTGGCGACCCGATCTGTCGCAAGTTGTAGCGACAGACAAGAAAGTCGCGATAATTGGCGCTGGCCCTGCCGGGCTCGGTTGTGCCGATGTCCTGACGCGCAGTGGTGTCAAGGCGGTGGTGTTTGACCGATACCCGGAAATTGGCGGTCTACTAACCTTTGGTATTCCAGAGTTCAAGCTGGAAAAGCAGGTGATGGTGCGCCGTCGCGAAGTATTTGAGGGCATGGGCATAGAGTTCCGGCTTAATACCGAGATCGGCTCCGACGTGCAGATCAGCGAGCTGATGGAGCAATATGATGCGGTATTCATGGGGATGGGAACCTACACTGCCATGAAAGGCAGCTTCCCTGGAGAGGACCTCCCCGGCGTCTATGAAGCGTTGCCCTATTTGGTGGGTAATGTTAACCATAACCTCGGCTTTGAGCAGGACTCCGAGGCTTACGTGAACCTGAAGGGCAAACGAGTCATCGTACTCGGTGGCGGCGACACGGCCATGGACTGCGTGCGCACCGCCGTGCGCCAGGGGGCAGAGAAAGTTATTTGCGCCTATCGCCGGGACGAGGAAAACATGCCCGGGTCACGTCGCGAAGTAAAGAATGCCCGTGAAGAGGGAGTCGAGTTCATGTTCAACCGGCAGCCGATTGAGGTTGTGGAGTATTTTGGCCAGGCCTGCGGTATCAAGGTGATTGAAACTGAACTGGGCGAGCCGGATGCCGGCGGGCGCCGTCGCCCCCAGCCCATCCCCGGCAGTGAGGAAGTGTTGGAGGCCGATGCCGTGATTATTGCCTTTGGATTCCAGCCCAGTCCCCCGCGCTGGCTCGAGGACGTAGAGGTGCAGACCAATGACTGGCAAGGCGTGGTTGCCGAAGAAGAGCAAACCTACAAATTCCAGACCAGCAATCCGAAAATCTTCGCCGGTGGTGACATGGTGCGTGGTTCTGACCTGGTAGTGACCGCTATCTGGGAAGGGCGCCAGGCCGCCGAGGGAATACTCGACTACCTTGAAGTCTGATCCGGAGTCAGTGCCCATGAGCGAATTGAAGAACGACCGTTTCCTGCGTGCGTTATTGCGCCAGCCTGTGGACCGCACGCCGATCTGGATGATGCGCCAGGCCGGACGCTACCTGCCCGAGTACCGCGCCACCCGTAAACAGGCGGGGTCGTTTCTGGATCTGTGCAAGAATGCCGAGCTGGCCTGCGAAGTCACCATGCAGCCCCTGCGCCGTTACCCGATGGACGCTGCCATCCTGTTTTCCGATATTCTGACCATCCCCGATGCACTGGGTCTGGGCCTGTATTTTGAAGAGGGCGAAGGACCCGAGTTCCGCAAGACAGTGCGCAGCGAAGCGGACCTTGCCGCGATGAACAGTATCACTGCGGACGATGACCTGGGCTATGTGATGAATGCCGTGCGTACCATTCGTGCCGAATTAAATGGACAGGTTCCGCTGATTGGTTTTACCGGCAGCCCCTGGACGCTGGCCACCTACATGGTCGAGGGCGGTGCTTCCAAGGACTTCGCCAATGTGAAGGCCATGGCCTATGACAAACCTGAACTGATGCATGCCCTGCTGTCACTGCTCGCGGACGCGGTGGCCCAGTACCTGGCGGCACAGATTCGCGCAGGTGCGCAAGCAGTGCAGATATTTGATACCTGGGGCGGCAGTCTTTCGGCGGCGGGTTATAAAGAGTTTTCGCTCAAGTATATGCAGCGCATTATCGCGCGACTGCAGGCTGATGCTGACACACAGGGTGTTCCGGTGATCGTTTTCACCAAGGGCGGAGGGCAGTGGTTAAACGCCATTGCCGGCTGCGGTGCCCAGGCAGTGGGCATAGACTGGACCACCGATATCGGCGTCGCACGCGGCCAGATTGGAGACCGGGTTTGTTTGCAGGGTAATATGGACCCCACGATGCTGTTTGCTTCACCCAAAAGGATTCGCGAGGAAGTCGCGTCCATTCTCGCTGGATTTGGGCACGGTAGTGGGCACGTGTTCAATCTGGGTCACGGCATTACTCCCGGGGTCAACCCGGACCATGTCACGGCGTTTGTAGACGCAGTGCAGGAGCTTTCGCCACAGTATCATCTGGCGGACTAGGCATAGCTCGCATCAAGCCCCTGGCGAATCGCTACTGACCGAGGCTTAACTCGCCGCCGAGATATCGTCCCCGTCACAGCAGAAGTCGTGGTTCATATCCAGCGCTGGCGATTCGGAGCCCGGCCTGCCCACGACTTTCGCCGGCACACCCGCGACGGTGGTATGGGGCGGAACATCTTCCAGAACGACGCTGCCGGCGCCGACTTTCGCACCTTCGCCCACGCGAATATTACCGAGTATTTTCGCGCCTGCACTGATCAGCACGCCGTCACCGATCTTGGGATGGCGATCGCCATCTTCTTTTCCCGTGCCGCCCAGAGTCACAGACTGCAGGATAGAGACGTTATTGCCTACCACTGCGGTCTCGCCAATCACCAGGCCTGTGGCGTGGTCCAGCATGATGCCACTGCCCATCCGCGCTGCCGGGTGAATGTCGACGCCGAACTTTACAGAAACCCGATTCTGGAAGAACAAGCCCATGGAGCGTCGCTCGTGATTCCACAGCCAATGGCCGATGCGGTGACTCTGCAGAGCGTGGTAACCCTTGTAGTAGAGGAAGGGAATGTAAAGCTCGTGGGAGGCGGAGTCGCGGTCGACGACGGCCAGCAAGTCCTCACGTGCGGCGGCTGAAATGCCGGGGTCGGCGCGCATCGCTTGCAGCATCACCTCCCGCAGTAACAGCGAGGTGACAGTGGGACTGTCCAGCTGGCTTGCAAGGTGAAAGCTGAGTGCGCACTCCAGGCTGTCGTGATTTAGAATCGTCGAGTGTAGAAAACTGGCCAGTACAGGCTCTTCCTGGGCATGTATTTCAGTTTCTGCGCGAATGCGATCCCACACCGGGTCTTGCTGCTTGGGCATTAAGTAACTCCTTTCCGACCGGTGACTTTAGCTCATAAACGCCGATTCGTCACGGCGCCGCCTGAACGATAGCACCACAGCTTGTGGCCACTGCGTTGATACTTCTCTTCAAATCGCGTCAATGGCGGCGGCGCGCCAGGGATGAGCGAGACGCAGCCGCGCCGCCCAGCCAGATGCATAGCCATGCCGAACTCCTCCACGTACAGCTGCCAGTTGCTGCGCAGCTCAATATCTCCGCCCAGGGCAAGCAGCCAGGCGAAGCCAGGATGACCATGGATTCGACGTTGCAAGTGTTTACCTTTGGGCCAGGGGTTGGGGTAGAGCAAGTAGTGTTGGGTCGGCCGATGGTTATCCCTGAGCAGTAGCTGCCAGATGTCCTCTGCCTCGGCCCGCAGCAGCAGGTAGTTCGCTGACGTGTCAGGCACATGTTTGTCGAGACGATGCGCAGACTGGTCGATACCTGCGATCAGGCAATTCGGGTGCCTCCGGGCGAGTATCGCTGTGCTTTGGCCTGTGCCGCAGAAGGAGTCAAGGACCAGTGGTCGCCCCTCTGCTTCCAGCCTTGCTGATAAAGCCGCGTAGGCTTCCCGGGAGTGCTCGGCAACCGGTCTTTTAAAGTCGCTCTGCAAGTGCCTGGCGACGACTCTTGCCAGCTTCGGGTGCGGCCCTGACTGGTTGCTGCTGACCGCCCGTGATGTATTTCCTTTGATATCGATCATCCTGCTTCTGCGCTTATGCATTGATGTTCGCCACTGGCGTTGCCATGATAACGCCACACTTGGTAATAAACACGGCGGACAAAACCCGGACATGCGTAAAGACCTGCGCCCCTGGTGGCTGAAAAAATCCTATCTGCGTTTCCGTCACTGGTATGCGGAGTACTTTTTGCGTCCGGAGTGTGATGCGCTGGGCCCGTATCACACCATCATGAAGCCCTGGTATGTCAATATCTCGGGGAACAACATTCGCATAGGTCGCTCCTTTACCGCCATTGGCGAGCCCATGCATCAGGTGGAGATCGGTGTGTGGGGCCGGGAGCAGGGCCAGGGTCGCGTTGAAATTGGCGACTGTGTGCTGATGAGTCCGGGTTCGCGCATCAGTGCCAGCGACGAGGTAGTGATCGGTGACGGCACCATGTTCGCCAATGGCGCCTACGTCACTGATTCAGACTGGCATATGATCTATGACCGTACGGAGCGCGATCCGCGCGCCACCCCGGTGCATATAGGACGCAATGTCTGGCTGGGTGACGGGTCCTGTGTGCTAAAGGGTGTCACCATAGGCGAGAACTCGGTGGTCGCCGCACGCGCCGTGGTGACGCGTGATGTGCCGGCGAATGTCGTCGTGGCTGGCAACCCGGCGAAGGTGGTGAAGGAACTGGACCCGGAGCGCAAGTTTGTGACGCGTATGGACTACTTTGCCGACCCGGAGGCCCTGGAGCGCTTCTTTGATGCGATCAATGCAGAGGTGCTCGCCGGAAATAGTTTCTGGCGCTGGTTGTGGTCGGTTGTTTACCCGCCTTCAAAGCGGCGCTAGGGTCGCCTACTCCGCGTACAGAGTCTGCACCCCTGTGGGGGTGCCCAGAAGTAGCACATCAGCTGGCTTGAGCGCGAATATGCCGTTGGTGACGACGCCGGTAATGCCATTTATCTTCGCTTCGGTCGCCAGCGGCTGGGCAATAGCAAAGTTGTAAACGTCGAGGATGATGTTGCCATTGTCGGTGACCACGCCCTCGCGATAGACCGGGTCACCGCCCAGTTTGACCAATTCTCGCGCCACGTGGCTGCTGGCCATGGGTATCACCTCTACTGGCAACGGGAATGCACCCAGTGTGTGGACCAGCTTGGATCTCATCGGCGATGCAAATAAACTTTCCTGCCACCGCCGTGACGATTTTTTCACGCGTCAGTGCAGCGCCGCCGCCCTTGATCAGTTGCAGTGCGCGGTTACATTCATCTGCCCCGTCGATATAAAAGTCGACCTGGTCCACGGCATTCAGGTCATAAACGGGAATGCCATGATTTTTCAGTCGCTGTGCGGATGCCTCGGAGCTGGCGACGGTCGCGTTGATATGGCCACGTATCCCTGCCAGGCAGTCGATAAACAGGTTGGCGGTTGAGCCTGTGCCAATGCCCAGGACAGTATCGTCGTCGATATTTGGCTTGATATAAGCCAGGGCGGCTTCGGCCACTGCCTGTTTTAGCTCATCCTGATTCATTATGGCGTGCTCGGGTTGCTTGGTAGAGGAAGCAGTATAGGCCACATTAGTGCACCCGGCAGCAATATTACGGTGCCGTGGGGGTGGAATTCTCGCCGGGCTTCTTTAACATGGCCGATTCGCCTAAACCATAGAATGCAGGCCCATGCCAGAGTCTTACATCAAGCGTATCCTCGATGCTCGCGTCTACGACGTGGCAAAGGAGACGCCCGTGGACCGTGCCGAACTCATGTCGCGGCGTCTCGGCAATCACGTCTGGCTGAAACGGGAAGACCTGCAGCCCGTTTTCTCCTTCAAATTACGTGGCGCCTATAACAAACTGAATCGCATGAGCGAGGAACAGCGCGCGCTGGGGGTGGTCGCGGCATCCGCGGGTAATCATGCCCAGGGTCTGGCTATGGCCGCGCAAAAGCTCAATGTGAAAGCAACGATTGTCATGCCCCGAACGACACCGCAGATAAAGATCGACGCAGTGCGCCGCCGGGGCGCGCGCGTGGTATTGCGCGGAGACGTTTATGACGAGGCAGCAGACTACGCCCAGCAACTCGTGGCCGAGAAGGGCATGACCTACGTACACCCCTTTGATGACCCTGATGTGATCGCCGGCCAGGGCACAGTCGGGATGGAAATTGTGCGCCAGCACCAGAAGCCTTTGGACGCGATCTTTGTTCCCGTGGGGGGTGGTGGCCTGCTCGCTGGCGTGGCCGCCTATGTGAAGTACGTCTGGCCAGAGACACGGGTGATTGGAGTAGAGCCTGAGGATGCGGCGTGTCTGAAACTTGCTCTTGCGCGCGGTCGCCGGGCCATATTGCCTGAGGTGGGACTATTTGCCGACGGCTGTGCGGTTGCCCAGGTAGGTAAGGAGACGTTCAGGGTAGTGCGAGACCTGGTGGACGAAGTGATCACCGTGAGCACAGACGAGATGTGCGCCGCGATCAAGGATATTTTCGAAGACACACGCAGCATTGCTGAGCCTGCCGGTGCGTTATCGCTCGCGGGGCTCAAGCTCTATGCGGAACGGGAGGGCATACAGGGTGCTGACCTGCTCGCTATCGTCAGTGGCGCGAACACGAATTTTGATCGCCTGCGCTATATTTCCGAGCGCACCGAGATTGGCGAGCAACGGGAGGCCGTTATCTCGGTCACTATTCCGGAGAAGCCGGGCAGCTTTCGAACGTTTTGCAATGCTCTGGGGCGGCGCAATATCACCGAGTTCAATTACCGTTGTGCCGATGCCGCATCAGCACAGGTGTTCGTGGGCCTTTCCGTGGTGCCCGGCGGTGACGACCTGGCGGAGCTGCTGGATCGCTTACAGAAAAAGGACTACCCGGTGGTTGACCTGACTGATAATGAGGTCGCCAAGCTTCATGTGCGCTACATGGTGGGCGGTCACGTGCCAGGCCTGGTAGAAAACGAGCGGGTTTACCGGTTTGAATTTCCCGAGCGTCCTGGCGCGCTGGCCAATTCCTGTCGGCGCTGGGCCAGCGTTGGAATATCTCTATGTTTCATTACCGCAATCATGGGGCGGCATATGGCCGCATTCTCGTCGGCGTTGGGGTACCTGCGGCGGAGAAAAAGGCCTTTACCGCCGCCCTTGAAGAGATTGGCTATCGCTTCTGGGATGAGACCGATAATCTCGCATATCAGCTCTACCTGGGTCCTCGCGATAGTTAAAGTCCTCACAGAAAGAGAAAAGTGGCATAAAACATCCCTTTTAGACGCTAAGGTGTAGACTTTTTCTGTTTCTGTGAAATAATCACAAAAGTTAGTGGTTGTTTCCAGCTAACAATAATAAGGGCAAGGGCTTCAGAGAATAGCCTGGTTCCAGGACGGGAAATAGAGAGAGTGACAGACAGTGAAGCGTAAACCGGATTTGATGGTCGTGCTCATGGCGGTGTTTGGTATTGGCGTGGTGGTAACGTTGTTGTTGCCTATGGCAGCTAACGACACCGTTGCAGAACCTGCTTCAGGACTCCAGGCTGGCGTTATTATCAACCCTTAGCCGATGCCGGCTCGCACTTCAGTAGTTGCGATTCAGTCAGCACATAGTCCACTCGCACATCCCACTCTTCTCCCGGAAGGTGAGGAACCTCCTGTATATCGTAAGCCACCCCCATCTTGATGACGCCCCCTGCCTGCGCAAGGCTGCGGTCATAGAATCCACCACCCATGCCCAGCCTTTGTCCGCTTCTGTCCCAGCCCACCAGTGGCAGTAGAATGATGTCCAGGTCGCTCGCCCGCCGCAGCGACGTGCCGGGGTAAGGTTCGCCAATCCCGAAACGGTTGGGGAGCAAAGCCTCCCCCTTTTCCCAGAGACCAAATAACAAGCTGTTGTCCTGCTGTATGACGGGCAGGTAGATTTGCTTGCCCTGCTCCCGCAGTGTCGCTATGCCCGCATTAGGGTTGAGTTCTTCATCCGCGGCGAGGTAGGTGGCAATGTGCACGGCGTCTGCCAGCAAAGGCAGGTCAATCAGTCTTTTGCTGAGTGCCACCGCGGCACTGGCCCTGGTCTTGATGCTCAGCGCCTGCCGCCGATTGCGCAGTTGTTGGCGCAAGGTGGACTTGGAGTGCTGGCTTGAAAGCATGGTGAGAGATTCCCGGCGTACCGCTGACAGCGCTGCCCTTGAACCCGACGGTTCAAGGTGGAGGCACCTGCACTGTATAAGGCTTTCCGGTCATGCCGGACTTGCACACCAACAGCAACGAGAGGCCCCCGGATATAACATTATCGGCTCGAGGACTGTCTGCCTGGCGAATACGCCAGGGATCAGAGCAGATTATAACGCAGGGTTGGGGAGGAGTTCGCCCTTGAAATTCGGATGAATTTAGGAGTGGGCTCAGCCTATTTCCAGCTGTCGCAGCTGGTAGAGCGCGTCATCGAGCTTACGGGTCAGGTTTTCCACTGCCCCCGCTTCAGGCGCGGCGCGGTCCCCATCGCCGTGCTCAGAGGCCTGCAGCAACTCATAGCTGATGTTCAGTGCCGCCATCACCGCAATACGTTCGAGGCCTATAACCTTGCCGGTTTCGCGAATGCTACGCATCTGCTTGTCGAGGTATTTTGCAGATACCACCAGTTCTGCCTCCTGCTCTTGTGGGCAGGCGACCTGGTAGTCCTTGTCGAGAATTTTCACCGTGACGGTATTGGCTTGGCTCACCGGGTTACTCCATTGTCCGCAGACGGTTGATCATGGCTTCCACTTTGGAGCGGGCCAGCTCGTTTTTATCAATCAGGTCCTGACGTTCCTGTTGCCAGCCAGCGTTCTCCGCCTTGAGCAGTTGGTTTTCCCTGTTCAGCTCGTTGCACAGTTCGATCAATTGGTCGATCTTCTGTTCCAGAGCTTGCAGTTGCTTGTCTGCCATGGAGTTTTACTGGTGTTAGTCTGGTAGGGACTTTACTATAAGGGCGCTTCTGTTTGAGGTCAACGGAACAAAAGTAATGTAAATCAAAGGCCTGCCATAGTTTGTTAGTCTTTGTTGTAGCTGCCGCGAATGCGCACCCTAATTCAGGAAATTGCCATGCTGGATCACCCCGGTGAAGAGGTCGAGGTCTTCGACTTTGAGGAACTGGCCAATCATCTGCTGGAGCAGGGTCACGACACCTCTCCTTCAACGTTACACGGCTGCCTTTGTGGCCTGCTGGCCGCCGGTGCGCCCTACCAGGCAGAGGCGGGACTGTCCCTGTTGAGCCAGGCCCTGGACATGTCCATCCACGGGGAATTGGCGGGCCAAGCTGATGCAGTTGTACCAGGTGTCCGCAGCAGCCCTGGTCGATGAGGAGTTTGATTTTCACCCCCTGTTACCGGATGACGAGGTCGACATAGTTACGCGCACAGCAGCCCTCGCCGCCTGGGCAAGTGGGTTTCTCAGTGGCTTTTCCCAGGTCAACCGCACCCAGGTTGGCCAGGACAGCAGCGAGATCCTCAAGGACTTCGCCGCGATCGCTGTGGCATCCGTCGATGAGGATGAAGATGAAGATGAGGCAGAAGGCAGCTATCTGGAAGTCTGCGAATACCTGCGCTTTGCCTCGCTCAATGTATTTATGGATAGTCGCGCCAACCTGGAAAACGGCGAAACCCCTTCCCTGCACTGAGCCACCATGCCATTAACCACAACAGTCGCTCATAGTTCTCAACCATGAAGATCACGAACGCAGAATACGCCCGTCGTCGCCGTAAACTGATGGCGATGATGGAGCCCGACAGCATCGCAATTATTCCTTCGGCGCGCGGGATGCATCGCAGTCGTGACACCGAATATCCGTTCCGGCAGGACAGTGATTTTTACTACCTGAGCGGCTTTATCGAGCCAGACGCGGTACTGGTGCTGGTGCCCGGACGAGTGCATGGGGAGTTTGTCATGTTTTGCCGGGAGCGCGATGCCAATATGGAGCTATGGCACGGCAATCGCGCTGGTCCGGATGGTGCCTGTGAGCGGTTTGGTGCTGACGACGCCTTCCCCATCGGGGATGTGGACGAGATACTTCCAGGGCTTATAGAAGGGCGACAGCGCGTCTATTACTCCATGGGCCGAAGCACCCGCTTCGATCGGGACATCATGGAATGGGTGAATACTATTCGCAGTAAGGAAGCCACCGGCGCCGTGCCGCCGGGCGAGTTTACCGACCTTGATCATATGCTGCACGACTTGCGCCTGATAAAGAGCGCCGCCGAGCAAAAGCTGATGCGCCGGGCAGGAGAGATCACGGCCGATGCGCACCGGCATGTCATGCAGCATTGTCAGCCGGGCATGTATGAGTACCAGTTGGAGGGCGATCTGCATCACCAGTTTGTACTTGGCGGCGCACGTTATCCCGCTTACCTCAGTATCGTTGGCAGCGGGCGCAACGCCTGCACACTTCACTATGTGGAAAACAGTGCCAGGATGCGCGATGGCGACCTGGTATTGATTGATGCGGGCTGCGAGTTTGAGTATTACGCGGCAGATGTAACGCGTACTTTTCCTGTGAACGGTCGCTTCAACCCTGAACAGCGCGCAATTTATGAGGTAGTGCTGGCGGCCCATGAGGCAGCTGTTGCCGAGGTCAGGGCGGGTAACCACTGGAATCAGCCGCACGATGCCAGCGTGCGGGTGATTACTTCTGGCCTGGTCGAGCTGGGTCTGTTGGAAGGCGAGGTGGATGAGCTGATCGAGTCAGAGGCGTACCGGGCTTATTACATGCATCGCGTGGGGCATTGGTTGGGCCTGGACGTACACGATGTCGGTGACTATAAAGTGGGCGATGAATGGCGCCTGCTGGAAGCGGGCATGGTAATGACCGTTGAGCCCGGCATCTATGTGGCACCAAACGACAAGTCGGTCGCGCGCAAGTGGCGCGGTATTGGCGTGCGTATTGAAGATGACGTACTGGTAACCCGCGGCGGCTGTGAGGTATTAACTGCCGGTGCACCGCGCACGATAGAGGAAATAGAGGCCATCATGGCTGCCTGAGTATGGACGATCACAGGGATATTGTTATCGCCGGCGGTGGCATGGTCGGCGTCAGCCTCGCACTCTATCTGGCCGAGGTGCTGCCCGCGGCAACGCGGATATCACTGGTTGAGGGTTTTCCCTTTCCCGAGCCCCTGCCTGGACACAAGCCAGACTATCACCCCGCCTTCGATGCCCGCTCTACCGCATTGAGTTATAGCAGCAAATTGATCTATCAGCGCCTGGGTGTCTGGGACAGCCTGCAGCAATGGTTGTGTCCTATCGCCAGTATTCATGTGTCCAGCCGCGGGCACTTCGGCAGCACGCTGATGCAGGCCAAAGACCATGGGTGGCCAGCACTGGGTTATGTGGTGGAGAACGCCTGGCTGGGTAACAGCCTGGTGCAGGCACTGCACCGGCAGGGTAGGGTCGAACTAATCAGTCCTGCCCGCGTGGTAGATGCCCAGTGCACCAGCAGCGGCGTAAGGCTCGCCCTGGAAGGAGAGGCAGCGCCAGACTTGCGTGCGGACCTGCTGGTGGTAGCGGACGGCGCGTCCTCCGGGCTGCGCGAGCAATTGGGACTGGCAGCCAGTGAAAAGCACTATGGGCAGCACGCGCTGGTGGCCAATGTGGCCTTTGCGTCGCCTCACGAGGGCTGTGCTTTCGAGCGCTTTACCGACCGTGGCCCGGTTGCCCTGTTGCCATTGCTGGGCGTGGCTGATGCCAGGCACCGCAGCGGCCTGGTGTGGACGGTGACGCCGGAGGAGGGTGAGCGGCTGCTGAACTGCTCCGAAGCGGAATTCCTGGGTGCCCTGCAGGAGCGATTTGGCTACAGGCTGGGGCGCATGCAGCAGGTAGGGGAGCGGCACAGTTACCCGCTCTCCCTGGTCAAGTCCGCCGAGCAGGTGCGCCAGGGTGTGGTAGTGATGGGTAATGCTGCGCATGCCCTGCATCCGGTTGCTGGACAGGGTTATAACCTGGCCCTGCGTGACGTGGCGGAGCTGGCCGCGGCAGTGCAGGCAGGTGTCCAGCGGGGCGAAAGTCCGGGAGACCTGGGAGTATTGCAGCGCTATGAGCAACGCCAGCAGGCAGACCAGCAACGGACGATCGAGTTCAGCGACCGTTTGCCGTCGCTGTTTATGACCGGGGACCCGGTGCTGGGCCTCGCCCGAGACCTGGCGCTGTCGGGTCTGGATGTTCTGCCCGCGCTGAAGCGTGTTTTTGTGAATTACGCGGCGGGTGTCGCTGCCATGGGAGACTAGGTTTGGTATCTGAGCGCAGTTTCGATGTGGTGATCGTTGGCGCCGGCATTGCGGGTAGCGCGTTGGCGCTGGCGCTGAGCAACCGGGGTGTTTCCATCGCTATTGTCGAGGCGCAGCCCATGAGTCGCAAGACACTTCCCCCGGAGCCGGGTGTGGGGGCTTTCGATGCGCGAGTCAGTGCCTTGACACCAAGGTCAGTGGGTTTGCTGCGCGACCTTGGGGCCTGGGACGCGATAGCCGGATACCGTCACTGTGCTTACCAGCACATGAACGTCTGGGACGCGGAAGGCACGGGGAGAATCGAGTTTGACTGTGGCGAGTTGGGTGTGCCGGCACTGGGGCACATTGTGGAGAACCGCGCTATCGTCGACAGTTTGCTGGCCCGTATCGAGGTGGCAACCGATATTCACTGTTACAGCCCGGATAAACTGGAGGCGAGCGAGCGCAACAGCGACGGCTCGCTTGCTGTGTCCCTGGCCAGTGGTGAGCGATTGCGGGCCCAGCTCCTGGTGGGTGCAGACGGCGCATTGTCGCGGGTCAGGGAGATGTTCGGGTTCGCTACCCGTGAGTGGGATTATGGACACAAGGCGCTGGTCTGCACAGTGCAGGTTGCCCGGAGCCACCAGTCCACCGCATGGCAGCGGTTCCTGCCTGAGGGGCCATTGGCTTTCTTGCCCCTGCCCGGCACTGAGAATGAGCACTACTGTTCCATTGTCTGGTCGCTGCAGGAGGAGGCTGCTGATGTGCTGCTGGCTCTGGACGATGACGCCTTCTGTCAGCAGCTGGCCCGCGCGATCGAGTATTCGCTGGGCGATGTTGAGGCGGTCAGCCCGCGCTTTGCTTTCCCCCTGAGGCAGCGTCATGCGGTCGACTATGTGCAGCCCGGTGTCGCCCTGGTGGCGGATGCCGCCCATACGATTCACCCGCTGGCGGGCCAGGGAATCAACCTGGGTCTGCAGGATGTAGCCGTGCTTGCCGAAGAACTGTTAACGGCACATGCCGGAGGGTTGCCGCTGGGCCAACTGGATGTGCTGGGCCGTTACCAGCGTCGTCGCAAGGGAGAAAATCTGCTGATGATGGGCGCTATGGACGGGTTCAAGCGCCTGTTTGAGCAGCGGGCATTGCCCGTGCGCTGGTTGCGCAACGCCGGTATGCGTTCCGTAGCGCATTTCGCCCCATTGAAGCAGCGCCTGATGCGTCACGCCATGGGTATTGATTAAGCTATATTGTTTTTCGCCTTCTCCCCGTTAGAATGAGGCGCTCAGATCCGCCGCATCGACCGAACCGAGGACACCTACATGAGCCAGACCCCCAGCGAACTTAAATACGCCAGCAGCCATGAATGGGCCCGTCTGGAAGAGGACGGCACGGTTACCGTGGGTATTACCGATCACGCCCAGGACGCGCTGGGTGATGTGGTATTCGTGGAGCTTCCGGAGGTAGGGTCCTCACTGGCAGCGGGAGAGGATGCGGGTGTGGTGGAATCGGTGAAGGCAGCGTCTGATATCTATGCGCCTATCGGCGGTGAGGTGCTGGTGATCAACGAGCAACTCGAAGACGAACCCGAGACCGTCAATTCTGACCCCTACAACGACGGTTGGTTTTTCCGGCTGCAACCTGCCGATGCCAGTGAACTGGACGCCCTCCTCAACGCCGAGGACTACCAGAGCAAGTGTGACGAGGAAGATTGACCCCGGTTCGGCTCACTGAGCCGCCAACAAGATGACACCTCAAGCCGATCTCTACCTGCGCAAGGGCGCCGACCGCCGCCTGCGCGGTGGACACCTGTGGGTATACTCTAACGAAATCGACGGCAAGCGCAGCGCGCTTGGCAGTTTTGCTGCCGGCGACCTGGTTTGTGTTCGCAGCGCTGATGGCAAGCTCCTGGGCTCTGCCTATATGGAACCCCAGGCATTGATTTGTGCCCGCGTCTTTGCGCCGGGTGAGCAGCGTTACCTCGATCAGGCCCTGTTTTTGCAGCGCCTTGAAACAGCACTGGCGGGCCGTGACGAGGCGTTTGACCAGCCATTTTATCGGCTGGTATACGGCGACAGTGACCTCCTTCCAGGCATTGTTATAGACCGGTTTGGACCGTATCTGGTGGTGCAGTTGAACAACGCCGGCGTAGAGCGCTACCGGCAACCGCTGCTGGACGCCCTGCTGGAGCTGCTTGAACCCGATGGCGTGTTGTTGCGCGGCGACAGTCGCAGCCGCCGCGAAAGCGGTCTTGCTGTGGATGCCGAAGTTGCTTTCGGTGACGTACCCGAGCGGGTGCCATTGCAGGAAAACGGGGTCAGGTTTCTCGCCCCGGTGCACTCGGGCCAAAAGACCGGGTGGTTCTATGACCACCGCATGGCGCGCGCCCGATTGGCCGCCTGGGTGCCGGGCAAGTCGGTGCTCGACGTCTACAGCTACATTGGCGGTTGGGGTGTCCAGGCGGGGGCCTATGGCGCCAGCTCCGTGTGTTGCCTTGACAGCTCGGCCACGGCACTGGAAGGCGCACTGGTTAACGCCGGGCTCAATGGCCTGGGCGACAGGCTTAGCACCCGGCAGGGATCGGCACCGGAGACCATGGCGCAGATGCGCGCTGAAGGTTTGTCCTTCGACGTTGTCATCCTGGATCCGCCGGCCTTTATCCAGCGGCGCAAGGATTTGAAGAAGGGGCTTGCCGCCTACCGGCGCATTAACGAGCTTGGCCTGCGCCTGCTCAAACCGGGAGGCCTGCTGGTTTCCGCCTCCTGCTCAATGCACTTGTCACGCGCTGACTTGTTCACTGCCATGCAGCAGGGGGCTGTGCGCGCCGACTGCCAGTTGCGGGTTGTCGAGCAGGGCGCCCAGGGTCCTGATCACCCGATCCACCCGGCTATTGCCGAGACGGAGTATCTGAAAGCGGTGTTTGCCCGCAAGCTACCCAGCTAACTGGCTTTTAACGGAGTGAGATCACCGGCCAGCCCTCCTTGCGGGCACGTGCCAGCAAGATATCGTCCGGGTCCACGGCTACCGGCCTGTCAACTCGTTCCAATAACGGCAGGTCATTGTGGGAATCGCTATAGAACCAGGCCCCGTCGAGTGTGGTATCCCGCCCCTCCAGCCATTGCTCCAGGCGGGTAATCTTGCCTTGCTGGTACGAAGGCGTGCCAGCGGGCTCGCCGCTATAGCGCCCGTTGATGACTTCCGCTTCCGAGGCCAATATTTCTTTAATGCCAAGTGCTTCGGCGATCGGGTGGGTGATAAAGGCGTTGGTGGCGGTGATGATGAGCAGTTCATCGCCCTGCTGTCGATGTTGTTCTATAAGTTGCTCAGCCTTGGGCAGCATGATGGGTGCTATCTTGCTGGCCATGAAGTCGCGATGCCACTGGTCCAGACGCTCAGCCGGCTGACCTTTGAGCGGGCCCAGGGCGAAACGCAGATAACCGACGATATCCAGTTCTCCTGCCTTGTAGTCTTCGAAGAACTGGTCGTTGCGCGCGGCAAATTCGCTTGCATCTACCAGGCCCTGTTCACAGACGAACTGACCCCACAGGTAGTCGCTATCGCCGCCGATCAGGGTATTGTCCAGGTCGAAGATTGCCAGGGCCATGGGGGTGTCACCGGATGAAAGAGGGCCAGCATAGCGTCTGGATAATGCAGAGTAAATTTCTCAGGGGCTTGAAAGTGTGGAACAATAAAAGGTTCCAGAGCTAAAAAATAAGATGTAACGTGATCGACAAGGATGGTTTTCGACCAAACGTAGGAATCGTGCTGGCCAACGACCACGGTCAGGTACTGTGGGCACGTCGGGTGGGCGGCCGCGATGCCTGGCAGTTTCCCCAGGGCGGGATCAATCGCGGCGAGTCCGCTGAAGATGCCCTGTACCGGGAGCTGGAAGAGGAGGTGGGACTGTCCCAGGACGCGGTAGAGGTGCTGGGCGTGACCCGTGGCTGGCTGCGTTACAAGCTGCCCAGGCGATTCGTCCGCAAGGGGCAGAAACCGGTGTGCATAGGGCAGAAGCAGAAATGGTTTCTCCTGCGTATGCTCGAAGATGACGCGGCCGTGCGCCTGGACCTGAATGCCAAGCCAGAATTTGATCACTGGCAGTGGGTGAGCTACTGGTATCCGCTGAACCAGGTCATCGCTTTCAAGCGGGAGGTGTATCGGCGGGCGATGAAGGAACTTGCCTGCCCATGGGCCGACACACCGAGAAGTGGATCGAGAGATAGATGCTGGAAGTCCTGCGCCAAATCGTTCAGGAGGTCAATGCAGCCGATGGGCTGGAAGAGGCCCTGGAGCTTATTGTGCGCCGCGTGCAGGGTGCCATGGGCACAGAAGTGTGCAGCATTTACCTGCGCGACCCGGGCGGCGAGCGCTTTATTTTTCGCGCCACAGAGGGGCTCAATAAAGACCAGATAGGGCGCGCCAGCCTGGCGCCGGGTGAGGGTCTGGTCGGTACGGTCGCCGAGCGAGAGGAGCCACTCAACCTCGAGAACGCCGAAAATCACCCCAACTTCCGGTTTTTCCCCGGCATAGGTGAAGAGTCATTTCACGCCTTCCTGGGTGTTCCTATCATCCACAGGCGGGACGTAATGGGAGTGCTGGTGGTGCAGCAGGCGCAGCAGCGCCGCTTCGACGAAAGCGAGGAAGCCTTTCTCGTGACCATGTCGGCGCAGCTGGCCGCGGTGATTGCCCATGCGCGGGTCACCGGTGCGGTGCTGGCCGATACGTCCACAGCGGCCGCTCCGGCAAAGGTTTCCGGCGTGCCAGGGGCCCCGGGTATCGCGATTGGTACCGCTGTCGTGATATCACCTAATGCGGACCTCTACGCGGTACCGCAGAAAATTGTAGATGATCGGCGCGGAGAACTGCGTGCATTTCGTGTCGCCCTGCAGCGCGTTCGCGAGGATATCCGGGCCGTGGCTGACAACCTCGGCGGTGAACTCAGTCGCGAGGACCATGCGCTTTTTGACGTCTACCTGAGCATTCTCGATGACTCCTTCCTTGGTCGCGAGGTGGTAACCCTCATCCGTGAGGGAAACTGGGCCCAGGGCGCCCTCAGCCAGGTAATGATCGAACACATCCGCCACTTTGAGCGCATGGAACACAGCTACCTCAAAGAGCGCGCGGTAGACGTTAAAGACCTGGGTACGCGAATGCTTGCTTACTTGCAGGCATCGGACAAGCAGGTGCAGGCATTTCCCGAACAAACAGTGCTGGTGGGTGAGGAGCTGACTGCGTCCTCCCTGGGCGAGATACCACGCGAGCGGTTGGCCGGGCTGATTTCCGTGCGCGGGTCAGGTAATTCACACGTGGCCATACTCGCCAGGGCGATGGGTATCCCCACGGTGATGGGTGCGGTTGACCTTCCCTACACTCGCCTTGAGGGACTGGAAGTCGTCATCGATGGTTACAATGGAACGGTATACCTGAATCCGCGGCCGGATGTGCTGGCGCGCTTCGAGGAGGTACTGGATTCTGACCGGGAACTGAGCAAAGACCTGGAGTCTTTGCGGGACCAGCCCTGTGTCACACTGGATGGTCATCGCATGCCCCTATGGGTGAATACCGGGTTGATGGCGGACGTGACCCGCTCCCTGGAGCAGGGTGCCGAGGGTGTGGGCCTGTACCGAACCGAGGTGCCTTTCCTGTTGCGTGACCGCTTTCCTTCCGAAGAAGAGCAGCGGCAGATCTACCGCAACCAGCTCGAGGCGTTCGCCCCGCGCCCGGTGACCATGCGTACTCTGGATATTGGCGGAGACAAGGCGCTGCCGTATTTCCCCATCGAGGAAGATAACCCGTTTCTGGGCTGGCGTGGCATCCGTGTAACGCTTGATCATCCGGAGATTTTCCTGGCCCAGGTGCGGGCGATGCTCAAGGCCAATGCCGGACTCGGGAACCTGCGCATTATGCTGCCAATGATCTGCAATATTCCTGAGGTGGACGAGGCGCTGGACCTGATTTATCGCAGCCACCGCGAAATCTTACAGGAAGGGGTGGACGCAGAGATGCCCCTGATCGGGGTCATGGTCGAAGTGCCCTCGGCGGTATACCAGGCCAGGGCCCTGGCCAAGCGGGTAGACTTCCTGTCGGTGGGCTCCAACGACCTGACCCAGTATTTGCTGGCGGTAGATCGCAACAACGCAAGGGTGGCGGACCTGTATCATACAATGCACCCAGCCGTACTGCAGGCGCTGGTGTCCGTTGCTGAGGCCGCCCATGCCGAGGGCAAAAGCGTGGGTATCTGTGGCGAGCTGGCAGGCGACCCGGAGGGCGCCGTTTTACTGCTGGCGATGGGCTACGACATTCTGTCGATGAATGCGACCAGCCTGCCCAAGGTCAAGAAGGCCCTGCGCAATGTTAACCTGGTCGAAGCCAGGGAGCTGTTGCAGGAAGTGCTGCAGATGGAGGATGCGACAGAGATCCATAATCGGCTGCAGTTGTTCCTTGCTTCACACGGCATGGAGCAGTTTATCCACAACCCGGTGGCGTGAGCTCATACGGGTGTCAGTGATTGTTCAATCACCGCTTCGGTTTGTCCCCCGGGCGAAAAGTTCATCTCCCTCAGCTGCAGGGTACCGTCGGCTTCCTGCCATAGTGTTGTCGTTGCCCGGGTGCCGTAGGTCGGGTTGACGATGAACTGCGCGGACAGCATCTGGTCCATCTCACCTTCCAGTCCCTGCGCTCGCAAGCGCTCCGGGGAGGCCAACTCGCGGCTTGAGACCACGCTCGCCAGGCGCTGGTGACTGGGTGCGCTGTGAATCTGGTTTTGCAGTGCCTGCTTGCCAAGCAATACCTTTGGCCAGGGCGTATCCAGGCGCGCATTGCTCAGTCCATAGAGGCCCGGGTCCAGTTTTCTCGGTGCGTCGTCCGCAGTGCTGTTGCTGAAATACCAGAGCTCCCCCGCTTCGCCCAGCAGGAGATTGAAGCCGGCGTATTCGTTGGCGCAGCGCGCTATTGACCGAAGATATGTCTCTGCAGGCTGGTTGCCCGCGAGATAGTTGGCGGTCAGCTCCCCCCGGGTGCGAGGGGCGGGTGCGGTAGCCTGTGGGTCCCGGTAGTTGGTGATCGCCGCAAAGCGGCCATCCCGGCTAACGCCCATCCAGGTGCCGCCTGCCTGCAGGTCGCGTCCGGCGAAGATGTCCGGGTGCTCGTCCCAGAAGGCGGCGGGCGCAGTGGGGCGGGCGTGGAACTCGTCACGGTTGGCGGCGACCATCAATGGATAGTCGGCAAGGGTTCGATAGGCGACCAGAATCAGGCACATTAAACAGGGTCCGTTGGTTTGGTGTTGGTTAACAATTGTGTCAGCTTCCATGCTGCATGATAATACCGCCTCGTTCTTCTGGTCTGCCCATGCTTCCTTATCCCGAAATTGACCCCGTCGCCCTCGCCATCGGGCCTTTGAAAATTCATTGGTATGGCCTGGCCTACCTGACTGGCATTGCCGCAGGCTGGTGGTTGGCCCTGCGCCGCTGCAGCCAGCCCTGGAGTCCGGTCCAGCGAGAGCAGGTCGATGATCTCGTTTTTTACGCTGCGCTGGGTATTGTGTTGGGCGGAAGGGTAGGCTACACCCTGTTTTATGGGGGCCAGCGCCTTGTCGATGACCCGGGTTGGGCCCTGCGGCTCTGGGAAGGCGGTATGTCTTTCCACGGCGGTTTTCTCGGTGTACTGCTGGCCATGTACCTGTTCGGCCGTAAACATGAGATTCCTTTCTGGCGTTTGATGGATTTTATCGCCCCGCTGGTACCCATTGGGCTGGGTCTGGGGCGCCTGGGTAATTTCATCGGGCAGGAATTGTGGGGCAAGGCCACGGATGTACCATGGGCGATGGTCTTCCCGGCTGATCCGCTGCAGCTGGCCAGGCATCCCTCGCAGCTCTACCAGTTTGCTCTCGAAGGGGTGCTGCTGTTTGCGTTGCTGTACTGGTTTTCGTCGCGGCCTCGGCCTGTCTGCGCCGTTTCGGGTGTGTTTTCCCTGGGTTACGGTTGTGCCCGCTTCTTCGCGGAGTTTTTCCGCGAGCCCGACGCCCATATCGGTTACGAGGCGTTCGGCTGGGTGACCCGCGGCCAAATTCTCAGCCTGCCGATGATCCTGGTCGGCCTGGCCCTGTTGTATGTCGCCTACCGAGGCGGCGCGCGAAGTGGAAAAGCTAAATGAAACAATACCTCGACCTGTTGCAGGACATACTCGATAACGGAGTGCACAAGGGCGACCGCACTGGCACCGGTACGCTCTCGGTTTTCGGGCGCCAGTTTCGGCACGACCTGGCCGATGGCTTTCCCCTGCTGACGACTAAAAAGCTACACCTCAAAAGTATCATCAATGAGCTGATCTGGTTCCTGCGTGGAGATACCAACATACGCTGGCTAAAAGAGAATGGCGTATCGATCTGGGACGAATGGGCGACAGACAGTGGTGACCTGGGGCCGATCTACGGCGCCCAGTGGACGGCGTGGCCGACACGTGACGGCGACAGTATCAACCAGATCGATTACGTTGTTGACTGCCTGCGTAACAATCCGGACAGTCGGCGTATTCTGTTCCATGGTTGGAATGTAGAGTATCTGCCGGACGAGCGGGTCAGCCCCCAGGAGAATGCCGAGGCGGGGCGTATGGCGCTGCCTCCGTGTCATTTGCTCTACCAGTTCTATGTGGCCGGTGGCCGTCTGTCGTCCCAGCTGTATATTCGTTCCAGCGACTCCTTCCTCGGCCTGCCTTACAACACGGCCAGCCTGGCCGTGCTGACCATGATGCTGGCCCAGCAGTGTGACCTGGTGCCTGGCGAGATCATTATTACCACGGGTGATTCGCATCTTTACAGCAATCACCTGGCACAGGTCCGCGAGCAGCTCGCCAGGGATCCGCGCCCCCTGCCGCAGCTGGGCATTCTGCGCAAGCCGGCCAGTATCTACGACTATCAGTTCGAGGATTTCGAGCTGCGCGAATACAACCCACATCCGCATATTGCCGCGCCCGTGGCCGTCTGATCCCATCATGGTTGCACTCGCTGTCATTGTTGCGGTCGCGGATAACGGGGTGATTGGCAGGAATAACTCGCTGCCCTGGCATTTGCCGGAAGATCTGCGTTACTTCAAGCGAGTCACGATGGGCAAGCCTGTCGTTATGGGTCGCAAGACGTTCGAGTCCATTGGCCGGCCGCTTCCGGGCCGCGCCAATATAGTGATTACCCGCAGCGACGCATGGTCTGCCGCTGGTGTCAGCGTGGTTAACAGCCTTGATGAAGCACTGCGTCTTGCCGCCGATATCGCTGCGCTGGATGGAACAGACGAGGCCATGGTTATCGGCGGAGCCGAGATTTACGCCAGCGCCATCCCGCTGGCGCAGCGCCTGTATTTGACGCAGGTGCATGCCGATGTAGAAGGCGATGCCCGGTTACCCGAGATTGATTGGTCGCGTTGGCGGGAGGTATCCAGGGAGCGCTTTGATGCGAGTGAGGACAACCCCTATGACTACAGTTTTGTCGTGTTTGAGCCCAGGGAGTGACGTTACGGGAGCCTGCGAACATTATGTTACTACCGGGGTCAGTCGTCAGAAATAGTGTTACCTATCTACTCAGGACGGCTTTAGTGACCCTTCCGGGAAACACTACAATTGAAATAGATTGCCCAATTGGTTTAAATTTCGCTCCTCGGTTTACCGACTCTGGTTTATCCACTATATAAGTAGTTCAGATACCGGTTTATCAGAGCCGTCTCTTTTTGTTGGACACAGGAAATATAATTCCCATGACTATGCATCGATTGAAAAATGCACTGATCGCTGCGCTGGTTTCCGCAGGGGCCCTCTTGGGCTCCGCGGCGACGGTGCATGCCAGTACGCTGGATTCCATTCTCGATTTGGGTGAGGCCAAGAACGCGGCCGCACGCAAGTCCCAGGCAAAGATAGATCGCCTGGCCGACGAGACCCGGGACCTGCTCAGCGACTACAAGACGGTCAACAAGCAGATTGACGGCCTCAAGGTCTACAACGCACGTCTGCAGCGCCAGATCGACAACCAGGTGACGCGTATAGGCCAGATAGACAACTCTATTGACCAGGTCACGGTTATCCAGCGTCAGATGACTCCGCTGGTCATTCGCATGATCGACGGTCTGGAGAAGTTTGTCGAACTGGACGTGCCGTTCCATATGGATGAGCGTCAGCAGCGCATTGCTTTCCTGCGCGCCAATCTGGACCGCTCCGATGTTTCAGTGGCTGAGAAGTTCCGCCAGGTGCTCGAAGCCTACAAGATTGAAAATGAGTACGGGCGTAAGATCGATGCCTACAAGGGCAGCGTGGAGATCGATGGCGTTGAACGTGACGTCAATTTCTTCCGGGTCGGCAGGGTTGCCCTGCTGTACCAGACAACCGACACCGAAATTTCCGGGGCCTGGGACCAGGCCAGCCGCAGCTGGGTGCCATTGGAGCGCGGTGAATACCGCAACGCCATCATGAAGGGGCTGCGTATCGCGCGCAAAGAGGCCTCGATTGACCTGATGAACCTGCCCATCGCCGCACCGGAGGCCAAATAATGAGCATTAAATTTGTAAAGGCCGCCGCTATTGCCATGGCGGGCACGCTGGCCCTTTCAGCTGGCTCCGCGCTGGCCCAGGAAGCCAAGTCACTGGACGAGCTGCTGCAATTTGTTAAGCAGGGGCAGGTTCAGGAGCAAAAAGAGAACCGCGCACGTGAGCAGCGCTTCGCCAAGGACAAGGCCAACCAGGCTGCGGAACTGAAGCGAGCGGAAGCCGAGCGCACGCGCCAGGAGCAGATATCAGCGCAGCTGGAAGACCAGTTTGAAGAGAACGAGCTGCTGGTGGCTGCCAAGCAGGCACAGTTGAAAGAAAAGCTCGGGTACGCTGGCGGAACTGTTCGGCCACCTGACTTCCACGTCTGGCGACCTGGCCAGCAACCTGGAGATGTCGCTGACCAGCGCGCAGTATCCTGGTCGAGAGGTGTTCCTGCAGGAGCTGATCGCGAAAATGAGCGGTTCAGATACACTGCCCAGCATCGAGGAAATCGAGCGCGTATGGTTCGAACTCAATCGCGAGATGGTTGAATCGGGCAAAATCGTTTCTTTCAATGCTCAAGTTGCCAAGCCCAACGGCGACAAGGTCGACCAGAAAGTGGTTCGTGTCGGTACCTTTAACATGGTGTCCGAGGAAGGCCAGTATCTGCAGTTTGTGCCGGAAAAGGGCAGTCTGGAAGAGTTGGCTCGCCAGCCTTCTGGTCCCTACATTGGCTGGGCCAAGGGCCTCGCCAATGCTACCGACGGCATGCATAAGTTTGGTGTCGACCCCACGGGTCCCACCGGTGGCTCCTTCCTGGCGGCTTTGATCAACAGCCCCAACCTGGAAGAGCGCTGGCACCAGGGTGGCTACATTGGCTACGCCATTACTGCAGTTGGTGCCTTCGCCTTCCTGTTGGCCCTGGTCAGGTTGGCTTACCTCGCCTCGGTCAGCTCCAAGGTCAGCAAGCAGCTCAAGAGCGACAAGGCCAATGACAACAACCCACTGGGTCGTGTGCTCAAGGTCCATGAAGACAACCCGAACATGGATCCCGACACGCTCGAGTTGAAGCTTTCGGAAGGTATTCTCAAGGAGACGCCCAAACTGGAGTCGGGCCTGACCCTGCTCAAGATCATCGCCGCGGTGGCACCGCTGATGGGTCTGTTGGGTACAGTGACCGGTATGATTATTACCTTCCAGGCCATTACCATCTTCGGTGCGGGTGACCCCAAGGCTATGGCCGGCGGTATCTCTGGCGCCCTGGTGACCACGGTACTGGGTCTGTTGGTTGCGATTCCGACGGTGCTCCTGCACACCATTGTGAACGGTCGCGCCCAGCGTATTATTCACGTGCTGAACGAGCAGACCACCGGCATCATTGCGGAGCACACAGAGGCCAACCAGGGGAACTGATATGTACTGGTTCGATAGTGCGTATGAGGCAGTGTCCCGCTTTATGGATATGGGCGGGAATGTCCTCTGGTTGATCGCCATCCTGTTGTTCGTGATGTGGGCGCTTATCTTCGAGCGAGCCTGGTATTTCAAAAGCGGCTGGAAGAAAGACGTTGCCGACGTGATTGCTATCTGGGAAGGGCGCAGCGAGCGCAAGTCCTGGGAAGCACAGGCGATACGCGAGAAGCTGATCTCCCAGAGCCGTATGCAGATCAACCAGTACCTGCCGGTGATCAAGACCCTGGTGGCGCTTTGCCCGCTGTTGGGTCTGCTGGGCACGGTTACCGGCATGATCGAGGTCTTCAATATTATGGCGGTCACCGGTGGTGGTGACGCTAAATCGATGGCCGGCGGTGTGTCGCGGGCAACGATCCCCACTATGGCGGGCATGGTTGCCGCCCTTTCCGGGGTGTTCGCTAACACTTACGTTACACGGGTTGCCCAGCGCGAGAGCGAGTTCCTGGAAGACAACCTGACCACCGATCACTAAGAGAGCACAGACAATGCGCAGGAATAACCAAGCAGCTGCCGAGGATGAAGCCCAGATTGACTTGACGCCCATGCTGGACGTCGTTTTTATCATGCTGATCTTCTTTATCGTCACGGCATCATTTATCAAGGAGGCGGGTATTGAAGTAAACCGCCCCGAGGCGTCGACCTCGCAGCCCAAGGAGAATGTAAATATCCTGGTTGCGATCAACGCCAATAATGAGATCTGGATGGATAAGCGTCGAATTGATGTGCGTGCGGTGCGCGCCAATATCGAACGCTTGCACGCGGAAAACCCCAAGGGTGCCGTGGTCATCCAGGCGGACAATAAATCCAACACTGAGACGGTCGCCGCGGTTCTGGATGCCGCCCGCGAAGCGGGGGTGTTTGACGTCTCCCTTGCCACCGAGGATGATTGATCTGCTATGAGTCGTAATTTAACCAGGTTGATCTTCGGCGCCCTGCTGGCGTTGCCGGTAGCTGGTGGCCTGTTTTTTATCATGCAATACCTGATAGCCACCGCGGACCCCAAAATCGACGACAGTAATGCTCGCAAAGTGGCAGACATCCATATGCCCGAGCGGGAGATCGACACTAACGTCAAGGAGCAAAAGCCCGACAAGGTAGACGACCCCGAGGAGCCGCCACCGGATCTGGATACCCCTGATCTGGATATGGATATGGATGTTGAGGTGGTCAATACCGCGCCCCAGGCGTCGGTGGATGTGGAAATCAGCACGAGCGGCATGTCCTCTGGAGACGGTGAGTACCTGCCGATTGTGAAGGTCGCGCCTATTTATCCGCGTCGTGCGCAAACGCGCGGGATATCCGGTTATTGCATCGTTGAATATACCGTGACCACGTCCGGTGCGATTCGTGATCCGGTTGCCGTGGATTGCCAGCCGGCCGGTGTTTTCGACTCGGCTTCCGTCAAGGCCGCTCTCAAGTTCAAGTACAAGCCCCGTGTTGTTGACGGTGAGGCGATTGAAGTTGCGGGCGTGCAAAACAAGTTCACTTACGAGCTGGAACAGTAACAAGGTTTACGTGTTATGAAATTGCTGAAACACCAGACCTGGACCCGCGCGGCGCTGCTGGCGTTGCCCGTGCTCGTTGCGCAGGTCGCAGTCACCCAGGTACAGCGCGATGCTGGATTCACTCCTTTGTCGACTGCGGTCGCCCAGGAGCAGAAGAAAGATACGCGGGAAACCCGTCGCACGCCGGCCTTGCGCAATAAGGTTTACGAGAAACTGGCAGAAGCGCAGGCTGCGGCCGAGGCCAAGGATCTCGCGGGCGCGGAGAAAATACTGGATGGTATGGTAGCGGCAGGTGGCAAGAAGGCACTTAACAGCTATGAACTGGCTAACGTTTACAACCTGTACGCCTTCATCTATTACAGTCAGGAAGACTATTCCAAGGCCTTGAAGGCCTATGAGAATGTCGTTTCCCAGCCTGATATCCCTCTGGCGATGGAGATCAACACGCGCTATACCATCGCCCAGCTGTACTTTGTCCAGGAAGACTGGAAACGCGGTATCGATGCACTGTTGAAGTGGTTCGATATGACCGAGACGCCCAACGCCAACGCCTATGTGCTCTTGTCCCAGGGCTACTACCAGATGAAGGATTACGACAAGGCGCTGTTGAACGTTGAGAAAGCAATCAACATGTTCAACGAGAAGGGCAAGTTTCCCAAGGAGCAGTGGTACAACCTCGCACGCTTCCTGTATTTCGAGAAAGGTGATATCAACAAGACGGTCGATGTACTCGAAATCCTGCTGACCCATTATCCGAAGAAACAGTACTGGGTGCAGGTATCGCACATGTACGGTGAGCAAAAGAAAGAGTCCGAGCAGCTTGCTGCCATGGAGACCGCCTACGTTCAGGGTATGCTCGATAAAGGTACTGAGCAGGTGACAATGGCCTATCTCTATCTTAATGGCGATGTGCCCTACAAGGCCGCCAAGGTGATGGACAAGGGTTTGAAAGATGGTGTCATCGAGGACAAATCCAAGAACTGGGAAATCGCCGGCAGCGCCTGGCGTCAGGCCCAGGAAGTCGACAAATCTATCCCTGCCATGGAAAAAGCCGCGGCCAAGTCAGATACCGGTGAGTTGTACGCGCGCCTGGGTAATATCTATCTTGATGGTGACCAGAACGAGAAAGCGATCACTGCGATCAGCAAAGGCCTTTCTCGTGGTGGCGTAAAGCGTCCCGATAACGCACGCCTGGTGCTGGGTATGGCCTATTTCAATACCAAGCAGTATGACAAAGCCAGGGAAGCCTTCACGGCTGCAGCGCGCGACGAGCGTTCTGCCAAGTACGCCGCCCAGTGGATCAAGTACATGGAAACCGAACTTGAACGACAGAGGTCCCTTGCCGAGGGTTGACCACGTGTAAGGCGGCAGCTTGATTTGCAGGTATAAAAAAAGGAGCTCTATGAGCTCCTTTTTTCATTTTCGCGTTGTGTATACAGCTTTACAGCGCGACCACGTTCTCCGCCTGCGGACCTTTTTGGCCATCAGTTACGTCGAACTGGACTTTCTGTCCGTCCGCCAGTGTGCGGAAACCATCGCCTTTTATGGCGCTGAAATGTACGAATACGTCGGGACCGTCCTCGCGCTCGATGAAGCCGAAGCCCTTGCTTTCGTTAAACCATTTAACGGTGCCGGTTGTTGAAGACATAAATTTTACCTGTATTGCTCGCCTTGCCAGTGATAGCGCGGCGGATTATCTAAGTGTTAATGGTGCACGTACCGAGGGACTTTTTGGGGCCATCGACCGCTTTCCACGTCTTGCTGAAAAGTCAGCTCTTTGAGTGTAGCACCTCAAAAAAGGGTTTGCGTTACGGCTGAAAAAATAATTTTCGGCAATAGTGCGGCTTACATAGCACCCACCTTGCTGGTTCAGGCCGGTTTCATCTTGGCCGGGCAACGTATACCCTTTGTGCTGGCGGGGCAGGCATGGGGCAGAGCGTGCGCATACTGTTGGTAGAGGATGATTTGCAGTTGGGGGAGTCCGTGGAAGCGGCGCTGCGGCTGGAGCAATATGCGGTGGACTGGCTGCGTAGCGGAGAGCCCGTGCGGTCGACCGTCAGTGCGACGCCCTACGACCTGATGATATTGGATCTTGGCCTGCCCGGCGTACCCGGTATGCAAGTTCTCAGGCAGCTGCGCGCGGACAAGCATGACTTTCCCGTGCTGGTGCTGACCGCTAGACAAACACTGGAGGACAAGGTCGATGGCCTGGATTCGGGTGCCGACGACTACCTGACTAAACCTTTTGAGATCGAGGAGCTCTTTGCCAGGGTGCGTATGCTGTTGCGTCGCAGCGGTGAACGGCGCAGTCATCAGCTGACGGCCGCTGGTATCTCCCTTGACCCGGTGAACCGGGTGGTGCGTTTCGAGGACGAAGACCTGGACCTGACTGCACGAGAATATGCCATCCTGGAAATCCTGCTGCGCAATGCCGGGCGCTTCGTTTCGCGGCCGCGATTAGAGGAGGGGATCTACAGCTGGGGTGAGGAGGTGGGTTCCAATACCGTAGAAGTCTATATCTCGCGTTTGCGCAAACGTTTTGGCAGTCCGGCGATAGAAACCATGCGCGGTGTTGGCTACCGGATACCTCGATGAAGGTGTCGCTGCAAAAACGGCTGACGTGGATTCTGCTCGCCCTGACCCTTTTTGCCTGGGTCGCTTCCGCGGCCGTCACCTATTTCTATTCCAGCCGGGCCTTGCTGGGGCAAGTGGATCGCCAGCTGGAGCAGTATGCAGACCTGGTAACTTACATCGCCCGGGTTTTTGAGCGGCAGTTGGCTGAAGGACAGCCACTCTATGAGGCCTGGAGTGGCCATGATTATGACCAGGCCCACCTCGAGCCGATCCTGATTGAGGGGCTGGTCAGGGAGGGAGTCGCGCCAGCGATCAATGTTTGGGAGGACGGAAGCCTGATCGCCCTGGTTGAGGGTTCGCCGCGATTCGAGCATCCAGTGGCAGAAGGGCTCTAGGACCTGGATATGGACGGGGGACGCAATCAATGGCGTATATTGAGCCGATGGGATGACAATACTGCGCTGTGGATACAGGTGGGCATTGAGCTTGGCTCGGCCCGTCGCGACATGCAGGGTACTCTTGGTAGTGCACTCATGCCTCTGCTGATTGTGCTACCACTGACTATCGCATTGTTATACCTGGGAGTATTTCGTGGCCTGCTACCCTTGCGTAGCCTCGCCGAGCAGATATCACAACGTAAGCCCGGCTTGCTTGATCCTGTAGCAACAGATGATGTGCCGGAAGAGTTGTCAGAAGTGGTGTCGGCGCTGAATGAACTGCTCTCCAGGCTTGCGCTGGCGATGGAGAGCGAGCAGCGTTTCACGGCCAATGCTGCGCATGAACTGCTGACGCCGCTGGCCGCCATCAAGACTGAGGTACAGCTTTGTCAACGCAGGCTCGACAGCGGTCCTGCCGTTAGTATGTTGCAGCGCATCACCCAGCGTGTTGACCGTGCCGGTCATACTGTAGAGCAACTGCTCACCCTGGCCAGAGTCGACCCCGATGCGCCAGTTACCCGTGAGCCGGTGAGACTGGATGAGTTGCTGACTGAAGTCCTGGCCGAGAATGCGCATCTAGCGGCGGACAGGGGCCTGGAAGTGACTGTTGAAGACGTGTCCGCTGTTACCTTGCAGGGCAACGCCGAGGCCCTGGCGATTCTTCTGCGCAATTTACTGGTAAACGCTTTCCGCTACAGCAGTGACGATGAACCTGTGCGCATCAGACTGGTATTGGAAGAAAAAGACTGTTTGCTGGAAGTCTGCAATGACTGCGAGCCGCTGTCGCCAGCAGAGCACGCCCGCCTTGCCGATCGCTTTTATCGGGTACCGGGCAGCGCCGGAATGGGTGCGGGACTGGGCCTGTCTATTGTCAGTCGCATCGCCGCGCTGCATGACGCACGGCTGGAAACGGGACCTGCGAAGGGTGGCAGGGGTTTTTGCGCGCGCGTGTATTTCCCTCAATCAGCTTGAATTGGCGCGTAGGCGGCGCCTATCAATCCTGGATTCTCGGCGGTGATGACAAACACCGGCATCGCCTGCAGATGCGCTTCCATTGCCCCCTTGCTTTGGAGCCTGTGCAAAAAGTCACTGTTGCGAAGATACGACACCATTCGCGGTGCAATGCCCCCGGCGAGGTAGAGTCCGCCATAGCAGCCATTGGCCAGGGCAAAGTCGCCGCAGGCTGAACCCAGTAGCGCGCAGAAACACCTGCAGTGCTTGTCGCACAGTGGGCGTCAGTGCCCGCGAGCCCGTACTGTGTTACGTCGGCCGGGTTCAGCGGCTGCGGCGTTGCCCCATCCAGTTCTGCCAGCGTTCTGTACAGCAGTACCAGGCCGCTTCCGGACAGCAGCAATTCAGCATAAATGTTGCCATAGTGGGGCAGTAGTCGTTCGAATATGGCCAGCTCCAGCTTCGAGGCCGGCGACAAACCCATATGACCGGGTTCAGCCGCGAAGGCCGCTAGCCGGCCATCTATGCGGCGTAGCGTGGCCCCGCCCAGGCCTGTGCCCGGACCAATAGTGCACAGGCCGTCTGCATCTGCCTGGGGGCTACCGTGGATGGGCGCGAGGTCATCAGCGCCGAGATGGGGCAGGGCGTGCGCGTTGGCCTGAAAGTCATTGAGGCACTGCAGCCGTGCAAAGCCGAACCTGGCTGCCAGGCCGCTGCAGGAAAATGACCACCCGATGTTAATCATGGTGATCTCTTCTGTGGCGGGTGGCGCCGCTACAGCGATGCAGGCCTCCCCGGGGGTGGGCTCAGTCAGGCTATCCAGCCATTCGGCTATTATCGCTTCCAGGGAGCTGTGATCGCGGTTGTTAAAGCGGGCGACGCAGCGAAATTGCCCGAGCCCCGGGTCGAATAGCGCGAGCCGGGTATTGGTGCCGCCGACATCGGCGACCATGCGTGTAGCTGGTGTGTTCAAGCGACTGGCAGGATCTTGATAATATTGGTGGAACCGGACTGTCCCATTACCGTGCCCTTGGTAAGCAGTATGGAGTCGCCCCTGAGCAGGTAGCCCCCGTCCATCAGGAACTCAATGGCCCTGGACTCTACTTCTTCAGGTTCGAAGGCGGCAGCATCGAAAAACAGCGGAATAACGCCGCGACACAAACACAGTTTCTGCAGCGTTTGGGCGTTGCGGCTCAGGCCAAAGATCGGCAGCCCGGAGCTGAGCCGTGACATCAATAGAGGTGTGCTGCCGGATTCGGTGAGGCAGGCGATACCGCGTACGTTACTGTAATGATTGGCAGCGTAAATCGCAGACATGGCTATCGCTTCCTGGGCGTCGGCAAACTCACGGTCCAGGCGATAGCGCGAGGTGCGGGTTACCGCCTGGCGCTCGGCGCCAAGAGCGGCGTCTGCCATTGCGCTGACAACTTCTACCGGGTACTTGCCCACCGCCGTTTCAGCAGACAGCATCACCGCGTCGGTGCCATCGAGCACCGCGTTGGCAACGTCGAACACCTCCGCACGGGTGGGCATGGGGTTGTCTATCATCGACTCCATCATCTGTGTCGCCGTGATGACCACACGGTCCATGGTGCGGGCGCGGGCAATCAGTGACTTCTGAATGCCAATCAACTGGGCGTCGCCCACCTCAACGCCGAGGTCACCGCGCGCGACCATGACGCCCATGGAGGCGGTAATTATGCCGTTGAGGATGTCTTCATCTGCGACCACTTCAGCGCGCTCAATCTTGGCAATGATACCGGCACGCAGGTCATGCTTTTCCAGCAGACGGCGCGTCTGGTGAATATCCTCCGCCGAGGACACAAAGGACACAGCCACGAAGTCTGGCTGTACCCGGCTGAGGTCGTCTATATCCGCCATGTCCTTGCGCGTCAACGCCGGTGCAGCGAGACCCCCGCCGAGACGGTTTATGCCCTTGCGGGAGCTCAATTTGCCGCCGATCAGCACCGTGCAGTCAACCGCCGACTCAAGCACGCCATCAACGCGCAGGCGCAGCCGTCCATCATCAAGCAGCAGCGTGTCGCCACGCGATACGCTGTTGCACAGGTCCTTGTATTCCAGTCCCACGCCGCGTGCGTCGCCTTCTCCTTCACCCAGGTTCAGGTCCAGGCGAAAGCGATCACCCTGGTCCAGATGGATGGCGTCATCGCGGAAGGAGCTGATACGTATTTTGGGGCCCTGCAGGTCGGCGAGTATGCCAACGTAGACACCGGCAATTGACGCTTGCTTGCGGATGCGGGTGGCGACACTGGACGTGTTGTTCGGCCGTACCATGGCTGAAATTGAGACGGAATACGTTGACGCCGGCGGAGATCAATTTGGCGATCATGTCCTCCGACTCGCTGCCTGGGCCTATGGTGGCGACGATCTTGGTGCGTCTGTTTACCTTGGGAGTCACTCTGTATTCCGGAAGTTGCGTGATGTCTGGGTGGCCACTTTTACGTGGACTCTATGCTCTGGTCGTTGCGGTAAATGAAAGGAAAGATAATGCCTGTTTGTGTCGTTCCAGTGCCAGTCCAGTCCAAGGGCATTGGGCGGCGGTCAGCCCCGGGGCTTGCCGTAAAGCGCTACTTTTCCATGCGCTATTTCCAGAGACTGTCGCTCGCGCCAGGCGCAACCCGCCAACCACCAGCGCGAATGAGTTATCGACCATACGCTGGATTTCGCTGTCGGGTATGCTGCCGTCAAGTTCGACGGTGTTCCAGTGGCGTTTGTTCATGTGGTAACCGGGAATCACTGCGGGAAAAATGTCGCGCAGCATCTCTGCCTCTGCCGGGTCGCACTTCAGGTTCATCCGGGCGCAGCCCTCGGCCAGGCCAGCGTGGCAAACATCTTCTCGCGAATCTTCATGACCGCCACGTCCGGCCCAAAGGGGAAGTCCTCTATCGCCTCAGGCTTGCTCAGCAGGTAAGCCCGCGCCTGCGCATAGTTCATCTGCGGCCCCTGTTTTCTTCCAGAAAGCGGCGTGTGAGATCGGGGAAGTCGGTGAACAGCCCGTCCACTGCTGCATCGAAAAACAGTGCCTGATGTAGTGCATCGACTATCGGCATGCGCCCTCGGGTAGCTGGTCCACGCGCAGTGTGTACGGGTGGATTAGCAGTTCGTGTTCTTTGGCAAGGGCTACCAGTGAGGTGGGTTGCATTTGCTTGTTCAGCACCTGTGGAATCCACGGTCCTATTCCCTGGGCGTACTGGGCAACGCGCTGTATCCCCTGGCGCGTGCGCATGGCATCGTAGTCGACGCCGCCGTCTTCATTCCAGCTGTTCTCCCCGATCAGTTGAATCAGTGGAAGCCCTGTTTTTCCGCGCAGCTCACGCAGGGTCTGGTCGTCGAAGCATTGCAGAAAGACTTGTTCTCTGCGGTCCGCATACCCCGTCTCTGCCAGCACACGCAGAACTGCAGCGGCCAATTCGTGCCCCTGCTCCCGGTGCCAACGGGGTGCTTTCAGCTCTATATACAGTCCGGTTTTGACGCCGCGACTGCGGTTCAGGCCGTCCAGTAGTTCGATTTCTTCATGCAATGTAGGCAAGTGGAAGTGGCCCTGGTGCAGGGGAAAGCGTGTTGGGAAGTAGGCCAGTTCGCGACCCTCCTTGTCGCGATAACTGCGCTCATGCAGGTGCAGTGTGCGCAATTCCTCCAGGGTGAAGTCGATAGCGTAGAAACGGCCATCCTCCCTGGCGCGACCGGGAAAACGCTGCTCCACATCTGTGGTGCTCTCGAGGTAGATATCGTGCAGCACCACAGGCACGCCGTCCCGACTGAGCACCACATCCTGTTCAATGTAGTCCGCATCCATAGCATGGGCCAACGCCTTGGCCTCCAGCGTATGCTCCGGCAGGTAAGCGCTGGCTCCGCGATGCGCGATAACGACAGGGTCACTCATGACTGCCGTTCCGAATAGCAGCAGGAAAATAAAGAGCGGCAGTTCACGTAAGCACATTGCCGACCGCAGTGCCGGCGTCAGGGCAGGGCACTGACCCAATCACCTTGCTCAAACCACTTCTCGCGCAGCTTTGCCAGTATGCCCGTTTTGGCATAGGCAGCGAGATAGTTGTCCACCAGGTTTTTGAACTGCGGATCATCGCCACTGATAGCGATCCCCACGGGTTCTATCGTCAGGGGCTCTTTCAGCGTCACCAGCCCGGCGTCGCGATTGCGCAATACCGCAAGTTTGCAGGTCGCCATATCGGCGAGCATCGCATCCACTTCCCCGGCGAGCAACCTGGCCACGCCATCATCTGTACTGGTTACTTCCAGCAACTGCGCTTCGGGCAGGTTTTCCTTTACAAACATTGCGCTGGTGGAACCTTTTAGCGCAGTCATCTTCAGGTCCGCGCGGTTGAGTGCGCCACTGTCCTGGGCCTGAGCAAGGACTGAGTTTCGGGTGAGAATAGACTTTCCTGCCATCATGTACGGGCCGACAAAGTACGCTTTCTCGGTTCGTTCCGGTGTGATGGACAGGTTTGAAATCACCATGTCGACCTCGCCTTTCTCCAGCGCGTCCAGCAGGTCACCGAAAGGAATGACCTTGATGTCCAGTTGCACGCGCATGGCGTTTGCCAGCGCCCGGGCCAGGTCCACGTCGTAGCCCATGACCCCGCCCTGCTTGTTTAGAGCGGTCATTGGTGGCTGATCGGCGGACATACCGACTTTGAGTGTCTTGAAGTCAATAATACGTTGTAGCGTCTCGCCTGCCTGTACTTGCACACAGGCGAATGCCAACGTGGCTGCCAGCAGCAGCCGTTGTAGTAATCTTGTCATGAAATTATCTCTGTTGGGTTACATCACGCAATGCTTGGCGTAGCTTGCTGCTTCGTCGGCTGTCCATTCACCCTTGGGCTTGCCCGCCAGGTCTTCACACCAATCATCAGAGCCCACTTCCAGGCCATCGATAATACAGTGCTTGGCATAAGTCGCAGCATCAGAGCCAGTCCACTCGGACTTTGGCTGGTCTTTCTTGGCGGCGCACCATTTCTCACTGCCGGGTTCGGCGCTGCAGGCTGCCAGGAATAGAATGCTTGAAAAAATCAGTAATCGACGCATTGGAGACTCCTTATCTCACAGATCTAATGCCTTAGTATTGCACCTGATCTGCCAAGTCGCCAGTTCATGGCCGCAGCTTATTCTCCGGTGGAGAGGGATACGTTGTAGATACCTGCTTCCCGTGAGGAATCCAGCACCGATGCGACCGTGTCAACGGTGGATTTGTTGTGGGCCTTGATAATTACTGATGCCTTGGGGTTCTCCGCCCTGAGACGGCTGATGTTTGCGCGCACGGAGCGCTCGTCGATGCGTCGCCCTTTTATCCAGATTTCGTTGGTGGCACTGACCTGTACTGTGATGTTCTCTGAGGGTTCATCATTTTGCGCGTTGCTGGTCTGTTTGCGCTCCACGTCCAGGGCCACTTCCCTGACGAATGATCCAGCTACGATGAAGAAGATCAGCATGATCATCACCACGTCCAGCATCGGTGTGAGGTCAATCTCCAGAGCCCCGTCTCCCTTGGGCGGTCGCGCGCGCTTGCGATGAATGCCCCGGTCATCAACACCGGTATGGTCCATCCACATTTCCATGCCCTACCCCCTGACTGACGTCACTTAACCCCACTGGACACCAGCATAGGAGAGCTTAGGTCCTGCGCCAACGCGAGATTGGATAATTCTTGATCACCGTCAACATAAAATATGCCGGCAATGCCGGCTTGGTTAGTGGGCCAGGCGCGCCTGCGTCAGGACCTGACGCTTGGCAATAGCTGGCGGAACTGCTAAAAGTATTTTTATGGAACTCCCTATTGAAAAGAAAGATACCAGAACACCTTCTCCGCCCTATGGGTATTCTCGCGAATGCACCTACAGCCGCGAGGAGCAGATGCACATTGTTGCTGAGTTCCATGCCCACAAGATACGACCCAGTCGTATCGCCTACAGGGTGGGAATTGATATCGCGTTCATCGAGGAGCTTATTGCCGGGGAGTCAGAGCCGGAGCTCTTTCCCCGGTTGGTCGCTCACTATCGCAGACAGCGTTTCCAGCAGCGTATGCGCGACACCAATAGCCGCGCGGCGATCAGTCGCTACGAGCAGCAGCAGAGGATAGAACTGGAGTTCCGCGAAGAAACGGAGCTTTAGCCCCATGTGGCACCTCCCAACTCACCCATGGCCAGCCGCCAGTCGCCTGCCGGCTATGCTTAGCCTGCTGCTGATTTTTCTTGTCGCATGCTCGGCGCCATCGCCTGACGAACTGACGCAATCACAGCTTGGCGCCGTTGCCGCACTGATGAGTGGCGACAGGTCGAGTGAGGATCGTGTTACACGGCTGGACATCAGGGGTGTCCAGGACGTGTATCTGGCGACCTACGATAGCGGCAGCAGAAGGTCCCAGGCATGGGGCCACGGAAGTGATGTTCAAGCCGCAGTAGAGGATGCTCTTGAGCGGGCAGGGAATGACTATCCCGATTTCGATTATGCAGAACTCTCACTTGCCTGGGGATTCAGGTCTCTGGACCCCAACAACCTTGGCGATGACCTGTCTTCGGTGCAGCGAGGCGTGCGCGGCCTGGAGGTCAGTCACGGGGGGCGAGCCGTGCGTTTTGCGCCATCGATGATGGTGGCGGACAACCTTTCCTTTGAGAAGGCGCTGTCGCGGGCGGCGCAGCAATTGCAGCTGGACGGGAATGCCGTGTTGTCCGAGGCTCGCCTGTCGACGTTTGAAGCATATCAGGTTGTCGTACAGGCGGAGCCGGAGCTTAAGGCCTCGCAACTGTTTCGCGGTAATTACCTGGTGCCAATACAGAGTGTAAACGTGGATTCGGTGACCCGGGCGGGTGAGCTGATGCAGCGCTGGATGTTGAATAACCTGCACGACGATGGACGCATGACGTACATATTCTATCCTGTTTCAGGTAAGGAAAGTCGCAGTAATAATATGATTCGCCAGTGGATGGCCAGTCTCTGCCTGACGCGGATGGCGGTCGCCAGCGGTGACCCGAAGATACGGGATGCAGCGCTGCAGAACATCCGCTACAACCTCAAACATTTCTATCATGAAGAGCGAGCGCCTGGGGGTGATAGAGTTCCGGGGGAGCGTGAAACTGGGTGCGGTCGCGCTGGCCGCCCTTGCCATTCTTGAACACCCGGATGGAGAGCTGTTTCGCAAGGAATATGAGGCGCTGGTAGCCATGACTGACACTTTATGGCGGGAAGACGGCTCCTTCCAGAACTTCCACCGCCCACAGGCGCGTAATGCGGACCCCAACTTCCATAACTTTTATCCCGGTGAAACCCTGCTGCTATGGGCGACGATGCTGAATGTGCGCGAGGACCCGCAACGCGCCCGGCGGTTTTATGCAAAGCTTTCGTTACTATCGCGACTGGCATCTGGCCCACCGCAAACCGGCTTTCATACCCTGGCACACCCAGGCTTACTACCTCCGCTGGCTGAGCACAGGGGATGAAGAGCTTCGTGACTGGGTCTTCGAAATGAACGACTGGTTGCTTGGCATGCAGGCCAATTCACGCGTTGCCTATGACGACACCCTTGGCAGGTTCTATGACCCTGCGCCACAGAGAGCTCATTTCGGCCCTCCCCACGCGTCGTCGACCGGGGTCTACCTGGAGGGGTTGATAGATGCCTATCAACTGGCTGTCGAATCAGGCGATGAGCAGCGTACCCGCGCTTATGCGGAATCAATACGGCCAGGGATTGCGCAGTGCAATGCAGTTACAGTTGCAAGATGATGAAACGCTCTGGTTCAGCCCCGACCGCAACAGGGCTGTAGGTGGCCTGCGCACCACTGTCTATAACAACGTGGTGCGCGTGGACAATGTGCAGCATACGTTGATGGCGGTGATGAAGATTGTTGGCTATATCAATGACGTGGAGTCCGAGCGAATGCAAACGGACGTCTCCCTGGGGTCTTTGTTGCCAAACTAGATGCTCTTTTTCAGACTGCGGCTAAAATGAGGTTTTGGAGCAGATGTGGGTAGTCGCGCTCAAATTGCCGGAATCTTGATTCATGAAAAAGAAAACCCAGAAGTCGTGACAGCGTACGCGAGATACGTCGATGTTTCTGTACAAAGCCGGGATAGCGGCCTTCGAGGAATCCTTCAACCTCCAGCACGTCGGCGCGCTCCCGGCTAGCGCCCGGGCCCGGGCATGTCTTCAGAGCCGTGCCAGACCGAACCCATGGTGTTGCCAGTTTTAGCCTGATTACCTGACAGCACTTCGATCTTGCCGCCGCGCTTCAGGTACTCGCGAATTTGTTCATCGATTTCGTCGCGAATACGGTTCTTCTCTGTGATGTTGCTGCTGTCCCGCGTCTGTTCCATGGTTATCCCCTTGATTACACAGGTTTTCCGGGAGGATCGCCTGACCGTGTTACAGCAGTAATAAACGCAAGTGAAGATTTTGTGACCGCCGGGCTATCGCCGACTTGGCGCTGGGTAAGTGGAGCGCGCTGACCTTGGCACCCGGTGGCGAAATGGTTTGGGCAGTCAACGAAACGCGCCCGTTTGACGCAGGTAAAGGGCGGTCGTGTTTGCAGGTTTAACAATTTTGAAACATTAGCATCACATAGCTGTCACCATTCCTTCCTAAGATGCGCCTCTACTCATCGGTGCTAGCGCTGTGCGCCAGCATTTTTTTCTTTACCGTAAATAGGGGTTAAACATGGCGTCTGAAACAAGAATGAAGCAATTCTTGCTCGCTTTCTTTGTGGTGTCGCTCACCGCGTGTGGCGGCTCATCATCTGACAATGTATCGCCGGGACAAATTGTTGTGGAAGTGCCGGGTGGCGACGGCGACGGCGACGGCGACGGCGACGGAGATGGAGACGGCGATGGAGACGGCGATGGTGATGGCGACGGCGATGTCGTCCGCAGCGTGATTCCCGGCCAGCCTTGAGTCCGCTATTACGCCTTCAGGCGAGACAGCTACAGACGGCCGTGAAATCTATGACATTGATGTGACGCGCTGCCAAATGGCAAGCTGGACCCGCAGGGTCTGCTGCTGGGTAACGACGTCGTATTTCGCATCAGGGGCGGCGCCCTTAGCGTCAGCAACGGTTAAGGGAGAGTGCAATAGAATGTATCGTACAAAATTGTATAGCGCCGTTGCTGCAGGGTTCCTGCTGTCAACCGGCTACAACACCCAGGCACAGGCGCAGTCCTGCGTTCTGGAAATTGCCCCTGGCGCGACTATCGTCGGAGCGACCAACGAGGACTTCCTGGTCATTGAGCAGGGTTGCCAGATCGATGCCCAGGGCACAGCGCAGCAGCCGATCAATTTTACCGCGGATGCAGCGGTGACCGGCGAGGTCGAAGACAATGCACGTGGACTCTGGGGTGGCCTGGTCATCAATGGTTTCGCCCCGATTAACGACTGCCCCGAGGGTGCCGAAGGCGGCACGGCGGAATGTACCAAGGAAGGTGAAGCGAACTCCGGCCTGTTTGGTGGTGATAATCCCGAAGACAATTCGGGCACCTTGCGCTACGTGGTTGTCAGCTATGCGGGTTCCAACGTGGACCCGGAGAACCAGCTCAACGGTATCGCCTTCCAGGGCGTTGGTTCCGGCACTACCGTCGACTTTGTGCAGGTGCACAACAATCTCGACGATGGCATCGAGTTCTTCGGCGGGACAGTCAGTGCCCGTCATGTGGTACTCACCGGCAACGGCGACGATTCACTGGACTGGACCGACGGCTGGCAGGGCAATATCCAGTACCTGTACATGGAGCAAAAGGACAGCGGCGACAACCTGATTGAAGCCGACAACCGGGAAGGCGACGAAAACGCCCAGCCGCGGTCTCTGCCCAGTATCAGCAACTTCTCCGGTTACGGCCTCATGGGCGAGAATGGTTTGCGCCTGCGTCGCGGCACCGGCATCCAGCTGACCAACACGTTCGTGGTCGACTCCGGCACCTGCCTGCAGGTGGACGGCGAGTCCCGCAACCTGCTGGGCGGCGACCTGACCGTCGCCGGCGCCAGCTTTGGTTGTGACGAAATGCACAGTGCGGACGATGACGGCGCCGTTGAGTCCTACCTCGATTCTGCTGCGGAAGTCTCCCAGACTGGCGGCGAAGTTAACCCGGTAACCCCGCAAGGCGATTTCTTCGAGCCGGCCAATTACATCGGCGCATTCGGCGGTGAAGACTGGACCGCTGGCTGGACGGTTTCTGGCTCGGTCAGTAACGGTGGCGGCGGCCAACCTGGCCTGGGTTGCCCGTCAGGCACCACCGAGACCGGCGAAACCGTTGCCGGAAAGAACGTCTGTGAATTGGGCGGCACGGTCACCCAGGACGTGACCCTGTCCTCCAGTAATCACTACCAGCTCGCGGGTAAGGTCGTTATCGGTAACGACAATGCCGACTCCGCCACGCTGACCGTGCAGGCTGGCACCACCGTATTCGGTCCCAGCAGCACGGATTTCCTGGTAATTTCCCGAGGCTCCCAATTGGTTGTCGACGGCACCGCCAACGCGCCGGTGACCTTTACCGGCCTGGATGATGTACTGGGCAACGCTGATATCGATACCACCCGCGGTCTGTGGGGTGGGGTAGTAATCAATGGTAATGCCCCTATCAACGATTGTCCTGAAGGCGCCGCAGGGGGCACTGTCGAGTGCACCAAGGAAGGCGAAGCCAACTCGGGTCTGTTTGGTGGTGATGATCCCACCGACTCCAGCGGTAGCCTGAAGTACATGGTAGTGAAGTACGCCGGTTCCAATGTCGACCCCGAGAACCAGCTCAATGGTATCGCCTTCCAGGGCGTCGGTTCCGGTACCGAAGTTGACTTTGTGCAGGTGCACAACAACCTGGACGATGGCATAGAGTTCTTCGGTGGTAATGTCAGCGCCACGCACGTGGTGTTGACCGGCAATGCTGATGACTCCCTTGATTGGACAGACGGCTGGCAGGGTTCTATCCAGTATCTGCTGATCAACCAGGCAGACGACTCTGCGGACAACGGTATTGAGGCAGACAACCGCGAAGGGGACGAAAATGCCCTGCCGCGTTCCATGCCCGATATTTCCAATATGACGATCGTCGGCAACGCTGGCGAGCGCGGTGTGCGCTTCCGTCGCGGCACCGGCGTAGGCCTCTACAACTCGGTGGTAACCGGTAGCGCGACCTGTATCGACGTGTCGGGTGAGTCCCTTGCGCTGCTCGGTAGCGAGCTGGTTGTCGACGGCGTCTCGTTCGACTGCCCGGAAGTGGTCGATGGCGACAACGCGGAACTGCAAAACTACCTCGACGCCCAGGGCAACGTTGCCCAGGATGGCGGTGCGGTGAGTGTCGTGCGATGTGGCCGGCATTGGTGACCTGCAAAGCGCAGACTTCATCGGTGCGGTCGATGAGGGCAATGACTGGACTGCGGGCTGGACTGTTGGCACGCTGGATACAGGCATCCCTGACTTCCCGGTTGTGGAGGGTTGCCCTGACGGCACCACTGACGGCGCGCCGATTGCCGGCACGCCCACTTGCCTGCTGCCTGAGACCATCATTGCAGACATGCAGCTGACCTCCGGGAACTTCTACATCCTCAGCGGCAAAGTCGTTGTCGGTGGCGATAATACCGACTCTGCAGTGCTGACCATTGATGCGGGAACGACCATCATCGGCAACGATGCCGAGGACTTCCTGGTGATATCCCGCGGTTCGCAGATTGTTGCCAACGGTACTGACTCCATGCCTGTCACCCTGACGGCACTGGAAGATGTTAACGGCGTCAACCTGGGTAATACTCGCGGTCTGTGGGGCGGTCTGGTCATCAACGGTAATGCCCCGATCAATGATTGCCCTGAAGGCGCCGACCGGCGGCACCGTGGACTGCACCAAGGAAGGCGAAGCGAACTCCGGCCTCTTTGGTGGCGCTGACGCGGCTGACTCCAGCGGCAAGCTCAACTATGTCGTGGTCAAGTACGCGGGTTCCAACGTGGACCCGGAGAACCAGCTCAACGGCATCGCCTTCCAGGGCGTGGGTTCCGGCACCGAGGTTGACTTCATCCAGGTGCACAACAACCTGGACGATGGCATCGAGTTCTTCGGTGGTGCGGTGAATGCCAGGCACGTGGTGTTGACCGGTAACGCAGATGACTCCCTTGACTGGACCGATGGCTGGACCGGTAGCCTGCAGTTTGTGCATATCGAGCAGGGCGATGACTCGGCTGACAACGGCATTGAAGCGGATAACCGTGAGGGCGACGAGAATGCTGAGCCACGCTCCAACCCGACGATTGCCAATATGTCCATTGTCGGTAACAGCGGCGAGCGCGCAATTCGCCTGCGTCGCGGCACTGGCGCCGACCTGTACAACGTGATGGTCACCGGCTCCGCGACCTGTATCGATGTGGACGGCGACACGTCTGTGGGTCTGCTGGGCACCGATATCAATATCGAGAGCACCTCTTTCGCCTGCCCCGAGGTTGTGGACGGCGAGAATGCGGACCTGCAAACCTACCTGGACGGCGCTGTGAATGTGACGCAGGACGGCAGCACTCCGTCTGCGGCCACGCTGCCCTCAGATGGTTTCTTCGAGCAGTCTGACGTTGTCGGTTCCGACATCGACAGCTGGAAAGGCAGCTGGGTATTTGGGCTGTAAGTGAGCATGCGAGCGAGAGTGAAAGCAATGAAACGTAAGCAAATATCACTCGCTGTAATGGCGGCGCTGGCGGGACTGTCCGCCAGCACCTCAGCGCAGAATCCGGATCTGGACAACACCGAGCCTCAACTTGCGATAGAGGAGGTCTTTGTTACTGGCGAGTTCATTCCCGATGAAAAGCGGGATACCTCGGAAATCTCCAACGTGGTTGGGGAAGAGGACATGAACATCGTGCCGGAAACGAACGTCGGTGCCACCCTGTCAAGGGTGTCCGGTCTCAGCCTTGTAGGCGGCAAGTATGTGTATGTTCGCGGCCTGGGAGAGCGCTACTCTTCCACGCTGCTGAACCGATCCCGTATTTCTTCTCCGGTGCCTTTCCAGAAGACGGTCCCCCTGGATATTGTTCCTAACAATATCGTCAAGAGCCTGCTGGTGCAGAAAACGTATTCTGCGCAGTACCCGGGTGACTTCTCTGGTGGTGTGGTCGACATCCGCACCAAGACCATTCCCGATGAAGACTACTTCTCTGCCAAGCTGACCATGGGTAGCAACTCTGAGTCGACTGGCGGCGATGGCATCTTTTATCGCGGTGGGGAGAACGATAACTGGGGTTGGGATGATGGTACACGCAAGATACCCCTGAACGTGCAGAAGCTGAGCAGTGAGGAGTTCGAGGCGGTTGATTACCCCGAGAAGGCTAATCTTGGCGCCAGCTTCTATAACAAGTGGGACATTTACGAGAAAGACCTCAATCCGCTGTACAGCGGTGAGCTGGAGTTTGGCAAACGGTTTGACTTCGACAATGGCAGCGCCCTTGGCGTACTGGCCAACGTCAAGTACAGCAACCTGTGGACCAATACGATCAAGGACCTGGCCCGCTACGAGTTTACCGGCGTGGACGGCAACAGTAATCAGACCGTTGATTACACGCGTTGGATTACCAAGCAGACCATCAACCTGTCGAGCTTCGTGAATATTGGTTACGAAATCAACCAGGATAACTCCGTATCGTTTACTGCCCTGAACCTGCGCCAGTCGGAAGACGAAGTGCAGCAGGACAGGGGTTTTTCCTCGGAGGATGACGTCACCGACGGCACGTTCGTAGAGAGTTACCGCCTGCAGTGGACCGAGAATGAGATCGAATCCTTCCAGTTAAACGGCGAACATTATTTCAGCGGCCTCAACGATATGTTGCTGGAGTGGCGCTGGGTAGACGGCTCCGGGTCTCGTGAGGCGCCGGATACGCGCACCTATACCTATGCTGAAAACAATGACGGCATCATGGCGGTTGTCGACCCCAGTCGGCAGGCTGCGGGTGACTTGCGCGATGTCTACCAGGCGCCGGATCGCAATTACAGTGAACTGAATGACGATATTGAAGATTATGGCTTTGATATCGAGTTGCCCATCAGTTTCCTGGACAGTGTGATCAAGGCAGGGTACTCAGACTATGAGCGCAGCCGGGAGAGTGAAGACCGCCTGTTCCGTTTTGGTTTGCAGACCTCTGCGCCCGAGTACGTGTCCTGGATGACGCCGAGTCAGTTGTTCAGCAATGATAATTGGGCAAACCAGTACCTGACGGTGCGGGACTTCTCGGCGGGTCAGGCCAACGCGTCTGGCATTTTCCCCTTCGCCGAATCCTCCGAAGAAGTGTCGGCTTTCTACGGCAGCATTGACTCACAATTGCTTCCCACCGTCCGTGTGCAACTGGGTGTTCGCGATGAAGACACGGATATCGCTGCCGATGCCTGGGGTGGTAACACGGAGCCGGGTACCGACAACCTGGTGAAGCGCTCCTATTCAGATACGCTGCCAAGTGGCTCTGTCACCTGGGAGTTTATCGAGAATATGCAGGTGCGTGTGGCCTACTCGGAAACGGTAAACCGGCCGAGCCTGCTGGAGATTACAGGCTCTACGCTGCGCAACCCGGAAGACCAGAACCTCTACCGCGGTAATGTGTTCCTTGAGCCTGCGGACGTGGAAAACCTGGACATACGCTGGGAGTGGTACTTTGGCGCGGCAGACGAGATGTCTCTTGGCCTGTTCCGCAAGGATTTTACCAACCCCATCGAGTTGGCGAAGATTCAGGCACAGGGTGATATCTTTACCTGGTTCAATGCTGAAGAGGCAGAGCTTGAGGGCGTGGAATTCGACGTGCGCAAGGATCTGTACTTCGGGACCTGGTTTGATCTGGACCCCGCCTGGGACGGGTTCCGCGTGTCCGCCAATGTCTCCTGGATTGACTCAGAAGTGACGCTGCTGGGCAACGGTGAAACGGCTGCTGATGTCCCGCTGACAGGTGGCAGGCAGATCGCGCCCCTGTTTGCCAATGAGCGGCAGATGACGGGTCAGTCGGACCTGCTGGGCAATGTGTTGTTCTCCTACCAGGACTACGATAATGGCATCACCGGCAGTATTGCCTATAACTTCACCGGCGAACGGATTGTGCTGGTGGGGGACAACAACGCCCCCGACGTTGTTGAGGAAGATCGTCATCGCGTCGACCTACTGCTGAAGTATGCCTTTGCCTGGCAGAATTCTGAGCTGGAGATTGAGGCGAAAGCCGCGAATATTTTCGATTCAGAGGTTGAGTGGACCCAGGGTGGCCAACTGTATGAGCGCTGGGACCCCGGTGTGACCTACAGTATTGGACTCAAGGCGAGCTTCTGATCCATGAAAGGGGCCGTCTCGGCCCCTTTTTATAGAAGGCTTGCTGCTTGCTCGTCAGGCGCCGATGCTAACCAGTTCGGTCTTGCTGGAACCGTCTTTTTCCTGTTGGTAGCGGTATTTGACGGTGCTGCCGGAAGGGGCTTCCTTGAGTCTTGTGTCCGCGGGTAATTTAAACTCCATCTTCTCGCCGCGGCGTACACGGCATTTAGCCGTTTCGTCGTAACGCTCTGCCGAATGGAATTTAACGTCGGTCTGCTCCTGGCCAGGTTGCCCGGACTTGTATACCGTGCCTTCCAGCAGGCAGTCTTTCTCTGACTCGGCCTGCGTGGTGCTGGCTGCTGCAACGAATGCCAGGGTGCTTATTGCGGCAATTATTTTATTCATGGTGTCTACCTCCACGGTTCCGGGCGTGGCTCATCTGCCTCGCACCGATTTTGCGGCCTGTGCCGCATAATTCATTTAACTGTCATAAAAGCATAACAATAAATTGTTAAGCGATGGGATGAAGCATACCCATAAACACGCCGGGGCTTCTATCTTTGTCATAAAAAATTCATATTTGAGTCACATCATTGTCATGAAGTTTTGAGTCTCGTTTAAGGCGTTCAGTGCGCATAAAAGGGTTGTAAGAAAACGGTCACAATGCTGTAAGAAAGCGCGTGTATCTTTTGGGCATCTATGGCATCCGAGGGATGCCTGTTATTATTAAATACTTGAGAAATCAGTTGGTTATGCGTTTATTTGTGATTATCAAAGCGCTTGTCCTGGGCGTGTTTGCGCAGCAGGCCTTCAGTCTTTCGCTGGCGCCGGAAGAGTTCAACGCGTCACGCCAGCTCGCCTGCGTACTGGCGGAGCAATCCCTCGGTTATCTCGACGAAGATGAATACGGAGCGCGTACGCATACCGTACTTGACGGTTTCGAGGACGGAGAGCGCGATAATATTCTCTCCAAAGCCCTGGGTTACTACGATGGCCTTATGTTTGCCATCGACGATAAGGATGCAGCCCAGGTAAACGATCGCCTGGAGACCTTTGTGCAAAGCAAGGCCTGCGAACAGGGCTCTTACTACCGGGTGACCGTCAGCCTTTAATTTTTTCCTTGCAGCTCTTCGACGTTCCACAGACCACGCGAAAACCTGCAGCGGTGAACGGAATCATGTGGTCATAGGCCGCCCGGAAGTCGCTGGAGCGACACTTGCCCCCCGATAGTTTATCGATGCGACCCGTTTGCGCCAGGGTCAGGGTGAGTGCGCCTGACAGGTTGTGATAGCACCAGTAGAGGTCCTCGTCACAGGCTTCGGGAAGTGCCTTGCGCAGTGCGCCAATGAATTCCAGCACCAACTTGTCAAACAGCTTGGACATCATCTTCTGCCCCCAGTAAGGGGAGTTATTGATATACGCAATCAGTGCGAGATAGTTGGTCCAGCCCTTGTCGCCTGTTTCCTGGGCGATTTCCAGTGGGCGTAAAAATGCTTCTATGATCTGCTCTACACTGGGCCCTTCGGTCCCCGGCGCTTTCCTGGCATTTGCGCAGTGCGCTCAGCCGGGATTCATTCAGTGCGCCAGCGCGACGCTCAAAAACAGCATTGAACAGATCCAGCTTTTTGCCAAAGTGATAGCTGGCCAGCGCAACGTCCACGCCAGCGCCAGTGGCAATCTGGCGCAGGGTCACGCCATCGTAACCATGCAGCGCAAACAGCTCCTCCGCTACGTCGAGTATGCGCTCGCTCTTGGGGCTGGGGGATTTTCTGCTCATTACTTTCTCGAACCTGAATCGTTGCTGAGATTAGCATAGTTGATAATTCAACGCTTGTTGAATATGCTGCAGCACAAATAACCATCACGACACCCAGGTGCGAGTATGACTCCGGAGATTTTCAAATACGCGTTGGTACTGGCATATGCCCTGCTGGTCTACTGGTTGTCATGGCTGGGGATGCGTCGCACGCGATCGGTAGAAGGCTTTGCGATCGGCAACAAGGACATGAGCCCCTATATCGTCGGTATTACCCTGGCCGCGTCGATTTCGTCAACAGCGACGTTCGTGATCAACCCGGGTTTCGTTTACGTGCATGGCCTCTCAGCCTACCTGCACTATGGTGTGGCCGGTTCGCTGGGCATTCTCACCGCATTCCTGGTGCTGACCCGCGGGTTCCTTCGCCTGGGCGAGAGCGGCGCAGCGCTGACCATCCCCCAGTGGATTTACTACCGTTACAACCATCGCGGCTTCAGCCTGTTTTTCGCGTTCATCAACCTGCTGTCGATTACCTTTGTGGTGCTGATACTTGTCGGCTGCAGCCTGCTGGTAACAGGTCTGTTCCCCGTGGACCAGAAAACCGCGCTGGTCGTGGTGCTGGTGTTTGTCTTTTCCTACGTGCTGATGGGCGGAACGTATGCCCATGCCTATACCAACTCGCTGCAGGGAATGATGATGATGGTGGTGACCGCGGTGCTGTTCCTGCAGGGCTGGCAGTACTTTAATGGCGACTTTTTCGGTGCCCTGCGCAGTATCGGCGAAGAGTACGCATCAGCCTACAATAGCGACAGCAGTCTCTACTTTGACTTCTTTTCGGTTTTTCTCAGTGGCTTTGTGATTACTTTCGCGTTGATGTTACAGCCGCACATTCTTACCAAGGTCCTGTACCTGCGTAGCGAAAAGGACATCAACAAGTTCATTGGTACCACGGTCGTCGTGGGCTCGTTGTTTATGCTCATGCTGATGATTGGTTTCTATGCGCGGCTATCGGGGCTTGAGGTAGAAGCCCAGGACACGGTAGTGCGAGAGTATCTTTTACAGGAGTTTGGCAGCTCGGTTTGGGGCGAATATGTGCTGGTGTTTATTTTCATCACCCTGCTTGCTGCGGGCATGAGTACCCTGGACGGAATACTGGTTTCTCTGTCCGCGATGGTGGTCAATGACATAGTGCATCCACTGGCGGGTGACCGCTATGACGGACTGGTGCTCTCGCGCTGGGTGCTGGTCGGCGTCGGAGTGGTGGGGGTGGTGCTGGCCTGGAACCCGCCACCTTTAATCGGCCTGTTTGCCCAAAAAGGTGTCTATGGCCTGGCGGCTGCGTCCCTGGTTCCCGTGCTGTTCGGGGTCCTGGTGCGCCGCCACATCCCGCTCTGGGTGGTGGCCGGGTCAGCGGCGATCGGCCTTGTCCTGCACCTCTGGTTCAACTTGTTCGGAGGTGTAGAAAATCCAGCTGTATCAGCAACCTATGGGATTATAGCCTCGCTGGCGTTTGGCCTGATTGGGCTGCTACTTACCCGCAACCAGCTGCCCGCCCAGCCGGTTTGATCGGTAAATTTCCACACGAAGCTTGACATTTCAACGGTTGTTGAATAGATTTTCGATCAAATTCAACAAATGTTGAAAAAGGCGGGTGCCTCCGGGGTGCCTGGCAATAACAAGAATATTTTTTGTATCACTATAAAACTCGAAGAAGAGGTCTCCACCATGAAACCATGTCTCGCCCGCACGCCGCTGTTCGCTGCAATCGCCCTGGCCACTGCAGTCAGCTCCCCTGTCGTTGTTGCCCAGAGTGAAGAAACCAGCTTCGCACTTGAGGAAGTCGTGGTTACAGCGCGCCGTCGCTCGGAGAGCTTGCAGGACGTGCCCATTGCGGTGACAGCACTTTCAGGTGATGCGCTGACCCTGAGAGGCGCCTCCGACATTACCGAATTGGCGCAGTCGGTGCCCAGTGTGACGCTGGAACCCTCGCGTGCCACCAACACCACGCTCACCGCGTTTATTCGCGGTGTGGGTCAGCAGGACCCACTGGCAGGCTATGAGCAGGGCGTCGGCCTCTACCTGGACGATGTTTTCCTCGCACGCCCGCAGGCTGCCGTGCTGGATATCTACGATGTTGAGCGTATCGAAGTGCTGCGCGGTCCGCAGGGCACCTTGTACGGTCGTAACACCGTCGGGGGTGCCATCAAGTACGTGACACGCCGGTTGAGCGATGAACTGAGCGGGTCCCTGAAGGGTACCTATGGCTCCTACGACCAGACCGACCTGGTGGGTACTGTTTCTGTCCCCCTGGGTGACAGCTTCCGGGTCGGCGGTTCCGTCGCGTCCTTCCAGAGAGACGGCTACGGCGAGAACAAGACCACCGGTGATGATCAATACGACAAGGACATCTTTGCCTACCGCCTGAGTGCCGAGTGGTTGCCAACTGACAATGTTCTGGTGCGCTTCTCCTATGACGACACCCAGGATGATTCCAGCGCTGTGGCCGGTTACCGCCCATTTGTTGGCGCGGTCTCCGGTGCCCCGGTACTGAATGACATCTATGACACCACGGCCGGAGCCAGCGATAACGTCTCGACATCGGGTATTAATGGCAATAACGAGGTTGAGTCCAAGGGCTGGATGCTGGGGCTGGATTGGAACCTGGGTGATCACTGGACGTTCCGTTCTATCACCGCTGACCGCGAGGACTATACCGAGTCCGTGATCGACTTCGATAGCCTGGCAGTTGATGACTTCGACGCGCCGGTTATCTATGACAACGACCAGTTCAGCCAGGAGTTCCAGCTGCTCTTCAACGGCGAAAAAATGAACCTGGTAACGGGCTTCTATTATATAGATGCGGAGGCTTCCAACGACTTTGACGTGGTATTGGGCCAGCTGGGACGGTCGGCCTATGGCACCGAACTCACTGCTTACACGGGCGGACAGGTGGACACCGAATCCTGGTCCCTGTTTGCCGACCTGACGTGGAACTTTACCGAGAAGCTCTCGGTGGCGGTAGGTGGTCGTTACACCGAGGACAAGCGCAGTGCCGACGTATTCCGTGGTAGCTACCTGGGTACGGGCGGCTCCCCATTCTTTGGCAATGAGGACGCATTCCTGCTGGCGGTGAGCAGTGACTATGAAGCCGAGCGCACGTTCTATGACTTTTCTCCCCGCATTAACGTCAGCTACCTGTGGACGGACGACATTACTGTCTACGGCGGTTACAGCCAGGGCTTCAAGGCCGGTATGTTCGACCCCCGTGGCGCTAATCTGGTGACCCCCGCCGTGGAGGAGGGTGTAGATCCGGAGCAGTTGGATTCCTATGAAATCGGCTTTAAGTCGGTGTACTGGGATGGTCGCGCAATCACCAACATCGCCGTGTTTTATTCTGAATACACGGACATGCAGGTACCCGGTTCCGTGGGCATAGACACCGACGGTGACGGTATCAACGACGACTTCGTCGGTACCCTGACCAATGCCGGTGAGGCAGAAATATCCGGTATTGAGATAGAGGGTAATTTCCTGTTCACCGAAAACTTCAGCGTGCAGGTCGCAGCCAGCTTCCTCGATGCCGACATCAAGGAGTGGATCGTGAATGACGTCGACGTCTCGGACCAGCGCGAGATCCAGAATACCCCGGAAGAAATGGCCTATGTTGGTTTTACCTACAACATGGACGCATTCGGCGGCAATCTGAACCTCAACGCCAACTGGTCTTACAAGGGTGACATCACCCAGTTTGAAGCACCTGCGCCCATCCTGGACCAGGATGCCTACGACATGATCAATGCCAGCGTGGTGTGGATGAGCGGCAGTGAGAGCTGGCTGCTCGGCCTTCATGGCAAGAACCTGACCGACGAGGAAATCAAGACAGCCGGCTACTGCTTCGGCTCTGGCGGTTGCCCGTCAACACTGGGCCTGGAAGACAATACCACGGTCTTCTACGCGCCGCCCCTGACCGTCAGTGCCACGGTTGAGTATCGCTTCTGAGTGTGAGTGCCCCGGGACTGCGGTGTCCCGGCTTCCTGGCCGCAGCCCTGTGCGCAGGACCAACTGCGGCCTTTTTTATCATCACAACGGAAGGGATCAGCTGTGAATGGAATTGAAACAGCAGCCCCGCTGCTGCCTGAAATTCTTGCCTTGCATGGCAAGTGGCTCGCCAGCAAGGACGCCGTCATTTGTGGCGATGAACGTCTGAACTGGGCTGAGTTTTGTGCCGGGAACCATCGCTTTGCCCACGGCCTGATCCAGCGCGGAATCAAGACTGGCGACCGGGTCGCCATTGTGATGTCCAATGGACTGTCGATGGTGCAGGCCATCTATGGCACGATGGCTGCCGGCGCTTGTTCCGTGCCCATTAATCTGTCGGTGAGTGACGAAGCGCTGGTGGGAATGTTGGCTGATTCCGGTGCCGTCGCGCTGGTGGCTACGCCAGACCAGGCAAGCAGAATCAGGCAGATGTCGGGCCAGTTGCCGCAGGTGCTGACCTTGCTGCTGACTGACGGCGAAGTCACCGACGGTTGGACGGGTATCGACGCGTTGTGCTCGGGCCAGGCGGAGAGTCTGCCAGCGGTAGACATTGCCGAGGACAGCCCCCTGAATATTATCTACAGTTCAGGTACCACAGGTTTGCCCAAGGGTATTTTGCACACCCATCGGGGTCGCCGTGACTGGGCTTACGACCTGGCCATTGCGCTGCGCTACAACGCCTCGGCCCGCACCTTGCTGACAATCGGCCTTTACTCCAATATTTCATGGGTCTCCATGCTTTGTACCCTGCTCGCCGGGGGCACGCTGGTTATCCATCCGCGTTTTGATGCAGCGGGCTTCTTGCAGACGACCGCGAGCGAGCGCATCACTCACACCTCCATGGTGCCCATCCAGTTCCAGCGGGTGATAGAAGTGCTAAAAATACAGGGCGGCGATGTCAGCAGTATGCAAGCGATGATGAGCTGCGGCTCGCCCCTGCATGAGAGCCTCAAGCAGGATATTTTCTCTGCTTTCCCATGCGGGATTATTGAGTTATATGGGCTGACAGAAGGCATCATCACCACGCTGGAACCGGAAGAGGCACAGGGCCGCTGGTCCAGTGTGGGTAAGCCGTTGATCGGTACCGATATCTGTATCGTCAGTGACGACAACGAGGTGCTGGCGGCAAACCAGTCCGGCGAAATTGTTTCTCGGGGACGTATCTCCATGCCCTGCTACTGGGGCAGAGAGGAGGCCACGCGTGATGCCCAGTTCGTTGATGAGGACGGCGTGCAATGGCTGCGCTCCGGCGATATCGGCTATCTTGATGAACAGGGCTTTCTTTACATCGTTGACCGCAAAAAAGACATGATTCTCTCGGGCGGGCAGAATATTTATCCGCAGGATATTGAGGCGGTCCTGTTCGAGCATCCCGTCGTCGATGATGTGGCGGTGATCGGCTTGCCCAGCACCCGCTGGGGAGAGACTCCCGTCGCCCTGGTCGTGCCCGCATCAAATGGCGCAGACAGCGCTGCCATACTTGAGTGGGCTAACAGCCGCCTGGGTAAGCAGCAGCGTTTGGCGGATGTCATTCTCAGGGAGGAGTTGCCGCGCAACCCGAATGGCAAGATACTCAAGCGAGAATTGCGCATTGAGTACAGGGAGAAAGAGTATGGCTGATTACCAGGATCATTATTACCGCAGCAGTGATGGCCTGCGCCTGTACGCCCGGGATTATCCCTGTAAGGACGAGGCCAGTGCCACCGTGGAAACGGTCTTGTGCATGCACGGCTTGACTCGCAACTCTGCGGATTTTGCCGGTCTGGCGGAACATCTTAGTCAGCGCTACCGGGTGATAGCAGTGGATAACCGTGGCCGGGGACTCTCTGACTATGACAGCAATCCCGCCAACTACGCACCGGCAACCTACGTAAAGGACATGTTCACCCTGCTTGCTGACCTGGACATTGACCAGGTAATACTCTGCGGCACCTCCATGGGCGGCTTGATGTCTTTTGTCATGGCGGCGATGCAGCCGGCCCGTGTGCGGGGCATGATCATCAACGATATTGGCCCGGAGATCGACCAGGCCGGGCTGGATCGCATCAAGGGCTATGTGGGCAAGGCGACACCGGTCAGTAACTGGCAGCAAGCGATTGCCCAGGCTAAAGATATTAACGCTATTGCCTTCCCGGACTTCACAGACCAGGAGTGGGAGGAATTCACCCGCGGTCTCTATCGCGACGAGGGCGGTTTACCGGTACTGGCTTATGACCCCGCGATCTCCCAGCCCATGGCCGACGAGCAGTCGGGTGCGGTGCCGCCCGACCTGTGGCCTGTCTTCGAGGCCAGCGCCACCATTCCCATGCTGGTAATACGTGGAGAGAGCTCAGACATTCTGGCACCGGGTTGCGTGCAGACCATGGGTGAAAAGCACCCTGGCCTGCAGTTTGCCGAAGTGCCCCGTCGTGGCCATGCACCAACCCTGAATGAGCCGGCGTCGCGTATCGCCATAGACAGCTTTCTGGCGGGCCTGGATGGTAGCAGTTAGATAGTCTGGACCCGTTACTCTTCGCGCCGTCCCGCCTCGCGCCCCGTTGGCGTTTGGCCGCTGTAGCCTGTCGCTGAACCTCAGTTTGAAACGGTTACCACTCCAATCCTTATTCGCCGCCGCTTGGAAAGTCGGTGCTGCTGGCCTACCATGATGTTGTTGGGGCCGGTGCCCCGAAATAAAAGAATAGCAATGAAGCAAACCCTGGAATGCTGGCACCAGTTCGTCGACAGCGGCAACGCGGAGCTGCTGCATGAGATGATCGCCCCCGATTGTGTGTTCTTTTCCCCGGTTGTGCATACGCCACAAGTCGGCGGAGACATTACCCGGCTTTACCTTACCGGTGCCATGCATGTACTCGAAGACGGCTTCCACTATGTCAAGGAAGTGATTAGCGGCAATCACGCGGTCCTGGAATTTGCCTGCGAAGTCGACGGACTTCAGGTCAACGGGGTGGATATCATTACCTTCAACGAGGAGGGCAAGATCTGTGAGTTCAAGGTGATGGTGCGTCCACTCAAGGCCATCAATGTGCTGCACAGGAAAATGGGTGAAATGCTGGAGCAATTGTCCTCATGATAGTAAAAGATGCGCCTCAATCAATGACTGATACCGGGAGTGTAACCATGCTGGGCAAACATGCCGTGTTGCGAGTACTACTTGCCACAACCGTGCTGGCGTTGGCAGCCTGTAGCGGCGACGCTCCCCCACCCACACAAGCGGCAAGCGCAGAGGAGGCTACGCGTGTCCAGGATCGAGGGAGAGGTGTTTTATCGTGAGCGCATGATGCTGCCGCCGGGTGCGGAGGTGGAGGTACAGCTGCAGGACATCTCACGTGCCGATGCCCTGGCGACGGTGATGGCGACCGTGATACAGCGCCCTGAGTCGGGCCCTCCCTATCCCTTTGCCATTGAGTACGATCCCGGGACGATTGACCCGCGTATGCGCTATGCCCTGCGGGCGACCATTTCCCTGGGTGACAAGCTGTTATTCACCAGCACCGAGTACATCGACCCCTTCGCCGGCAACCCGCTAAAGATCATGGTGCAGCGCGTGGCCGAACCGGTAGATAGAGCCCCGGCAGCCGGAGCCGCACAGGGTGCGGATGCCAATGAGACATCCGCCAGCTGCTGTCTGGGAGTTGCAGACGCTGTCAGGTGAGCCCGCGGAGATGGGGGCGGGGGGCAATCCTGCGAACCTCTCCCTGAATCCGGCGGACAGCACTGTCGCTGGCTTTTCAGGTTGCAACCGCTACAGCGGCCAGTTCGCTTCAGATGGCAGCTCCGCTCATGGCACCGCGATCAAGTTTGGCCCGTTGGCCACGACCCTGCGCGCCTGTGCTGAAGGTGAGGACCTTGAACGCGCCTACCTGGCGATGCTGGACAGCGTCAATGCCTACCGCCTGCAAGGCGCAGGCCTGGAGCTGATGCAGGACGACCAGGTGCTTGCCACATTCAGGTTGCGCGAATGATACACAGGGCCTGACCCATGGAACTGGACGCGCGACAAACCTTGATCATCGCCATCCTGGTGTTGTACGCGGGTCGGTTTATCAATAGCCGTTTGCGGCTGTTGCGCGATTACAACATTCCCGAGCCGGTCACAGGCGGTTTACTGGCCTCGATCAGCTTTGCGCCTGATTTACGCCTTTTGGGGCACCGAAGTCAGCTTTGACATGGCCAACCGCGACATGTTGCTGATTGTCTTCTTTACCACCATCGGCCTGTCCTCACGCATTGATATCCTGAGGCAGGGCGGCAAGTCGCTACTTATACTGCTGGTTCTTGCGGTCGGCTACCTCTTTTTGCAGAACCTGATGGGTATTGCCATTGCCAGCCTGACCGGCGCACCGCCGGCGCTGGGTGTATTGACCGGCTCGGTAAGCCTCAGTGGAGGCCATGGTACCGCGATTGCCTGGGCGCCTACTTTCGCCAGGGAATACGCCATGCCCTATGCCATGGAAGTCGGGTTGGCCTGTGCCACCTTCGGCCTGATCTTTGGCGGCATCCTCGGGGGGCCCATTGCCCGATTCCTGGTATGGCGCAACAAGCTCGATCCTGGCAACAGCGGCGACCTGACCGTGGGCTTTCGCTACAAAGAACACGAAATTATTGACGTGGATGGCATCCTCAAGGTGCTGCTGGTCATTGCCATTGCTATTGGTGTGGGCATCCACCTCAACGATTTGTTTGCCGTCTGGGGCCTGAGGTTGCCCGACTTTGTGACCTGCCTGTTTGCGGGGATTATCCTGACCAACAGCCTGCCCCGTTTTTTACCCCGCTATCAATGGCCCACCGGTAGTCGCTCCCTGGCGCTGGTGTCTGATGTCAGTCTGGGCCTGTTTCTCTCCATGTCGTTAATGAGTCTGCAGCTCTGGACGCTGGCGGGCCTGGCGGGCTCCATGGTGGTGTTGCTGGTGGCCCAGGTAGTACTCATTACGCTGTTCACCGTGTTCGTGGTTTTTCGCGCGCTGGGCGCCAACTATGACGCTGCGGTTATCTGCTCGGGGTATTCCGGACTCGCGCTGGGTGCCACCCCCACTGCGATTGCCAACATGACCGCCGTGACCAAGGCGCTGGGTCCAGCACCCCGGGCTTTCGTCGTCGTGCCCCTGGTGGGCGCCTTTTTTATAGACCTCAGCAACGCCCTGATCATTAACGCCTTGCTGGCCTGGTTCGGTTGATCACAGGCATAGCCAGCCAGGCTTTTTTTGGCGTATACTCCCGGCACTATGACTGACTCGGCTCTCTACATTCCTGGTGCGCAAAACGGCGGCACAACCCCTCTGGCGCGCGCGCTCGCGCTGTTCGCGCTGTTGTGCGTGGGCGCGCTGCAGGCTCAGGAAGCCGGCCACGGACACTGGTATGAGCATGACGACAGCTCGATACAGTGTCTTGTCTGTAAGAATTCTTCAGGGGCCGCCCTGCCTCTGGATACCCCTGCCCAGCAGCCGCTTGCGGTTGTCGCCGGGGCCACCGAACTGGCTGTCACTGCGTTTGCAGCCAGGCAACCCTCACCATTTTTTGCCCGCGGACCCCCTTCCTACTCCTGATAGAGCATTTCCTTTCTATTTAATCAGGAGTTAAACGATGAAGCGTTTTATCCCCCTTGCTGTGGCTGTGGCCGCGGCAAACGCGGTTGCTGAGCAATCCCCGATGGAGCATGTACTGGTTTCCGTGCCCCTGCACAAAAAAACTGCCGAGACGGCGCTGCCGGTGACGGTGCTTTCCGGCGATGAACTGAAACGTGTCGCGGCGAGCACAATTGGCGACACCCTCAGCAATACACCGGGGCTCGCCAATGCCTCATTTGGCCCCGGCGTAGGCCAGCCGGTTATTCGCGGGCAGCAGGGCGCTCGTGTCACCGTTCTGCAGAACGGCACCAGCAGTGCTGATGCTTCCAACCTGTCGGCGGATCATGCCGTGTCTGTAGAGCCGCTGCTGGCGGACAGCATCTGAGGTTTTGCGCGGCCCGTCCACGCTGCTTTACGGCGGCGGTGCCATTGGCGGCGTCGTTAATGTCGTGGATAACCGCATTCCTACCTCGCTGCCCGAAGAGCCCTCTGGTGGCCTGGAATATCGCCACGACAGTGCCTCTGACATGGACAACGTAGTGGGCGTTTCGAGGGCCAGCAGCGGCAACTTCGCCGTACATGTGGACGCCCTTTATCGCGGACTGGAGCGACCTTGAAATCCCGGGCTACGCTGAGCGTGAAGAGGATCACGACGAAGATGAAGATCACGACGATCACGAAGAGCATGAGGAAGATGAAGAGGGTCGCAAGGGGGTGTTGGAAAATACCGGCGGTCGCACGAAGAGCTTCACACTTGGCGGTAGCTATCACTTTGAAGACGGATTCTTTGGGCTGGCGGTAAGCCGACTGGAGAATACCTACGGCATTCCCGCGGGCGCGCATGCCCATCATGGCGAGGAAGAGCATGATGAAGACCACGACGAAGACCACGAGGGAGAAGAACACGAAGAACACGAGCACGAGGAGGGTGAGGAAGAAGGCGGCATAACGCTGGAAGTAGAGCAGACACGCTACGATGCCGCCCTGCATCTGGCATGAGCCGATGGCCGGTCTCGAGGTGGTGCGTGGATTCCTCGACCTACACCGACTACGAACACAAGGAAATCGAGGGTTCCGGGGAAGTAGGTACCACCTATGCCAACGAAACCTGGGAAGGTCGCCTGGAGCTGGTCCACGAGACCATGGCCAACTTCCACGGCGTGTTTGGTTTGCAGGTGAAGTCCGGTGAGTTCAGTGCGCTGGGAGAAGAGGCATTTATCCCGGTGACCGACAGCGATGAAATCGGACTGTTCTGGCTCGAAGACTGGCATCGCGATGACTGGACCTTTGAGTTTGGCGCTCGCTACGACCACGACGAGCGCGACCCCGACACCCCGGCGGCAAGCAGCTCAAGCTTCAATGCGCTCAGTCTGTCAGGCTCGGCACTTTGGAACTTCGCCGCTGACTGGCAGGTAGGTGCGGCCTTATCTATCGCTGAGCGTGCCCCCACCATTGAGGAACTTTATTCCAATGTGGAAGCAACCAACGCATCGGAACTGGTTGTTCACGCTGCGACCGACGCGATTGAGATTGGCAGTGCCGACCTGGACACAGAAACCTCCAATAATATCGACCTCAGCCTCGACTGGTTGGGCGATGGGCACTATGTCACCTTCACCGTCTTTTATAACGACTTCTCGGACTATATCGGCCTGCTCGCAACAGGAGAGGAGGTCGATGAAGTGGATGTTTATGTCTATGAGCAGCAAGACGCGGAGTTCTACGGCGTAGAAGTCGACTCTGAGTTTACGCTTGCCAGCCTCGGTGGCGGTGACCTGCGCCTGAAGGTGTTTGGCGACCTCATACGAGGCGAACTGGACAATGGCGACGACGTACCGCGATTGACACCCCGGCGTGTGGGCGGTCGCCTGAGTTGGACCAGCGACAGCTGGCAGCTCTGGGGGCAGGTTGTTGATGCCGCAGACCAGGACCGCGCCGGGGTCAATGAAGAGGAGACCGAGGGCTATACTCGTTGGGACCTGGGCCTTGACTACCGACTGTCCCTGGGCGGCGGTGACCTGGTGACATTCGTCAATTTCAACAATATCGGCGACGAGGAAATTCGCCTTAGCACCTCCTTCCTGCGCGATGTCGCGCCTGAGGCAGGTCGTTCAATAGAGGCGGGCATACGCTACAGCTTCTAGCCTGCCGGCCGGAAAGTGCGAACTTTTGACAGGCGACAGTAGCCCGTCATCCCTGTATAATCCCCGCCCCCCTCTCTGGGGGCGGCTGATTCTGCCGCCCAAGGAAATGACATGTCATCGCAATCGGCGGTAACCAGTTTCGCCCAACTGGATCTCCCCGCCCCCCTGCAGAAAGCGCTCGCTGATGTCGGCTATGAAACGCCTTCTGCCATTCAGGCCGCAGACCATTCCCGCACTTGCTCGACGGCGTGGATGTGCTGGGGCAGGCCCAGACCGGTACCGGCAAAACCGCCGCCTTCGCGCTGCCGATGCTGGCCCGTCTTGGATCTGAAGCGAGCAAGCTGCCCCAGGTCCTGGTGCTGGCGCCGACCCGTGAACTGGCTATCCAGGTCGCGGAGGCGTTCCAGAAATACGCCCGGCATCTGAAGGGCTTTCATGTGCTGCCTATTTACGGCGGCTCTGACTATCGTGGCCAACTGCGCCAGTTGCAGCGCGGTGTGCAGGTGGTGGTGGGCACGCCCGGTCGGGTGATGGACCATATGCGCAGGGGTTCGCTGGACCTGTCGGAACTGCGCACGCTGGTGCTGGATGAGGCCGATGAAATGTTGCGCATGGGCTTCATTGATGACGTGGAGTGGATTCTGGAGCAGACGCCGGATGCAGCGCCAGATCGCGCTGTTCTCCGCCACCATGCCCGAGGCCATTCGCCGCATCGCCAAGCAGCATCTCAACGATCCGCGTGGAAGTGTCCATCGAGGTCAAGACGGTCATCAATGAGTCGATTCGCCAGCGCGTATGGATGATGGCGGGGGTGCACAAGCTGGATGCGCTGACGCGGATTCTCGAGGTTGAGGACTTTGACGGCGTGATTGTCTTCGTGCGTACCCGCATTGCCACGACTGAGTTGGCGGAGAAACTGGCCGCCCGGGGTTATGCCGCGGCGCCACTGAACGGCGACATTCCGCAAAATCAGCGCGAAGCAGACCGTCGACAGGCTCAAGACCGGCAAACTGGATATCCTGGTTGCCACGGATGTCGCGGCCCGTGGGCTGGATGTAGAGCGGATCAGCCACGTTATCAACTACGATATTCCCTACGATGTCGAGGCCTATGTGCACCGCATTGGGCGCACCGGTCGCGCCGGTCGAGAGGGCGACGCCATTCTGTTTGCCGCCAACCGCGAACGTCGATTGCTGCGGGCAATCGAGAGAGCCACGGGGAAACCATCGAGAAGATGGCAGTTGCCCAGCGTTGAGGAGGTCACCGACAAACGCATGGCCCGGTTCAAGCAGCGTATAACCGAAACGCTGGATACCGCGGAACTGGATTTGTTCGCAAAGTGGTCGAAGACTACCAGCATGAATACGGTGTGCCGGTGATCGATATCGCCGCGGCGCTGGGCGCGTTGGCGCAGGGCGCCAAGCCGCTGGCGGGCGAAACCGGGGTGCAGACGGATAGCCCCAGACCGGCCAGGGCCGCGGAACAGGACCGCGGTCAGGGGCGAAAGAAAGAGAAGCGATCCGATAAAGAGAAAAAGAAACCACAGCGCGAAACCGGCGCCTCCCAGGAAAAGCGCCGCGCAAGCACCGGCGCCGATGACCAGGTCGCAAAGGGTATGGAGCGCTATCGCATTGAAGTGGGGCACGAGCATGGCGTCAAGCCAGCCAATATCGTCGGTGCAATCGCCAACGAAGCCGAGTTGGATGCCGAGTATATAGGTCGTATCGATATCTTCGAGGACCACAGCACGGTGGACCTGCCAGAGGGCATGCCCAGGGAAATTCTCAAACACCTGCAGACCGTTTGGGTCAGTGGTCAACGCCTGAAAGCACGCCGCTTGCAGGAGAATTCGCCAAAGCAGCACAAGCGCAAAAAGCCTGCCAGCAAGGGCAAGAAGGCTGCGAGCCCTAAAAAGCAACCGCGTTGAAATTTTGCTAGAGTGGCTGCTCAACCAGCAGGGCAACGAGCTATGAGCAAGCGCATAATTGTCGGTATCAGCGGCGCATCCGGGATCGTTTACGGGGTGCGGGCGTTGGAGTTATTGCGCCAGTGCGGTGCCGAAACCCATCTGGTAATGAGCAAGTCTGCGGAGCTTACGCTGCATCACGAGATGTCGCTTTCGGCTGCCGAAGTCAAGTCGCTGGCCAGTGAGGTACACGCCATTAAAAACGTGGGCGCATCCATAGCCAGCGGCTCGTTTGTGACCGCCGGTATGCTGATTGCCCCCTGCTCTATTCGCAGCATGTCGGAGATTGCTACCGGGGTAACCTCAACACTGCTTACCCGCGCCGCGGACGTGGTGCTCAAGGAGCGTCGCCGACTGGTGTTGATGGTGCGCGAGACGCCGCTGCATACCGGGCACCTGCGCACGATGACCCAACTCTCGGAAATGGGTGCAGTGATTGCCCCGCCTGTTCCCGCCTTTTATACCCGCCCGGAATCGCTGGATGAGGTCGTTACCCAGGGCGTAGGTCGCGTGCTCGAGCTGTTTGACCTGCCCGTAGAGCAGGTCAAGCGCTGGCAGGGCTAGGGCCGGTTGGCTGCGGATTCGAGCGCTAGCTGATGCCGATACTTTTCGGAGTCGTCCTGCTGGATCTTGTCGGTTTTGGCATCGTCATACCTATCCTGCCTTTTCTGTCACCGCAACTGGGTGCAGACAAATTCGATATTGCCCTGATTATCATTACCTATGCTGCCTGCGCTGGCCTGTCAGGCCCCGTCTGGGGGCGTTTGTCTGATCGCCTCGGCCGCAAGCCGGTCATCATGATTTGCCTCGCCGGGGGTGCTCTGGGGTACGTGGCACTGGGGCTGGCCGATAGCTTGTGGATGGTATTTGCTGCCCGTGGCTTTGCCGGCCTGATGGCAGGTAACTTCGGCGTCGCCTCGGCGATGATGGCGGATATCACCGGCCCCGAAAATCGAGCCAGGGGCATGGGCTTGATCGGCGCTGCTTTCGGCCTGGGGATGATTCTGGGGCCATTGCTGGGCGGCCTGCTGGCCGGGGACAGCGGCAGCTTCACGCTGCCCTGTATTTTTGCTGGCGTGATGTCGTTACTGGCCATTGTCGCCGCTGCCATATTCTTGCCGGAGTCCCTGTCCCCGCAGAAGCGGGAGCTAAACCGCAAGTTGCATAGCAGCGGCGATCAGCCGTCGACGCTGGCGATGCTGAAAAGCAGCGGTACGCGTTTGTTTGTCTTCCAATACACCGTGCACACTGCTTGTGTCAGTTCCGCGACCTACCTCTTTCCCCTTTGGGTGGCTGACCTCCTCAGTTGGACGGCCAGGGATGTGGGGCTTGTTTTTGGCGTTCAGGGAGCGATCATGGTGTTCCTGCAGGGTGGTGTTATGGGTTTGTTGGTGCGCGTGCTTGGTGAGTGGGGCCTGATGCGGATTGCAATTCTCATGTTTATTGGCGGCTTCGTGCTGGCGGCCAATGCCGATTCCATGCCGATGATGGTAGGGTCGATGTTTCTATCCATGTCTGGCGCCACCTTATGTATGCCGCTGCTGAACACGATTATTACCCAGCGCACGCCGGCCGCGTATCGGGGAAGGGTACTGGGCACAACAGCTGCAGCGTCGTCCTGGGGTCGGGTCTTTGGTCCCTTGTTCAGTGGCCTTGCACTCGGCGCGTTCGGTTATTCCGCTACCTGGTGGGCCTTGTCCGTTGTTCTTTTGTGGTATGTGGCATGGGTGATGTGGGAGTCCAGTCGCAGTGTGGCGCTAACAAATGAAGTAAACCAGGGAGAAAGCAATGAGTACTGATCTGTTTGACCTCACCGGCAAAATCGCGCTGGTAAGCGGCGCCAGTCGCGGCATTGGAGAGTCTGTAGCCAGGCTACTGGCGGAGCAGGGTGCGCATGTCATCGTATCCAGCCGCAAACTGGTCGATTGTCAGGCGGTAGCTGATGCCATTACCGCCGCGGGCGGAAGCGCCGAGGCGGCCGCGTGCCACGTGGGAACCATGGATGACATCACCGCTATTTTTGCGCACATACGCGAGCGGCACGGCCGCCTCGATATCTGTGTCAATAACGCCGCGGCCAACCCCTATTTCGGCCACATACTGGACACCGACCTGGGCGCTTTCAACAAGACGGTTGAGGTGAACGTGCGCGGCTACTTTTTTATGTCCATCGAGGCGGGCAAGCTAATGCGAGAAAATGGCGGCGGTGTCATCGTCAATACCGCATCGGTAAATGGACTGCAGCCCGGTCCAATGCAGGGTATTTACTCAATTACCAAGGCGGCCGTCATTAATATGACCAAGGCATTCGCCAAGGAATGTGCACCCCTGGGGATTCGCTGTAACGCCCTGTTGCCGGGATTAACCAAAACCAGGTTTGCCGGTGCATTGTTTACCAATGATGACATTTACCAGGAGGCGATGAAGGCTATTCCCATGGGCCGTCATGCGGAACCTGATGAGATGGCCGGGACAGTCTTGTACCTGGTGTCGGATGCGTCCAGTTATACCAACGGCGAGTGCATCGTGGTAGATGGAGGAATGACCATTTAGTGTTTGCCAAAGCGCATTGGTGATGGCTAGAGTGATAGTGGTAGCAAGAAGGGACTGATGCTATGAGTGTGCCGGAAATTCATGTGCAGTTATTGCGTGATTGCCACTACCTGGGAAACCTGCCAGCGTCGGCGTTGCTGCTGCATCGCAATGCCGGGCTACCCTGGTTTATCCTGGTACCCGACACGCGCATGGAAGATTTTCTCGACCTGCCCGCCGAACATGGCGCAGCTGTGCTGGCTGATTGCGCGGCGGTGTCCGCGTTTATCAAGAATGTGCTGGGCTTCGACAAGGTCAACTTTGCCGGGCTTGGCAATGTTGTGCCACAGATGCACCTGCACGTAATTGGTCGCTCCAGGCTTGATCCCTGCTGGCCGCAGCCGGTCTGGGGCAACCTCGAAGGGGTTGATACTTACGCGCCAGAGCAGTTGCAGGAGTGGCGAGGTGTCCTGGAGCGTATGTTGAAACTGGAAGTTGCCCAGCCGGAAGACTGAATGGACCTGTCCCAAAGTAGAAAAGTACTGGTTACCCATCAATTACCGGGAGACCGGATTCACGATCTTTCCGCCCATTGTGAAATGAATGTGTGGATGGATCCCGGGCTTACTCAGCGCGGCGTCCCTGCGTGAGGAGCTTGCCGGCTGTGTAGGGCTGGTTTGCCTGCTTACAGACCGCGTTGATGCGGATCTCATTGCCGCCATGCCGGACCTTGAGTTCGTATCCAGTATGTCAGTGGGCGTTGATCATATTGATGTGAGGGCGCTGACTGAACGTGGTATACCCCTGGGGCATACCCCCGGCGTACTGGTGGACACCACGGCGGATACCGCTTTCGCCCTGATGCTGGCGGCGGCACGGCGGGTTGTGGAGGCCGATCATTTTATCCGCGTGGGCAACTGGACACAGGAGAATGCCTGGGCGCCGGACTTCTTTACCGGCAAGGACGTCAGTGGCGCTACGTTGGGCATTGTCGGGCTTGGGGAAATCGGCCAGGCGATGGCCCGGCGTGCCGCGGGTTTCGGTATGGAAGTGTTGGCCTGGAACCGGTCCACTCGGGAGGTTGCCGGGGTCACCAGTGTCTCTCTCGACGAACTGCTGCAACGCAGCGACTTTGTCACTGTGCATGTCGCCCTCAATGATGGAACCCGCGGGCTGCTTGACGCACAACGCATAGGAATGATGAAAGCTGGTGCAGTGCTGGTTAATACCGCCCGGGGCGGCATCGTCGATGAAGAGGCCCTGGCAGCGGCGCTTTCCAGCGGTCAGCTCTCCGCAGCGGCGGTGGATGTGTTTGACAGTGAGCCGGTGTCACTGGACAACCCCTTACTGGCCTTGCCCAATGTTGTGGTGGCGCCACATATTGGTAGCGCCACCACGCAGACGCGCGCAAAGATGGCGGATATCGCCGCGTCGAATGCGATCGCGGCGCTCAATGGGGAACCAATGCCCCACTGCGTAAACCCCGAGGTATACCGCAACTAGCTGGCGTCTGGCAGCGTGCTCATTCCTTTGCTGATGCCCTTTTTCAGGTTGGTGCGCATGGTCGCTGCATCCACCCGGTTGACGTCTTCAACGATCTTGGTCACTACCACGCGCCAGACTTCCTGTTGGCTGTCCATGTCGTTAAACGTGATAGCGATATTGTTGGTCGTCTGCACGCCTGCCAGGGCATGGGCGTTATCGACCATCGCCTGGTTGATTTGCCGATTGGGCCTGGCGGAGGGGATGGGGTCAATACCGCCGCTTGCGTCCTGGCTGCTGACGCCTTCGCGCAGGGCTGTCGCCTGTAAGTAGTCCACACTGAACTGCGCTTGTGTGGCGTCCAGTACATAGCCTCTCGCTGTCAACTGCGCGGTGACCTCATTACGAATGACAGGGTCCATGGTGTACAGCGGATCGGCGGAGCCTCCGGGGTTGGCAAGCGGCTTACTGCGCCAGGTGAAGTACTTGTATTGACCTGCGGCGAACCTGGCCGTGTCTTCAGGTCGGGTTTCGATGGTGCTACACGCAGTGGTGACCACTGTCAGCATCAGGGTGGCAATCACGATCAAGCTACGCATGCAGCGCCTCTCTGGCAAAGAAGGAAGAGTGTTACATTATGGTAGCAGTCTGTGATCGGGTAAGTGAATGTTTTCATCGGGCTTTGTGTGTCTTCTGAAGTTCGTTCATGCGGGCCTGATAAACGGTTTGCTCGCCGCCGCGGTGAATTTAATCTGTAAACCCGCAGCTTAGATCTGCTAGCATAGCAAAGATAACTAAAAGTTATTTCTGTTGAGTGGGATACATGATTTCACGAAAGTTGATCCGCACAGACCTGAACCTGTTGGTGGCACTGCAAATCCTGCTGGAGGAGCGCAACGTCACGCGCGCTGCCGAGCGACTGTCGGTGAGCCAGCCAGCGCTGAGTAAGACCCTGCAAAAACTGCGCGACTCGTTCGAGGATGAATTGTTTACCCGCACAGCGCATGGCCTGGTACCCACGCCCAGGGCAGAAGAACTGGGGCTTGAACTACCGGCGTTGCTGGAATCTGTAGAGCGCGTACTGGGTGATGCAGAGTTTGACCCGGCGACCTATTGCACCAGTTTCAAGCTGTTATTGCCGCCCATACTTTGCGAAGCACTGCTGCCTGGCCTGGTGGCAGAGTTGCATGAGACCGCGCCCGGAGTGCAGGTGATTACCTCTGAAATTACCCCGGATTACCAGGAGAAACTAAAGAAGGGGGAAGTGGATTTCGTTGCCTTCCTGGCCCTGGATACTGACCGCGATATTCACGCTGAGCCAATCACCACCCTGGCTCCGCGTTGCTATATGCGTGGTGATCACCCGCTGCAGGAAAAGGCCGAACTGGAACTGCAGGATTTTCTTGCCTACAGTCATTTGCGCCTGTACCTCCCTGGCCTGTCCCGGGAAAACACATCTATGGTGGATGACGTGCTGGGTCAATATGGCGTGCACCGTAACATTGCCCTGGAGACCACGCAGTTCGCGTCTGCCGTGGGTGTCCTGGCGCGCACTGATTGCCTGCTGGTTGCCAATGCGGGGTTTGAAGCCAGCGGCCTCTACAGCAATTTGATTGTGGGTGTTGAGTTGCCGGCTGAACTGCAGCGTATGATCCGCAACACACACAGCTCCAATAGAGGCAAGATGTCACTGCTACGGCATACACGTACGTCGCGCAGTGCCCCACATCAGTGGATGCGAACGCTGCTGATGAAGCACCTCAGTGGCCCGGGGGAACCGGCTGAACCCTCGCAGCAGCTGCAGGCCATTAAGTAAGCGTGGCGCGGGTGCCTGTTTCTTCCTGATTTGCAGCTATTGTGCGCCGGAGATCAACAGGCTGTCGATCCCCGTCAGTTTATCGAAGTCGTAGGCACTGATAATAAAGAGATACGGATATTCCGAGCTACTGACGTAGTGCTCCGAACCCTGTGTGAATAATTGCAGCTCCACCGTCCCCGCCAGGCCCTGAACCTGAAGGATCAAGTCAGCTTCGACGCTTGCTATCGCTTTACTGGATGCCGGCGAGGCAACTCCCTGGACCTGAATGTGACGCAGTGCGTCCAGCAGCGCCTGTAATTCCCTGGGATCCGGTGTCGCGCCACTTCCCAATTGCCAGGCTCCCGATAGCCTTTGCAGTGTATAGCCATCCGCGTTGATCGCTACCGGCGCGCGTACCTGCAGCAGGCGCGGGTCCAGCCACTTGCCAGCGTCTACGGGCAATTCGAACAGATTCAGGTTTACGGCGTAAATATTCTCTGCGGCATCGTTGCGCGCGTGAACGGTGCGATAGCCTGGTGATGTGCCCAGGTAAACGGTGCCCAGTTCGCGGTCCATTGCCGACAGCACCAGTTTGCGCCGAAAGTGATAGTGGGCCACCAGGAAGCGTTGTCTTGCCGCGGGACTGTGCGCCACCGACCAGCCCGGATCAGCCTGGGTCAGTTGCTGCAGTAACGCTTCGACCCTGGCCGCATCAGCGGGCAGGTTGCCCAGCTTGGGGAGTAACCAGCGCTCGCCAACTCTGCGCAGTTGCACGCTGGCGCCGCTTGCCTCGGTAAGGACGACCTCGTCGACAATATAAGAGCCTGTGTCCACCAGCGCATTGCCGGCCAGCTTATCCTGCTCGCCAAGCTCCAACTGATAAAGCATGGCGACCACGGCCAACTGCAGTAGCATCAGGAAGAAAAGCGCCACACCCGTGCGATTCATAGTCCCAGCTCTCGCCTGTAGCGAGACCGGCGCCTTCGCGCCAGCAGCCAGTTCGCTGCGACCAGCAGTAGCAGCCAGGACAGGGCAGCGATGTAGTTGAACAGCTCCAGTGAAACCCGCAGGTTTTGCTCCATGGGCGGCAGGGTACGATTGAAGTGACTTCGAGAGCGGATTTCCAGAAGTTGCTTGTCCTGAAGTGCCCAGTCCAGCACGTTGTTGAACAGTTCTACCGGCCCCAGGTACTGTGTGCCGCTGGCCCTTACCTGTGCGCCCAGTACCCTGTCACTGAGGAAGTCGTTGGAGGGAAAAACGATGATGCGGGCTGACTCAGGCGCACGTTTGACCAGGGTGGAAAAGCCAGTGCGGCTGCCCCTGTCGATGTCTTGCAAGTCTGCAGGTGGTGTTTGGAAAAACGAACGAAAGCGGCCACTGACCGACGCCCCGAGCAGAAAGCGCTCGGTAGCAGCAGGTTCCTCCCATGCCTGGCCGGCCTGTGGCGTGATCGACCTGTCTTTGCTCAACCAGGCGTGGGGGCTACTCCACAGCAGTTGGCTGAAGCGTAAACCGTCACCTCGCTGTATCTCCAGCGGTGATGCCCAGGCCATTGTCATTTGCGGCAGGTTGCCCACCAGCGCGTGGCGGGAAAGGCCCTCTCCGCGAATATCCAGAAAATATGGGTAGTCGACGATGCGTACGTCCTGGAACTGGTGGGCGCCGCTGTCGCGTTGCACTGGCGCGGGAAAGCGGCCGTGGCGTTTGTCCATAACCAGGCTGTCGCCTATGCGGATCCCATGGTGTTCCAGCCAGTCGGGCAATAGGCCTGTGTCCCGGTCGCGTAAAATCAGCGCGCCCTGGTCAGGCTCTACCGTGTAGGGCGAGGTGGCAAGAACCACCGTACCACCACGCATCAGGAATTGGTCGATGGCATAGACGGCAGCGGATTCGAGTCGGCCTGGGGCGATCACTGCCAATATGTCTGCCTCCGGGCTGACCTCACCATCATTGAGGTTCTCACGTAGCAGGGTGTAATCGCGGGTAATGGCTTGTTCCAGCATGGCAAAGCTGGACCCGCCCATGTTGTAGCGCTGCAGCTGCGGGTTCACCTGAGGTGCAGACAACGCGACGCTGCGGGTGAAATCAGTGGCGAAACGTTTCAGCCCGGAATCCAGCGCCTTGCGGAATTGACCCGGGTCGAAACCGGCTGTGGGTAATTGCACGACCTGCTGTGTGTCGGCGAGAGTGAGGTAAAAGTAGAACTCCCGCTCTGAGTCGAGCGCATAGGTCATGGGTGAAAAACCCCACTCCTCCTCGATCATGCGTGCCAGCTCGCCGTCTTCCGCTTCCGGCTGCAAAAAGCGAAAGCTGAGCTTGCCAGCCGATGCGTCGACTGCTTTTTGCAGCTGCGCTGCAATGGAATCGCGGTAGGCCAGCAAGGCATCCGGCAGCAGGGCGTCGTCGGAGATATACGCGATGAACTCCACCGGTCTATCTATCCCCGCGAACAAATCGCCGCCTGCTCGGTAGTTAAACAACGCATCGCGAATAGCGCGCGTTATTTCAAATTCAGGGTTGCGTAGCTGCACCTCCACTTGCCCATTCGCTGCGTTGCGCACTTCTATCATTTCGTTAAAGGTCAGTACCTGATGCTCGCTGCCATACTGGACAAGCAGCGCAAAGTAGGCATTGACCAGGGATGATTGGTAGCGGTCGGCAACCTGGAAAGGCGTGGGCTCAATGCCATAGCGGTCCCTGGCTTCTTTTTCCAGATCGGGTTGCTCCAGTGGGTCCACAAACTCAACGCGCACGTTGCCGTCAGCGGCCTCGGCGTATTCCATTACCAGGTCTTTCAGTTGTGGCTCCAGGGGCGCCAGCAGCGGATGATTGCGCGCGCTGAAGTAGCCGCGTATCAGCAGCGGCTCCTGCAGCTGCCTCACCAGTTGGCGACTGGCGCTGGACAGGGAATACATACGGCCCTCGGTCACGTCCCAGCGCAGGGTGCCGATGCGCTCAATCCATATATTGGCCAGCACCAGGTTGATCAACAGCAGGAATACACCGATACGCCAATGACGCTGACGGGGTGTACTGGCAAAACGGGCCCAGCCCTCCTTTTCCAGCGTATAGACGTTGAGGCAGAGGAAAGCGATAACCAGGGTGAGGTAGTAAAACAGGTCACGCAGGTCGATGACACCACGGGTGATGCTGTCGAAGCGCGAGCCGCTACCCAGTTGGCGCAGTTGATCTGCGGTCTCACTGGAGAAGAACTCGGTGAAGAGGTCGCTGCCTGCGAGGTAGAGCAGTCCACAGATCGCGACACTGCCTAGCAAACTGACGATGGCGTTGTCGGTGCGCGATGATACAAAAAGGCCGATGGCCAGATAGGTGCTGCCCAGCAGTACGCTAGCCAGGTAGCCTGCCGCTACAGGACCCCAATCAAGATCGGCGATTAGCGCGACGGTAACAGGAAGCGGCAGGGTAGCTAGCAGGGCCAGCAGCAGCAATACCAGGCACGCGAGAAACTTGCCGAGCACAAAGCGCCATAGGGGGCTGGGCTGGACCAGCACATGCTCCAGCGTGCCGCTGCGCCTTTCTTCGCTCCACATGCGCATGGTGATAGCGCTGCATAAAAAAATCAGCAGCAGAGGCATCCATTGGAACAGGGGGCGTATGTCCGCGATGTTACGGGCAAAGAAAGATTCCGCCCAGAACACGACAAAGAGGCAGACCGAGGCAAAGCCACCCAGGAACAGCCATGCGACGGGGGATGCAAAGAATAAGCCCAGCTCTTTTTGCGCGACCCGGCGAACAACGGGGCTAGTCGCCATCGTCCATCACCTCCCGGAAGACTTCATCGAGTTGGCGTACCCGCGGCTCCAGCGTATACAACCTGGCGCCTGCCTGCAGCACAGACTGGGAGATGTTGCCTGCTGCCGTATCCCGGTCACAGCCGTCCCGGAGTTGCAGGGTGTACTCGGAGCATCCCATGTTGTCATGATGGCTCGTCACGCTGACAACCTGGGGCAGGCGTTGCAGGAGTTGCTGCAGATCGGTGTGTGCATCGTCCGTGCGCAGAACCAGGCTGTCGCTGCTGTGCAGGGCCCCGAGTTCGCGATCCAGGGCCAGCTGTCCGTTGCGCAGAATCAGCACCCGGTCACAAACGGCTTCAACTTCCTGCATGATATGCGTGGACAGCAGAATGGTCGCGCGACGTGACAACTGCTCTATAAGCTTGCGCATCGTAGCGGTCTGATGCGGGTCAAGCCCATTGGTGGGCTCATCGAGAATGAGAAACCGCGGCCGACCCAGCACGGCCTGGGCAACGCCCACCCGTTGCTTCTGGCCGCGTGAAAGCGTGGCGATCCTGTCGATGGCATGTTCTATCATCTCGGTAGCGATCAGCGCCTCGCGGACGGCTCGACTGCGGCCTTTGGGCGCAATGCCCTTGATGGTGGCGACATAATCCAGGTAATCAGCCACCATCATCTCCGGATAGACCGGCAGGTTTTCTGGCAGGTAGCCCAGTTGGCGCTGGATGCAATAAGCGTTCTGCCCCAGGCTTTCCCCGTTGACAGTCACATTGCCTGTGGTCGGCTCCAGGTAACCACTGAGCATGCGCATAATGGTGGTCTTGCCCGCACCGTTGGGGCCAAGTAGCCCCACTACCTGGTTCTCACCAATGGAGAAGGAAACGTTGGAGACAGCGGTTTTGCGCCCGAACTGCCTGCTCAGGTGGCTCGCGGTGATCATAGCAGTCCGCCGTTAATCAGCCTCAATCCTCCTGCCAGGGGTCCCGCATGGTGACGAACTCCTCGGCGGCGGTGGGGTGAATGCCTATGGTGTTATCGAACACCGCCTTGGTGGCGCCGGCTTTCATGGCAATGGCAATGCCCTGCATGATTTCTCCCGCGTCCGGGCCCACCATGTGTACGCCGACCACCCGGTCTGTGGCGGTGTCTACAATCATCTTCATGAAGCTGCGTTCATCGCGCCCGGATAGTGTGTGCTTCATGGGCTTGAAGGCGGATTTGTACAAGGTGATGTCGGCGAACTTCTCGCGCGCCTGCTCCTCGGTAAAGCCTACGGTGCCGATGTTGGGTTGGGAAAATACCGCGGTCGGTATGAAGTCATACTCCGGAACCGCCTCCAGTTGGCCGAACTCACGGCGGGCGAACGCCATGCCCTCGGCCAGCGCCACCGGGGTGAGTTCCATGCCGCCGGTCACATCCCCGAGAGCGTAGATGCTGTCTTCGCTGGTGCGGAAGTGCTCGTCGACCGCGATGGTGCCGTTCTCATTGAGCTTGACGGAGACATTTTCCAGACCCAGCCCAGCCAGGTTGGGCTTGCGTCCGGTGGCGTAGAGCACGGCGTCAGCTTCCATCACGCTGCCATCAGTGAGTTGCAGTTGCAGTCCACCGGCAGACTTCGAAATAGCGGTCACATTGGTCTCGAAACGCAGGTCCACGCCGCTCTTGGCAAACTCCTGGGCCGCATGTTCACGGATGTCCGCGTCGAATCCGCGCAGGAACAGGGGGCCGCGATAGAGCTGGGTCACCCTGGAGCCCAGTCCATTGAAAATACCGGCGAACTCAACGGCGATATAGCCGCCCCCGACCACTACCAGGCGCTCCGGAAAACGCTCCAGATCGAAAATTTCATTGGAGGTCACGGCGAGTTCCTTGCCGGGAAAGTCAGGGATATGCGGCCAGCCACCGGTGGCGATGAGGATCTTGCCCGCGCTGTATTGTTTATCGCCGACGGCGATGGTGTTGGGCCCCAGTATAGTGGCGCGCCCATCGATCAAATCGGCGTCTACACCGGACAGCAGGTTGCGGTAGATCGCATTGAGGCGCGAGATTTCAGTCTTCTTGTTATCGCGCAAGGTACTCCAGTCAAATGTGGGGTGAGTCGCTTCCCAGCCAAAGCCCTGGGCGTCCTTGAAACCCTTGCCAAACTCCGAGGCATAAACGTAGAGCTTTTTCGGTACACAACCCACGTTGACGCAGGTGCCGCCCATGTAACGGTCCTCGGCGACGGCCACACGCGCGCCAAATCCGGCGGCCATTCGCGCCGCCCTGACACCGCCGGAACCGGCGCCGATAACAAACAGGTCATAGTCGTAAGTTGACACGTTACAGGTCCTCCCCCAAAAGTGTGCCTAGTCTAACAGCAGGGGTGGAAATGGCTGAACTATCCCTTCTATAAATAACGTTTATCGAGGTTCCGCCGAGCAGGGTGCTCGATTAGAATGGGTTTCCCTTGAAATCTGGTCCCATAAGGCCGCAAAACCACAGGAAAAGTCATGAATTTCAGATACGCACGCAGAGTCATGGTGCTGTTGTCGCTGTTACTTGCGACGGCGGTTGCCAACGCAGAAGAGTCGCCCGCGACTGAGGCTTCACCCGCACCCGACGAGGTCGCCATGACCAACGGTTCTCGAATTCTCGGCACGGTGACCACCGTTCGTGACGGGCTGGTGACAGTGGAGACTGACTTTGCGGGCACGCTGGAAATTCCGGTGGACATGATCGCCTCTGTGCAGACGGCAAATCCGGTGGTGATGCAAATGGCCGATGAGTCCGTGATTGAGAATCAGCCGCTGGTCATTAACAACGATCAGCTGGTAGTGGCTGATGCCGGGCCGCGAGCGCTGGATGACCTGCTCGTCGTCAACCCCGAACCCTGGGAACTGGGTTACGGATATAAGTGGACCGGGCTGGCCAGCTTCGCTTTCGCCGTGGAACGCGGCAACACTAAAATTGATGAGCTGGATTACCGGCTGGAGTCTGTATGGCGCAGCGATGATGACCGCTACACGCTCAAGGCTTTTGGCAATGTGGATAAAGCCAATGACGTTAAAAATGCCGACAATTGGGTAGTAAACAGTAAGTATGACTACTTCCTCGAAGGCCCCAATTTTTGGGGCGTGAATGCCTACGCAGAATCTGATGAGTTTGCCGACCTGGACTTGCGCTGGTATGTCGGTCCCTATATTGGCAGGGAGTTCTATACGGAGCCGGTGTTCATGTTTGAAGCCATGATCGGTGTCTCCTACGTCAGCGAGGACTTTATCGTGGCGGAGGATAACGACTATCCGGGTGCCAACTGGGAGCTGCACATGTCCAGCGACTATCTCGGCGGCGATTCCAGGCTGTACTTCGACCAGTTGGGTATCCTCAATCTGGATGAGACCTCGGATGTGGTCATCAATAACACCTTTGGCCTGGCCTTTCCCCTGTTGTTTGGATTGGAAGCCGCTGCGGAAGTCCGCCTTGACTATAACTCCGGTGCGGTGGAGGGTGTAGACAAGCTCGATGAGCGCTACGCGCTGCGCATCGGTTACACCTGGTAAGTCACGATCCCCGCATGCGTGTCGCGGCTGCCAGCTGTTGCAGCAGCGGTACGCTGTCCTCCAGCGACAGGCAAGCATCGGTAATGCTCTTGCCGTAAGCCAGTTCGCTGCCATCGCCGATGGACTGGCTGCCTCCCACAAGGTGCGATTCCAGCATCACACCGCGAATCGCGTGTTCCCCGGTCTGGATCTGCTCGCACAGACTGGAGACGACCTCTGCCTGCTTGCGTGGATCCTTGCCACTATTGCCGTGGCTGCAGTCGACAATAAGGGACGGGGCCAGGTCGGCCTCGGCCAGCGCGGTCGCCGCATCCCGGATCGACTGCGCGTGATAGTTCGGGCCGCTCTGTTTACCGCCGCGAAGGATAAGGTAGCCGTGGGGGTTGCCGGTGGACTCGAGGATGGCCGGTGTACCCTCTTTGGTGAGGGAGGGAAACCAGTGACTGTGGCCCGCGCAGCGAATGGCGTCGATTGCCACGTCGATCTGCCCATACGTGCCATTCTTGAAGCCGACGGGCATCGACAACCCGGAGGCCAGCTCCCGGTGAATCTGGCTTTCCACGGTGCGCGCACCGATTGCCCCAAAACTGACCAGGTCCGCATAGTATTGGCCAAACGTGGTATCGAGGAACTCGCTGGCAGCAGCCATACCCATCTCCGCCACATCCAGCAACACCTTGCGCGCCACATGCAGGCCACGGTTGATTTGAAAGCTGCCGTCCAGGCCAGGGTCGTTAATCAGGCCCTTCCAGCCCACCACGGTGCGTGGTTTCTCGAAATAAACGCGAAGTACAGGGAAAATCGCATCCGCCAGCGGCTGTACGGCCGCCTGGAACCGGCTGGCGAAGTCGAGCAGGGCGGCGGGGTCATGCACAGAACAGGGGCCCGCAATGACCAGCAGTCGAGAGTCTTTTCCGGCCAGAATAGCCTCAATCGCCGCTCTGCTGTCAGCGACGGTTACCTCCGCCTGCTGGCTCAGCGGCAATTCATCGGCCAGCACCCAGGGGGTGATCAGGGGGCGGGCTTTGCTGATGCGGACATCGTCGGTGCTGTGGTTCTCGGCCATTTACCTTTCTCTGTTAGTAAGTGCTTGCATACTCATATCGGTATAAAAAAGGGCGACAAAATCGCCCTTCGTCGCCGTTATGTGGTTTATCCGGCGCCTTATCGAGCGCCCTTGATGAGGCTGCGGAACCAGTCTGCCCAGGTCTCATGCTTGTAGTCAGTGAATTCGCCGGCATCCATGAACATGCCGTGTTCGTTACATTCTTCAAACCAGATGTGTGGTTGGTCCGGGTCTGAGCGCTTTTCCATGTCCTTGTTGCAACGTGGGCAGGCGATATCCTCGACAGCATCCCACTTTTTGCCCTCGTCGGGATCACCGCGGTCCAGGGCATCGCCCATCCATTTGCCTTTCAGCGCCTCGGCCTCGCCGGCGTCGAACCAGATGCCTTGACAGTGCGTGCAGCGGTCAATGACGACATCGCCGCCGTAGGTGATTTCATTCATGCCGTGTCCGCACTTGGGGCATTTTATGCTGTGTTCATCCGGGTTGTATTCCATCTGCTTTCCCTATGTTTCCTATTTTCGCTTTTTTCAAGGTCGTCGGCGTTGTTGCCGATACAGAACGCATGAGTCTAGCCCAGGCGGGGCAACTTGTCCTCCCCCTTGCCGCGGCAAAAATACGCTGCTGTTGCTTTTTTTCAGCTACGTTTAATCTTCGGGCGTAATATGTCCCCTTATAACGGATACAAGCGCGTTGTGGACAGCAAGACCCAAAACCGGAGATATCTCGATGAAACGACTGCAGAACCTGATAATCGGTGCATGCCTGGCCATAACCGGTACCCTGGCTCATGCCCTGGACGATGTGGCTGCAGGCAAAGCCCACTATGCGACGTGTATCGCCTGTCACGGCGACAAGGCGCAGGGTAATGCCGCCCTCAAAGCGCCCCGGCTAAGCCACTTGCAAGCGGTGTACATCACGGCGCAGCTGCAAAAATTCCGCGGTGGTTTGCGCGGTGGCCCCGCTGATACCGTGACAGCGAAGCAAATGGCACCTATGGCCGCGATACTCCCGGACGACGAGGCCTTAACGGATGTGGCTGCCTATATTGCCAGCCTTGAAAGCCCCGTATCAGCGGCCACGATTGAGGGCGATGTGACCCTGGGTGCTGACTACTACAACCAGTTTTGCGGGGCCTGTCATGGCGCCGGCGGAGTGGGTAACCCGGCACTGAATTCGCCGCGACTGGCCGGCAGCGATGACTGGTACCTGGAAGCGCAGGTTCTTGCCTTTCGAGCCGGCCAGCGCGGCGCGCATCCCGACGACAGGACTGGCCGGCAGATGCGCGCCATGGCGGCCATCCTGCCCAACGAGCAGGCGATCAAGGATGTCGTTGCCTACCTGCACAGCCTGACCCAGCAGGACTGAACATGAAGCACCTTCTCATCCCCTGTTTCGCGCTACTGGCAGCCTTTGCATGCCGGGCACAGGCGGAGCCGATTGTACTCAACGCGGACTGTCCGCCGGGATTCGAGTTGAGCACAGGCCAGTGCGAATTGCGCAGCCTTTACCAGCTCTACCCTTCCTTGCAGGATGCAGGTGTGGGCGGGCTCAAAACGGGTCTGCCCGGCTGGCGAGATGGCTTTTCACCGCAGCAGACAGACCTGGGGCGCTACCTGTTCTTCGACCCCGTGCTCTCTCGTGATGGCACGGTGAGTTGCGCCACCTGCCATGCGCCGGACAAGGGCTTCTCCGATGGCCTGGGCAGGAGTGTGGGGATCAATGGCTCGGTGCTGCCGCGGTCTGCGCCCACGCTCTGGAATGTGGCTTTCCTTAACAGCTTCTTCTGGGACGGGCGTGCGGACACGCTGGAGGGGCAGATGGTTGGCCCGCTGTTCGACAAGCATGAGATGGGCAGTAATCCGCAGTTGTTGCTTGATACGCTCAATGGTATCCCCGCCTATCGAGAGCTGTTTGCGCAGGCGTTCCCGGCTGAATTTTCAACGCCAGCAGACAAAATCGGCCTGCAGCAGGTCTATACCGCGATCACTGCCTTCCAGGTCACCCTGGTGTCGCTGAACAGCCGTTACGACCAATATGCCCACGGGTATGCCGACGCACTCACGGAGCCGGAGATAGAGGGGCTGAATATTTTCCGCTCCTTTGTCGCCCGCTGCGCCGAGTGTCATACGCCGCCGCTGTTTACCAATCAGCAGATCGCCGTACTCGGCACGCCTGAGCCGGAGGGCATGCCCTTTGATGCCGGTGCGGAAATACCCATGAATGAGCCCTCCCAGCGCGGCGGCTTCAAGGTTCCAAGCCTGCGCAACATCGAACTGACCGCTCCCTATATGCACTCGGGGCGATTTGCTACCCTGCGCGAGGCAGTCGCCTTCTATACCGGAGGGCGCGGTCATGCTGTGCCCGAAGGCGAGGAACTGAAAATCCACTGGCACATCTGGGAGCCCAATCTCACCGAAGACGAACTGGATCGGCTGGTGGACTTCCTCAAGACATTGACCGACGAAAGTTTCAAACCTGAACAACCGCGGCGATTGCCCTCCGGGCTGCAGCCGATGCACCATCAACTCGCCGAGGTCGGCGAAATCGAGAACGGAGTAACAGACCATGAATAAGATCGTAGCCGTAATCGGCGCGCTTGCGCTGCTTGGCGGGGGGTACTACCTCGGTAACGCCAACCAGCCTGAACCGACCGTGATCAAGGTGCCCGCAGCGCCGAAGGCGGAATTTACCTCCAGCGGCGCCGCAGAAGTCGCTGCTGCTGCAGGCACCGTGAGTGTGCGTGCCTGGGAAACGCCAACCAGCGGCGAGGTGATTATTGTCAAGGATGGTGAGTCGATACAGGACGCGGTAAAGGCTGCCCAACCCGGCGCGTGATCAAGGTGATGCCCGGTACCTATAAGGAAACTGTTTACGTCGATAAGGATAATATCACCCTGTCTGGCGTGATTGAGCGCGGTGCTTACCCGGTCATGGACGGGGAGGGCGTGCTCAATGACGCCGTGCTCTACTCCGGCAACGGCTTTACGGTAGAGAACCTGTACATTACCAGGTACAAGGGCAACGCCATCATGGGGCAGGCGGGTAACAATTACATTATCCGCAATAACATCATCGTTGATACCGGCGTGTACGGTATTTTCCCCCAACTGGGTAAGAACGGCATTGTCGCGCACAACGTAATTTCCGGTATTGAAGACGCCGCCATCTATGTGGGCATGTCCGATAACGTTGACGTGGTCTACAACCAGGTATTTGACAGTGTTGCGGGTATCGAGATCGAGAACAGCCGCTCGGCGCTGGTCGAAGGTAATTTTGTCTACAACAACACCGGCGGTATTCTCGCGTTTATTACCCCCGGGTTGCCCATCAAGACCTGCAGTGACGTGATTATTCGCAACAACTTTGTGGTGGACAATAACCATGAGAACTTCGCGATTCCCGGCTCTCTGGTATCCAACATCCCCCAGGGTACGGGCATGCTGATCATGGCGTGTGATGATGTGGTTGTGGAGCAGAACATTATCTACTGGCAATGAGTCCATGGGTGTACTGTTTACTGACTTCTCCCTGGCGGGCAACGCCGCCACTGACGTGGACGCGGACCCCAATCCCAATCGCCCCAAGATTCTCAACAACATTATGCAGAACAACGGCAACAATCCGGCCCCGGTGGTACGCGCTGTTCTGGCGACACAAATGCTGACGCGCGGCCCCGATTTTATCGATACCGTGGGTATGGATGACGGTTGCATCCTCAATCCGGAGCGCTTCCGTACGCTGGGCATGGATAACTATGGCGAGTGCGATTTCGAAAATACCAAGTCGGTGCTGACCTATACCTTGCCCGAGCCGGTGCCCCCACGTATTAATGAAACCAATATGGACAAGGGCAAGCTGGCTTACTACGGCGTCTGTGCAGGCTGTCATGCCTATGGCTCGCGTATGATTGGCCCGCCCACGCAGATTATTCAGGCGCTGTATATGGATAACCCGGAAGGCATTGCCGCCTATGCAGCTGCGCCGGTCAAGAAGCGTGACGACTATCCGGAAATGCCGCCGCAGGGCCACCTCGATGAGGAAACACGCCTGGCTGCAGCAGAATTTATGCTGAATCTGACCAAGTAGGCGAGCCCGGCTTGATGACTAAAGCCACCCTCGGGTGGCTTTTTTTGTTGCCGGTTAACACCAGCTTGCCTCATCGGCCGGATGTTTCAGCAACTCTTCGATATTTGCGTTGAGAATACGGTAGCCCACGTTGCCATAGAGAATCTGGCGACCGCTATTGAGAATCCAGGTGGGGCTGCCGTTAACGCCAAGTTCGTTGGCCTGGCGCAGGTCACTCATCAGTGCCGCTATCGCGCGGCCATCGTTCAGCGCAGGCAGGATTTCTTCTTTTGCAGTTCCCACTTCTTCCGCCAGTGCCAGCAGCAAGTCCATATTGCTGACATCCATGGCTTCACAAAAAAATGCGCGACGTATTCGCAGGGCGGTAGCGGACATTGCTTGTGCAGAGCTAACCAGAGAGACAGCGCGCAGCAGCAGATGCGCCTGTGCGGATGAGCGCGGATGATTCACCCGCCACAGGTCCGGGTGAACGGTGGCCATGTCAAACGGTTGCGCTGACTCTCTGACGTGAGCGCCGAATTTCTCGAAGCCATCTTGCTCGCCCCAGCGCGGTGGAATCTTGGCTTCGCAGTTACCAAAAATATCCACAAAGTGATGCTTTACGCTCACCTTGTCACCCCATTCTTTTTCCAATTGGTCCAGTCGCGGTTGTGCGATCCATGCCCATACACACAACACGTCGCTGTAGTAATCAATGACGATATCCGACTGGGCGCGCACCCATGTTTTACTCCTGCAGATCTACCGGGTTAGTTTCTATTAGCTGCCATGATGCCTGCGTAAGTAAGGCCGAGGGATGATGCAGGTCAAAAAATGTACGTTACTTATCAGGTGTTTCGTCCTACACTGGATTTGCGGTACCTAATAGACACAACAGAGTGAGTGCAGCAATGCTGGAAAAAGAACTGGCGCAGGCCACCAAAATGGCCTCGCAGGCCAACCAAAAAGTAGAGAAGCTTCGCAAGAAGCTGGTTTCTGAATCGGAGAAGTCGCATGCCAAAGCCAAGCGTGAATTGCAGGCAGCGCGTAAGCGGCACACCACAGCAAATACTCGTTTGAAGAAGGCGCGTACGGCACTGAAGAAAAAGGCGACGCCGGACAACCAGAAGAAAGTTGATGCGCTGATGAAGCAGGTTCAGGATCTGGCAGAGTCAGTAGGTCGAATCACCAAGGCGGCCTATGAAGCAGCACAGCGCTATACCTCTGTCAGGGCAGACGTAATGCTCGAAGAGCGCAAGGCGAAGGCTGCCGACCAGGCGGCGGCGATGGTGGAGAAAGCGGCTGCCAAGGCCAAGCCGGCCAGGAAGAAGGCGCCTGCCAAGAAAAAGGCGGCCGCCAAGAAGAAGGCTGCGCCCAAGAAGAAAGCCGCTACCAGGAAGAAGGCCGTCCCCAAGAAAAAAGCGGCAGTGAAGAAGAAAGCAGCACCCAAGAAGAAAGCGCAGCGAAGAAAAAAGCAGCGGCAAAGAAGAAGGCAGCACCAAAGAAAAAGGCAGCAGCCAGAAAGTAAAGCCCTCGCCGGCTCCTTGACTGGCGTCGGCACTGCAGCACTCCTCTCTACCGCGCGCGGCTTCGGTCGTGCGGGACAGCCCACCACCGCAAAAGCCATCTCTGGCGTGCCGCCGGCTGAATTTATTTAGTTACTCCCGCGGGTAACCGCGGCAAGACAATGAACACGCACTAAAATAATAAAGAAGATGAAACAGGATTCAGCCTGCGCATCCGGGAGCATTGGTTGGTACATGCTCTTGATGGTCTCAGCACTATCCATCGCCGTTTCCGGCGGCACCGGCCTGCATCCGCCGGCAGATGCTTGTGACTTTGCCCGCTATTGTTCTGCTCTCGACTTCTGGTCTATCAACGATCACGCGGAGGGTCTTACCCGCGTCGCTGGGCTGAGACGCCCGAGAGTATTCGTGAGTGTAATGCCGCTGCAGGTGATCAGTCTTCGCCGGAGCGGTAGGGGGTGATCCCGGCTCGTTGCCTGGCCTCGGCATGGCGGGACTGCTGCTCCAGGGTGAAACGATAAGCGATGTAGTACTTATAAATATTGGCGACATATTGCACCGTTTCCCTGCCGATTTCCTTCGCCGCGACCAACTCTACATTGTCGAACCAGACATTCGGGTCATAGCCCATCCTGGCGGCCTTGTCGCGCATATTGATCATTCGTGTCGGGCCCGCGTTGTATGCCGCCAGAGCGAGAAAGATCTGGTTGCGCTGGTCTATCGCCGGATCATCAAAGTAGCGAGCGCGCAGAAAATTCAGGTACTTGATGCCGGCTTCAATATTGTCCTCGGCTTTTTCTATATTGGGGATGCCGACATTTTTGTCGCGCGCGGTGCTGGGCAGTAACTGCATAATGCCGATAGCGCCGGCATTGCTGCGGGCGCTCTGGTCCAGGCGCGATTCCTGGTAGCCCTGCGCTGCCGCGATCAGGTAGTCGACCTCGTATTTTTCCCCGTACTCCTGGAAGACATGCTGGAATTCCAGGAATCGCTGATAGTCTGAATCGTCCAGTGCATTGGCCGCCCAGTCAAAGTCGCGGATATAACGGTTTTTCAACACGTTCCCGATAAGCGTGCCCTCGCGATTGGTTTTGAGAAAATCGTTGACCGCCTCGTTCAACAAGGGACTGTTTTCGCGGAAAACCCAGGCGGTGCGCCCTCCTTCCCGGAACACAATGTCCTCGCGTACCGTGGTATTGGTAAAGACGTCTTTCCACAGCAGTGGCTTGTAATCGTCGACGATAGCCCAGGGCAGCAATCCCTTGTCTACCATTTCGATCAGGTCATCATCCTCCAGGAACTCAGACACCAGTTCGATCTCCACCGGGGCCTTGCCTTCAGCTACAAGCCGGGTGTTGAGCGCTTCCACACTTTCCCGGTAGCTGCTGGAGTGACGCAGGTGAATGGTTTTTCCCGGACAGGTCGTCGATGGTTTGCAGGGGCTCAGCGCTGGGTCCGGTAATCAGTATCTCAGACAGCGGCTTGCTGAACGGAATGCTGAAGTCGACCATCTCGTCGCGTTCGGGAGTGATAGACAGCCCGGCGATAATAATGTCGCCCGCGGCCCGCCAGCAGTGACGGGATTAACAGGTTGCGCGCCATGGGCACGATAGCGACGTGCACCTTGACCGTCTTGCGCTGCAGTCGCTTGTTGATAAAGCTCTCGAAGCGGGTGACCAGCTCCTTGACCAGGCCTTTTTCCTCGCCGTTATCTTCAAGATAATAACGGCCAGGGCTGTAGACGGTGAGAATGCGGATAACCCTGCGTTCTTCCATTGCATCCAGGTCGCCTGTCCAGGCCCTGCCCAGTTCGGCGGCCGCTGGCAGAGTGTCGTCGCCTGGCTCAGGGGCCAGTGAAGGTGCTGCCTCGTTCTTGTCGCTGGTTTTCGTCGTTGTCGTTTACAGGAGAGTCGGCAGAATCCATGGCGATTTCGCCTTGTCCTGCAGCCTTGTCGTTGGGTGCGGTTTCGCCGCAAGCCGCAAGGCTGACGACGCATAACAAAAGTAGCAGGGGATTGAGTTTTTTCATGGGCCTTCTTGGTTTACAACGTGGGAATGCGCTGCTTCACTCGGTGCGCTGCGGCCATCATCACCCTGGCGACCTTGTTTGGCAATACTTGCTGGGCGGATCAGCCCGCGGTCTGGGCGCCATCGATAGGCAGGGCAATGCCATTTACGAAGCGAGCCTCGGCGGACGCGAGGTAGGCCACGGCGGCGGCGATTTCCTCTGGCTGGGCCCCGTCCGTAAGCGGCATGAGCTTACCCATGAGGTCCATGTCCGCATTTTCGGGCATGTGAAATGCTTCGGTCAGCGGGGTTTTGACAAAACCGGGGCAAACCGCATTCACACGCAGGCCCTGTTTGCCATACTCAATCGCCAGTGATTTGGAAAACATCAGTACGCCCGCCTTGGTAGCGCAGTAAGCGGAATTGTAAGCCTGGCCGACGAGGCCGGCGCTTGAGGACATATTGACAATGTTGCCCTGGCTTTGCAGCAGGTGAGGTATGGCCGCACGGCACATGAAGAACACGCCGTCCAGGTTGATGCTGACCGCGCGATGCCATTGCTCATCGCTGATATCGACCATGTGCTCGCACAGTGCGATGCCGGCGATGTTGCACAGCACGTCCAACTTGCCGAAGCGGGAGACGCACGCTGCTACGGCCTCTTTGCAGGCGGTGGAGTCGGTAACGTCGAGTGTGTGGGTCTCGCTGCTGCTGCCCGCTGGCAGTGCCTTCACGGTATCGGCCAGGCCGTCGCTATTGATGTCGGTAAGGAAGACGACCGCGCCATCGCTGGCCATGCGTATTGCAGTGGCGCGGCCTATCCCTGAAGCGGCGCCGGTGATCAGAGCGACCTTGTTGTCCAGTGTTCCCATAGTGAGTGACGTCCTAGGTTCGGAGAATGATTTTGCCCATGTGGGCGCCACTTTGCATGTAATCGTGGGCTTGCGCCACATCTGCCAGTTCAAATACGCGGTCGACGACAGGTTTGACGCTGCCTTTTTCCAGGTGCGGGTAAATATGCTGGCGAATTTCCCGGGTCATTATCGCCTTCTGCTCAAAGCTCTGGGCGCGCAGCGTTGAGCCGCTCAGCGTAATGCGCTTGATCAGTAGCGGCGCGAAATTCACCTCTGCCTGGAAGCCACGGATGAAAGCGATGTTTACGATGCGGGCGTCGGCTGCAGCTATGTTGATGTTTTTTTGTATGAAGTCGCCACCCACCATATCCAGGATCACGTTGATCTGGTCCTTGAGCCCGGCGTCGGTCAGCACCTGTTCGAAGTCTTCTTCCCGGTAGTTGATCGCGCGGGCTGCACCCATTGACTCCAGGGCCCGGCACTTATCTGGCAGTGCCGGCGGTGGTGTAGACCTCGGCACCCATGGCGTGAACCATCTGGATACCCAGAGTACCGATGCCGCTGGCGCCGCCGTGGATCAGTACTTTTTCTCCCGGCTGCATGGCTGCGCGCTGGAAGATATTGTGCCAGACAGTGAGTAGTGCCTCGGGCAGGGCGGCTGCTTCTTCCATGCCCAGGCCCGCGGGGATGGGCAGGCATTGCCCGGCCGGGGCAATTGCGTGGTCAGCGTAGCCGCCGCCGTGGGTCAGGGCGCAAACCGCGTCGCCGACCTGCCACCCTTGCACATCGCTCCCGACAGCACAGATGGTGCCCGCGACTTCCAGGCCCATGATCGGGGATGCATCTGCCGGAGGCGGATACAGGCCCAGGCGCTGCAGCAGGTCACCTCGATTGAGCCCGGCTGCGGCTACTGCGATCAGCACTTCACCCCGACCCGGTGCCGGCGATGTGTCCTGTTCTATGCTGAGACTCTGGTCATCCGGGTTGATGGCAACGTAGCGCCTGGGCAATGTGCTCATATCAAGCCTCCAGGGGCACGCGCCAGCCGTATGGGTCCTTGGCTACGCCGCTCTGTATGGCACACAACTGTTCTCGCAGTTGCGATGACCAGGGTCCCATCTGGCCGTCGCCAACGCGGATGGTCTCGCCCTCGTATACCAGTTCACCCACCGGTGTCAGCACGGCGGCGGTGCCGGTGAGCGCGGCCTCGGCATGCGCGGCGCGCTGCAGTAATTCTGTGACCGTAAAGTCCTCTTCGCGGATGGTCAGTCCGGCGTCTGCCGCAAGGGCGAGAATACTGTCGCGGGTAATACCTGGCAGAATGGAGCCGTCCAGGGGCTTGGTAAACAACTGCGTGTCGTCGATCAGGATAAAGTTGGCCGCCCCGGTCTCCTGAACTACGCCGCCCGGAGCGAACAGGACCTGGTCTGTCCCCAGCTCTTTCCTGGCCTGCACAATCTGGCGCATGGCGGCTGCATAGTTACCGCCAGTCTTGACCGCGCCAAAACTTGGTGTGCAACGCTGCGCCTTGTCTTCGACCTTGACTCGCAGGGGTTGCAGGCCGCCACTGAAGTAGTCGCCCACGGGTGACGTCAGCACGTAGAATAAAGCCTTCTCTGTCGGTCGCGCCGCTGCGCCGATGTCTTCCTCGGTTCCCAGCAGTGTAGGTCGCAGGTAGAGCGCACCCGGGTAGGCGGGAATTTCCTCGGCCACCGCAGCGACAGCCATATGCAGGGCGCGGGTAAGCGCCGCCCGGTCAGGTACGGGGAGCAAGAGTTGCGCGGCGCTGTTAAGCATGCGCTCCACGTGTCGGTCCGGGCGAAACAGGTGAATGTCACCGGACTCGGTGCGATAGGCTTTCAGCCCCTCGAAGCACTCACTGGCGTAGTGCAGCACATGGGTGGCCGGATGCATGGGAAAAGGGGCGACAGGCACGACCTCAAGGTCTGACCACTGGCCCTCGCCAAATCGACTGGTTATCATTTTCGCCGTGAACTGTGTGCCGAACGCCGCCATGGATTTGCTTCTCAAATGTGTCAATGAACCGGTAATCATACATTGAGTCGCCGCTTGGTGGGTGGCCGTGACGACACAAAATCTGGAAATTTGTCACAGGGACCGGTAGCCGTTAGTCTGCTCACCTCTTCCTGGCGGATAGAACACTGTCAATGAAACAGCATCTAACCCTGAGCCTCATTCTGTTGCTGCTCTCACCCTGGCCGGCGCAGGCCGATCTGGGCCAGGGACTGCGCCAGGAACTGCGCCTGTTAACGGAGCACCTGCTGCATGACGAGGGGGGGCAGTTGCCCGCCGGTGGCCGGGTTCACCAGCCGGGTTTTATTGACAGCTATTACGCCGAGAGTGGCTACCAGCCGGCCTGGCAAGACCGTGATCAGGTGCAGCGAGTGTTGACCCTGCTCGGCGCTGCCTGGGAGGAGGGCCTCAGTCCGGATGATTACCACTACGGCACTCTTCGCGCACTCTGGGATGAACAGGGTGCGGTTTGGGAGGATCGCGACCGACAGCGAGCACGCTTTGATGTATTGCTTACCGATGGTCTTGTGCTGTTCATTCGCCACCTGCTGCAAGGCAAAGTGAATCCCAGGCAAATGGACCCCAGCTTCAATTATCAGCGGCTGGACTTTGAACCCGAGCGCGTGGCTGCGAATTTGCGTCGCGCGATTGAAGAGAAGTCGATTGTGGATATCGTGGAGGCGTCACGCCCACAGCAGGACTTCTATCAGCAGATGAAGGCCGCTCTCTCCTACTATCGGCAATTGGATAGTAGCGAGTTGTTCCAGCCGCTGGCGCAAGAACCGCTGTTGAAACCCGGGCAACGCCACGCCAATGTTATTGCCTTACGCCAGCGGCTCAATCGACTTGGATATGTGACCACGGAGGTTTCCCCGGCCGATTTTTATGACCCGCAAACGGTAGCCGCTGTGCAGCAGTTTCAGCGTGATCACGGGATCGACGTCGACGGGGTGATAGGGCCGCAGAGCTATGCCTTCCTGAACATGACCTGGGCGCAGCGGGTAGACTCTTTACGCATCAATATGGACCGGCTGCGCTGGATTTCCCAGGACAGCACCCGTGACGCGGTGATTGTCAATATCGCCGGCTTTGAGCTGTATTACTTGCGCGACAGTAAGCTGGTCTGGGAAACTCCGGTGATGACCGGCACGGTGCAGAACCAGACACCCATATTCACAGCACGCTTGAAATACCTGGAATTCAATCCGACCTGGACGGTCCCTCGCAGCATTATCGGGCGCAGCCTGCTGCCCAAATTCAAAGCCGATCCTGAATATGTGGTGGACAATGAATATCGCCTCTATGATCGCAGTGGCGTGGAAGTGAATCCGCTGGAACTCCCGTGGGAGAAACTCAGTGCCAGTAATTTTCCCTACAGCGTGGTGCAGCAGCCCTGGGAGAACAATGCATTGGGGAGGGTGAAGTTCATCTTTCCCAATCGCTATGCAGTTTACCTGCACGACACCCCGTCGCGTTCGCTGTTCTCACGCAGCAACAGGGCTTTCAGCGCCGGCTGTGTGCGGGTGAAAGACCCGCTGGAGTTTGCTGAAGTGCTGCTGGACGATCGCGAAAAGTGGTCCTTGCAGCAGTTGTCGGATATTGTGGACAGTCGTGAGCCACAGCGCAGGATTTACCTGGATCGTGAAGTGGATGTAATGTTGATGTACTGGACGACAAGCCCCACCAGGGGCGGCAGACTGCAATTTCATGCCGACGTCTATGGCAAGGACCCGGCCGCACTGGCAGCGCTAAACGCTGTCCCCGCAGGGTTCTGATATGCGCGCCATATTCTTACTGATATTGCTGCTCTGCTGCGCTGGCGCCCGTGCCTCAGTGCCCACGGTGGAGATTCGTGGGGTGGCGGTGAACTACAGCCCCGCTACGCTGGTTGCGCAGCCTGGAGAGCGCTTGCAACTGGGCACGACGCCCGGCCAGCGGGTCAGCCAGGAGGGTGCCAGCATCGGCGCCGCCAGCGAGGCTGGTTGGGTATTGCAGGCGCCCCAGCAGCCGGGGCATTACTCGTTGCAGGTGAGTGACGAGGGTGCCAGCACAATGGATATCAACCTGTTTGTTACCGTGCCCGCGACCGCCATGGAACAAGGCAGGCTCAACGGCTACCGGATGGGCCCGCCACCTCCTGCCCGCGGGCGCTTTCCGGGCCTGTATGAAGCACCCTCCGGGTTTATTGAGGTCACCGAGGATTTGCTGGACCTGCAGCTGTCACCGCACTTCAGTCTGCGCCAATTCCTGTGCAAACAGCAGAGCGCATACCCCAAGTATGTGGCGATGGACGAGAGGCTTCTGTTTTTGCTTGAGGGGCTGCTGGGCGCCGTGCGTGAGCGCGGCTATGCCGTAGATACTTTTGGCGTGATCAGCGGCTATCGCACACCCTGGTATAACCGGCAGATAGGTAATGTCCCCAATAGTCGTCATGTCTATGGTGATGCCATGGACCTCTACGTGGATGCCGATGGTGACGGGCGCATGGATGACCTGAACCAGGATGGCAAGCGTGACCGGGCGGATGTAGACCTGCTGGCCACTATTGCTGAAGAGTACATGGCCAGCGAGGACGCACCGAGGCTGCGCGGTGGTGTCGGGCGGTATGGGAAAACCACCCGTCACGGCGGCTTCGTGCATGTGGATACCCGCGGCTATACGGCCCGCTGGGGCTTGCGCAACCGGCCCTGAATCAATCTGCCTGTTTCACTGCCTCGCAAGCCAGTAGCGCCTCTATCTGCGCCTCGCCGAAGCCGAATTCCGCCAGGATCTCGCGGGAGTGGGTACCAATTTCCGCTGGCGCCCGATTGACTTCACCGGGGGTGCGACTAAAGCGAGGTGCCGGTGCCGGTTGCCAGACCTCGCCGTCATCGAGGAACGTGCCGCGCGCCTGGTGATGGGGATGATGGCGGACTTCCTCCATTGACAGCACCGGCGCATAGCAGATGTCTGCGCCCTCGAAAAAAGCGTCCCACTCATCGCGCGTCTTGCGTTTGAACACCTTCTCCAGCTGCGACTTCAGCTGGGGCCAGTTTTCCATGTCCCACTGGTTTTCCATGCCGGCTGCAGCGTCACCGAGCTTATTCAACAAGGCGGCATAGAACTGGGGTTCTACCGCAGCAATGGTGATGTACTTGCCATCGGCAGTCTCATACACCTCGTAAAAGTGTGACCCGGAGTCGAGTACGTTGGTACCGCGCTGGTCGCTCCAGAAGCCCACCTGGTGGGCGGCGAAGGTACTGGTCATCAGTGTTGCCACGCCATCGATCATGGCAGTGTCAACGACCTGCCCCTTGCCAGAGTTTGACGCCTCCAGCAGTGCGCAGACTATGCCGTAGGCGAGCATCAGTCCGCCGCCCCCGAAGTCGCCCACCAGGTTCAGTGGGATGGCAGGTTTTTCACCGGCGCGCCCCATGGCGTGCAATGCGCCGCCCAGGGCGACATAGTTGAGGTCGTGGCCTACTTCTCCTGCCAGGGGGCCATCCTGCCCCCAGCCGGTCATGCGCCCGTAAATAAGTTTCGGGTTGCGTTGCAGGCACACATCCGGGCCCAGGCCCAGCCGCTCCATAACTCCGGGGCGGTTGCCTTCCAGCAGCGCATCAGCCTGTTCTATCAGCGCCAGCGCAGTCGCAACACCCTCGGCCGTTTTCAGGTCCAGCCCGATGCAGCGTTTGTTGCGGTTGAGCAGGTCCAGTCGCGCATCTTGCTGGGCGGCGAACAAGCCGCCCTTGGGGCGCTCCACCCGGATGACGTTGGCCCCCATGTCGGCGAGTGACATCGCGGCGAAAGGGCCGGGCCCCAGGCCGGCAATTTCGATGATGGTATAGCCTTTGAGTGGTCCCATTGGTTGCGCTCCTGATTGGCAAGGCAGTGAGTATGCTGCCGCCCGGCACCGTGGGACAATGACGTGGCAGTGCCTAAGCGCTGTCTTTGCAGATCAATCTGTCGAACAGGCGACGCGCTTCCTCCAGCTTGGCAAAGACCGGGTAGTCTTCGTCCAGGCACCAGCTGATGGTGATCATATTGAGCGTGCCGACCACGGTGGTGGCGAGCATTTCAGCAGAGAATTGTTCATTGACGTCGTCCAGCTTGATGCCGGACTGGATAAGATGGGTGAAGCTGGCCATGGACGAGTTGCCCAATTCGCGCTGTCGCTCCTGGTCCTCGGCAAAGGCAGTGGGGCCGACCAGCACCAGCTGGCGGTCGATATCGTTCATGCCGGCGAAGCTGGATTCAATGTAGTCGATCATCGCTTCCAGGCGGCCGCGGGTGGTGTGTTGATTGGCCATCAGCTGGCGCAGCATCGTCTCGGATCGATTGTAGAGCCGGTTGATGCCCAGACCGCCGAGCAGGGCGTGCTTGTTGGGGAAGTGGCCATAGAAAGTGCGTCGGGCGACATCCGCTTCCTGGCAGATCTGCTCTATGCTGGTGTCTTCAATACCGTGGCGCTGGAACAGGCGGTATGCCGCGTCTTCGATGCGCGCGCGAATTTCCTGTTTGCGCTTTTCCCGGCGGCCGACTGGCGCCTCAATGGTGTCCATGAAAATACCGTAATGCGGTTGCATTCAGAAAGCCATTAAACTATTTTGTATACAAATGTGCAAGCTTGCGCGTTTGTGGCGGTATTGCCGCAGATAACTAATTCAGGTGAGAGAAGAAATGTCAGACAGGTTGCTGGTTGTATCCACCGACTGCCACGCCGGGCTTCCGATTGCCGATTACAAGCCCTACGTGGAGAGCAAGTACCACGAGATGCTGGACATGGCCGTACCGGTGACGGTGGACATGATGGACAAGTCCGAGTCCATGTTCCTCATCAAGGAAATCAACGATGCCTGGCGGGCGCCGATCAAGGAAGAGCTGACCGGCGCCTGGGATTACCAGCAACGCGTCAAGATGCTGGCCGGTGACGGCATTGCCGCAGAGATTATTTTCCCCGACGGTATTACCGAAAAAAACACCCCGCCCTTTGGTGCCGGCCTGGGCCTGTCGCCCAAGGACATGGTGCCAGAGTTGCAATGGGCGGGTGCCATGGCCCACAACCGCTGGCTCTCAGAGCTCTGCGCCAACGACCCGGCGCGTCATATCGGTGTGGCTTCCATCCCGTTGTTATGGGACGTGGACCAGGCCGTCGAAGCCGTGCGCTGGTGTGTGGACAATGGCCTGCGCTCGGTAATGATCCCGACCATGTGGTATAGCAATGACGCCTATCACCATGTGAAGTACGACCCGTTCTGGGAGGTGTGCCAGGACCTGGGCGTTATCGTTCATTTTCATTCGGGCCCCGCGCCCCATGCGGAGTATTTCGGTGCCGGCTTCCCGGTAGAAGATGCCCGCGAGCAGATGCCCGGTGCCATGGGCATTTATGTGTCAGAAGTGATGTGGTGGATGTACCGCCCTCTCACTTTCATGATCTGGGGTGGGGTGTTTGAGCGCTTCCCGCGCTTGCGGGCAATGATTGTCGAAGGCGGCACCATGTTCATGCTGCCGCCCTGGCTGAAGCTGATGGATTTCCAGTACAACGAAGGGGATATCTCCGCCAAGCTGGGTGATTTCAAGAGTCACCTGTCGATGGCGCCCAGCGAGTATTTTGCCCGTAACGTCGGTATTGGTGCTTCCTGTGTGAAGCGTCCAGACATTGATTTGCGTGATCAAATCGGCGTGGAAAAGATCATGTGGGGCAGTGATTTCCCCCACCCGGAAGGCACCTGGCCGCATACCCGGGATTATTACTGTGAAACGTTCAGCGGTCTGCCGGAGGCCGATGGCCGTAAGATTTTAGGTGAGAATGCGGTGGCGTTTTATGGCCTGGACCAGGCGCGATTGCAGCAGGTAGCCGACGAGATCGGCCCAGACGTATCTATATTTAACTGAACTTGAGAGAGCGGAGACCGACCATGACTATCGTGGAAGCCTGTGAATCGAAAACCAATACCACGCCTGACTTTCCCATGGGGTGGTACTCGGTGGAGCGTTCCCACCAGTTGGCTATTGGTGAAGTGAAAGCGGTCAAGGCATTTGACCGGGAGTTGGTGTTGTATCGCACGCGCTCGGGCGTGCCGGCCCTGCAGGATGCATTTTGCCCTCACCTTGGTGCCCACCTGGGGCATGAGGGGCGCGTGCTGGGTGAGACCATTCGCTGTCCCTTCCATGGCTGGCAGTTCAATGCCGATGACGGCAAGTGCTCCCACATTCCCTATTGCGACGAGATCCCCGAGCGCGCCCGCGTGCGCACCTGGCACACCGAAGAGAAGAATGGTGAGGTGTATGTCTGGTTCCACCCGGAGAATACCGGACCGCAGTGGGCGCTTCCGGACCTGCCGGAGCTGGGCGACCCGAACTGGACCACACCGCGTTACACCGAACACCTGGTGCCCGCGCATGTGCAGGACATTTGCGAAAACTCCTGTGACCCGGTGCATTTCCAGTACGTGCACAGCCAGATGTCCGTGCCCGAGTCCGAGGTCACCATTGACCCGGACGGACGCACCATGCACCTGCATTCGCATATGAAGGATGCTGACTACCCCGGACACCTGCATGCGACAACCTACAGTCCCGGCTTTGCCATGGTGCGCAATACCTATGGTCCCGGTGCCGAGATGATCATGTACAACAGCGCCCAACCGATCGATGACGGGCAGACGCTGATGCGCTGGACCCTCATCGTGCGCAAGGAGATCGAGGACTTTGCCGGAGATGACGTGATGAAAGGCATTATCGATGGCCTTAGTGACGACTACCCGATCTGGGCGAACAAGGTACACCGGCGTCGCCCGGTCTTCTGCAAAGGGGACCAGACCCTGGTTACCTTCCGTAAGTGGGTACGTCAGTTCTACGTCACTTCACAGGACCAGCAGGAGATCGCTTGAAAGACTTCAACGGTAAAGTTGCTGTTATCACTGGCGGTGCCAGCGGCGTAGGACGCTCACTGGCTTTCGCCCTGGGACGACGCGGCGCAAAGGTTGCCATTGGTGATGTCGACGAAGAGGCGATGAAACAGGTAGCGGCAGACCTGGCAGCAGAGGGTATAGAGTCCATTGTCGAGCATTGTGACGTAACATCGGTAGACAGTCTCAATGCCCTGGCCGACGCGGCAACGTTGCAGTTGGGTGACCCGGACCTGGTCTTTGCCAATGCCGGTATCGGCGCTGGCGAGACGGGTGCGATGTGGGACTACTCGGAAAAGGACTGGCAGTGGTGCCTGAACGTCAATGTATGGGGCGTAATCAACAGTATTCGCGCCTTTATGCCGCGACTGGTTGCCTCCGGGAAGGAGGCGCATTTTGTTGTTACTGGCTCCGGCAACGGCGCCTACATCATTCTTCCCGATGCGCCTATCTACACTGCCAGCAAGGCGACTGTTCATGCCATTACCGAAAACCTTCACTACCAGTGTCAGGCAGGGGGATTGCCGGTGAAGATCAGTGCGCTGTTCCCCGGGCCGCATGTGGTTGATACCGGTCTGTTCAATTCCGGCAGGGTGCGCCCGGAAGCGTTGCAGAAAGATGTGCAAGGCAACGAGTCCGGTATCAACTCGGTGGACGACATGAAGAAAATGGCGGCCGAGTACGGCATTGAAATGCAGACCACGCATCCCGATGAGGTGGCGGAAATGGCAGTGAGGGGGCTGGAGCAGGATGCCTTCTGGCTGCTGGAAACCACCGAGGATACCGATGCCAAAATTCGCGCCCGCGCAGAGATGATACTGAATCGCACCACACCAGTACCGGCGATGTTGGGATAACAAAAACGCACTGTCATTCCCGCTCAGGTGGGAGAACAAAAACGAACTGTCATTCCCGCGCAGGCGGGAATCCAGAGGGGCCGGGCCCACGCCCGCCACTCCATCGGGTCCCGCAAAGGCGCACCACTGCCCGCGCGGGAATGACAACAGGAAAACACGTCCCCTCCTGTGGGGGGATTTAGAAAAACAGGATAAAAACCATGACCAATCAATCAGGTGCACCCCAGGGCAATACCGGCGATATCGTCAATTGGCCCATGCTCAAAATCGTCTATCGCACGGATCCAGAGGCCATTGCCAAGCTGTTGCCGCCGGGAATTGATCCGGGTGCCAACCCGAACGTCAACCTGACTATCTACAACTTCCCCGTCCCGGACGAGCCCGAGTATGGCATCGTGACAACGGTCGATGCGGACTACAACGGCACGCCCGGTGAGTACACGCTGGGGTATGGCATCGACCAGGAGTCGGCAATTTTCATCAGCCAGGAAACCAATGGCCAGCCCAAATATCCCTGCACCACAGAGTATTACCGCCTGGGGCCCCAGGTCACCGCTCGCTGCATCCATCACGGTTATACCTTTGTTGAGTTCAAGGGTGTCTCCACAGGTCCCGTGGACTTCGAGGAAGAGTGGGTACAGAACGAGTGGTGGCTGAAATACTCGCGCGCGGTCAGCGTGGGCGGCCCCGCCACCGGTTTTGATTTCCCGCCTCACGTCGTGCACGTGATGAGCAAATACGGTACCGCCTGGAAAGAGGAAGTGCAGGGCGAGCTCATTCTTCGCGACAGCCCCTGGGACCCGCTTGCCAGCCTGTTGCCCATGCGGGAACAGCTCTCGGCGCACCTCTGGTGGCCGATTTTCCTCGACCGTCAAATCACCCTTGCGGGTGAGTTGGACGCCGATGCATTCCTGCCCTTCGCCGACACTATTTCAGGCTCTCGCTGGCCGGGGGAGAACGGCGGACCCAAGCGTAGCTAGGTTTACCGGCGGCCTCTCTTGAGCCGCCCTGTGGCAGTCATACCCACTCTGCGGCCCTGGCTGCCGGCCATGGCGGGTATGACCTGCCTTGGCCTCAGTATCGGCCTGGTGTCGATGTTCGGTTTTTTTGTTCCCTACCTGTCGCAGGAGTTCGGGGTCGGGGTGGCGGTGATCAACATGGCGCCGGTGGTGTTCCTGCTGGCGCCGGGGCTACTCTCTCCGCTCGTGGGGCCATTGGTCGATCGCTGGTCCATCCGAGGGCTGATTCTCCTGGGCAGCGCTGTCGCCATGCTGTCCCTGTTCCTGCTCAGTCGTGCGACCTCACTGGTTGCGGTGACCTGTGCATTTTTCCTGTTTGCATTGGGGCTAATTTGCTACGGCCCAGTAGTGGTGAATGCCCTGATGGTCAAGCTCTACCCCGGTCGCGAAGCCCGTGCCCTGGCCATTGCCTCCCTCGGTATCAGTGTCTCATCGATCACCCTGCCAGTATTTGTAGGCGCCGTCTTGCAGGTGCTTGACTGGCGCACCAGTCTAGCGCTGCTGTCACTGGCGATGCTGGCAGTGATTTGGCTATGGGCGTTGCTGGCGCTGCCCGCCGGTGTTGTCGCTGCTCCCGTTGCTGAGGGCGAGGGCGTCGGCAGCGAGATTACCAGGCGGGTCGAGTTCTGGCTGGTGGGTGGTCTTGTCGCCATGGCCCTGGGCGTGACGCTGGTGCTGGCGATCTGTTACCCGCCGCTACTGGTCAATCGGGGCTTTTCGGCCGTGCAGGCCGGTCTTTTCCTGTCAGTGGGCGGCGCCGCCGGATTTTGCGGAAAAGTGTTGATAGCAGGGTTTGCCGATGCGGCGCGTCACCATACGCACTGGGTGGTGGCGTGTTTGTTACTGGTGATGCTGACGGGCCTTTTGTTGTTGGCCACAGCACAGAACACGGCGTTACTCATCACCTGTGTGGCCCTACTGGGCTTCAGTGGGGGGTCCTTCCTGCCGTTGCATCCCTATCTCAATAGTCGTTACTTCAGCGCTGACATCATCGGCAGGGTCAACGGAGCCCAGTCGCCGTTTTTCCTGCCACTGGGTTTAACCGCGCCACCGCTGGCCGGCTATATGTTTGACCAGACCGGGAGTTACCAGCTGGTAGTGCAGTCGCTCGCGCTGCTGCCGCTGATCGGCCTGGTATTGCTGGTATCCCTGCCCAGGCCCGCTCGCTGACGGTTTAGTCTGCGAGGCAGCTCGGGGTGGGTGAGCGTGAGCATGTACTCCGCAGCTGCACTAATGTCGTAGTCAGTGCTGTACTCGGCATTACCGCGGGCGGGCATCTTCACATAGCCTTGCTCGGCGTGCTCAACCAACACCGCCTCCCACAGGTTTGAGCGCGGGTCCCAGTCATCCGCTTCGCCAACCACCGGCGCCCCCTCGACGCCGGTCTCGTGACAACCGGCACAGACTTTCTCATAGGTGCGCTTGCCGTCTTCAAGGCGCTCAGAGGCGGAGGCCATCGGTGCAAGGGCAAGTAGCGCTGCGCAAACAGCAGCAGGGTAGATGGAGCCTGTCATCGCGTTCCTCCTTGACGTTATTACTCCTAGTGTAGCAGAGCGGATAGTTCGCACTCATGCCATTTTCATGGTAGAAAACTTGTTTGAGTTACATCCGGCCCTGTTTTGGTGCAGCGATAATTTGAGTAGCCCTGTGGTGGACAGTTAGACGTGGAAGTGAAGATCGGTATGAATCTGCGGTTGTGGGCCCCCGCCCCGGGCGTAGAGCAGTTGCCGTTGCTGGAGACGCTTGCTGCCCAGGGCTATGAAGGCGTGGAATTGCCACTTGCCGGTCAGGGTGAATCAACGCTGAAGGTACTGGCGGTTGCCCTGCGAGACCTTGGTCTGGAGGTGACCACCAGCGCTCACCTGCCCGCGGCAGCTAATCCGATATCACCTGATGCGGCCCAGCGACAAGCTGCTGTGGACTTTCTGCGACGGTGCGTGGATGATTCTGCGCTGCTGGGTAGTCGCCTGCTCTGCGGCGGCTTCTACCAGGCCCACGGCGTGTTCAGCGGCAGGCCGCCCTCGGATCGCGAGTGGGAGTGGAGCCGTCGTTGCCTGCGTGAAGTGGGTGAGCATGCGGGTAGTCTGGGGATCACCCTGGCTATCGAGTTCCAGAGTCGCTTCGACGTCTACCTGATCAACACGGCCGCGGCGGCGGCGCGTATGTGTCGAGATGTCGGGCTGGACAACATAGGTGTGGCATATAACACGTTCCATGCCCATCTGGAGGAGGCCAATCCTGCCAGGGCGTTGCCGGAGGCCGGTGACCGCCTGTTGCATGTGCGACTTGCCGAAAGTCAGCGGGGTGCACTGGGGCTTGGCCAGGTGCAGTTTGCTGAAACCTTCGCGACGCTGGATTTTCTGGGTTATGGTGGCTGGCTGGTCGTCGAGGCGCTGGCGGCCGGTGTGGGGCCGGCTCACCCCGAGAACATCTGGCGCAGTAGTTTTGATGAGTGCCGAACAACTCAGTGCAGAGGCGATCGCAATGCTGCGGCGCGTATTGCGAGCGCAGCGTCAGTAGGGCGGCCCGGCACGCCCTGCTCGCGGCCAGAAGTATTGCTGCTGACAGTGCAAAGTGAATGTCGAGGTTCGCTTTCCTGCTACTATGTGAGTCGCCGTAAAACAGAGCAAAAAGGATACCGCCATGGCCATGCGCAACCTTCGCCATCGTTACTTTCTCACCATGATTCGCGTGATGACGCCCTTCATGACGGAGACTCGCAACATCGCCTTTGCCGGCCCTGGCAGTAGCCGCCAGTTATGCCAGCATATCGCTAGCCTGGATGTGCAAAAACTTCTGGTAGTTACCGACAAACCCTTACGCGAGCTGGGTATTGCAGATCAGGCGATTGTGGCCCTGGCAGACGAGAGTTTTCCTATAGCCTGGTTTGACGGTGTAATGCCCGACCCTACCTATGAACAGGTGGAGGCGGGTCTGGCCGTGCTCAAGGTACAGCGGTGTGATGCGGTGCTGGCCATCGGCGGCGGGTCTGTCATGGACACGGCCAAAATGATTGCCGCCTGCGCGACATCCAGCGAAGACCCCCGCAACTGGAAGGGCCTGGGTAAAGTCAAACACGAGGCCCTGCCGATCTACGCAATCCCCACCACTGCCGGGACGGGCTCCGAGGCCACCTCCGGTGCCGTAGTCAAGGATGCGGCGACGCAATCCAAAAGTATTGTCTCTGGCCCGTCGATGCTACCCAAAGCGACCGCGTTGGATGCACAGTTGATGCTGGGCTTGCCGCCACACATTACGGCCGCTACCGGTATGGATGCCCTGACCCACGCCATAGAAGCCTATATTGGCGTCTGGGAGCGCGGTTCGCGGCTGGAGGACGGGCGCATTGCGGTCAAGCTGATTTTCAAACACCTGGCCAAGGCTTACACCAATGGCGACGACCTGGCGGCACGTGAGGGCATGGCCCTGGCGGCCTATTACGGGGGCATGGCCATTAACCAGGTGTCGGTGGGCAGTGTGCATGCCATCGCCCACCAGCTTGGTGGCAAGTACGGCATTCCGCACGGCCTGGCCAATGCAATGGTGCTGCCGCATGTGCTGGAATACTGCCGGGAAGAGGCGGAGTCGCGCCTGGCGGAGCTGGCCGTGGTTATCGGGGCGGGTGAGCAGGGGGAGGCCCCGGCGCAGTTAGCACACAAGTTTATCGCTGCGGTGCGCGAGTTGCGCACACAGGTGGGCATACCTGACCGCTCTGACCTGATTCAGCGTGAGGACCACAACGACCTTGCTGCTGCCGCAGCGGCAGAGTGCATGGACTACCCTGTACCCCGCTTGCTGGACGAAGCCAGTGCCCTGGCCATACTCAACCAGATAACCGCCTAGAACACGCTGGCGCCCGATTCCGCGTCGCTGACGGCGCGGCGCATGAAGCCAAACAGTTCGCGGCCGGTACCCTGTTCTGCATCGGTGTCGCTGCGTGCAGCGGGTGCGCGCTGTTCCCACTCGGGTGCGGGTACCAGGCATTGCAGCTCCCCGGCGTCGGCATCCAGCCGCAGCATGTCACCGTCACGTACCAGGGCGAGTGCGCCACCGGCCAGTGCCTCCGGGGTAAGGTGAATCGCCGCGGGCACCTTGCCCGAGGCGCCGGACATGCGGCCGTCGGTGACCAGGGCAACGGCAAAGCCGCGGTCCTGGAGAATGCCCAGGTAAGGGGTCAGTTTATGCAGTTCGGGCATGCCATTGGCGGCCGGCCCCTGAAAGCGCACCACGGCGACCATATCGCACTCGAGCTCGCCGGCATCGAAGGCCTGTTTCAGCGCTGCCTGGCTGTCAAAGACACGGGCCGGGGCCTCTACCCGTCTATGCTCCGGTGCTACCGCAGACACTTTAATGACGCAGCGCCCCAGATTGCCCTGCAGCAATCTAAGGCCACCTTCGGCTGAAAAAGGCGCACTGGCCGGTCGCAATACCGCCGTGTCGGCACTTTGCGCCGCACCGTCAACGTAGTGAAGTTTGCCGTTTTCAAGCTGCGGCTCGCGGGTGTAATGGCTCAATCCCTGCCCCCAGTTGGTGGTGACATCCTCGTGCAGCAGACCGTTATCCAACAGGGTGCGGATAACGTAACCGGTGCCGCCGGCGGCGTGGAAGTGATTTACATCTGCGCTGCCGTTCGGGTAAACCCGGGCCACCAGCGGGATAATGGCGGAGAGATCGCTGAAATCCTGCCAGTCGATGAGCACACCGGCGGCACGGGCGATAGCAATCCAGTGGATGCTGTGGTTGGTGGAGCCACCGGTAGCCAGCAGTGCGATAATCGCATTGACGATGCTTTTGGCGTCCACCACCTCGGCCAGTGGCGTGTACTCATTGCCCAGGGCCGTGATGCGGCAAAGCCGCTCTGCGGCGCCACGGGTCAGCGCTTCGCGCAGTGGGGTGTTTGGCGGTTCAAAGGCCGCGCCGGGAATGTGAATACCCATGACTTCCATGAGCATCTGGTTGCTGTTTGCCGTGCCGTAGAACGTACAGGTGCCCTCGCCGTGGTAGGCGGCTGACTCCGCTTCCAGTAGTTCGTCGCGGCCAACTTTGCCCTCTGCGAACTGCTGGCGTACGGCCGCTTTCTCCTTGTTGGAGAGGCCTGAGGTCATGGGCCCCGCGGGCGAAAAAATAACCGGCAGGTGGCCAAAGGAAAGCGCGCCTATCAATAGCCCGGGGACGATCTTGTCGCAGACGCCCAGGCACAGGGCGCCGTCGAACATGTTGTGGGAAAGGGCGATAGCCGTTGCGCCGGCAATCACATCGCGACTGAACAGGCTCAGTTCCATCCCCGCTGTGCCCTGGGTGACACCATCACACATGGCGGGCACACCGCCGGCTACCTGGGCTGTGCAGCCCAGGCCATGGGCGGCTTCCTTGATCAGGCCCGGGTAGCTCTCCAGTGGTTGATGTGCAGACAGCATGTCGTTGTAGGCATTGATAATGCCGATATTGGCCGCTTCGGTCAGCTTCAGTGTCTGTTTGTCGCTGGCGTTGCAAGCGGCAAAACCGTGCGCGAGGTTGGAGCAGGACAGCGTGCCGCGCAAGGGCCCCTGGCTGCGTTGGTCATCCATCCGCTGCAGGTAGTCTGCCCGAGGGCCGCGGCTGCGTTCGATAATTCGCTCGGTTATTGCGTTCAGTCGGGGATCAGTCATCAGGGTGCCCACCAGATACTTACAGGGTTCTCGTGTTGCTCGGTCACGGCTGCAACCGGGTAGTGTTCGTCGGCGGCCCGCGCCAATACCGCGCGTTTTTCATCCCCGGTGATATGCAGGATGATTTCGCGGGCGTTCAGTATCGCAGGCAGCGTTAGCGTCATGCGTTGGTGCGGCGCCGTAATCGGATCGCAGGTGCCCAGCAGTTGATCACTGCCGGCATCCAGCAACTGCTGCAGGTTGGCGGCGCCAGGAAACCAGGAGGCGGTATGTCCATCATTGCCCATACCCAGGACCACGCAGGTGAACGGCAGCGGCACCTTGGCCAGTCTTGCGCGCATCTCCACAAGGCCTGCATCGGCGGTGGCATGTGCCGACTTCATGCCCGTAAAGTGCGCTGCAGCCGCGGCACCCTGTAGCAGGGTCTCACGGACCAGCCTCTCGTTGGAGTCGGGGCTGTCCGCATCAACCCAGCGCTCATCCACCAGCGTGATGTGCACGTGATCCCAGGGCAAGGGCTGCACGGCCAGGCAGGCAAACAGACCGCGGGGCGTGCTGCCGCCGGAGACCGCCAGGCTGGCCGCGCCGCGCAGCACAATGTCTTCCCGCAACAGGCCGGCTATGTGCTCGGCGAGGGCCCGGTCCAGTCTTGCCCTGTCGCGGTACTCAAGTGCTTCACTCATGCCATTGGAACCCGTCCACCGCCACCAGTGCGGTCGCCGCATTGGGCCCCATAGTGCCGGCATTGTAGGACTTGACCGGTGTGCCGTTTTCTTCCCAGGCCTCGATAATGGAGTCAATCCAGCGCCACGCGGTCTCTACCTCATCGCGACGCATGAACAGGGTCTGGTCGCCGTGCAGGGCGTCCAGCAACAGTCGCTCATAGGCGTCGTAGCTGCTGTGTTTGTCCTGGGAGTCATCGGTCAGGTGCAGCTCTACCGGCTTCAACCGCAGCTTGCTGGCCAGTCCCGGTTTCTTGTTAACCGTGTGCAGGCTGATGCTTTCCTCAGGCTGCAGGTGAATCACCAGTTTGTTGGTCAGTTCCTGGGGGTCGTTGGCGAACAATGAAAAGGGTTGCCGGCGGTATTCGATGACAATTTCCGAATAGCGGCGGGTCAGCCGCTTGCCGGTGCGCAGGTAAAAGGGCACCCCGGCCCAGCGCCAGTTGTTGATGCTGGCCTTGAGCGCGACGAAGGTCTCCGTGTTGTCCGCTTCATGGAAAGCGTCCTCCTCCAGAAAGCCCTTTACGGCTGTGCCGTTCACCGCACCGGCCGCATAGCGTCCGCGCACCGTGCGCGCCTTGACGTTGTCTGTGGTGATGGACTCCAGGCAACGCAACACCTTCATTTTCTCATCACGGATATCGGTCGCCTTGAGGCTGGCGGGTGGCTCCATGGCAACCAGGGAGAGCACCTGCAGCAAGTGGTTTTGTACCATGTCGCGCAGGGCGCCGGTATCGGCATAGTAACTCCCGCGGCCAGCGACACCGATGTCCTCGGCCACGGTGATCTGTACGTTACTGACAAAAGTATTGTTCCACATGGGGTGAAAGAGCGGGTTGCCGAAGCGCAGTGCCAGCAGGTTCTGTACAGTTTCCTTGCCGAGGTAATGGTCGATACGGAAAGTCGCTTCTTCGTCGAATACTGCGGCGACCTCTTCGTTGATCTGCTGGCAGGACTCGAGGTCATGCCCCAGGGGTTTTTCCAGTACCACGCGGCAGGCAGCGTTCACTGACCCCGCAGCCTGCAACTGCTGGCAGATTTCCCCATAAAGGGAGGGCAGTGTGGCCAGGTAGAAGAGTGTGCCCGGAGCACCGCCACCTGCGAGCAGCCTGGCCAGTTGTAGGTAGTCGGAGGACTCTTTAGCCTGGATTTTGACGTATTCCAGACGTTCACGGAAGCTCTCCCAAACCGCTTCATCCCAGTCCCCTTCGGGCAGGAAGTGCTTCAGGTTTGCCTCTGCTTCAGTGCGGAATTGGGCGCTGTCCATGTCGCTGCGACCGGTGGCGATAATCCGCAGCAGGCGGTCTGCCAGCTTGTCACGATGCAGCTGGTAAAGTGCGGGCAATAACTTGCGGGTGGACAGGTCTCCTGTACCACCAAAAATAACCAAATCAACCATCTGACTCATACACGACGTTCCTCAGCAAGGCTAAAGTGTTTGTGTGTCATTGTTGCCTGCGGGCGCAGGACAGCTTGGCGCTGACGGTGATTCAGTCCGCAACTTTCTGGGGGTTGCTGGAAAGAAAGAGAATGGTAGCAGGAAATCCCGGGTCCTGCTGCGGAATTTTATGTAACCGTCGCGCCACTACCGCCCCGTGGCCTGGTCGCCGCCGCGTTGCCCGGCGCCACCGCTCTGTCTGAACTCGCGCGGTGAGGAGCCATGCCAGCGTTTGAATGCGTTGCTGAAATTACCCGGGGCACTGTAGCCCAGCAGAATGGAAATCTCTTCCAGGGGCAGGGTTGAGGTGGCCAGGTACTCCCGGGCCAGTTCGTAGCGCACCTCGGCCAGAATGTCCTGGTAGCTGCTGCTTTCGCGGCAGAGTTTGCGGCGCAGGGTGCGGCTGGTCATGTTGAGTTTTTCGGCAACGTAGTCGATGTCCGGGAAGTAACCGGGTCGTGCCACGATGAGTTGGCGGACCTTGTCGACGTAGGTGCTGCCTGCGCGCATTCTTGCCAGCAGCAGTCGACACTGTTGCTGGCACATGGCGCTGGTTTCGCCGTCGCCCATGGGCATGGTTGCGTCCAGCACGCCGGCATCGATATGCAGCTCTGAGGCGGGCGCGGAGAAAGAGACCGGGCAGGAAAAGTGACGCTCGTAGATTTCTCGCTGCTGCTTGCCGTCGTGCATCAGCTGGATATGTATCGGCTGCAGCGGCTGGCGTACGGCATTGTGACCACCGCTGACCGCCGCGGTGACATCGCGGTCCACATAGTAGGTTACCAGGTCCGCAGGGATGGCTATGTCCGGAGAGAAGCGCAGTTTGCCGCGGCCCGATTCCACCAGGAAATTAACATCGAACAGGGTGAAGGTCAGCGGCCCGTAATTGCGGATCACGATCATTGCCTGGCGCAGGGTGGGTGCGCTCATGAACGCGTAACCCAACAGGCCGTAGGACTCCAGTTGGTACTCCCGGCCCAGCAACAAGCCGAGCATGGGATTATCGGTAAGCTCAAGCAGGTTGCGGTGGAAGCGAAATTCCTGCTCCAGTGTGAAAGGCGCGCCCTTGGCGCCGACCAGGTCAGTTTCACGCAGGTCGGTGCCGGCGAGACAGTCGGCGGCCGCAAAGCCCATTGCTGACATCGCCCGCAGAGCAGTGGGCAGGGCCTTGATATGGTGGGTAGTGTCGCTCTTACTGCTCATGTCCTGCGTCTTTGCCAATGTTATCTCGAGAGTAGGTCAATGGGGGCAGCCAGACAAGCAGTTTTGTCCGTTTTTCATAAGTTATTGTCCCTGCTGCATATTCGGTTCCCGGCAACGTGCATCTACAGTAAAGGCTCATAATCATTAGCTTGAACAGGTATAGCAATGCAAGGCGATACGGCGAGACAAAACCCTTCGGTAGCGGTGATCGGGGCAGGCATGACCGGCATTCTAATGGCAATCAAGCTACGCGAGGCGGGGATATCCGATATTACGATTCTTGAAAAAGCCGACCAACTGGGCGGCACCTGGCGCGAGAATACCTACCCTGGCGTTGCCTGTGATGTGCCGGCGCATATGTATACCTACAGTTTTCGCGGTAACGCGGAATGGAGTCACCGCTTTGCCCGCGGCGCAGAAATCCAGCAGTACTTTCAGCAGGTGGCGGACGAACAGGGCATTAGCGGTCAGATTCGCTTCAACGAAGCCCTGGAAACCTGCCACTTCATCGATGGCAAGTGGCAGCTGAAAACCAGTCAGGGTAATCATCTGGAAGTGGATTTCGTGGTCTCTGCCACTGGGATCCTGCATCATCCTGCTTACCCGGACATCAAGGGACTGGACAGCTTCAGCGGCGAGATGTGGCACACCGCGCGCTGGAACCATAACGTGGACCTGGCCGGCAAGCGTGTTGGCATTATCGGCACCGGTTCCACTGCCTGCCAGGTTATTGGGGAAATTGGCAAAACCGCCGGCCAGCTGACCGTGTTTCAACGCACTCCCCAGTGGATCATCCGGGTACCGGACAAGGCTTATAGTGAAGCAGAGAAGGCGAGGTTGCGCGGTAAGCAGGACAAACTGGCGGCGATCAGCAGACGCTACGCGTTTGTGTTGCGCAATACCTTCAGCAAGGCGGTAACCGGCAGCAAATTGCAGCATGCCTATATGTCCTGGGCGGCAAAACGCAACCTGCGCAAAAGCGTGCGCGATCCAGAGCTGCGCAAGAAGCTGACGCCGGATTACCCAGTGGGTTGTAAGCGTCTCATCATCAACAATACGTTTTACGACGCCGTGCAGCGGGAAAACGTGTCGCTGGAAACGACCGCCATAGACAGTGTCAACGAATCGGGTGTGGTGACCAGCGACGGCGTGACTCATGAGCTGGATGTACTTATTCTCGCCACGGGTTTTCACCCCTTCAACTTCATGCGGCCTATGGACCTGCGCGGTCGAGATGGCCAGACGATTGACGAGGCCTGGTCGAAGAAAGTACAGGCCTATCGCTCCCTGTGCATTCCTGGCTTTCCCAACTTTTTCCTGATGCTGGGACCGAATACGCCGATTGGCAATTACTCAGTGATCGCCATGAGCGAGGTGCAGGCGAACTATGTGCTGCAGTTGATCGACCTGTGGCGTCGCGGTGATTTACCCTTGGTGGAGGCAACGGAGCAGGCCAAGCAGCGTTTCAATGCGTACCTGCGCGAGGGCATGAAAAATACGGTCTGGGTGGGTGGTTGCCAGAGCTGGTACCTGGATGCCGATGGCGACCCGGCCATGTGGCCCTATTCCTGGCAGCAGTGGGAAAAGGAGCTGCAGCAGCCGGCGCTGGATGACTTTGTGCGCGACGCGCCGGAGGAGGCCCAGCCGCTGCGGCCAGCCGCCTGAGCTCACTCGTCGTAGTCAGCCGTTTCCGGGATCTGCTGGTACCAGTCCACGCCTTCCGCATCCTGTTTGCGGGTGATCCGGTGGCGGCCCAGCAGGCAGTTAAGGTGGGCCAATGTTTCGCCAGTGGCCAGGCTGATATTATCGCCGCTGATTTCGCGCTTGAACAGTGCTGGAAAGCAGTCCACGGCCCGGCAGGGCTGCTCCATAAAGTTGAACAGGTTTACCAGGTCCTGTTTGTGGCCCTCGATGATCTGGCTCAGGCGCACGTGCAGTCCATGAAACGGTGCCTCGTGTGCCGGCAGCACCAGCAGGTCATCTGGCAGCACGTCGCGAATGACCGCCTGCGAGCGCAGCCACTCCTTGAGCGGGTCACCCTTGGGCTCGGTGGGATAGACGCTGACATTGGGTGAGATGCGCGGCAGTATCTGGTCGCCGGAGATCAGCAGCTTGAGCCCGGGGCAATACAGGGCGACGTGCTCGGGCGAGTGGCCGCTGCCGACAATAACCTGCCAGTAGTGCTCGCCGATGGTAATGGTTTCCCGGTTGATCAGCCGGCGGAAGCTGTCAGGCAGCGCGTGGATGGCGCGACCGAAATTGCCGAACTTCTTCTTGTACTGTTCCAGCCACTCTTCTTGCCAGCCCGCCGCGCGGTAAAAGCGCAGGGCCACGTCGGGCGCCGACCGTCCAGTGTCTGCGGCCATGGCCCGGCACATCAGGAACTCTTCGCGAGACATCCACAGTTCGCAATTGAAGCGCTCGCAAAGCCAGCCTGCCAGGCCCACGTGATCAGGGTGCATGTGCGTGCAGATGACTCGGGTAACCGGCTTGCCCTGCATGAACCCGGCGAAGAGTGACTCCCAGGTTTCGCGGGCACTGTCGATGCCCAGGCAAGTGTCGACGATGGTCCAGCCATCGTCGTCTTCCAATAACCACAGGTTGATATGGTCCAGGGACATGGGCATGGCAAAGCGCACCCAGTAAACGCCCTCGGCGATCTTTAGCGGCTGGCCCGGTTCAATGTCGGGCTTGCGCCCAAAGGGATAGTCGAGACCGCGATAAGTCTCCGGGGTGTGCTTGTGCATGCTGGATCCGTTGCCGTGGCGAGATCATCATGGTGGTGCCTGATGGCGCCGCTGTCCAGACTTGTAATCTGCGATCAGGGCCGATACCAGATTGCCGAGGTCACGGCGCGCTCCTGCAGACTGGTGGGTGACGGCGGCGGCAAGCCCAGTGCCCTGGCATCGAAAGTGCTCCAGCGTGGGGTGGGAATCTCGATGACTCTGGCGTAGTAAAAGGCCTCCACGTTCGGGTCGAACTCGGGGTCTGTCCACAGGGTGGCCAACTGATCGCTGCCGATGCTATTGCTATAGCTGGCCGTTTCCGCATCGACCGTCGTGCCCACGGGGGGCAGCTCACCCATTGTGTTCAACTGCGCGATCGCCACTCCAGGCCACATTGAATACCTTTTCATGGGATTCGCCCTGGGTATCTACCCAGCCCTTGATGACCTGGATGCGATCCAGGTTGCCGCTGCCAGGGTCGCGAATAGCCCAGAGGGCAAACTGCGGTACGCTGCCCGGTTTGCCGAGCAGCTCGCCGCCCATGGGCACACCTGACTCGTAGGCCTGGGACACCCAGTCGCTGCGTTGCAGCAAGTCGGCCGGGAAGTCGTGCCCGGCGAAAAAACGCACTGCGATACGGGGCCCGGAGGTCGCATAGGTTTCCTTGTTGCGCATGGCATCGAACAGGGAGCCCCTGGTATTACTGGGCGCCCATACCGCGGCGAGGCCGGCTGCGCTCCAGCGGGCACCGCCCGGAAATCCCTCCGGCATCCACAGTGATTGACGCATGCGGATACCGGCGCTGCCATCCAGCAGCGGCAGTTTGCCATGATAATTATCCTCTTCTACCGGTGCGCTGGCGTTGTGGCCGTCGGAGCTACCGATAACGCCAAAGCGGTAGGGATTGAAGCCTTCGGCGTGTGCCATCTCCAAGCCGGTGCGCAAAGCATCGCGCGCATAGCTGCCCTTGGCACTGGAGTCGTCCTGGCTCTGCGAAAGCTGGGTATCATAGATTTCAAAACCGGCGAAGCTGTCTTCGTCGGACAGTAGCGGGTGGGTCTCTGAGGAGCCCTTTACCTGAAAAATTTCGCTCAGCGGCTCATTGCGCATGCGCGTGGCGGCATAAGCTGCATTCATGGGCATGCCATCGTACATAACGCTGTTATACATCAGCCCATCGCTGACGTTGCTGTTATGAGGGATGGCAAAATTATCCATGCCTTGTTCGCGCTGTGCATCCAGCGCCGCCCAGAGATCTCGCGGGTCCTCGGAGTCCACGGAACTGTAAGGCAGCTCGGGTACGGCGGTGCTGCGATAGATGACGTTGCGATGCAGGTTGCGTTCGCCGGGCATGGAGGTCCACTCGTAGCCGACGAAGCTGGTGAAGCGACCAGGCGCGTTGTGTCGCTCCGCGGTGGCGACAATCTCCTGCCAAGCAGCAGCACTGATATCCTTCCAGCCGGGCACAATCGCGTTTTCCAGATCGAATCCCCACATGCTGCGAAATTGCATCCAGCTGTTTTGCAGGCGTGTATCGTTGAGCAGTCGATCACGCAAACCACGCTGGTTTAACGGGAGGTCCGGCTCGGTAGCGCGCAGCACGCCCAGGTATTCAGCGTGGTCGGTGACGGCGGCAAAATCCAGTGGCCGTTTGAGCTGGATGCCGTAGCCGGCGGCGTGACGGATTTCGCCACCGCGGACGAAGGTATAGGCGTCGTCCGGGGTAGCCCGTACGCCGTTGGTGTAGGCGTCCGTGGAGTAGCTGGTGTGGATATGCAGGTCGCCCCAGTAGAGGTTCCGGTTGGCGTTAAAGTCGGTGGCCGGTTTTTCCGGGATGGGTTTGGCGGTGCCGCTGTTGAATTCGGGGAACAGGGTGGGGTCTTCTGCGGGGCTGCAGGCTGTTAGCAGGAATGCCAGTGTGGTGAGGGTCGTTCTAGCTGCTAGAGGCATTGCCGATATCCTGGTGGTGCGCCGTGAGAGCGTCTGAGGCCAGGGATGGCCGAAGCCGAGCTGCCAGGGACGGCGCTTTTGCGTCTCGCACGGCGCACCACCAGGATATCGGCGATGCCTCGTCCGTCTTGAGCCTACCTGTCTGTTCGTCAGTTTAGCCAACACCTCTTTCATTCCCTTCCCAATACTCGGCCCTGACGGCCTTCTTGTCCGGTTTGCCCACCGGGGTGAGCGGAATACTGGCGACGAAGTCCACGGACTTGGGCGCTTGCACCGAGCCTTTCCGGTCTTTCACCAGTGCCTGCAGTTCGGCGGCCAGTTCGTCGGAGCCCTCCACGCCGGGCTTGGGTACGACGACCGCCTTTACGGCTTCTCCCCATTGTTCATCGGGTACGCCGACCACGGCCACCTGGCCGACCGAGGCGTGGGTGGCGATAACGTCTTCAACTTCCCTGGGGAACACGTTGAAACCACCGGTGACGATCATATCCTTGGTGCGATCGACGATGTACAGGAAGCCGTCCTCGTCCAGGCGTCCCACGTCGCCGGTGTGCATCCAGTCGCCCGCGAACGCCTCGGCGGTCTGCTCCGGCATGTCTTTGTAGCCCTTCATGATCAGTGGGCCGCGCACGCAGATCTCGCCGGGTTCGCCGGGTGCCACCGGGTTGCAGTCCGCATCCAGCAGGGCCATGTTCACCCAGGGCGTGGGGCGGCCGCAGGAGGCCAGGCGTTCAGGCTTGCCCAGGTCGTGGTCGGCACGGCGCATGTTGGCGATCACCATGGGGCATTCGGACTGGCCAAAGAACTGGTAGAAGACCTGGCCCCACTTCTCCAGTCCTTCCTGCAGTCGGGCGGGGCTCATGGGCGATGCACCGTAGAAAATGGTTTCCATGCTGTCCATGGAGCCGTCGGTGGCGCGCGGCGAATCCAGCAGGAAATACAGCATCACCGGGACCAGCATGGTGCAGGTGATCTTGTGGTCGCGCACCATGTCGAAGAAGTCGTCTATGCCAAATCCCTGCATCACGTAGAAGGCACCGCCTTTCTGCAGTACGGGGATGAAGAACGCGGCGGCGGCGTGGGAAAGCGGGTGTGGCGATGAGCATGCGCAGCTCTTCGGGGAACTCCCACTCGGCCATTTGTATCTGCGTCATGGTGGCGCTGACCCGGTGCGGGCTCATCACCCCTTTGGGCTTGCCGGTGGTGCCACCAGTGAACATCACCGAGGCGATGTCCTCGGGGCCTATGTCGGGTGCCTGCAGCGGCTCAGGCTGGAAGCCCTCAGCCATTGCCAGGTAGTCTTCGCCGACCTCTGTGGGGCCGAAGGCAAGCAGGTTTTTCAGCTGCGGTACTTTTTTCTGCAGTGCACTCGCAATCTCAGAGAAAACGGTGGGATCGAATATGAGCGTGTCGATCTCGGCGGCTTCAAGCACGTAGGCGTGGTCGTCCAGTGAGCCTAATGGGTGCAGCGGCGTGCCGATGCAGCCGGTCAGCTGCATGGCAGCGATATTGGACAGCACTTCCGGCCGGTTCGCGGAGATCACCGCCACGCGGCTGCCCACGCCCAGGCCCTTGCTCTGCAGCGCCTGAACCAGCTGGCTGGTCTGCTCGCGCACATCGCGGTAGCTGGCGACCTTGTCCCCCAGGTACAGGCAGGGCTCGTCGTTGTAGCGGTTCAGGCCCTCTACCAGCAGATGCGGCATCAGGGGTTGTTGGTACAGTATCTCTGGGTTCATGGTTTCAACCTGGGCAGTGCTATTGCAGTTTGTAGGGTGAAAATGCCACAGGGTACCGCGCCGGGCAATGACGCCCGCGATCATATTCTGCTGTTGTTTGCGATCAGGCTGAGCCAGTTTGCCAGTCTTTAATGTCCGCTGTGAAGGTTGAGCTCAGGCCTCCATGTGCCCGGAGATTCCGCCACGGCTGATGGCGCTGCGCAGCGAGTTTGAGCACGGTTTGCGGCCCCTGGCGGTAATCTGGGCTATCATCGGCGCTCAGACCTTTCACATGGGCCGATGATGAGACCACTATGCAGATATTTGGGCGCGACTCTTTTGTTTTTTCTGGTGCAGGGCTGTTCCAACGTGGAGCCAAAACAGGAGCAGGCCAGTATGTCTGCTGAACTGGGCGCGGGCGGCCGCCCGGTCGGTGAAATCTGGTCGCGCAGTCCGGTGTACGGCAGTCGGGGTATGGCTGCGACGGCCCACCCGCTGGCGTCGCAGGTAGCGCTGGACATTCTCAAGGAGGGCGGCTCTGCGGTCGATGCTGCGATTGCCGCCAATGCGGCGCTGGGGTTGATGGAGCCCACGGGTAACGGGATTGGTGGCGATATCTTTGTGATCGTCTGGGACCCCAAAACCCGCCAGCTCCATGGCTACAACGGCTCCGGCCGCTCCCCCAGGGGGCAGTCGCTGGAACAGCTGAAAGCGCGTATTGCAGCCATGAAAGCGCGCGGTGAACTCGATGAGGACTTCGAGGGCATCCCTGCCCATGGTCCCTTGCCGGTGTCGGTACCGGGCACGGTGGATGGGTGGTTTGCCATCCATGAACGTTTCGGCCGCTTGCCCATGAATCAGGTGCTGGCCCCGACCATCGACTATGCTCGCAACGGCTTCCCGGTCACCCCGGTGATTTCCTACAATTTTTCTCGCAGTTGGGACTTTTTCAACCGGATTTACGCCGACAGTCCGCACCTGGACAATATTCGCGACACCTGGTTCAAGGGGGGTGAGGCGGTGCCGGCCGGGGGTATGTTTAGCAACCCGGACCTGGGCGCCACCCTGGAGACCATCGCGCTGGAGGGCAGGGACGCCTTCTACCGCGGTAGCCTGGCGCGGCAAATGGACGCTTATTTCAGCGACATGGAGGGCGGCCTGGCTTACGAGGACCTGGCTGAACACGAGGGCGAGTGGGTGACGCCCGGCAGTGTTAACTATCGCGGCTATGATCTCTATGAACTGCCTCCCAATGGCCAGGGTTTCGCCGCGTTGCAGATGTTGTCGATTCTGAAAAACGTGGACCTTGCCCAGTGGTCACGTGGCTCGGCGGAGGTTTTCCACTACATGGTAGAGGCCAAGCGACTGGCCTTTGAAGATGTCGCTCGCTACTACGCCGATCCAGCGTTCTCCCCGGCGCCGCTGGAAGGTTTGCTGTCGGACAGCTATGGCAAGGAGCGCTTCGCCCTTATCGACCCCGCCAGGGCCTCGGCGCAGTTTGGACCGGGTGAGCCCAAACTGGAGGGTGAGGGAGATACCACCTATCTCACGGTCGCCGATGAGGACGGGATGATGGTGTCCCTGATCCAGTCGAACTATCGCGGCATGGGGTCGGGAATGGTGCCCGACGGGCTTGGCTTCATGTTGCAGGACCGGGGAGAGCTGTTTTCATTGCAACCGGGCCACGCGAACGTTTATGCGCCCGGTAAGCGGCCGTTCCAGACCATTATCCCCGCCTTCCTGATGAAAGACGGCGAACCGGTGATGAGCTTTGGCCTTATGGGTGGCTCCATGCAGCCCCAGGGTCATGTGCAGATCCTGGTGAATATGCTGGACTACGGTATGAATGTGCAGGAGGCGGGCGACGCTGCGCGTTTCCTGCACGATGGCGGTCGTGAACCCACCAGTGTAGACGGCGACCCCCTGGGCACCCTTTACCTGGAGCCGGGGGTGCCGGCGCAGACGGTAGAGCGCTTGCAGGCAATGGGCCACAAGGTGGAGATCGATACCAGTGGCCGGCGCTTTGGCGGCTATCAGGCGATTATGGTGGACCGCGAGAAGGGCAGTTATGCCGGGGCCACAGAGATGCGCAAGGACGGCACCGTTGTGGCCTGGTGAACCGTGCGCTGGATTTCCGCCTGCGCGGGAATGACGGCGTTAGACTCAGGAATGACCGGGTTAGATGCGCGAATGACGGGGTTAGACGATGGTAACTGCCTCTGCCAGTTCGATTTCCGTATTGGGAAGGCTATATGTCAGGGGTACACAAAGCCAATGGTTTCCTCAGTGTAATCCCAGAGTTTCCTGGCCGCGTCATCGTCCATGGCCCATGGCTTGGGTTGCTTTTGCTTGCAGTTGGCAAAGTAGGCGCCGCTTACGTCAGCCACGTCGTCGCTGGTGCACAGGTAGATTGATGTCTCCGCGCCCTTGTCAGCCGTACGGAAAAAGGGCTTGAGCAGGGCGGGAAGGATCTTCGCGGCCATGCCCTTGTTTTGCGAGCCCAGCGACGTCGCCACAGCACCTGGATGCAGGCAATTTACGGTGATGGGCTGGCCCTGGACTCGCTCGGCGAGGCTGCGCGTGAATAATATGTTGGCGAGCTTGGAGCGACCGTACTCGCGGAAAGTCTTGAAACCCTGCTCTGCCTGCATGTCATCGAAGCCCATGTCCCTGACAAACTCGTGGGCCGCAGAGGCCACGTTGACTATGCGTGCCCCCGGGACTTCCAACAGGGCTGGCAGTAACAGGCCGGTGAGCAGGAACGGGGCGAAGTGGTTCACCGCCAGGGTCTCTTCAAATCCGTCGATGGTGACTTTACGTGTTGTATTCACCACGCCCGCATTGTTGAGCAAAATGTCTATCGGTTGCTTCAGCGCAAGTACTGCCTGCGCTGCCTCGCGCACGCTGGCCAGGCTGGCCATGTCCATCTCGATGAGCTCGGGTTCGCTGCCGCCTGCCGCAACTATTTCGCTGGCAACAGCTGCGCCTTTATCCAGGTTACGGCACAGCAGCGTGATCTGCGCACCCTGCTCGGCCAGGGTGCGCGCCGAACTCTGGCCGATGCCGGCTGTCGCGCCGGTGATAACAATGTGCTTGCCATTAATGTCCATGGTCAGGTCCTGTCGCTTTCGTCGTTTGAGTTGAATGCGGTTGATAAGTGGGCGCGACCAAATCCCGGACCGTTCCCCAGGTTTGTATGTCGCAGGTGCAGAGCAGGCCAGTAGTAGCGGTGGCGGGGCGATACGGCGCACCATCGAGTCGCGCGGCAGTGCCGCCTGCCTCCGTCACAATCAACACGCCCGGGGCGTGATCCCAGATCAGTGTGCGGTAGTAGAAGGCAAACTGGTAGTGTCCGGTAGCCAGCGCGCGGTAGTCATAACCGGCGCATCCGCTGGCGCAAGTCTCGCCCAGTTTGCGGGCGCCGGCCAGCGCATCGGGAGTGAGCTCATCTGGCAGATAGCGAGTGGAGAGTGCGCCGGAAATGGTCGACGTGCCCTGGGTAAATGTCGCCAGCTGCAGCGGCTCATCGTCCAGCAAGGCTCCCGCACCTTTTTCCGCCATTAACATTGAGTCAGCGCGCGGGTCGTAGATCCATGCGCCCAGGGTTTCGCCATGGGCCATCAGGCAAACCATCACCGCGAAGGGCCCGCTGCCGGAGGCAAAATTGTTGGTCCCGTCCAGGGGGTCGATTACCCACACGGGACGCACAGAGTCCAGCGCTGCCATCACCCCCGGGTCTGCATGCACGGCTTCCTCGCCCACCACCAGTGATCCCGGCAGCAAGGCGGCTAATGCCTGGCTAAGGCGTTGCTCACAGTGCCTGTCGGCATCGGTGACCACGTCGTTGCGCCGTTTTTCTTCAATCTGGTGATCTTCAAGGTTACGCCACAGCGGGAGTATATCCTGGGCCGCTGCGTCACGGATCAGTGCACAGACGCCATCGTGGTCAATTGCTATCGCCATGTTGTGCGCTCGTATTGCATGGCGTCCCTGCGGTTACGCAGGGCGCTGGCCGCGGCGAGGTATGGGCCGTCCAATCGCGCGATTTCAGCGCGGAATATCACCGCAAACATCTTGGCTACTCGGGAGGCGTGAACGACAAAGCTAGTCAATGCCGTTGGTGAGTGCAAGTGCTGTGACGTGTCAGTGCAAGGTGTACCCAGCCCTGCAGGGCGCCCCGGTGTCAGGATTGCTGACTGATGTGCGGGCTAGTCCAGCAGCGCACGACCCGGGATGGAACTGAGCAACTGCCGCGTATATTCCTGCTGTGGTCGCTCGAACAGGTCTTCTCCGCTGCCCTGCTCCACGATCTCGCCCTTGTAAAGTACCAGGATACGGTCAGCCAGGTGCCGCACCACCGCCAGGTCGTGGGATACGAAGAGCATGGTCAAGCCATACTCCTTGCCCAGTTCCTGCATCAGGTCGAGAATCTGTGCCTGAATGGTCACATCCAGCGCCGACACCGGCTCATCCGCGACGATAAACTCGGGGCGCGTTGCCAGCGCGCGGCCGATAGCGATGCGCTGGCGCTGGCCGCCGGAAAACTCGTGCGGGTACTTGCGCACGAAATTGCGCGCCAGACCCACGTCATCCATCAGCTTGAGCACGCCGCTGGCGACGGACTTGCGTGTTTCTATACCGTGCAGCAACAGCGGTTCCGCCAGCGTATCGAATACCGTCATGCGCGGATTCAGTGACGCGAAGGGATCCTGGAAAATCATCTGCATGCGGCGGCGGAAGTCTTTCAGGTCACCCCCCTGCAGGGTGGTGACATCCGTGCCATCGAAGTTGACGCTGCCCGAGGTCACAGGCACCAGTCGCAGAATGGAACGACCGATGGTGGACTTACCGGAACCCGACTCGCCCACCAGGCCCAGCACCTCGCCGCGCTTGATATCGAAACTGACTTCATTGACCGCCTTTACCGGCTCCTTGTGCTTGCCCTGGTCGAACCAGGTGCACAGCTTGCGCACCTCAATCAGGGTTTCCGGTTCGCTCTCCATCGGGGTTTTGCTGTCAGCGGGAATAGCGGCTAGCAGTTTCCGGGTGTAAGGGTGCTCGGCGTGGTGGAAGATATGCTCGGAGTCACCCCCTTCCACCACTTTGCCCTGCTGCATTACGATGATCTGGTCGGCGATATCGGCGACCACTGCCAGGTCGTGGGAGATAAAGATCACCCCGATGTCGCGCTTGGTCTGCAGGTCGGCGATCAGTTTGAGTATCTGCGCCTGAATGGTCACGTCCAATGCCGTGGTCGGCTCGTCGGCAATCAGCAGCTTGGGTTCGTTGATCAGCGCCATGGCGATCATCACCCGCTGGCGCATACCGCCCGAGAACTGGTGCGGGTAGTTTTCGAAGGTGGTTTCCGGGTCGCGAATGCCCACCTCTTCCAGCAACTCCAGGGCGCGCTGCCTGGCCTGCTCCTTGCTCACCTTCTTGTGGTAGAAGAGCGGCTCCATCAGCTGTTTGCCGATGGTCATGAACGGGTTGAGGCAGGTCATCGGGTCCTGGAAAATCATGGCGACGTCACGGCCACGAATTTCCCGCAACTGCTGCTCGCTCATTTGCAGCAGGTCCTGCCCTTCAAACAGGGCAGTCCCGCCGTCGATGCGCCCGGGGGGCATGGGTACCAGCCCCAGCATGGAATAGCAGGCGACGGACTTGCCTGACCCTGACTCGCCGATGATTGCGGTGATCTTGCCGGTCTCCACCGCAAAGGAGATACCATCAACCGCTTTGTTGGTGCCCATGCGGGTGACAAAACTGACCGCCAGGTCTTTGACTTCAAGCAGACTCATCAGTCTTTACTCCTGCGCACGTCAAGTGCGTCGCGCAATCCGTCACCGAGGAAGTTCAGTGAGAACAGGGTCAGGGTCAGAGCAAGGCCGGGGAAAATCAGCAGCCAGGGAAACTCTTCCATGGTCTCCGCGCCGTAGGAAATAAGCAGTCCCCACGAGGTCTGCGGCGGCTGTATGCCCAGCCCCAGGAAGCTGAGGAAAGCCTCCAGCAACATCACCGATGGAATAGTCAGTGTGGTGTAGACGATGATGGGCCCCAGCGCATTGGGGATCAGGTGACGGCGAATGATGGTGCTGGGCGGCAGTCCCAGGGAAATGGCGGCCTCGACATACTCCTGCTGACGCAGCTGCTGCACCTGGCTGCGCATAATACGCGCCATGGTCAGCCACTCTACCGCGCCGATGGCGAGGAACAGCAGCAGGATGTTGCGTCCGAAGACAACCATTAACAGCACAATGAAAATCATAAAGGGCAGGGCATACATGATGTCGACCAGGCGCATCATCACTGCGTCAACCTTGCCACCCACATAGCCGGCAATGGCTCCCCAGGTCACCCCGATCAGCAGCGCGACGGAGGTGGCGACAAAGCCCACAGCCAGGGAAACCCGGCCGCCATACATAATTTGTGTGAGCAGGTCCCGGCCGAAAATATCCGTACCCAGCCAGTGCTGCGCAGAGGGCGGACTGGCGCCCAGGTCCAGGTTCTGGGCGTCGTAGGCATAGGGCGCAATCCAGGGAGTCAGCAGGGCGATAACGCTGAAGGCCACCAGCAGGATGCCCCCTGCCAGTGCCAGTCGGTTCTTGCGCAGTCGCAGCCAGGCGTCATGCCACAGGGAAGAGCCCTGCTCCGCTTCGGTGATATCTTGAATAATGTCTGTAGTCATGAGAGCCCCTAGTTCTCCCCGAACTGTGCGCGCAGTCGGGGGTTCATCCAGGCAGCGAGGATGTCCGATAGCAGGTTGAAGAGCACGATCAGGGTGGACAGGAATACGGTGGTGCCCAGGATCATGGTGTAGTCCCGGTTAAAGGCGGCTTGCACATAAAAGCGCCCCAGGCCCGGTATCTGGAAGATGGTTTCGACCACGAAGGAGCCGGCGAGCAAACCCGCAAAGGCGGGTCCCAGGAAGGCGACCACGGGAATCAGGCCGCCCCGCAGGCCATGTTTAACCACCACCTGCCACTCGGGCAAGCCCTTGGCCCGGGCGGTGCGAATATAGTCCTGGGACATCACTTCAAGCATGCCTGCGCGGGACAAGCGCGCAATATAAGCGGCGTAGCCGGAGCCCAGGGTGATGGCCGGCAGAATTTTATCGCCCGGGATGTCTCCCCACCCCGAGACCGGCAGCCAGTCGAGATAGATACCGAAAACCAGCACCAGCAAGGGCCCCAGCAGGAAAGAGGGCATGCAGATACCGATCATCGCCGCGGTCATCGGTATATAGTCCTGCGCCGTATTTGGTTTTAGCGCCGCGATCACCCCGGCAAAGCCGCCAATGATTACCGCCACCAGCAAGGCATAGAATCCCAGTTCTGCGGTGACCGGCAGGCCGGCGCCGATAAGTTCGTTGACACTGCGGCCCGGGTATTTGAACGAGGGGCCGAACTCTCCCTGCGCAAGGTCACCGAGGTAGGCGGTGTATTGCTGAAACAGCGGCAGGTCAAGGCGGTACTGTGCTTCCAGCGCGGCCTTCACCTCTGGCAACACGGCTTTTTCTGCGGAGAAGGGCCCGCCCGGAGCAACGCGCACCAGGAAGAAGGTGACCGTGACCACAGCGAGGATCACGGGAATCGCCTGCAACAGGCGGATACCAACAAAGCGCCACATTATAGATGTTTCTCCAGGTTATGGATGTTGTTCGCGAGGAATGACGTCATGCACGTCATTCAGTTGACCCCTTGTCCCAATCGGGGTCCAGCCATACATACTTGAGGTTGAGGGAGTCCATCAGGTTGGATGGCATGTCCCGCACACTGGGGTGCATGAGTTTTTTACTGGTGTAGGTGAAGATGGGCAATATGGGCATCTGCTCCATGAGCATGGTTTCCGCCTCGTAAAATATGCGGTAGCGCTCTTCCTGGGTCTTTGCCTGCGGCGCCAGCTGCAGAATCATTTCGTCATAGCGCGGGTCGGCGAAGCCAGTGTTGTTATTGCCGCCATCAGTTATATACAGGTCGAGGAAGTTATTGGCGTCCACGTAGTCACCAATCCAGCCGCGGCGGGCGATATCAAAATCCATGTTGTCCACGGAATCGAGATAGACCTTCCACTCCTGGTTGGAGATAGTGATCTTGATGTTGAGCTTGTCCTTCCACATCTGCTGCAGCGCCACCGCGAGTTTGCGGTGGCTTTCATTGGTGTTGTAAATCAGTTCCACGTCCGGCCAGCCTTCGCCGTCAGGGTAGCCCGCATCGGCCAGTAACTGCCGTGCCAGCTCCGGGTCATAATCGAACAGCTTTGGCGGGTTGTAGCCCATGGTGTCCGGCGGAGTGATGCTATAGGCCGGGAAGTTCGATTTCTGTAATACCGTGTCGTTGAGCTGTACCCGGTCTATTGTCATCGACAGCGCCTGGCGCACGCGCACGTCATCCAGCGGCGGGCGTTTGGTATTGATCAGGTAAAAGTAGGTGCCCAGGTAGGGGGACTGCACATAGGGCGTGTTTTCCATGGCCTGGTAGGCGGGGATCTTGTCCAGGGGCACTGTGCCGGTGGTATGCAGCTGGCCCACTCTGAACATGCGCTCTTCGGAAACGATGTTCTCGGTGGGATAGAAAACGACGCCATTGAGGCGCACCTTGTCCCGGTCCCAGTAGGTGTCGCTCTTCTCCACCACGATGCGACGGTTCAATGCCCACTCTTTCAGATTGAACGCGCCGTTGTTGACCATGTTGCCCACGCGTGTCCACTTGGTGTAGCGGTCGGTCATGGCACCGTGCTTGAGTATGGTTTCGGGATGCACGGCGAAAGTGGAGTAGTGATCCATCAGTTGCAGGAAATAGGGTGTTGCGGCGTTGAGCGTCACCTGCAGGGTCTGCTCATCCAGTGCCTTGACCCCAACCTCAGAGAAGTCCTCGATCTCCCGCCGGGAAAAGGCCTCGGCATTGACCACGGGGTACAGCATATAGGCGTACTGGTTGCCCATGGAGGGGTGCAGCGCCCGGTTCCATGACCAGACGTAATCACTGGCGGTTACCGGTTCACCGTTGGACCACCTGGCCTCCGGATTGATATGAAAGGTGTACACCTTGCCGTCTGCGGATATGTCCCAGGACTTGGCGACACCGGGTTCCGGCTCCAGGGTCCAGGGGTTCTTCACCGCCAGCCCCTCGAACATGGCTCGCACCAACTTGTTTTCCGGGACCCCGGTCACCACGTGCGGGTCCAGGCCCTGGGGTTCTGAACCGTTGCCAAAGTGAAGCACGCCGGTGCGATTGCCGATCTCGACATTTGACTCGCCACCGGTGCAGGCGGCCAGGGCGACAGTGGTAAGTAGAACGGCCAAAAGCCGTGGAAGAATTGGGGTCATTCGTTAGCCAGTTTTTTTTCGGGTGATCTGATTATAGGTGGAAAACAGTGCTTTGGGTTAAACGAACTCACCGGCTTCTACCTCAACGCCCATTCCGTCTTGCATTGTTGAGCCGGCAACTATGGGCACTGCGGTCGCCTGCCGTTACACTTGCAGTCCCGTGAGTTGCCGAAACGTAAGCCATGAAGTTGTCCAGGGTTATTCTAATGTCCATGCTGTTGGGGTTGGTGGCCCCGGTGATGTCCTCGCCAGATGTGCAAAGAGATGTCCAACTTGAGCAGAAGGCCCTGCAGGATGCTCGCTTGAAAGCATTGAGAAAAGTGTTCAGGGAACAGCCTGGCTCGCAACAGCTTTTGGAGAGCGCGAGCGGTTATGCTGTTTTTGCGCCCGTAGGCCTTGACCTGGGCCTGGTTTCCAGTCGGCGGATAGGCGGCATCTTGCGGCTCAATCGATCTGGCCGCGATAGCTACTACACTTTGCTGCCGGGGCCGGGAGGCGATGCGGCGGCAGCCGCAGGTCTGGTGGCGATTCTGGTATTCCAGAGTGATACTGCCTTCAACCAGTTCGAGGCCGATGGCTGGAGGTTTTCCGCGCAGCCCGAATCCGTGCTAACCGAGATACCGGAGACCACGATTTACCTGCTTACGGGGACGCCTGCAAGCCTGGTAGAGGCATCGGTGGCTGCGGATTCGGAGCTGAACTGACCAAGGGGCTACCTGGTCGGATGTTTGCTATCCGTGGTCATTCCACCACTGGCAAACCAAGGCGGTTCCACTGAATCATGCCGCCGGCAAGGTTGGCCGCCCTGTCGATGCCGGCTTTTATCAGGATTTGTGCCGCCATGGCCGAGCGCTTGCCCGATTGGCAGATGGCAATGACGGGCTTGTCGCCCGGTATCTCTGCCAGTCGCTCTCGCAGTTGCTCCAGGGGAATCAGCGTGGCCTGTGCCAGGTGCCCCAACTCACCCTTGAATTCGCCTTCGCTGCGCACATCGAGCAGAAATAGGTCCTGCTGGTGCCTGGCCACCCAGTCCGGGAGTATCTCCGGAATTCCGGCAAAGCTGACGTTGACAGGCCCCCAGGTAATCTCCTGCGCAGCCTGCCCGCCTTCGGGCTTGCCGCCGCGCAAGTTGGCCGGCACGGCGATATCAATAAGGCGCGGGTGGGGCAGGTTCATGTTGCTCATATAGCCGACGAAGTCCTCTTCGCGTGCTTCGCCCCCAATTCGGGGGTTAAACGCTTTTTCTTCGGCTACGGTGGATACCGTCCTGCCGTCATAGTCGTGTCCCGGGTAGATCAGGCACGTGTCGGGCAGGGTAAAAACCTGTTCCCGGATACTGCGCCAAAGCAGATGGGCATCGCCGGCCTGGAAGTCTGTGCGACCGGCGCCGCGGATCAGCAGGCAGTCGCCGGTGAAGACCATGTCCTGCTCCCGGGTGACAAAGCTCAGGCAACCGTCGGTGTGGCCGGGCGTTGCGCGTACGCTGACAGATTCATTGCCAAAAGCGAATACATCGCCGTGGTCTGCTGCTATGTCTGCCTCCGCTACTTCCGCGCTGCGCGCGATGACGGTTTGCGCGCCCAGCGACTCGCGCAGCAACCAGCTGCCCGTCACGTGATCCGCATGCACGTGGGTATCCAGCGCATATCTGACCTTTAGCCCCAGTTCACGAATCAGTGCGCTGTCTCTGGCGTGTCGCTCGAACACGGAGTCGATAACCACGGCTTCGCGCGTCTGCGAGCAGCCGAGGATGTAGGTGTAGGTGGATGAGGCAGAATCAAACAGTTGCCGAAAGATCATGACGGTTTCCGACTGGTTGCTAAAAACGAAATAGTAGCATGTGCCATGGGCGGCTTTGTTATCACAGGACAAGGTTTTAAGCATCAAAGCGGCGCTGGAACGGCCGCTGGGGGAAAGCGCCCCGCATTGCGGGGCGCCGGAAAATCAAAAGGTGAATCGCAGGCCCAGGCCAAACGAATCGATAGCCTCGTCGGCATCGAAGCGCACATACTCGGCATACACATCCAGGCTGCCGAATATGTTCAGCGCCACGCCGGCCCCGTAGTAGAGGTCGGTGCCGTCCTCGTCGATATAGCGCGAATCCACATCCCACATGGCCGCACCCGCGCGCCCGTAGACGTCGAGGATCCACAGCGGGGCAGATACGATGCCGCCAACCGTCCAGACGGACGTATCAAAGCCTATCTTCTGGCCGTTGTTCAGTTCGTCCGACTTGAATTCGCCCAGATCCCAGTAGGCAGCATCGACTGCAAGCCATTTGTTAAAGCGATAGCCCGCGCCCAGGTTGTAACCTGCTGCTTTGTCGTCAAAAAATGCTTCCAGGTCATCGTCGAAATCGATATCGTCTTCAATGGTGGCGTCCAGTTCGGCGTAGTTGCCGCCACCGGCGATGAAGAAGCCTGTACCGTCGGCCATCGCGGCATTGGCACCAAGTGCGAGCAGGCTGCTCAGCAGCAGGCGCAGGGAAAGTTGCTTTGACATGGTGTATCTCCTTTTACGGTGGCATCATTTTTCCGGCGGGTATTTTAGCGACAGGTTCATGGCGGTTTGATGAGATAAAGATGGTATTAATTACCTTGCGACGGCTCGCCGTTGCAGGAAAACAGTCGTGGGAATTGGCTTGAACACTACGCCAGGGGTTATGCTGCGCGCGGTAAAACTGTTGATTGCGCTGGAGTTTGCTTACCTGGTGTTGGTCAACGCAGCCCTGCAACTGGATATTACCCAGAACCTGGTCAACCGCATTCGCCCGGAGAAGTTCCACGTGGCCTGGGAAAATGCCTGGAGCTGGTACCCTTTTCACGTCAACGCCCGCGATATTCGCGCGCATGGCCAGAGCCGCACCCAGCAGTGGGAAGTACGTGCCGAGGCCGCCTCCGGCAATATCGCGCTGCTGCCGTTACTGGCCAAGCGTGTAAACATCAGCTCCGTAGACGCGCTCAATGTTGCTTACCGCCAGCGCCCACGGCTAAAGGCTGACCGGGACTACAGCGCGGTGCAGGCCTATTTCCCCGACATTGGCGACAGGGCACTTGCGCCGGTAGATACTTCCGCTCGCAAGCACAAGCGGCCATGGCGGATAGCGCTGAAGCAGGGTGTGGCCCGCGGACAGATTGATTACTGGATTTATAACCTGCGCGGCTCCGCAGACGGGAGTGCGCTTGTTGACCTGTCGTACCGAACCCAGGGCGGTGCGTTCAGCCTCGATGTCAGGGACATTGACCTGCAGGTGGCCCCCGCCTTCCTCAACAATGACTCGGCATTGACCCAGGGTGGCACCGTGTCCGGCCGTCTGGCCTTTGCGCCTTTTGTACCGAGGAAGAACAAGGGCGTCAAAATGTTGCCGTTTCTTGAGACGGACGCACAGCTGGATCTGTTTGTACCCAGCCTTGCTTTTATCAACCTGTTCACGGGTAACCTTGGGGATTTGCTGATCGAAGGCGCAGGCCATGTTCGCGGTCGTTTGCACTATGCCCGGGGCTTTGTCCTCTCCGGCACCGACCTCTGGGCCCGCGCGCAAGGTCTTTCGGTGCATGCAAGCAAGATGCAGGCGCTGGGGGAAGGTGCTGTGCATCTGAGCACCCCGCAGCAGGAGGATGAGCCCCTGACGCTGGCGATTAGCTATGACACTTTCACTGTCATTCGCGACGGAGACCATGACCCTTTCCTCAGTGGTGACGGCCTCAACCTGGCTTATAGCGGTTCCAACTATGTTGTTCCCGACGAGGGTTTGAACTTCGATACGCTGGTCAACAGCGAGCAGTACCGTGCAAGACGCGAGCAAAGTACCCTGCTGCTGGGCGTTGAAGACGCAACTCTGCTGGATATGGCCGTGCTCAATGATTACCTGCCCGCGGATACCAGCTTTCAATTCACTGGCGGCACCGCCAGTCTCGACGCGGACGTCTTTGCCGGCGTTAGCGATATAAAAGGTGGGCTGCAGCTCAGGGGTAGCGAGCTTGGCATGCGAGCACGCGGTGAGGACCTCGAGGGTGACCTGGCGGTTGACCTGGTTCTCGCTGGAGGTGTGCCAAGGGAGATGCGCGTAAAGATCGACGGGTCCAGTATTACCCTGGACAAGGTGAGCGTCGCCGGCGAGAAGCAGAGCTTTGATGATCAGCTATGGTCGGCCAAGGTAATGTTCGAGCGCGCTGAAGCGGTCTTTGACCTGCCAGTTTGGTTGAGCGCCGACGCAGCCCTAACCGTGAGCGACACGCGACCCCTGGTCGCGTTGTTTGAAAACCGCAGTATCTCCCCCGTCTGGCTATCGAAACTTTTGACGATCAGGGACATCGATGGTGAAGCAACCCTTGAGATGTCGGACAATCAGCTGCGAGTGACTGATGCACAGGTCCTCAGCGACAAGGCCGAAGTAGCCGTGAAGGCACTTTTTTACGAGAAGGGCAGCGACGGCGTTGTTTACGTTCGCTACAGAAAGCTGGACGCCGTGCTTAAAATGGACGGTGAGGAAAGTAACCTGGATGTGCTGGGAGCCCGCCAGACTTTTGAGCAATATCGCCTGCGCTAGATCTGGCGACAGCCAAAGCCTCGAATTGGCGGTTTCAGGCCAGGTGTCTCTAGCCGGCTTCGAGGGCTGAGGCAATCAGTCCAGGGTCTTCTGGAAACGCCTGGTTGCAATAACCAGCATCAGTGCGGTGAAGCCCAGCAGCCATAGGATATCGGGCAGCAGTTGGGAGGCATCCGCACCACGCAGGTAAACCCCGCGTATCAGGCGGATGAAGTGTGTCGCTGGCAGCAGCTCTGCGATGTATTGTGCCACCCGGGGCATGGCGTCATAGGGAAACATAAAGCCGCTGAGCAGAATCGACGGCATCAGAATGAATACCGTCATCTGCATGGCCTGCATCTGGGTTCTGGCCACGGTTGATATCAGCAGACCCAGGGTGAGGCTGGCGCCGATGAATGCCAGCGTGATCACCGCGAGGTCTGCAAAGCGGCCGTGCAGCGGTACGTCAAAGATCAGCCTTCCCAGTCCGAGGATGATGGTGATCTGTACGATCCCAACAAAGATATAGGGAACCAGTTTACCGATCATCAGCTCCAGTGGGTGGATCGGTGTGGTGATCAGCAATTCCATGTTGCCCCGTTCGCGTTCCCTCACCAGAGCTGCGGAGGTGAACAGGATCAAGGTCATGGTCAGGATGATTGCAGTGAGCCCCGGTACCACATTGACCTGTGAGCGGCGCTCCGGATTAAAAAACAGGGCGACCTCGAACGTGGGTGATTGCGCCTGGTAGGCTCCTGGCGGCGCACCGGCCTCCAGTCTCAGCGGCATGCTGCGCAGTGATAGCAGGGCCGAACCCACCATGGTGTCGGACCCGTCCACCAGCCACTGCCCGGCGGTCTCGCCGCCCGCCAGGCGTTGTGGCAGGTCGTGGGGCAGTACCAGGGCGGCGCGAATTTTGCCGGCGATGATGGCCGCTTCTGCTTCCGCCGGCGTGTTGTAGGTGGCCACAATATCCACCACCTGGGTAACGCGTACTTGTTCGGCAATGACCCGGGCGGCCGCGCTACCGCTGAGGTCAACGACTGCCACCGGAATGTTGCGCACCATGGTGTTGATGGCGTAGCCAAACAGCAACAGCTGTATTAGCGGAATCATGACTACCATGCCAAAGGTCACCCGATCCCGGGACAGCTGCTTGAGTTCCTTGCCGGCAACAGCGGTGATGCGTCTACTGCTGCTCATCGCAGGGTGTCTCCGCGGGTGCAGTCGACAAACACATCTTCCAGGCTGGGTCGGGCCAGGCTGAACGTAAGTGATGCGTGTTGCAGTTGTTTTTGCAGTTGTTCAATAGCCCCGGGTGCGGCGTTCTCCGTCAGCAATACGCGCAATTGCATGCCCTGTTGGGCCGCGGATTGCACCTGCGGCAGTTGCAGGGCGCTCGCCTTGACCTGGCGCAGGTTATCGCCGCGAATTTCGATAACCCGCTGGTCCAGCGCAGACATCAGTTGATGCGGTGCGCCCTGCCTGCGCAGGCGGCCCGTTTCCAGTACTGCCAGCTGGTGACAGCGCTCTGCCTCGTCCATGTAATGCGTGGACACCAGAACCGTTTTACCTTCGTCTACCAGGTCAAACAGCTTCTCCCAGAAGTCCCGGCGGTTCTCCGGGTCAACGGCGGAAGTCGGCTCGTCAAGAAACAGCAGGTCCGGGGAGTGCAGTGTTGCGACGGCCAGCGCCAGACGCTGGCGTTGCCCTCCGCTCATGGCCGATGCGCGGCGTTCACTCATGGATTGCAGCGCATAGCGATCGAGTAAGTCGGCGATGCGCTGGTTTGCCTGTTGCCGGCTCAGGCCGTGAATACGTGCCATGAACTGCATGTTTTCGACGACGGTGAGGTCGTCATAAAGGGAGAATTTTTGCGTCATGTAACCGATGCGCCGCCGCAGGGCTTCGGCGGCAGCAGGAATCTCCAGCCCGAGGACGTCCACTGCCCCCGCCGAAGGGGTGAGCAGGCCACAGAGCATGCGAATGGCGGTGGTTTTTCCCGATCCATTAGGGCCGAGAAAGCCATAGATCTGGCCGTAAGGAATGTCCAGGTCGAGCTTGTCCACAGCAAGCAGGTCGCCAAAGCGTTTGCTCAGGCCGCGGGTAACAATGGCGGTTTCAGTCATTGTCCAGCAGCACCTGTGCGGGCACGCCACTGGGCAGCGAATCCGCGTCGTCCAGGTCGAATTCTGCCAGGTAAACCAGGCGCGACCGGTCGCTGGCATTGAGTGCGTAGTAGGGTGTGAACGCAGGTTCCGTGGCGATCCAGCGCAGCGTGCCCTGCAGTATGTCAGCCACGCCGTCGACATGTATGGGGTAAGTGTCACCAATGTGCAGGCGGGCCCGATAGGGCTCTGGCACATAGACCCGGGCGTAGGGCTCGTCGCCGGCGAGCATAATGGCCAGGGTCGCTCCCGTGTTAACGCGCTCCCCCACGTTCCACGGCAGGCTGTCGAGGTAGGCATCTCGCGTGGCGACCACGCTGAGTTCGGACAACAGATGTTGCTCCAGCGCCAGTTGGGCCTGCGCCGATTGCAGGGCAGCCGCGCCCGCGTCCAATTGCTCCTGGCGTGTGCCGTTGGTCAGGCGCAGCAGTTCTTCCTGGGCAGACTCCAGGTTGGCCTCGGCCTCGTCGCGCCCTGCCAGAGACCGGTCAAGTTCTGCCTGGGCAGCCAGTTTTTGTGCCACCAGGGACACGGCGCGATCGTAGTTGGTACGCGCCTCGACCAGTGCCGCGCGGGCGCCCGCCACTCGTGCGCTGGCGGCGGCGATTTCCTCGGGTCTGGCGCCATTGCGCAGTTCCTCCAGCAGCGCTGCAGCCTTGGCTACTTCGGCCTCGGCTCTGGCGACCACGGCCTTTTGACGCGTGTCATCAAGCTGTACGATCAATGTGCCGGCGGCGACCAGGGTGCCTTCCAGGATAGGTTGTTCAAGGATAATTTCGTTGGCGGTGGCTTTGAGTACAACGCGATCGCGCTCCAGCGTACCCAGTGCCTGGCCAGCCGAAGGATCACCGCAGGCGGCGACAAATAAAGTCAAAAACAATGCGATAAAGGGGCGCATACCAAGAGTCCAGAACAGCGGCGTGTCACCGAAGTTATACGGGCACTTGGCGCGCTATGCAATCAGGCGTGAGCGCGGCCGGGCGGCCGCGCTGGCGAAATTCAGGCAGCTGACTGGTCTCTGCGATTGCGGGGGTGAACCCACATAGGTTGCACGTGGGCGAATCAGGCAGTTCTGCTCGCGGAATTCCAGGAAGTGGGCGATGTAACCGTAGACCCGGGCCATGGCAAACATGGCGGTGAAGTAGTGGGGGGAATACCCAGGCTGTGGAAAACGGCGCCCTTGTAGAACTCCACGTTGGCCCATATTTCCTTGCCCGTTCGCCAAAGGCTTCGCTGACAGGCGTCCTCCACTGCCACCAGGGTGGCCAACAGGTTTTTACTCTCGTCGTCGCGACACAGCTCCACGGCCATGGGCTTGAGGATCCTGGCGCGGGGGTCCACGGTGCGGTATTCGCGGTGGCCCATGCCCATAATCTTGACCTTGTTGGCCAGGCAGTCCTGCACATAGGCCTCGGCCTTCTCTGGGCTACCGATCTCCATAGCCATCTCCAGTGCCGCCTGATCAGCACCGCCGTGCAGCCTGCCGAACAGGGTGCCGATAGAGGCGGAGATAGATGACTGGATGGGCGCCAGGGTGCTGGCGCAGACGCGGCCGGCAAAGGTGCCGGCGTTGAAGCTGTGTTCCATTTGCAGAATTTGCGCGGCGTCGAGCATGCGCACCTGCTCCGCGGTGGGCGACTTGCCGTGGAACATGGTGAGGAAGTTTTCGTGGCGCAATTTGCCGGCAGTGGGATGCAGGATGACCTTGTTCTGGCTCAGGCGGTAGTGCGCGGCGATCAGCGCAGATATCTTGGCGGCAATGAACAGGCCCTGCTCGGCGTCCATGCCACGGCCCAGGGTCTCCTCCTCCGGCATTTGCAGCAGGGGAACCATGCCCTGCAGCATCAACATCGGGTGCAGGTCGCGCGGCACCTGGCCGAGCAAGTCCTGCTCTCGGCATGGCTGAGGCGGGCGTGATTGCACATAAAGGTTTTGAGCAGGTTGCGCTTCTCACCTTCTGTCGGCCATTCGCCGAAAACGACCAGCCAGGCGACGTGCAGGAAGGGCACGCCAACCAGGTCATTGATGTCGATGCCGCGGTAGCTGAGCAGGCCGTTTTCGCCCTGCACGTCGGAGATGGCGGTTTCACCGACGACGATGCCGGCCAGGTCGGTGGAAAAAACGCTTTGGGGATCGGTCATGGTGCAGGCTCCGTAATTTGGTAATTTTTCACATTATAGCGGCGGAATTGATTAGTTGGGTTAATCTTACTTATCAACACATAAGTAGTGCTTATATGCGCTTTGAAAACAGTGAGTTACGCGCCTTTCGCGCGGTCATAGAAGAGGGCGGCTTTCGCCGTGCCGCCGAGGCCCTGCATATCAGCCAGTCGGCCGTGAGCCAGGCGGTGGCGGGCCTGGAGAGCAAGTTGGGACTCCACTGATTCGCCGCGGCAAGGAGTTGCGCCTGACCGATGCCGGCACGCCGCCTGTTTGATCATGCCTTCGAGGTGCTGACCGGCGAACAGCAAGCGCTGGAAGATATCGCCCAGCTGCGCCAGGGACAGTCGGAAACCCTGAGCCTTGCCCTGAGCGCCTCGATCAACCGCTTTCATGCGCCCGGCCTGATCAGCGCCTACTATCGCGAGAACCCGCAGGTGCGCATGCAAGCTGGCGGAAATGCCGGCGCGCAATATTATTTACGCGGTGCTGGCGGGGAATGCGGAGCTGGGGTTCGGGCCTTTCCAGAAAGATATGCAGGCTTTCGCCACCGTGCCGCTGTATTCGGACTCCGCCACCTGGTCGTCAGCCCCGGGCACCCCCGCTTTGAGGAGATGAAACGCGGAGATGCCGATGCGCTCAAACAGACGCCGCTGATCACCTCGGCCCTGGATAGCCCTGACATGCGGCCCTCCATCCAGCGACTGCGTGACCAGTTCAGTACGGTCTGGGAAGTGAGCAGTCTGCTGCTGCGCATCTACATGGTGGCGCGAAGGCATGGGCGTGACTTTTATCGACCGGCAAGCTGCTGCAGGAACACCCGGACTGCGACAACTTTCCATATCATTGACGACGTGTCCTTTGGCACCATCGACAAGCAGGTAGGGCTTTATTATCGTGCCGGCAAGCAGTTGAGCCGCAGTGCCTCTCGGTTTGTAGCCCTATGCGATGCGCACTGGAGCTTGTAGAGTGAGCTGTTCAGAGAGGGGAATTCATGGCCATCAGTCTGCGTAAAACCAACCTGGAAAAGCTGACCGAGCAGGTTTACGACGTGCTCATTGTCGGCGGCGGTATCAACGGCGCCGTGGCCGCGGCGGCTCGCGCCGGGCGCGGGGTAAAGGTGGCGTTGATCGACCGGGAAGACTTCGCCAGCGGCGTCAGTTCAAGTTCCTCCAACCTGGCCTGGGGCGGTATCAAGTACCTGGAGAGCCATGAGTACCTGCTGGTCAACAAGCTGTGCAAGTCGCGCAATGAGCTGATGCGGGCCTACCCCTCCACGGTTAAGGAAATACGTTTTTTTACTACCATTGCCAGCGGGCTTTCGCTTCTGGTCTTTCTTTGTGTTTTTGGGCGCCGTGCTGTACTGGATCATGGGCCGCTTCAAGACGCGGCCACCACGCTATGTCACGCGCCGCGCCATCTGAAGCGGCTGGAGCCGGTGGTCAATACCAGCGAACGCTGCCGGTGGCCTGGAGTATTCCGACTGCTACCTGTACGACAATGACGCGCGCTTTGTCTTCAACTTTGTTCGCAAGGCCTTGAACTATGGCTGTATCGCGGCCAATTATGTTGAGTCCCTGGGCAGCCGGCGGGAGGGTGAGCTCGGTACACCTCTGCCCGGGACGCAGTCAGTGGCCGCGAACTTCGAGATTCGCTCGCGGGTATTGATCAATGCCTGTGGACCCTACGCGGATGCCCACAACCAGCTTAGCGGCGAATCCACGGATCACCACCACCTGTTCTCCAAGGGAGTACACCTGATCGTGGACCGGGTGACTGATAACAAGCGCGTGCTGACTTTTTTTGCCAGCGATGGCCGCTTGTTCTTCCTGATTCCCATGGGCCCCAAAACCTGTATTGGCACAACTGATACCCAGGTGGAAGACCCGGAGGTGGGTGTCACCGATGAGGACCGGCGAGTTTGTCCTGGATAACGTCAACGCCCTGCTGGACCTGGAACAGCCGCTCACCAGTGATGACATGATGGCCGAGCGGGTCGGGGTGCGGCCGCTGGCGACAGAGGGTACGGGTGGCGTGGCTGACTGGGTCAAACTGTCACGCAAGCACGTGATTGAGGCAGAGCGAGCACCACCGGCATCTCACTATTTTCGGCGGCAAGCTTACCGATTGCCTGAACGTGGGAGATGAGGTGGCGGAGAAAGTGGCCGCGATGGGCGTGACTGTCCCCTACCCGGAAAACCATTGGTATGGTGAGCCGGCTGCCAGCCAGCGGCGAGAGTTCATGTTGCAGGCCAAGCTGATGGACCTCGACAAACTGACGGATCCCAGCTCGTCGGAACCACTGTCGGAGCGGTTCTGGCGCCGCTATGGGACGGCGCCTTTGGCTTGTTGGAGCGTATCCGGGAAGATGAGTCATGCGCTCGATTGCTGATTGAAAAGGCCGAGTACACCCGCTGCGAAATCGAGTTGGCGGCGCGCCGGGAAATGATTGTGAAGCTGGAAGACTTTATGCGCCGCCGCTCGAAAATCGAGCAGGTGATTCGCCAGCGCGATATTGCAGACGCGCCCGGGCTGGCGGAGGCCTGCGAGATACTCTTTGGGGATGACGCCCAACTGCGGCTGCGCGAGTATCTGCAGGCGGGCCGCCAACCGGTGCAGGCCGCGCCGTGAAGAGATGGCTGCTGGCCGGTGGTATCGTCCTGCTGCTGGTGGTCGGGCTCGCGGCTGTCGCCCTGGTGCAATTGACTCGCGACACCCGTCACATCGAGGGCTATTTGTCGTCTGCATGGGGGCGCGAAGTGCGCATCGGGCGCATTGAAGGGTTTCAGCTGGGCAGGCAAACAAGCTTCACTGTCGAGGAGGTCAGTGTAGCCAACCCTGAGTGGGCGGCCGAGCGAGAGCTATTCAGCCTGAGAAAGGCGCGGGCGTATATCGACCTGTTTTCGCTGGTGCGTTCGGGACCCATCATAATCAGCGAGCTGGAAGTATCAGGTTTGCGCGCAACTTTGCTGGCCCCGGCTGATCATGCGCCGTCGTGGCAGCTATTCCCGGAACAAGCGAAGTCACCCTCCCGCAGCCAGGGTTTACAGTTACCGGTGGTCGCCGAACAGGCACACATCACGGACAGCCATATAATTTACAGGGACCCGCTGCGCGAGCTGCAAGTCGACCTTTCGGGCCAGCTTGAAGGCGGTCAGGGCCTGCAGTTTGCCATCGACGGTCAGTCCCGAGGGCATCCCGTGTCGTTCGCCGGGCATGCCTCACGGCGCGACGGGGGGCTTGCCGTGCACGGCGAGGGACAGTTTGAGGAGTGGGTGATCTCGCTTAACGGCACGCTGGCCGATCCTTTCGCGTTCAGCGGTCTCGATGCGCGGCTGGGTATCCGTGGTGATTATGCGCTCCCCGCTGGGGAGGATGCCGGGACGAACTTACTACCGCTGGAGTTGGATGTGCAGTTGAGCGGTTCAGGCAGCCGACTGGACGTGCCCCATGCAACGTTGCGCAGCGGCGATAGCCAGCTGTCGTTCAATGGCACATTGGGTAACCCCGCCGCTCTTGATGGCCTGGTCCTGGAACTGGTCTTTAATACACCTGACCTCAAGCGCCTGTTACCCCTGGCAGCAGGTCATCCGGCGGTTGTTCCACTCGTACTGCAAGGTGAGCTGCGTTACATCGATGGCGCCCTGCAGATGGACAGGTTGCTGGGGCGCAGTGGGGACGCACGTCTCCAGGGCTTATTGCGTCTGCCCCTTGAGGATAATTACCGTGGCGCTGTTATTGAGATCAGCGGCGCAGGCGAGTCGCTGGGCGCAGCGGTTTCCCCATGGACTGCGAGCAACCCCAGTGAGGACGCGCCCTTTGCCTTCGACCTGGAGGCGGCCTGGGAGCCGCCAGTATTAAAGGTGCACGCGCTGGAGCTGGAAATCGGCCTGAACCGTCTGTTGGGCCGTTTTGCGATTCAGGGCACTCTGCAGCAGCCGCAGCTCAGTGGTCGCCTGCAACTCAGCGGGCGACGTGCGCGTCACGTACTGGGTTTGTTGGGTTCGACGGTGGAGGTGCCGGACGAGCCCTTCATGGTGAAGGCCGATCTGGTCATGGGCGAAGACGGCAGTGTGAGTGTAAGTGGTCTGGAGGGGCAGCTGGCACGCAGTGATTTGCACGGCGAGGCGCATTACGTGCCCGGTGCGCCGGCCCGCTTGCAGGTGGAGCTGCACTCCAAAAAGCTGGATCTGCAATCAACGGTGGAAGCGTTTCAGCGCCAGGCGCAGCGCGCTAAAGCCAATGACAGTGAGAGGTCTCGCGCCCTGGGTGATAACGCCCCACTGACCGCGCAGCAGTTGCAGGAAAGGATGATTCCTGACACGCCGCTGCGCGGGGACTGGCTGCAGAACCTGCAGGGCAAGCTCTCCTTCAGCGTCGGTGAGATGATTCTGCGGGAAAACCTGGCCAGCAGTGCCGAGTTTCGCTTTGCTATTGCCGACGGCGTTCTGGTCAGCGAAAAGATGGCGTGGGGCGGGGGTTTTTCATCTGGCAGCGCGGAGTTGGAATTGCGTGACGCCGCGCCCGGTCTCTATGCCCGCTTCGCGCTGGACTCGCGTCGCCTGCCATTGATTTGGCTATTGAGTGATACATCCGATACCCGGGAGCAGGCCTATTACCGGGCTGCACTGACCGGGCAGGGCACGACCCTGCGGCAGCTCGCTGCCAGCCTTGACGGCACCCTGGCCACGCGTGGCGGCGGAGGTCGCCTGGACAACCGCGGCCTTATGTTTTTCTTCGGGGATGTGTTCGGGGAAATATTTGCACAACTGAACCCGCAGGTTCGCGATGAAAATTACACCGATATCGAGTGTCACGCGGGGATCCTGGTCGTTACAGATGGTCTTGTCGACTTTACCCCCGGCGCGGTGCTGCGCACTGACAAACTGGACATCGCGATGGGTGGCACGGCAGACCTCAACAACGAGCGACTCAATCTGGTGTTCAATACCCGTTCGCGCACGGGCGTGGGAATCAGCGCGTCAAAGGCAGTTACACCCTATCTCATGCTGGGTGGCAACTTTAGTTACCCGCGATTGGGCGTCAATACCAAGGGCGTGGTGATATCAGGCGGCGCTGCCGTGGCAACGGGGGGGTTATCCATTCTTGCCGAGGGACTCTGGGACCGTTGGGTGGGAACAGCGACAAATCCCTGCGATGAACTGTTCGAGCAGGCTGACGAGGCGAGTGCAATGCTGAAGAAAATGATCGGGCGCCCGTGATTTGTCGGTAATCTTACCGCTGGGTTCGGGTCGCCGTATCAGACAGGCGGTCCAGCCGTTACCATTACGCCCACGCCAAAATCGAGTGAATTAGAATGAGAACATTTGCATTATCTATGCTGTCCGCTGGTCTGTATGTCAGTGGCATCGAGCGGCAATGCCGCCACGCTTGCTGAATGCGCGCTTATCACAGAGAGTCTCCAGCGACTGGCGTGTTATGACGCATTGGCGGCGCAGGCGACACAGCCAGACCCGGCTGCGATGAGTGTTGAGGAAGAGGTGCTGCCGGTAGCGCCACCTGCCGAGGAAGAACTGTTTGCCGCGCGAATCAGCGCCGAGGAAAACCTGGCCGATAATCCATGGATCGTGACGCCGCACAAGCGCAATTATCTTTCTGCCAGTTACCTACAACAGTAATATCAATGAAGAGGCCTGGACAGAGATTTTTCCCGACGCGGAGATGGACGATGTGGAAGCCAAGTTCCAGATCAGTTTCAAGGCGATCATCTGGAAGGACATTCTCGGTGAGGGCACCAACCTCTGGGGTGCCTACACCCAGGAGAGCTGGTGGCAGGTATATAACACAGACGAGTCCGCGCCGTTTCGCGAGACCAACTACCAGCCCGAGGCAATTCTTACCTTTGACAACGACTGGCAGGTATTGGGCGCCACCAACACCATGCTGGGCCTGAGTCTGAATCACCAGTCAAACGGGCGCGGTGAACTTTTGTCGCGCAGCTGGAACCGGGTGATGGCGATGGCGTTGTTTGAGCGCGACAATTTCCTGTTTACCGGCCGCGCCTGGTATCGCATTCCCGAGGATGAGGAAGATGACGATAACCCCCGTATGTACAAGTACATGGGCTATGGTGATCTCAGCGGCGTGTGGAAGGTCAACCAGCACCAACTTGGATTCACCCTGCGCAACAACCTCAACAGCGAGAACAAGGGCGCGATACAGCTGGACTGGACGTTTCCCCTGCCCAATACCCGGCGTTTCCGCGGTTACGTGCAGTATTTCAACGGCTACGGTGAGAGCCTGATCGACTATGATGAAAGCACCAATCGCATCGGTATCGGCTTTACCATGACTGAACTGTTGTAGAACGTGTCCTGCGAGTTTTGGCCAGGAAGCTCCGATGTGACCGACAGGTCGCATCGTCAATGATACGGAGACAAATATGTTCCCGCGTGCGCTAGTCGCTTCCATCTGCCTGACGCTGGCCAGTACCGTCGTAGCCCAGCAACAGGGCATCCCCGACTTCGGCGAGGGTAATGCGGTGCCTCTGTCACAGGAGTACCTCATGGGCAGGGCCTGGCTGATGCAGTTTCGCCGACAGGCACCCATTTTGAGTGACCCTCAGTTACAGGACTACACGGAGGGTTTGATCTACCGGCTGGCAGAGACCAGCCAGCTGCGCGAACGGCGGCTTGAAGTGGTGTTGGTAGATAACAAATCCATTAACGCGTTCGCCGTGCCTGGCGGCGTGGTGGGTGTACACAACGGCCTCATACTCGCCGCAAGGAACGAGGCACAGTTAGCCTCGGTGCTCGGCCACGAACTTGCCCACCTTAGCCAACGTCACTTTTCCCGCAGTCAGGAAAATGCCAAGAAGTCACAGAAAATGGCCATGGCAGGTATGCTGGCCGGTCTGGTGGCTGTGGCCGCCGGCGGCGGTGATGCGGGCATGGCCGCCATTGCAGGTTCCCAGGCCGCCTCCCAGGATGCGGCATTGCGCTACAGTCGCCAGCATGAACAGGAAGCAGACCGCGTGGGCATGCAGAACCTGGCAGCGGCGGGAATGGACCCCCATGGCACTGCCGGTATGTTCGAACTAATGCAGGCCGAGTCGCGCAAGTACGGGGCCCGGCCACCGGAATTCCTGCTCACCCACCCGCTGACAGAGACGCGCATCGCCGATGCCCGCAACCGGGCGGGGCAGTATCCCCAGCGAATGTATGAAGATAACCCCGAGTTTCAGCTGATGCGGGCCCGGGTAGAGCTGAGTTTTATAGATGACCCCGGCGCAGCCGTTACCCATTTTCGCAAGCGGCGCAAGGCGAGTCGTGGTGCCGAGGCCGTCGCCGCCCAGTACGGTCTGATCCTGGCATTGACCAACAACGGCGAGTTTGCCGAGGCGCGTGAACTGCTCAAACCCATGCGTGACTTCAAGCCCGCCAACCTGACCTATGCCCTTGCCGAGACGGAGATAGACCTGCAGCAGCAGCGATTCGACGAGGCCATTCGCAAGCTGCAGCGTGGCCTGGAAATCATGCCGGGTAACCACCCTGTCACCATCCAGCTCGGCAGAACGTATTTCCATGCCGGGCGCTACACCGACGCTGACAAGTTGTTAACCGCGCATTCCAAGATCAAGCCTACCAACGTCACACTGTGGTACTGGCTATCTGAAATCCAGGGCCTGGCCGGCAATCGTTTTGGCTTGCACCAGTCCCGGGCGGAGTACTTTTTTCTCAATGGCGCTATGAGGGCTGCGCTGGAGCAGCTGAATCTTGCCCTCAAGTTGGCCCCGGACAACGTCACCGTGGAACGTATCAACCAGCGTATGGCTTTTTTCCAGGCTGTGGGCAGGGCGTTGGGGCAGTTCTGATCAGCGTACTGCCACCCCGGCGATCCAGGGGTGCGCAAACATCACCGCGAGAAAAACAACCACGGCGATGACCAGGATTTTCACTTCCTGGCCGATGCCGGGTACCTCAGGTTTCAGCCATGCGCCCTCCCGGCGGTTGATCAATATAATTTCCAGCAGCGCCCATATTCCCAGGCCGCCAAACAACACCAGCGAGCGGCTGTCCCCGTTCATCAGCAGGTGCGCGCCGGCCCAGATCACCACGCCGGTGAGCTGCGGATGGCGAATAAACCGCTTGATCCGCGTCGGCATGCCCGAGGCGACGAACAGTATGAAGGCGAGCAGCACCAGCAGCATGCCCAGGTGGCGCGTCCACAGGGGCAACGTATAAAAGTAACTGGGCTCCTCAATACTGCGCCAGCCGAAAACCATCATCAGGATGGCGGCGATGAGCAGCAGGGAAAACAGGCCCTTGTAGCCATTCTCGCCCATTTTTCTGAGCATTGATTGCTTGAGTGGTTGTGCCAAAGCGGGAATAAAGTGGACCAGCGACCAGAGTAAAATACCTGCTATCAGGAGCGTCATTGCGTCATCTCTTATTCAGTATGCGGGAGTGGAGTCTAGTTCCCGAGGCTTATAAGTCCAGCTTGCGGGTGCTGTCGGTCAATCTATAATGCGGATAAAGGCGAAAAGAGCATCGCCGAAATGGCATCGCTGGATGGTCCAGATAAATCGTATTGATGCGCTTTGCATCTTTCCCGGGAAGTAGCAGTGGCAGAACCCCTAAACCCAGAATTATACTTTCGGCAGTCTTTTGCTCAGCTCGATGAGTTGGAGCAGGCGGCTCGTGGTTGGACTTTGGACTTCCATCAGCTTGGGCCAGCGCAAGGCCCTCATTATTTGGAGCAGGTATTTACGGATCACGTGCTATACAGCCCCACGCACGTGAAGATATTCAGGAACCGTTTGTCAGGGAACAGCAGATCGATCCTCAGAAGTACTACCCCAAGGACTACCATCCTGAGTTGCTAGAGGAATGGCCGGTCGACAGCGACCTCGTGGTCCCATACGAGGCCATGCCACCAGCGCAGAAGAAGAGCATGAGCGATCGCTGGCGCCAGAAGGTGAAGAACCAGAAGATACTGGAAGAACAAGCCAGGTAAACTTCAATACATCAATACAAGGGGCCTTCGTGGCCCCTTTTTTTAGGCTCTTCGCGCATTAGCGTGGTGGAGCAAGTGAATGCTCCAGGTTGCTAAGCGGACATCACGAATGGGGTAAGCCTTCCCTGGTTGGAAACAAACCCCCACGCCCTTGGAAGGCTTACCCCATTCGTGCTGTCCTCCCCTCATTTCGACTCGACTATCCACTACCTGGACTCTCCGTGACGCGCCAAAGCCGTCGCTGAAGTGCCTGAACAGCCCGTCTTGTACACGCGTCCCTCCGGGATTCCCTCGCTCGGTCACGAGCCTTAAAGCGCTTCGCTGTCTCGTGCCTCTCCCTCGGCGCGCACTTGCAACGGACAGTTCAGCCGCTTCACCGACTCCTCTCAGAGCGCGCTAATGGCGGCTATATGATCGATCCTGTGGCTTCACCGCTGGTGAGGCGGGAGAGAGGCTGAAATCATCGTTGCAAATCACCCGCCGAAGGAAGAGGCGAGACAGTGCTTTTCTGGCTCGCAACTGAGTGAGGGAACCCCAGCGGGGCGAGATGATAAGACGGTGATTTCAGGCACTCTCCCGGCGACTTGGAACATCACAGGGAGTATAGGTAATGGATAGTCGAGTCGAAATGGAAGAAGGCCGCTGTGATCGTGGGTATACCCCCGGAAGATCGTCAAAAGGGGGTTCGATCTACCGGGGGTATACCCACGATTACAGTGGCCGCATTTCAAGATGGAACATTCTCTGGCTGCTCCCCGCTAATGCGCGAAGAGCTTTTTTTATGCTATTTTGCAACCTGAGCGCAGTACACCGACTTTGACGACTCATGCTGTCGACGCGGGAATTGCAATAGTGGCTTTGTCACACCGCACGCAGGAGACCATTTCTTGAGAAAACTATACGCTACGCTTTTACTAGTCGGGATAGCGTTAACGGCTTGCAGTACCGTCAGCGTTAACATGCCTGCGTTAGAGGGCAATGCGGATGGCAATCGCCTTCCGGGAAAAATCATCTGGCATGAGTTGATTACTGATACACCGCAGGAGACACAGAGTTTCTATAGTGAACTGTTCGGTTGGGAGTTCGAGCCCCTGGCGCAGAAGGGCGCCAACTACTTCCTGATCCGTAACAAGGGCAAGCTTGTAGGCGGCATGATAGATCAGACACAACTGCCTACCTCGGCCGATATCTCACAGTGGGTTGCCCTGTTTTCGGTGACCGATATCGAAGTAGCCGCTGCTCTGGTGGCCGACTCCGGTGGTACAGTATTCACGCCGCCAACGTCGCTGGGTGACCGCGGTGACATAGCCGTTGTTGCAGACCCGCAGGGGGCGCTATTTGCTCTCTTACAAACGCGAGACGGCGATCCGGTAGATGTAGATGAGTTGCCCCAGTCTGGCGACTTTCTCTGGCATGAACTGTGGACGGGTGAAGTGGACAGCGCGGTGGCTTTCTACAGTCAGCTCGCACCCTACCGGATGGAGCAGAAAAGACTGGGTAGTGTCGAAGAGCCTGTCGATTACGTGGTGATGAATGCTCAGGAGCAAATGCGTGGGTCTATCCGGGATAACCCCTTCAAGGGTTTGCCTCCTATCTGGGTGAATTATCTGCGTGTAACTGACGACGCTGAGCTTGATAGCATTCTGGCGAAGGTGGAATCTTTGGGGGGTGAAATACTGGTGCCTGCAGTGGTTCGACCCGGTGGCGGAACCGTGGCGGTGATTGTCGGGCCTTCTGGCGCAGGCATTGCTTTGCAGACCTGGGCGGCGGATGACCGCATTGTTGAATTAGCGGAGGATACATTATGAAGTCTGTTCTCAAGGTTTTGCGTGTGGCCGGCCTCGCGTTGGTTGTCTCTCTGTTATCGGGCTGCGACGATCCGCAGGTCTATGGCAGCATAGGGGTATCCAGCGGATACGGGTCTTATGGCGGCTATAACCGCGGTGGTTATAATTCCCGGGTGCACACAAGTATCTCTATCGGTGGGAGGATTCGCTGAGGAGGCGGGCTTTTCGTACGGCATGTTCTTTGGGCCCAGGCAACTGCTGTTCTACCGGCCACACGCGGCTCCTGTCACTGACCCTGTTATTTTTCACACCGCCCTGCGCTAGCCGCAGGGCGTGCTTTGGCCTACACTCCCCGCCCTTTCCCGTCTGCGCATAACAACTCCTCCGCTGATCGGTTATCACTTTCTCGCTAGCCGCATGGCTGCGTATTACAGCTTTAGGTAAGTAACCCGATGTTTGAGATTCATCCGAGTAAAGTCGCGACCGTAAAAAATGATGTGTTGTCTGGCCTCACCGTGGCGCTGGCACTGGTGCCCGAGGCGGTCGCTTTCGCGTTTGTGGCCGGCGTAGAGCCGTTGGTGGGTCTGTACGCGGCCTTTATGGTAGGCCTTATCACCGCCTGCATCGGCGGCCGTCCCGGTATGATCTCGGGCGCCACCGGTGCGCTGGCGGTGGTGATGGTAGCCCTGGTGGCGGACCATGGCGTCGAGTACCTGTTTGCCACCGTGGTGTTGATGGGTGTGCTGCAGGTCGCCGCCGGTGCCATGCGCCTGGGTAAATTTATCCGCATGGTGCCGCACCCGGTGATGCTGGGCTTCGTCAACGGGCTGGCGATTGTGATCTTTCTTGCCCAACTGGGTCAGTTTGGCACGCCTGGCGAGCCGGGCTGGTTGCAGGGTACGTTTATGGAAGGCTCCATTGTCGACGTCGCCTGGCTTGAGGGCCAGCAGCTTTACATGCTCTGTGGGCTGGTACTGCTGACCATGGCCATTATTCACTTCCTGCCGCGCCTGACCACCGCAATTCCATCATCGCTGGCGGCCATTGTGGTGGTCAGCCTGTTGGTAGTCGGTATGAGCCTGGATACCAAGGTCGTAGGCGATGTGGCATCTATCAAGGGTGGCCTGCCGCAGTTCCACATTCCCGCGGTGCCGCTGAACTGGGAGACCCTGGCGATTATCTTCCCCTATGCGGTGGTGCTAGCCGCCATCGGCCTGATCGAGTCCCTGCTGACATTGCGCCTGGTCGATGAAATCACGGAAACGCGGGGCCGCGGCAACAAGGAGTGTGTTGGCCAGGGCGTGGCGAATGTGGCTACCGGTTTCTTCGGCGGCATGGGCGGTTGCGCCATGATCGGCCAGAGCATGATTAACGTGAACTCCGGTGGCCGTGGCCGCCTGTCCGGCATCTCCGCCGCGCTGTTCCTGCTCGCCTTCATTTTGGTGGCATCGCCATTGATTGAGCAGATACCGCTGGCGGCGCTGATCGGGGTGATGTTCATCGTGGTGATTGGTACCTTCGAGTGGTCCAGCTTCCGCGTACTGCGCAAGGTGCCCAAGTCTGACGCTATGGTGCTGGTGCTGGTCTCTGCGGTGACCGTGGCCACAGACCTGGCGATGGCCGTGGTCGTGGGTGTGATCGTTTCGGCATTGGTGTTTGCCTGGGAGCACGCCAAGCAGGTGCAGGTAAAAGCCATGGAAGATCACAAGGGCTCAACGGTTTACGCCGTGAGCGGCCCGCTGTTCTTTGGCTCGGTCACCTCGTTCATGGAGCAGTTTGACCCGGCCGCTGCCAATGACGATGTGGTTATCGACTTTGCCGAGTCCCGCGTGTGTGACCACTCCGGGCTGGAGGCGATTGATACCCTGGCCGAGCGCTATCTCAATGCCGGTAAAACATTGCACCTGGTGCATTTGTCCGCCGAGTGCAAGCAGCTGCTGCGCAAGGCCGGCAATTTGGTGGAAGTGAACGTGATTGAAGACCCCAAGTATTTTGTCGCCGAGGACGTGCTGGGTTGATCGTTTGCTGATAGCGTGTGCGGTGCGCACACGCTATAGCGTCTTGCCGAGCCTAGAACTGGGGCTCAGTGCCGTGCACGCCCAGGTAGTGTGATTTTGGCTTCGGCGCCTCCTCCAGTACTTCGCTGAATTCAAACAGGCGCTCGTAGCGTGTCTCGCGAATCAACCACTTGCCGTTCTCCTTCACGTAGCGGTCCCAGTACAATACGGTGCCTTCAGTGAAGGCCTTGTGGTTAAGCACCCAGAAGCGGTCCTCCAGGTACCAGATGCCCGTGGCTTCGGTTTCCGATAGCACCTGGATCTCCGGGTGATGACCGTGGTGCTGGCCGATAGACTCCTTGCTGAAGGAAAAGCCGATGTTCTTCAGGTACTCGTCCTTGCCCTGCAGCTGCCAGTGGTAATCGCCGCCCTTGAAATCCACGCTGACATCCTGGTGAAAGAGGGTGGCCAGCTCTTCCATATTGGCGGTATCCACGCAACGGAAGTAGGCGTGCTTGAGCTGCTTGATCGCCTCTATGTCCATTAGCATCTGGATGTTCTTGCGCAGTTCGTCGATACCACCCGCGCTGGCCTCGAGGGGCAAGCCCTCGGTGATGCCCATGGTCTGCTTGTTAAGTTTTTGTCGTTGCTCGCTCATAGCGTTCTCCCGGGAAATTGCTGCGGATTATAGCGAAGACAAGGCCTGACCCGGTTGTCGCATTGGGTCAGATTCCTTGATGTGTGGGGTCGGGAGCACGGCTGAACCGGCCTCCCGTCTGCTCAGGGGGTGTACCAGATAGCGGAAGTGTAAGCACGTTCCTGCTGCACCATGGGCGTGCCCTCTGGCACCTCGGCACCGGGGAAACGTTGGGCATCATAAGCGGTCCAGCGCGGTGTCGGGATCTCCAGCACGCGCGCGTAGTAGAACGCGCGCTGGTCCGGATCGAACGCCGGGTCCTGCCAGACGGTGATCAGCTCCGGGTCACCTATGCTGTTGCTCCAGGTGGCATTGGTCACATCCACGGTGTTACCCACCGGTGGCAGCTTGCCGTTTGCGTCGGGCTGGCCAGCGCCAGTATGGTCAAAAGGGGGATTAACAGGCGGCTATTCAATTTTTTATGGCCTCTGCAGCAGCTAGGATATGCTCGTAGTCTAGTAAAATACAGGGCAAACGCCAGATCTGAATGAAGGTTAAAGAGTTATATGCGCATCAGGGCCAAGGCTGCTGATTACATTCGGTATTTAGCGCTGTGGGTGTTGCTGCTCCCCGTGCCTCTGGTCGTTAACGCCACCAATCCGGTCACCGAGATTGCGACCGGGGACATACCCGAGGGGACGCTTGGGCTGGGGTTCGGCTGGCGTTTTGGCGACAGCCCCTATCGCGGTATCGACGATATCTCCTCCAAGGAGACGGACGAGGAGTCGGACCTGCTGCCGTTCTACTTTTACCAGGGTAAATACCTTTTCTCGCATGGCAGTACTGCAGGTGTGCACCTGTTCGACACCGGCACTTTCAGCCTGGATGCACTGATAGCTTATCGGTTTGATCGACTGGAGCCGGAACGCGATGAATACTTTACCGGTGTGGACGAGCGAGAGCAGAGCCTGGATGGTGGGCTTCGCGCCAATGTTGCGGGTGACTGGGGAAAGCTCTCGCTGACCTGGTTGACCGATACCCTGGACCGCCACAACGGCGAGGAAGTCGACCTGACCTACCGCTTTACCTGGGTGGGTGACAAGTGGACGATCTCCCCCTTCGCCAGCTATGTGCATTGGGATGAGTCACTCACAGACTATTACTATGGTGTTTCCGGAAGTGAAGCGCGCGATGACCTGCCGGTCTATCGGCCGGGCGCTGCAACCACCTGGCGCGCCGGTGTGAATACCAGCTATCGCCTGTCCAAGCGCCTGCGGGTGTTTGCCAATGTCGCCGTGGACCGCCTCGATGATGTGGTTGCAGACTCGCCGCTGGTCGACGAGGATTGGCTGCCGGCAACGACGGTGGGCCTGGCCTATGCCTTTGGTAACGTGTTGCAGGATGACCAGGCCGGTCGTCGCGACGCGACGCGCGCGGGGGAATGGAGCTGGCGCCTGAATTATGGCTACACCGCTGAAGAGACATTCCACAAGGTGCATCGCGGCCTGTTTCAGCGTAGTGACGATGTACATACCTACCTGGCGGGCCTGACCCTCAGCAAGTTGGCCCTCGATGGCAAACGCCTGGACGTGTGGGGCAGGGTGTCGGTCAACCGTCGGCTGGAAAATGACCTGCAGGACGACTTCTGGGAGATCAACCCCTACATTATGCTGATGGGCACAGGGTACTCGCCGTGGAGCAATCGTGAGGTGTTTCGCTACGGCTTCGGTTACGGGTTTTCCTATGCCGACAGTGTTCCCATTGTGGAGCAGGTGAAGCAGGAAAAACGCGACCGCGATACCTCTCACTTTCTCAATTACCTGGAAGCCACGGTCGACTTCCCCCTGCGTAACCTGTTCGGCGACCGCGGTTGGTGGCAGCGCTGTTACAGCGGGTTAACACTGGTGCACCGCTCGGGAATCTTCGGCAGGGTCGATATCCTCGGCAATGTGTCCGGCGGGTCCGATGTGGTTACCGCGCACCTGGAGTGCAAGCGATGAGCGTTTGGCAAAGAAGCTGCGTTGTCCTGCTGTTGTGCCTTGCCAGCGGATGCGTAATGCAACCGGTGGTCTATGACGAAGAGCGGGCGCAAGCCGTGGAAGAGGCGCTGACCGCGTTTCGTGCCCATGAGGAATTAACGCCGTTCTTTGAGCAGGCCCTGGCCTACGCGGTGTTTCCCGCCAATTGGCGTGCGGGCACTGGCTTTGGCGGGGCTTTTGGCACGGGTTGGCTGCTGGAAGATGAGGAGGTGACCGGCCGCGCACTGATGGTGGAGGCTTTCGTAGGCGTGAACCTGGGCATACAGGGCGATCGCAAAATTTTGTTTTTCCGCAGCGAGGACGCCCTGGACCAGTTCAAGCGCGGCCGCTTTGAGTTCACCGGCCAGGCTAATGCCAGTGTGGCGACCGTGGGCAAGGCGATCACGCCCGGGTATAACCCGGACGTCGCCATGTTTGTGGAGGTGCGTGGTGGGTTGATGCTGGAGGCCAGCGTTGGTACGCAGCGCTATGACTATTTCCCGTTGCCGGCCCCGGAGTAAGCTCTAGAACTCGACGAAGGCCCGTTCGATCACGTATTCCCCCACGTGCCCGTTGCGTGTCTCGCTGAAACCGCGATCATTGAGCAGGTCACAGATCTCGGTGAGCATGCTGGGGCTGCCGCAGATCATGAAGCGGTCTTGCTCCGGGTCGATAGGCGGCAAGCCGATATCGCTTTCCAGTTTGCCGGTGCGCAGCAGGTCGGTGAGTCGGCCATTGTTCACGATACTCCTCGCGGGTCACCGTAGGGTAGTAGATCAGCTTCTCGCGCACGTCACCGCCCAGGTATTCATGTTGGGGTAGATGCTCGGTAATCAGTTCCTGGTAGGCCAGTTCCTCCACTTCCCGACAGCCGTGGGTGAGAATCACCTTGTCATAGGCCTCATAGATTTCAGGGTCGCGGATAATGCTGAGGAAGGGCGCCAGGCCGGTGCCGGTGGCGATCAGGTACAGGTTCTTGCCGGGCAGCAGGTTGTCCTGCACCAGGGTGCCGGTGGCCTTCTAGTTGACCAGCAACTCGTCGCCGGGCTGGATATTCTGCAGGCGTGAGGTCAGGGGACCGTCGGGCACCTTGATGCTGAAAAACTCCAGCTCATCCTCATAGTTGGCACTGGCCAGGCTGTAGGCGCGCATCAGTGGCTTGCCCTGGTGCTCCAGGCCGATCATGGTGAAATGGCCGTTCTTGAAGCGGAAGCCCCGGTCGCGCGTGGTCTTGAAGCTGAACAGGCGGTCTGTCCAGTGGTGTACCTCGGTAACCTGCTCTTTCAGTATCGTCGCCATTTTAATCTCCCTTGCTTACCATTCTCCGGGCACCGTGCCCGCCTTGTCCCCGTCATTCCCGCGAAGGCGGGAATCCAGAATCCCCCTCCGCCACAAACTTGACCCCATACTACCCAGTAGCCTTATATCCGCAAAACAGATATATTCAATTTATATAATCGGAAAAACAGATATGAAATACACCCTGCGCCAACTCGAGGTCTTCCTCGCCACGGCCCGCCACGAGAACGTCAGCCGCGCCGCCGATGCATTGGCGATGTCGCAATCCGCCGCCAGCGGCTCACTAAAAGAGCTGGAACAGCAGTTTGGTGTGCAGTTGTTTGACCGTGTCGGCAAGCGCCTGCAGCTCAGCGAACTGGGCCGGCAGTTGCGCGCGCAGGCGGAAAGCCTTTTGGGTCAGGCGCAGGAGTTTGAACAGGCGATGAGCGGCGGCCAGACCGTAGGCTCCCTGCGCATCGGCGCCACGCTGACGATTGGCAACTACCTGGCGGTGCCGCTCATAGCCGCCTTTCGCCAGCAGTTTCCCGCCGCCGAGGTCGCCCTGGAAGTGGCCAATACGGCAACCATCGCGCGCAAGGTCACCGACTTTGAACTGGACCTGGGGATGATAGAGGGCGAGGTTAATCGCCCCCAGCTGGAGAGCATTCACTGGCGAGACGATACGCTGCAGGTCTTCGCCGCACCTTCCCACCCACTCGCTGGTAAACGACGTGTCAGCGACATCCAGCTCAAGGCACAGCAATGGATTGTGCGCGAGCCTGGTTCGGGTACCCGGCAAACCTTCGACCGTGCCATGCACGGGCTGCTCAGTGATCTGGATATTGCCATGGAACTGCAGCACACCGAGGCGATAAAGCGTGCGGTGGAAGCGGGACTGGGAGTAGGCTGTTTATCCAGCATTAGCCTGGCAGATGCGTTTGCCCGCGGGTCACTGGTGCCGCTCAAGGTGCCGCAGCGCGACTTCAGCCGCCAGCTGACCTTGATCGCGCGGCGTGACCGCTACAACAGTGCGGCGACACGCCATTGGCTGGAGCTTTGCGCCCACAATCGCGGCATTTAACAGTTAACCTGAGCAGCCGGCGGAGGTTTTCACGCCGCTTTGCGATGGTTCTCCGCAAAACGGATCACCACCTCACCCACGAGCAGCGTCACCACCACACCCGCGACCACGGCCCATTCGAAGCCGGAACCGGGCGTGTAGAGAAAGAGGAAGATCGACAGGGCCAGAATGGTCATACACAGGCCTGCGGCCAGGCGCGCGACGGTATTGCCACCGGGTACCCGATAGGGCCGGTAGTGGTCCGCGTCCACACGGCGCAGTTTCAGGAAGGTCAGCAGCATGCCCTGGTAGGGCAACAGGAAAATCACCGCGCTGAACGCGAACAGCGACCAGAACAGGTCCTCGTTGGAGCCAGACATCAGCCCGTACAGCAGCAGGCAGAGCGTGCTGACTATGCCCATGAGTACCGCTGCGCCCACGGGTGTGCCGCGTTTTTTGTCTTCCAGGGCGAATATTTTTGGCAACTCGCCCTCCACAGCGGCCTCTGCGGCGGCGCGGTTGCAGCCCAGCGCCCAGGTCACGCCGTTGGAGAAGAAAGTGAAGAGGGCGCCCAGGCCCAATACCAACACCAGGAGCTTGCCCGCGACGCTCTCGCCGAAGAACAGGGAGAGGGTATCGACCAGTCCCTCTACCAGGTTGATATCCCCCGCGGGAATCGCCGCCAGTACCGCCATGGTGCCCAGGATATAGAGCAGGATGATCACGATCCCGGAAATAAAGATCGCCCGCGGTACGTCCCGCGCCGGGTCCTTCATTTCTTCACTGCCCGCGCTGACCAATTCAAAACCGAGCATGCCGTAAATGATGGCGGGGATGTACTGGGCACTGCCGCTCCAGTCGGGCGTCAGCGTTGCAACGGTGAGTGGGTTGGCCATGCCGGCATGGGAAACATGGACGATGGCGCCGATGATAATGGCGATAAATATCGCCACCTTGAGAATGGCGCCGATATTGGGCACCCATTTGCCCACATCCAGGGTGATCACGTTAACGGCCACGGCGACCCAGGTCAGGCCGATGCCGATGGCGATCTGCCCGCCCATGGACAGCTCCGGGAAAAACATCTGCTTGAACACACCGGCAAAGAGGATGTAGATGGCCGGAATCCACACAGCGGTATTAACCCAGTAGCACCAGGTGGCTCGCGAGGCCCAGCGTCCGCCAAAACCGTCACGTATCCAGGCGTAGATGCCGCCCTGTTCCGGGTAGGCACAACCCATCTCGGCGCAGATCATGGCAAAGGGCACGAAGAATAAAACGCCGAGAATAATCCACCAGGAGATGCTGGACGCGCCTATGGATGCGGCGGCGGTGAGAGTATCTGCGAGTAAGATTGCGGACACGGTGAACAGCACCATGTCGCGCAGCTTGAGCGTTTTCTTGTGTTCTATAACCGTAGTAACAATGCTCATATCGATCTTCCAAGATTTTGCGTCATTCCCGCATGACAGGCAGCGGCTCGATTTTTCAGTCCTGGTATCAGAATGAAGATGGTGAACCACGTGTAGATAAAGTGAGGATAGCCCCCACGGGAGACGTGCAGGAAGCAGGCATAAAAAACCCGGCGTGGCCGGGTTTTTCTGCTTGCATCTAGATGCCGTAATGTTTCGCCGTCTTGTCCAGGGCCTGGCCCAGCATGTCAACGAGTGCATCAATTTCATCCGTGTTGCAGATCAACGGCGGTGCCATGATCATTGCGTTGCCGGTCTGGCGCACCATCAGGCCAAGTTCGTTGGCGGTGTTGCGGCAGAACACTGCGCCTGCGGATTCCGGTGCCAGTTTCTCGCGTGAACCCTTGTCGCTGACCAGCTCTATGGCTGCGAACATACCCTTGCCCCGCACCTGGCCCACAATGGGATGTGATTCCAGTTCGCGCAGACGCGACTGGAAGTGGGGTGCAACGTTGTTCGCCGCATCGGCAATAATGTTGCCCTCATGCAGAATCTTCAGTGTGGCAAGTCCGGCAGCGGTTGCCGCAGGGTGTCCGGAGTAGGTCAGGCCGTGGGTGAACTCGCCGCCGTGGGCGAGCAGTACCTCGGCTATTTTGTCGCTGACCATAACGCCGCCCAGAGGCTGGTAACCATTGGTAATGGCTTTGGCAAAGGTCATCAGGTCAGGTTTGATGCCGTAGGTTTCGGAGCCGAACCAGTTGCCGGTGCGACCGAAGCCGCAGATGACCTCATCCGCAATTAGCAGGATGTCGCGCTCATCGCAAATGCGCTGGATCTCAGGCCAGTAGGAATCCGGTGGGATGATAACGCCGCCGGCGCCCTGCACGGGCTCGGCGATGAAGGCGGCGACGTTTTCTTCGCCCAGTTCATCGATCTTTTCTTCCAGCAGGCGGGCAATGCGCACGCCGAAGTCGTTGGGGTCTTCCTCCGGACCCACCTCGAACCAGTGCGGCTGCTCGATGTGGTGGACGTAATCCAGCCCATTGATTTGCTCGTGCATGCCGCTCATGCCACCCAGTGAGGCTGCGGCAATAGTGGAGCCGTGATAGGCATTTTTGCGGCTGATGATGTGTTTCTTTTCCGGTCGCCCCTGCAACTGGTAGTAGCGGCTCACCAGGCGCAGGTTGGTGTCGTTGGCTTCGGAGCCGGAGTTGGTAAAGAATACGTGGTTGAAGCGCTCTTCAGTAATGTCCACCAGGGCCTTGGCCAGTTCAATGGCTGGCTGGTTGGAGCATTGGAAAAAATTGTTGTAGTAGGGCAGCTGTTGCATCTGCTCAGTGACCGCGTCGATGATGGACTGCTGGCTGTAGCCGAGGTTGCAGCACCACAGGCCGGACATGCCGTCCAGCATTTTGTGGCCGTTGCTGTCATAGATATAGATATGCTCCGCGCGGGAAAACACGCGACCGCCATGTTGTGCATAGTCCCTGAAATCCGTGAAACGGGTGCAGGTGGTGGGACTGGTCCAGCTGTTGCAGGTTGCCGGTATTCGCTTGCATGTTCATGGGCGTGCCTCTGTTTTGGAACACGGGTAAGGCGCTGCCTATACCCCGAAGTGGTATAGCCGGTGTTGGCGCATCATTGTTAAATAGTGTGGCATACACATACGCACAATAAATTACCCCAAAAGTGGTGTTTGTCACCTACTGTCCCAGGAATCCCAGCCATGCCGCACAGCGACGAACAACTCGATGCTTTTCTCGCCAAGTACCCCGACATTGAAATCTTCGAGGTCATGCTCAAGGACCTGTGTGGCGGCCTGCGCGGTAAGTGGGTCACGCGTGACAAGATTCAAAAGGTGATGGCGGGAGGCCTGAAGATGCCGCTCTCTACCCTGGCCTTTGACGTCTGGGGGCGAGACGGCGAGGAGTGGGTTTTCGAGACCGGCGATGGTGATGGCTACTGTAAGCCGGACATCCGCACACTGGCGCCCACGCCCTGGGCGAGTCGGCCCACCGGCCAGGTACTGATGTCCATGGCTGAGGTCGACGGTACACCCTGTGCTTACGATCCGCGTGAGATTATCCGTCGACTGATGGATCGCTTTGCCGAACGGGGCCTCACGCCGGTGATGGCCACCGAGATGGAGTTTCATCTGCTGCGGCCGGAGATGGACGAGCACGGGCGCCCGCAGCATACCCAGGGTGACCCCAGGGGTGGCGGCCTCAATGCGGGCCAGACCTACGGCATCGATGTGATGCAGGAGCAGGCCGAATTGATGCACGCCATCCGCGACGCCTGCGACGCGCAAAATCTGCCCGTGGATACGCTGATCAAGGAGTCGCGCGCCTTCCCAGTATGAGATCAATCTCTACCACACTGCCGATGCGCTGCTGGCCGCGGACCAGGCGGTGATGCTGCAGCGCGCCATCAAGGGCGTGGCCAGGCAGCACGGATATCTGGCCACCTTTATGGCCAAACCGTTTGCTGACATTGCCGGCAACGGCATGCACGTGCACTGCAGTGTGCTCGATAGCGAGGGCAACAACGCCTTTGATGATGGGTCGGGCAAGGGCACGCCATTGTTGCAACAGGCTGTCGCAGGTTGCCTTGCCACCCTGGAAGAGAGCATGTTGTTGTTTGCCCCCAACCAGAATTCCTATCGCCGGTTCCAGCGCGGTACACATGCGCCGCTGGCGCCCACCTGGGGCTACGAGAATCGCACTGTTGCCCTGAGAATTCCGGCTGATGCGCCGGCTGCCACCCGTATTGAGCACCGGGTGGCGGGGGCCGATGCGAATCCCTACCTGGTGATTGCCGCGCTGCTTGCCGGTATGCTCCACGGCATTGAAGGCGGGCTCACCCCGCCCGCCCCGCTGGAGGGCAACGCCTACGACCAGGTGCCACCCTCGCTGCCGCGCTACTGGGCCGATGCACTGGCACGCTTTGAAGCGTCAGCGCATATTCGGTCGGCCTTCGGGGAAGACTTCCAGAAGGTCTTCGCTATTCTCAAGCAACAGGAACTGGATGAGTTTGACCGTCAGGTCACCCTGCTGGAGTACGACGCCTGCCTGTAGGTATAGCGCCGTCCGCAATCGCGGCTTTTATCAGGCATAAAAAAGAGGTTCTTCGCGCATTACCGTGGTGGATGGCCAGTGAATTGCTCAGGTTGCTCTAAGCGGACACCACGAATGGGGTAAGCCTTCCCTGGTTGGAAACAAACCCCCACGCCCTTTGAAGGCTTACCCCATTCGTGCTGTCCTCCCCTCATTTCGACTCGACTATCCATTACCTGGACTCTCCGTGACGCCCCAAAGCCGTCGCTGAAGTGCCTGAACAGCCCGTCTTGTACACGCGTCCCTCCGGGATTCCCTCGCTCGGTCACGAGCCTTAAAGCGCTTCGCTGTCTCGTGCCTCTCCCTCGGCGCGCACTTGCAACGGACAGTTCAGCCGCTTCACCGACTCCTCCCAGAGCGCGCTAATGGTGGCTATATGAGTTCGATCCTGTGGCTTCACCGCTGGTGAGGCGGGAGAGAGGCTGAAATCATCGTTGCAAATCACCCGCCGAAGGAAGATGCGAGACAGTGCTTTTCTGGCTCGCAACTGAGTGAGGGAACCCCGGCGGGGCGAGGTGATAAGACGGTGATTTCAGGCACTCTCCTGCCGACTTGGAACATCACAGGGAGTATAGGTAGTGGATAGTCGAGTCGAAATGGAAGAAGGCCGCTGTGATCGTGGGTTACCCCCGGAAGATCGTCAAAAGTGGGTTCGATCTACCGGGGGTAACCCACGATTACAGTGGCCGCATTTCAAGATTGAACATTCTCTGGCTGTTCCCCGCTAATGCGCGAAGAAGCAAAAAAAGGCGCCCCAGGGCGCCTTTTCTGTAAGTGCCGGAACCGCTTAGTCCCAGGCAAGTCCTGTGCGCACACCGAAGGTACGCGGTCGACGCGGGCCAAAGAAGGCGTTGGGCTCCTTGCCGCCCAGGTTGTTCATGCCATCCCAGGTGAACTCATCGGTCAGGTTCTCCACATAGGCTTCCACGAACCAGTTGTTGTCTGATTCCCAGCCCACGCGCAGTGACATCTCCTCGTAGGAGTCGATGAGGGTCTCATCCAGTTCTTCCCAGCCGCCGCCACGCTCTGACTCCCAGGTCAGTTCGAAGGCTCCGGTGATGGCACCGGAGTTCATGGGGTAGGCACCGTGCAATACCAGTGACCCGGACCACTCGGGTGCCCAGAACAGGTGTGTGCCTTCACAGCCCAGCGGATCTTCCTTGCCGCAGACATCACCCAACTCGTTAGCTTCAGAGTCGAAGTAACCCACGGTGAAGTAAGCGGTAAGGTAATCGCCAATGCCAGCGGTTAGTGAGCTTTCCACGCCGTAGGCCTCTACTTCACCGGCGTTTTCGATCAGGGTGGCGCCGGACTCGGTGCCCACGGTGACCTGGAAGTCGGTGTAGTCGTAGTAGAAGGCGACGATGTCAAAGTTCATGTTGCCGTCAAGGAAGGTGTCCTTGTAGCCGATCTCGTAGGAGTCGACCTCTTCGGGATCAACAGGGTCGGGCAGGAAGCCGTCGGCGCGCACGATGTCCACGTTACCAATAGCAATGTCGCCGTCCGGGTTGTCGGCCAGCGAGAAGGTGCCGAAGCCGCCGGACTTGTAACCGGCGGTGTAACTGGCAAACAGCAGGGCGGTGTCTGAGGGCGTCCATTTGAGGATGACTCGGGGGTGACATCATCCCAGGACTCCTTGGCCGTCAGGGATTCCGCAGTGGAGTAACCAAAGGCCCAGTAGGGTCCCAGTTCGCTCTCTGGCGTGGGTACATTGGTGGTGAATTCTTTCTCGTCGTCGGTCCAGCGCAGGCCACCCTCGATCTGCACATTCTCGGTGATGAAGTAGGCCAGGTTCAGGTAGGCGCCCCAACCCTCGTACTTGCCCTTGATGGTGGCGGTCTCTTCCAGCAGGCCATTGGCGCTGGGGGTGAACTCACTACCGTAGTAGCTGTACAGGTCCTCGCAACCGGAGAAGGTCATGCCGTAGTTATAGTAGTAACCGTAGTACTGGCAGAAGAAATCCTCTTCGCCGGCGAAACGGTAGGAGGTTTCCAGGTCTTCCTTGTAGTAGGAAACACCCGCATACCAGGACAGCGGCCCCTCGGAGTTTGAGGTCAGGCGCAGTTCCTGCTGGAAGTAGTCGCCTTCCTGGTCCTGGCGATAGGTCTCCAGGTTCAGTGGTGTGCCGTCGTAGTCTTCGTTGTAGTAGTAATCGTGATCCTTGTAGCCGGTGTTGGAGGTCAGGGTGGCGAAGTCAAAGTCGTAGTCCACGCGCAGGCCCAGGGTGAGGATGTCCGAATCGTCGTTGTCGCCGCCGGAGCGGTCCACGTCCACTTCTTCATCCGAACCGCGCACGTTGATGGGGCCCAGCGCGGCTTCCAGGGTGTCCCACACATCGCCCTCAGTGACGGCACGGTACACGGAGCCAGACTGGTCCCGCTCCTCATACTCGACCATGGTGTAGACGCCGAGGTTGCCGGTTTCGTAGGTGGTGGACCAGCGCAGCGCCCAGTTTTCACGCTCGATCAGGTCTTCGGAGGGGAAGTTGTTCTTAACGAAGCCATCTTCCTGTGAATACATGGCCGCGATGCGCATGGCAAAGTTGTCATTGACCGGGATGTTCATCGCGCCATCCAGCACAGCGTGATCGCGCTCACCGAGGTCCACATTGACGAAGCCTTCCGTACTGTCGATCACGGCCCTGCGGGTGTGTACGCTGAATGCACCGCCGATCGAGTTGCGGCCAAACAGGAAGCCCTGTGGTCCGCGCAACACTTCTGCACGGTCCAGGTCGTAGAGACTGGTGACGGCGGAACCGTTGCGGCCCTCATACAGGTCGTTCTTGAAGAAGGCGGAGGAGGGGTCAAGGCCCACGCCGAAGTCCTGGGTGCGGATGCCGCGAATACTGATGGCATCAATGAAGCTGTCCTGGCTGTTGCCGGTGACGCCGGGGGTGAAGGTGACCAGGTCCTTCACGTCGGTCAGGTTCACGTCTTCCATGAAGTCACCGGACAGGGCAGTGATGGCTAACGGGACATCCTGAACCGACTCACTGCGCTTGGTTGCAGTGACGATCACTTCTTCCAGGGTCTGGGAGAAGACGGGTGTGCTGACGGCTGAGGCGAAAACGGCGGCCGATACGGCTTTGGCCAGTCCGCTTTTGCCGCTGAGTGCCGCGGTAATTCGCGGTGTTTTTACGGAGTTGCAAGTCATGGTATCCCCACTTGATTGCGTTGCGATGAGTTGGCTTCCGGGCGTTGCATGCGCGGTGTGCAGTTTGGTAACTGTCTATGGTGCGCTTGTATAGTTATGCCTGTCTAAACTAGCCATTGTGACTAGTCAATAATATAACCCTATGGGGTAGGCCGCAGGAACAGGGATTATTCCACAGTAATTCCTGCTTCGTTCCAGGGTCTGCAGCATGGGTTGCAGCTGGTTTTCATAGCGGCGCCAGCGGCCGATGGAGCGGGTGTGGGCCGGCTCGCGTACCTGTACGGCGCTGGCAGTGGTGACCGCCGCATCCTGCTGGTGAAAATCCAGGCAGGCCTGTTCCCAGGGCAGTTCCAGGAAATCAATCAATGCCCTGGCATTGGGCTCCAGGTCCCTGGCGGTAGCCTCGTAGCTGATATCGTAAAAGCGACCGGGAAAGCGCTCCCGCCAGACCTGCATCAGGCGATGGTAGCGGGCGTGATGGCGTGCCATTTCCCGCTGCTCGTAGGAGTGCAGATAGGCATCGGCGAACAGCTGTTTGAAGCTGGCAAAGCAGGCGTCCATGGGGTCGCGCACCAGGTGTACGATCCTGGCGTTGGGCAGCGCCTTGAGAATCAGCGGCAGCATGAGGTAGTTCTGCGGCAACTTGTCCACGAAGCGTGGCGTATCACCGCGCATCTTCTGGCTGGTTTGCAGGTAGAGCCCACCGACTTTAGCCGGATCCAGCCCGGCGGCGGCCTCAAACAGCTCTGCGGTAAAGCGTTTGGGGTTGCGATAGTCCGCCAATCGCCGCAGGCCCAGGCCAAATTGCTGCAGCTCGCCGGCCGAGTGCACCTGTGAGTGACTGGTAATGATGCGCTCTACCAGCGTGGTGCCGGTGCGGGGCTGCCCCAGCACAAAAATGGGCGAGGCGTCCGGGTTACCGGCTGGTCCCTCTTCCAGCCACGCCCGGGTGTAGCGCTGCTCCAGGAAATCGAACATCTCGACCTCCGCTGCCTCGTCATAGTCCACGGTCTCCCGGCGGGCACTGGCGCCAGCGGCGAAGGCCTCGAACGCCTGCGGCCACTGCTGCAGGTCCTCCTGCTCCTTGCCGATCGCGTAGTAGTAGAAAGCGTTGGCCCGCGGGTCATTGCCACGGCGGCTCACGCATTGCTGCATCTGGTGAATATGGCTGGCGTCTTCAGCGCGCGCTGAGGTTGCCAGCGCCCAGTGGGCCTGGGGACTGTCAGGCTGCAGTTGAATAATGTCCCGGAAGATGCGGTCGGCGCTCTCCGTGTCACCGTGATACACGAGATTGTTGGCCAGGTTTTGCATGAAGGGCGGAAAGTTTTGCCTGCCTGCGCAGGCGCGGGCAAAGAATGCCTGTGCCGCGCCGTGTTCCCCCATCTGCGTCAGGGTGGTGCCAATCAGGTCCAGCACCATGGGGTCCGACGGCTTGATACGCAGTGTTTCCCGCAACGCAGCGTCCGCACGGTTGACCTGTCCTTCGGTCATGTACAGCTTCGCCAGCTGGGCCCAGGCAGCGGCGTGATCCGGGTCCAGCTTCACGGTGGACTGGAAGGCATTGAACGCGGTTTTTCGATCTTTGCTTTCCAGCCCCAGCAGGCCCACCAGGAAGTGGCCCTGGGGCAGGTCAGGCTGGCGCTGCAGTAGTTGCTGGCAGCAGTCCCCGGCGGTGGTGAAGTCCCCCCGGGACAGCGCCTGAAAACCCTTCTTCAGCAGTGCCTGCAGTTCGCTGGCGAGCTCGGCAGATATCTCATCGGGCATAGTGTCAGTTCTTGGCTTTGGGTGGTGGCTGCATGTAGGCGACCAGCGTATCGCCGGTCTCGTAGTCCTGGGCGCTCATCAGCGAGTCCAGGAACAGGTAGAACAACTCCGCCTGGGAAGACACCTCAAGCTTGGCGTAGGCGTGCTTGCGATGCAGTTTGACTGTTTCCATGGAGATGGACAATTTGTCGGCCACGGTCTTCGTGCTATGCCCGTGTAGCACCAGGTTGATGACCTGGGTTTCCCGCTCGGTGAGCAGGCTGGAGCCGAATGACTCCAGGGCATTGTGCAGCTGCGCGCGCAGGTTAATGCTGTCTTCGCTGCTCCCGCTTTGCATCCAGTGCTGTTGGCAGAGCGCCTCCATCGCCGGGTAGATATCTTCCAGGACCTTGCGTTCACGCTTGCTGAAAGTGGCGCGGGCTGCGGTCTTGCCCAGTGCGATATTAACGAAGCCCTGCCCGGCAGTGGGAATCACAAAGCCGCATTCGTCCTGGTAGCCGCAGTTGCGGTACCAGGTTTTATAGTACTCGCTGTCCTTGAAGCCGGAGGGGGAGAGGTCGCGCAAGCGAAACACGCCAAACTGCCGCTCCCGTGTGCCGGCGAGATAATAAGGGTCAAGCAGAAATGCCCCTTTCACGAAAGTACCCAGGGTAGAGCCGCCGGTCCCCTCGTGCTCCTCGAAATACTCGACCACGGGCAGTGCGGTTTCGGAGTAGTAGATTATGCTGGCGTCATCTACGGGTACCAGGTCGCGCAGCATGGCGACCAGTTTTTCGGGAAAGCCTTCGCTGCCCGTGGCCGCCACAAGTCTGGCAACATGATTGCTGAATGTTTCGAGAGTAGACATGGGGGGTATCTTTAGCCTGGTTGCTGCATCATAGCGTGAATGGCCAAAACTTTTAATGCTTAACGGCCAGCGGTTTTTCGCTACCTTGCGCTTGGTGCTTGAGGATAGTCGCTGCTAGTCTCTTTTGTCCGTATTGATAATCTGGTTGAAAAAATGTCCAAGCTTGAACAAGACCCCCGTGTAGACCCCCGTATCAAGAAGTTGATGGCGGCGATTCCGCCCAAGCCGCAGCAAGATGTGTCTTCACGGGAAGAGTATGTCGCGCGGGCCAACCGGCCCGAGGCGCTGGCGACTATTGAGAGCACAGTCGCCATGTTTGAAATGGTCGATAACGATCAGGTCGCCACCTCTGAGGGCCTCCAGATCAGCGAGCGCGAGTTTGTATCCGAGCCCGATGGCAACCGCATCAAGGTGCAGTTTATCCGTCCTGAGTCGAGTGAGCCGCTGCCCTGCGTTTATTACATCCACGGCGGTGGCATGCAATCCATGTCCTGTTTCTACGGTATTTACCGCGCCTGGGGCAAGCTGATCGCCAACCAGGGCGTGGCGGTGGCGATGGTCGATTTTCGCAACTGCGTGCACCCTTCCAGCGCGCCCGAGGTGGCGCCTTATCCCGCCGGGCTCAACGACTGTGTGTCGGGTGTGAAGTGGCTGGCGGCGAACGCTGCGGAGCTGGGTATTGATCCGGGGCACATCATCATTGCCGGGGAAAGCGGCGGTGGCAACCTCACCCTGGCCACCGGCATGCGCCTGCTGCGTGAGGGCGAAATAGACCTGGTAAAAGGTCTCTATGCACTGTGCCCCTATATCGCCGGTGCCTGGCCACAGGACAAATATCCCGTCCTCTATCGAGAACAATGGATTGCTGCTGGACCTGCACAACAATATTGGTGCCATGGCCTATGGCATAGATGAGTTCGAGCAGGAAAACCCGCTGGCGTGGCCTGCGTTTGCCACTGAAGACGATGTGCGTGGGCTGCCGCCCACAGTGATCAGTGTTAACGAGTGTGACCCATTGCGCGATGAGGGAATTGAGTTTTACCGACTACTGATGCGCGCTGGTGTCGCTGCCAGATGTGTACAGCTGATGGGCACAATCCATGGCAGTGACGTTTTTGTCATCGCCTGCCCCGATATCAGCAAAGAGACTGCGGCCAGTATCGCGCGTTTCTGCGGTCAGGCCTGAGCCTCGCTAGCGTTTGCCGCTGCCATCATCCAGTCCAGAAAGGCCTGGTTGGCGCGCGAAATACGACGGCCGCGGCGTTTGGCCAGTGCCATGCGCACCGGCACTTTCGGCGATAGCGGAATACCACATAGCCCCGGCTCCTGCTCGGCCATGGTGCGCAGGCCCACGGTTGCCCCCAGGCCCTGTTTCACCATGCGCACCAGCAAAGGGAGAAAGTTGCTCTGCATACGCAGGTCCGGCTGCACCTGCTCTGCGCGACACAATGCATCCAGTTGCTCGCGGATAAAGTAGCCGCTTTCATAGACCACCATGGGTAGCTGATGCAGGTCTGCTACCGTCAGGTAGCGGCGTTTCGACCACCGGTGCCCGGTTGCGACGCAGACCACCATCTGCTCGCTGACCAGCGGTAGTAATTCCAGGTCCTGGTCTGACGCGCCTGCATTGGTAACCCCCACTTCAATCTCGTCCCGCAGTAACATAGCCTCGATTTCTCGGGTGCCCGCCTGCGTCACCGAGGTGGTGAGCCCGGGGTAGTCGCTGAGAAAACCGCTGAGCAGGTCCGGCAGGAAGTACGTCGCCAGCATGGATGGGCAGGCGATGTTCAGCTCGCCCTGCAGCAGCCGGTTCATCGACCCCGCAGAGCTCTGTAGATCCGCGACCTGCCGCAATATTGCTTCTGCTCGCTGCAACAGGTTACTGCCCTCTGCCGTGAGATGGATGCGCCTGGCACCACGATCGAACAGCGCCAGGCCCAGTTCATCTTCAAGTTTGCGAATGGCAATACTGACGGCGGGCTGAGCCATCGGCAGCTGCTCTGCGGCGGCACTGAAGCTGCCACAGCGGGCAACCGCGACGAATATTTCCAGTTTGCGCAAGTCCATTTTTGTGCCCTCTACAACCGGTGTTGTTTAATATATATAAAATATATAAAAAAGATAAAAAACATATATTAAGTATATAACAAAGACTCTGTTAAATTACGGTCCATTATTTAACCGGCAGGAGCTACCCGTGGCAGGCAAAAAATGGCAGAAACTCGATTGGCAGGATCCTTTCCTGCTGGACCGCCAACTCAGTGACGAACAGCGCATGGTGCAGCAAAGCGCGCGGCAGTATGCGCAGGACAAGTTGTTACCGCGTGTACGTGACGCCTACCGCAAGGAAGAGACGGACCCCTCAATATTTCGTGAAATGGGCGAGCTGGGTTTGCTGGGCTCCACTATCGACGGCTATGGCTGTCCGGGGGTGGATTACATCTCTTACGGTCTGGTCGCCCGGGAAGTGGAGCGGGTTGATTCCGGGTACCGCTCCATGATGAGCGTGCAGTCCTCCCTGGTGATGTACCCCATCTGGGCCTACGGTAACGAAGCCCAACGCGAAAAGTACCTGCCCAAACTGGCCAGTGGTGAGTGGATTGGCTGTTTCGGGCTGACCGAACCGGACCACGGTTCCGACCCGGGCAGTATGGTCACCCGCGCACGCAGCGTGGACGGCGGCTACCGACTCTCCGGCGCCAAGATGTGGATTACCAACAGCCCCATTGCTGATGTCTTTGTGGTCTGGGCGAAAACCGACGACGGCAAGATTCGCGGCTTTGTGCTGGAAAAAGGTATGCAGGGACTCAGTGCACCAAAGATCGAGGGCAAGCTGGCCCTGCGCGCGTCCGTGACCGGCGAGATCGCAATGGACGAAGTCTTTGTCCCCGAGGAGAACCTGCTGCCCAACGTGCATGGCCTCAAGGGGCCGTTCGGTTGCCTCAACAATGCCCGTTACGGTATTGCCTGGGGTTCCATGGGTGCCGCCGAAACCTGCTGGCATACAGCGCGCGACTACACCCTGGAACGCAGCCAGTTTGGCGTACCCCTGGCGTCCAAGCAGCTGGTGCAGTTGAAACTCGCCGATATGCAGACCGAGATTGCGCTGGCCCTGCAGGGTTGCCTGCGCGCCGGGCAGTTGATGGATGCCGGCGAGATTGCGCCAGAGCTGATCTCCCTGATCAAGCGCAACTCCTGTGGCAAGGCCCTGGATATCGCGCGCATGGCGCGGGATATGCTCGGCGGCAACGGTATATCGGATGAGTACCCGGTGATGCGGCACATGGTCAATCTCGAGGTGGTCAATACCTATGAGGGAACGCACGATGTGCATGCGCTGATTCTTGGCCGCACCCAGACCGATATCCCGGCATTCTGATGGGCGCCCTGTCCAACATCCGCGTGCTGGACCTCTCCCGCATTCTCGCCGGCCCCTGGGCCAGCCAGGTGCTGGGGGACCTGGGTGCAGACGTGATCAAGATCGAGAACCCGCAGGGCGGCGATGACACTCGCCATTGGGGCCCGCCCTATATGGAAAGTGCAGACGGGTGCTCCACCGAGGAGTCCGCCTACTTCATGTGCGCCAATCGCAACAAACGCTCACTGTGCGTGGACATGAAGTCAGCGCAGGGCCAGGCCCGATTGCGCGAGTTGGCGCAGGACTGTGATGTGCTGATTGAGAACTTCAAAGTAGGCGGCGCCGCCCGCTATGGCCTGGACTATGCCAGCCTGTCGGCGCTGAACCCGCGTCTGGTCTACTGCTCCATTACCGGCTTTGGCCAGACCGGGCCGCTGGCCACACGGCCCGGCTATGACTTCCTGGTGCAGGCCATGGGCGGCCTGATGAGCGTGACCGGTGTCGCTGACGGTGAGTCCGGGGCGGGTCCGCAGAAAGTCGGCGTTGCGCTGACCGATATCATGACCGGTCTTTACGCGGTCATCGGCATACAGGCGGCGTTGGCCGAGCGTGAGCGCTCTGGCCTGGGCCAGCATGTAGACCTCGCTTTACTTGATGTGACCGCCGCAACACTCGCCAACCAGGCCACCAACTATCTGGTTGGGGGCCTCAACCCGACGCGCCTGGGCAATGCCCACCCCAATATCGTCCCCTACCAGAGCTTTGTCGCCAGGGACGGTCACCTTATTGTTGCCGTGGGTAATGACGGGCAGTTTCGCCGTTACTGCCAGGTGATTGGCGCGCCGGAACTGGCCGAGGATGCGCGCTTCCTCAGTAACCGCGACCGGGTGCAGCACCGGGACCAGCTGGTGCCGCTGTTGCAGGCGAGAATGTTGCAGCGCGACAAGGCCGAGTGGATAGACCTGCTGGAGGCGGCGGGAGTACCTGCCGGGCCCATCAACACCGTTGCCGACGTGTTCGCCGAGCCGCAGATACAGGCGCGGGAAATGCAGGTAAACGTTCCCCACGCACTCAATGAGGCGCTGCAGTTGGTGGGCAATCCGATCAAGCTGTCGCGCACGCCGGTGGAGTACCGCCGCGCACCGCCACTGCTGGGGCAGCACAGCGCCGAGTTCGAGCTTTAGCGACTACCCCGGCCGCGCAGGTTTGAATGGCACAGGTGAGCACTCCTGGTGTCGCGAGTGGGATGTGTTCGCCGATATACTTGCGTAAAAGTACTTTATACTTGCGTAAACATACCTGATGGGTCTAGGCTATCTGCCAATAATAAAGCTGACTCAAAATCAGGAGATCGCTAATGAACCGCACGTTTATTATCAAGCCCATGGTCGCAGTCCTGGCTGCAGCACTACCCACGCTTGCTGTCGCCCAGGTACTGGAGGAGGTCATCGTCACCGCGCAAAAACGGGCCCAGAGCCTGGCGGAGGTACCGATCTCGGTTGCTGCGGTCAGCGGCGATGACATTACCAATCGTGGCATCGACAACCTGGCGAATCTGTCCACCTCGGTGCCCAATGTCTATATCACCCCCAGCCAGATCGACTCCACGATTCAGATTCGCGGCGTGCAGACGGGTGCCAACAAAGGCTTCGAACAATCGGTAGCGATGTACGTTGACGGCATCTACTACGGCCGCAGCCAGCTGATTCGCCTGCCGCTGGTTGACCTGGACAGGGTAGAGGTGTTGCGTGGCCCGCAGCCGACGCTGTTTGGCAAGAATGCTATCGCCGGTGCAGTGAGCGTGTGGAGTGCCCGGCCTACCGACGAACTGGAGGGTTCTCTGTCTGCGTCTTACGAGTTCGAGCACGAAGAGACGAAAATGCAGGCGGTGGTTTCCGGTCCGCTGGGCGATACGCTGAGCGGGCGTCTGGTCGCATCCTGGCGGGACATGGACGGTTGGATGACCAACCAGGTGACCGGGAATACTGAGCCCAGTGTCGAGGAGACTTTCCTGCGCGGTACCCTGATGTGGGATGCCACAGATAACCTCGTTGTGTCGCTCAAGGGCGAATATGCCGAGTTCGACCGGGATGGCTGGGCACTGGAGATTCACTCGCCGCAGGACAATTTTAATAACGTCTACCAGGGTCCCTTCTTTGTCGAGAGCCGGGAGAATGACAAAAATGAGAGCGGGCCTTCCGATAGTAATAACGAGGTGACCAACTTTGTGCTCAACCTCGACTATCAGTTGGGCGACCACACGCTTACTGCGGTGACCGGTTGGGTTGAGTATGACACCGATGAATTTATCGACGTGGACTACTCCCGGCTGATCCTGCTGGATGGTACCAACCAGGGAGAAGAGTACGAGCAGTTCTCCCAGGAGATTCGACTGACTTCGCCCGGAGGCGAGTTTATCGATTACATCGCGGGTATTTATTATCACGACAGTGATCTGACCGTTACTGACGAAATTCTCTACGGGGAAACCTTCCTGTTGTCGCCTTTTGCGCCGATAGCCGACTCGTTTACGGATCGTCACTACACGCAGGATGCCGAATTGTGGAGTGTATTTGCCCAGGCGGATATCAACTTCACTGACAAACTCACCCTCACAGTTGGTGGTCGTTATAACGACGAGACCAAGGACGGCCGCCGCGAATTTGCCATACTGCCCGGTCCGACCAATATTGGTGTTAACGTGCCTTCGCCGGTGCCCGCTTACAACAACCTGCTGGAATTGCTGTTTGCGCAGCTCAACCAGTTCTCCCACACCATTGCCAGTGATCGCGATGAGTCCTCTTTCGATCCGCTGGCTAACCTCCAGTACCGCTTTACAGACGATGTGATGGTTTATGTCTCCTACGCCGAAGGCACCAAAGCTGGCGGATTCGATGTGCGCGGGAACTCGCTGCCGGGTATGCCGGTGCCGGTGCCAGGTACCTGGGAGTTTGAGGATGAGTCGGCGACTAACTATGAAGTAGGGGCCAAGCTGTTCTTTGAGCGCGCGGAAATCAGCCTGTCAGTATTCCATACGGAATACGACGACCTGCAAACCCAGATTTTTGACGGGACCCTAAACTTCCTGGTACTGAATGCCTCTGAGTCCACGATCGAGGGCTTCGAACTCGAGGGCCGCTATCAGGCCACAGATGGACTGCTTTTCTATGGTGCGCTGGGCTACCTTGACTTCGAATATGACAGCTTCGAAGACGGCCAGTGCGCGTATCCGCAGACTGGCAGCTGTTCACTGACCGGTGAAACGACCAACCTGGCGCCGGAGTGGACGGCCAACCTGGGTCTCAACTACGCGCGACAGATCGGTGATAATTTGCGCTTCGATGCCAACCTCAACCTGGATTTCCGGGACGAGTACTATGGCATGGCCAACCTTGATGAAAACTCGGTACAGGACGCCTATACGCTGGTGGGCGCAGTGCTGGGTCTGGGTACTGCCGACGGTCGCTGGCGCGTATCAGTGATCGGGGACAATCTCTCTGATGAGCGCGTTCGCGTGGTTACCGGTGCCCTGCCGTTGTCTACCACCTTTACCCAGGGTACGGGCATAGCCTACGACAGCCTTTACCTGCGCCCGCGCAACTATGCGGTGAAGCTTGAATACAACTTCTGATCGGGCTGATGCATTGTATGGTGGCGACCGGCGCCACCCTGGGCCAGGGCTTCGGCGCCTGGTGATTCCCCTGGGGCAGCAGGCGCTGCGAGCATTGACAGTGCTCGCGCTATCGCTGCAGGCCAGCATTGCCCTGGCGGGATCGCCCGCGCAGCAATGCCAGCAGCTTTTCCTGCAGTCAGTCGCGGAGACGGAAATACAACAGCTTGTCTATGATGCGGATCGCACTGACCTGCCGGCCTTCTGTGAAGTGAGAGGCGAGATAGCAGAGCGAGTCAAGTTTGTGATGCGCTTGCCCGCAGTGGACTGGAACAGCAAGTTTGTCGTCACCGGTTGCGGTGGGTTCTGTGGTTACCTGCGCCCGGACAAGCCCGGCTATTCCAACAGCATCAACGAGGCGCTGAAACTCGGTTATGCCGTCATACAAACCGACAGCGGCCACCAGGCGCCTAACTGGTCAACAGACTGGGCCATTGGCGATGATCGGGCACTGCAGTTGTTCGCCGGTCGCTGGCTGCCTTTGGCCGCGGCGACGGGCAGGGCGCTGGTAGAATCTTTCTATCAGGGCTTACCCACGCGTACCTACTTCCAGGGCTGCTCCAACGGCGGTCGGCTGGGGCTTTACGCCGCGCAGCGCTACCCGGAACTATTTGACGGTATCGCCGCTGGCGGAGCCATTTTCGACCTGACCGGGAATGCCGGTGTCCATGGTTTGTGGTTACTGCAGACAACCCGGGATAAGGCGGGAAAGGCGCTGATTTCCCGCGACAAGATCCCGCTGCTAAGCGCACATGTGCTGGCTCGCTGCGATACGCTCGATGGTCTTGAAGATGGCGTCGTCTCCGCACCAGGGCGCTGTGAACCAGATGTCAGGTCTCTGCAATGTCCCGCAGATGGCGCCGATAACTGCCTTGACGTTGCGGAGGTAGAAGCGGTTGCAAGGCTATACCGTGGCGCGCACCTCAATGGTCAGCAATTGTTCCCGGGGGTACTCCCGGGTTCTGAAAGTCTATGGCCGATCTGGCTGGTTGGCACCGACACCGAACGGGCATGGGGCGAGCGGGCCGCAGAGGGAATGCTGCGGCTGACGTACGGTGTCGCAGAGAGCGAAGCGTTCAATGCGCACGATTATGTGCTCGCCGATGAACTGGTTAATCTGCAGAAATATGCGCCCGTGGTCAACGCCACTAATCCTGACCTGACCGGGCTTGAAGAGGCGGGCGGGAAACTCTTTTACTATCATGGCCTCGCGGATCCGCTCATTCTCCCCGGCAGAGCCCGGCAGTACTTTGCGGACGCGGCGGCAGAGATGGGCGGTGAGCGCCTGGACAAGGTCGCCCGGTTCGTCATGATTCCGGGCCACGGCCACTGCTGGGAGAAACCGGGTCAGGCGGCGGATGACTTCAATCCCCTGGTGGTGATCGATCGCTGGGTAGAGTCAGGTGTTGCGCCGGCGGAAGTTATCGCGGAGCGCGGCGGTGACGACGAGCAGGTGTATCAAGGCAAACTTTGTGCGCTACCCCGGGCAGCGTCTTACCAGGGCGGAGATCCCGGCGATGCCAGGAGCTATCGTTGCAAATAGCACTTTTGGCGGTGAATATCCCGGGCGCGCTGTCGCGCCAGGCCTAATCGGCTGTCACTGTTTCGGCCGCCTCAAGCACCCTGCTTTTCAGATACGCGAAGAACGGGTTGAAGCGCTGCCTGGCGAGTAGCGGCAGGGGTATGGCGAGCCCGCCCTGCTCGCCGCGAAACCAGAGGTCGCCCAGGCGGGTGGATTCGTTGACGCCGGTCTCGCCGTAAATCGGGTCGTCGGCGGGGAAGGGCAACGCGACATGAGACAGTGAGTAGACGCCGCGCGGCCATTGCATGGCCGTTGCCAACTCCTGCCATTCGTCCGTGGCGCGCTTGCGGGTCCTGACGGTGATTTGTTCAGAGTAGTCATTGCTGTTGCCGACAATGGTGAGATCAAAGCCCAGGTGCGGGCGCCTGGAGAGTGACTCCAGCATCGGTCGACCGCTGTCCACCAGCAATGGCAGCATGCTGGAATAGCGATTGATATCAAAATACACTATTTCCGCCGGCGTCTCCCCCAGGTGATCCAGCAGTCCCGTTACGGCTGAGTCGGCGGGGATGGTTGAGTCGAGCACTGATTGAAAGGCCAGCACCCGCGGAAAGTCCTGTAACTGCTGCGGTGTCAAATGCTGCAGATTCTTTTGCAGTCGTGACGTCAGTTGGTAGATCTCCTCGCCGGCCCGCACTGGAAAGGAGTTGTACTTGAACGGGTCGAATTCTGCGACAACGTCGGTCCAGCCCAGTTTCTCCATGCCCGGTAGTTCGGAGACCCAGCGTTGAATCCGCGCGTAAGCGGCGAGTTTGGACACGCGAATGGCCGGCGATAACAGCACCAGCAGCTGTGGCACCGGCAGTTCCCCGGCTGAAGCCAGGGCGTCTACCGTATAGTCCACCGCCAGTGCCGCGCCGTTGGAATAACCCACCAGAATCAGCGGTTGGCCCGCTTGCAGGTCCTTCGCCATTGCACGCACACCCAGGCGCGTGGCATCCCTGAACTGTCTCCAACTGGTGTTCTGCAGTGCCGCAGGCAGGGTGCCGTGTCCCGGCATGCGCAGGTTCAGGGTCGTGTAACCCTGCTCCAGCAGGGCGTCGGCCAGCGAGCGCATGCTGTGAGTGGAATCGGAGAGGCCGTGCATGAGCAGGGCCGCGCCGCGCGGCGCCGCGGGCGTCTGCAAGATCGTACGGTTGCTCTCGGGCCAGCCCCGGCGATAGATGGCGTAGGCGCCGGCGCCGTAGCGGTGCCAACCGGGTACATCGGCATCAATGCCGGCGATGGTTTCGTCGAGGCTGTCGAAGATACGCTGCTCGTGCGCCAGGTAGTCATCCAGTTCCAGGTCGCGGAACCGTTTGAGCTCTGGCACGACAGACTCGGCAAGGTCGCGCTGGTGCCAGAACTGCAGGTCCGGCAGTGCTTGCGCGCGCAGGTAGTAAAGGTAGATCCCGGCGAGGACGACGCCAGTAATGCCCCAGCCGATGCGGGTGAGCCACCGCCACATAACTTTTTTACTCAGCATAAAGCAGAGTCTAACGGTTTGTCGGGCCAGCACCTAATGTCGGCGGCAGTGCCTGCTAGTTGCTGCCTGGTTGTCCCCCCAGCCTGCCAAGCCATAAAGTGGCTACATGCCCAATGCTGTCTCCGCGGAAACGTAGTCGTAGCCCAATACATCGGCAACCGCCTGATAGGTGATATCACCCTTGTGCACATTGAGGCCGTGACGCAGGTGCTCGTCCTCTTGCAGCGCCAGTTGATAGCCCTTGTCGGCCAGCGCCAGGGTGAATGGCAGGGTGGCGTTGTTGAGGGCGAATGTAGAGGTGCGCGCCACGCCGCCCGGCATGTTGGCCACGCAGTAGTGGACGACGCCTTCCTCCATGTAGGTGGGCTCCTGGTGGGTGGTGGCGCGACTCGTTTCAAAACAGCCCCCCTGGTCGATGGCCACGTCGACCACTACCGAGCCCGGACGCATGGCGCGCAACATTTCGCGGGTTACCAGCTTGGGCGCAGCAGCGCCGGGTACCAGCACTGCACCGATGACCAGGTCGGCGCCGGTGACATGCTTCCACAAGGACTCGCGGGTGGAGTAAATGGTGTTGAGCATGCAGCCAAACTGGAAATCCAGTTCCTTGAGGCGGTCCAGGGAACGGTCCAGCACGGTTACATGCGCCTCCATACCCATGGCCATGCGCGCTGCGTTGGTGCCCACCACGCCACCGCCTATAACAACCACGCGAGCCGCTTCCACACCGGGTACGCCGCCCAGCAGCATGCCGGAGCCGCCCTTGTGTTTTTCCAGTGCATGGGCACCGGCTTGTATCGACATCCGCCCGGCAACTTCGCTCATCGGCGACAGCAGCGGCAGGTGACCACGGGCATCGGTGACGGTCTCGTAGGCGATGGCGACGCAGCCGGATTCCTTCAGCAGCCGCGTTTGTTCCGGGTCCGGTGCCAGGTGCAGGTAAGTAAACAGCACCTGTCCCTCACGCAGCATCCTGCACTCTACTGGTTGCGGTTCCTTGACCTTGACGATCATGTCTGCGCGCGCGAACACCTCTTCCGCGCTGGCAACGATCTCCGCCCCGGCGGCGCGATACATGTCATCACTAAGGCCCACGCCTTCGCCCGCTGCTGTCTCCACAATGACCTGGTGGCCGTGGTGCACCAACTCCTCCACGGATCCGGTCGTCAGGCCAACACGAAACTCCAGGGTTTTGATTTCTTTCGGTACGCCTACCAGCATGTCTTTCTCCGCAGTTTCGGGATTGTCGGGGGTCTTGATTTGCAGCGTATATTAACGCGGCGCCGGGAGAAGGCGACTACTCGAAAGGGGTAGGCGTGATGCGTTAAAACGTGTGGCGGTTGCCGCCTGACAAGAACGGCTGTTGCAGCCATCGCCCTTACGCGTGCGGGGCCATTGCTCTCAGGCTGCGTTCCCCGAATTCATCCCCCGCTGTCGCCGGCACCAGGCAGATCTCGTCAGCACCTGCAGCCCGGTATTGCTCCACCCTGGAGGCAATGGCGGCGGTATCGCCCAGCAGCCCGATCGCGGATATCAGCTCATCGGGCATGGCTGCCAGTATCTCCCGGGGATGAGGGCGCGTGCGGGCGAATGCCACCAGGTCCGCAAAGCCCGCTGCCATCATCATTTCGCCGTAACCCGGGGCAGCAAGGTAGCCGACAATCCCTCGCTTGAGCTGGTCTATTGAGGCGCGATCGGGGTCTACCGCGCAAGGCAGCCACACGGCCAGCTGCGGGGTCTCTCGCTTGGCCTTTGTCGCCGCCTCGGCTAGCTGCGTGCGCAGTGTGGCGAGGCTGGCGGGAGTCACCATATTCAATAACATGCGGTCGGCCCGCCTGGCCGCGGCGCGCACTGCGGCGGGACCAAAGGCAGCAATGGTCAGGGGCGTGGCTGGCGCGTCCAGGCGTAGACGGTATCCATGACAGCTGGCCAGCTGACCGCTGAAGTTGGCTTTTTCGCCGTCCAGCAGGGTGCGCAGTATTTGCGCCGTCTCGTCAATATGGGTGGCTGTTCGCGCTCGCTCACGCCCATGCCACTCTTCAACCACTACCGTGCTGGAGGCGCCCAGGGCGATGTTGGGGCGACGCCCGGTAAGATCTGCCACCGAAGCCGCGCCCATGGCGATGTTCATCGGCGTGCGCACCGAAACAGACAGGGGGCCTATACTGAGACCGATCTGCCGGGTTTGCAGGCCCACCGCGGTGGCGAAGGCGAAGGCGTCGTAGGTGGCCATTTCGCCTACCCACAGTTCGCTGAAACCCAGACGGTCGGCGAGTTTGGCCACCTCGATATTTTCGCTGGCGGGTCGGTCCTGCCAGAGTGGCGTGACAACGCTGAATTTCATGGATGTTTCCCGGCTGATCTGCAGATACGATGAGTATACCTTTCAGGTCTTGTTATGCAATTTAGCATGCTTGCCGATGCTATCTGCAAGGATACACCGCCCTCCGCGCGCGACTTGTGTGCCCCGTATCGATTGCCTACACTAGGTCTTTTTATAAAAGCACTAAAAGTACGGACGGCGAATGAGGTATTACCATGCAGACAACCCCCGCGGCGCGTGTTGAAACCCTGACTCGGGCAGGCAATTGGGGACGGCAGACTCTGCATGGTTTACTGGCAGGCCATGCGGCTGCCATTGCCGACCGGCTCGCGGTGAAGGATCAGCCTGATCGACAGGCACTGACCGGCGATGCCCCGCTGGCGCTGACCTGGTTGCAACTGGAGGCGGCCAGTGAAAACCTGGCCCTGCAGTTGCAGCAGCAGGGTGTGGAGCCGGACGACAGGGTACTGGTGCAACTGCCCAATGTCGCCGAACTTGTGGTGCTGTATTACGCACTGTCGAAACTGGGCGCGATTGTCTCTCCGGTGCCGGTGCAATACGGCGCCCATGAGTTGCAATCGCTGGCCGCCGCGCTGGATGCACGCCACCTTGTCAGCATGCCCCGCCTGCGTGAACAGGCACTGGCTGACACCGCCCGCGCGGCGCTGCCGGCAGTGACCGTACTGGAGTTCGGCAAGCAACTGCAAATTGATACGTTAGCGGGCGCTGCCTGCCAGGGTGTTGTTGACGATGCTAACCGTATCCTCAGTATCTGCTGGACTTCCGGTACCACCGGCACGCCCAAGGGCGTGCCCCGCTCACACAATATGTGGATCGCCACGGGCCACACCAGCATCGCGGCGGGCTCTATGTGCAGCGACGATGTGTTGCTCAACCCCTTCCCCCTGGTGAACATGGCAGCGTTGGGCGGTTTCCTGTTCCCGGCGGCGATTCTTGGGGCGACCCTGGTGTTGCACCACCCGCTGGACCCGGCCCTGTTTCTGGGACAACTGCAGAACGAGCAAGTGACCTTTACCATTGCGCCACCTGCGCTGCTTAACCAGCTGGCCAAAGCGCCCGAGATGTGGGCGCAGTTTGACTTCCGCAGCCTGCGCCGCATTGGCTCGGGTTCGGCGCCGCTGGCGCCCTCCATGATCGCCACCTTCGGCGAAAAGTACGGCAAGGACATCGTTAACTTTTATGGCTCCAACGAGGGTATTTCGTTGTTCTCCACGCCGGAGGATGCAGCGGACCCGGAAGTGCGCGCCTGTATGTTTCGCCGCCCGCGGCCGGGGGCATTGATAGAAACCTCCGTTGCCGACCCCGATACCGGCGTGGTCGCCACAGCCCAGGGCGAGCGTGGGGAGCTGCTTATCCGCGGCGCGACGGTGTTCGATGGCTATTTCCAGCACGATAACGAGGATGTGTTTTCTGCCGACGGTTTTTTCCGCACCGGCGACCTGGTGGAGATTTGCGGCGAGGGCGGTGAGTTCTACCGCATCGTGGGTCGCTGCAAGGACATTATCAATCGCGGTGGCATGAAGGTCTCACCGGTGGAGCTGGATGTTGCCCTCGAGCACCATCCCGCGGTGGTTGAGGCGGCGGTGTGTGCTTATCCCGACGAACGCCTGGGGGAAAAGATCTGTGCCTGCCTGGTATTGCAGCCGGATGCTGCAGCACCGTCTATCGAATCCCTGCAGGCTTATCTGCTTGAGCAGGGTTTCGCCAAATTCAAATTACCGGAGCGTATCGAGGTGTTCGATGCGTTGCCGCGCAATCCACTGGGCAAGGTGCAGCGCTTCAGCCTGCAGGACCGTGTCAGTGGCAAAGAGGAGCATTAGGACATGAGCGACGTATATATTCTGGGCGGCAGCCAGACTGACTTTGCCCGCAACTGGGCGCGCGAGGGCAAGGGTATTTATGAGATGTTTGCAGAGGCCCTGCGCGAGGCCGTGGCCAATGCAGATATTGAACCGGCGCAAATAGAAGTAGGACATGTGGGCAACTTTGTCGCCGAGCTGTTTGCCGGCCAGGGCTTGCTGGGTGGTTTTTTCGGGCAGGTTTATCCCGAGTTGGCGGCCATCCCTACTTCTCGCCACGAGGCGGCCTGTGCCTCCGGCTCTATCGCGGTGCTTGTCGGCAATGCGGGATATCGAGGCGGGTCACTATCAACTGGCCTGCGTGCTGGGGCTGGAACTCATGCGCAATGTCGACGGCAAGACCGGCGCCGAGTATCTCGGCTCGGCGGCCTGGCGCGGCCACGAGGCGGACCCGGCTGAGTGCGACTTTCCCTGGCCGCATATGTTCGACCGCCTGACGGATGAATACGATCGGCGCTACGGTATCCGTGATGACCACCTCAACCGCATTGCCGAAATCAACTTTGCCAATGGCAAGCGCAACGCCAGGGCGCAGACGCGTAACTGGGAATTTCCCGAGGGTGCCTTCAGCAGCGACGACGATCTCAACCCGGTGATTGAGGGCCGGGTGCGTAAACAGGATTGCGGGCAAATAACCGACGGCGCCGCCTGTGTGATTTTGGCCAGTGAGGCAAAGGCAAGGGAGTATGCGGCGAAGCAGGGCGTTGCGCTGCAGGATATTCCGCGGATCAAGGGCTGGGGTCATCGCTCTGCGCCGATTCTGCTTTCGCGCAAGCTGGAACTGAGCGCGGACCAGCCACTGGTCTTCCCCCACGCCGCCCTGTGCCTGCAGGAAGCGGCGCAGCGCGCGGGCTTTGCGGCGCCGGCTGATATGGACGGGCTGGAAACCCACGACTGTTTCACCATGACCGAGTACATGGCTATTGACCACGCCGGTCTCACGCCGCCGGGGGCGAGCTGGCAAGCCGATAGAGGACGGCCGCATTACCCGCGACGGCAGTTTCCCCATTAATCCCAGCGGTGGCCTGATCGGCCTGGGTCACCCCGTGGGGGCGACCGGTGTGCGCATGCTACTGGACTGCGCCCGGCAGGTCACCGGCCGTGCCGGCGACTACCAGATAGACAAGGCGGAAAACATGATCACCTTTAACGTGGGCGGCAGCACCACCACCTGTGCCAGTTTTGTAGTAGGAGTGGGCCAGTGAAAGACGTTTTTATTTATGACGCAATTCGTTCGGCGCGAACCCGGGCCAGGGAGGATGGCGGCCTGCATGACCTGCGGCCCCATGACCTGCTGAAAAGTCTCTACGCCAGCCTGCAAGCCCGCACCGGGCTGGACCCACAGCAGGTGGGTGATGTGGTGCTGGGCTGCGTCACCCAGCACGGTGAGCAGGCGGGAAATATTGCCAAGGCATCAGTCATGTATTCCGGTTGGCCGGCAAGTGTTGGCGGCCTGACGGTAAACCGCTTCTGTTCATCGGGCATAGACGCCATCGCCCTGGGCGCGCTGAAAGTCGCCGCCGGGCAGGAGCAGGCAGTGGTTGCCGGGGGCGTGGAGATGATGTCGCGGGTGCCGATGCTGGCCGACCAGGCGGCTGCCTTCATCGACCCCGCGTTTGCGGCACAGTGCAAGATGCTGATGATGGGTTCCGGTGCAGACCTCATCGGTACGCTCAACGGGGTGAGCCGCGAGCAGGCCGATGCCATCGCATTGCAGAGTCCAGCAGCGGGCTGCGTATGCCCGCGAGCAGGGTTACTTCACATCCATCGTGCCGGTGGAGAACCCGGTCAAGGGCATTACGGTAACCGAGGACGAGTGTATTCGTCCCGCTACAACCATGGATTCACTGGCAGGCTATGGCACCGGCTTTTGCCGGCATCGGCGCCAAGGGCGTAGATGCCCTGCAATTGGCTGGTAACCCCGACCTGGCAGCGATCGAGCATATGCATACTGCCGGCAATTCTCCGGCGATGGCAGATGCCGCTGCGCTGGTGTTGCTGGGCGATGCCGCCCTGGGTGAGGCACTGGGGATTGAGCCGCGGGGCAGGGTAGTCGCCAGTGCCGCGGCCAGCGATGACCCGCTGCAGGTGCTCAGTGGTTGTGTGGTCGCCGCGCGCAAAGTCATGGATCAGCAGGGCTGTGAGCGCTGGCGAGGTGGACCTGTTTGAACTGCATGAGGCCTTCGCCGCCACGGTAGTGAAGTGCCAGAGGGATCTGGGTATCAGCGACGACAAGCTAAACGTCAACGGCGGCGTGATCGCGCTGGGTCATCCGTTGGGGGCTACAGGCGCAATTATGGCGGGTATGTTGCTGGATGAGATGGAGCGGCGTGATGTGCGCCGCGGCGTCGTAGCGGCCAGTGGCGCGGGCGGTTCCGGTTCGGCATTGTTGATCGAACGCTGAGCCTCGTCGGGCGTGGATCATGATGCTTGCATAAACGAACCGCGGGCCTATAATCAAGTGAGAGGACGGCAACAGGATGGTTATAACGGCAGTGAGGAGATTACCAGGATGACCTTGGCAGAAAAGTTCATGGAGTACCCCAATGTAGAGCGCTGCCTGGATGGCGTGGCGCACTTCGACGACGCACCGCAGTGGATCTACCGGCACGATAACCCCTACCTGCATGGTGTTTACGCGCCCATCACGGAAGAACTGCACGCCCGGAACCTTGAGGTTCTCGGGGACCTGCCGGCGGACCTGGTGGGTGGCTATTTCCGCAACGGCCCCAATCCGGTGTTTGAGTCGAAGAACCGTTACCACCCGTTCGACGGCGATGGCATGGTGCACGGGGTTTATTTCCGGGACGGCAAGGTCAGCTATACCAATCGTTGGGTGCACACGGCAGCGTTCGAACAGGAAGCCAGGGACGGGGTTTCGGTATCACCCGGGGTCATGGGGCCATTCGATTACGACATTTCCCAGTTTGGCATCAAGGATACCTCCAATACCGATGTGTTCTGGTACGCGGGTGACATCATGACCCTCTGGTACAACGCCGGTCATCCCTATCGACTGGATAGCATGGAACTGGGTACCAAAGGGCACTTCCATCTGGAGGGCCGCGACCAACTGCGCATGTCTGCGCACTCCAAGGTGGACTGGAGCACCGGTGAACTGATCTTTTTCGACTACGGCGATGAACTGCCTTACATGACCTATGGCGTGGCCGACGCCAGTGGCAAGCGGGTGCACGAGGTGCCCATCGAATTGCCCGGGCCGCGCTTGCCCCACGATATCGGCTTTACCACCCACTATGCCATCCTCCATGATCTGCCGTTCTTTCACGACCTGGATGTACTGCGCCAGCACAAGCATCGGGTACTCACATTTCATAAAGACATCCCCACCCGCTTTGGCATTATTCCCCGGCGCGGGCAAAGCCATGAGGTGCGTTGGTTTGAGTGCGAGCCCTGCTACATCCTGCACGTGACCAATTGCTGGGAAGAGGGCGAATGGGTGGTGATGGACGGTTGTCGCTCAACCAACCCCATGCCCGACGTGCAGCCCGGCGAGGGCGAACTGGGCCACATGCTGGCCTATATGCGCCTGGAGGCGAACAACTACCGGTGGCGGTTCAATTTGCGCACGGGTGAAGTGCGCGAGGGTGACCTGGATACCCTCAATACCGAATTCAACAAGTCCAATCCTGTATTCCATGGCGTGAAGAGTCGTTATGCCTACCACCAGCGTATCCCCCTGTTGCACGAGGGTGGGCATACCCTGCGCTTTACCGGCCTGGTGAAATACGACAACGAGACCGGCCAGTCCTGGCAGTGGGATTATGGCCCCGGTGTGTTCGGCTCGGAAGCGGTGTATGCGCCCAGGCCCGGCGCCGACCGCAGCAGCGGGGAAGATGATGGTTATGTGATTACCCTGGTCACGGACGCCAACAGCTGGCAGTCAGAGTGCCTGGTGTTCGATGCACAGAATGTCGAGAACGGCCCGGTTTGTCGTGTCCAGTTGCCCCATCGGGTACCCTACGGCTTCCATGCCGCCTGGGCGCGGGGTGAAGATCTCTACCGGGAGTCCTGATGTCCGCGCTGTACCAGAAACACCGGGAGACGCTCGGTAAGGCAATCGATGCCTGTAATAACCGTTATGCCTGGACGGCGTACCCAGAGAGCCCAGCAGTAAGATCTGGGGCCAGGAGCCGCCGGTTGCGGGTAAGGCACGCTTCGATGCTCTCCTGGGTACGGATTATCCGCTGCAACAGCCCGGCGAAGTCGGCCGCACAGGCGCCGAATTCTCGCCTTATACCGGCGAGCCGCTGGGTATCAGTTACCCGAAAATGGATACGGGTACCCTCTACGAAGCCATCGCGTTGGCCATGCCGCAGTGGCGCGACGCGTCACCAGAAACCCGCATTGGTGTTTGCCTGGAAATACTCGACCGCTGTGCCGGGCAACTGTTTGAAAATGCCCATGCCACCATGCATACCTCCGGGCAGAGTTACATCATGGCCTTTGCCGGTAGCGGCGCCAATGCCCTGGATCGCGGCCTGGAAGCGCTGGCCTACGCCAGCAAGGCCATGGCCGATGTGCCGGCTACTGCCGAATGGGAGCGCCAATTCGGCAAGGCAGGCACGGCAAAACTCAGCAAGCAATATCGCATTATGCCCCGCGGTGTGGGCGTGGTGATTTGTTGTGCGACCTTTCCCCTGTGGAATGGCTACCCCGCGCTCTGCGCCAGCCTTGCCACGGGGAACCCGGTGGTACTCAAACCGCATCCGGCAGCCATATTGCCGGTGGCGCTGCTGACCACTGTAGCGCGCGAGGTGCTGGCGGAGCAGGGCTTTGATCCCAACCTGGTCAGCATGGTGGCCGACACCCGCGAGGAGCCGGCGACCCTGCCCTTGCTGGAACACCCAATGACGGCGATTGTCGATTTCACCGGCAGTCCGCGCTTTGGCCAGTGGCTGGAGCGTAACTGTGCCGACAAGCTGGTGTTCACGGAAACGGCCGGCTGCAACTCCGTGGTGATCGAATCCTGCGCAGACCTGGAGCCGGTGGCGGCGGCGATTGCCCATTCCCTTTGCCAGGCCTCGGCGCAGATGTGTACCAGTGTGCAGAATATTCATGTGCCTGCGGGCGGTATCGCCGTGGGCGATGGCCATGCGAGCTTTGACGAGGTGAGCGCCGCGCTGGTGACAGCGGTAGAAAAGCACCTGGCGAACCCACAGGTGTTGTGCGGGACCCTGGTCGATGACGCGATTCTTGCGACGATCGAGCGCTATCGTGGGCTTGCCTCCGAGCATGGGCGCCTGCTGCGCGACTCTGCGCCCCTGGACTATGCGGACTTCCCGCAGGCGCGCACGGCCTCCCCACTAATGCTGGAAGTGACTGACGCGGCGCGGGATATCTATCGCGATGAGATCTTTGGGCCGGTCTCTTTCGTCATCAAGAGTGAAACCGCAGACCAGTGCCTGCGTGATGCCACCACCAATGCGCGCGAGTGCGGCGCCATCACCTCGCATGTCTATTCAACGGATGAGGGGTTCCTGGACAAGGCGGAGCAGGCTTACAACAATGCCGGTGCCTCGGTGGCCTGTAATCTGGTGGGCATGCCAATTAATTTCGCCGCCGCGTATTCCGACTACCACGTGACCGGGCTCAACCCCGCCGGTAACGCCTGCCTCGCAGATCTGGCCTTTGTTGCCAGTCGCTTTCGCATAGTGCAGTCAAAGCGAATGTAGCGTGATGTTTTGCCGGGCATTTTTGCCCGGCTTGCTCGTTATCCCCATTTCTTCATGATTCCCGCCTGCGCGGGAATGACAGGGAAGTGCGGGGGGAGTGGCAGGAAGGCGCAGGCCCGCTAGCGCACAATCTCAACCGGCGCCACGGGCGCCATGCGGCCACTGGCATTGAGTTGGCGCATTTCCGGAATCATCGCTGCCAGGGCGGCCTCGCGATTGCCGGGTGCGGGGTGCGTGCTGAGGAACTGTGGTGGTGCGGAGCCGCCGGCCCTGGCCATTTTTTGCCACAGCGTGACGGCCGCATCGGGTTCATATCCTGCCAGTGTCGCGATCCGCATACCGATGGCATCGGCCTCTGATTCGGCGGTGCGGCTATTGGGTAATTCCAGTGCCAGCTTGGCCGCCGCCGCCGCACCCAGCAGCGCCGCCCCATGGTTGTCCGACGCAACGCCAACGGCGACCACGCCGATGGAGGTCGCCATGGCTCGGGACATGCGCTCTGCCGTGTGATTGGCCAGGGCGTGGGAAATTTCATGCCCCATAATCTGCGCGAACTCATCATCGGTCAGCTTCAGTTTTTCAAACAGCCCGGTATACACCGCCATGCGGCCCCCGGCCATGCACCAGGCGTTCACTGTCTTCGGGTCGTCGATGATGGCCACACTCCACTCCCAGTTGGCTGACTGCGGGTACTTCTGCTTGGCCACAGTGACCAGCCGGCCGGTAATGGTGGCCACGCGGTCGACCATCGCGGGGTTGTCGACCAGTTTGTTTTCCTTGTCCAGTTCGCTCACGGTGCTGAGGTAGGCCTTTTTGGACTCGACGATTGCCGACTCCGGGGAGATCAGCATCAGCTGTGAGCGGCCGGTGGGGCTGGTGGCGCAGGCGGGCAGCAGGGTGACGGTCAACAGGACAAGCAGCAGGCGTTTCATAGGTCTCTCACGGTTGCAGAGGGTACATTCTGGTTCATACAGGGTGTAAATGATCGCCCAGAGCGCGGCGGCCGACAAGGGTTGGACAAGATGGTTGGCGGTGAGTTTCGTCACCGGATCGCAGGGCTGAACATAGCGTACCCGGCAACACTGCGTTGCCAGGCACGGTATGCAGGGGCCGCTAGATTGGCAGGCCTTCGTCGATGCTGTGATTGGCTTCGGCGGGACTGACCAGCCCGACCGTGGGATGGGTGCCGTTGACTTCGGCGCGAATGGTAGCGGCATCTTCCGGCGTGGCGAAGAACTGGGAGTACCACTTGCGGCCAACGCGGAACGGGCCATCCGTCTTCATTTGCATGATTTTCAAGGCGGGACGCTTGTGGGCCCAGACGTTGAAATCAGCGCCGAATGCCTCAAGGGCACCCGCCTGTATCGCTTTCGCCGCCTCCTTGTCCTCATCCGTGGCAGGCTTCGTGCTGGCCTTGTAGAGACAGCCGTGCCAGCACTGGGTTGCGCCGTCTTCCACCGGGGTGTTGGCGATCAGTTCATAGACCTCAGTATCGCCCCAGACCTGCTTCGACAGCAGAATGCCAGGACCCGTATACCAGGTAGTGGTGTAGAGGTAGGTGTTGTAGAGCTGCATCGGCCCGCCCTGGCGCTGCACGTAGACCTGGTCGTTGATCTCGTTTTCAAAGTATTCACTGGGCGCGCCGTGAGTAGGCCCCAGGTGACGGCAGTCCGCCATATTGTCGAGTATCTCCTGGGAGTGGATGCTCAAGCACGCCAAGGTGGTCCAGCTCCCAGTTGACCCACTGCGGGTCATCCCATTCCTGGAGAAAGGGCGCGTCGTAGTCCGGTTCGCGGCCGTCCTCGTCGAACCAGGCCATAATGCAGCCCATGTTATCCACCACCGGATAGGAGCGGATGGAGGCGGACTTGGGGCAGGGGCCGTCGTGGTAGGGGATATCGTCCACATCGCCGTGCTCGTTATAACGCCAGCCATGGTAGGGGCAGCGGATGGAATCGCCCTCAATCTGCTCGCCGTTCTTGACGATCATGGCGCTGGTACTGGCGGTGAGGTGCGTACCCATGTGTGCGCAGTAGGCGTCCAGCATGACCGGTTTGCCGCTCTCGCCGCGGTACAGGGCCAGGTCGCGGCCCCAGAAACGCACCGCCATGGGACCCTTGTCCAGTTCCTGGCTCTCGGCCACGATAAACCAGCCCCGGGGGAAAGTATTGGGTCCCAGTCCGTATTCTGCTGCAGTTGCCATGTTCTCACCTGATCGTTGTGCTTCTGAACCCCCAAGTATAGTCCGGCGGTGTCGGGCGAGAACACTCCAGGCGGTTCTCAGCGGGAGATGGCTCAATAATTCATCCCTGAAGGGTCGTTAAGTGCGCGGTGCAGGGAGCGTTGCTTCCCTCAGAAGTGAGCGATAGTCCCGCTTGGTGTCGTTACGCGCCGCTTTGATCAGTCGCTTGCAGGGGTCGCCACTGGTCGCTATCCAGCGGTCCCACATGCTGCCTGCGAGGATTGAGAGGCCACCGGTCGCCACGGCGGCGCCGCCGGAAACTGCTGCGCCAGCAGGGTCCAGAATCAGGCGGGGATTGGCCAGCGTTCCGCCCAGTTTGACGTAACTGGTCAGGGCGCGCCCGGCGCTGAGTCCCAGGCCTTTGCGTGTCCTGGTGCTGAACGCCATATTCACGCGCTCGTTCTTCAGGTTAATGGTGCCGGTAGAGAGCAGGTCGAGTTTTTCTGTGCGCAACACAAACCCCGGCGTCGCATCGATGACGCCATCCTCAACGATCAATGCGCCGGCGTTGCAGGCTACCCGGGTATAGGGCCTGGTTTCGCTGGTTGGGTTGAGGAGGTCAAGCAGCTCGCCAAAGAAGTCACCCAGGACCAGGTCCAGGCCGCTGTTATTGATGCGGCCACCCTCGCCGCGGAAGGCGACCGCCCCGTTCAGGTTGGCCGCAATCTCTTGTGGCGAATTGCCGATAGATTTGAGCATGGCCTTGTACATGGATTCGCCGCGGTGGTCCGGTGTGCCCGCCAGCAGCCAAAGTAGCGGCAGCCGCTCTCCGTTGACTTTCATGTCGAAAGTGTAGGGCTTGCGAGAGGCATCAACTGTCAGTGTAGAAATGCCGCTGGTAAATGTGCCATCCCAGTCCAGGTGGTCCACTGCCAACACGCCATCCCTGATGGTCATGTTCAGGTCCGCCTTGCTGCTGACGCCTTCCTTGAAGAATATGGTCCCGGCGCTGTAATCCAGGCTGCCGTTGATGGTGTTCAGCCAGTCCAGTTGCAGTGGGGTTGTGCCAATGACGCGCTCCTGCAACTCTGCGCTGCTGAGCTCGTCGGTAAAGTCCTCAGCCTCTGCCGATTCGGTGGCGCGCGCCTTGGCAAGTTCTTCGCGCTCCAATGCATCCAGATCAGGCAGGAAAAAGGGCGCGTGCAGGTATTCAGACCGCAGGGTGATGGTTACTTCCGGGGTTTCACCCGTTGTTAACTGGACTGAACCGCCCAGGTCGCTGTCGCCGGCGACAATCTTCAGTGGTGCTAACTGGTAACGATCGCGGCCACCGCGCAATTTGGCCTCCATGGTGAATGGCCGATCAGACAGTATCGGCTGCACGCCCAGTAATTTTTCCAACTTGCGGCTGCTTTTTCCGACAACACTAAATTGGGCATCCACTGCGCGAGCAGCTTCTCTGTTGCCCAGCATTACATTTGCCGAGATGTCGATTTCGCTGCCGGGTATGCTTCCAGTGACCTCGGTGATGGTGGCCTCCTCGGCAGTCAATCCCAGTCTTCCCGCCAGTGTGAATGGCACAGGCACTTCACCGGGCAGTGTTAGCGGGACAATGCTACGCAAGTTGTCTCCTTCCAGCGCCAGCTGCAAGCTGATTTGATCGCGGTCGCGGAGATTACCCAGTTGGCCGCTGAAGCGGGCGGCTGCATTAGCCAGCCTGGCCTCGCCTGCTGTTAGTGACAGGCGCTCAGGGGGGCCGGAGATATCTGCTGCAACGGTGATAGGCAGTGCCGGCGGGAGTTCAGTCTGCACGCCGTAAGCCGCGAGCGTACCGGCAAGGTCTGGTGCGGCGATCCTTAGTTGAGCGTCCAACTGTGTTGGATTACGGAGCTTATCCATGACGCCATCCACCGTCAGGGCCAGGCTATTGGAGGTCAGGTTCCCCGCTTGCAAGTGCCACCCCTGCTGGTCGAGGTGAACATCGCCGCTGACCTGGAAGGCTTCTTGTGGAAGCTGCTGTAACCCTATCCAGGGTGCAGTGTCGGCGATATTGTCACCGGCTACTTCGACATGCAGCCGGGTGCCAAAATACCCTGGCGCCTGGCCCATCACCCCGTTAAGCCGCATATTCGACCTTCCGCTGGTGAGTTGGAAGTCCAGCAACTCCAAGCCATCGTCGTCAGCGGACAGCCCCCCGCTGAGGTCATAGGGCTGATCGGGTATTGCCTCCAGTCCCATTGCCGGTGCCAGCAGCGCCAGGTTGATATTGGTGCCCGCAACGTGCATCTGCCAATCATCTATGCCGGGAAATTCGGGCAGGCTTCCAGTGAGCGTCATGCGACTGTCAGCGGCGCTGATAGTCGTGTTATGCAGGGCCAGCAGGCTGCCCTCTCTGCTGAGCTTGCCAGCAACGGCGAAGGGCACGTCTGGCAGCGTCGGCAAGTCAAAGGCAGCACCGGTTTCCTGCAGCGAGGGGCCTTCCAGCGCAAAGTCGAGGTCAACTCCGTCCAGCGCCAACGGCTGTTTGAGGTGACCTGCCAGTGACACCCGGTAATCCTTCAGGCGGCCCTCTGTGTCGACCCTGAGGCCTGAGTCATCCGTGACCACATGACCTCGCAGCGCCAGCTTGCCATCGCCTGCCATCGTCACACCGAGCAGATCAAGCAGAGGCCGGCTGGTGAGCGAATTCAGGTTCACCCTGGCGTTGATGCCCTGCAGCGACTTCAGCTCTGCGGCGGAGCCCTCAATTTCAAGGCTCAGGTGCCCCCATTGAATATCCAGGTCCGTGGTTAACTGCTTGCCGGTAACCAGGGCTTGCGCCGGCCCCGCACGCCCGGACAGTTGCAGGGGAAAGTCATTGATGCGGCCGACCGCCGACAGTGCCAGCATGTTGTGACCGTCATCAGCCAGGCTGAAGGTATCCAGTTGCGCTGCGATGGCCTGGTCGTCATCGGTGAAGGTGATTCTGGCATCGATGATCTCGCTTTGCTTCACCATGAGCGGAAGGGGGTGATCGTCTTCTGCCGGGGTGGCATCACGATCGGGCCAGAAGTCCCAGTTACCCGGGCTGTTTCCGCGCTGCTCCAGGTTGAGTTCAGCATGCCTTAGCGTCAACTGGTTGAGCAGTATTGGCCCTTTGCGCCACAGCGACGGGATGTGCATTTCCACCTCGACATAGCTGGCGCTGGCAAAGCGCGTGGCCTCGGCCCAGTCTGCATTTTCCAGCGAGACATCCCGTGCCACCAGTCTGCTGCTTTCGCCGAACTGGTACTCACTGATTTGCCCGATCTCAAGCTCTCGCCCCAGGAAAAAGACGGCGGCGGATTCCAGGCCCAGCTCAAGGTTTTCCGGCTTGAGTTGCAGCCAGCCGAAGAGCGCGCCCGCCGCGCACACTGCTGTGATCAGTGCAGCGGCGGCTGTGAGTATCAGTGCTTTGGCGAGGCGCAGCAACGGCGCGTCCCTCCTGCTTGTCTTGGGCGCTACAGGTCGCAAGCCCAGCGGTATGCCATTAATCCCGGATTACAGAGGCAGCGTCAGCGCGTTACGAAGACTGGTTTCCACTAGTGTGCCAGCGGGAATGTTGATCGATGCGCCGCTGGTCAGTATAGAAGCGCCAAGGCCAACTTTGGCCCCTTTCTTGGCGCTGGAACTGCCGCCATAGAGCCCGCCCAGAGCAGCCGCCCTGGCGGTGCGCCCCACGGTGCGGCCGGCCTCGTCGGCAGTCTGTGCTTTCAGGCCGTCGGTGGCAATCTCAAACATCTGCTCATCCAGCAGTATGTCGGTGAACTCAATGGCCAGTTCGGAAGAGCCCACTGTGCGCCCGCCACTTTTGGCCTGGCTGACTCTGCCATAGACCATGGTACCTCTTGGGGCGACGGTGTTGCCATCCAGCGTTAACGCACTTTCCAGTTGGCCGCGAAAACGATGGCCACTGGAATGACGGCGTGTGTCCACAGCCTCAGACATTCGGATTACCAGTCGGGTGCCGCTGGGCAGGGTCGCGGAGGTGGGCTTTGCAGGCGCTGCTTCTTCCGGTGCGGTGGCTGCGGCCTCGCGAGTCGCGACACCTTCACTGTTGTAGATAGCCACAACCTGCTCTTCAGGGAAGGCCTCGATACCCGCTCCGGTATCGAACATCATAATGCCATTGCTCATTCCCACCAGGTCGCCCTCCAGCAGCGTGCCGTCGGCTAGCTCAATGGTGTCGGCCAAAGCAGCACTGCTCAAGCAGGTGGCGATGTAAATTGAAAGTAGAACCTTTTTCATTCTCAAGCTCCAGGTTGGGTGGGTACTGTCAGGCCGATAAGTATATGCGATTCCTGCATTTGCAGGTGGATGCAATCGCATCGATGGCGGCAGTGACCCGCTATTCCATGTCGCTGGCTGACAACAGGTCTAACGCTGACTCTCGAGAGGCGGGGTTGAGCCGGCACCTTGTCCCGGGTCATCGTACGACTATTGAGTTTGCTGTAAGGTTAGTTCTCAAAGTGTTTTCCCAAACCAGAATAAGGAAGAGTCATGCTGGAAATCTTTGCATTGATTGTAATGGGGGTCGTCTGCGCAGCAGCGATCTGGCTGCTCGTTACTATCGGTAATATACCAGGGAATATAGCGCGTGCAGCCAATCATCCGCAGGCTGAGGCTATCAGCGTGCTGGCCTGGGTCGGTTTGCTCACGGCCGGCATCGGTTGGTTTGTGGCGCTGGTGTGGGCGAAGATGAAACCCATTACCCCTGCAGCAGAGTTGGAGCAGCGAGTGGCCAGACTGGAGCAGCAATTGCATCACACGGAGGCCGAATCATGATTGCATTCTTATCCATTATTTACGCTGGCCTTTACGTAATTATTTTTAACAAGCTTGGATTGCTGAAGAAGACCGTTGGTAACATCGCCGCTTTCGCCGGTGTGGGTGTGGTGATGATCGCGGCCATTGTTTTTGTCTGGTACACCTACTCCCCCATGAGTGGTGATGCGCGCATGTTTCGCTACATTATTCCCATTGTTCCGAATGTCCGTGGTGAGGTAGTTGGAGGTGCCAGTGGCGGCAACCCAGTTGGTGTCTCGCGGTGACACCCTGTTCCAGATCGATCCCGAGCCCTTCGAAATTACCGTTCGCCAGTTGCAGGCGCAGATTGCGCTGCACGAGGCTGACTTACGCCTGGCTGAGATCAATGTGGAGCGGGCGAAAAACCTGTTGAAGGTGCAGGCTGCCGCCCAGGTCGACCTGGACATCTGGACGGCCAACAGGGACAAAGCCCTCGCCGCCATTAAGTCGGCGACTGCGCAGCTGGACAACGCGAAATGGCAGTTGGGCGAAACCACAGTGACTGCACCCTATGAAGGGTACGTGGTGAACCTGCAACTGCGCCCGGGAGCGGTAGTCACCAGCGTCCCTGTGGCTTCACCCATGGCCTTTGTGTCCAATGAGAGCAACCCGATAGTTGCCAGTTTCAGTCAGAGTGCGGTGCGCCATATTGCCAAGGGTGACGCGGTGGACGTTGTGTTCACCAATGTGCCTGGCAGAACCTTCAGCGGTAAGGTTGTGCGCATAGTGGCTGCCGGCAGCCAGGCACAACTCAGTGCCAGCAGCCAACTGCCCACGTTTACCGGTGCACCCTCCAATGATCGCTGGGCTGTCGCGGTGGAACTGGATGACCGGGAGTTTGCGCGCCAACTGCCGCAGGGGGCGGGGGGTACGATCGCGGTATACACCAGCAAAGGTAAGCCAGTGCATGTCATCAGTAAGGTAGCCATGCGCATGAACGCATGGCTGGGGTATCTGACCTCGCCTTGAGCCCTGCGGCCTCTAGAAATAGAGGTTGAGGCCGATCAAGGGGCCCTGCTGGTCACCGTCAAAACCGTATTGGTTGCGACCTGAAGAGCCGTTGTCGAAGTCCATGTCCAGGTAACGGTAGCCGAAGAAAGCGGAGCCCCAGTCACGGAAGCGATAATCGAATATTGCCATGCCCTGCAGTGCCGTATTGTCGCTGCCCTCATAGCCATAGTCAGCTCGGGCGCGGAAGCTCCAGCGATCGCTCAGTGAGGCGGTTATCCGGCCTCCGGCGAAGGGGTGCACCCAGCTGTCACCCACGCTCAGCCTCTCCGGGAGTAACTGCTCCTCGCGGCTGGACTTGATTTTAATGTCGGTATCCTGCTTGTAGTAACGCAAGCCGCCGAGAACTTCCCAGCGCAAACTTCCAGAATCGGCAAAAGCCCAGGCCATCCCTCCCTCAGCCAGGGTTTCCTCGAAGTCCACGTCAGCTCTCAACTCAATGGGGCCAACCGATGTCTTATTCGAGGGCGTGAGGTTGGAGTAATTGTATTCGGCGAAGAGTGCTATGTTGCCTTTGCTGGCCTCGAAGCGAATAGCAAAGGCAGCCTCCAGATTGTCGAGTATCTCATCCTGGAATTCGAGCTCCAGTGCTGTGTCCCGGCCACCTGCAGTGGTGATTGCCTCAACGCTTTTGGCCCAGAGGTAGAGAGGGGCGACCGAGAAGCCCCACTCATCTTCCTGTGCCATCGCAGTGTTGGTGCCAAACGCTATTGAGGCCGCAGCGGCTGCCGCCAGCGTCCGTCCGTGGGTCGTTTTCATAACTACTCCTTTAGCCGGCCCGCAAAAAGGCCTTTCGTGATCCTTACTGCGCAGTATATAGCAGTTTACCGCGCCAGCTTCAGTTCCAATCAATAGTGCCCGTCGTACTTCATCAAGGCTACTTTTTCGTCGATAAGCGTGCCAGGGTAGCTTCTCCTGTTTGGTGGCGCCTTTTGCGCGCCCTTTTCTTGCAGAGATCATGTTAGTGCGGAATTTCTCGCCCTGGCAGGCACGTCTATGTTTTTGGCCTGGCAGTCGTGGCCTGGGCCGACTAGAGCAAGTGCAGGTCTGTATGTCATGGTTCCAGTGCAGGGGAAACTGGCAGTGACTGGAATTTGCTTCTAGAGTTGCGCGCTGTAGGTGATAACAAATTGTGGCCCCTCGGCGTCCACTTTGCCTACCGTGTCCTTGAAATCCAGTTCTGCTGCCATGTAGCGTACACCCAGCCCCAGATGTTGGCCCTGGCTGTACTCAAAGTCGATGCCGGTGCGACCATAGAAGCCGAAAGCAAAACTTGACTCCTCACTGGTCCCAACCTCAACGTCTTCGCCTTGCGCGGGCGAGACCACCTCTTCGTCCTCTACCTTGTGCTTGCCATACATCACCATGGGGCCGGCAGCGGCGTAGAAGGACAGCCGGTCGGTGAGGTGGGCACGGACGAAGCCGCCCAGGTGCAGTTCACCGATAAACAACGAGTTATCGAGGTCGAAACGAATCACGGCGCCCGTGTCGCCGGAAAATCCGCCGGAGATGCGGGTATCGCTGTTTTTCCAGGCAATGCTGCCGCCCGAGTTGATGCCATAGCGAACCGTATCCGTACCGCCATAGGCGTATTCGGCTTCCACCCCGCCGCTGGGCAGGGAAGAGGGAAACTCCACGTCCACCGCGTCGTCGCTAATGTCCTCCCATTGGGCGGTCTGGTCGTCCAGCTTCAGGCTGCCGAAAAATGCCTGCATCAGCGGCTTGGGATCTTCCTGTGCAAATGCTGCGGTACCGAGGGGGAGCAAGGCGAGCATGGCAACTCGCGGTGTCAGGGGGAGCACGCGGTTAGCTCGCCGGCATCAGCTGTTGGCCAGCATCCATTTGCGCAGGCGGTTGGAGTCGCCAAAGGGGGTCAGTTTGCCAAACGAGTTAAGCAGGACAATGGACACTTCTTCACCTTCAATGTTGGCGTTCATCAGCAGGCAGCGTCCGGCCTCATTGATATAGCCGGTTTTTGAGAGTTCTATGTCCCAGCTGGCATTTTTCAACAGGCGGTTGGTGTTGCCGTAGGTCAGGTGCCCGCGACTGCGGTAGGGGTAGACGTCCTTGCGCGTGGTGGTAGAGGCCTCGCTGATCAGGGCATAGCCCTCTGCGGCCTTCGCCATTTTCGCCAGGTCTGCGGCCGTTGAAACATTTTCAGCCTTTAGCCCCGCCGGGTCGGCAAAGCGGGTGTTGTGCATGCCCAGTGCCTTGGCCTTGCGGTTCATATGGGCGACGAAGTTATCCATGCCACCGGGATAGGTACGCCCCAGTGCGGTGGCGGCGCGGTTTTCAGAGGACATCAGCGCCAGCAGCAGCATCTCGCGGCGTTCCAGGGATGCGCCGTACTCAAGGCGCGAGCCGGTGAGGCGAATGAGGTCGCGGTCGGCCTTGGTAATGGTGATCTTTTCATCCAGCGGCAGGCCGGCATCCAGAATCACCATGGCGGTCATGACTTTAGTGATAGATGCGATCGGCCTGATTGCATCCACGTCTTTGCCATAGATGATATTGCCGTCTTCATCCAGCACCAGCGCGGAAGCGGATCTCAGTTCGGGGTCGCCGGGAAGTCCGGTGAATTTTGACGCGCCAGCATGTGCCGTCAGCGTTACGATGCTCACAGCAGCAAGCACGAAATGAATCGTTTGTTTAATGCCCATGGTCTGTCACGTCCCGCTTTGTTGTCATTCCCTTGTTACCGGGATTCCAGCGCCGGGTCTGTTGCCCGGTTTATCTGGATCCCCACCTTCGCGGGGATGACATGCCCTTATTGTTAACGCGTTATACCTGTTCTTTCCGCGCTTTCACTGTCATTCCCGCGAAGGCGGGAATCCAGTTCGATTCTGCCCCGAATCTCTTTGGATTCGTCATAAATAGACGAAGGCTTTATTTCTATTTTACATTCTGCCCCAGATTCCGACAAAGCTCCAGCGCTCAGCCCGGTTCGCTTTCGGCACCTGCCTCAACGCGCAACAGTCCGCGAAAAGCGCGGCTGGCCGTTGCGTCACCGGCGAGCACCCTGGATACGTCTGAAGCGATCGGCATCTCCACGCCATACTGTTCTGCCAGTGCCATCACCGCCGGTGCGCTTTTGGCGCCCTCGGCGACCATGGTCATCTCTTCGATGATCTCCTCCATGTCGCGCCCTTTGCCCAGCTCGATGCCCACGTGGCGGTTCCGGCTCTGTGGGCTGGTGCAGGTGGCGATCATGTCGCCCATGCCGGCCAAGCCGGAAAACGTCTCCGCCTTGCCGCCCATGGCGACGCCGAGGCGGGTTATTTCTGACAGACCCCGGGTGATTAATGCCGCCCGGGTATTGTCGCCCGCACCCTGCCCGTCGCCCATGCCCACGGCGATGGCGATAATGTTTTTCAGTACGCCGCCCAGTTCGCAACCAATGATGTCGGTGTTGGTATAGACCCGGAACAGACCGCTCTTAAACACGTTCTGGAGTTCCTGGACGATGATTTCATCCTCCATGGCGATCACGCCGGCGGCGGCCTGTCCCGCCATGATCTCCCGCGCCAGGTTGGGTCCCGTCAGCACGCCCACCGGGTGACCGGGCAGCACTTCCTGGATGATCTCGGTCATGCGCATGCGCGTGTTTAATTCCAGGCCCTTGGTCAGGCTGATCACCGGCACCCAGGCGCGGATGTGCTGTTTTACTTCGCCCAGCACCGCGCGAAAGTTCTGCGAGGGAATACCCATCACCACCACGTCGGCTTCGCTCACTGCCTCCGCGATCATATTGGTGGCCACGAGCCTGTCAGGCAGCTTTGCCCCCGGCAGGTACTTGCTGTTGCGGTGGTCGCTGTTGATCTCGGCAACGGTTGCCGGGTCCCGTGCCCACAGCGTAACGGCGGTGTTGCGCGCGACCAGTGATGCCACGGTGGTGCCCCATGAGCCACCGCCGAGTACGGCTACTTTCAGTTGTTGCATAGTATCTTCCTGTCAGGCCGCGCCGCGGTTGGCCACGCCGATGGCGCGGATAACCTCGATGCGGCGTAAAAGCTCACGTAGTTCCCGGGCGACTTCCCGTCGTTCTTCCTTCAGGCTGTCTGCACCGCCTTCGGTCAATCCGCGGCTTTGCAGCATCTGGTAACCGTTCTTGAACAGCTGTTTCCCGATAGAGGACTCACTGGAGATGCGCCGCTGCAGATACGCCTGGCGTCCGTAGGTTAGTGCTTCGGCAACGCAGTCTTTCTCTTCCCATGAATCGTATGCTTCCTTGCGGGCCAGCAGTGAGGCCACAACGGAATAGGCCTCGGTATAGGTCAGCAGGGTGACGTGGGCAACCAGCGGTGTCATGCGCTGCAGCAACTTGCCAAAGCCGGCGGCACCCTGGCCGAGTGGATTCCTCCCAGTCGTCGCCGTAGCAGGCCATTTCCTCGCGAATCTGGCGGTGGAAGTCTTCCGTGGGCGCATAGAAAAATTCAAACTTGAACATATCCCTGAGGTGATCAACCTGCTCCCAGAACACATCAATTGCCGCATCTGCCGCCGCTTTCGCTGGCCTTGACCAGGGCCAGCTCAATGATGGCCTTGTTGACGAAGAAATGGATGACCGTGTTGCGGTAATAGCTGGCCACCGGATGCTGCTCCAGGCTGATGCCGTAAACAATCTCCGGGCCCTCGTCGTAACGGGTGACGATGTTCTCATCGATCATTATGCCCAGCAGTCCCGCCATCTGGTCCGCGAAACTGCGATCGAAGTCGTGTGAGATGCGCACCTTGCGGCTCTCTGCCCAGCCCAGCAGCGCGTTCAGGTCCTCGATCACTTCCTCTTCGGTGAGCGCTTTGGGCGCGGCCCCCAGCAGGCTCATGGTGACCAGTGACGGGAAGGTGATGGGCGTGACGTGGTTGGCCTCCACCGCCACTTCGAAGGCGATTTTGGACAGGGCCAGGCGATCACCCGGTTCGGGTGCCTTTTCCAGCACCACGGGTTCACCGATGTCCATATAGACCTTACCCATGGGCCGGGCCAGGCTGCGGATGTAGCCAATGAACCACTGCAGGGACTCGGCACCCTTGCCGCGCCCGGTCTGCTCTGTTGCGTACTCCTCCACATCGCGAATGATGTCGTAGCTGATGGAGATGGGGATGATATGAATGTCCCTGGCCTCGGTTGCATCACAGGCCTCCAGCACATACTTCAGCAGGCCATAGCGCGGTGGCATCAGCTTGCCCATGCGCGAGCGAGTGCCCTCGAACGCCCAATTCATGGGGAAGCGCTTTTCCATCAGGTAGCCGATGTAGTGGCGCAGGGTGATCTTGTATAGCTCGTTGTCCTGGAAACTGCGCTTGATAAAAATCGCGCCCGCTCGGTGCAACAGGTAGCCCAGGCCGGGAAAGTTCATGTTGGCGCCGCCAAACATGTGCGGCATGGGAAAGTCGTTGTCCCACATCACTTTGGGCAGCACCATGCCGTCGAGATAGGTCTTGTGGGTCCACAGCAACATCGAGGGGTTGTTGCGCACGACTTCCCGCAGCTTTTCCACCGCGGCTTCGTCATAGACGATATCCTGCTCGTAACCCAGGCCCAGGCAAAATGTGTTGAAGCGCGCATAGACATCCAGCCAGAAGGAGGTTGGCGTGCTGATCATCTCCTTCATGTACTGCGCCGCTTCCTTCATCAGCTCGTCTTTGGGCTTGCCCTGCTCGTCAGCCAGTCGCTGCACGGCGGCGTTGTAGTCACTGTTTGCCATCATCGCCGAGGCAACGTGGCGGGGCATTTTGTAACGCCCGCCCTTGAGTTGACGCTCTGCCATATCCAGTACGACGGCCGCCTGGCGCGCCACGAAGTTGGCAAACTCCTCCTGGGAAGAGGTTTCATCCACAGCGTGGTGTGCCTCAAAACGCTGTTTGAGGTTGGCCATGGTGTCGGGCTTGCCGACCATCAGGTGAACGCGCTCCGGCGCGGTGCTGAGAATTTTTTTGCCGCGCCGTGGCGACGGTTTACGCGGATCACCGGTGATCAGGTGGCGCAGCCGGCCCAGCGTCAGGGCACCCTCTTCGGAAGGCGTCCAGGCGATTCGCAGCGGTGCGATGAGGGTGCTGTCGGGCAGTGCCAGCGACATCACCAGTTGACCGCTGTCGAATCCAGTGCGCTCGTCCTTCAGGTCAATGCAGACTTGTGGGGCCTCAAATGCCAGGTTATCGGCATTGGCGTGGTGTTCTACCCAACCGCGCAGTACCTCTTCCTCCAGCCGATTGCGAACGTCGAGGATAAACAGGACTTGTTGCGATTCCCGCGCTGGCCACGGGTTCTTTTTATTGTAGATCTGTTCCAGGTTCAAACGGCCTCCCAGGTTTCAGTGATCAACTGCTGCGTTTAGCCTTGGTCTTGGGTCGTGCCCTGGCCGGAGCCTTGCGCTTTGCCGCCGCTTTGCGGGTGGTACCTGCTTTTGATTTGCCGGCGGCGGCTTTTTTTGCTGCGGCCTTTGGCGCGGCCTTTGGCTTTGTCTTGGCCCGGGTTTTGGCGGTTGCCTTGCTTTTTACTGCGCTCTTCTTCGCCGCCGCTTTCTTTTTGGCAGCAGGCTTTACGCCGGCAGTTGCCACGCCTTTGCTCGCCGACGGTTTGCTGCGTGATGTTTTTTTCTTCGCGGTTTTTTTGGCGGCAGGTGCTTTCAGCTCTGGTTGCCCGAGGCTGCGAGCGAACAGGTTACGCACCTCTATTACGTGCTGGTCTATGGTCTCCGGCGTCCAGTCACTGGTGTCTACCGGGGGTAGCACTTCAACCTCCACCGTGGCTGGCCGGAACACAAAGTCACCCTTGGGTGCGACATCACCGGCGTTGCGGATAACGATGGGTATCATCGGTACGCCCGCCTGCATGGCGATATGGAAAGCGCCTTTCTTGAAGGGCGCCAGTCTGGGTGAGACTGTGCGAGTACCCTCCGGGGCCAGCACCACGGACTTGCCCTCGTTGCGCATGGCGTCTACCAGTGGGGTGATGGACTCGATGGCGCTTCTTGGCGTTACCGCGGTCGATAAACACCACGCCACCAAACTCCAGCACCTTACCCAGTATGGGGGTCTCTGTTTTGATCTCCTGCTTGCCAATGCCGGCAATATCGCGGCGCAGCAGCCGTGCCATGATCACCACGTCGGCCTTGCTCTGGTGGTTGAAGACAAATACGGCGGGGCGCTGTGACCACAGGTGCTCCTGGCCTGTAACATCCAGGTCCAGTCCTATCAGGGCGCTGGCGGTGTCGGCGAACAGGGAAAAAGAAAAATTGATGGAGTCCCGCTTGGACCCGGTCAGGGCGTAGATGGGCAGACCCGCCACAAAGCTGGTGACCAGGCTGCTGGTGGCGGCAATCGAGCGCACGAACTGGGCGACACTGGGTCGGCCGCGGCTGCCGAAGCGGGCAACCGGCCAGTTGTGCTGCTTCGCAATTCGCTCCAGTTTGTCGCTGGGATTGAGTGCGCAGGGGTTGCCGACGCGCTCAAGTAATAGCAGGTCGTCGGTGCTGTCGGAGTAGAAGAAGGCATCGTCCAGGTTGCCCTTCACCTTGGCCGCGAGCTCTTCTGCTGCATCAACTTTGCCCTGGCCAAAGCAGGTGGGGCTGATCACGGCCCCGGTGAACTGGCCGTCCTCGACTTCCAGGCGCGTACACAGCACGTGTGCTATCCCCAGGTCCGTTGCTGCCGGCTCCACCTGGTAAGGCGTGGCTGAAGATATAATGGCGACCGTGTGACCCCTGGCCAGGTGGGCGTCGACCAGGGCTCGCGATTCGGGGTAGATGCGACGCGCTATCTGTTTTTTGTACAGCTCTTCCCCGACTTCGTAATAGGTGGTCTCTTCGATGCCGCGCATGAACTGCGCGTTCACCGCCATCATCCCGGAGAAGCCCAGGTTGCCCATGCCGAAGTTGGTCATGGCACCGACAATCTCCAGGAACTCGCGTGGGGAGACATCGCCCCGGCGCAATTGTTCGCGGATGAACACAGTCGCTGAATAGCCGGCAATGATGGTTCCATCAAAGTCGAAAACCGCGGTGATTTTTGGCCCCCTGGGGGACGCCTCGATGTCCTGCAGGAGTTTCTGGATGCTGGCCATGGGGATTCCTTATTTATTGGTCCAAGCATAGCGCATTGCTATTAGGAGAGTATGGGAAATTATTCTTCAGGCATAAAAAAACGCCGCCAGGTGAGTGATCCTGACGACGTTCGAGGGGTAAAGCGCTGGTTACAATTGCCCGGGTTGCTCTGGTTCCGGCCCGCTACCGGATCACTCACGTTCCTCTGGCTATGACCGTCTCTGACTAACGGTCATACGCTTCCCCTAGGGGCAGGTGATTTGTGTTGACTGCGCCTCATCCCATGCGTGATGCACAATCAATCGCCTGTTGTTGAAGTATAGGCGCGGAGACGGGCAGGGCAAGAAATAACCATATGATATTTTATAATATCTTGTGATAACCATAAGTTATTTCATGGCTTTGAAATACGACCTGCAAACAAGGCCCGTAAACAGGAAGCGCAGGCCGCCATGTTGTGACGGCCGGGATGTCATCATCTCTCTGCTGCTGCTGCTGCCGCCCGCCCAGGCGACTCCGGGGCAGGGGTAGCGTCGCGCTTACGATGCCTTGCGAAACAGCAGGGTCATGCGGTCCGTTTCTCCAATGGCCTGCATTGCTGCCTTTTGCTCAGGGTTGTCATCGTTGCCCCGCAGTGACGGAGGCAGGCGCCAGACCGTGTCCTCGGGACCAGGAATGTCTTTGGCATTGGCGTTGATCTCACTGCTGGAGACCAGTTCAAAGCCCGCGTCGTCGAACATGGCGATGACTGCGGATTGCTTGAGGTAGCCTCGGCTGCCATCGGCCTGGTCATCGGCGGCGGACTCGGGGAGCCGGTGTTGCACCACGCCCACCAGACCGTCTTCCTTGAGCATGCCACGAACCGCGGCCAGGGCCTGGCTCAGGGTGCCTGCTTGGCCTTCAAAACGACTGAGGTTATGCAGTGCGCGAATCATCAGCACCCGGTCGACAGAACCGGATGCCTCTGGCGGGACCGTATTGAAGGTGAAGCCTGTGGCTTTGATGCCGTTGTCGGTGAAGCTGGCCACCAGGGTCGGAAACTGGGCGGTGGATGCCACCCGCTTTTCGATCCACTCCTCGGTAGCAAAACTGAACATGGGCCACATGCGTTTCGCATAATTCACCCCGTAAAGCGTGCCTTCCGCGCCCAGGTAGTTCGCCAGAATATTGGTGTACCAACCCCCGCCGGGGAGCGCTTCGGCAACTGTCATGCCGGGCTCGACCTGGAAGAAAGCCAGCGTCTGTGCCGGGTGGCGAGCGCCATCCCGGGCGCGGTCAGCCTCGCTGCGCGACTCGATAGCCTGGGCCAGGGCAGGGTTGGCGTCTGCCGCCGTTACCGAATTGAACGAGCTGGCCAATGCCAGTCCGGCGATGGCAAGAGTAGATGTAATACGTCGCATGGATATTCCTCCGGGGAATGATTTAGATTTCGCCGCGCTCGCGCAGGGCAGTGCGCAGGGCGGTAGAACTGTGAGTCTTTTCGTCGCCGACAAATTCAATGCGCCCGCCACCAGCCTCCACGGCGAAGCGCTCGGGCATTTGTTCCAGGTTGTAATCCGTGCCCTTGGCCTGGATATGCGGGCGGTAAAGCTCTATCAGGGGTATGGGAATGGCTGCATTCAGCGGCACCACGTAATCCACGGCTTGCAGCGCCGCTATGACTTCCATGCGCTCTTCGCAGGGATTGATTGATGGTTCCCGATTATCGTTGGTGGCAATGGAAGCCTCCGTATTGACGGCAATAACCAGCACATCTCCCAGCGACTTTGCCGCTTCCAGATAACGCACATGGCCGACGTGAAGCAGGTCGAAGCAGCCATTGCCAAAGACGATGGTCTCGCCCTTTTCCCGATGGGCTTCCAGCAGCGGCACCAGGTCGTGGGGGTTACCAAAGATTTTCTCGAAACTGTCCATCAGGTGATTTTATTATGGCTGGCGTGGGTGAAAGTCTGCGCAGTGTAGCGGGGATTGGCGGCGGAATATATACTCCGGGCCTTGTCCATACCAAGGATCCTTGCCCGCGGCATGCAAGCTTTGCAATTCAAACAGACGCCGCAGCGCGTTCTCCTGGTACTGCCCACCTGGGTGGGTGATGTGGTGATGGCCACCCCTTTTATCCGCGGCCTGTTCGAGCGCTTTCCGGACGCCGAAATCACCCTGCTGATGAACCGTCATCTGTTTCCCTTGCTGGAAGGCAGTCCCTGGGTAGCGCACTGCGAGTTTTGGGCGCCGCGCAAGAAGACGCCCGAGGCAAAACAGCAGCAGCGCGAACTGCTGGCAAGACTGCGGACGCAGCACTTCGACCTCGCTGTCATGTTACCCAACTCCCTGCGCAGCGCCTGGCTGAGTTTCCGTGCGGGCGCCAAACGTCGCGTGGGTTTCAATCGCGACGGACGTGGCTTACTGCTGACGGACCGTATCCCCGTGCCCAACCGCACCAAAGACGGCTACGAACCCCTGCCGTTGTGCGACTACTACGCCGTGCTCGCCGAGGCGCTGGGTATGCCTCACCCGGGAGACGGACTCACCCTCTATTTAACTGAGGAAGCTGACACCGCCGTGGAGCAGCGCCTGGCCGCTGAGGGCGTGCGAGCTGAGCAGCCACTGGTCGTGCTCTGCCCGGGCGCCAACTTTGGTGCCTCCAAGTGTTGGGCACCGGAGCGTTTTGCCGCGGTGGCGGACAGGCTGGTACAGCGGCACGATGCGGCTATCGTCATCAGCCCGGGGCCGGGCGAAGAGCCGTTGGCTGAGGCGATTGTCGATGCTATGGCCGAGGCCAGTGTGCTACTCACGCAGCCTTGCCTGACGCTGGGCGAACTTAAATCGCTGATTGCAGAGGCGGACTTGCTATTGGGTAATGACACGGGGCCGCGCCATTTCGGGCGCGCTTTCGACACGCATCGGGTAACGGTGTTTGGGCCTACGGAGCAGCGGTGGACGGATACGTCTCACGGGAATGAGACGATCGTCAAGGTGGAGGTTCCCTGTGGGCCTTGTCACAAGAAGGTTTGCCCGCTGGAGGAGCAGGTTTGTATGACCCGGGTGACTGTGGAGATGGTGGCTGACGCCTGCGAGAAGGAATTGTCGGCGGTTTTGTAGTTTTCAGTTTCGCTGGTGCGGCACGAGCACCGGCTGTGCGATTTGGCCTTCCGTGGACCGCCAAAAAGCGGCATCCATGCCAGGCTCGGGCTCGGCCGTCCTTGGCCTCGCACGCCCACGGAAGGCCAAATCGCACATCCGCTGCTCTCTAGAGGCAGAAATTCGAGCTACCTTTTGCCGCGCAGATGTGAGCGGTGTGCACGTGCCTATATCCCCTCACGGGGACGTCCGAGCACATGGATGTGCGAGGTCGAGCTGCCATGGACGGCGCTTTTGCGGTCCCCGTGAGGGGATATAGGCACGTGCGCGACGCGGCTCGCAGAGAGCCTCTTTAGCGCACCTCAAAAATCAGAGAAAATAATCCGGCTCCGCGGATTCGTCCCACTTCAGGTTGGCCAACTCATCCGGGTTGGCGATCAGCGACTCTATCCACCAGTTCACGTCGTTGTAGAGGCAGGTGACTTTCTCGCACTCGACGGTGGCATTGAAGTTCTTCACCAGGTCCGCGGTGACGCCGCGGGTGGCGTCGTAGGACTGCACGCCGGCGTTGGCGTTCTTGTCGCCGAGGCGGCCGTGATCCTGGTTGCGATATACCGGGCAGTTGTAAAGCCCCAGCGGGGAAAGCACCTGGCGGAAAAACTGCATATGGCACTGCTGTGGTTGTTTGGCCAGCGTTTGCGTCTGGCGCTTGAGCATGGCCTTCAGGCCCGTTGACTGATGCACACGGAAGCTGTCATCCCCCAGCTTGACCGCTTCCTCTACCTGGGCCTGAATGCGGTCGATGATGTCGTCGAGGTTGGACTTGGCATTGATGTCGATTACTTCCGCGTTGTTGGCCTCGTCGCGGGTGAGGAAAGGTTTAAAGCTGATGTAATCGAACTGGTTGTCCTTGGCCAGCTTCGCCGCCATGGCCATTTCGTGCAGGTTCTCCACAATGGACAAATCGTTGATCTCGGCGCCGCGCCAGGTGACGATGAACGAAAAGCCCACGGTTACATCCGGATTGGCCGCTTTTATCAGCGGCACTTTGGCGCAGATGTCCTCCAGCGGAAAGTTTTTGCGCGGGTTATGCATGGGCTGGAAGGTGGCATCTGTGCCCGAGTCCAGTGACAGGCGCACCCAGTCGGACTTTTCCATGCAGTCAGCCACGCTGGCAATTTTCTCATTGCCTGTACCGTTGGAGACGATGGCGATCTGCAGGCCCAGGTTCTTCATGAAGCGGATGACCTCCTCGAACTTGGGATACAGCGTGGGTTCACCGCCACCAATAACGATCACCGACTTCATGCCGCGCTCCGCCATCACTTGCAGCGATTCCAGCAGTTTGTCGTGGTCAAAGCGAATACCGGTGTTGAGGATGTCCAGGTCGACGCAGTGGTCGCAGGCAAAGTTGCAGGCGGTGGTGAGGTCCAGGTTGATGGATATGGGGGCAAAGTCCGGAACCTTGTCCGGGTCCAGGTCTGTGGCGTCGGTGTCCGCGGCGCTGCGCATGGCGACCTGCCAGCGCACGTAGTGCTCCAGTGCTTCCTTGCTGCCCGGTTGCACCAGTTTGGTGGCGAAGTCGTGAATGCTGGCCAGTTCAAGCTGGTCGCCGGGTTCTTCACCGGCAGGGGCGTCGAGATCGGTCAGGGGGATTGTGTCACTCACGGGGCACCTCGGGGAGTCGCGCTATTTGGGTTTCAGGGCGCAATTCTACAGTGAGAAGCGCCTATGCGCTAACGCCAGGCCGCGGCCAATTGCAGCAGGTTGCGATGGCCGCAGAGGAGGGCACCGCCAGCGGTGGTTTTACCGGCTTTCAGGTCGTCGATAAACTGTGCCGTCACGCAGTGCAGAGGGTCTTCCAGGGTAACGCTGCGCTCGCCGTGGGTCAGTGATTGAGTGTATTCGGGCAGCTGTATGGCGCGGTCTGCGCGCAGGCTATTGACCTGGTACCAGGCCGGGCGCGGACGCTGGGCGCAGGTCTCGAGCAACAGCGTGGCGGCGATCGCGCCACCCTGGTGCTCATAGCGGCAGTTCAAGGACAGTTGCCGCCCTGCACGTTCAATGGTGACATCAAGGCAGTCCCCGGGGCCGGCAAGGGCCTGCAGCAGGCTGATAAAGTGCGGGGCCGAGTCGGTAATCATGTCTTCGCCGATTGATATCGGGCTCAGGCGCATGGTGAAGCGTTCTATTTTTGCGGGCAGTCCGCCGTGCAACCGGGCGAAGGCGGGCAGGGTCGTGGGCCACTGTGCCACCTGCTGTAACAACAAGCGCTTGCGTTGAAATGTGCTGATCAACTGCTGCACCTGTTCCTGCGTCGCCGGCCACACCAGCGGCTTTTCGACCAGGCAGTGGCAGCCGGCGTCTGCGACCTGTTGCAGTTGTGATTGATGGAATCGCCAGGGCGAACAGATGGCGACGGCATCGGGTCGCAGTTGGTCAAGGGCCCGCGGCAGTTCGGTATAGCCGGACGTCTCTATGCCCCAGTCCTGCCGCAGTGACGTTACCGCCTCAGCCGTACTTTGCGCGGTGGTACCCACCACTGCCGCGATCTCAGCACCGGCCCTGGCCAGCCCGGCGGCGATGAACGGCCCCGTGCCCTGGCGCACGGAGCGTGCGCCAATAAGCACGACACGAATTGGTTTGTCTGTGCGCAAGTGTGAGTCCAGCGGTAAAAGAGAGTGGTTATTGTAGCGCAGATGTTCGCCCGGCTTGAAAACACAAGATTTCGCCAATGCTCCACCTGCAGCTTTATTTCTGCGCGCTCGCCACGGATACTGACGTCTTTCACAGCGAGTCCTCGACACAGGCATGAGCCGAACAAAGGCAACGCATTCATCCCGTTACGCCCTGGCATTGTTCGCCTTGTTTGTGCTGGCACTGCTGCCGCGACTTTACTCCGCCCAGACCCTGGGCTGGGGTTGGGACGGCCCGGGCAGTTTTAACCTGGTGAACTTCGACGAGGGCGGTTCATGCCGTGCCGCCCTGGATGGCTTTCCCTATTCCGGGTTTGTCGGCCACCAGACCATTGCCATCGCCTCGGCCCTGGGGATGTCGCCGCCTGAGGGTATTCGCGGTGAGCCACCCCTGGTAAAGGCCTACTGCCATAGCGCCGGGCATATCATGATCGCCCGCAGTTGGTCTGCGTTGCTGGGAGCGCTCACCACGGTGGTGCTGGCGGTACTGTGTTTGCAGTTGCTGCCATCGAGGCCAGCGGTGGCGTGGACCGCCGGTGCCTTGTTGGCGGTTTCGGGCTTCCATATCAGCCAGTCCCACAGCGGCACGGTTGATGCCGCATCAACGTTTTTCATTTATAGCTTTATCGCACTGCTTGCCTGGTCGCTGAAGCGCGGCAGCAAGGCGGGTTTGGCGGTCAGTCCGGTGCTTTTGGCTTTTGCGGTCTGGGCCAAGTACTGGGTGTTTGCGGTCTTTGCTTACCTGGCGACGTTGCCGGCCTGGATCTGGCGCGCATTGTGGTGGTGGTTGCGGCCCAGCTCAGGCTCTCGCTGGCGGTGCTGGCGCTCTCTGCGTGGTTGGCTTCGGTCTGCAATATCGCGTATCCATCCTACGGTTTACCGGCATTGCTGCTGGCTTACGGCCTGCTGGTACCGTGGCGTAGACTGCGCGGCCTCTGGCTGCTGGTATGGGTCGTGCTGCCCTTGCTGCTGTGGTTGGGTACTCGTCTGGAGGTGATCCAGGTTTATACCGTCGGAGGTTTGGAAAGCCGCTTCGGCAGTGGCTATGCCGCCATTGCCCAGAACAAGTGGCTGCGCAACCTGGTGAACCTTCCCGCATTGCTGGTGGTGTCCCTGGGGTTGCCAGCCTGCCTGTTTATACCCGCGGGGGTTCGAGCGCTGGCCCGCAGCGAGGGCGGGACGCGGGTATGGCTGTGCCTGCTGCCGGTGTTGCTCTTCGGGCTATTCATGGCGTTTCTGGCACCGGTCACCTATTACCGGCACTACCTGCCACTGCTGCCAGCTGCCGCTATTCTGGTAGCGCTGGGTTTACAGGCAACGCGCTGGGGTCGCAGTCGCTGGTTCCTGCTGTTGTTTTTCAGCTGGCCGGCGTTGCTCGCCTGGGACATGGTCTCGGACTATCACCTGGACCCGCGGCGGGAGCTGCGCCCCTGGTTTGCGCAACATGCGGATGCGAGGGTGTTTACCTCGTTCTATGTCAATCAGCCTCCTGCAGCCGAGTCGGTACTGTTCAGGCCAGAATATGCGGCGGGCGATGCCGCCATGTTGCGCCGCGGTGACTACCTGATACTCAGTGAAAACTGGTATGACACCGCCTTCGCCAATGAGCTCAATGGCCCGTTAGTGGATAATCTATCAAGGCTGGTCAAGACGCGGCCGGAGCATGCACGGTTTTACCGGCAGGCGCTGGCGGGCGAGCATCCGCATTTGGTGCCCGAACAGTCCTGGGCGCTGAGTCACTTCATGCCGGAACTGCTACTGCACAAGAAGTGGTACGGTAATGTGCAGTTGTTTGTGGGCGACCTGAAGGTTTTGCGTGTACGCCAGTAAAGCGCGCTGTCATCCCACATCGTTTTTGGTGGCCCGCGTGTTACGGTGGGCCGTGAATGTACCGGGCGTGAACCTGCCGCCTGGATTAACGAGGAAAAGGCTGTGCCTGAAACGCTGACGGTGGTAGTGCCCGTCTATAACGAAACCGCAGTGCTGGGGGCTTTTCATCAGCGCCTTGGCGCTGTGCTGGCGGATTGCGAACTGGACTGCCAGGTGCTGTATGTCGATGACGGCAGTGACCCGGAATGCCTGGCGCTGCTGCAGCAGTTGCGCGAGCAGGATGCGCGCGTGGCCGTGCTCGAGCTGAGCCGCAACTTTGGTCGTGATATCGCGGTATCTGCGGGTCTGGACCATACCGACGCTGATGCGGTCGTTGTGCTGGACGCCGACCTGCAGGACCCGCCGGAGCTGATTCCCCAGTTCATTGTGCAGTGGCGTGAAGGCTACGACGTGGTGTACGGCCAGCGCGTGGAGCGGCGTGGTGAGTCAGTGTTAAAGCGCGCGACTGCCAGCACTTTTTATCGCTGCCTGGCTTACCTGAGTGACGTTGAGATTCCCCGTAATGTGGGAGATTTTCGGCTGCTCAGCCGCCGCGCGGTGAAGGCGATCACTGCGCTGCCGGAGCGTCACCGTTATATGAAAGGGCTGTACGCCTGGATTGGTTTTCCCCAGACCTCGGTAGAGTATGTGCGCGCCCCTCGGGCCGCGGGCCAGAGCAAGTGGACTTACTGGCGTTTATGGAACCATGCACTGGATGGCATTACCTCGTTTTCTGCGGTGCCACTCAAGGCCGCCACTTACCTCGGGCTGCTTACTTCCACGCTCGCCTTCCTCTATGGTGCTTACATGCTGGTGCGCACCTTGCTCTATGGCAACCCGGTTCCCGGCTACCCCTCGTTGATTATCGTAGTCCTGTTCCTGGGGGGTGTGCAGCTGATCTGCCTGGGCATTATTGGTGAGTACCTGGCGCGTACCTACCAGGAGAGTAAGGGCAGGGCGCTTTACTTTCTCAAGGGCTATCATCCGGCAAGCGTGCAGTCCGCGGACAAGCCGGATTAATGCCAGCCGAATGATGCCCCGCTCCACGCCCGCTTCAGGTTTGCTGCCAGTACTGCTGGCACTGGCAGGCTCGCTGCTTTTTCTCTCTTTCGGTTACACAGAGATGGCCGGGTCGGATATGTGGTGGCATCTCGCTGCCGGCCGTGAACTGCTGCAGACCGGTAACCTGTGGATGATAGACGACTGGTCATTTTCGCGTCATGGCGAGGATTGGCTGAACCATGAGTGGCTGGCAGACATTATCTACTATGCCTGGGTGTCCGCTTTTGGCCTGACCAGCATCGTTTACTGGAAGTGGCTGGTGGTGATTGCCACCTTCTGCTTGCTGCAGAGCGCGCTGCAGCGTGAAACCGGTGACGCCATCGCCGCGTTCGTCGCCGCCGCGATTGCTGCCGCGGTGGCAGCACCGTTTATCGATGTCCGTCCGCACCTCTATACGCTGTTGATGTACAGCTTGCTGATCTACCTTTTGCTGGGCCGGACGCCACGGCGCTGGCCGCTGGCGTTGCTGTTCCTGGTCTGGGTCAACCTGCATGGGGGTTTCTTCTTCGGCTTGATGGCGCTGGGTATCCTTATCTTTCCCTGGCGTAACTTCAGTTTTGCAGCGTTTCGCGTGGCCTGTGTTACCGGACTAATCTGTGTTGCCGCCAGTGCGCTTAATCCCTCGGGTTTGAAAACGTTTCTTTACCCGCTGGTTTATGCGTTTGATGGCAGCTCGCCCTACCGTGGCCTGAGTGAGTGGCATTCACCTTTTAGTGCCGGGGGCATTCGCTCGCCACTGTTTTTCCTGTTCATGTGGGCGCCGCTGCTGGCTTCGCTCTACCTGGTCCCGCGCGTGCGCCAGGTCACGGGCGTACCCTGGGAGGGTTTGGCGCTCACGGCGCTGACCCTGGCCATGGCGGTAACATCGCGACGTTTTATTCCTATCTTCGCTATCTCGCTGGCAGTCATGTTGGCGCCATTGCTCGGCGCATTTTTCCGCCAGGTACGCACTCCCTATGCTGCGCTATGCGGTTGCTATTGTGGCATTGGCTTTTGCTTGCCTGCGCTTGCTGCCCTACCCGCTGCAGTCGGCGCCGGCGTTTCACTACCTGACTGCAGAGTACGGTTACCCGGCGGATACCGTCAGCTTCCTGCAGGCCAACCAGATCAGCGGCAACGTTTACGCCTACTACAACTGGGGTGGCTATCTGCACTGGCGCAGCGACGGCCAGTTCAAGGTGTTTATCGATGGGCGCGCCGACACGCTTTATACGGCCAGCGAGTACTACCATTACCTTGCCGTAATGGCGGGCAAACCGGGCTGGGTTGAACAGGTGGAGTCCAGCGGTGCGGACTTTATGCTCTGGCCCTATGCGCAGCGCGGTGGACAGCAAAAGCTGCAGGCACTGCTGGCGACCGGACGCTGGCGGCTGCTGTTCCAGGACTCGGTGTCCTGGGTTGCCGCGCGCAATGAGCTTGCCTTGCCGGCCGAGCCCGTTGCGCCGCCGCCAACGCCGCTGCGCGAACTGACCCGGGCGACCGTGGCTTATCGCAATGGCGACTTCGAAAAATCGCTGGCGGCGGTGCGGCGGGTGCGAGCGGAAATACCCTGGCAAAAGACCGCATGCCAGTTGGAGATGACCCTGCTGCGGTCAGCGGGCGATGAGCAGGGTGCCACCGACGTGCTGTGGGATTGCCTGGGTTACTTCCCTACCGCCATGTTGCGCTGAATCGACCTCACGCAGATTGTAAAAATTCCGCGGCGATACGTTCACCCAATTCGCCGGTGAGGCTGGCACTGTTGCCCATGCTTAGCTCGATCTGCCTGGCCGCAAGGCAATAGCGGAACAGGGGGTAGTCGCGGTCCACGCCGGTGCCACCATGGCAGTGTTGCGCGGCCTGGCTGACCCGGTGCGCGGTGTCACCACACCATATCTTGGCGATGATTACCGCTTCGTCTGCCGGGCGGCCCTGGTCGATCAGCGATGCCGCCTGTTGCGTGACCAGGCGCAGGCACTCCACATCGATATAGCAGTCCGCCACCCGGTGACTGACCGCCTGGAAGGTGGCAATGGCACGACCGAATTGCTCGCGCTCCGTACGTGTAGGAGCCGGTGATGCGCATCATCTTGTCGGTCAGCCCTACCATGGTGGCGCACAGCGCTGTGCGTGTGGCTTGCACGGCCCAGTTCATTGCCTGTGCCGCGCGGGCACCGGTGGCGACAACGTCTTCGGCCGGCACCTGCACCTGGTCCAGCTGCAACTCATAGCGGGTCTCGCCGCTGGTCACGACCTGGGGCGACAGGGTTACGCCCGCAGCCCTGGGGTCGACCAATACAACAACCAGGCCATCGGCAGCTTGCGCCGATAGCAGAATGCGTGCGGAGCCTGTTGCGTGACTCACGCAGATCTTGGTGCCGCTGACGGAGAATCCACCCTCGGCCGCCTGGGCTGACGCCCCGGGTGAGCGGGGGTCGTCGTTGTTGTATTCCTCCAGCGCGGCGCTTAACAGGGCAGAGCCGTCAGCGATGGCGGGCAACCAGCGGTCCTTTATCGAATCGGCCGCAAAACGCCGCAGGGTGCCGGCTGTACTGGCCAGCACTGGCACCAGGGGTATCGGTGCGACACTGCGACCTGCTTCCTCGCAGAGCGCGGTGAGCGCATAGAAGCCCAGGCCAGTGCCGCCGTGGCTATCGTCGATATCCAGGCCAAGCAGCCCGGCATCAGCGAGTGCTTGCCAGAGCCCAGCGTCGAATGACTCCGGCTGCTGCTCAACGGCCTTGAGTTTGTCCACCGTGGTGAAGTCGGTGAATATCTGCTGCGCCAGTTGCTTGGCGCTGGTGAGTTCGTCTGCAACACTGAAATCCATACTCTCTCTCCTAGCGTGTCCGCGGCATCCACAGCCCGGCCATGGCGATAATGTCTCGTTGCACCTCGTTGGCACCGCCGCCAAACGTGAGGATAGAGCCTACGCGCCAGCGGAATTCGAGTTTGCCCTTGAGCACAGCGCCGGGAGACTCGGCGGCGATGCTACCGGCCTGGCCCATGACCTCCAGCAACAGGCGATAAAGCTCGACGAAAAACTCGCTGCCGTAGACCTTGGCGGTGGAGGCGTCGGCCATGTCCAGCGGACCCTGGTCCATGGACCAGGCCTGTTTCCAGCACATGATCTTGAGTGCTTCCAGGCCGGTTTTTACCTTCGCCAGGTTCTGCTGCACCCAGGGCTTTTTCAATAAGCTTGCCGCCGTCGGGTGCAGCGGTTGCCGCCGCCCACTCGGCCACGCCACGGTACAGGGAGTCCACCTGGCCATGGGTGAACAGTGACAGCCGTTCCACATTGAGCTGGCTGGTGATCAGTTTCCAGCCGCTGTTGACCTCGCCCACGCGGTACTTGTCCGGTATGCGCACGTTTTCGTAGTAGGTGGCATTGGTGCGTGCGCCCAGGGTGCGCACCGGCGTGCAGGAGAAGCCCGGTGAGGTGGTGGGCACCAGGAACATGGTCAGGCCCTTGTGCTTTTTTTCCGCATGCGGATCGGTGCGGGCGGCCAGCCAGACGTAGTCGGCATAGTTGGCCAGGCTGGTCCACATCTTTTGCCCATTGATCACCCAGTCGTCACCGTCACGCTCGGCCCGCGTGCTCAGGCTGGCCAGGTCGGTGCCGGCATTGGGCTCAGAGTAGCCAATAGCAATGGTGAACTTGCCGCGTTTGACGCCGCCGACCACTTCTTCGCGAACTTCCTCGTTGGCATTGGCGGCAATGACCGGCGCAACCGCCTCGGTGGTAAGAAAAGGATAGGCGAAGCCAGAGCGAATCACCTCGTCGGTGAAGATGTACTGCTCTACGTGCGACAGTTCCCTGCCGCCCAGTTCTTTCGACCATGACAGGCCGATCCAGCCGTCAGCGCCCATGCGCGCATACTGTTTACGGAACTCAGGACCACCGCCCTCCTTGAGTTCATCGTCTTTCATCTCTTCCAGCAGTTCAGGCGTCATGACAGTTTTCATGTACTCACGCACTTCCTGCTGCAGCGCGCGCTGTTCTGTAGTCAGTTCTATGTTCATTCCGCTCAAACCTCGAATTGTTCTGGCCGCACTCGTTTACAGATGCAGCACTCCGACGCTACCGGGCAGCAGCACCCCATTGTTCCCGCGTATTGCTCACGCCATGCCTTCGCGTGTTCCACGTCATTTCCACGCGCCTACCTCGTTGTCCCAGCGCGCATACCATGCCATTCCCACGCGCCAACCTCGTCATCCCCGCGAAGGCGGGGATCCAGCCCCTAAACCTCCGCCAGCAACCGCTCGATCATCCCCCGAGCCTGATTTTCATAGCCGCCACCGAACAGGTTGAAGTGGTTCAGCACGTGATAAAGGTTGTACAGCACTTTACGTGTTGTATACCCCGGATCAATGTCCCAGCTATAGCGGTAGGACTGGTAAAAACGATCACTGAAGCCACCAAACAGCTCGGTCATGGCGAGATCCGCTTCGCGATCGCCGTAATAAGCAGCGGGGTCAAAGATTACCGGCTGCCCATTCCTGTCGCTGTCGCAGTTGCCCCGCCAGAGATCTCCGTGAAGTAGCGAGGGCGCCGGCTGGTAGTTGCGAAAGAACAACGGCAGAGCGTCCAACAGTCGCTGGCCCCGCTCCAGCAGCGCATTATCTGCGCCATTTTTGCCCGCAAGTCGCAGCTGGTAAGCCAGACGTTGGTCACGCAGGAAATCGACCCACAGGGCCGCCCATTTGTTGCTCTGCGGCGTCGTGCCAATAAAGTTATCCCGTGCGAAACCGAAAGACGCGGCCGTGTGGCGATGCATTGCAGCCAGGCCGGGACCCAACTCGTTATCCGCGCCGTTCCCGGATAAATCGAGATGCTCCATCACTAACCAGCTATGGCGCTTATCAGAGCCCGCGGTGACCGGGGTCGGTGCCCGCAAGCTCTCACTGGCAAGGATCGTCTCAAGGCCAGCTGCTTCCGCCTCAAACATTGCCACCAGCTCAGGCCGGTTGAGCTTGACGAAATAGCGCCGCCCCTCACCTTCCAGAACCATGGCCTCGTTGATACAGCCCCCACCGACCGCCCGCGCAGCTAGAACGCGAAATGGCGTTCCCGTCGCGGCTTCGATGCCACATTCGATAGCCTCCCAGCCCAATTTTCGTCCTCGTATTAACCCCAGCCATGGGTGTTGAGCAATTCAGGCACTGCGCTTATAATGCCCGCCCTCTTCAGGACTATAGCTCAGTTGGTTAGAGCGCTACCTTGACATGGTAGAGGTCCCCAGTTCGAATCTGGGTAGTCCTACCAAACATAAAGCCCCCGCATCGCGGGGGTTTTTTGTTTGGCAGTAGTGTCCTAAGTGAGAACTGGCCGTTCGACAAACTCTCCCCGCGGGAGAGTTTAGACGACCGCAGGCGCCCGCAGGGTCGCAACGGGCCAAAGCCCGTTACGATCAATCTGGGTAGTCCTACCAAACATAAAGCCCCCGCATCGCGGGGGTTTTTTGTTTGGCAGTAGTGTCCTAAGTGAGAACTGGCCGTTCGACAAACTCTCCCCGCGGGGAGAGTTTAGACGCCGCAGGCGCCCGCAGGGTCGCAACGGGCCATAGCCCGTTGAGATCAATCTGGGTAGTCCTACCAAACATAAAGCCCCGCCGGGAAAACGGCGGGACTTTTTTGTGGCTCTTCGCGCATTAGCGGGGAACAGCCAGAGAATGTTCCATCTTGAAATGCGGCCACTGTAATCGTGGTATACCCCCGGTAGATCGAACCCCCTTTTGACGATCTTCCGGGGGTATACCACGATCACAGCGGCCTTCTTCCATTTCGACTCGACTATCCACTACCTAGACTCCCTGTGATGTTCCAAGTCGCCGGGAGAGTGCCTGAAATCACCGTCTTATCACCTCGCCCCGCCGGGGTTCCCTCACTCAGTTGCGAGCCAGAAAAGCACTGTCTCGCATCTTCCTTCGGCGGGTGATTTGCAACGATGATTTCAGCCTCTCTCCCGCCTCACCAGCGGTGAAGCCACAGGATCGATCATATAGCCACCATTAGCGCGCTCTGGGAGGAGTCGGTGAAGCGGCTGAACTGTCCGTTGCAAGTGCGCGCCGAGGGAGAGGCACGAGACAGCGAAGCGCTTTAAGGCTCGTGACCGAGCGAGGGAATCCCGCAGGGACGTGTGTACAAGACGGGCTGTTCAGGCACTTCAGCGACGGCTTTGGCGCGTCACGGAGAGTCCAGGTAATGGATAGTCGAGTCGAAATGAGGGGAGGACAGCACGAATGGGGTAAGCCTTCCAAGGGCGTGGGGGTTTGTTTCCAACCAGGGAAGGCTTACCCCATTCGTGCTGTCCGCTTAGCAACCTGGAGCATTCACTTGCTCCACCACGCTAATGCGCGAAGAACCTTTTTTGTTTGGGTGCCTGGCTCCAACCCCTAACCCACGGTTCAACAAACTCTCCCCTTCCTAAGTTTGACGCCAGACAGTCTTGTGTCCGCCGTAATCTCACCACAATATGCACCTTCCGCATCTCACGGTAAGGCAGGCAATGAGTAACATTCATCCAGACGATTACGATTTAGACGCCGTGCGCGCCGAGTGGATCGGCAAACTGATCAGCGAAGCGCAGGGCCGCTATCCGGTTGAGTTCGACGCGATTCGTCGCCACTGCCACATGGTCGGCGACCTCAACCCGGCCTTCCTCGACCCGGATGTTGCCAATGAAGGCCCCTATGGCGCGGTGATCGTGCCGCCCTCCATGCTGCCGACTTACTTTGCCTCAAGCGGGCCATGGCCGCCCACCCAGGCCTCTGGCACTGACACCAGCAGTGCCGCTGTCTTCAGCTTCGGCGTGCCCACGCCGGGTGATCGCGGCATTAATATGGAGGTGGCAGTGGGAGTTCCTGGCGCCTGTTCGCGTCGGCGACAAGCTGAGGCTGGAATTGCGCATTGCCGATGTGTTTAAAAAACCGATCAAGCTGGACGCCCACGCGATCTGGATAATCACTGAAACCACATTCTTCAACCAGCATGACCAAGAGGTGGCCAAGTGGCGCAACACCATGCTCATTCACCGCTCGCCAGAGCAGGTCAGCAGTGATGCTGAGCGAGATGCATCGATGGGAGAGAACGCATGAGTGACACAGCCCCTGACGCCATCGACTACCTGGCAGAGCGATACTGGGAAGACGTGAGCGTCGGTGATGAACTTGCCGGCTTCAGTAAAACGCTGGACTGGACGGAAATGGTATTGCAGGTCAGTGGTTCGCAGGACTGGAACAAGGTGCACCATGATCTTGACTACGCTCGTGACAGCGGCATGCCGGGTATCTTCTACAACACGGGCTGGACGACCGGAATGCTCGGCAGGGTACTGACCGACTGGGCCGGGCGCAGTGGCTGGGTTGAAAAACTGAGTTTTCAGATGCGCGGCATGAACTTCAGTGGCGCGACCGTGCGCGCCCACGGCAGAGTGACGGCAAAGCGCATGGATGGCGATCGGGCGCTGGTCGACCTGGATGTTTTTCTGGAAAACGACCAGGCGGGCATCACGTCGCCCGGCAAGGCAACGGTTCGACTCCCCATGAAAAATCAATGAGGCTAACAGTCAATGAGAAAGGGTGAAGCAGTGTCCGCGCCGGGGCCAATGCAGGGCATAAAGGTTCTCGATATTGGCACCATGATCGCGGCGCCGCTGGCCGGTGGCGTACTCGCCGACCAGGGTGCGGAGGTGATCAAGGTAGAAACCCCGGGTCTGGGCGACCTTATGCGTTATGTGGGTGCAAACTGTAATGGCGTGGGCGCCATGTACCAGAATGTGAATCGGGGCAAGCGCAGCATTGCCCTGGATCTCAAGACGCAGGAGGGAGTGGAGATTCTGCACCGCCTGGTTGCAGGTGTCGACGTCGTCATTCATAACTTCAGGCCGGGCGTTGCCGAACGACTACACGCGGATTACGCCACCCTCTCGGCAATTAATCCACAACTGGTGTACCTCTCCGTCACGGGTTTTGGCCATGAGGGGCCGATGTCGCAAAAGGCTGCTTATGACAATGTGGTACAGACGTTTGCGGGTGTCGCCATGTCCCAGACTGACCCCAGAGTGGGTGAGCCGTCGCAGTATCAGCAGCTGTTTGCCGACAAGCTGACCGCGCACACCGCCTGTCAGGCGGTTACTGCCGCTTTATTTGCGCGCGAGCGCGGCGCTGGCGGGCAGCATGTGCAGCTGGCCATGGTCGATGCCGTGGCCAGCTTCCTGTGGATGGACAAGGCCGGCACGGCGCAGTTCAAATCTGCTGAGGCCAGTCTCGGGTTGCAGGCGTCTGCCGACCCGCGGCTGATCAAGTTCAAAAACGGCTATGCCCAGGCGGCCCCGGTGTCAGACTCGGACTTTCATGGTTGGTGCGCGGCCTTTGGTGTGGATTCCAGTGATCCGCGCGTGGCGACCCTGATTGACCGCGCCTCGAATAACGAGGTGGTCAAAGACATCAGCAACCAGATCCTGGAAAACGCGCTGGAGCTCGACGTCGACGAAACCCTGGCCAGGCTGGAGGCTGCGGACGTGCCCTGTGCCAAGGCGTTCGTGCTGCATGAGTTGCCCGATCACCCGCAGATTCAGGCCAATGGCCTGTTCGTCGAAACGGAACACCCCCTTGCCGGCCCCATGGTGGAACCGCAGAATCCGGTGCACTTTAGCAAAACCCCCTCGGGCTGCGGTTCTCCCAGTCCTGCGCTGGGAGCTGATACGACCGCTATTCTCAGCGACCTGGGCTACTCTGAGCAGGATATCGCCAGACCTGCGTCAGGCCGCTGTCGTCTCCTGAAGGTTTTTCGGACTAAACTCAATTACTCCATGGCTGCAGGGGTTGCATGGGTAGTATGATGCTCACAGCGATTTTGATGACATAGCCGTTGCTTTAGAGTGTGGGTTGAAGCGGTTATAGCTTGTCGGGCCAGCCAGCTCTCAGCGCGAATGTGTCTTCCGAGGCTGGGCGCAGGTTCAGAATAATAACGACACAGGGATAGACGCTTTCGGCCCGCGGGCTGGTCTTACGATGGGACTTTATTGACGAATCCAGCAGAATCATTAGCTTTTCGGTGGGGTAAGGTCGCTTTTTACACCGTGTGTAAGTATCTCGGCTTATTTCGTCTCGCCAGGTACGCTACCCGAAACGGAGTAAGAATACTCTGTTTCCATGGCATTTCTTCTACTGATCAGCACCTGTGGCGCCCTGAGCCTCTTTGTCACAGCAGAGACGCTGGAACGGCGCCTGTCATATCTGAGGGATAATGGCTATAACGTCATGTCTCTTGATGCTGCGCTGCAAGCGCTCAGGGAGAGACGTCTACCTGCCTCGGCCGTGGTGATTACCTTCGACGATGGCTTCTACACGACCTATTCAAAAGCTTTGCCATTACTGAGAAAGTACGAGTACCCGGCCACGCTGTACTTGATTACAAGTGTCTTCAACAATGGAAGACCTCTATTCAACTATCTGGTCGCGTATCTTATATGGAAATCTGACATCGACGGCGTGGACCTGTCAGGTCTGGGCGTGCCCGGTCTGGAATCGCATGAAGGTAAGGACCAGTATAGTGCTGAAGATTTGGACGAGATCCGTAAAAAGATCGTTGTCTACGGAGAGCAGTTAAGTACAGAAGAAGAGCGGGTACGGCTGTGTGTTTCACTTGCCGAGTTGCTGGGGCAGAATTACGAACGACCTTGCCAGTAGCCGCGCGTTCAGTCTGGTCAGCCCGGAAGAGTTGCGAGAGTTGGAAGAGTCTGGTGTGAGCATTCAAATGCACTCACACTGGCATCGTTTCCCCGGGCTTGCTGCAGATCAGAGACGGTGCGTCTTGATCTGGAGAAGAACGCAGCGGATATTGAAAAGTTTTCCCATAACAGCCCAGGCACTTCTGCTATCCCTTCGGCAGGTGGTCCGAAGAGCACTGGGAACTGTTAGAGAATTCAGGCGTGACGTCGGCCGCTACTTGCGATCGAGGGTTTGTGTATGCATGACGACAGCCCCTATGCGCTCAAGCGTATTCTGGATAACGATGAAATGTCCCAGATTGAATTTGAGGCCAGAATTTCCGGCTTTGCGCAATTTGCCATGGCCCTCAGGGGCAGCAAGGGGCGCGCATACCACGCACCTTCAAAGACTTCTGCACCGTAAAGCCAGTAGTGGGCGTATGGTTTTCCGCCTGGACTTCCCCGAGGGGCCTCCATGACAGAAGACTTGCGCACCATAGCGGGAAGATAACGCGCGCGCTTGTACCTGCCGTCAAATCAGCCATAATGCGATGCTTATCGTCATAATAACGTGGTGTTGTTTCCGGGGTGTTTCAGGAATGTTCGTTGAGGGTTTGTTCAAAAAACCGCGCAATCTGGCATTAGTGCCTGTCCCGTTTTGTGCGCGTGTTGCAATGGTGTGCATGCTCACAGTGCCCGTGGTGCAGGCGATAGAGGTGTTGTCGGCGAAAGAGCTGGCGTCGCATTGTGCCCTGCTCAAAAGTGACCCTGACGGCGTTGATGGCCAGTACTGTATACGCTATATACAGGGATTTATTGATGGTGCCGTGGCGACCGATGTACGGGTCATGTTGAACGCTGAGCAAGCAATGGATCGTGAAGAGACCTACAGCGAGCGCGCCATGCGCACGCGATTACCCAGTCGCGCAGATAATCTGCGCGCTGCCGGGCTGGCGGGGTTTTGCCTGGGCGACCCGGTGCAATTGCGGGATGTGGTCGACGCGGTAGTCGCTGACCTGGCCAGGAATAATGCACAGGACGCCCCGGCGATGGAAGTCGTTGATGCGTCACTGCAACTTCATTTCCCTTGCGAGTCATGAGGCGACTGTCTTACAGGCCGGCCTCCGCCAGAGGCGAAGCGCAACTCCCGGCGGTGCTGTTGTTACTGCTGGTGCTGGCGGCATCCTGGATACTCTGGTCTGGTCTCTATAAGCCTTTGTTACTTGGGCTAGGTGCGTTTTCGTGCCTGCTCAGTGCCTACCTGGCCCATCGCATGGGTTTTTTCCGTCATCAGGCCTTGATGGCCCTGTTGCCACGACTGCCGGGTTACTGGTGGTGGTTGCTCGGCGAAATCGTTGTTTCGAGTATTGAGGTGGCCCGGTTGATTCTCAAGCCGTCCATGCCCGTGAGCCCGAGTGTGGTGGAGCTGGAGTCGCAGAGTGATAGTGAAGTAGGGCAGGTGATACTGGGTAACTCGATTACCTTGTCACCGGGAACCGTCACCCTGGATATGTACAAGGGCAGGGTGCTGGTTCATTGCCTGACGCAGGAGAGCGCCCGGTCATTGCAGACAGGCGAAGTCACCCGGCGCGCCGCCCGACTGGAGCGCGGGTAGCCATGTATGTTGTCGTATCTGTCGCCATTCTGATCACCATGGTCCTGGCCCTGGTCAGGGCGCTGCTTGGCCCCACCGTTTACGATCGTGTACTGGCGGTGAATGTTTTTGGTACCAAGACCGTGCTGTTGCTGTCGGTGATTGCTTTTCTTTATGGCCGTCCCGATTTCCTTGACCTGGCACTGGCCTACGCACTGATCAACGTGGTCGGCATTCTTGCCGTGCTGGAGTTTTTCCAGGACCGATCCCGAAAAGAGCAGAGGACAGAGAGTGATTGATATCGCGCTTGATGTGCTCAGCTGGGTACTGCTGTACCCTGGGCGGAGCCTGCGTCCTGATCGGCGGCATTGGCGGCCTGCGGCTACCCAATTTTTATACGCGTATTCACGCGGCCAGCCTCACTGACACCATGGCAACCCTGCTTATCTTCGTGGGCATGATGCTGCAATCGGGTCTGTCGCTGCCCACCCTGAAGCTGTTTGCGATTATGCTGTTCCTGCTGCTTACCGGCCCCACAGCGACCTACGCCCTGGCCAATGCGGCTCTGCTTTCGGGTCTGCGGCCAGACGGTACAGACGAACAGGCGCGATACCGGGGAGAGTGCCGGACTATGATTTATGTTTTCGCCCTGTTCCTGTTGACGCTGCTGGTGATTACCGCGGTCGCCATCGTGCGTACACAAAACCTTTTCGTGGCGGTTATGCTGACCTCTATCTTCAGCCTGTTGATGGCCACCAACTTCTTTATCCTCGACGCCGCTGACGTGGCGTTGACCGAGGCTGCCGTAGGGGCTGGCGTTACCACGGTGATTTTTCTCAGTGCCCTGGCCTTGACCGGTGACTGGGAGAAAGCGCGGCAAGGCGGGCGTAGCATTGCCCTGGGCACCGTTGTCGTGCTGGCCCTGCTGATTATCTATGCCACCTTCGACAAGCCGCGCCTGGGTGACCCGGAGGCACCGGTGCACCAGCATGTGGCACCGTGGTATCTGGAGAAAACGCCGGAGTACATGGACATTCCCAATGTGGTAACGGCCATATTGAGCAGCTTCCGTGGTTACGACACGCTGGGCGAGGTGTTCGTGGTCTTCGTGGCCTGTATTGGCGTGTTGTTCATTCTGGGTGTGAAGCCCACCGGTAAACCGCAGCAGCGCCCGCCCACCCATCGGGGTCTGCGCCATCACCTTATACCCCAGGTAGTGGGGCGATTACTGGTGCCATTTATCGTGCTGTTCGGCCTTTATGTGCAGTTTCACGGCGAGTATGGTCCCGGCGGCGGGTTCCAGGCGGGCGCCATTATTGCCACGGGCGTTATTCTCTATGCCTTGCTGGAAGGCGAGGCGGAAGCGCTGCGCGCGGTGCCGCGCTCGGTGCTACTGGCCCTGGTCGTTGGCGGTGCCATGCTATACGGCGCAGTGGGCGTGGTCTGTATGCTCAAGGGCGGCGCCTTCCTGGACTATTCGGTGCTTGCTGCCGACCCGGTATGGGGGCAGCAGTTGGGCATTATCGTGATTGAAGCGGGCGTGGGCATGGCGGTCTGCGGTGCACTGCTGTCGATCTTCCATGCCTTTGCCGCGCGCGAGGCCATGGCATGAAGCTGCTGGAATTACTCGGCTATTACAATTATTGGGTCTTCGCGATCGTGCTGATGGTGGGCCTGTATGCCGTCATCAGTAAAAGTAACCTGATCAAAAAGCTTATCGGGCTGTCGATTTTCCAGTCGGCCGTGTTTCTGCTTTATATCACCATGGACAAGGTAGAAGGCGGCACCGCCCCGATTATACAGGCGGGTGTTGAGGACCAGATATTTTCCAATCCGCTGCCGCAGGTGCTCATACTCACGGCCATCGTTGTGGGTGTGTCCACGCTGGCACTGGGGTTGGCTATCGTCGTTCGTATCAAGGAATGCTACGGCACCATTGAAGAGAACGAGATTCTGGACGCTGACTGATTGATATGAATTTTATAGACCAGCTTCCCGCATTACAGGTGGTGGTGCCGATGTTGTCGGCGCCGCTGGTGGTGTTGCTGCAACCGCGTGGCCTGGCCTGGGCCGCCGCGACTGCCGCAGGCCTGGCAAGCTTTGCCATTGCCGTGGCGCTGGCGATGGCCGTGCTCGGCGGCGAGACCCAGACCTATGCCATGGGTGGCTGGTCAGCGCCCTATGGTATCGCGCTTGAGGTAGACGCTTTTAGTGCGCTGCTGTTGTTACTGGTAACGGGTGCTGGAGCCGCTGCCCTGCTCGCCGCGCGCCCCAGTGTAGACCAGCAGATCGAACTGGAACGCCAGCCACTGTTTTACTCGGCCTGGCTGCTGGGCCTGGCGGGCCTCGCCGGCATAGTGGTGTCTGCCGACGCTTTCAACATTTTCGTATTCATGGAAATCTCTTCGCTGGCCAGCTATGTGCTTATTGCTGGCGGCCCCAACCGCAGGGCACTGCCCGCGGTATTCAAATACCTGATCATGGGCACCATTGGCGCGACCTTCTACCTGATTGGTGTCGGCCTGATCTATATGATGACCGGCACCCTGAACCTGGCCGATATGGAAGCGCGTATCGGCGACGTGGTTGACCTCAACCCGATATTGGTGGCCGCGGGCTTCATTACTATTGGCCTGGCGCTGAAGGCGGCCGTGTTCCCCTTGCATGTGTGGCTACCCAATGCCTACACCCACGCACCGCACATGGTGACCGTGTTCCTGGCGGCCTGCGCCACCAAGGTCGCTTTGTATGTGCTGATCCGTTTCGACTCCACCGTCTTCCAGGCCAAACTCGAAACCCACGAGTTCCAGTTCGCGCTGTTTGCCTTACCGCTGGCCATCCTCGGGATTCTGGTGGCCTCTGCGGTCGCCATGTTTGAGGGGCACCTGAAGCGCCTGCTGGCAACGTCGTCGGTAGCACAAATTGGCTATATCCTGCTGGGGGCAAGTTTCGTCAGCTACGCCGGTCTCAGCGCAGGCGTTATGCACATGTTCAATCACGCCCTGGCCAAGGGTGGCTTGTTCCTGGCGGTTGGCTGCCTGGCCTATCACTACCGTGACCTGCGCCTGAGCCAACTTGGCGGTGCTGCGGCGCGTATGCCCTGGACCTGCGCCGCGCTGGTTTTATGCGGTTTGAGCCTGATCGGCATACCCGGTACGGCCGGGTTTATCAGCAAGTGGCTGCTGATTACCGCAGCGCTGGAGAGTGGTCCCTGGGGCTGGGCGCTGGTGGCGGTGATTCTGGTCAGCTCGCTGATGGCGGTGGTTTATATCTGGCGCATCGTGGAAGCGCTTTACTTCCAGGCGCCCGCCGAGGGCGAAGCGCCGGCGGCGGAAGCGCCATTGCAGTTGCTGTTGGTCACCTGGGTTGTCGCCTTGCTGAATATCTATTTCGGTCTGTTCCCCGGTATACCGCTGGAACTGGCCAGCGGTAGCGCGAGTCTCCTGACAGGGGGCTCGCCATGAATCCGGAGACGGCTATCCTGGTAGCAATCGGCTTGCCGTTGTTCGGTGCACTGGCCATCGCCCTGGCGGGGCGTATCAGCCCCAACCTGCGCGAGGCAGTCACCCTGGTCACCGCCTCCGCCCTGATCTGGGTAGTCTGGGGTCTGTTGCCGCTGTTGATGGACGGCGGCAGGCCGTCGGTAGAAGTGAGCCAATTGCTGCCGGGGCTCAGTATCGCGTTCCGGGTAGAACCGCTGGGCATGTTGTTCGCGGCCCTGGCGTCCGGGTTGTGGTTGATTAATTCCATCTATTCATTTGGTTACATGCGCGGTAATGGTGAGAAGCACCAGACCCGGTTTTATGTCTGCTTCGCAATCGCGCTCTCCGCGACCATGGGTGTGGCATTCTCCGGCAATTTGCTGACCCTGTTTTTGTTCTACGAGATACTCACGCTATCAACCTATCCGCTGGTCACGCACAAGGGCGACGAGGCCACGGTGCGCTCGGCCCGCGTGTACATTGGCATCCTGCTCAGCACGTCTATCGGCTTGTTCCTCCCGGCCATTATCTGGACCTACATGGTCGCCGGCACTGGTGACTTTGTCCTCGGGGGTATTCTTGCGGGCAAGATGGATGGCCCGGAGGTGGGCCTGCTGCTGGGCTTGTTCGTCTTCGGTATTGGTAAGGCCGCTGTGATGCCGGTGCACCGCTGGTTGCCTGCGGCCATGGTGGCGCCCACGCCGGTCAGCGCCCTGCTGCATGCGGTTGCGGTGGTGAAAACCGGTGTTTTCGCCATCACCAAAATTATTTCCTACACCTTCGGTGTCGACTTCCTGTTTGCCACGCCCAGCTCCGGCTGGCTGTTATATGTGGCCGCGTTTACCATCATCGCGGCGAGCCTGGTGGCCCTGCGGCAAACCAACATCAAGCGGCTGCTGGCGTATTCCACCATCGCCCAGCTCTCCTACGTGGTGATGGCCGCGGCTATTCTCAAGCCACTGGCTGAGGTGGGTGCCGCGATCCACATGGTGGCGCATGCTTTCGGCAAGATCACCCTGTTCTTCGCTGCCGGTGCCATTTATGTGGCATCAAAGAAAACCGAGATTGGCCAGCTGCGGGGTATTGGCCGGCGCATGCCCTGGACCATGGCGGCGTTTACCATTGGTGCGCTCAGTATGATCGGTGTGCCGCCTACCGCAGGCTTTGTTTCCAAGTGGTATATCCTGGCCGGTGCCTTCGAGGCTGAAAACCTGGTGGCGGTGTTCACGATTATTGCCAGTACCGTACTCAACGCCGCGTACTTCCTGCCGATTTTGTACATGGCCTGGTTCGAGCGCGAGCCGCGCCGGCGCGAAGCCGCATGGAGAAGCGCCGTTTGCTTGCGTGCTGGCGCTGTGCATCACTGCATTGCTGACGCTGGCGTTCTTCCTGTTCAATGGTCCGGTCATTGAACTTGAAAGCCAGGTTGTTAAGGGGCTTAGCTGATGGATAATCAAGGTAACACCCCAGTCAAAAGCAGTGATGAACCGGTGCACTGGCTGGTGCGGCCAGCGACTATTCGCAAACTCTGGATCGGTTTCTCGGTGGTGCTGGCGCTGACCGTTCTGGCCCAGACCGTGATCTACGTTAAAGGGTACTTCGGCATCGACGCCTGGTTTGGCTTTGGCGCCGTGTATGGCTTTGTCAGCTGTTTGCTGATGGTACTGGTCGCCAAGGTGCTGGGCTTTGTACTCAAACGCCCCGAGGATTACTACGAGCAAGCGGACCCGCAGTCCAACCGCAATCAAGGTGCAGCAGGGGAGCCCGCCGATGGGATTTGAAACGCTCTCCCCGGCGCTCATTCTCCTGCTCGCCGCCGTGCTTATCGGCCTGTTCCGCGGCCACGCGCGCACGGCGGTGGTGTTGCTGGCACCGCTGCTGACGCTGTGGGCTGTATGGCAGGTGCCCGATGGCGTTCAGGCCACGGTCAAGTTTCTCTCCTACTATATCGAACCCGTTGAAGGCTCGCCGCTGAGGCGTTTGTTCGCAACCGTGTTTGCCATCATGGTGTTTGTCGGTGGGCTTTATGCCTATCGTCTTGCGCGCTGGTATGAGCTCTCCGCTGCCTTTGCTTATGCATCCGGCGCCATTGGTGTGTGTTTTGCCGGCGACCTCATTACGCTGTTCCTGTATTGGGAATTAATGGCGCTGTTTTCCACGGTGGTGGTGTGGTGTGGGGGTACGCCGGCTGCGCGTGCCGCGGGGATACGCTATGCGATCATGCACTTGCTGGGTGGCGTGGTGCTCAAGGTAGGCATAGAGGGCGTCGTCGTCGGTACCGGGTCCATCCAGATCCAGCCCATGCTGGCCAATGACTTCAGCACCTGGATGATCCTCATCGGCATTCTGATCAACGCGGCCGCGCCACCGGTCTCGGCCTGGTTGGCGGACGCCTATCCCGAATCCAGTGCCACTGGCTCGGTATTCCTCTCCGCTTTCACCACCAAGACCGCGGTGCTGGCGCTGATTCTCCTGTTTCCCGGCGAACCGGTGCTGGTGGGTGTTGGCCTGTTCATGGTGATGTACGGGATCATCTACGCGCTGTTGGAAAACGACGCCAGGCGAATACTGGCTTACTCCATCGTCAACCAGGTGGGCTTTATGGTCTGCGCAGTGGGTATCGGTACCCAGATGGCGCTCAATGGCGCGGCAGCTCACGCCTTTGCGCACATTATCTACAAGGCGCTGTTGTTCATGAGCGCGGGTGTGGTCATCTACAGAACGGGCAAGAGCAAGTGTACCGACCTGGGCGGACTGTTTCGCACCATGCCATTGACCACCGTGTGCGGCATTATTGGTGCCCTGGCGATTTCCAGCTTCCCGCTGACATCCGGCTTCACCACCAAGAGCATGATTTCCCAGGCGGCGGTGGATGAAAGCCTGGTCGTGGTCTACATGTTGCTGACCGCTGCCTCGGCCGGCGTATTCCTGCACGCGGGCATCAAGTTTCCCTGGTTTGTCTTTTTCCAGCGTGACTCGGGACTTCGCCCCAAGGACGCGCCATGGAACATGGGATTGGCCATGGTCCTGTTCGCGGGCCTGTGCATCCTGCTGGGCGTTTTCCCGGAACTGCTCTACCAGTTCCTGCCTTACCCGGTGGAGTACGTGCCCTACACCGCGGGCAAAGTGCTGTTTTATTTGCAGCTACTGCTGTTCTCCGGCCTGGCGTTCTTTGTGCTGTTGCCGCTGATGAAGCGCACCGAGACCATCAGCCTGGACACGGACTGGCTGTGGCGCCGGGCCGGCCCTGCACTCATTCGAGTTGCCGAAAGAGCGCTGCTTTGGTTGGGTGCCGTCTTTGACCGGGCGCGGGTGCAGGTGAAAAAGTATGCCCAGCGCATTGCCACGCGTTACCTCGGCCAGCCCCATACGGCGGATAGCCAGGAGCGCGGCGTCTTCGCAAGATCCTGGGCCATTGGTACTACCGCACTGTGGATCGCGGGACTGCTGTCCGCTTATGTATTGCTTTATTACTTGTGACGGGTATTTTTCTGCGCCGCTGCAGGGTGGCGTTTCCATTGTTGATACTTCCCTGAGTCCCTGACATGCGCGCCTTGGTTATTGTTTATTGTCTGGCCGTCGCCATGACCTGGGCGGGTAGTCAGGGCGGTGCCTGGTTTGGCAACTTGCCGGTATTTGCCCTGTGCGCATTGCTGGCATTCGGCTTGCAGTGGCTGGCATTTATTCCCGCCTACCTGAAACAGACCGAGCTGTTTTACGACCTCACCGGTAGCCTGGGTTTTATCGGCGCCACGTTACTCGCGTTGTTTCTTGCTGACACGCGCGATGCGCGCTCGCTGTTGCTGGCGGCCTGTGTGTTGATCTGGGCGCTGCGGCTGGGTAGCTTCTTGTTTTTACGCATACTCAACGATGGCGCCGACTCCCGCTTTGATCGCATCAAGCCTGACCCATTGCGTTTCTTCCTTACCTGGAGCTTGCAGGGCCTGTGGATCTTAATGACCGCGGGTTGCGCGCTGGCAGCCATCACCGCAATAGAGCAGTCACCGCTGACCTTTTTCGATGCGTTTGGCGCTGGTCTCTGGTTGTCGGGTTTGCTGATCGAGGTGATTGCCGATTGGCAAAAACGCCGGTTTCGCGCTGCGCAGGGCGGAGACGGGTTCATTCAATCAGGCCTTTGGCGCTATTCACGCCACCCGAATTATTTCGGCGAGATTATGCTGTGGACGGGTATCGCGCTGCTGGCCCTGCCGGCCCTGCAGGGCTGGCAGTTGGCAACGCTGGTCTCCCCCGTATTTATTTGCCTGTTGCTTACCCGAGTAAGCGGTATTCCGTTACTGGAAAAGAAAGCGGACGAGAAGTGGGGCGAGCGCCCTGACTATGTGCGTTACAAGGCAAGCACGCCGGCACTGGTTCCTCGCCTGCGTCGGCCCTAGTCTGTTCTAGCCCCACACGTCGGCGAACAAATTATTGGCCCAGTCAAACATCTCGCGGTAGTTGCCCCGGGTCCACTCACCCGCTTCGGCAATGTGCGCCAACTGCATGGCGTCGCTGTCCGTGTCGTACTGGAACACTGCGGTCAGCCAGCTGGCGGTATCGCGGGTTATAGGACTGTAGCAGGCGGAGTTGGTGGTGATGTTCTGCAGTCGCTCGGCATGATTCGTTGGCTGGCTGGCCAATTTGCGCAGGATTGCATCCGCGCAGATCTTCGCCTGGGCGTTGGCCATGTGCGCCGACTTGGGCTGGCCGCTGCCCTGGGCGTCGCCGATGATGTGTACGTCCTCGAAGCCGGCAAGCGTGGACTCATAAGTCTTCACGTCCACTGGTGCCCAGAACCCGCCGTCGGTGAGCCCGTTATTGCGTACCAGGCCTCCCGCGCGCTGGGTGGGTATGATGTTGACCACGTCGCCGGAAAAGTCGCCCAGTGAGGTTTCCACGACACCGGCGTTGCTGTCTACGAAGCCCAGCTCCGCGCCCGGGTAGTATTCTACAATATTGCCGTACAGTTGTTCGAAGGCGCGGCTGAAGGTCTCTTTCTCCGCCTGGATGCCATCGTTTGCGTCCAGCACGATAACCCTGCCGCCACCGTTGCTTTCTACCATGTCTGCCACCAGGCAGGCGCGTTCATAGGGTCCCGGTGGGCAGCGATAAGGCGAGCGGGGGATGGTCATCACGAAAGTGCCGCCGGCCGGCATGGCCTGCAATTGCTTCTTCAGCAGATTGGTCTGGTTGCCGGCAATCCAGGCATGGGGGCTTTGTTTCGCGTTCCAGCCTTTTGGTTTCTTGAAAGAAATGCCCGCTGCCAGCACCAGCACGTCGTAGTTTACCGGCGCCTGTTGCTTTAGCGTCAGCTGCCGCCCGGTGGGGTCGATGCGCTTCACCGCGTCCTTGATCACCTGCACGCCGTATTTACGCGTCAGGTCTGCATAGCCAAAACGCAGGTCCCTCAGCGACAGCTCTTCGTTCAGCACCAGGTTGCTCATGACGCACGAGGTGTGGCGGGATTTTGGGTCGATAAGCGTCACGTCGACCTTGTTGCCGCCCCAGTGCTTGAGGTATTTTGCCGCCGTGGCACCACCAAAGCCGCCGCCGACAACGACCACGCGTGGGCTTCCGGGCTGGGCACGGAGCATGCCGGGTGCGGATGACGCGGCGGCAGCGAGACCTGTCGCCTTGATAAAGTTCCTGCGGTTGATAGACACGTCCTAGTACCTCCCGGTTTTCGAATGATGGATGCCGTGGATGGATCGCCTGGATTCAGTCATCGTCCTCGTCCTCCCGGTCTTCGCCCGATTCAGGAATCGTCGAGTAATGTCGGGCGATTCGATAAAGCTGCTCGTCGGTATAGCCCCAGGCCTGGTGCTCCATGATGTCCTCGGCGCGATCTTCTTCTTTCATGTCGATGAGTTTGTCATAAAGGTCTATGGTGTCTTTGCCCGCGATACTGTCGATATCGCCAGTGGCATGGCCATCGGTGCCGTGGCACTGGGCGCATTGGGCGGCGATCATGCGATCGATAGTCGGGTCCTGTGCCAGCGACGGCCCGGCCACAAAAATCAGACTGAGGAGGTAGTAAGCTTTGCGCTTGATTATCATTTACTGGTGTCTCCTGTAGGTTGTGGCCCATATCAATGCCACACTATAATATATGGGAATGATGCATCTTAATTCCAATAACTTAAGGTTATATTAAGAGATCATAACTTTTCGTCTCGCCTGCGTCTGTGCCTCTCCAGGGTGCTGGTAGCGGCCGACGAGGGCGCGTGTCCGGGTGTACTCTGCTGCAGGTTTTCCAGGCAAGTCACTGAATCCTGTTCGCGCCTGAGGTAAGCTGTTAACCTTGTCAGTGATATTCCTGGACCAAAAATGAATAAAAACCGCCTCGGCCGTAGCGGCATAGTGGTGTCTGATATCTGCATGGGCACCATGACGTTCGGCAGCCAGTCGGACGAAAAGACAGCCTTTGCCATTCTCGACCGTGCCTTCGACGCGGGCGTGGACTTCTACGACACGGCCGAGGTGTATCCGGTGCCGCCGGAAGAGCGCTACATGGGCGTCACCGAGGAGATAGTCGGTCGCTGGATGAAGACCAAGCCGCGGGATGCGATCATTCTCGCCAGCAAGGTGGCCGGCCCCGGGCACGGTTGGATTACACCGCCGGTGCGCGCCGGCAAATCGGGCCTGGACCGACATCACATTATGCGGGCTATCGAGGGCAGCCTGCGGCGCCTGGATACCGACTACATCGACCTCTACCAGACGCACTGGCCAGATCATGACTTCTACTATGAAGAAACATTGCGTGCGCTGGAGGAGCTAATCAGATGCGGGCAAGGTGCGCGTGCTGGGCTGCAGCAACGAAACCACCTGGGGGTTGACCAAGAGCCTGTGGATGGCCGAGGCCCACGGTCTGCCCCGATACGAGACCATCCAGAACAACTTCAGTTTGAATAATCGCCGGTTTGAGGATGAGCTGGCGCAGGCCTGCCGCCAGGAGCAGGTCAGCCTGTTGCCTTACTCGCCCCTCGCAGGTGGCGTGCTCAGCGGGAAATACAACGATGGGGCCACGCCCGCCGGTGCGCGCTTCACCAACTATATAAACGGGGAAGAGCGCCAGCGCCTGATGGCCCGGCGCTTCGTCAACCCGCAGGCGGAGGAGGCGACCAAGCGCTTTGCCGCCATTGCCCGCGATATAGACCTGTCGCCGGTCACCCTGGCGGTGGCCTGGAGCAAGCAGCATGACTTTGTCGCCTCCACAATTGTCGGCGCCACTGCGCTGGAGCAGGTGGACGACCTGCTGGCCGCGGCAGACGTTACGCTCTCCGGAGAGACCATGAAGTTGATTGATAAGGTGAGCAGGGAGATTCGTTATCCAATGGGCTGATGGTGCCGGCAAGCGGGGAAACGTGCCTGTTGCGTGCTGGTTCGCGGTTGTGTGGAGACCCCCGTCATTCCCGCGCACACTGTCATTCCCGCACTGAACACGAGTAGAGATCCCCAATGCCAAAAACGATCCGCCACAAACACCTGCCTCCAGTGCTGGCAGCGCTGCTCTTGCTCAGCACCAACCCTGCAGCGGCGAGTATCGACCAGGCGGTGGAGTCGTTTATGGCGCCTATCACGGCCAGCATTTCGGCTATTGTGTTCTACAAGCTGTCACTGTTCGGCTACCAGGTACCCTGGATCGTGCTTTGGCTGGCAGTAGCGGCGACGTTTTTTACCCTCTACCTGGGCTTTATCAATATCCGTGGCTTTGGCCTCGCCTTTCGACTGGTGCGGGGGGACTATCACGATCCCCGAGGCCCGGGGAGAAATTTCCCATTTCCAGGCGGTGGCCACCGCGGTTTCCGGAACAGTAGGTATCGGTAATATTGGCGGCGTGGCTGTCGCCATTGTGCATGGGCGGCCCCAGGCGCGGCGTTCTGGCTGATCGTTGCCGGCTTCCTGTCCATGTCCACCAAACTGGTGGAGTGCACGCTCGGGGTGAAGTATCGGCGGCACAATCCGGACGGCTCGGTGTCGGGTGGGCCGATGTACTACCTGGAGCGTTACCTGGCCGATCGCGGCGCCCCTCGCCTGGGCAAAGGGCTGGGCGGATTCTATGCCCTGGCGCTGGTCATCGGCTGCCTGGGCATAGGCAATATGTTCCAGTCCAACCAGGCTTATGTGCAGTTTGTGACGATTACCGGCGGTGAGGCCAGTTTTTCGCTGAGCGGGGCTGGTTATTTGGCCTGGGCATCGCGGCTGCGGTGGGCGTGGTCATTATTGGCGGTATACGCTCCATCGCCCGGGTTGCGGCGCATATTGTGCCGGTTATGGCGGTGCTCTACGTGGCGTCTGCACTGGTCATTATCCTTATGAGCGATGAGCACATTCCCGGCGCGGTTAACCTGATATGGGCAGTGCGTTTACCGTGGAGAGCGCCACCGGGGGCATGGTGGGCGCGATCATTGTCGGCTTCCAGCGCGCCCTGTTCTCCAATGAGGCAGGTATGGGGTCCGCATCGATTGCGCACTCTGCGGTGCAAACGGACAACCCTGCGTCAGAGGGACTGGTGTCGCTGCTGGAACCCTTCATCGACACCGTGGTGATCTGTACGCTGAGCTCGCTGGTGATTGTGTGACCGCCTATCCCTAGGGTTGATGGACCAGGGGCTGGAGGGTATCGCGCTGACCTCCGCCGCGTTCGAGCACCACTTCAGCTGGGCACCTTATCCGCTGGCCATCGCGGCACTGCTGTTTGCTTTTTCTACCGCCATCGCCTGGTCCTACTACGGACTTAAGGCCTGGACCTACCTGTTCAGCGAGCACCCGGTCAGCGAGAACATTTTCAAACTGGTTTTCTGTGCCTTCCTGGCGATTGGTTGCATGATACAGCTGCAGGCGGTGCTCGATTTTGCCGACGCCATGGTGTTCCTGATTTCAGTGCCCAACATCCTTGGCCTGTATTTCTTCGCGCCAGAGATAAAGCGCGACGTCAATGACTTCATGGCGCGGGTGAAAGCAGGGAAAGTACACAACTATCGAACGGAGGAAGCCCTCAATGTCGCCGGAAAGGCAGATTGAAAACCTGGTATATCGTTACGCGGAACTCATAGACGCCGGTGACCTGGCGGCGGTTAGCGAGCTTCTCGGTCGAGCGCGCTTTATTGGCCCCGACGGCGCAGTGCAGGGGGAGGGCAGCGATGACATCCTGCGTATCTACAGTGGGTTTACCCGGCTGTATGAGGATGGCACGCCGCTGTCACACCATGTCACCACCAATGTGCGGGTGGAAGTGGACGGCGATAGCGCTACCTCCCATGCCTACTTTACGGTGTTGCAGGCGACAGAGGCGCTGCCTTTGCAGGCCATCATGACGGGACGCTATATCGATAGCTTCGCCCGCGATGACCAGGGCTGGTACTTCACCAGCCGGCAGATCATTCCGCGCCTCTACGGCGACCTCAGCCAGCACCTGCTGGCGCCACCGTTATGACAACCTGAATGGCAGGCTGCGCAAGCGCTGGCCGGTAGCGGCAAAAATCGCATTGCCCAGGGCCGCTGGCGCCGGCGGCGTTCCCGGTTCACCCACGCCGGTGGGCGGGGCGTCACTGTCGATGATGGCCACCTCAACCTCCGGGACCTCGTTCATGCGCAGTAACGGATAGTCATGGAAGTTGCTCTGTTGCACGGCACCATCTTCCAGGGTGATTTCGCCTTTCAGCGCGGCACACAGCCCAAAGATCATGCCGCCTTCCATTTGCTGGCGCACGATGTCCGGGTTGATCACGCGTCCGCAGTGAATGGCGCAGAAGGCGCGCTCCAGTTTTGGCTGACCCTCTGCCATGGAGATTTCCACCACCTCGGCGACCAGTGAATGGAAAGAATCGTGCACGGCAATGCCCTGGTAATGCCCCTCGGGGGCATTGCCCCAGTTGCTGAGCTCGGCCACCTTGTCCAGCACCAGCCGGTGGCGGCTGTCCGCGGGCAGGTAGCGACGGCGGAAGGCGAGCGGGTCTTCACCGGCGGCATGGGCCAGTTCATCGACAAAGCTTTCCACCACAAAGGCATTGTGGCTGTGGCCCACTGAGCGCCAGAAACCCAAAGGTATGGGTGTTTCCACGTTGCGGTAGGCAACGTCGATATGACTAAAGGCATAGGGTAGATCTTCGGCCCCCTCAACGGATGAGTTGTCTTTTTTACCGACCATGTCGGCGCCAAAGTTGACCAGGAAATCAGGCACCCATGAGGGCATGATAGCGGGCGCCATGGCTTCAACCGTGGCCTGCATCAGGCTCGGTCCTGCCAATCGGTGCTGCCAGCTCATCACCTCGTTGTTGTCGCCCAGTTGCGCTTTGAGTCGTGATTTCATTGGCGGGCGATAGAAGTCGTGGCGAGTGTCATCTTCGCGACTCCACATGAGTTTCACGCGCTGCCCCAGTGCACTGGCGACCTGCGCTGCCTCCAGCACGTGATCGGGCATTGCCCTGCGGCCAAAACCACCACCCAGGAACTGGTTGTGCACGGTGATGTCTTCCGCATCCACGTCTAATCCCAGGGCGGCGAAGCTGGCCGCGACGTCCGGTGCCTGGGTGCCTACCCAGACCTCACGGGATTTCGGGTCCACGGTGGCGTTCATCGGTTCCATGGTGGCGTGGGCGAGAAACGGCACGCTGTACTCGGCTTCCAGCACCTGCCGGCTGCAGTGGCTGGCGGCTCGCCCTCATCGCGAACAGAGGCAAAACTGTCCCCGTCCAGTGCGGCGGTGAGCGCAGCGTCGATGGCCGCGCTATCGGTGAGAGACGACTCGCCCGGGGCCCATTCCAAAGTGATGGCTTCTGCAGCCTTGCGCGCGCGCCAGTAATTGGAGGCGACCACGGCAACGCCGGCATCGATAGCAATGATGCTATGCACGCCCGGTAATTCAGCGGCCTTGCGATCATCGTAGGACGTCATTGGCCCTCGGCCCACTGGCGGTCGCACGACCACGGCGACCAGCGTTTCATCCATGGGGGCGTCTGCGCCGAAGCGTGCGCTGCCATCGACCTTGGGCGTAATGTCCAGGCGACGGTCATGCTTGCCGATCAGGTTGAAGGCCGCGGCTGACTTCAGTGGCGCGTCCTCCGGCACGTCCAGCTGGCTGGCCGTGGTGACCAGTTCCGCGTAGGTAAACAGGGTCTTGCCATCACTACTGAGTACGGTGCCCAGTTTGGCTTGAAGTTGATCAGCGGTTATACCGCTGCGTTGGCTGGCAGCCTGCAACAGCATGGCCCTGGCCGTGGCGCCCGTCTGGCGCAGTGGCTCATAGTAAACGCGCATGGCATTGCTGCCACCGGTGATCTGCATGCGATATTCCGGGTCTGCGAAGGCATCATCGACCGCGGCCATTTCGTAGCGCACAGTTGCCGGATCGACCTCCAGCTCTTCGGCGATCAGGGTGATGATGCCGGTGACAGTGCCTTGCCCCATTTCAACCTTGTGAATCTGCACGATCACCTCCCCCTCGGGGGTGATGCGCAAAAAGGCATTGGGTGCCAGAGACGCGGCGGCGGCCGCGTGACCTGGTGCAACCAGACGTGAATCCCAGAGTGAGTCCGCCACCCAGTACAGAGACATTGCGGATGAAATCGCGGCGCGACAGGCTCATGACTGCGCCTCCGCCGGTTCCCAGGTGCCCACGGCGGCACGCTTGATCGCCTTGCGAATGCGACCATAGGTGCCACAGCGGCAGAGGTTGCCGGACATGGCGCTGTCGATGTCGGCATCGGAGGGGGAGGGCTTGTTGGCGAGCAGCGCGGCGGCGGACATGATTTGTCCTGATTGGCAGTAGCCGCACTGGGGCACATTTTCTGCAACCCAGGCCCGCTGCAGCGGATGGTCGCCGTTCTCGGACAGACCCTCGATGGTGGTGACACGCTTGTTGGCCACCGCATTGATGGGCAGCGAGCAGCTGCGCACCGGCACTCCGTCCAGGTGCACGGTGCAGGCGCCGCACAGGCCCATGCCACAGCCAAACTTGGTGCCATTCATGCCCAGCACATCGCGCAGTACCCACAGCAGGGGCGTGTCATTCTCAATCGACAGTTCCTGGGGCTGGCCATTGAGTTCAAAATTCAGGCGTATTCGTTCCACCGGTGGTTCTCGAATTAAGGGGATACCTAATGATACAGCCTTGTGAGTTCAATTGGATCATCGGTAACCGGGGTGACGGATATTTAACCCGGCGGTGCAGTCGCGTTGGGCTTGTTGTAGGATATGGCGCCTGCAAACTGACGATTGGAACATCCTATGAGCGATAGCAGTATTCTCTTCCAGCCCTTTTCCCTGGGGAGTCTGTCACTGGCCAACCGGATTGTCATGGCGCCGATGACCCGCAACCAGAGCCCCGGGAATATTCCCGGCGACGCCAGTGTGGAGTACTACCGCCGCCGCGCGGCGGGCGGCGTGGGGCTGATCATCACGGAAGGGACCTGCGTGGATCATATCGCCGCCAATGGCTATCCTGACGTGCCTTATTTTCATGGCGAGGAGCGGCTGGCAGCCTGGCAGAAAGTCGTCGAGGCCGTGCACGCTGAGGGCGGCAAAATCGCCCCCCAGTTGTGGCACTGTGGCGGCATGCGCAAGGCGGGGGTAATGCCTGAGGGTGATGTCAACGGCTGTACCCCCTCCGGGATGAACGTACCGGGTAAGGTCAATCGCGATGTGATGAGCCAGCAGGATATCGCCGATGTCGTTGCCGCTTTTGCCAAGGGGGCCGCCGACGCGAAGCGCATTGGCTGCGACGCGGTGGAGATACACGGCGCTCACGGCTACCTGATCGACCAGTTCTTCTGGGCCGGCACCAATGTGCGCGAGGATGAGTACGGCGGATCCTTACTCAAGCGCAGTCGCTTTGCCATTGAGATTATTGCAGGCGGTGCGCGCCCAGGTAGGGCCTGATTTTCCCATCATCCTGCGCTGGTCCCAGTGGAAGCAGCAGGACTTCACCGCCCGCCTGGTGGAGAACCCCGCTGAGCTGGAAGAATTCCTGATGCCCCTGAGTGACGCCGGGGTGGATATTTTTCATTGCTCCACGCGGCGGTTCTGGGAGCCCGAGTTCGAGGACAGTTCCCTCAACCTGGCGGGCTGGACCCGCAAGATCACCGGTAAGCCGGCGATTACGGTTGGCAGCGTGGGGTTGAACCACGACTTTATTCCCGCTCCCGGGGAAGCGACGTTTCACGAGGGTGAGCCGGCCAGTCTTGATGAACTGATCAGCCGCATGCAGGCAGGGGAGTTCGACCTGGTCGCCGTGGGCCGAGCCCTGATTGCCAACCCCGACTGGGCCAAGAAGGTGCGTGAGAACAAGGGCGACAGCCTGCGTGCCTTTGAAAAGGAAATGTTGTTCTCCGCTGGAGTGATCCGGGCCAGGGATATCAGTTGGTATAGGCGCGGCAGCGGGCATGCGTTGTTGCCCCGCGTTCACGCCGGTCCTGCGCTGGAGACGCCTTTTACAATCGCTTGACCGTCGTCAATGCGATAACAGCCGCGATCGTTATATTTTTGCCCCATATGAGGAGGGTAATATGCTGAAGACAGTACCAGAACTCGTCGCCGAGGCCCGCGTTGGCCTGCGCTGCGTGGATGCCAATACCGCCATGGCGGAAGTTGGGCAGAACCAGGGCACCATTGTCGATGTACGCGAGCTGGTCGAAGTGGCCAACCTGACCGCACCGAAGTCCGTCAATATCCCCAGGGGCATCCTGGAGATGAAGATCACCGAGGCCATCCCCGACGAAAACCATCCCATCTACCTGCACTGCGCCAGTGGTGGCCGGGCGACGCTGGCCGCCCACCAGTTGATCAAGATGGGCTACCAGCAGGTGACCGTCGTGACCTGTCCTGCCGGCACGGTAAAGGAAGCCCAGGAAGCGTTCGTCGCCTGAACCGCAGTTTTCGGCCCGAGACCGGGCCGTGAACGCCAAGGCCGCTATTGATTATCAGGCGCTGAGGAAGGGCCCGTCGACGCACAAGCGGCGTCCATCGGGCGCGGCGCAGGCGCCGCAAATGCCCACACCACACTTGGTGAGGTAGTCGATAGCACTGTAGATCTGCTCATCCCTGCAGAATTCGCGCTGCACGGCGACTGCGGCATGCACCATTGGCTCCGGGCCGCAATTATAGAACACCAGTTTGTCGCGCTCGTCTGCGGGCATTTCCTGCAGACGCTGGCGCAGTAACTCGGTGACCACGCCATGGTAGCCGGCGCTGCCGTCATCGGTGGCCACGTGTACCTCGGCGATCTGCTGGCACTCTTCCAGGAAGTACAGCCGCTCAGCCGTGCGGGCGCCAGCGAACACCTCGGCATTGCCGAAGTCCCGGGCGAGCTGGTACACAGCGGCCAGTCCCGTGCCACCGGCCACGGCCATGATCCTGGCGTCTTCTGGCGGATTCACTGGAATACCGTATGGGCCACGCACATAACACTCGGTGCCCTCTGGCAGGTCCATCAATGCATGGGTGAACTGGCCCACGTCGATCACCACCAGTGAAAACGGGTCGTCGGTGAGGGCAGAGAACGGTTTTTCACCGATACCAGGTACCCACAGGAAAATAAACTCGCCGGCCTGGACGTTGATCTTGCGGTCGAATGTCAGAATAGTGATGTCCTCGCAGACCCGTTCATTCCTGACCAGGCCCACCGGCGAGAAGTTCATGTCCACGTCGTACTGGATCTGCGACTCGGCGCGGTTGTTGTCGCGTTCCAGGTCTGCCGCCAACGTGCGGAAATACTCGCCGATCTCGTCGGTGGTCATGCCGATGAGGGAAGAGCCCACGCCGATGATATTGGCGCCTGCGTCAGCGAAGGCGCGCACGTCATCGGCGCTGGAGACGCCGCCGCAGCCGATGATGGGCAGGCTGCTGGCTTCGCGCACTTCCTTCACACACTTCAGGCCGATGGGCAGTATGCCCTTGCCGGACATCCCGCCGGCGCCGTTGCTCAGCACCGGTTGGCCATGGGCGGAGGTATACCCGGGCCCGACCGTGTTGACCGCACAAAAACCGTCGGCGCCGCCGGCCTCTGCAGCGCGGGCGATGATCGCTGATGTCGGGTGTGTTGGGCGTGAGCTTGGGTATGACAGGAATATCCACCACCGCCTTCACGGCGCTGACAATCTCACGCACCATGTCCGGGTCCTGGCCCATGGCCATGCCATAGCCCTTGGCGTGCGGACAGGACAGGTTCAACTCCAGCCCGTCGGAGACCGGCGCCATGATTTTTGCCACTTCGACGAATTCGGCAATGCTGCCCCCGAAGATGGAAGTGAGCAGGAAGCGGTCCTCGGGCACACGCAGCTGCGCCATCAATTCTGCAGATTTGTGTGCCCCGGGGTTGGTCAGGCCCACGGCGTTGACGAAGCAGCCCGGTGCGTACTGGCTGAGAATCGGCTCGCGGTAGCCGGCCCGCGGTTCCAGGCCGATGCTTTTGGTCGTGAGCACGCCCACTTCGGGCATGTGATCAAAGACATACTGGATGATAGGGACCGCCGTGGAGACGATGCCAGAGGGTATGGTGAAGGGGCCAGACAGGGTCTTGCCGAAGAATTCTGTGCTCAAGGTGGGGCTCGCTGCAGTAAAGCTTGGGTGTCTGGCGGCGATTATACTGTCTCGCGGCAGGATGCACGACCATACCGCGAGTCAGTCTGGCAGATTATTCCGCGGTGAGGTCCTTGATGGTCTCGCTGCAGCCGTTAGCCTTGACCGATTCTATGCCATTGGCGCAGCCGGCTTCTGACTCATACATCTGGCTCTGGCCGATAATCTGGTGGTTCTTGGCCTTGAGTACGAAGTAGGCCTTGCCATTGGTAGACTCCTTACATTCAAACTGGCTGTCTTCGCCGCAGTTCTTTTGTACCGAGGCGATGCCGTTCTCTGCGGCGCTCCGGCTGGAGTACATCTCGCTCTTGAGGATTCCCTGGCCGTTGCCCGCCACGAGGTTGAAGAAGAAGTCGCCGTTTTTGGCTTTCTTCAGCTCAAAATGTCCTGCCATTCTTATTTCTCCGTTGTTGTGGTCGCGTTTCGCGTTTCGCGCATCGCCCTTGCGATGCCCATTTCCAGCATAGTTGCTGTTAAAAAAGCTGCCAGTAATAACTTATCAGGTGCCGCAGAAAGTGCGGGTAACCTGCTCTTCCGGCCGTGGCGGCAGGACAAAGTCTGCAGACTGTGAATCGATGTCTAAGGGTGTGGCGAGTCGGTCCACCAGCGCATTGAATGGCGTCAGGTCGTCTGCATCCTCGGCCGCGCGAATGGCCTCCTCGACCTTGTGGTTGCGCGGTATTAATGCAGGGTTTGCCCGACGCATTCGCTGTTCGCGGGTATCCGGGGTGAGTTGATCCTGCTCCAGCCGCGTGCGCCAGCGCGAGAGCCAGGGGATAAAGCTGTCCGGCAGCTCGAACCATTCACCCACCTGCGCCCGGGGGTTGTTGGCGTGATCGTACAGGCGGCGGAAAGTCAGGGTAAAGTCGCTGTGCTCATCGGTCATTAACTGGAATAGTTCATCGACCAGGGGCTTGTCGGCCTCGGTGATCTCTGCCACGCCCAGCTTGTCGGCCAGCCCTTTCAGGTGTGCAGCCTCAAACAGTGCAGGGAACCTGTCTACCGCTTCCTGTGCCAGCGCAACACCTTGTTCCTGGTCTTTATGGAAAAGCGGCAGCAGGGCCTGCGCCAGCACCGCCAGGTTCCAGTGGGCGATGCCAGGCTGGTTGCGGTAGGCATAGCGCCCGCCGCGGTCGATAGAGCTGAAGACCTTGCCCGGGTCGAAATCGTCCATGAACGCGCAGGGGCCATAGTCCACGGTTTCGCCGCAGATCAGCATATTGTCGGTATTCATCACCCCGTGGATAAAACCCAGCAACTGCCAGCGTGAGACCAGCAGTGCCTGGGCGCGGATAACCGCCTGCAACAGCGCCAGGGCAGGGTTGTCACTGCTTGCGTACTGCGGATAGTGGCGCTGCAGGCAGTGTTCCACCAGGCACTGCAGAGCCTCCTGGTCCTTGTTGGCGGCAAAGAACTGAAAGGTGCCAATGCGGATGTGGCTGGCAGCTACCCTGGCCAGCACCGCGCCCGGCAGGATGGTGTCGCGCATCACGCGCTCGCCGGTGGTTACCGCGGCCAGCGCGCGGGTGGTCGGCACCCCCAGTGCATGCATGGCCTCGCTGACAATGTATTCGCGCAACACGGGGCCCAGCGGCGAGCGGCCATCGCCACCGCGGGAATAGGGGGTGGGACCGGACCCCTTGAGCTGGATGTCGCAGCGCTTGCCATTTTCATCGATGACTTCGCCCAGCAGCAGGGCGCGGCCGTCCCCCAACTGCGGGTTATAGCTGCCAAACTGGTGGCCGGCGTAGACGGCGGCCAGGGGCTCTGCCCCTGCCGGCACATGATTCCCGGCGATGGTGGCGATGCCTTCACTCGATTGCAGCCAGTGGGCGTCGATACCGAGCTGCGCCGCCAGCGGGCCATTGACGCGAATCAGCGCGGGGGAACTGACCGAAGTGGGCTCCAGCCGCGTATATAAATGCGCCGGCAGGCGTGCATAGCTGTTGTCGAAGGGTATTGGGCCCATGATGATGAACTATCCTGCTCGGCGAGTATCTGCTATATACGTGAGTTCGCTCATAATAGCCTAGTCAGTTAGCCGTAAGCAGGAGATTGTTCATGTCCAGAAAAACCTGGGATACCCTCATCCAGAACGCGATGGTATTTGATGGCACGGTGAGAAGCCGCGGGAGATGGATATCGCCATCAAGGATGGCAAAGTTGCCGCCAAGGGCATGTTCCTGCCGCGCTCCATGGCAGCCGAAGTGATTGACGGGCAGGGCAAGTGGCTGATGCCCGGATTGCTGGATATTCATACCCACCTGGACCTGGAGGTCGACCTGGACCCTGGCCTGCCCGAGGTGGTGCGTCACGGCACCACCACCGTGCTGGTGGGCAACTGCAGTCTGGGCACCTGTTTCGGTAGCCAGCTGGAAGGCGACCAGGATCCCATTGTCGATTGTTTTACCCGGGTGGAGAACATTCCCAAATCGGTGCTGCGCAAGTGCGTGGAGGCGGTTTCCTGGCAGAGCACCGGCGAGTATATGGATCACTTCGACAACATTCCCCTGGGGCCAAACGTCGGCGTGTTTGTGCCCCACTCCATGCTCCGGGTGGAAGTGATGGGTCTGCAGGACAGCATCTCCCGCGAGCCGACGGAGGCGGAACTGATGCGCATGGAGAACCTGCTGGAGTACGGCCATGGACCAGGGCTACCTGGGCATGAGTACCGATGGCCTGCCGTTTCACTACCTGTCCAATGAACCGCATACCGACAAGCGTATACCCACCCAGTTCGCCAGCTTCGGCGAACTGAAACGCCTGCTAAAGATTGTGCGTGGGCGCGACCGCGTTTGGCAGACCACGCCGATTCTCGAACACCGGATCAAGGCATTCTGGTACTTCATGCTGACCAGCGGCCGCTTGTTTGGCCAGACGCTGAAAACCTCGGCGCTGTCGGCGATGGAGTTTGTGCTGGCGCCCGAAAGCCGTCAAGGGCTTCCTGGGCTTTGCCTCGCTGATGAACAGCCGCCTGTTCAAGGGCAATATCCATTTCCAGGCGCTGGGCACCAACTTCCGCATCTGGTCCGATGGGATCGTCAGCCCGCTGTATGAGGAAATGGAGACCACCTGCCAGCTGATTGCCAAGGAATACGATGACCGCGAGGGACGTCTTGCGCTGTTGAACGACCCCGCGTTTGTTGAAGCCTTTCGCAAGGAGTGGCGACACGGCAGGGAAGAAAAAGGTTTTGCCAGTTTTAAAGCCAGGCACTTCCTGCCGGACATCATGGTGCCACGCGACCTGTTTCGGATGCACTTTGATGGTGCCCCGGTCGCCGACTGGGAAGGCGAGACCATGCAGCAGGTGTTCGACAGGCTGTCACGCTATCACGCGGGCAAGGTCGACGAGGCACGCTCCGACGCCGAGCGCGAGGCCTTTGACAAGTTCCCGCGGCCTACGGCTGATGATGCGGACTTCATGCTGCACATGATGCGCGAGTACGACAAGGGTTTCCGCTACTGGGTGGATGTGGCCAACGTGGGCAACAAGGGCACGCTGGACCTGTTGCTTGATAAGAATACGATGCCGGGTTTTAACGACTCCGGCGCGCACATTACCAATATGGCCTTTTTCGATGCCAACCTGACGTCACTGAAACTGGCCCAGCAGAAGTCCCTGGAAACGGTGGCCACCATGGTCCGTCGCCTGACCCGGGAGCCAGCGCAGTTTTTTGGCCTGGATGTGGGCACGCTGGAACTGGGTGACCAGGCCGACATCGTAATGATTGACCCGGAGGCACTGCGCAACTGGGATGATTCCAGTAACCGCAAATTGATTTACCGCGACCTGTTCGAACACCAACAGATGGTCAGCCGTTCCGACGGCGTTGTCACGCATACGCTGATCAATGGCCAGGTTGTCTGGCGCGACGGTGATTTTGGCGCGGCGCTGGGCAAGCAAACTCTCGGGCGCGCCCTGCGCGCGGCCTGACCGCCCACGTCCTGGGTCGGGCCCGGTGCCCATACTCTATTGAGGCAGAACAAGATTGTGCCCGTTAGTGGTGGCGCGGGGCCGGGCAGTCGCTATTCTATGGCCATCCAATAATAAGTGAGACGCCATGAAGCAGACCGAATTGAGCATCGCGATCACCGGTGCCGGTGGCGCCGGGGTCATTTCCGTCGGCGAACTGTTGTTACAGGCCTGGGCGCGCGAAGGCGGGCGCGGGTTATTGCGCAAGGCCTTTGGCCCGCAGATACGCGGCGGCGAGTCCGCCGCGCTGCTCAAACTCACTGAATCCGAGCGCTACACCGCCGCCAGCACCTACGATGTCTTGCTGGCTTTTGACTGGAACAATTACGCGCGATTTGGCGACGAGATCAAGCTGACACCGGGCTGCATTGTCTTTTGTGAAGAGGCTGGCGACGTTCCCGAGGATGTGCTGGCCGTGGCGCCCGAGCTGGTGCGCCTGCCGATGAAACAGTTGGCGCAAGCTGCCCATGAAGATGGCCGCGTGAACATGCTCGCCCTGGGGTTGCTGGGCCAGTTACTGGGGCTGGGTGAATCCAGTCTGTTGAGCTGGCACGGCAAAAGCTGGCGCATAAACCCGCCGCATACCGCGAAGCCGCCGAAGCCTGCATTGCCGCGGTGCGGCGCAGGACGTTGCCTGCAGTTCGCAGTGCCCCATCTGGGCGCCAGGGGTTGCCTGGTATATCAGCGGTAACCAGGCCGCCGGACTGGGTGCGCTGGAGCGGGTATTCGCTTTGTTGCCGCCTACCCCATTACCCCGGCTTCGGATGTGCTGGAGTGGATGGCCGGCAGGCCTGGAGCAGCTGGGAGGCAACCTGGTGCAGGCCGAGGATGAGCTGGCCGCGATCAATATGACCATCGGTGCTGCCTTTGGCGGTGTGCCTTCTTTTACGGCGACTTCTGGCCCGGGACTGGCGCTGATGACCGAGAGCATCGGCCTGGCGGTTGCCAGTGAGACCCCGGTTACCGTGCTCAATGTGATGCGCGGCGGGCCATCGACGGGTATCCCCACCAAGTCCGAGCAAAGCGACCTGAATATTGCGCTGTATGGCCTGCATGGCGATGCGCCGCACCTGGTGCTGGCGCCGCTGGATATCGCCGACTGCGTCTATACCAGTGCCTGGGCCGTGGAGCTGGCGCAGCACCTGCAAACGGCGGCTATTGTGTTGTCCGACCAGTTTATCGGTCAGTCCACGGCGGTCGATTCCGGAACCCGAGCGGCGCGCGCCGTCCCGCCGGCAGCACGCCGGAGCCAGGGATGACCGATTACCTGCGCTATCAGCTCACCGACTCCGGCGTGTCCACGCATGGCTGCCCCCGGAGATGGCGACCGCCGATACACCGCTGACGGCCTGGAGCACAACGAAAAGGGCACGCCCTCGGCGCGCGCATGTCGACCACCAGAGGCAGTTGACAAACGTCAGCGCAAGCTGAGCGCACACGATTATGGCGAGGACTGGGCCAGGCTGGAAGGCGAGGGCACCGCTGGCCCTGCTCAGTTTCGGTTCGGCATCGGCCGCTGTTGCCGAGGCTGCGGAGCTGCTGGCTGAGCGCGGCGTTGAGCTGCCGCACGGTCGCCTGCGCCTGATTGCACCGCTGCAGGAAGCGCGCTGAGAGCAGCACTGCCGGTTGTGAGCGCGTTCTTGTCGTGGAGCAGAACCACGGCGGGCAGCTCTATCATTACCTGCGGGGCAAATGGACTTTGCCATGCCCCTGCACAGCTATGCGCAGGCCCGGACCGGTGCCGCTCGGCGGCGCCGCCATCGTCGCGGCGATTGCCGAGGTAAATCCCCTATGAATGAGCCGATCAAATTGAAAGCGAAAGATTACAAGTCCACGGATAAAGCCGATCTGGTGTCCGGGCTGTGGCCACTTCTCGGTGCTCAATGCGATCACCAAGGCTTTGGCTGGCCTTGGGATCGACAAAGACGACACCGTGCTGGTCTCCGGTATCGGCTGCTCCTCACGCCTGCCCGCCTATGTGGACAGCTATGGTTTTCACGGCGTACATGGCCGCGGCCTGGCCATTGCCCAGGGTCTGAAGGTGGCGCGACCAGATCTCACGGTGATCGCCATGGGCGGAGACGGCGACGGTTTTTCCATCGGCGGCAATCACTTTCTGCACGCCTGCCGGCGCAACGTAAACATGACCTACATCGCCATGGATAACGAGGTGTATGGCATGACCAAGGGCCAGGCATCACCCACCACACCGGCGGACTGGGACCACAGCAAGCTGACCCCGCACGGCCCGGGCGTGCGCCCCTTCAAGCCCGCCGCCCTGGCGCTGGCTGCAGGAGCGCCCTGGATTGGACGGGGTTACTCGGGCAACCCCAACCAGATAGCCAAACTGATTGCGGCGGCCATCGAGCATCCCGGCTTCAGCTTTGTGCATGTGCTGTCACAGTGCATTACCTTCTGCCCGGAACAGACTGACTGGAAAGCGATCGTGAATGAGCGCGAGGAACCCGCGCTGGTTGACGCAGACGAGGCGGCCCAGCTGTTTCTGCACGAAGACGGATTTCAAACGGGCGTGTTGTACAATGCCCAGCGCGCGACCTGGCCGCCGTCAGCACCCGCGCCGCAGTCACAAGACATTACCGCGGGGATTCAGCGTATGAGCACAGAGCAACTGGCGGAGTTTCTCGCCCATTCTGTGGAGTTGGAGTCGGAGGCGCGTGAGCGCTACCTGGAGCTCGCCGAGTCCATGGCGGCGCACCATAACGATGACGTCTCCGGTTTCTTTGCACGCATGGCGGAGGAGTCGCGCTTGCACCTGGAAGAGGTGGCAGAAATTGCCCAGGAACACCAGTTGCCGGAACTCAAGGCCTGGGAGTTTGAGTGGCCCGATGAGGAATCTCCCGAAGCCACCAGCTACGAAGCCGTGCACTATCGCATGAGCCTGCGCGAGGCCATGCTGCTGGCGCTGGACAATGAACGCGCTGCGGAGAAATTCTACGGCTCCTTTGCCCGCAGCAGCAGCGATGAAGAGACGCGTAAGCTGGCTGCCCAGTTTGCCGCGGAGGAGGCCTCCCACGCCGCGCAGTTGGTGAAGAAACTGGGCGAGCTCCCCAAAAATGGTGGCCGGGCAGCGCGAGGAAGATGATGACCCGCATATGCCGGAGTAGATTTCCATGGCCTCTACTGCGCAGCTTTTGCGCAGGCCGCGAGGCCCTTACATCGCTGCAGACTATGTGTTGGCAAGCCGTTTTTCCCGCTGATTTCGCGAAAAGTCGGGATTTATTGAGAACCCGATCACATCCCCGCCCCACGGTGTTACCCAAGTAAGCCATCCGCTCCTAAGCTGGATATCACGTGGTTTTACTTCTTCAAGCGAAGCAGTTTCAACGTGCCGGCGAGCACGAGGCGGTCATAATGCAAAAAAATACGGTTACAAACCGGGGTAATGTCGGGGTCAAGGCGGGGATGCTCAGTTCTGCATTCCAGGCAGCTAACGAGGCCGGGATTGATCCGGCGACCCTGTCGCAGCTGGACGTGGCGCTTGTTCAGGAGCTTGCGAAAAATCGGCCATCCCAGGGAGCGCATCTGTTCTGCGTTATGCCTGAGTTACGCCGAGTATGACAAACTGCTTGAGTTGATCGAGTAATACCGCGCCCGGAGCGCTAAAGTACCTGCCGGGTTTCTGCGTCGTTGCTGATGACGATATCAGCGTAGTCACAGCCACCTTCGCCGCGCTGGAACAGGCTGTTGGCAATCAGCCACACCTTGACGATTCTTGCCGGCGGCTCTCCCATGTATTGGCGGTAGTCAGCGTAGAGATTGCGGCGTTCCTGCTGCCACTGGCCCAGACCCTCTGCGCCGCACCGCACCACCACGTGAAATTCCTTTCCTGCCCAGTTGGGCAGCGGGCAGTCGTAACCTGTTCCCACCGGTAAGGTGCTGCTCCAGTAATAGGTAATGTCCCGGCCGTTGTCGAATTCCACCGCAATGCTCAGGTAGTCGTGGCTGGGTACGCTGTCCTCGCGCAGCGTTGACGGCAATTGGTCCACGCACCAGCGCCAGCTTATTTCACTGGTCGCCGATAGCGGCAAGCTCCACGTTTTTTTGCAGGATGCCCACGTCGCCTTGCGTCCTGCAGCGGATACAATTGGGGTGATCAGCCTCGCTGTGCGGCGATAGATCTCTGCCGGGCCCAGGTTCCAGAGGTACTGCCAGCCCGGTGGCGTGGTCTCACCCTGTTCCAGGCGCGCCACTTCCCCGGCCAAAACACCCTGGGTCGTATCGAGGTCGCGCAATGTGCGCAGACCTGTCAGTGCGTCGCTCGCCCAGCGAATAACCAGTATTTTCAGTTCACCAGTGATATTGCGGTACACCGAGTCATCCTGCTTGCGGGCGCCGTGAAGGTCTTTCCAGTCATTGGGGAAGTAATTGCCAAACTGCAGTTCGCCGTCTTGCAGTTGCGCAGAACGAGTGCGAGCAACGGGTGCCACGGAACACTTCACCCTGTGCCCCGACCTTGCACCAGATTTGCACTGCCGGGTTGATGTAGATGTCCAGCAGGCGGTTGGCGTAGACCCTGCCGCCTGATGAAGTAACTGACTTCCTCACCCTTGGTCAACTGCAGGCCGGACCCAATCCAGGGGGGTTGGCTGGCTGGCAGCTCCAGCCAGTGGTAATCACGAATCACACCGTCGGGCGCGCGCTCCAGTAAGGCCTGCATTTGCCGGGTAAATGCTTCGAGGTCCGGGGCGGGCTCTGTTTCCGCTCGCAGGCGCCTGCCCAGTGCTCGCAGCGCCAGCTGTCCCGCCACGCTCAGGTCTGCCAGAACGTTGGCCATGGTCTAGACGTAGGCGCCGTCGAGGTCTTGTCCGTATTGGGCCATCCACTCTATGGCGGGGATCATATCCTCGTCCCGGTACTCATCGCGTATCGCGGTGATGCGGCCGTCGGTAACAGTCACCACAGAACGTCCCGGGAAGGTGACCAATGGTGCTTCTCCCCGCCGGTAGCTGGCAGTCCAGTCAAGATGCACCTCTTCCGCCCCGGGAACAGCATGTAGGGTAGGGCCGCTGGTGACATTGATGATGCGTTCGTCGCAGCGTCGGTCCAACCCGTCGATAGACTTTTTCATACCTTGCAACAGGGCCTCACTGCCGGAGATTGTGCAAGCCAGCGGCCCGCCGACCACGTCATAGGTAGCCGTGTCGGCAAAGAACGGCTGCAGCCGGGACCAGTCATCATCGACATAGGTTTCCTCAAATGCCGCCGCGTAGTTCATGAATACTTCCATGGCCTGGCTCATGGGCAGACTCCAGTGTTGGGGTGGCCTCTAAAGATAGCAGACTTCGGGCATCTGTCCCGCCTTTCAGGCGCTAGCACGCCGGTCAGCTAATCAGCTCGCAAAGTCCGTCAAATACCAGTTCGTCGTAACTGACGATGCCGATAACTTCGCCTTGCTCAACGACCGGCGCGCTGGACAGGCCAAAACTGTCGAACATGCGGGCAACGTAGCGGACGTCCATGTCTGCCTCCACGGGAATCACCGGCTTGGACATGATCTCGTAGATGTTTACTCGCTCCGGGGCGCGGTCCCGGGCCAGTACCTGCTTGGCAATATCGGACAGCAGGACGATACCGAAGGCATCGTGCTCATCGCGTTTTTTGACGATCACCGCATTGGACTTGCTGCTGCGCATGATCTCCAGTGCCTGGCTCACGGTGGCCATACCATCGAGCTCCACGTGTGTCGCCTGCATTACGTCCCTGGCCTTGATCACTTTTTTAGTCATTACAGCAATTCCTCCACATCGTGGGATATCTCTTTTGCCTGGTGCATGATGCCGACGGCGTCCTCCACGTCCACCTGGAAGGCGATACCGGTGCCGGGTTTGGCATCCAGTTCGCCGGCGACATTGATTCCCTCCAGAATTTTTCTTGATCGGTGTTGTTCCACCAGGAACAGGATGACGTCGCGCTGGGTTTCCAGCGACAGACCCAGGAAGGTTTTGGTCACCTGCAGGCCTTCTCCCCTGGCGTTGGTTATCACTGTGGCGCCGGTGGCGCCCGCCTCGCGGGCGGCGTCCATCACCGCATCGGTCTTGTCGTCTTCTACGAACACGATGATCATTTTAAAGTGCATGACTTGCTCCTCACGCGTAGCGTCGCGTTTATTTTCTGCCTCTCCTGGCCCAGGCGGCTTTCAGCTCCGAAAGCTGAGCGTAGGCCATGACCGAGATAATGGGAAACAGGCTGGCGAAGGCGATCAGGCCAAAGCCATCGATTAACGGGTTGCGGCCAGGGACAGTTTCAGAGAGCCCCAGACCCAGTGCCGCCACCAGCGGCACGGTAACGGTAGATGTGGTGACGCCACCTGAATCGTAGGCGAGCGGGATAATCATCTTTGGCGCAACGGCGGTTTGCAGTACCACCAGTATGTAGCCCGAGATGATGTACCAGTGGATAGGGTCTCCCACCACGATGCGATAACACCCCAGGGCAATGCCCACGGCCACGCCCAGGGCCACAGAAATGCGCAGTCCCCAGATGCCGATCGCGCCACCGGATACCTGGTTGGCCTTGATTGCCACGGCGATCAGCGAGGGCTCGGCAATGGTGGTGCTGAAACCGATCATGAAGGCAAAGATGTAGACCCAGTAATAATTGCTCCAGCCTATGTCCGCCGCTGTCTCGCCCGCCTGCAGGGTGCTCTCGATAAAGGTCGGGTCGGTCAGCTGTCCCGCCATCAGTCTTCCCAGCGGGAACAGGCACCATTCCAGACCCAACAGAAACAGGGACAGGCCTATCAATACCCAGAGGAATCCGAACAGGATTTGCGGCAGGTTCGCCGGTCTGTTGCGCAGAACGATGAACTGGAAGCCAAAGATGATCGCCGCGATAGGCAATACGTCGTTGACGGTGGCCAGGGTCGTGCTCCAGATGGCGTGGAGTATGTCCACTAAATCAGCATCCCGTAGGCCATCACGAAAATCATTGGGGTCAGCGAGGCGAATGCGATCAGGCCAAAGCCGTCGATCATCGGGTTGCGTCCGCGGATGGAGGCGGCCAAACCGACCCCCAGCGCAGTCACCAGGGGCACGGTGATGGTGGATGTCGTCACGCCGCCGGAGTCATAGGCAATGCCGATTATTTCCCGCGGCGCGAACATGGTCATGATCACCACCAGCACGTAGCCGCCAATGATCAGCCACTGCACGGGCCAGCCGCGCAGTATGCGGATAACACCAATGACAATGGCCAGCCCTACAGAAAACGCCACGGTGTAACGCAGCCCCTCGGCATAGTCTTCCCGGGCCTTGTCGGTCGCTTCAATCATGCCGCCATTGGCGGCCACGGCAGCGGCCTCGGCAGCGACAGCGATCAGCGCCGGCTCCGCCACAGTGGTGCCAAAGCCCAGGCAAAATGCAAAGGCAATTAGCCAGAACAGGCTGCCCTTGCGGGCAAAGGCGCCAGCCATCGACTCACCAATGGGAAACAGGCCCTGTTCCAGGCCGTGAATGAAGAAGGTCAGCCCGAGCACCACGAATACGACGCCCAGCAAAATCTGGCCGATGTCCGGCATGGGCTGCCGGAGTACGGCAAACTGGAAAAAGAGAATCACCAGAATGATCGGCAGCAGGTCACGCAGGCTGCCGAGCATGGCGATAAAGAGTTTTTTCAGACTCGCTGACACGCTAACCCCTATTTTATTGCGCGCTCAGGTTAGCAGGTCCTGCTGCCGCGACATTGATCCAGGTAAAGGTTCTGTGTGCGGGTGTGCTAAAGCAGCAAAATTCGTCGAGTAGGGCTTTGGGTCAATTTCCCAGCAGTTTCTTGAGTACCTGGCCTGCCTCTTCGCCGTACTTTTCCTCTATCTCTTTTTGCGCCGCGCGCTTGAGCTCACCCTCGGCGAGGTCCTGGATGATCTCGCCGCTGTCCACCGCACACCAATCGGCGGGCTCTCCCGTTACCTTGCCTTTGCAGACCACCGGCCAGTCGATCGCTGTAATGCGCTCGTTGACGCGGCAGGCGGGGTCGACCTTGGCCAGCCCCGGTGACAGCGTTGCGGTGAAGGTGGTGTTAAAGTCCATGCTGCTTATATCGAGCGCGCCCTTACCCAGCAGGCGCACGTTGGCCAGTTTCGCTTTAAGCGGTTGCAGGCGGGCTTTGCCCTCGCCCATCATGATACTTAAAGACAGCGCCTCAAAGGCGCTCTCTGCAGGAAACTCAGCGCTCAGCGTTTCCTGGTTGACCAGGGCGACGGCCTCACAGAGCATCTTTTCTATACCCATATCGATCAGCACGGCATCTTGTGTCTCCAGGTCGATTGGCCCGCGCAGGGTTTGAGTCAGCGCCTGGCTGCTGTTGCCCTGTGCGTGCAGTTTCCAGTCCAGGTTCGCCTTGCCGCTGAGCATGGGCTCCACGTCTGCCGCCGCCAGAGCCTCGCTGATATCAACGCCAAGCAAGCTGCCCTGGGTATTGAGTCTGGCGAGGCTGTGTTTCGCATTCAGGTTGGCCTTCATATCCAGTTTGCCACTGTGCACCGTGCCGGTGACCGAAGGCAGTATGGCGGCGCCATTGACCACGCGCAGTTTCGCGCTCAGGTCCGTTACCCTGTGCGCGCCCCAGAGCACCTCGTCGATGCGCAGGTTCGCCCGGGTATCCATGACCCGCAGTGCATCCAGCGGCAGGGGCACGTCTTCATTGCCGCCGGCGCTATCGTCTTCTGCTGCTGCCGTGGCGGCAGCTGCATCCGTGCCGGCCAGTGCCAGTAGTGCTGGTGTGAACTGGTTGAGGTGCAGATTCGCGTCGATTTGTGGGCTCTCGAAATTGGCATAGCGCAGCTGGCCTTCAGCGCGGGTGTCGGCAATATTCGCCAGTAGCTGCAGCTCGGCCACCTGGCGGTTGATATCTACTTCACCGGAGGTGGACAACGTCACGGTATCCGCCAGCACTCCCGTCACTTCCACTTCCATACTGGCAATGCCCAGCAGTTGGGTTTGCTGATCCAGGGTGATGCTGCCCTTGAGTGAAATGTCGACGGGCGTCTCGCCGGGTAGTTGAATGACCGCCTCCAGCGGCATGGCACGGCCGTCCAGGTTCAGGCCCTTGCCCCGCAGTTGCTGAATCACAATGACGCTGGTGTCGCTGCCCGGCTCTGTCATCTCTATGCGCGAGTCGGTAATGCGCAAGTCGGCGACCTCCAGTGCCATGGGCACCGCCAGGGCCGCTTCAGTACCGGCTGACTTCCCGGCTTTTTCGCGTTCTGCCTGGCGTTTGGCATAGAATGCCTGCAGCTGCTTGTCGTCCATTTTGCTGGTGTCCAGTGGCTCAGGGTCGGGGGCTGTAACCAGTCGCGCAACCACGCCATCCAGGGCGACGGTGTCTATGGCGACTTGCCCCGAAAACAACGGCATTAGCTGCACGCCAATCTCCAGCGCGCGCGCTTCCAGGCTGCCCTGCGCGGCATCGGGCATGTCTACGTACACTTGCTCCAGCTTGACGCCCAGGACCGGCAGGATGCTCAGGCTGGACGCTCCTTCCACGCGCAGTGTGGCGCCGGTTTGCTTGTTGATTTCCGTCGCTGCCAGTTCCAGGATCTTTTCCTTGTCCAGTAACAGGGGCACCAGAATGGCGGCGGCAATAACGACCAGCAGTGGAATGGCGATCAGGTAGATGAGAATACGTGGCATCGGTCTTCCTTATTGTGAGTTGTGTTTGCGGGCTCCAATACTGGGACCAGCAAAAATAGATCAGGTTCGCGCCAGATTGGGATTCAGCCTTCCTGGTAAGCGCGGTGCACTTCTTCGGCGATGATCCTTATGCCCTCGCGTACGCGGGCGCTGTCCTGGGCGTAGGAGACGCGAATACACTCCTGGCTGTGACGCCAGCCGTCATCAATGCCAACAAAGAAGTTGTGTCCCGGTACGATCAGTACGCCACGTTTTTTAAGACGTTCATAGAGCTGCTGGCTGCTGATCGGTAACCCGTCGAACCACAGCCAGAGGAATATGGCGCCCTCGGGTTTGTGTACGTGCCATGGCAAGTCCCCCAGCGCTTCGCGGAACCAGGCCACCGCCTGCTGCGAACGCTCGCGGTAGAAGGGGGTGACGTAGTCACGGGTCAGGCTTTGTATCTCACCGCTGTCGAAGAGGGCCCGCGCCAGGGCCGGACCCAGCGTGCCGCAGGCCAGGCTGACAATGGTGTTGGCATGGGTAAAGGCCTGGATGATCTCTTCCCTGGCGATCACGATGCCGGTGCGCACACCGGGCAGCCCGAGTTTGGACAGGCTGAGCACCAGAATGGTGTTCTGGTTCCAGTGCGGGGTCGCCTCGGTAAACAGGATGTTGGGGAAGGGCAGCCCGTAGGCGCCGTCGATGATCAAGGGGATATCGCGGTCCCCGGCTATCTCGTCGAGGTGGGCAACTTCATCGTCGGTCAATACGTTGCCGGTCGGATTGGTGGGCCTGGACACACACAGCGCTGCTGTTTCCGTGCCGGGGTCCAGGTGGGAAAAGTCCACGTGGTACTTGAACAGGTGGTCATCCAGCTGTTCGATACTGGGCCGGGTGGCGGTGAAAAAATTATCCCCCAGGCCGGCGTCAGCGTAGCCGATGTACTCCGGGGCCAGGGGCAGGTGAATCGACCGTGAACCACCCTCGGGCATGGCCCCGGCGAGCATATTGAACAGCACAAAGAACGCGGACTGACTGCCGTTGCTGACAGCGACATTCTGTTCACCCACCGGCCAGCCGAACTGCTGGTTCAGGAACCCCGCTACCTGCTGGCGAAACTGCCGGTCTCCCTGCGGCGACTGGTAAATCCCGAACAGGCTATGGCGCTGCGCCGGGTCTGCCATGATGGCTTCCAGCCGTTGTTGGAAGACCGCCTCTACCTCCGGCAGGCGACCGGGGTTGCCGCCGCCCATAAAGATCATCTCCGGGTTTTCATTCAGCGCGCTGCCGAGATCGTCCATAAGCTCGACGATGCCGGATTTGCCGGCGAATTTTTCGCCGAAAGCGGAGAGTTTCAAAATGTCGCACCAAAGTCGCTGGTTTGGGGGCGCTATGGTAGCCCTGTGTACAGTGAGTGTATATGCTCAGGATTCTGTCGCAACGGAAAGCACGCATGAGTGAGGCGCCGCGCTACTGCCGCAACTGCCATGAGAAACTCGGCGGAGAGTATTGCCCCCGCTGTGGCCAGCGTGAGGGCAGGGCAGACATGCGTTTCCTCGACCTCGCCGGCGAACTCACCGGTGACCTGCTCGATTTCGATTCGCGGCTTTGGCGGACCCTGATCTACCTGCTTTTTCGCCCCGGTATGCTCACCGCCGAGTTTATCGCCGGGCGGCGTGCGCGCTATTTACCACCGTTGCGACTGTACCTGGTGATCAGCTTCATTATGTTCCTGGTGATGTCGCTGGGGACGAATGGCATTGTGACTGTGCAGGGTGACGGCGACGCGGAAGTCCCCGACGGCGTGGCAGTGGGTATCGAACCGGACGCACCGCCCGACGCTGCCGATGACCCCAACGAGGTGTCAGATTCTATCGACCTGGCCGATGCTGACAGCCCGCAGTGGCTGCAGGATTTGGACCAGCGCCTGGAGGGGAACGTGGAAAAGCTCAGGGCGGACCCGGGAGAGTTCTTTGAGGCCCTGGTCAGTTACCTGCCGCAGATGATGTTTGTGCTGCTACCGGCATTCGCGCTGCTGATGCGTCTGGTCTACCTGCTGCAGCCCTTTCACTACCTGCAGCACCTGGTCTTTTCGCTGCACTACCATGCCTTTGTCTACCTGCTTTTCCTGCTGGGCCAGCTTTTGGAGTTATTTACGGCGCACATGGACGGGCTGCTAGCTCTTGGGCTGTTGGTGTACCTGCCGCTGGCCCTGCACCGCTGTTACGGGTCGAGCTGGCGCGGTTCGCTGGGCAAGTCCCTGTTTCTTTATGTAAGTTATGGGGTGGTGTTGTTATTGGCTTTCTTTGCGCTGGTTATCCTGGCCCTGGCGCTACTGTAAACGGAGCGCCCCCCGGGGTTATTCGGTTGCGCCAGAGCGCTGTGGGCCCAGGGTCGCAAACGCGTTGGGGATGTCCAGGCCCGGCAGCGAAAACCGAAGCGGGCACGATTTAGCCCGGATCTTCGTTGCCCGATACGCTGGTAAGCGCTCAATTACCCCCAGCCCCTATTGATTGCTGGATCAGGCTGACGCAGGCCGCTGTGAGGCGCGTTGAAAATGGTGCCCCGGGCGCTGCAAAAGCCCCTGTGTGTCGTGTGGGTAAAACGGCCCGAAAACAAAAATTTCACAATATATTGTGTCCGGGCGTTGAGGTTCTGCGGATATGTAGGTATAAATAACGCCACTAACAACAAGCTTCGCAGCCCTTTTTTGGCTGCACTTCTGACGCACAAGGGGCAGATTTTGGAACCAGCAGCCAAGCAGGACACTACCGTTCGCGGCACCAGTATTGAACTCCAGGGAGCTTCCCTGGACATCTGGGACAAGAAATATCGACTCAAAGACAGCCAGGGCAACCCCGTTGACGGGGATATTGACGGCACCTATTACCGGGTGGCGCGGGCACTGGCAGAAGTTGAGGATGAGAGCAACCGCCAGGAGTGGGAACAGCGCTTTGTCTGGGCCCTCAAGCGCGGTGCGATCCCCGCGGGCCGCATTGTCTCCAATGCCGGCGCACAGGAGCACAAGCCCTCAACCTCCACCATCAACTGTACCGTCTCCGGCATCATTGCCGATTCCATGGACGGTATTCTGCAGCGTAACCTCGAGGCGGGCCTGACCCTCAAGGCAGGCTGTGGTATCGGTTATGAGTTCTCGACCCTGCGTCCGCGCGGCGCCTTTGTCTCCGGCGCCGGTGCCTATACCTCCGGGCCGATGTCCTTCATGGATATCTTCGACAAGATGTGTTTCACCGTTTCCTCCGCCGGCGGTCGCCGCGGGGCGCAGATGGCAACCTTCGATGTGCATCATCCGGACGTGTTTGATTTCGTTAAAGCCAAGCGCGAGGACGGCCGCCTGCGCCAGTTCAACCTGTCGCTGCTGATCACCGAGGACTTCATCAAGGCGGTGACGTGAAGATGCCGAGTGGGCCCTGTCCTTCCCGGTGACACCCAAAGAGTACGCCAACCGCGACCTGGACCCGGACATGGAGATCATCTGGCGTCCGTTCCCGGTAACAGATAGCTATGTCAGCGATGACCAGGGCCGGGTGGCCTGCCGCGTTTACCAGCGTATTCGCGCGACCAAGCTGTGGAACGCGATCATGAGCTCCACCTACGATTACGCCGAGCCCGGTTTTATCCTGATTGATGAAGTCAACAAGAAGAACAACAACTGGTTCTGCGAAAACGTGCGCGCCACCAACCCCTGTGGTGAGCAGCCCCTGCCGCCCTACGGCAGCTGCCTGCTGGGCTCGGTAAACCTGACGCGCTTCGTCAAGGAGCCCTTCACCGAAAATGCCTATTTCGACTGGGAGGAGTACTGCGAAGTCGTTGCTGTATTCACCCGCATGCTGGACAACGTGGTAGAGATCAACGGACTGCCGTTGCCGCAGCAACGCGAGGAAATCACCCGTAAGCGTCGTCACGGTATGGGCTTCCTGGGACTGGGTTCCACCATGGCCATGTTGCGCATGAAGTACGGCGAAGAGGACTCACTGGCGTTCACCGACCGTGTCGCCAGGGAAATGGCCGTTTCCGGCTGGAAGGTGGGCCTGGAACTGGCCCGCGAGAAAGGCGCCGCGCCGCATTATGAGCGAGGAGTTTGAGGTCACCGGCGAGATGCTGCGTCGTCGCCCGGAAATGGCCGCCGATGGTATCAAGATCGGCGACAAGGTTCCGGGTCGCATCCTCCACGGTAAGTACAGCCATTACATGCAAGCGCTGGCCCAGGAAGAGCCGGAGCTGGTGTCGTCGATTATCCAGGAAGGTGCGCGGTTTACGCATCACTCCTCTATTGCGCCCACCGGCACCATTTCCCTGTCGCTGGCCAATAACGCCAGTAACGGCATCGAGCCCAGTTTCGCGCATCACTACAGCCGTAACGTGATTCGCGAGGGCAAGAAGTCGAAAGAGAAAGTGGATGTTTTCTCCTACGAATTGCTGGCCTATCGCGAGCTGATTAATCCCAAGGCAATGCCCTTCTCCCAGCAGGAAGACGAAGCGCTGCCGGATTATTTCATCGCTGCAGATACGGTAACGCCCAAGCAGCACGTGGACGTGCAGGCAGCAGCCCAGAAGTGGGTGGACTCGTCGATTTCCAAAACGATCAACGTGCCCACTGACTTTGCCTATGAAAACTTCAAGGACACCTACCTGTATGCGGCAGAGCAGGGGCTGAAGGGCTGCACCACCTTCCGCTTCAATCCGGAGGCCTTTCAGGGCGTGCTGGTCAAGGAAGAAGACCTGGAAAACACCCAGTACGTGTTTACCCTGGAAGACGGCACCACCATGGAGCTCAAGGGTAATGAAGAAGTGGAGTACGACGGTGAAATGCACACCGCAGCCAATTTGTTTGATGCACTGAAAGAAGGGTATTACGGCAAGTTTTAAGTGAGTCCCCGTCATCCCCGGGCAGGCGGTGGTCCGCCATTGCGGGGGTCGCTATTAGAGGACCGAGAAGCAAAAGTTAACTGTATTCCTGCTAGCGCGGGAATCATGATGGGAAACAATTCCCGTTTGAGGGTAAGCAACCATGAGCAAGAAAATCGATAAAAAAATCGTCGGCTTCCAGGTGAAGACCGAGGAAGAGAAGCAACAGGAACTATGAGAGCAATATCGTGCAGATGCACGAGAAAGTGTCCCGCCCGGAGCAACTGGCGGGTGCAACCTACAAGATCAAGACGCCACTCTCTGATCACGCCCTCTACCTGACCATCAATGACATCGTGCTCAACCCGGGCACAGACCACGAGCTGCGTCGTCCCTTCGAGATCTTCATCAACTCGAAGAATATGGACCACTTCCAGTGGATTGTTGCGCTGACCCGGGTAATCTCCGCCGTGTTCCGCAAAGGCGGCGACTGCACCTTCCTGGTGGAAGAGATGAAAGCGGTATTCGACCCCCAGGGTGGTTACTTCAAGTCCGGCGGTCGCTTTATGCCCTCACTGGTGGCCGAGATCGGTTGGGCCATTGAGGATCACCTGCAGAATATCGGCCTGCTGGAACAGCCCGGCCTGACTGAGCACCAGAAGAAAATCCTCGACGAGAAAAAGGCGGAGTACGCCGCCAAGACTGGCGACGACGGTGGCAACAGTGAGTTTCCCGTCAGCTCCGAACTGTGCCGCAAGTGCAGTGTGAAGGCGGCGATCATGATGGACGGTTGCCTCACCTGCCTGAACTGCGGTGACTCCAAGTGCGGTTAATGCTCCTGCACCGCTAAGGTCGGGGCCTGTTAAGCCAGCAGGAACGCCCGCCTTAAACACGAAAAGCCCTCGCCCTTTATTGGACGGGGGCTTTTTTATGGCTCTTCGCGCATTAGCGGGGAACAGCCAGAGAATGTTCCATCTTGAAATGCGGCCACTGTAATCGTGGTGTTACCCCCGGTAGATCGAACCCACTTTTGACGATCTTCCGGGGGTATACCACGATCACAGCGGCCTTCTTCCATGGGGAGGACAGCACGAATGGGGTAAGCCTTCCAAGGGCGTGGGGGTTTGTTTCCAACCAGGGAAGGCTTACTCCATTCGTGATGTCCGCTTAGCAACCTGGAGCATTCACTTGCTCCACCACGCTAATGCGCGAAGAACCTTTTTTATGCTGCCAGCTGAAATTTTGCTGTGATAGCTTTGCTTTCTGCTTCTCCCTGGTTCAAGTAACCCATTGATGTATGGTACTTTTTCGGTATGAATGTTCCGGCTAAAAAAGTCTACGCACTGACCCTGCGCAAGCCGGTTTCGTATATGGTTTCACAGGGTTTCGACGTCGAGACCCTGCTCGCCGGCACCGAGCTTTCCCAGGACGAACTCACCGACCCCTACCTGCCCATCAGCGAGGTGCAGGTACGAGTGTTCTATACCAACCTGGTAAGACTGGCAGACCGCGATGGCTTAGGCCTGGAAATAGGCTGGCGGACATCGCTTGCCGATATGGGGCCCCACGGCATGGCTTTGACCACCGAGCGAACCGTTGGCGATGCATTGCGCAAAACCTGGCAGCTCAGGGATAACTACAATGTGCTGGTTGACTGGCGTTACGAGGTCTCCGGGCCTGCGCTGATACACCATTTGTACTGCGCGGAAGCAGACGAGCCGCTGCGCATCTTTTTACTGGAACGCGCCCTGGGCACATTGCAGGCACATACGGAGGAACTGCTCGGTCACGATTTCACACCGCTGCGGGTATCGCTGGACTATCGGCAGCCGGGCGACATAGAGCAGTACAAGGATGTATTTCGCTCCCCGTTGCACTTCAAGCAGGCGCATACGGAACTCCACTACCCCGTTGAAGGGCTCAACAACCCCATTGAGACCTACGATCCGCAGGCAGCGGAGGTGCTGGGCACGCTGCGCTACAGCCTGCATGAAAAACTCGCTGCCAACGGCAATGTGGTGCTGGAAGTCAAAATGGCGCTCCGGCAAACGGCGGGTAAATTCCCCAGCCTCGAGCAGATCGCAGACAGCCTCGCCATGTCGTCGCGTACCCTGAGGCGTAAACTGGGCCAGCAAAATGTTCGCTTCCAGGACCTGTTGGACGACGAGCGCCGCCGTGTCGCCGAGGACCTGTTGCTCAATACCCAGATGACGATCCAGCAGATATCGGAACACTGCGGCTTCAGCGATGCGCAGAATTTCTCCCAGTCCTTCCGCCGGTGGCAGGGTATGTCACCGTCACAATTCCGCAACACTCGCGGTGCTAGTGGCCACTGAGCCGCAACGCTGTCCGAAATTCATACAAATCAGGACGCTGCGCCGCTTCAGGGCGCTAGTTGCTGGGGCTAGACTAAAGTGTGGAACGTGGGTTTGGTGTCCGCAGCCAGTGGCAAATATTAGGAAATAACAGACTGATCTTCGAATCATAGAGCCGTGTGACCTGTATCAATGCGTGCAAGTCGTGCCAGAGATCATGATCAACTTCAGTCGAAGAACCGCAGTTCCGTGAGGTGCCCGAGCACGTTGACTCGACCCACCATGAACGTGCCTATACTTCACCCATCTGGTATACGCCCGGGAAGGGCCGAGAGGCCGCGGTATAACCGAAAGTTGAGAATGGAAGGATGATCAGGAGATGAGCAAGCGGCAGCTGGACCTTTCTGGACATTTAGCCGGCAGACTGAGAATGAATATTGAAATCAATTTAAGGAAAAAGTCATGAACCGTTCCGCACTTGTTCTGGCGCTCGTCGCCGGTCTGGGCTTTACCGCAATCGCATCGGCGCAACCGGTCGATGATAATTTGAATGAACAGCGCGACCACTGAGATTCCGGTAACCATCGACAACTTCAACCGCGCGGCCACCGATATCGAACTCGACAAATACGTCAAGCTCGCCGGGGGCGTGAACAAGTTTTATCACTTCCGCGAGCCCACGCCGGTCGATAACCAGCCGACGGTAAGGATGAACCGCGATACGCTCTACAGCACGACTGTGGTCGACATTTCCGAAGGCGCGACGCTGATCCTGCCTGACGTGGGCGAGCGCTATATGGCCGCGATGATCGTCAACCAGGACCACTACATCAACGAGGTGTTCCACGGCGGCGGCACGTACACGCTGGACATGAAAACCTTTGATACGCCCTACGTGATCGTCTTTATGCGCACGCTGGTGGACGCAGACGATCCCGAGGATGTGGCGGCAGTGAATGCCATCCAGGACCAGATGAAGATCGAGGCGGCCTCATCCAGGCCCTTCATACTGCCGGACTATGATGAAGACGCCTACACAGCGCTGGTCGAAAGACTCAGTGCGCTGCTGCCCTTCGCCGATGGGAGTGAGCGGACCTTCGGCACACGGGAAAGCGTCTCTCCGGTGCGCCACCTGATCGGCACGGCCGTGGGCTGGGGTGGTCTGCCCGAGACCGAAGCGATGTATCCCTCCAACGTCCCCAACCTCCCTGTCGGTGAATACAAGATCGAGGTGCCAGCTAAAGTACCGGTGGGCGCGTTCTGGTCTGTCAGCCTGTACAACGCACAAGGTTTTTTCGAGAAGAACGACATAGATGGCTATGTAATCAATTCGATCATGGGTGAGGGCAACGATGACGGCTCGATGACCGTTTATCTGGGTGGCTGCAACGACGGGCGGGTTAACTGCCTGCCGATTATGGAGGGCTGGAACTACGTCGTGCGCCTTTACCAGCCCGGCCCTGAGATCCTCGACGGCAGCTGGACCTTTCCCGATGTCGAACCTGTCAATTGAGTAAGGGAGTGTAATGATGAGAACGCTACTGATACTGGTTCTTTGCGTGCCAACGCTTGTATTCGCCAAAGAGGTCACCCTGGACAACCTTGTTCGTGCGGAGACCGATCACATGATCCGCCAGAACATCCAGGCCTACGGTCTCAAGGTTGGCCAGATCGTGCATCTGCGCGAGACCGTGGACCTTGCCAACCAGCCCGTGATCCGGATGAACGTGGATACCATCTATTCCTCGCTTGTCCTCGACCTGTCCAAGCCGGTGGAGATCACGTTGCCCGAAATCGATGGGCGTTATCAATCAATGCATGTGATGAACCAGGAGCATTACAGTTTTGTCGAGGCGAAGCCGGGCACCTACCGCCTGACTGAGGAAGAGGTCGGGACACGCTTTGCGGCGCTGGCCTTCCGCACCTTCATCGAACCGAACGACCCTGAAGATGTGCAAGCCGCTCACGCCGCACAGGATGGGATCGTCGTCTCCGGCGGCGGTAGCGGGCCGTTCGAGGCACCGGACTGGGACACAGAGCAACTGGCTGTAGCGCGCAAGGCGCTCAACGACCTCGCGGCGGAGCTCAGCTTTGACTCCAGCCTGGCATTCGGGCGCAAGGACGAGGTGGACCCGGTGCAATTTCTGGTTGGCGGGATCGCGGGGTGGGCCGGTTTGCCGGCGGGAGGTGCTATTTACCTGGTCGACGCCGTGGATCAGAACGACGGCCAGATGTCTTATGCGGTGACAGCCAGAGACGTACCGGTGGACGCGTTCTGGTCGATCACGGTTTACAACGAAGACGGTTTCATGGAGCCCAACAAGCTGGGCCGGAACAACTACAACAACGTCAGCGCCACACCGAACGACGATGGTTCGATCACCATCCATCTCGGCGGCTGCGATGATGGCCGTGTTAACTGCATCCCCATCACGCCGGGATGGAGCTACGCCGTGCGCCTGTATCAGCCGCGCGAGGAGATCCTCGACGGCAGCTGGAGCTTCCCTGAATTCGAGCCCGCCAATGACAATGATTGATTCACGATCTGACTCGAAAAACACGTTGGCTGCTTGCGCCGGGCTGCTTCTGCTGGTCGCGTTGCCCCTGCGGGCTGAGGACTGGGTTGCGGTGACCGGGCGCCAGGCATTGACCGACCTGGTCAGCGGCGCCACCGCGGAGATTCAGGTGGAGCCAGGCCGCACCGCGATAGGCCGCTATGGGGCCGATGGCACCGCGCGTATCGAGGCCTGGGGTGAGGTCTTTGAGCGCACCTGGCGTGTCGAGGGGGAGGATCGCGTCTGCTATACCTCGATGGAAAACCGCACCAACTGCTTCACCTTCGAGCAGGACCGGGACGACCTCCAGCACTATCGCGTGCGCAATGTCAGTAGCGGCGAGTTTACCCACTTCAGCTTTGCCGATGATAAACAGGCCATTGGCACCGACGCAGACCCTGGCGGCCTGGCCAGGCCCTCTGCAGAAGAAATCGCCGCTGAGCTCTCCAATCCCAATACCGCCATGGGCACGCTGAATTTCAACATTGACTACACCAGCTTCGACGGTGACCTGCCGGGCGCGGGTAAACAGGATGCCACCCGCATTCTGTTTCAGCCCTCGCTGCCTTATCCGCTGGACGACACCACAAATGTGTTTATGCGCCCGGCCGTTCCCGTGGTCGTCAAGCAGGACATACCGACTGGCGTCGGAGAGTACGACGATGTTACCTGGGAACTGGGCGATATCAGCTTCGATCTCGGCCTCGGTAAAACGCTGCCGGGCGGCATCATCGCCATTGGGGGCATAGTCGGCACGCTGCCGACCGCCACCGATGACGACGTGGGCCTTGACCAGTGGTTGCTCGGGCCTGAACTGGCCCTCGCCATGGTGCGGCCCTGGGGCGTGGCCGGCGTGTTACTGACGCACCAGTGGGATATTGCCGGAGAGGATGACTTCGATACCAGTGTTACTGGCGGTCAGTATTTCTACGCTTTCAACCTGGGTAACGGTTGGCAGATCAACAGTAATCCAACGTTCTCCTATAATCATGAAGCGGTTGATAGTGACAACAAACTCACGTTCCCCCTTGGCATAGGCGTCTCCCGTACAATGCACCTGGGCGGGCGCCCCTGGAAGTTCGGCGCCCAGTACTGGCACTACGTGGAGTCACCGGATGATTTCGGGCCGGATTACCAGCTTCGCTTCACCGTGTCACCCGTTGTGGCCCTGCCGTGGTAGGCGCCGGAGGATTAGACTTATGAAAGTTCGCGGTTATCTGTTTCTTCTTACCTTCCTGCTGCCCATGCTGGTAATGGCGGAGCCGGGTGAGGTTGTAGTGGTTACGATGGATGCGGAATCCAACCGCGCCCTCGCAGGCGTGCGCGTCGATATCGTTAGTCGCGAGGGGCGCTCGGCGAGTGCGACCACGGACGCGGCTGGCCAGGTGCGCTTTGCGGCACTGGAGGAAGGTTTCTACCGCGTCGAGGCGAGCGCCGAGGGACGAGTCACCATTCAGGAGCCGGTATACCGGGTGATTGCCCGGCGTGTGTCTGTCCTCGAATTGCAACTCCCCGAATTGGAGTTGCCGGACATGGCGCTGGAGGAAGTGCTGGTGGTTGCCCGTGCACGGCAGGCCGACAGTCAGAGCGGGGTCAGCAGTAGCTTTCGCAACCGCGAGGAACTGCGCAATGCCGTCGGTGCCGGCTCAGACGTGATGCGGGCCCTCGACGGATTGCCAGGGCTGGCCTCCGATGGTGCCTTTGCCGGATTTACGGTCCGCGGTCGTGGCCCGCGCAATAACCTGATCTTCGTCGACGACTTTCCCCTCGATAAGGTCGTGCACTTCGACCAGACCATCGGTGCGGAAGACGATATCTCTGGCGGCGGTCGCTTCTCAATCTTCGCGCCAAACTCCGTTGCGGGCGCTGAATTTTCGCCGGGCGGCTGGGGTGCCGCTTACGGTGGCCGGTCGGGCTCGCTGCTGCGCCTGGAACTGGCCGAGGGTGGATTGACGCCGGTAACCAGTCTGCGCCTTGATGTCGCCGGCGCCGAATTCACCTACGATGGTCCCTCGGGAGTGTCTGAGGATACGTCGGTTTTCTTCACTGCCCGCCGTTTCGACTTTGGCAATATTTTTAAACTCATCGACCAGGAAGACATCGGCACGCCCAAGGTAACGGATGTCATTCTCAAGACGACCACGCAGCTGAGCGCACGTGACGAATTGCAGTTCCTGCTCATCCACGCACCGGAGGACTACACACGCGATCTGGACAACGTGGCCGAGGACGAGGATTTCGACGACACGTCGCTGATTCGTGAGGAGCAGGATTTGTCGCTTTTTGGTGTAACCTGGCGGCGCATGGTGGGCAGCGAGGGTGAGTGGACCAACCGTCTTTACCTGCGCAGCAGCGACAAGGATTCGACCCAGGGAGAAGCCTTTCCTGATCTGGTGCCGCCGGGCGCGGACTCTTCATCCATACCGGTACGTGACGATATTTTCACGATTCTCGAGGACGAGCAGGAGATCGGCTGGCGCAGCGATTTCAGTACTTTCAATCGCTTTGGCGAGTTCTCCGCGGGGCTGCGCGTCGTCAATATTGACGCGGACTTCGAGACCCGGCTTGATGGCCCCTGGATCCGCTACGTCTACGAGAGCGACGACCCGCGGCCGCCCGACCAGCAGTTCATTGTGTGGCTGCCCGAGGTGATTGACTCGCGCTTCGACGATTCCGGCACCAACGTAACGGTATATGCAGAGCAGGTTTTTGAGGTGGGTCGCTTCGAACTGCGTCCGGGCCTGCGCGCGGACCGGGATGCCTTCTCCGACGATACCTACGTCGGCCCGCGCTTCGCCGTCACCTACACTGCCGCGCCGGACCTGCGATTCTCTCTCACCAGCGGCATCTACTACGAGTCGCCTCCCCTGCTGGTGCGCGCCGCCAATCCAGACAACTTCGACCTTGCGAATGAGGAAATCACCCACATCGGCGTAGGCTTCGACTACGACATAAACGAACGCTGGAATGTCATCCTCGAGGCTTACTATCAGCAACTCGACGACCTGATCGTCGACCAGAGCCGCGCCAGCGGCCGCGCCCTGAACTCTGGTGATGGGGAAAATAGCGGTATTGATCTTGTGCTGCAGCGCTCGTTCGAAAACGGCTGGTCGGCGGACTTTACCTATTCCTGGAATGACAGTAGCCAGGATGACAACGACGGCCGCGGCAGCTACACGCCTGATTTTTCCCGCGAGCATTTCGCGTCCATCGGTGCCCGCTGGGAGGTCACAGATCGGCTGCAAATCGCCGGCCGATGGAAGTGGGGGAGCGGACGTCCCGGCGACCGCTTTATTATTCATGAGGACGTGCTGCCGCCGGCGCTCGGTTTGACTCGCGCGTCCAAGGAAATCACCGAGATCAACGCCACGACATTGGGCGACTACCAGTCCCTCAATCTTCGTGTCGACTACCGACGCCGCTTTTTCGACACCGATTTTATTTTTTTCCTGGACTTGATCAACGTCTACGCTGCTGACCGTGGTTCTCCGCAGGCCTTCAACCCCATTACCGGCGCAGAAGTCGATGAGGACGCAGGCGTGTTTCCGCAGTTTGGCGTGATCCTGGAGCGGGCGTGGTAAGGCGTCTGTTCTGTGAGCCGTCATCGGTACCCGGAAGGTCGGCGCAGGCATATGGAAATAACCGCTGCGGTGGATTGGCATCAAGATAGGAATATCATTCTCGCCTCTGGTATTGGCGTGGACGCTAATCCTGTCCTCTGCGAGTGTCCCGGCAGAGGAAATGGCTGGTCCTGAACCTGCCGCCATGTCTGCGGAGAGCCCCCAGCGGGGCCTGTTTTCCTGCCACTGGAACAGGCGCGGCGGCATTGGGCATAATGGCGTTTTAGACTGAATCGGGAGACCACTGAATGCGGGGAGTGCAAAAGCTTGCGACGGTATTGCTCCTCTTGCTGCTGGCGGTAAAAGCCGGGGCGCAGGAACTGACGCCCCGGGCCTATTGGCCGGCGCCCAAGGGAACCCAGGTGCTTACCGTGGGTATGGCGTATACGGATGGTGATGCGGTGCCCGACCCGTCGCTGCCGATCGTGGGCCTCGACTCCGAGATCACCACCGCCGTGGTCGGTTACCTGCGGACCATTGAGTTATTCGGGCGCAGTGCCAACGTGGTTTTCGATATGCCGTATTCCACCGGGACCACCCGTGCTGAACATCCGGAACTGGGTTTGCTGGAGCGCGACTACCAGGGCCTGGGAGATATTGGCGCCACGCTATCGGTGAATCTCCTGGGGGCTCCTTCAATGAATCGGGAGGAGTTTGCTGAACTTCGCCAGAACCCCCATCCCATCCTGGGTGCAAGCATGAAAGTTGTGGCCCCGACCGGTGACTATGACAACGACCGTCTTATCAACGTGGGTGCCAATCGCTGGGCAGCCCGAGCGGAGCTGGGCTACATTCTTCCCCTGGCACCACGCCTGTTGCTGGAGCTGCAGGCGGGGGTCTGGTTCATGGGGGATAACGATGACCTGCTTGGACTGAAGCGTGAACAGGATCCCATCTACGCTTTCCAGGCGAACCTGGTCAGGCGCTTCAGCCCGGGCTTCTGGATGTCACTGGATGGTAATTTCTACCGGGGTGGACGTAGCCGGCTTGACGGCATGCGGCTCAATGACCTGCAGCGCGATTCCCGGGTTGGCTTCAGTTTGGCTATGCCGGTGCTCAAGCGGAACGCGGTCAAGTTTAGCCTGGCGTATGGGTCGCTCAACGACTCCGATGAATCCTTCACCCAGTTCACGGTCGCCCTGCAGCACCTGCTCTGAGTTTCCGGTGGCGCCGGACCGTGACCGTCAGTGCAGCCTGAACTGCCGTGACTCAAAGTACGGATTATGCAATGCCCCCGTATGATGCCGGTGTGATCAGAGTAGCGGCCCATAGTCTGCTTGCAGCTGCTCGAAGTTCATCGAGGCAATGAAGCGCGAGAAACTCATCCACGTGGCCAGGCCTTTGAGGTCGGAAAAATGCGGGGGCAGGAATTGTGGGGCTATGATCAGGCCCTCATTCATTAACAAACGGTAGGTGTGTAGATCCTCGAGTATTACTTTGCCGCAGAACAGCAGCGGCAGATTTTCCAGCTTGCCCTCACTCATTGCCAAACGCAGAAAATTATACGTTTGCACAAAACCGCGCATGTAGGCGAGATCCTTGGTAAAGGGTTTCCCGTCAGGTGTACTCCCGCGAAAAACGCGCACGGCAATGCTGTAACTGTCTGCCTCAGACATCTCATGGCTACGCAGATACTCAAAGACCTCGATAAAGTCGGCACCCTGTTCGGCCAGGGTCACGGCGCGCACGCGGTTAATCAGGCGGTACAGGCGCGCTGGGCTGGAGCGCAGGGTCAGTATTTCGGTAAGTACCGCCAGGCCCTCCTGGGTGGTGGTAGCCGACGGCGGTCCCTTGCTCAGGAATGTGCAGTAAGGTTGCGCCGAACCATTGAGCGTTGTGCCCAGGTGAACCCAGCCCTCATGGACCTCCAGCACGTCGATGTCCAGGGCATTGAAGCGGGCGTCGCTGCGTATTTTAAGGTAGTCAGAGCCCGCCGCCGCATCCGCGGTCATCTGGTCGTTGAGCAGTACTCGTATGCCCGCATTGGGAAAGACACTCAGCAGCCGCTGGTTCAGCATGTCCACCGCGGCTAGCGCGGGGATGTCCTTCGGCGCTTCGGCCATGGAAGTGTTTTGCAGCAGGTTGATAAGGATGGCTTCCATCTGTGTGCCAAGGTCCGCCAGTGTTGGGTCGCCGGCATGAAAAACATCGGAAGCAGAGCCATACAGCTCCTCTGCCAGCAGGCTGAAATCAGCAGTGCCTCGCGCTTCTATCATCCGGGTCACTGTTTGGTATTCACGGCAGACCCTGCGCATGATGGTCGACAGCGGATTCAACTGACCCAGGTTGCGGGCGATGTCGCGCTCTATCTGGTGAAACTGCTGGCGCACTTCTGCAGGCTCAAACTCAAGGGGATTTTTACGCCGGTAATAGCTGGCATCAACCGCCGGTAAAGCGCTGCATCCACTGGCAAAAAATTCGTGACGCACCTCAGCACACCACTTGATGGAGTCGAGGATGCGTATGGGTTGTTGTGCCTCGACGATGCGGTCAGACAGCGTGCGGACCATGTGACGATAAGCAGCGTTATTCTCTGCCATCAGGCGTTACTCCAAACCCGCTGCGGCGCCCATTGCGGGTTGTACTGTTCATCTGCGCTGCACAATTACGGCGGCCCGCAGCCGGTTGCCACCAAACTGGCTCATCGCGGCAAAATCATCCCGGGCCACAGGCAGGTGCTGACATTCTATGGCATCGCGATTTTCGTCGGCGATGCTGCTGCCGGTGCCAACCTCAAGATCCGGATCATGCACAAACAGGCATTGCTCATCGTAGCCACTCAGTACTACCCAGTGGGGTGCCTTGCGATTATCCAGGCGGTAGGTGGAGATAAGGATCAGGATATTTGCACCGGCATCGAAGTAATCCACCAGTTGCTGCTGGTCGATATCGGCATAGTGAACCGGCACCTGTCGGACTCTGGCCTGTTCAACAAAGGATGCGTGAACCAGGCGAATAACGCGCTTTTTGTTGTCATCACGGACGCCGTCAACGAACAGGGCATCGCGCTGGCTGACCCAGACTTCGGCGTCGAAGCCGCGTGACTTCGCGGCCAGCGCCAGGCCCAGTGGGTGACAGCCCCCGTGCCCGGACGTCATGAAGATGGTGGTTGCCTCCCGCCATATCTGCACTTCTTCCAGTGCGCTGGGTTGGTAGGAGCTGTCCAGGGAGGTCAGGGCCATCATCAGCGAGGTCGGTCCGCAGGTAAAGGGGGTCGTTTGCGCAAGCCAGGGAATCATTCGGCTATCGCCTGTGCTATCCGGGCGATGGATGCATTTATGCATACGCAAAGCATCGCTTTCATCGTCGTAATAGCGCCGGTAAAGGCCGAACTGCACATAACCGTGTCGGCGATACAGGGCAATGGCGCCAGCGTTGTTGCCTGCAACTTCCAGGCGCAGGAAAAGCGCTCCCGCTTTCCGCGCATCGCGCTCCGCGGCCGCCAGTAATGCACTGGCTATACCCTGCCCACGGCTGGAGGGGGTCACCGCGAGCGAGTAAAGCCTGGCCAGGCGCGTGCCGCGGCGCAGTATCACCAGAATATAGCCACTCATGGCTCCCTGCTGCTCACTCACCAGGAACACGCAGCCGGGGTGACGTAACCAGCGCCGGAAACTGCGTCGACTCATGCGGTCGGTCTGGAAGGCAATGCTTTCCAGTGCTACCAGTGCGTCAATATCGTTGGCAACGGCTGTGCGGATCGTGCTCACAGACCAGGCGCCAACCGCGCGCGAGGCTCTGCAGGATACGACATGGATGCCTTGCCGGTGTCTGCAGTTCGGGCGAGGTCGAATGGTCTGCAGGGGGCACTTGGGGAACGCATAGACCCTCCTTGGGATGCGCAAAAATATAGCGCGCCGCCCGATTGACTGCCAGCAGCTGATAGCAAATACTTTCGCGCATTATTCCCACTTGTCCTGAACACCGGTGTTACGGGAACACCGCCTATGTCACAAACGCTAATTGTCACGCACTGTCCTGGTGACTGGGCACCCTACTACCCCAGTGAGCAGGTGCTCAGCTTTCCTGAGTACATGAATGGTAGTCACCAGCAGGCGACATCCCGTACCCGGGTGATCAATCTATGCCGCAGTTTCGGCTATCTGTCGGAGGGGTACTACTGCTCATTGCTGGCTGAGGCGCGTGGGCATCGAGTGATCCCTTCCGTGCGCACACTCAATGATCTCAGTAAACGTTCGCTTTTCCGGATGCAGGTTGATGATTTTGCCGACGACCTCTACCAGTCTCTGGCGCAGGCTGACCCGGACAAGCCCGTGGTGGTGAACAGCTACTTCGGGCGCACCGCTGACAGTCGCTTTAACAGACTGGCGGAGAAGCTATTCCAGGCTTTTCCCTGCCCCATTCTTGAGATCACCCTGCGGCATCGCAAGCGCTGGGAGGTTAGAGGGCTCAAGCCGCGCTCACCGACCCGGCTCAATGACGAACAGGCCGAGCACTTTGCCAATGCCCTCGATGAGTTCAGCCACAAGGTCTGGCGTAAGCCCAGGGAGGGCCGGGCTTCGCGCTATGACCTGGCCATTCTGGTGGATCCTGCCGAGAAGATGCCGCCCTCTAACGAAGTTGCCCTCAAGCGCTTTATCCGCGCCGGCAGAGAGGTGGGTGTGGACTGCGAACTGATAGGGCCCCGCGATTACCTGCGCCTGCCCGAGTACGATGGCCTGTTGATTCGCGCAACCACCAATATTGACCACTACACCTATCGCTTTGCCAAGAAGGCCGAAAGCGAAGGGCTGGTGGTCATTGATGACAGTGTGTCAATTTTGCGCTGCACCAACAAAATTTACCTTGCGGATCTGTTCCGTGGGCACAAGGTGCCATCACCTAAAACCGTGGTTCTGTACAAGGGGCAGTCGGGGCAGCTTGATGAACTGGAACAGCAGCTAGGCTACCCGATGGTGATAAAGATCCCGGACGGGTCGTTTTCCCGTGGTGTTGAGAAGGCGAAGAATCGTGAAGAGCTGGGCACCATCTGCAAGAGGCTGTTCCGACAGTCTACCCTGTTACTCGCGCAGGAATTTCTCTACACAGATTTCGACTGGCGTATTGGGGTCCTCGATGGCCAGCCTTTATTTGCTTGTCGATACTATATGGTCAGGAACCATTGGCAGATTTATCGTCATGGCAAGCGCACGGACTCCGGGGGCTTCGAGACGGTGCCTGTTGACCAGGTGCCGCTGCCGGTGATCGACGCTGCATTGCGGGCTACGCGGCCTATCGGCCGCGGTTTCTATGGTGTGGACGTCAAGGAGAAAGATGGCGAGGGCTATGTCATCGAGGTCAACGACAATCCCAATGTGGACAGCGCTATAGAGGACAGGCAATTGGGTATGGAGCTCTACCGCAGGATCATCGGTACGATGCTCAAACGCATGGAGGCGCGACGCGGGCACTGATCCCCGTGCTGTTACATTGCCAACGGCGGCTTACAACTGCGACTCCGGCACAAACCACGACAGCATCCTGGTGCTGGTTCGCTTCCACCAGGTAGTATCCGGTTCGCGGTCCAGGCGCACTTCCTGTCCGTCGTTTTCCCCCACCCACTCCAGGTCGCCATCCTCGTTGAGCACCACCCGGTAGGCGACTTCGCGCATCAGCGTATCGAAACTGTCTGACAGTCTGGACGCTTGTAGTGGCGCGCCAAAGTAACCGCCCAACTCCGTGTTCAGTTTGGCCGAACGTCCATCCAGGTTGAAAGAGCCGATGAACACGTAGGTTTCGTCCACGGCGAAGAACTTGGCATGCAGGCTGGTTTTCTCGACGTCGATTCGCTGGCGTTTCATCTTACGTCGCGCCTTGTTGGAGGTGGAGCGATACTCGTAGAGCTCAACCCCTCCGCGGACCAGCTCCTCCCGATAGCGCATGTACCCGGCGTGCACCATGGAGACATCATTGGCCTGCAGGGAGTTGGTGAGTATACGCACGCGCACACCCTTTGCCTCCAGCCCGGTAAGGAATTCGGGTGAATTCCTCGCCAGGCACAAAGTAGGGCGAGACGATAAGCAGGTCCTCTTCTGTCTGCTCCATAGCCCGCAAAATTTTCAAGGCGAGATGCGTATCGAGCGTCATTTCATCCATTTCAATGGCGCGCGGGTGATCAAAGCCCAGGATCCAGTCTGACCAGATGTAGTCGACCTCTGCAATGGTCTCTACATTGCTTTCCGCCACTTCACTCAAAATCTCGGCGTAGCGTGTTTTCTTTGCCTGCGCCAGGTAGTCGGCTGGACGCTTTGCGGAAAGCAGCATAGTCGCTTTCGCTGATCGGCGTTTTCCACTTGAAGGAATCCAGCGGATAGACGTATTTACTGTTCCAGTAGAGGTCAAACTGGTTGGAGACGTCTTCGGCCACGGGGCCCACGCCCAGTGCATCCATATCGCCAAAGGACACGGCCTCTGTTGCGTCAAAATATTCGTCACCAATATTCCGCCCGCCAAAGATCGGTGGCGACGTTATCGGCTGTCAAAGTCTTGTTGTGCATGCGCCGGTTGACACGCCGCGTATCGCCAATGAAGTCGCTCGCGCGCAGGTTACGGTTGGCGAAGGGGTTGAATAAGCGAATCTCGATATTAGGGTGGTAGTCTATCTTGCGCAGGAAATCATCCTTGCCCGCGGTGTCCAGGTCGTCCAGCAGCAGGCGCACGCGTACACCGCGATCCGCTGCTTGCAGCAGCGCCTCATACATGACCCGGCCGGTGAGATCGAGGTGCCAGATGTAATACTGGATATCGATGCTTTCGCGCGCCGCGACAACCAGTTGCGCGCGGGCGCTGAAAGCGACCTCGCCTTGTACCAAGGGCCGGAAACCGGATTTACCCTCATGCTTTGCCAGCAGCGGCACCATGTTGGTCGCCAGCGTTGACTCCTCGCTGACCGGCAAGGCATAGCTGGGTGTCTTCACCACGTCCTTGGGTAGTGAGCTACAGGCGGTGACGAAGAGCAGCAGTGAGACGACCAGCAGCCGTTCCAGCTTTAAGCTCGCCACCGGAAGACCGGGCCAGGTGAGGTTTTGCATCATTTTATTTATCCGCAGCTTGAGACTCCTGCCAGTATAGCCGTAAAACAGCGTCTAGTGAGTGGCTTGCAGTGTGTGGGTTACTATCCCTGTTCAGTACTTTTGCGGGAGGCCAGAGAATGACACTGGAACAACGAGTTGAGGCGATGGAGCAGGAGCTGGCGCGGTTGCGTGCGCGCGAGGAAATATGTCAGTTGAAAGCACGCTATTTCAATGCCTGTGACCGCCAGGACCCGGAGGCGGTGAGGGCATGCTTTGCCGAGGGCGAGGTGGAAATCGATATGTCCTACTTCGGCCAATGCCGCAACCGGGATGAGTTTGTGGACGGCATTTTTGTTGCGCGAGGCTGCCATGACCATGTCCTGGATATGCATCACGGCGCCAACCCCGAGATCGAGATCATTGACGCCCAGCATGCCAGGGGTGTCTGGTCACTGGACTACCGCAATATCAATACACAGGAGCAGACGGTCACGCTGCTGTCTGCGCTCTACTATGACGAGTATCGGCGCATTGACGGACAGTGGCGAATCAGCGCCTCGCGTACCGAGTACCGCACGGTATTGCACTGCAGTTACCAGCCCGGGTCGCTACAGGTGGCAACCGCCGCACGTTCCCTGGCGGGCTAGTGCCTGGCGCGCACCCTTGCCTGGCCCGAAGATGATATTATCGCGCCATTGTTCAGGGTGGGTCAGAGAATATGTCCAGGATTTCACGTGGCATCGCGTCGGTCTTTTTGTTGCTGGTTCCTTTGCTGGTGGCCGGGTGTGCGCAGGAGGAGCGCGAGGCACCGCCGCCCGCGTCGCGGCCGGTCAAGCTGTTCACCGTGGGTGGCGGCTCCACGGATGCCGTACGCACTTTTCCCGGCCGTGTGGATGCCACCCAGCGAGCCGAGCTGGCGTTTCGCGTGGGCGGGCAGTTGCAGGAACTGTTGGTGAAAGAGGGCGACCTGGTGAAAAAAGGCCAGGTACTGGCGCGGCTCGACCCTACCGACTACCAGTTGGTGGTGGATGACAGGCAGGCCAGCTTCGACAATGCCAGTCGCAATTTCGAGCGGGGCAAGGAACTGATTGCCGATGGCAATATCTCGCGTATCGACTTCGACCGTATGGAAGCGAATTTCCGCACTACCGCCGCCGCGCTGAGTGCGGCAGAACAGGACCTCGAATACACGGTGCTCACAGCGCCTTTCACTGGCCGCATCGCCTCACGCAACGTGGAGAACTTCGAAGAGATAATTGCCCGGCAAACGGTCATCTGGCTGCAGAATATCGAAGTATTGGATGTGATTATCAACCTCCCCGAGTCGGTGGTGCGCAGCGTGCGCGGCGAGGCGGGCCCGGATACGGACCTGCGCCGCGGCAAGACCGCGGGAAGCGTGCGCGCCTTTGCCCAGTTTGACGGTCGCGGTGGCCGCGACTATCCGCTGCGCCCGAAAGAGATTGCCACCAAGGCAGACGACCAGACGCAGACCTTTCGGACGACCTTCACCATGGACGCCCCGGAAGAGTTCAATGTTCTCCCGGGTATGACGGCGACCGTGGTGTTGGACCTCACCGGCGTGGTCGACCGCGATGCCGTGAAGTGGGTGCCCGCAAGGGCCGTGCAGGGCGATAGTGGCCTGGAGCCGCGCGTGTGGGTGCTGGATGAGGCATCGATGACCGTATCGGCGCGGCCGGTAGAGATTGGTCGCATGTCCGGTCGCTCTATTGAGATAGTCTCTGGTCTCGAGGGGGGGGAGGAGGTGGTTGCTGTCGGCGCACCCTACCTCGCAGAGGGTATGAAGGTGACGCGCATGCCGTTGACCGAACAGGCGGAACCGCGCGCAGATGACCCGCTATAAGCCCCGGCCCATAGAGGGGGCTCGCCCATGAACATTGGTGAATACTCCGTTCGCACGCCCGTGGTGGCCTGGCTGCTGATCGTGATTATGATCGGCGGGGGCATCTGGGCATTCCAGAGCATGGGCAAGCTGGAAGACCCGCCGTTCACGATCAAGATGGCCAAGATTCTCACTCCCTACCCCGGTGCGAGCGCACGGGAGGTGCAGGAGGAGTTGACCTACCACCTGGAAGACGCCATCCAGCGTATGCCGCAGATCAAGCGCATTAAAATGTCGGTGTCGCGCCCGGGCCTGTCGGACATCCTTATTGAATTCAAGGACGAGTACCAGGCGGGGGACCTGCCCAACATTTTTGATGAACTACGGCGCAAGATTGCCGACGCCAGGACATCACTGCCGCCCGGCGCCAGCGAACCTATCGTTCTCGATGATTTTGGCGACGTGTACGGGGTTTACCTGGTGTTGAACGGCGAGGGTTATACCTGGCGAGACCTTTATGACACCGCCGATGTGATCAAGAAACAGCTGGTGCTGGTGGACGGTGTGCGCAAGGTGGTGATCGATGGCGAGCAGCGGGAGGTGGTCTATATGGACATTTCGCGCAGCCAGCTGGCGGAGCTGGGGATCTCCCTGGAGCAGATTGCCGATGTGCTGGGCTCACAGAACGTGGTGGTCGATGCCGGTAATGTGCAGGTGGGCGAAGACTACCTGCGTTTCAGTCCCACCGGGGCGTTCAAATCCGCGCAGGAAATGGGTGACCTGTTGATCAGTTCCAGTGAGCGTCGGTTGATCCGGCTTTCGGACATTGCCAGCATCACCCGTTCCTACGAGACCGTGCCCCTCAAGATGTACTACGTTAACGGCAAGCCCGGGCTCAGTGTGGGCGTGTCCATGGCCAGCGGCGAGAACGTGGTGGCGGTGGGTAAGCGTATCGACCGCAAGCTGCAGGCCCTGCTGCCGGAGATCCCGGTGGGGATGGAGCTGGCCCAGGTCTATAACCAACCCAGGGAAGTCAGCGCGTCCGTGGGCGGTTTCCTGGTGAGCGTGGGCCAGGCGGTGGCGATTGTGATTGCCGTGCTGCTGGTTTTCATGGGCCTGCGTACCGGCATTGTTATCGGCGCCGTGTTGTTGATTACGGTGGCGGGTACGCTGCTGATTATGCGTATTTACAATATTGAGCTGCAGCGCATATCGCTGGGCGCACTGGTGATCGCCCTGGGTATGCTGGTGGACAACGCCATCGTGGTGGCCGAGGGCATGCTGGTGCGCATGAACGCCGGGCAGACGCCGGAGCAGGCCGCGCGCGAGGCGGTGGGCAAGACCATGTGGGCACTACTGGGCGGCACCGTGATTGGCATTCTCGCCTTCTCTGCGATCGGTCTTTCGCCGGATAACTCCGGTGAGTTCGCCAGCTCGCTGTTCTATGTAATCCTGATTTCCCTGTCTCTGAGCTGGGTAACGGCCATCACGGCCACCCCACTACTGTGTGCCCTGCTGTTGAAGCCCGACCCGGATGCTGCAGACAAGGACCCTTATGACGGACGGCTATTTCGTGCCTATCGTGGTTTCGTGGCAGCGGCTGTGGATCACCGTCGTATCACCCTGGCAGCGGTTGCCGCGCTGTTTGTGGCTGCGCTGGTCGGCTTTGGCAACGTCAATAGCGGTTTCTTCCCGGATTCGAACACACCGATACTGTTTGTTGATATCTGGGAGCCCGAAGGCGCAGACATCCGCGCCACCCGTGACAGCACCTTGCAGGTGAGTGAGTTTATCCGCAGCCAGCCCGGCGTGCTGCAGACCACGTCGGTGATTGGCGGCCCGCACCAGCGTTTTACGCTGGTCTATGATGCCAAGGAGCCGACGCCGGTGTATGGCCAGATTATCGTGCGGACGGAAAAGTTGGAGCACCTGACTGCGGTAGCGCAGGCGACACGGGAATATTTGCAGCAGCACATGCCCTCGGTGGACCCCATCTTCAAACCCATGCGCATTGGCCCGGGACGCGATGCCAAGATCGAGGCGCGCTTTTCCGGGCCGGACGAGACGGTGCTGAGGCAGCTCTCCGAGGAGGCCCAGCGCATTATGCGCGAGGACGGCTATGCCGTTGATATCCGCGACGACTGGCGCTCCCCGGTAAAAGTGTCGGTGCCGGTGTTTAATGAACAGGTGGGTCGCCAACTGGGTGTGGACCGGGAGTCGCTGGGAGATGCGCTGCGCTATGCCTTCGAGGGCGCCAGGGTGGGTGTATACCGTGATGGCACGCGACTGTTGCCGATTGAGTTGCGTGCGCCCGAGGCCGAGCGCGGCGACATAGACAACGTACGTGACATCCAGGTGTGGAGCCCGGTGCTCGGCCGCTCGGTGCCCGCCTCACAGGTGGTGTCCGGTTATGAGACACGCATGGAAAATGCGGTAATTCGTGGGCGCGATCGTATTCAGACCATTATCGCTTCGTGCAATCCACTGGACGGCTCCGCACCGCCGTTATTGCTGCGCCTGCAGCCGCAGATCGAGGCGATCGATTTGCCGCCGGGCTACCACCTTGAGTGGGGCGGTGAGTTCGAGGACAGCCAGAATGCCCAGGCGGGACTGGTAAAGTCGCTGCCGGTGGGCTTCTTGTTGATGATCATCACCAGCATCTTCCTGTTTGGCAAGCTGCGGCAACCGGCAATCATCTGGGCGACCGTACCGCTGGCGATCGTGGGTATTACCGCTGGCCTGCTGGTGACCGGTGGCGCCTTTGACTTTATGTCGTTGCTGGGCGCGCTGTCGCTGGTGGGGCTGTTGATCAAGAACGCCATCGTGCTGATTGACGAAATAGACCAACAGATAGATGCGGACAAGGACCCCTACGAGGCCATACTCGACTCCTCGGTGAGTCGTATGCGCCCGGTGATGCTGGCCGCCGGCGACGACGATACTGGGATTGATTCCCCTGCTGACTGACGTATTCTTTGTGAACATGTCGGTGACCATTATGGCGGGCCTGGGCTTCGCCTCGTTGCTCACCCTGACCGTGGTGCCCACGCTTTACGCCGTGTTCTTCCGTATTCGCAAGGCGGAAGACAGCACCGGCGACTAACGCCGTCGGCAGCTTTTGCGCAAACGCCAGCAGGGGAATACGGAGGCCTATATGAAAGCGATGATCTTCGAAGCGGTGGGTCGGCCACTGGAGCTGCGCGAGGTGCCGCAGCCGCAGGCCGGGCCGGGAGAGCTGCAGTTGCGCGTGACGGCCTGTGGTATCTGCCGAACCGACCTGCACGTCATAGACGGCGATTTACAGGAACCCAACGTACCCTTGATACCCGGCCACCAGATCGTGGGCGAGGTTACCGCAGTGGGCGAGGGCGTGGATGGCTTCACCCTGGGCCAGCGCGTTGGCGTACCCTGGCTGGGCGGCAGCTGCGCGCACTGCTGGTACTGCCGCCATGGCAAGGAAAACCTCTGCGACGAGGCACGCTATACCGGTTACCAGATCAACGGTGGCTTCGCCGAATATACCGTGGCGGATGCCCGGTACTGCTTTCCCATTCCCCAGGGCTATACCGACATTCAGGCGGCACCGCTGCTCTGTGCCGGTTTGATCGGTTATCGCTCTTATCGATTGGTGGAGCACTGCGCCACGATAGGCCTGTATGGCTTTGGTGCCGCGGCGCATATCCTGATCCAGGTGGCACGGCATCGCGGCCAGCGCGTATTTGCCTTCAGCCGCGAGGGCGATACCGAAGCACAGCAGTTTGCCCTGGAACTGGGCGCGGAGTGGGCGGGCGACTCGACCATGGACAGCCCGGAACCCCTGGAAGGCGCAATCATTTTTGCCCCGGCGGGTGAGCTGGTGCCGCAGGCGCTGCGTGCGGTGCGTCGCGGAGGTCGCGTGGTCTGCGCCGGTATTCATATGTCTGACATTCCCTCGTTTCCCTACGAGATTTTGTGGGGCGAGCGAGAGGTGGTCTCCGTGGCCAACCTGACCCGTCGCGACGGTGAGGAGTTTCTGCCGCTGGCCGCCAGCATTCCCATTGAAACCACGGTGCATCGTTATCCGCTGGCGCAGGCCAACGAGGCCCTGGAGGACCTGCGCCAGGGCCGTTTTAGTGGGGCCGCCGTCCTGGTGCCCTGACGCAATCGCGTAATCGCTGCGCTTTTTCGTGGTACTGCCCCTGGGCGCAATCGCAGTGCCGCCTGGCTCGCGCGCCCGTGTACGCTTTGGTCAATTTTTCCCGTTGCTGGGGTCATTGTTTCCGGACCGGTGCAGGGGCCATTATCTGGCCCCTGTTTTTACCGCTGATGGGAGTTCCAATGAGCAACAACGCATACATCTATGACGCCCTGCGCACCCCGCGCAGCAAGGGCAAGGCGGGGGGTACCCTCTACGAAGTGAAGCCTGTGGACCTGGGCGCCGGCCTGCTGCGCGAGCTGCAAAGCCGCCACAACCTGGACACCTCCTACGTGGATGATGTGATCATGGGTTGCGTAACCCCGGTGGGAGAGCAGGGCTCGGACGTCGCCAAGATGATTGTGCAGAACGCGGACTGGGACGAGTCGGTGGCTGGCGTACAGCTGGACCGCTTTTGCGCCTCTGGGCTCGAAGCCGTAAACAGCGCGGCCGCCAAGGTAGCGTCCGGCTGGCACCAGCTGATTGTTGCCGGTGGCGTGGAATGTATGTCGCGCGTGCCTATGGGTTCCAACGGTGGGGCCATGGGGGGCGACGCGGCGTTCAGCCTGAAAACCAGGTTTGTGCCCCAGGGCATTGGTGCTGACACCATCGCCACGATTGAAGGCTGGAGCCGGGAAGATGTGGATGCCTACGCCATGGAGTCCCAGAAGCGGGCTGCCCACGCCCGCGACAACGGCTACTTTGACCGCTCTGTAGTGCCGGTGAAAGACCTCAACGGGCAGGTGATCCTGGAGAAGGACGACTTCATCAAACCCAATACCACCATGGAGGCCCTCGCCGGCCTGCGCGCCTCCTTCGAGATGATGGGCGGCATGGGCTTTGACGACATGGTGCTGTCGAAGTACAGCGACCTGGAGAAGATCAACCACGTGCACACCCCCGGCAACTCCTCCGGTATTGTCGACGGCAGTGCGGCGGTATTGATTGGCTCCGAGCAGGCGGGCAAGGACCTTGGCCTGACGCCGCGCGGGCGCATTGTGGCGACCTCGGTGCTGTCTACCGACCCCATTATTATGCTCACCGGCCCCGGTCCCGCTGCGCAGAAGTGCCTGAAAGTCGCCGGCCTCACCGTGGCGGACATCGACCTGTGGGAGATCAACGAGGCCTTTGCCTCGGTGGCCATGCGCTACATGAAAGACCTGGGTGTGGAGCACGATGTCACCAACGTCAACGGTGGCGCTATCGCGATGGGTCATCCGCTGGGCGCCACTGGCGCAATGCTGGTGAGCACCATGCTGGATGAACTGGAGCGCCGCAACCTGAAACGCGCCATGCTGTCGCTGTGTGTGGGCGGCGGCATGGGCATCTCTACTATCATCGAGCGCGTTTAAGCCGGTCAGCAGGAATTAAGGAATCAGAACATGAGTGGATTTAACTACGAGAAAGACGCAGACGGCATCGTTACCGTCACTATGGATATGGACGGCCCGGTCAATTCCATGAACGAAGAATACCGCCAGTGCATGGCCGAGACTGTGCAAAAGCTGCAACAGGAAGACGGGCTGACCGGCGTGGTGCTGGCCTCGGCCAAGAAAGTGTTTTTTGCCGGCGGCAACCTGCACGAACTGCTGGCGACCACCGAGGAAGATATTCCCGGTTTTATGGAGGTGATGCATCGCACCAAGGCCGAGCTGCGCGCGCTGGAAAAACTGCCGGTACCGGTAGTGGCAGCAATCAACGGCGCGGCCCTGGGGGGCGGCTTTGAGATTTGCCTGTCCTGCAACCACCGCATCGCCTGGAACAACCGCAGCGTGCAGCTTGGCCTGCCCGAGGTGACTTTGGGCCTGCTGCCCGGGGGCGGGGGCGTGGTGCGCATGGTGAACCTGCTGGGCCTGCAGACCGCATTGCCCTACCTGCTGGAAGGCACCCGGGTAACGCCGGACAAGGCCCTGGCCGCCGGCATGATTCACGAGACCGTGGACACCGTTGAAGAACTGGTGCCGCGCGCCAAGGCCTGGATCCTGGAGAACAAGGACAACGAAGCCGCCGCGGTGCAGCCCTGGGATGTGAAAGGCTTCAAGATTCCCGGCGGCAATGCCGCGCACCCGGCCAACGCCCAGATGATCTCTGTGGCACCGGCCATGCTCTACCAGAAGACCCGTGGCCTGCTGCCGGCACCGGCCAAAATTCTCGACTGCGCCATTGAAGCGGCGCGGCTGAACCTGGATACAGCGCTGGTGGTTGAGTCCCGTGGCCTGGCGCACCTGGTGGTCACCCCCCAGGCCAAGAACCAGATCAGCACCTTCTTCTTTGGCATGAACAAGGTCAACGGTGGCGCCAGCCGCCCGCAGGACGTGGAGCCACAGCAAACGAAAAAGGTGGGCATTCTTGGCGCAGGCATGATGGGGCAGGGCATTGCCTATGTGTCTGCCATGGCCGGCATCGAGGTCGTGCTCAAGGACATCAGCCAGGAGGCCGCCGACAAGGGCAAGGCCTACAGCGAGAAGCTACTGGCCAAGCGCGTTGAGCGTGGCCGCATGGACCAGGCAAAGATGGACGGTATCCTGGCGCTGATCAAGCCCACCGCCGACGCGGCAGACCTGCAGGGCTGTGACCTGGTGATTGAGGCGGTGTTTGAGAACATGGCGCTCAAGCACCAGATCACCAAAGAGATGCAGGGCTACATGGCCGAGGGCGGTGTATGGGGTTCCAATACCTCCACGTTACCGATCACCCAGCTGGCAGAGGCCGCGGACAAGCCAGAGAACTTCATCGGCATCCACTTTTTCTCACCCGTGGACAAAATGCCCCTGGTGGAAATTATCTGCGGCGAGCAGACGTCGGACGTGGCGCTGGCGAAAGCCTTTGATTACACCCGCCAGATTCGCAAGACGCCGATTGTCGTCAACGACTCCCTGGGCTTCTTTACCTCGCGGACCTTCGGCACCTATCTCGACGAGGGCATGCAGCTGCTGAACGAAGGTGTACACCCGGCAGAAATCGACAACCTGGGCAAGGGCATCGGCATGCCGGTGGGCCCCCTGCAGGTGCATGACGAGGTGAGCCTGGAGCTGACCAAGAAAGCCGGCGCAACGCACGCGGAGCTCGGCGTGCTGGACCAGTGGGGAGACGGCAGCGTGGGCCGCGGCATTATCGCCACCATGGTAGACGAGCATCACCGCGGTGGGCGCTTCCACGGCGGCGGTTTTTACGACTACGCCGAGGACGGCTCGCGCAGCATCTGGCCGCCGTTGCTGGAGCTGTACTACAAACCCGAGGTAGACCTGCCGCAACAGGATATCAAGGACCGCTTGCTGTTCCGCCAGGTGATTGAGTCACTGAAGTGCCTGGAAGGGGGCGTGCTGCGCAGCGTGCAGGACGGCAACATCGGCTCCATTATGGGTATTGGCGCGCCGGTGTGGACAGGTGGTTTCATCCAGTTCGTCAATACCTATGGCCTGCAGCGCTTTATCGACCGCTGCGATGAACTGGCTGCCACCTATGGCGAGCGCTTCAAGGCGCCCGCGATCGTGGCTGAGAAACTGGCTGCAGGTAAGCAGTTCGACTAAGAGCGCGACAGGGGCCCCGCTCTGGCGCGGGCCCCGCGACATGACAGTCACCTCGTGACTTCATCGTCATCCCGGACCCCTCATCCCCGCGAACCCACTGTCATCCCCGCGACCCCACCGTCATCCCCGCGAAGGCGGGGATCCAGCCAGCGCTACCCTACCGCGCCTTATTCCTCCCGATTGGGCCCATACAGCCCCACGCCCAGCTCAGCCGCAATATGGCCGATGGCCATCAGGCCACGAACACTGTTGCCCGCCGGGTTCAGCGGCGGCGAGAAGGTGGCAATAGCGAACTTGCCCGGCACTACGGCAACAATGCCGCCACCAACGCCGGTCTTCGCAGGCAGTCCGGCGCGGTACATCCACTCTCCGGACTCGTCATAAAACCCTGCCGTGGCCATGATCGCCAGCAGCTCGGGTACGTCTTCCTTATCCAGCACTTTCTTGCCGGTCATCGGGTTGACGCCTTCATTGGCCAGGGTGGCCCCCATAATGCCCAGGTCCCGGGTGTTGATGCCAATGGAGCACTGGCGGGTATAGACCCGCAGGGCCTCTTCCGGGTCGCTGTAGAGCCGCTCGTAGTTGTACAGCAGGTTGGCGATGCCGCGGTTGCTCCAGGAGCTCTCATACTCCGAGGTATACACCTCTTCCAGCACCTTGAGGTCGCGCCCGGCATAGGCCTCTATGTTGCCCAGTACCTTGTTCCAGCGGTCTTCCTCGGACTTGGCTTCCACCAGGCTCACGGCGGCGATGGCGCCGGCATTTACCAGTGGATTAACCGAGCGCTCCGGGTAGATTTCCAGTGCGATTTTGGAGTTGAAGGGCAGGCCGGTGGGCTCTACGCCGATCTTCTCGCGCAGCACCTTGGGCCCCTGGTTCTTCATGATCAGCGAGGCCGTGAATGGCTTGGACACGGACTGGATGGAAAACTCGTAGTCCATCTCCCCGGCCGAGAAGACCTTGCCGTCGCGAGTGACAATGACCACGCCGAACATTTCGCTGGGCACGGTAGCCAGAATGGGAATGTAGTCGGCGTTGGCGCCTTCTTTCACATCCTTGAACTTGGCGTGGGCCTCGTCGACCACGCGCTGGTAGTCCTCGTCTGTCAGGGGGGCGGCTTGTGCCGCCCCGGCGCTGAACAGCGCGAGGCAGAACAGGGTGGCAATCGCTTGCCGGATTCGCATTGGCATATCGTATTCTCTCCGTGTGTTGGGTGATACCAACTACAGTGTAGTCCACTCTTTGCGAATGGTCTTTAATCCTCAGCATTTATGAAACGCTGGACGGGATCGGTGTGAGCGGCCATGCTTTGCACGGCATTGATGTGGTACACAGTACATTGCAGGCGAACGCAAGAATCACTGGAACCTAGAGGAAATAACAGCCTATGAAAGCTTGGCAACTCACCGCTATCGGCGCCGAGAATCTGGCGCTCGTCACCCTGCCAGACCCCGAGCCCGGGCCCGGTGAGGTTCTGGTGCACTTTGCAGCGGCCGCGCCCAACCCCCGTGACAGCCAGATCATTTCCGGTCAGTTCACGCCGGACCTGCCGCTGCCCCTGGTCCCGCTTTCCGACGGTGCCGGCACTGTGGCCGCAGTCGGAGCGGGCGTGACCCGTTTTGCCGAGGGTGACCGGGTGGCCGCGTGCTTTTTCCCCAACTGGATAGAGGGCGAGGCCCTGGCCGACGAGCGCAAGATCTCCGGTGGCCTGGAGTCACCCGGGGTGCTGCGCGAATACGGCGTCTACCCGGAACATGCGCTGGTGAAGGGGCCGGATACCCTGTCGGCCGCTGAACTGGCATGCTTTCCTTGCGCCGGTCTTACCGCCTGGACGGCCCTGGTGGAGAAGTCTGCCATTGGCGCTGGCGACTGGGTGTTGATTCAGGGTACAGGCGGTGTGGCCATGGCGGCACTGAATATCGCCAATGGCCTGGGTGCCCACAGTATCGTGCTGTCCTCCAGTGACGAGCGCCTGGCGCAGGCGACTGCGCTCGGCGCAGACGCCACGATCAACTACATCGATACGCCCGAATGGGGAGACGCCGCTTACCAGCTGTCTGGCCACGGCGTGGATGCGGTGGTGGAAATAGGCGGTGCGGGCACCATGGCACAGTCCCTTGCCGCGATACGCCACGGTGGCCATATCAACATCATTGGCTACATGGCGGGCGTTGCCCTGGATACAACCGTATTCCCGCTGATCATCCGTAACGCCAACCTGCATGGCATAGGCACTGGCCATCGTACGGCACTTGAGGCACTGCTGGACTTTACCGCGCAACACGACCAGCACCCGGTTATCAGCCACCGCTTCCCCTTCGACAAGGCGCCGGATGCCCTGGCGACGCTGGATGCCGGTGGCTTTATGGGCAAGGTCGTTATCGACTACGCCGCGGGCTGAGACTGACGGCCAAGCTGCTGCGCCGGTCGTCGGGTTCGCTGGCATAACGACAGAACCCCGGGTTGCCAGCAGCGTAAATAGAGGGGCTCTGAAACGTGGTTTATTAGTGTATTATTGCGTTTCTGATTTAATAAGACTGATAGAGATCGAGAGTCCCATGGATCTTGAGAAAATGCAGGATTCTGTGCATACAGCAACTGACCTGTTAAAACTGCTAAGCCACCCAGAACGCCTGATGGTGCTCTGCCAATTGAAGACCGGCGAGCATTCGGTGGGCGAGCTGGCTCGCAACCTGAACATCAAACAGTCTCCCCTGTCGCAGCACCTCGCGCGCATGCGCCATGAAGGGGTTGTGCGCAGCCGCCGTGAAGCGCAGACCATCTATTACTCCATAGCCGGCAAGGAAGCGGAGAAACTGGTGACCGTGCTCTACGACCTGTTTTGCGACATGACTTCTGACGGCAAGTGATGGTGTGGGGGTCACACCCCCTTCAAGCCAGTCCGCGCCACTATCCCCTCCAGGTTCCCGACCGCTACTCGTCATTCCCGCGCAGGCGGTGGTCCGCCATTGCGGAATCCAGAACCGCCGGCTTTCCCCGCACAATCAATTCCCCCCGATAACCATCCAAAGCAACTAGCCGACCCCGCCTCACCTGCCAGTCAGCTATAGTTCGAGAAAGCGTTTCGCAAACCCGCCCTGACGGCCTTTTCACCGTTGTAACGCACGCGAAACTTGAATCGACTCAGGACCAACGCAGGCATTCACATGGATAGTGGACTTGCTTCCCTTGCGCTGATCGCGCGCCTTTACCATATCGATGTGGATATGGGTCAGTTGATGCATCGCTTTGCCGGTGACGAGGGCTGTGCGTCTGCAGTCGATGTGCTCAGGGCTGCCCATACCCTTGGACTGAAAGCCAGGGCGGTGAAACTAACGCCAGACAGCCTGGACCCAAGAGTACTGCCGGCAATGGGGCGCAGCCCGGATGGAAGCTATTTCATTATCGCCAGGGCGTCGACGGTTGAGGATGGCAGCCGCCGCTTCCTGGTTCAGCGACCTCGGGAATCGAAGCCGGAAACGCTGGATAGTGAGGCGCTGGCAGGCCTGTTCACAGGCGAGGCCATTCTGGTCTCGCCCCTACGTGGCGCTGGCGTTAACAGGCCAGACCGCTTCAACCTGGCCTGGTTTGTTCCTTCCCTGGTCAAGTACCGGAGGCTTTTTACCGAGGTCTTGATTGCCTCCTTCTTCCTGCAGCTCTTCTCCCTGGTGACACCGCTGTTTTTTCAGGTGGTGATGGACAAGGTTCTGGTTCATCGAGGCTTTACCACCCTGGATGTGCTCGCAATGGGCTTTGTTGTCGTCGTGATATTCGAAGCACTCATTGGCGGCATGCGCAATTACCTGCTCAGCCATACGAGCAATCGCATTGATGTCGAGTTGGGTGCGCGCCTCTTCAGTCACCTGGCAAAGCTACCGCTGGCCTATTTTTCCTCACGCCAGGTGGGACAAACGGTGGCCAGGGTGCACGAACTGGACACCATTCGTAATTTCATCACCGGAGCGTCGCTGACCCTGCTCGTTGACTTGTCTTTTACCTTCATCTTCATTGCCGTGCTCTGGTACTACAGCCCCACGCTCACCTGGGTCGTGCTGGGCTCCTTGCCGTTCTACATGGCGCTTTCACTCTTTATTACGCCACTGCTCAAACACCGCCTGGATCTCAAGTTTCGCTTCGGCGCCGCCAATCAGGCTTTCTTGACGGAATCCGTGAGTGGCATTGAAACGGTAAAGGCGCAAGCGCTGGAGCCGCAAATGCAACGCCGCTGGGAGGACCAGTTGTCGCAGTATGTCACGGCGTCTTTCCAGGCACAGAACCTGAATAACATAGCCAATCAATGTGCCACGTTCATCAACAGGGTCACCACGCTGTTGATTATATGGTGGGGTGCGCACCTGGTGATCGCGGGTGCGCTTACCGTGGGTCAACTGGTCGCCTTCAATATGATCGCAGGGCGGGTGAGCAGTCCAATTCTCAAGCTGGTACAACTCTGGCAGGAATTTCAGCAGGCGGGTCTATCCATGCGGCGCCTGGGCGACATACTAAACACGCCAGAGGAGCCCGGGCTGGATGCTCATCGCGGCGTGCCCGGCAAGTTGCAGGGCGACATACGTTTTGAACGGGTCAGGTTCCGGTATCGGGCAGACGGCCCGCTGGTCCTGGATAATCTCTCGTTAGCCATACGTCCTGGCATGGTTGTCGGCTGCGTCGGTCGCTCTGGCTCCGGTAAAAGCACTTTGGCGAAGATGATCCAGCGACTACATGTACCGGAAGCTGGGCGGATTCTGCTCGATGGTGCTGATTTGGCAATGGTGGACATAAGCTGGCTGCGCCGGAACGTAGGCGTGGTGCAACAGGAAAGCTTTCTGTTCAACCGCAGTGTGAGAGAGAACATCGCCTTGTCCAACACCGGGCTACCGTTTGAGCAGGTTGTGCAGAGTGCGCGCACCGCTGGTGCCCACGACTTCATTCTCGAACTTCCTGAAGGCTACGACACCTTGATAGATGAGCAGGGTGCAAACCTGTCGGGAGGACAGAGGCAACGCATTGCACTGGCCAGGGCGTTGATCAGCAACCCGCGTATTCTTATTCTGGACGAGGCGACCAGTGCCCTGGACTATGAGTCCGAACGCATCGTGCAGGACAACATGGGCGCCATATCCAGGGACCGGACGGTGATTGTTATCGCCCACCGGCTCAGCACGGTCCGGCATTGTGACACGATCCTGGTGATGGATGAGGGGCGCATCGTGGAGCAGGGCAATCACCAGGCATTGCTGGAGGCGCATGGTCGCTATGCCGGCCTGTACGGTCACCAGGCCCATACGCCAGTTATCCGCACTGTGTCGGGTGAATCCCCATGTGAGCAGCGGCATGACGACTGATAGCAGTACCGCAACAAGTGGTCGTGGTCGGGGCATAAGGGGCCTGTTCCCACTAGCAGTTGACAGGGCTTCCTCTGCACAGCTGGAGTTTCTGCCGGGGGCGCTGGAGGTGCAGGACAGACCGCCTTCGCCGGCCGGACGCTGCGTGATGTGGATGCTGCTTATCCTGTTTTGTATCGGAGTTGCCTGGGCATTCCTGGGCGAGGTCGACGTTGTTGTGAGCGCACCCGGTCGCGTCGTCCCTGGCGGTAAAGTCAAAATCGTGCAGTCGCCCGAATCTGCGGTGGTGGCATCGATCAGCGTTCATGACGGGCAGCGCGTTGAGGCGGGGGATATCCTGGTCAGCCTGGTGTCCACGTCGGCTGAGGCAGATGATGCAAGAGTAATGGAGCAGCTGGCGAACCGCTCCAGGGAATTGGCGTGGCGATCTGGCCTTGAAGCCTGGCTGGCGGCGCGGCGTGACGACAGCATACAGGCGGTGCAGGAAGTATACCCGGAGCAAATTGGCGTAACCGATACAGACAGGATCCTGCAACAGCGTCAGGCGGAGATAACGGCGAGCTTGATGAGCCTGAATCAACAATTACTTGCCAACGAGAGTGCGCACGAATCCGTAGTCGCCGAGCGTGAGCGAACCGAGGCAAGGCTCGCAATAGTGCGTGAGCGCGTCGACGCCTACTCCGCGCTGGTGAAAAAGCAGTATGGCTCGCGCGTTCAGTATCTTGAAATGCTGGAGCAACAGACAGATCTCGAGAAATCGCTGCCGGTGCTGCTGGCCAATGAACGCAAGTTGCTTAACGAGTCCATGTCGATCGAAGCGAGGATGCTGGCAACCCAAAGCCAAGTTCGTGCGAAAAACCTGATAGAGATTGAGCGCCTGGGAGCCGAGCGTGCAATGCTGCTTCAGGACGCTCGTATATCGGCCGAGCGCCGAAATCGACAGGCCTTGAGGTCGCCAGTCACCGGCACTGTTCAGGAACTTGCAATACACACCACAGGCGCGGTGGTGACGCCCGCGCAACCGCTGATGAAAATCGTCCCGGAAGGGGCAGTGCTGGAAGTTGAGGCATTACTGCAGAACAAGGACATCGGCTTTATTCGCACCGGGCAGCATGTCGCCGTGAAAGTAGATACTTTCAATTTCACCAAATACGGGCTGATCGATGCACACGTGTCCGGTATAAGCAATGATGCTATCGAAGAGCAGGGTGTCGGCTGGGTATTCAAAACGCGGATGCAATTGGCGGCAGATGAAATTGTCGTGGCGGGAAAACCGGTCAAGCTAAGCCCCGGGATGTCGGTCATGGCCGAGATCAAAATCGGCAAGCGCCGTTTGATCGAGTTCTTTTTGTCTCCATTGCTGAGGTATAAGCAGGAGAGTCTGGGGGAGAGGTGATGTGTTGTTAGAATCTCAAAGTACAAAGTCGTGGGTTCTGCACACTTCTTTACTTGCAACGCCCCAGCGAGTCGTTGTGACAGTCGTGGTCTTTTTAGTCTTTGGCTGCTCCTATGAAGATCGAGGACTTAGAGAAGTTGAAGAGACTTTGTGAAAAGAGACGCTGGATTGGCTTTGTAGCGTCAGTTGTTGTAGATGGTTTCTACGATTCAACGGGAACACTACTTGATTCACTCACCTTATGAGTTCATCGAATACAGTTTTGAAGAAATCTTCTACCCGATTTCGATATGCTGGGCCCGGATGCTTTCCTTAACAATGTAGATAGACTGAACTAATAAGTGAATCGTGTTCGACTCTGGATGAAGTGCTTGATCGACGTCTTTCAAGTTTGTGTGCGCCATATCCGGAATTTCTTTGACAACAAATGTATTGCAGTAGATGTGCAATGGCTAAACCGTCCGCTCGGTATACAGTTGAGGTCGAACGTAAGGAGTATTGAATAGATAGAGAAGCAGAGCCAAGATGGCTCATTCAATCGCGCAAGTTTCGCGAACTAATGATTATCATGGGATCGCCTGGAGGATTAGTTACGTTTGTAGCCGAGGTATATACACTACAGTCCTTCCGCTATCGGTGCGGCTCCTATAAGCTCGCTCCGGCCAAAAGGAGCGAGGTATTTGCCCTCGGCATGATAGAGAAAAGCTTTAATTGCCAAAGGGGCTGAGAAATCCATAACGGATTGAACGACAAGTGACGAGGCGAGTTAGCCGTGCCAATTCCGACCTTAAACACAATCTATTGATAAACAAGGAGGTTTATCATGATTAATCGAGATGCATTCGAATGCAGTTCTTGCCGCCGCTGCTTATGCCGATTGGAGTCTGTCCGAAACCGAGATAGAGAGTGAAGCTTAAAAGGGAGCTGGGTTTTTCGCATGAGCCAATATCACAATTTTTCTTCGACCCATAATGGCCTTATACGAAGGTTTATTCAATGGTCCATCTCGCGGCTATGTCGAACTCGCCAATGGCTTTTCTGCCACCATCTTCAAAAATAGACAAACATCAGAACTAACGGTCGCCTTTCGCGGCACCGATAATATCCCGGTCGACTTCGCCACCACAGTGGTCGACGTCTTCGCATTAGGCCCTATAGGGTCCATGTCTCTCGGCTCGTTTATCGGGCAACAGAATTCCATTTCAGAATTCCTCGCGTCCGCAGGCCTGGAGCAAAACGGCGTCTTGTCTCAGCCGTTGAACTTTACCGGGCACTCTCTGGGTGGCTTTCTGGCGACTATGTCTGCCTATAAGTACCACTCCTCGTTGGGACAGGCATACACTTTTAATGGTCTCGGTGTTGGTGTTGATGACTTCCTCAGTCAGGAGGTTATTAACGGCATATCGATAGATGGCAAGATACAGAACTATTACGCTGACATTGTTGGCGCTGTCGCCGGCTACCACCCCGGGGGCAAAACCAGGGTTTTCATTGAGGAAGAGAACGTACTGGCCGACCATGCCATGTCAGGGTTGGTAGAGAGCCTTTCGGTATATCGCGTGCTGGCCGAACTTGCACCCGAATTGAACTCATCCGAAGGGCTTGATGTGATCCGTGAGTTGCTGGCAGGTGCTTCCCGTATCCCAGGCGACTCGTTGGAAAATATTGTGAGTCAGCTAGGTGATTTTCTAGGTGGGGAGCTTGGTCTTCCATCGACACAGAGTGATATTGAAGTGTTCCACCAGAAACTGGTGGATAGGGGGTCGCAGCATATCCTTGTTAATCCACTGGAGTCTGATGTAGCCAACGAGGCGAATCAGGACACCGAGTCGGGTAGGGGCTTTCGCTATGCAGCGCTCAATCTCACACCCTTCGCCTTAACTTCAAACCTGGCGGGCACGACCGCCGCCGGTTCCGACTATGCCTTGCGTGACTCCAGTGGCGACAGCTTGTATTCAAGTCAGTTTTTCGCCGACAGGGCGGCCCTGCTCAAGGCCATCCTGCAGCGTAATGCGGATGATGCTGTTCACCCTGAGGCGGTCGCGGGTGAAAAGGTACGCTTCCATGGTGCGGAGACAGGCGAGGTCTTCGCTGGCGCCAATACAACTGGCCAGGGGGGCAGCAACACCGTCGACCCTGCCCAGGTGAGGAATATTCTCTTCGGAGGCGAGCAGGCCGATGTGCTGACCGGCAGGACGAGGGATGACCATCTCTATGGTCTGGCGGGCGACGACGAGCTTCAGGGTTCAGCAGGCAATGATTATCTGGAGGGCGGCAGCGGCAATGATGGCCTCAGTGGTGGCCCGGGCGATGACAAGCTGGTCGGTGGTAGAGGTGACGACGTGTTTCACTGGTTCTCTGGCGACGGTCACGATGCCATTGGTGACTATGACGATGGCGGTGACCGGATAATCGTCGACGGTATTGACCTGGCAACCCTGAGCTTCCTGCCCGTTTCGGCAGACTCCTCTTTCTATCGGGATATTGCCCATCCGGACATCACCTTGCATTACGAAGGCAGTTTTCTCACTCTGAGTATTGGCAGCGGCCAGCATTCAGGTTCGATTACTGCTACGCAGTATTCTCCTGCGAGCGGGGAGGACTACGGCATCGTCCTGAATGCGCCAGCGCCTGCCCAGCCCCTCACCCAGCTCACTGTGTCGCGGGTCGGGTCGGGGGAAGACGAAGTGGATGCATCTGCTTTCTGGCGGCAGGCAAGTGAGCAGGGCGGTAACAACTGGGACGATATCGCCCTGTCATTCAGCGCCAATGATGTAGCCAACTACGCTGGGGAAGATAAGCCCTTCGGCCTGTTGAGTCCCACCTTTGAGGGCGGCTCCCTGGGCGATCACCTGACCGGCGATGGCGCCTCAAACCAGCTTATTGGCCTCTCCGGCGACGACCTGATAGAGGGCGGTGCAGGCGCTGATTATCTCGCCGGATACGCGGGCTCGGATACCCTCATTGGGGGGGATGGCGATGACCTGATCTTTGGCACGGCCAGGCACGATCTTGCTTCCTCGCTGGATTCCGGTGCTGCGCAGGACGCGTTCTATCGGGGTCAACTGGTGGAGTCAGTGAGTGATAGCAATGTCCTGCAGGGGGAGGCCGGGAATGACATGCTTTCCGGGGGTAATTTCGCGGATGTGCTCAGCGGTGGCCAGGGGACGGATTACCTTCTCGGCGGTGCCGGCAGTGACTTTATTGAGGGTGGAGCCGGCCGGGATATCGTTTATGGTGACTCTACCCTCGGGGTCAGTTTTACCGGTGGGCAGGGTCAGCCCATTGCTGGTGAAATCCAGATTGCCTTTGCCGAGTCTGCTGTGAACGATCACGATGATGTTATTCACGCCGGACAGGGCAGCGATACCGTATGGGGCGAGCTGGGCGCGGACGTGATTCATGGCGGCGATGGTGATGATGACCTGTTTGGAGACCGTTACCATGAGGCCGCGTACTTCGACCTGGAACTGGCACCCTTCAGCGCTACCGCGCCAGGACTGTCTGTGCTGGAACATGGCGACGACAGGCTATTTGGCGATGACGGTGATGATTTTTTGTCAGGCCTGGGTGGGGACGATCACCTTGAGGGCGGGGCTGGTAATGACCGCCTGCTGGGTGGCGCTGGAAACGATGTCTATGTCCTGCAGCAGGGCGATGGCCTGGATTACATCGAGGATACGCAGGGTATTCATACACTGGTTTTCACCGGCTTCTCCGTGACTGACTTGCAAGTCCAGTTCCAGGGTGGCCAGGTGGTCGTTGCTGCTATTGCCAGCGGTGATGGATTCCAGTTCTCTCTGGAACAATGGGCTCAAACCCGAGTGGCGTTGAATAGCCCGGATACGCTGATCGAACGGTCTCGGCTGGATGCCCGTTATCTGGATAACAATGGCCAGCTGTTGCTGGTGACAGCCGGGTCCGATGATTACACCGAGGCACAGAGAGACAGGGTCTTCACCGTTGATGCGCATGACGCTGGTGGCCCGGTGATCAAGTTTGGGGCTGATGCATCGGTTGTGGAGGTAGCCGCAACCGGTGGCCAGACGGGTGCCGCAATGCGCTTCCCCGGCGCCCCTATAAACCCGTTAGTGCAAATCTCCCCGCTCATGCTCGCAACACAATGGGCCTTTCTCGAGCCATTGGGCAACGTCGCATTGCGCATGATCGGCTTCACTGATGGTCTTGCCGGAACGGCCGCAGATGACATCATTATTGGCACCGACGTGGGGGACGATCTCCGGGGTGGCGGTGGTAACGACCTCCTGCAAGGAGAGGCTGGAGATGACGACCTTGACGGTGGCGTGGGTGCCGACACATTGCAGGGCGGTTCTGGTAATGATCTCCTCTTCGGCGGCGCGGGGCATGATAGCGACGCTCTGCAGGGAGGGCGCGGTAATGATGTTCTCAACGGCGCCTATGCAAATGACCTGTATCAGTTCGCATTGGGTGATGGCAGGGATGTTATTGCCGATTCCCAGGGCAGTCACTATTTCGCGTTCGACGGCAGCGTGAATCCCGGTGATATTGCTCTTTACTACACAGGCTCAGGTGCAGACAACTTCAGGCTGCAGTACTCCCCTGAAGACTGGGTTACCTCGGAGGGGGTGACGTCGTCGCAAAAAATCGCGGATATTCGCGTGGATGGTGTGCCCGTCCCGTTGGTACAGCGCTCCGACCTGGTGAATGGTACGTTTTACGATACGCGCCTGAACGATATCTTTGAAACAGGCAGTGGCAACGACGTCATTCATATAGAGGGCATCGGTCGTGACGTGATCCGCGTGGCTGCAGGCGACGGCAGCGATACGGTATTGCTGGATGAAGGTTATTACCCCGAGGTGTTGGGTGAGATTCGCCTCGTTGACCAGGATGACCTGTCCTTCTCTTTTAGCGGAATTGACGCTCGAATAGTCTATGCAGGAGGAGCGTTATCCCTGGAGGCGCAGAAGCACTTTAGCGATGCCGCGCGCGATAATGCATTGAATCGGTTTGTGCTCACTTCCGAAGCGGATGCCACCTGGGTGCCCTCCATTGTTGCCGATGGCCCCGGCTGGCTAAGCGGTTCTTTTGGGTCTGATAACCTGGTCGGAAGCGCAGATTTCGACGTGATTACCCCCGGCTATGGTGATGATGTTATCCATAGCGGTGGTGGCAATGATTCGATCTTCCTCAATGACGTTTACTTTAATGTTGACCGCGCCAGCATAGGTCAGAAGACCATCGTGCCGGGCACCGGAGATGACTACATCGAGTCGCCTCTATACCAGGGAATGACCATTGTTTATCGCGACGGTGATGGCGACGACCGCATCGTTTATGACTGGTCGTTCGGGGAGCGGCATCCTTATCATTTCTCACTGTCCGGGGGTGGTAGTACACCGGTATTCCAGCCATATGGCTATGATGTACTGACGCTTGGCTCAGGAATCGAACTGGCTGACCTGTTCTTCCTGCGCAATGGCAACACGCTGCAGATGGTCCGGGCCGATGAGCCCGGAAGCCTGCAGTTCGACAATTTTTTCAATGTCTATGAGCCCAGCTCAGTTGGTGCCCTCAGTGGCTTGCTGGACCCCTTCAGTGGTGAAGAGGGCAGCAATTATCGTTTTACAGCCGACGACATTGCCTCACTCTTTCCCCGCACTCCGGTGAGCCATCTGCACACCGCGGATGGCGTGATTCACTCCCTGCCCGCGATTCTCGCCAATGAGATGCTGACAGGGGTCCGCCTTGTTGAGGGGTCTGCCGCGGCTGACTCGATTGAACTCACAGGCTCCAACGAGTTGATTGTTGCGCGTGCCGGCGACGACTTGATTTTCGATGGGCCAGGTCACAACACGATACATGCTGGAAATGGCGCGGACCATGTGACGGTGAACGGTGGCTCCATCGTTCACGGCGGCGAGGGCGGAGACTATGCGTTGCTGAGCGGCGATGGCAACAGCCTGTTTGCCGGAGCGGGAAGTGACTTTGCCGAATCGGAGGGTAATAACAACCTGGAGATGGGTGCCGGCAATGATGAGGTGCTGGTGCTGAGCGGAGCCAACGTCGTGGACGCGGGTGGAGGCAATGACCTGGTCCATTTGCGTGGAGGCGAGGTGTCTTTGGCATTTGGCAGGGCAAGCGGTATGGACGCCGTAACCTATGTGCCGGGCGAAACGTCGCTGAACGTATTCCTTGCTGAGTCCATTGGTGAGAGTGATGTGTCTTTCTCAGTCTCAGACGGCATCCATGGGACAGGGGTTTCGATGACAATCAATGATTCCGACGCGGCACTGGAGTTAGTGGCTTTGACCTATAACCCCATTCGTGAGGACTACGAGTCCGAGTTGGAAGAAATCTCCGCGGAGATTCACTTTTTCAACGGCGGACGCCTGTCTGGCCACCAGCTTCTGGCAATGGCTATGGGTGAAGCGGGTGATGAGATCACCGGCACCGATGGGAACGACAAATTGATTGGCACTGAGGGTGACGACCGCTTGGTAGGGGGCGATGGTAATGACAGGCTGGAGGGCCTGGGTGGTGATGACGTGTTTCTGTATTCGGGCCGCAGTAATGGCGCCGACCGGGTGATTGGTGGCGCCGGAACCGATACCTTGCTGGGTGGGGATGGGGCAGATAACATCGGCCTGAAACGCCTGCTGCGAAATGACTCCATAGAGAGAATAGATGGCGGCGTTGGAGAAGATGTGATTTTGGGTACATCCGCGAGGAATCGTCTGGATTTCTCCGCTACCGAACTGGTCAGCATTGCCAGAATCGAAGCCGGTGCGGGCCATGACGTGCTAAAGGGTTCGGCGGGTGACGATGTTCTCGTCGGCGGTGCCGGTAATGACAAAATATTTGGCCTTGGCGGTAGTGATCAGTTCCGGTTCCGGGCGGGTGACGGCCGTGACACCATTATCAATAAAGACGCTAACCGCGACAGCGTGGATGCGCTGTCGCTGGCCGCTATCGACTTCGACGACATCTGGTTCTCTCGCAGCGATAAACACCTGGTGATAGATATTGTGGGCTCAGCGGACCAGATAACGGTGAATAACTGGTACGCCGGGCACAAGCACCGCTTGGATCTCATCACAACCGGAGAGCGCGTGCTACATGCCAACCAGGTTGATTCGCTGGTAAATGCCATGGCGACTTTCACCGCACCCCTTGGAGACGCAGCAATCATTCCCCAGGACACCCGGGACGCGCTTGAACCCGTTCTGGCCATGGCATGGGAAGTGGCTGCCTAGCAACGCCATGCCACCGCACCCCAACAGGAGGATAAATCAGCCCTCGTCACATATACTGGTATCATGTAACGCGAAGACGCGGTGGGGTTGGTTTGTTTCAGGTAAGAGTTTGCGGTAGGGAACTGCTGGTGCGTGCGCTGTTATGCGTCACCGTGCTCGCACTGGGCGCCTGTGCGAGCGTGCCTTTCGATTATCCCAGGAGCGTGTCCCATGTGATGCCTTCTGATCCCGATACGGCAATTGGGGAGGTCGCCAGCGATTGGCGGGCCAGGCATGGTGAGCAGGCCGGGCTGGTGGGTCTTTCTTCGGGTGTTGACGCCCTGGGTGCGCGCCTTCGGTTGCTGGAGCTGGCTGAGACCAGCGTCGATGCCCAGTACTTTATACTCAAAAAGGATCGCGCCGGTCAGCTGTTTTCCGCCGGGCTGCTCAAAGCGGCCGACCGTGGCGTAAGAGTGCGCCTGTTGATCGACGACATTTTCTCGCCGGGTGTCGATGAAGCCTTCACCATCCTCGGCAGCCACCCCAATATAGAAATACGCATTTTTAACCCGCTTTCCAGGTCCCTGCGATTCAGTAGCTATCTCACAGAATTCCGCCGTATCAACCGGCGTATGCATAACAAGTCGTTCACGGTTGATAACAGCATCAGTATTGTGGGTGGGCGCAATATTGGTGAAGAGTATTTTGAGCTCAAGCAGGAGGTCCAGTTCGACGACTACGAAGTCATGGTGATCGGTGAGGTGGTGAACGAAATCTCTGACGGTTTCGACGCGTTCTGGAACAGCGAGTTGTCTGTTCCTATCGAGGCGTTTCAACATCAGGCGGATGTGGCGAACCTCGATGAATGGCGAGTGATCATCAACCAGACGCTGGAGAATCAGCGCAGTGGCATTTATGCCACCGCACTTAACAGCCGGTTGCTGGAGCAGTTAAAGAGCGGCGAGCTGCGCCCCGCGGTGGCCGATGCCACCCTCTACACCGACACGCCCGAGAAAATACAGGCTGCCATGGGTGACGGCGAGCAGGCAATATTGGTGGCTGAGTTTGCCGGCCGATTGCGCGCAGCGACAGATCAGGTAATTATTGTTACCCCTTATTACGTACCACAGGAAGCAGGCGCAGCGCTGATAGAGGAGCTCCTCGACAATGGCGTGCAAGTGATGATTGTCACTAATTCCCTGGCCTCGACGAATCATGTTCCCGTCCATTCCGGTTACGCGCGCTATCGCAAGCGGCTCCTGCAGGCGGGAGCCGAGTTTTTTGAAATTCGTGCAGACAGTACGATAGAAGAGAACGACTGGGGCTACACGCCGGCAAGTAAGACCCTCCACTCCAAGGCCACGGTAATCGACAGCCAGACGATTTTTATAGGTTCCCTGAACTTTGATCCGCGTTCAGTCTATATCAATACAGAGATGGGTCTTTTTGTAGACTCCCCTGAAGTGGGCGGTAACTTCACCAGGCAGTTACTCAAGGATCTGCCCGCCGCGACCTGGAAAGTAGACCTGGACCAGGACCAGAGGCTACGCTGGACCTACGACCACAACGGCGAGCGACAGGTCGTTTACAAGGAGCCCGGTACCAGCTGGTGGCGCCGGTTCCAGGTCGGGTTTTATCGGCTGCTGCCTATTGAGAGTCAGTTGTAGTGGTGGTGTACTAAGCACCTGCAGTGAGCTATTCCAGCCACATCAGAATGAAATCGCCAGTTTAGATTCAGCTAATAACCGTTTCGTTGGGAGAGATACGCTATGGAACGCAGGGACTTTGTCAAAACCGGCCTCGCCGGTGTTACCGCCACTTTGGTGGCATCGGCCGCAATGGCACAGGACCACGAGCATCATGCCGCCAAAAAGGCGGTGGTCGTGCCCGAGCCGGACCCAAAGCTCAAGAAGGTCGCGGAAACCGCCCACGACTGCGTGCTGGTGGCCAGCGCCTGTATTGCCGAGTGTAATCGTGTGCTCGCCGCGGGCGAGGCACATATGGCCGAATGCCAGGAGGCCGTGTTAAGTATGGTCTCTGTATGCGAGGCAACCGCCGCCAACGCCACCATGCGCCTGGCACCGGCGTCGCTGCTCGCCCAGTTGGTCAAGGTGTGTGATGAGTTTTGCGACTACTGCGCCGATGCCTGCGAGAAGCACGCTGACCACTATGCAGAGTGCAAGAACTGCATGGAAAGCTGCCGGGACTGCGCGGAAGCCTGCAAGGAATACCTGCAGTCGGCCTAGCAGCCGTTTGGCTGCCCCCTTTGATGAATCGGCACATTATCAGCGTGCTCGCCAACGGGTATACTGTAGCGAGCTCATTTGCCGCACCGGGGAATCCTTTGCCACGTTTTATTGTCGTCTTCACCAGAGCGCTGGCGTTGCTTGCTATCTTCTTTGGGGCTTTCAACAGTCACGCTCTGGCTGAAGATGCGGGTTCGCCCCTGATCGTCTATGTAACGGTTGGTGTGCTGGATATCGACGATATCGACAGTGCCGAACAACGTTTTACGGCCAACTATTTCGCCCTGTTCCGCTGGCTGGACCCGGCGCTCGCCCACGACGGACCCGAGACCATTCGCCGTAATATCAGCGATATCAAGGCTCCCCGGTTCCTGTTGCTGAATCAACAGAGAACGTGGTCGTCAATGCTGAATGTGGTGGATATCAAACCCAGCGGAGAGGCAATCTTCCGACAGCGGCTGTGGGGAGATTTTTCCCAACCGCTGAACCTGCACGATTTTCCCTTCGACAAGCACAGGTTTGAGCTGCCGATGGTGGCCTTTGGGGACCTCGATCAGGACGTAATGTTGGTGCCGGATCCGCAGCGCAAATCCATTATCGCCGACAAGCTCTCGGTGCCGGACTGGCGCATCCTTGGATACCAGGGGGAAGTACGCGAAATCAAACTGACCAGCGATGTCTCGCGACAGGGCTTTGTCTTCAGTTTCGACGCAGAGCGAATATTTACCCACTATGTTGTGAAGTACATCATTCCACTGTTCCTGATTGTGATGATGTCCTGGGTGGTATTCTGGATCGATCCAACGGAGGCAGGCAGTCAGTTGAGCGTGGCGGTGACGGCAACCCTGACCCTGATCGCCTACCACATTGCCCTTGCCGGTAAGCTGCCGGATATATCCTACCTCACCCGGATGGATGTCTTCCTGTTTTGCTCTACGTTGCTCGTCTTTGCGGCGTTGGTGGAGGTGGTAGTCACCTCGAGGCTGGCGCGCAGCGACCGCGTAGATCTCGCGCGCAAGTACGATTCTTACAGTCGTATCGTGTTTCCCGTCGCCTATATGGCTACAGCAGGCTGGGCATTGCTGTAGCAAGCCGCGTTTAACTTTGGGACGTTACTGCAATGGCCTGCCGAGCTCGTGTGTAAACACTGCCCTCAGTTTTGCCACCGGCATATTGCCCGACTCAAGGTAGATGCGGTGGAACTCCCGGTCCTGTTCAAGGGACGACAAGCTCGCCCCTGTTGCTCTCTGGAAATCACGCTTTAAGTCCCACACCAGGCGGTTGCCCACCAGGTAGCTAAGCGGGTAGCCGCGTTCCTGCGAATACCAGTTCAGTTCGCTCTGGGCGCGCCCGGGGGTGAAACCGGTTGCGGCTATCAGCAGGCTGGCCGCATTGGCGAAGGGGTCGTCGCTGTCCACGCTGACGTCATAACCAATATCAAGGTAGTTTGCATCTCCGGTCATGAAATACAGGTCTATCGCCACCCGGGCGCCAATGCGGCTCAGGTCCAGCTTGGTGACAAAGCGTGCTTCGTCGGTCAAGTCGCCCATCAAACCCTGGTCGAGCATGTAGTCTTCGAGCATGGTGGTCCAGCCCTCGGCGTGCTCGTTGGCGTTGAAAGTGCGGCGCACAATGGAAGAGTGCATGGTGGCAGTAGACAATTGCAGGTGGTGTCCTGGAATGCCCTCATGCACCATCATCAGGGGGATGCCCAGCTCGGTGTGTTCCGCCAGTAGCTCCTGGCTCAGGGTGAGATACACCATGCTGGTGCGAGTGCCCTTGCGCAGCGCCGGTGGCGGCATCATGGCACCTGCAGGAATCATCGGCCGCATGAAGCCCGGCGTCTGGATAATGTTCATGGCCTGGCCGTCCGGCACCGGGAACAGGTCGCGCTCGGTGACGAACGTCTCCAGCTCACCGGCTACCTGTTGATAGCGTCGGATCACCTGCTCAAAGTCACCGTCTTCTACTTTCACCGCATGGGCTTCGGCGAGATAGGTTTGCAGTTGTGGTGCGGTGGTGGACGGTTCCAGCCCGTACTTTGCCACCAGCTTTTGCCGCAGGGACTCGATCTGGCTGCGGGTGCTGGTAACGAACTCACGGGCAACCTGGTGAATCTCTTCCAGTGAAAGTTCAATCCCCTTGGACGCCACAATAGACTCGGCTGCCTCGCGGCCAATATGGAAGTGGGAGGTTGTAGGTAGCTGCTTCAGCGCTTCCTGGTAGTCGGCAATAGACGCATTGGCAGTGTCTATGGCAGCGCTTAGCGCGTCCAGCTGTGCGTAGGACACCTCGCGCGCCCAGTCGAGAATGCTGGCAAAAAATTCGGGCAGCCCGGCAATGGATTCACAGTCTATATCTACCCAGCGGGCAACCGGTGTATCCAGCCTGCCCAGCATGGCTCGCAGATAGTCTGGCACCTGCTGCAGTCGTGCCAGGATGTTGTCCAGGCGGTCGGCTGCGGGACGTGGGTCCAGGGTCACCAGGAAAAAAATGCCGCTGCTGATCTCTTCGCCGGCATCGGGCAGCTGTTGTGCCTGCAGCCGCCCATTGAACTCAAGCCCGGCATCAAGCGCATATTGGCGGGCTGTCAGCGCGATAAGTTCGGCGTCCAGGCGCTGGTGAAAGTCGGTCAGCGTCGGTTGCAGCGCTTCGGCCTGCTCTGCCAGCTGCTCTGCCTGCTGTTGCAATGCGCGCAATCCGGCTAGAGAGGGGTCTGGCAGCTCGTCCAGCTTTTGCTCGACGCCCATCTCAACGCAGGTGTTGGGGTCCTCCAGCAGTAATTCGAGGTATGCGTCGCTCAGTGCCTGGTAGTCAGTCATCGCCCGGTACTCCGGTTAGTTGTTAACGCGCCCATACTAGTGATCTGCCCAGGATAAATACAGCCCTGCCGATTCGGTTTCTTGCCAATGGATTGTGCGGCGGGCAATTCACGCACGGCAAGCCCAATGGGCTACAATTGTGCCTGGTGACCGGTGGCAACATTGAGGGATTGAAGTGATCAAGACAGGCAAAAACTTTACAGGTGCAATGCAGGGTCGTCGCCCCATGATTCAGGGCAGGGCACCGCTGCTGGTGCTGGTGATTGCGGCACTGTCAGCCTGCACCACCACCGACGAAATTATCATCGACCAGAAAGGCGTGGATATGTCGCGCTACGATCAGGACCTTGCCGAGTGTAAAACCTACGCCAGCGAGGTGAAAACCGGCAATAAGGTGGCCAAGGGCGCGGTGTCTGGTGCCGTAGTCGGTGGCTTGATCGGGGCTGCGGTGGGCAATAGCCGCGACGCGCAACGCGGTGCCGGTGCGGGCGCCGTGACTGGTGGTGCCCGGGGAGTAAGAGAGGGTGAGCAAACCGAAATGCAGGTGGTCAAGCGCTGCCTGAGCGGGCGTGGTTACCGGGTGCTCAACTGATCCTGAATCACGACGGGGAGCATTGTCATGCTGCGGAACGTAAAGATAATACTCGTGGGGACTGTTGCACTCTGGGCGTTTATAGGTGCCTTTCTGAATATTCATGACTGGGACGGCACAACCGGCGCCATTATCGCTACAACCTCAATGACCACGTTTGAAGGTGGTGCTGAAGACTGGCGAGCAACCTCCGGTCTGTGGGTGATGTGGGCGGGGGCTGTTTTCATCATCGCGTTGAAACTGACAGCGGGCCTACTGTGCCTGGCCGGCGCCCTGAGAATGTGGGCAGCACGAAAAGCTGACGCAACGGTATTTGCGCGATCGAAAGAACTTGCCCTTGCCGGATGTGGCGTTGCCATGATCCTGCTGTTTGTCGGCTGGATCGTGATAGCAGAGTCCTGGTTTGAACTGTGGCGATCTGATGTCCTGCGGGATATCGCCTTACAAAGTGCGTTTCGATATGGCGCTATGATCACCCTTATTGCGCTGTTTGTGGCGACAGGGGACGACTAAGCGCCGATAACGTCAGTATCGTTGATCTCTGGATTCTCTATCCTCTTTCCCGAATGCGGTAAGAAAGGGCATCGCGGACTTTGCTCGATAAATTCCTGAATCCGAAATTTTCAAATTTGGGGAGGGTCCGCGATCACCTGGAGAGTAACAATTTGCATAGTGCGCTGACTGCTTGAATTCACCGGCCAGAACCCGTCATTCCCGCGTAGGCGGGAATCCAGCAGCGGCTGTGGGGCCAGCAGCGGTCACCGATGAATCGTGGCCTGTCATGGCCGTTGGTAAGCCTTACGCCGCCGGCCTGAGCGCAAGGGCTAGCACCAGTACCGCGCTCGCCGCCGACCATGATCCCAGGACCCGCAGCGCAACGCGTTGCCACGCCCGTTGTGCCATTTCTGCCACGCCGGCTATCACTATCAATAGCAGTACTAATCCCAGCCAGCAGCCAAGCAGTGCAGCAAAGGTCTCTCGCCGATCCAGGTCGGTAACTCCGGAGTCCATGCCAATCAACAGTGCCAGCACACCCGCCAACACTGCCAGCGCACTCGCAGGCGGCGAACGTTGGGCCGCTACCGCAAGACCGCAAAGCAGCGCCAGTAACAACAGTATTTCTTCAAAAGGTAGCGTGGGTTGCGCTTCAAATCCGGCGAGGAAGAGACCAACCATGGACGCCAGTAGGTACGGAGGATAGGCAAATCGCATGGACTGAACACCGCTTTGACCCAACATCAACCCCAACACCGTTACCGCCAGCAAGTGCGGTAGTACTAATAGCGGGTGCAGGATGCCGGCATAGAACTCTCCGATACCCGCCATCGGGCTGTGGGCAAGTGCCGTACCTGGAACCGCGGCGAGTGCCGCCGCGTAGAGACAACGCCGGCGCACTCAAAAGGCGCGTAGCAAGAATATCGCGCCCACCAGGGCAATCATGGCCCCACCACCGCGCACAACTGCCCGGCCTGCGCGCCAGCGGCTCAGCAAACTAATCAGGATCCCGCACAGGTGTAATAGTCCAGTGGCAAGCACGAAGCCGACGCTAAAGGCCAGCGGGCTAGCGGCTTCAGGCAGTTCGGTGCCGTGCGCGTGGCCATGAAACACAGCAAAAAGACCAACCATGGTTGCCGCCACCCACAGTGGCGGGCGGCTGGCAAAGAGAACCATGCCGCCGAGCACCAGTGCGGACAAGGCAATACCAACCTCCACACTAGGCAACGGAACTCCAATCACTCCAAGCGCACCGCCAAAAGCCATCATCAGCGGAAAAACAACGGGCAGAAGCCAGACGGCAGGTTGGCCCAGCACGGCGCCCCACAAGCCGACGGCTACCATCGCGGCGACATGATCCCAGCCCAGAAGAGGATGCATGAAGCCACTTGTGAAACCGTCGGCAACCCCTGCGGCTTCGTGCGCGTTAGCGCCAGTGGCAAAGGTGAACAGCACGGTAAAGAGCAGTACATTGTGCAAGGCCATAGTGAAACTCTCAAATCTAAGCGATGTGTTCCGGAGGATACATTAACGCCCGGAATTCTGGCTACCCTTTCTGGAGTCCCAGCGTCCGCCACGAGCACCTCGCCGGTCTCTCAATCCATGACGCTACTAAACCAGCACGCCTCCGGCTCGGACGTCAGCGGCACGAGAGCTAAACTGTCGCGGAATCGGCGAAAACGTATATCAGTTGTCGCTTTTACCCGTTATCGTGAGAACACTTCAGGTAGCGCGATAATCAACAAGAGCTTCTATAAGGGGGGAGTTTATACCGTGATCAAAATGGTGTTTTGCGTAAGGAAACGTGCGGGTATTTCTCAAGAGGCCTTTTCTGACTATTGGCTAAACGAGCATGGATCCCTCGTTAAGTCTCATATGGACGTGATGCGAATACGGCGATACGTGCAGAGTCACACGCAGCATCCCGAATTTGGTGCAGCGATCTCGGCGGCCCGAGGCATGAAACAGGCTGGCTTCGACGGGATAGCAGAACTGTGGTGGGATGACATGGCAACACTGCAGGCGACGCTGGAAAACGAAGCGGCGCAGGCGGCCAGTGCAGAACTGGCCACAGATGAAGCGAAGTTTATCGATATGGAGGCCTCAACAATTTTCTTCACGGAAGAACATGAGATCTTTCGCAGGGACTGACTTATTGCCGGTCGGATAGAGCCAGGACCAGCTATAACCGCTCCACGCTAATGCCGATGCTGATCAGGGTTACCGGGTCACCGAACTGCGTGTAGATCGCCACGTCTGCCGCGTCGCGGCCGTAAGCGATGGCCACGCGCCCGCCGCCGTTGTGCAGCTGCGTTGGGTCGAAGGTGTACCACCTGCCGCCCACGTAGGCTTCAAACCAGGCATGCAGGTCCATCGGCACCAGGCCCTCCAGGTAACCCACCACCATGCGGGCGGGAATCGACAGCGCGCGACAGCAGGCGATGCCCAGGTGAGCCATGTCCCGGCAGACCGCCTGTGACTTCTGGTTCACCTCAGACGCGCTGATGATCTCCGGTCCACTCCCGGGGGCGTATTGCAGTGACTGGCGAATGTATTCGACGATGGCGGTGCACTGGTCATAGCCAGCGGCTCTTCCCGCGACAATCGATTGCGCCATGTCAGTGAAGCGGTCTGATTCGCAGTAGCGACTCGGCAGCAGGAACGGCAGGGTTTCCTCCGGCAGGTTTTGTACCTCTACAAAGGGCGCCCCGGGCGCGACGTCGAAAGCATCTGCGCATTCGACATTCACCGAGGTGTGGATAGAGAACGGTCCGGCAGGCGCCACCAGTCGCTGGCACAAATTGCCGAAAGGGTCGGTGAATTCCACGGCCATCACGCTTGGGGAAAGTTCGTACTGTTCACGTGCCACCCATTGCTGCCGGCCGCTGCGCGGCCGCAGCATCAGCAGGAACGGTGTGTCCACAGGGATATAGAATTCGAGAGAACAGGATGCGTGTAACCACATGAAGGGCACCGGGAAGTGTAGGTAAAAGGTTGCTGGCTGTCAGTGAGCTATAACTTAGCATACTCAGGTTGTCGCCATGTTACAGCTTATCCGTTAATGGCGCCGCGACACACTCATGCTTCGCTGCCCGGTTAAACCGCTGTAAAGCGCTAAACCGGAGTCAGTCGCGCATGGTATGGCGCCCTGCCATCCCCATTAACTTGCGCAGCAACCACTTGGGTGTGTTGCGCGTGGTCAGCGTGGAGACCTGGTTGATTAGCCCCGGCACGCAGATGACTTCCCCCTCAAGGCAAGCCGCGTAACCCGCCCTGGCGACGTCGGCGGCGTCACCGATCATAAAATCGGGGATATTCAGCTGGCCACTTTTGGCCTGCGCACTGCTCACCATATTGGTGTCAGTCACGCCCGGGCATAAGGCGGTAACGGTGACACCAGTACCTTTCAGCTCTTCAGACAGCGACTCGGTCAGGGACAGAACATAGGCCTTGGTGGCCGCGTAGGTCGCCAGGGACGGTAGCGGCTGGAATGCCGCGATAGAGGCCACGTTCAATACCCGGCCCTCGCCGCGGTCCACCATGTTGGGCACAAAAGCCGACAGCATGGACGTTAGCCCGCCGATATTCAGGTCAATGAGCTGTTGGTGCCGTGAAGCGGGCGTGTCAGCGAAGCTGCCGTGCTCCAGTACCCCGGCGTTATTGACCAGCGCTGTTATCGGCAGTCGCGCCTGTTTCAGCTTTTTAGCCAGTGCCGCCGCAGCGGTTGGCCTTGATAGGTCCGCCGGTTCAACTCGCACCTTCACACCATGCCGGGCTTTTAGCTCGCCCGCCAGGCGCTTCAGCTTGTCCTCGCTGCGCGCCACCAGTACCAGGTCAAAGCCACCGGCAGCGAATTCACCTGCCAGTGCCTCGCCGATGCCGGAGGACGCCCCGGTAATGAGTGCTGTTTTCGTTGTCATGGAAGCAGCTTAGTCCACAGTGGCGTTGTATTCCAATCGGCCGAATGAATTCAGGTTTTGCATTTGCAGGCTCAAGTCATTCCTTGCCAACATCGTCGATTTCGCGATGCCATTGAGGTGACGAAGGACCAAATAGCTTATCGCCTTAGTCGCTCATGGCGTGGCCATCGCCACTGTCGAAGCTCATGTCGGCCAGGTCGGCCGGTTGACTTTCATCCGGTAGTCGTCGTCCGCGCCAGTACCATATGGTCCATAATGCCAGCCCGTAGATCAGTGCCAGTGCGCCCGAAAGTGCAGGGCGTTGCGTGGCCGCGAATGCGACGATTTCTGCCTGGTCTATCTCCGCCATCACCGCCCAGCGCGTTGCCCCGACATCGATTGGCGTATAAGCGGATAGCACTTCCACCCCGCGATAGTCGTTAATGACGGCACGACCTTGCTCACCGTCGAGTGCCAGTTTTACGGTAGGCGTGTCCACCTTCTGGTCCAGAATCGTCGACTCCGCAGCGAAGCGTGAGTTGCTGCGCATCAGCAAGTCCTCGCCTACCAGGTAAGTCTCGCCACTGTCACCCATGCCACTGGTGTAGGTCATGATGCCGAGAATTCTGTCTGTGGGCAGTTGCAGTGCCAGCACGCCGATGAACTCATCGTCAACGTTGTGCATGGCGATACCCATGAAGATGGCGGGTTCACCCGCGCTGGGTTCGTAGCGTTGCATATCGCTGGTGGCAACGACTTTTCCCTGGGCGCCACCCTTCGCTGCCTTGAACACCTGGGCCAGTGCGCTGTCTTGCCATGGTCCGTCCACCAGGTTAGTGGTGAAGTCACTCTCTTTTTCTACGCTGTAGTACACGTCGCCCTCGGGGCCGATGAGAAAGAAATCATAATAATTGCGACGGGTGATGAACTGCCGGGCCCCTGCGTGCACGCGCTCGTGCAACTGGCTGTAAGCACTGCCGTCTTCCGCGTTATTGAGATTGAGCAGGTAGCCCGGTGGGTTGGGGTTATCGGTTACGTAGAGCCGCCGTGCATCTGCCGCGACCTTACTGCCCGGCGCGTTCCAGATGCCGTGCATTGTGACCATGGCCTCTACCAGCGGCTGATTGGCGCTCCAGAAACGGAGTTCGGCCTCGGCTGTCGCAAAGTATTCCTCCAGTGCGCGCTGGCGCAATTCCACCAATAGTTCCAGGCGGTCACCAATGTATTGCTGGTAGTAGCGGAGGTTCCAGTTGCTAAACCCCCAGATTAACAAACCCAGCATCACCGCCAGCGAAAAGCCCATCCCAGCCAGAACTTCATGGGGTCACCTCGCTGCTGATTTCTCGCTCGCGGATCAGTAACAGGCGGTCACGCAGTAATGCATCCACGGCCTGCCAGGTGAAGGAGAAGTGTTCGAACTCGTCCTGGCTGACCCGTTCCCGCTCCAGGTCGCCGACCACCTCTTCCAGAATATCCATCAACGCGTTTTTGTGCTCCTGCAGTGCTGCCACGTCTGAATCCGACCGGGCGAGGGTAGCAAGGTCCATCAGCCGCCGGTTGAAGTCATGCATACGTAAACGGCGAGAGCGTATCCAGTGTGTGCGCAATGCCAGCAACGCAGAGACCACAATCGCGATCGTGTAAAGCAGGGCGGAAACGAGACGGGCGTTGCGCTGCAAGATGCCGGGCTTCTCCCTGTCAAAATAGGAGCGCGCACCCGGATGGGCAATAATCACGCTGTTGAATCATCCGGCAGTGGGCCTATAAAGCCTGCCAACAAGGTGTAGTCGAGAATTTCCGAGCGGTTTTCATATATAGCACGGGTGATTCGGTATACCAGGTCCTGGTCAAGGTCGGCGCGGGCCACCAGCAGACGGTCCACTACCGCAGTTTCCAGGTCATCTTCCGGCAGGGGGGCTGCCGCGATAGGAGCCCCTGGGAATAATGCCGGGCGCTATTACTGGTTGTTTCAGTGCCAATGCCTGTGCCTGCTCTATAGGTATGAGTCGCAGCTTCCTGTCTCCGATCAAGCTGCGAATGATGTCATTGCCAGGTGCGCGTACGCGAAATACCGCATCGACCTGCCCCAACTCCATGGCGAAGTTGGCGGCGTCTTCCGACATTGGCAGTGCCCTGGGTAGCTGGTCGTCGATGCCGAAATGCGCGGCGAGAAACCAGAACGAATTGAATTGACCGCTGCTGGCAGGAGGAGTAGCGACCCTGTGCCCGGCCAGGTCGGCAAAGCTTTGATTCCGCTGCCGTCGCGGACAATCAGGTGATAAGCGTCCTGGTAGAGCGCAGTCACCCCCATGATCTGTCTGAGGCGGGAGTATCGCCCTGAATTTCACCCAGGTCTATACGGCCTTTTTGCATTAACGTCGATATTCTGGTGACTGCCGCCTGTTTCATAGACCACTGATCCGGAGGTTCAGGTCTTTTTTATTGAGAACCGCAGCTATGGCCTCGGCCAGATCCAGGCTTCACTGCCGGCCGGGCCACCACCGATCGCCACGCGGTGTATGCGCGCGGTTCCCAGCCACAGCACGAGGGCAGCCAGGGCGATAAACCAGACTGTTGCGATCAGGATCAAGCGCAGGCGGGGGCCAAGGAGTTGCAAGCTATACGTCCGCAGTCAGTAACGGTCGCAAGTATAGTCGGATCAACGGCGAATTTGGAAACGAAAGAGGGGGCAAAAGCCCCCTGTGGTCAAGCGCACTGATCTAGTGGCTGGTCTGGATCAGCGGCATGGTTTCGGCAGCTTGACCGGCGATAGCCACTTTGGCGCCCAACAGGCCACACATGATTGCGATAAATACAAAGGGTACAAACTTCTTCATAACGCTCTCCCGTAGAGTCGATGTTTAGTCTCTTTCAGACTTGCTGCTCATATTAGGGATGCAAGCGGACTGCAGGGATTGCCGTTGACGACAACTGCATGGCCGGCGGCGACAGTTTTGCCATATTCCCTCGCCGCGACGCATGCTAAAACCCATGGGATGAATCCACGAAATTCACGTAGTATGTTGCTTTTGCCGCGGAGAAAGCCCAATGCGTGAGTACGATATTGTCCTGTTCGGAGCCACCGGTTTTACTGGCAAATTGGTGGCCGAGTACCTGCTGAAGACCTATGGCCAGGGCCGTGGGCTGCGTTGGGCTATTGCCGGGCGCAACGCGAAGAAACTGGCTCACCTGGCGGCGGAGCTGGGTGCGCCGGAACTGCCGGTACTGGTAGCTGACAGCGCCGACCCGGAATCGCTCGCCAGCCTGGTCGCCAGCACCAGGGTCGTGTGTACGACAGTTGGGCCTTACGCCCTTTACGGCAGCGAACTGGTCGCCGCCTGCGCGGCATCGGGCACGCACTATTGTGACCTTACTGGTGAAGTGCACTGGATGAAGGAAATGATCGCCCAGCATGAGGCAACGGCCATCGCCAGCGGCGCCCGAATCGTGCATACCTGTGGTTTCGATAGCATTCCCTCAGACCTGGGCACCCTTTTCCTGCAACAGGCGATGCTGGCTGAGCACGGGGTGCCGGCGCAAGAGATCAAGCTGCGTGTCAATCGTTTCAGCGGCGCCTTCAGCGGCGGCACCGTGGCGAGCATGATCAACATGCTGGAACAGGCGGGCAAGGACAAGCGATTGCGCAAGGTCATGGCTGATCCGTATTCGCTGTTGCCCAAGGGTGCCGCCAGGGGGCCAGACCGTAATGACCAGACCGGTGCGGTATACGACTACCATTTCGGTCGCTGGACACTGCCTTTTGTCATGGCGGCTATCAATACCCGGGTGGTGCGGCGCAGCAACGCCTTATTGGGCTTCCCCTACGGCGAAGACTTCGCCTACAGCGAAGCCATGCTTGCGCCGAAACGTCAGGGCGCAGTGGCGTCGAAAATGTCGGCGCTGGCGATGACTGCAGGCACCGCTTCGTTGGCGATAGCGCCGTTACGCGCAGTAGCGAAAAAATTCCTGCCGGCGCCGGGTGAGGGACCCAATGCCGAACAGCGGGAGAAGGGCTTCTTTGATATCTACCTGTATGGTCTGCACCCGGACGATGGTGACAAGGACATGATTGCCCGGGTCACCGGCGACCGCGATCCCGGCTATGGCTCCACCTCCAGGATGCTGGGCGAGGCGGCCGTTTGCCTGGCACTGGATGACCTCGACTGCGACGGTGGTTTCTGGACGCCGGCCTCGGCGATGGGGGAAACCCTGATACAGAGACTGGAGAAAAGCGCGGGGCTCACCTTTACGCTGGAGACCGCAACGCCATGACCCGGCGAAAGCCGGGTTAACACTCAGCGCTTACCGGCAGTTGAATGAGGCCACCATTTGCGCAGGGCCTTGTCGGTCTCGATGGCCATAAAGCTGGGGAAAAAGCACAGCAGGATCAACGGCCACCAGTCCGCGGGGAAGGGTGCCGTGCGAAACAGCGCGGACGCTTCAGGTACCACGGTGGGAATAAACCTCACGGCAATGCTCAGCGCAATCCCCAGCAGCAGCCAGCGATTGGAAAACGGGTTCAGGGAAAAGGCCGAGCCATAAATACGAGCGAGCGGACACCACATAGCCAAAGTGAGCCAGTAAGATGCCCCAGAAGGCGGCGGTCTGCGCCTGGGTCAGCAGCAGCTCATTGACCACGACGCCATCGACCACTGCTGCGGCACCAAAGTGGTAATAGATGCAGGAAGCCCGGCAGCGCGATCGCCAGCCCGATCAGTACCACCCGCTGCAGGAACAGTGCATTGATGATGTGCGCGTCCGGTTCCCTGGGCGGTGCCTGAGCAAGCCCTTTTCTTTCGGTTCCATCATCAGCGGCATCGTGAGTAGTACCGAATCCAGCAGATTGATCCACAGAATCTGCACCGGCTCGAGAACAAAGCGCGCGGAAAATAGCGGGACCCAGGCTGGCCAGCAGGACAGCACCCATGATCAGCAGGGCCTGGGCGGCGTTCGTGGGCAGCGTGTAGAGAATCGCCTTCTGCAGGTTGTTCCAGGCGTGGCGACCCTCTTCGACCGCGGCGACGATGGTGGCGAAGTTGTCATCCGCCAGCACCATGTCGGAGGCCTCCTTGGCCACTTCGGTGCCGCTGATGCCCATGGCGATGCCGATATCGGCGGCCTTGAGGGCGGGGGCATCATTTACCCCGTCGCCGGTCATCGCCACCACATGGCCATTGGCCTGCAGCGCCTCGGCAATGGCCTTCTTGTGCTCCGGCGCAACCCGGGCAAATACTGAAACCTGCTCGGCGACCTTGCGCAAGCTCGCTGTCATCCAGCTGGCTGAGCTCGGCGCCGGTAACGCACCTCGTGCGGCATGATGCCCAGCTGCCGCGCCACCGCCTGTGCGGTATCGGGGTGGTCGCCGGTGATCATTACGGTGCGAATGCCCGCCTCTTTGCACTGGTCAATCGCCTCGATGGCCGACTGCTTGGGCGGATCGATCATGCCCTGCAAGCCGGCAAAGCTCATGCCGTGAAGATCTTCGCTGGCGCAGGTCCTGTGCCCGGCGGGCATCTCGTTTGACCGCAAAACCCAGCGTGCGCAGGGCGTCCCGGGCAAACGCCCTGTGCGCTCTGCAAGCGGCTCTGCATCGAATGCGCTGCCCTCTGCCTCAGGACTGAGCTCCTGCTGCACATCTGCACGACCACCTCCGGCGCACCCTTGGCGAGGATAGTACGCTCGCCGGCGCTCTCGACCAGTACCGCCATGTACTTGGCCGAGGAGTCGAATGGAATCTCCACCAGTCGCGTGCACGCCGTCGGCGACCAGCTCGGCCTTTGCCCCGGCTATGCGCAGCGCGAGCTCGGTGGGGTCGCCAGTGCCACCTTCGCCGCTCAGGTGGGCATTGTTGCAATAGAAGCCGCATTCGAGCAGCTGCATAAGAGCAGGGGTTTTCGCCGGCATCAACGGCTCGCCCATTGCGCAGGAACTGCCCTTCGATGGCGTAGCCTGTGCCGGTGACATCGTAAACCTGGCCGCCGGCGTAAACCCGGGTCACAGTCATCCGGTTCTCGGTAGGGTGCCGGTTTTGTCTGAGCAGATCACCGATGTGGCGCCCAGCGTTTCCGCCGCGGGGAGCTTGCGGATCAGGGCCTTGCGTCCCGCCATCACCACGCCGGACAGGGCCAGGATCGAGGTCACCAGCGCGGGCAGCATGTCGGGCATGGCCGCTACCACCAGCGACACGGCCCCAGGAAACTGTAAGTCGTGCTGTAACCCAGATAGACGCCGTAGCGGAAATTGAAAGCGCCGACAATCAGGATTGCGATGATCAGTGTCTGCACGAACTCTTTCATCTTGCGCTGCAGCGGCGTCAGGCCTGACTCTGCTTCCTTGACCATATCGGCGATCTGGCCAAAGACCGTGTGCCGGCCGGTCTCGACCACCATCGCCCTGGCGGTGCCCCGGGTGATATAGGTGCCGGAAAAGCCCATGTTTTTCTGGTCGCCCGGTACCAGGTCCTCGCCGTGAAGCGCGTCGGTGGTCTTTTGCACCGGAACGGACTCACCGGTCAGCGAGGATTCGTCCACATGGATGTCGCTGACCTCGATAAAGCGCACGTCGGCCGGGATCTTGTCTCCCCCGTCCAGCACCACGATGTCACCGGGAACCAGTTCCCTGGCCGGGATACGCTGCTGGTCGCCGTCGCGCAGCACCAGGCATTCCTGCACCATCATGTTGCGCAGCGCATCCAGTGCGCCCTCGGCCTTGCCTTCCTGGACAAAGCCCAGGATGGCGTTGAGTAACACGACGCTGGCGATAACGATGGTGTCGGGGAGCATGTGGCTGCCCAGCGCGGTAAGCGTGCCGGTAACGACAGCGGTGATCATCAGGATGATCACCATCGGGTCGTTGAACTGGCGCAGGAAGCGCACCCAGGCAGGGGTGTTTTTGAACTCGATCTCGTTGGGGCCGCTTTGCGCCAGTCGTGATGCGGCTTCACTCATGCTCAGGCCGTCATCGTCACTGTTAAGATTTACCAGCAACTCCGCCGGGGACTGGCAGTACCATGCAGTGACCTGGACAGGTTGCTCAGGCATAGGGTTGCTGGTTTGCTCGCGCATGGGTTCGGGCAGGGTCTCTACGGGTAGCGGTTGATTAGAAGACAAGGTCCTGTAAATCAGAATAGCCGGTGCAGCACCCTTGTCCAATGTGCACTGACAGTGCGGGCAAGATATCGCTGGCCAGCCCCGGGGGATATGATTTACGGTTGCTCGAAAAGAAGGATTGCACACAATGGATTTTAGAATTCCCCGGGACATCGCTGATTTCCTTGCTGAACTGGATGCTTTCATAGAGACCAGCATCAAGCCTCTGGAACAGGCAGACGACAACATCCGGTTTTTCGACCACCGTCGTGAAGACGCCCGCACCGACTGGGACCGGGACGGTCTGCCGAATGCCGAGTGGGAGGCATTGCTGCACCAGGCCAAGCAGCTGGCGATTGCAGCCGGTGTTTTCAGCTACCCATTCCCGGAGGAGCACGGTGGGCGCAACGGCAGTAACCTGGGTATGGCGATTATCCGCGAGCATCTCGCGGCACAGGGTCTTGGCCTGCACAATGACCTGCAGAACGAGCATTCCATCGTCGGCAACAATATCGCGCTGCTGCTGATGCTGGAATACGGTACAGAGCAGCAGCAGGCCCAGTGGCTAGCCGGGCTGAAAGACGCTTCCCAGGGATTTGCCTTTGGCATTACCGAACCAGAGCACGGCTCCGATGCCACCTGGATGGAAACCGCGGCGACCCGGGAGGGTGATGACTGGGTCATCAATGGCGAGAAAACCTGGAACACCGGCGTACATATAGCGCACGCCGACATGGTAATGGCCCGCACCTCCGGCGAACCCGGCGATGCGCGTGGCATCACTGCCTTCCTGGTACCCATGGACGCCGCCGGCGTGAACGTCGAGGAGTACCTGTGGACCTTCAATATGCCCACGGATCATGCGCGCGTGAGCTTTACCGATGTCCGCGTTCCCGACACGGCGATATTTGGCGGCGAGGGCAGGGGCCTGCAGGTGGTGCAGCACTTCTTCAACGAGAACCGCATTCGCCAGGCGGCCTCCAGCCTGGGTGCCGCGCAGTACTGCGTCAATGAGGCGGTGCGCTACGCGGGCGAGCGCAAGCCCTTTGGCAAGCCCCTGTCGGCCAACCAGGGCATCCAGTTTCCGTTGGTGGACTTGCAGGCACGCTGCGAAATGCTGCGGGCGCTGATTCACAAGACAGCCTGGCTGATGGATCAGGACGGCGCCTTTTCTGTGTCAGATAAAGTGTCGATGTGTAATTACCAGGCGAATCGCCTCTGTTGCGAGGCTGCCGATACCGCCATGCAGGTGCATGGCGGCATGGGCTATTCACGCTACAAACCGTTTGAACACATTTACCGCCATCACCGCCGCTACCGCATCACCGAGGGCGCGGACGAAATCCAGATGCGCAGAATCGCCGGTTATATGTTCGGTTTCATGAAACAGCAAAAACCCAAGGGAGTCAGTTGATGCCTGCGCCGGATGAATTCACCGAGTCACTGGAGGCGATGCTGCGCAAAGCAGTGGCGGGCTTTCGCACGCTGAAGGAATGCCAGCAGCTCACCGCCGGCGCCAGTCAGCAAACCTTTCGCATCAGGGTTGAGCTTGACGGCGCAGAGGCGCAGTTTGCGCTGCGCCGCTGTCCCCCGACGCTGGAAGGCGGCCCCAGTCTTGGCCAGATTGACCTGGCGACTGAAGCTCACCTGCTGCAACGCGCGGGCGAGGCGGGCATTCCCGTGCCCGGTGTTGTCCATGTGCTTGAGGCGAGCGATGGTCTTGGCAATGGCTTCCTCATGGAGTGGCTGGAGGGCGAGACACTGGGCCAGCGTATTGTGCGGTCAGAATCACTGGCGGGCATCCGCCCCCAGCTGGCGAGGCAATGCGGCGAAATTCTGGCTCGCCTGCATGCGATAGAAGTCGATGCCAACCTGGCAGAGCATTTGCCCGAAGTCACGCCTGCGGGGCTGGTGCAGGAAACCTGGGACTGGTACCAGACGCTGGAGCTACCCGCCCCGATGATCGATTTCACTGCGCGCTGGCTGCTGGAGCACTTGCCGAGTCGTTCGCGCCGGGCGTTGGTCCATGGAGATTTTCGCAACGGTAACCTGATGATCGATGACAGCGGTGTCCGTGCGGTGCTGGACTGGGAGCTCGCCCAGATTGGCGACCCGGTACGCGACCTCGGCTGGCTCTGTGTCAATTCCTGGCGCTTCGGTCAGGCTGACCTGACCGTCGGCGGGTTTGGCACAGTCGCGGATCTACTGGCCGGCTACCAGGCGCAATCGGGCGTCGACGTCAGCCATGAGGACCTGCGGTTCTGGCAGGTTTTCGGTTCCTTCTGGTGGTCCGTATCGACACTGCACATGGCCGCAACCTGGCGCACCGGACAAACACCCAGCCTCGAGCGGCCGGTGATAGGCAGGCGCTCTTCCGAGGCGCAGATGGACTGTGTGAACCTGTTGTTCCCGGGTGAATTCGACTTGCCTGCAGCAGCGGAACTGGACCAGGGCACGCAACTGCCCATGCCGGCGGAAATGCTGGAGGGCGTCAGGGTCTTTCTGAAGGAGCAGGTGGCGAAGAACGAGGACAAACACTTTTCTTTCCTGGCCAAGGTCGCGGCCAATTCGCTGGGCATTGCCCAGCGCGAGTTCCTCAGTGGGCCTGGCCTCGCTGAGGCCGAACACGGCAGGCTTCAGGCCCTCCTGGGTAAAGGCTCACTCGATGAGCTGCGCTGGCACCTGGCCAGGGCATTGCGCGACGGTCTGTCATTGGACACCAGCGGCCTGAGGGATCACTTGCGACAGACGGTGGCCGGTCAATTGAGTATCGACCAGCCCGGTTATACTGCATTGCGACCCGCCTAGAGGGCGCCGGCAGCTGCCCGGTACAGGGCAGCTTCATTGGGTTGCTGGAAAGCTGGCGTGGTCAGGCGCTTGCGGTTGGCCCAAGGCTGAGGCGGTGATAAACGTAGCCGCCGAGCGCGCCGCCCAGACCCTGGCCGAGCAAGCCGAAGAAGGTGCGTGTCACCGCGATTCCAGACAAACCCAGCGCTAACTTCATGATGACGTGCAGTGCTACCACTGCAACGAAGCCAGCGAGGGTGAACAGGAACGCCCGCCTGGCGGGTAGCAACCGGGTAAGGCCCGCAGCCACCGGGAGTGCAATCAGGAAAGCGACCAGCAGCAGGAGCAGGTAGCTGGAGGCCATGCCGAGGATGTCGTGCCAGGTCGCCGCCAGTCGCTGGGTGAAGGAAACCTCCAGCCCGAACGATTGGACCGTTGCCAGTGTCATCTGCGTAAAGATCACGCTGGCCAGCAGGTAAGCCGCAATGACCGCTGGAAAGAAAGCTTTGGCGACGCGCAGCATGAGGTACATCCCGGTTATCAGTTGTGCCTATAATGACGGACAATCGACAGAAGGAAAAGCGGATGAAGCATTACCTGTCCAGATCACTGTCTGGCCTCCTGGCCATGGTTGCGCTTTGCTGCGTCACCGCCGCAGCTTTGGCAGAAGATTACGAGTTGCAGACTGTGGCGCAGGGGATGAACGAACCCTGGTCTGTGGCGCAATTGCCCGACGGTGAATTCCTGGTGACCTTGCGCGGCGGCAAGCTCCTGCGCGTGAGCGAAGGGGCTGGCACCACCGAGATCCAGGGCGTTCCCGACACCTACTATGCGGGGCAGGGGGGCTTTTTCGACATCCTGTTGCACCCGGACTTCAGCACCAACCAGACTGTCTACCTCTCCTATGCCCATGGCACACCCAAGGCCAATGGCACGGCGATTATCAAGGCAACATTGGCTGGGGATCGTCTGCAAAACGCCGAGCAGATTTTGCTGGTATCACCGCTCAAGGCCACGCCCCAGCATTACGGCGGCAAGATGTTGTTTCTCCCTGACGGCACATTGCTGCTGACCACGGGTGAAGGCTTTGAATACCGGGAGGATGCCCAGGACCCGGAGAGCGAACTGGGAAAAATTCTGCGCATCAATGACGATGGCAGCATACCCGACGACAACCCGTTTACGGGTCAAGGTAGCCGCCGGGTCTGGACCTACGGACACCGCAACCCGCAGGGGCTGGTACTGGACGCTGCGGCAGGTGTCGTCTACATGCACGAGCACGGCCCGCGAGGCGGCGATGAAGTCAACGTGGTTGTCGCCGGCAATAACTATGGCTGGCCGGCTGTCACCCATGGAGTGGATTACAGCGGCGCCTATGTGTCGCCGTTTACCGAAGCAGAGGGCATCACGCCCCCCCTGGTGCACTGGGTGCCCAGCATTGCGCCTTCCGGAATGGCCATCTACTCGGGCGATCACTTTCCCGAGTGGCGCGGTGACCTCTTTATCGGAGCGCTTGTTGACCGGGAAGTGCGCCGCGTCGATTTGGAAAGTGGCGCGGTCATGGGGCAGGAGTCGCTTGTTTGCAGAGCTCGAGTCCCGCATCCGCGATGTGCGAATGGGCACAGACGGGTATCTCTATATCCTCACGGATGGCAGTGAAGGAAAGCTTATCCGCGTTACGCTTCCCTAGCCCTGCGTGCATATCCCTTATTGACATAGCCCTTGTATATTAAGAGAGCCGACTTGCCATGATAACCATTTATCATTCCCCACTGTCGCGCTCCATGCGCGTCGTCTGGTTTTGTGAGGAGATCGGTCTTGATTATCGGCTCAGTCCATGGAGATGTTCAGTGCCGCGATGAAGCGCCCGGAATACCTGGCCGTTAATCCTCTGGGTAAGGTGCCCGCGATAGAAGACGACGGTTTTGTGCTTTGGGAAACCAGCGCAATCCTGCAGTACCTGGACGCGAAATACGGCGATGGTCTGCTTATCCCACCCCGGGACACGCAGGCCGGCGCACTGGCCATACAGTGGTTGGAGTATGGCGAGAACCCGCTGACCGTGATCATGGGTGAAATCGTTGCGCATGGCGGCGCACTGCCAGAAGAAAGGCGTGTTCCCGCATTAGTGGAGCGCGGACGCGAAATTGCCGCGGAGCTGGTAAACGTTGTCGAGACGTCGCTGGGGCAGCAGCAGTGGATACTGGGCGACGCCTTCAGTGCCGCGGACATCATGCTGGTGTTCGGGTTGATGATTGCCGACCACCTTGGCTACATAACGGACGCCACCCCGCGCGTGCGCGCATACCTTGACCGCGCGATGGCGCGCCCCGCTTTCCAGCGGGCAGTGGCAAGCTGATCAACCAGTCTTTAGACCTGAGGTGACATAGTGGAAAAGCTTATCTACGTTTTGCAATTAGACGCGATGTTGCCCCCGGAGCAGCTCCGTGAGCGCTTTTTGCATGACCTGATCGATGACATGCGTGCTCATGGCGCCAGCCAGATTACGGTCAACGTGGCCGATCTCAATGACCAGATAGAGGGCAGTGCACCGGGTAGGCTGATGGGGCCATGGCGGGAGGTTTCTGCCGTATTTTCCTTCTGGCTGGACTCCCTGGACCGTCGCGGCCCCATAGAAGCTTTGCTTGCAAGCCAAAGCGACAGTCTTCAAGGCTATCTGGTGACCGAGTCAGTGCCCCAGGGTTTTGAGCTTGCCTGGGCAGGCGGGTTAAGGCGCCCCGGTGTCACCCAGTTCGGTATGAACGGCAAACCGGAGGATGTCTCGCTGGAGGATTTCTACCATACCTGGCAGGTATTGCACTCGGAACAGTCTTTTGAGCTTCACCCGCTGCGCTGGTCTTACGTGCGCAACGCGGTTGCGCGTCCGCTAACGGCTGGCGCTCCTGATTATCTGGCGATTGTGTGTGAGCACTTTCATACGCTGGAAGACTTTGTCGATGACGAGCGCTACTTCGGCTCGGAAGAGGCGGTACACACGATGATCGAGCACTTGCCGGGATTCTGTGACCTGGGCAGCATGGTGTCACTGGCGATGAGTGAGTACTATTTCGATTAGACGGGTCGTCGTAAAAGGGTCAGTTGCCCGCGGCACAGATTGCCCATACCTGCCCTGCCACGCTGAATGTCGCTCCCGTGCTTTTGTAGCTAACACGCCAGGCCAGGCCATCAGTTCGCGGGTAGCTGCCGTCCATCACCCAGTCTGAATTTACCAGGCTTCCCCCGCCACTAATCACTCTTTTGCCGCTGGAGCAACGTGCTTCGGCTAACACGTCATTGCGGTTCGCTACCGCAAAGGGCGCCTGTACGATTTCGTAGCCGGGAAGCAACGTGGGTTGGTAAAAATAACCCTGAACATCGACGATGACGTGCTCTTCCGTGTTCCTTGCCAGGATGGCAAATTCACCGTCCGCCGGGCAATCCTCGGGTTGGCACAGTGTAATGATGGTGGTGTTACCAATGGTCTGGCCCTCCTCGAAATTGACGGTGGAGCCGGTTCCGGGTGGCGGTGAGGGCCGATCAGAAGGGTACGCGGTCAAAATGCCGCTGTTGTCCGAGCCTGGCGCAGGAACGGCAATCACATAGGCCGCGATAGCCGCGGGCTGCTGCCCCTCCCGGCCTTCGGGAGCCGGACATCCGCCTGACTGATTGCCGCCCTGGTCAGACAGCTCGCCGGCGGTTCCAGACACTCTGAAGTTGGTATGCCCGTTCTTCGGCACCGGTTGCTCCAGGCCCTTGGTGGTATTGACTATCCGGCAGGGGTCCACGGCAATGTAGACCAGCTCTTCCTGGGCGTTGGCCGGGCTGAATACGGCAGCTGCCATCAATATTGCAAAAGTGTTTACTAGGTTTCGTTGCATCGGTGCTCTCGAAGGTTCTGTTGGTGTGATGGTCTTTTGCCCCTGTAGCCAGCAATATACTGGGTTCAGTTGCTAAAGCAATTGGCACTGCTGCCTGGTTCGCGTTGGGACCTGGAGTGATCGGGCCGGTCGCCTTTTGCTGACGGGCAGGTTGACTCACGAGGGCCGCTTTTATTTGCTTTATACTGGGTTCATTCGTGAGGCCGCCTTGAGCAAACTCCCCGTGCAGACCGCGCATCCACAGAAGACTCTCCTACGCCGCTTATGCCGGCTGGTTTATTGTTTGTTACCGTGCCTGGTTTTAGTCGGCGTGGCATCGGCTGGCGCCAGCCAACAGCGCGTGACCTTGATGGTAGACACCAGGGCGTTGTCCCTGTCGGTAGTGCATGTATCCTGATGCATCTGCAGGCACAGCAGACGAATCGTCAGGAAATTTCAGGACCGGTGGTCCTCGTCGGAGAAGAGGTGACGGTCTCGCAGTTTGCCGAGGTGCCTCTCGAGTATCTGGTCGCGATCATCTCATCAAAAGGTTCTTCACTTTCGCCGCCATCTCGCCGTCCCCTCTTCATGCCCTGGGTATCCCTTCGGTCATGGGCCTGGATAGTCTGCCCGTCAACCGTATCAAAGGTCAGCAGATAGTCGTTGATGGTTACAGTGGAAAGATATTTGTTAAACCGTCGCCGGCCGTTCTCGATCGAGTTCCATTCACTGTCTGATGAGAGAGGAGCAGGCGC